>CADEGH010000018.1 GCA_902826835.1 uncultured bacterium | reverse complement strand
CAACCGGGAAGGGTCACCGTCTGCCCGCTTCCATGGGGTGGCCGGACGTGTACGCGCTCCGGCACGTCGCGCAGAGTTGCTCCCAGCAGCTTCTTGTTCAACGTGAAATCGGGGAAGAATCGGTGGATGCGGGAGACATCGAGATTGGTTTCGGGCTTCGATGAAGGCCCGGGACGGGCAGAAGAGGAGGACGCCGACGTTGGCCACCTCGGCGCGGGAGACGTCGGGACAATACTGTATCAGGCTGTAGTGGCCGCGATGGGCCACGGGCGCGACGAGATCGTGGGTGGTTGAGGAGGTGGGCACAGCGTTCCTCACGAAGGGGCGGAGCGAAATTACCAGCCGCTGCTCCGGTCTTTCATTCTATGCCACTTGCAGGGCTCGGCGGAATTGACCGACTGACTCGCACGCCTTGCAGTATTGTCTTAAGTTGTGAATCTGAAGCGACTTAGGAAAACTGCGCCTGGTGGCGCGTGCCTGGCTCGAATCAGGATTAGCCCTCCCTGGCGGTCGGTAGACTCTCGCGCGGGCCGGTTGGGAGGGTAAGGACCCGATCGATGCCATCGGATGGGGTTGGCAGCGCGGCTCAGATGGGTTCCGATTACCTTGGAGTTTTGCTTCACTTGATAGTAGCTGGGGGGCTGCTACGCTTTGCGTAGCAGCCCCCCAGCTACTGTGCGGTTAGTGCGCACGGATGGTGAGGGCGAACAAAAAATGCCAAGAGCTAACACCGCGGATCAGCTGGAGAAGGCCTTACGGGCGAAGTGCCGGGCTAGCCTGGAGGCCGCAGAAAGGCTCTCGCAGGGAACCACTTCTCATGTCGACGCCGGGATCAGCCGGGCTTTCTACGCGGTACTTCAGGGGTTAGCTGTAGCCTTCATGCAGCGCGGTGGGCTTTTGCTCTCCGAGCTCTTGGATAGGGGAATTTTGCGTGGCGAGGGCCACGAGATTGGCTTCAGTCACCATGAGCTAGCCGTGAGAGCGATCGATGTCCTCAAAGATCCGAAGCTGTTGAAGCTTTTCAACAGCCTCCGGGGGCAGCGTACCTCGGCTGACTATCAGTCCGTGACTTTTAGGCCCGGTGATCTCAAGGATGTACTTCAGGATGCCGAGAAATTATTAAGAGAAATGGAGGTTTTGCCATGCTCTTGACCGCGCGACAGAAAAAAATCATCACGGATCAAGTTGCGCCAAGACTTGGCCAAGTTGGCATCTGGGCGGAAATCGGGCCGGGGTGCGACCCCGACATGGGAGGCACCAAGGAAGATTGCCTCTATGTTTGGGGTTGGCCAGACAATTTGTATCGAATGGTGCGAAAAGTCGACGAGATCTTGCTGGAGGTCAACGAGGAGTTCGCCGAACTCTTGGTGGTGGTAGCTGATGCGGTGGCTAAGCCTCAAGAATCGCGGGTAGCAGCAGCCCAAGCCCGGGTTGACGACGCCACCAAGGTCCGGTCAACGACCTACAGCGCAAATCCAGAGATCGAGAACGAGGACAAGTGGACCATCTTGCCGGTTGAAGCAGATGTCCCATTCTCACTTGGAGGCTTTCGCGAGAGGTGCATCGCCGCATGAGTCGCCCTCCCGAGACTCGAGGACTTCGCATCAGTGGCGTGAGGTTGGTGAATTGCCAGTTTGAACGTCATTTCGTGGAACCGGGTGAAGGCGAACGCTCGTTGGAATTTGATCTCGACACCGAGTATGAAGAACATTCGGGTGACGCGACCGTCATTGACGCGCGGCAATGGGTTCGGGTGAGCGGAATCTGCTCTGGAACGAAGCTGTGGAACTGCAAGACCGAGTTTGCGGCAACACTCACGATATCTGAACCGTCTGACGTCAGCATTGATCAAGCCAAGAAGTCGATTGCCCCGGCAATTCTCTACGGGTTCGCAAGAGAGCACATATTCGACCTCGCGCGCCGAGCCGGAATTGGCGGTGCGTTCATGCCTCCGCTCAATTTCATGGCGCCCTGAGATTTTCAGGCTTGGGCGCGAGAGTCTCGGCGTCTGACACCTGGCCACCGAGCGAGGTTACCTATTATCCTAGCTCCGCGGGGGACACGAAAAACGAAGGGGAGATGATTGCACCAAGTGGGCCGCATATTTCTGGCTCTCCTGACGGCTTCCGCTGTTCCCCTCCGGGAGCCTTCGCGTGAGTTAGTCCGACAAACCCTGGATCTCTTGGGCCTTGCGGGTTCGATGTATCCAGACGACGTCGGCGAGACGAGTCTCGAAACCGAGATCCCGCAAAGAGTTAGGCCATATCAACCCGGGAAACTTCAGGCTTGACCCCTGGCGTTCCGCCTCAAGCTTCAGGGCATCTGTCTCGATCCCGGATCGGCGTTCGGATACCGATTGAGCTGGACGCGCACCAAGGATCTGTAAATCGTTCGCCCGCGGGCGCTGAGGGAGGAGTGAGGGGGGTAGCCGCTGCTGTTGGGGTAGAGTGCCTTGGCTACGCGACCCACCCACGCCACCGGGGCTCGGGTTCAGATTGGGGTGGGGGGATCGATGAGGGCGGGGAGGGCGAGGGTGAAGGTGGCGCCGGAGTTGGGTTCGCTGGTGACGTGGATGCGGCCGCCACTCTCTTCGATGATGCGTTTGCAGATGGCGAGGCCTAAGCCGGTGCCTTGGGTGCGGGTGCTGAAGTAGGGTTCGAAGAGGCGGGAGCGAACCTCGGGGGCAATGCCCGGGCCGTCGTCGGCGATGGCGATGTGGGCTTCGGGGCCGACGGGACCGGACTCCCGGGTGGCCCGGAGAGTGACGGTGCCGCCCTGGGCCTCGAGGGCTTCGAAGGCGTTGTTGAGAAGATTGAGGAAGACTCGTTTCATTTCGCTCGAGTCGACGAGGATTCGGACGCCTTCGGGAAGGCGGTCGTCGAGTTCGAGTTTGATGCGGCTTCCCTCCGAACGGGCTCGGTAACTGTCGTAAGCAGCGCGAACGAGGGCTTTGGCCGACTCTTCGCGAGGTTCGCGCTTGGCGAAGGTCGCAAACGCGCCGAAGTCGGCGGCGATTTTGCGCAGAGCTTCGGACTGGTCGATGATGGTGGCGACGCCGTCCTTCAGGATTTCGTCGAAGCGATGATGCCGATCGGCCCACGCCTGCCGGAGCTGTTGGGCGGAGAGCACGATCGGAGTGAGGGGATTCTTGATCTCGTGGGCGACCTGGCGCGCCATCTCCTTCCAGGCCGCGTCCTTTTCGGCTTTGATGAGGCGCCGGTTGGTTTCTTTCACGTCCTCCGCCATCCGATTGAACGAATCGGCGAGCACGGCGATTTCGTCCTTGGTGCGGATATCCACGCGGGCATCGAGATTGCCGCGCGCGACTTCTTCCGTGTAGGCGATGAGGCGCGTGATCGGTTCCGTCAGGCGATGACTGAACACGGCGGCGAGCAGGATGACAAATCCGGCAATCAGGAGCGCGGCGGCGACGAGGAATTCGAACAGGCCGCGGACATCGGCGTAGATCTGGTCGTGATTGATGCCCACGCCCACCACCCATCCGAAGCCTTCGCGCAGCGGGGGAGCAGTGTGAGCAAAGCCGGAGATCTTCTGCGTCCCGAGCGGGTATTCGTAGCGGTAAGCTCCGTAGGACTCCGCCAACATTCGTTCCCGAAACGATGGCAGGTTGTGATCCCGGGCGAGGCTCGTGCCCAAATTCACGCGATAGTGGTGCCCGATGACGGTGTCCCCGTCCTGCGCGAACAGGAACGGATATCCCGATCCGTAACGGACATTCCCGGTGCGCTGGTCATCGGGGTCGCCGAACCGCTGCCCGACTTGGTCGAGGACGTCATGCACCTTGGACCAATTGAAGATCGCGACCAGCGCTCCCACCGCCGACTTGCGATTGTGGTCGAGGATCGAAGCGGCAAACCCCAGGGAGTAAGCACCCTCGAGTTTGGGATAGCCCTCTTCGGGCCGCCACGGCAATTCGTTCTTGGCCAACTGAACGAGGGGAGAAACGTGCCAATCGCGGCTGGACACCGGCACCCGCTTTTGGCGGAGCGACTCCGCGGTCGGATCCAGGGCGGAAAGCAACCAGCCACTCTCTTCGGTCGCCACGATCTCGTCGATGCGGAGTCCCAAGAGGCGGGCGGGGCGAAGCTTGGAGGAAACCCCGGCGTCGTTCCAACTCTCCGCGAGGATCTTCCCGTCGCCCCCAAGAAGGAGGAGAAGATCCAAGTCCTCGCGGTAGTTCAGTCGCGTAGCCAGGAACTCGGCGAGCGCCGACGCATTCAGGTCGGCCCGGGACGGATCCGGCTCGCGCTCCCCGAGCATCCCCGCCAAGAATCCGTCGTCGGCCCAGGACCGCACGAGACCGCGCATCTCGCTCACTTCGCGGTCGAGAGCCACCGCGGTCTCGCGGGCGATGCGGACGAGCCAGTACTCGACGACCGTATCGGTCATCCGCTCCTTCGCCTTGTGGTAGGTGATGGTCCCGATGATGGCGAAGGGGAGGAGGCCGATCAAAAGAAAGACCAGCACGAGCTTGACGAAGATGCCGCGGGGCCAGCGCACGGCGGGGGGCTAGGCCGGAGCCTTCGGATCAAGTCTGGGAAACAAACCCGCGCCCTTGGCCACGATCCGGTCCGCCGCGATTCCGGCGTCGTGCGCGGTGGCGATCGCGTTCGATTCGGAGAGATCGTGTCCGGTCAACATTTGGTGCAAGGCTGCGCTCTTCTTGGGCATGAAAGGGAAGAGCATCCTCGAGACAACTACGAGGAGATTCGCCACTTCGGCGAGAACGATCTGCAGGTCACCCGCGCGACTCGGGTCCTTCGCGAGCACAAACGGCTGGGTTCGGTCGATGTGCAGATTGGCTTTGGCGACCAGATCCATCGCGGTGCGCAGTCCGCCTCGCAGGTCGAGGTCGTCCATCGCGGCTCGATACTGCGGCAGCGCGGCCGCCACCTCGGCGAGCAGGGCCGACGCGGCGGGCCTCGGGCCCACCGACCCCTGTCGATAACGCTCGATCATGCCGAGGGTGCGCGAGGCCAGGTTGCCGAGCGCATTGGCGAGGTCTCCGTTGATGCGGGCGTGCAAGCGCTCCTCGCTCCACTCCAGATCCTGTCCGAACGGAGCTTCGGCGCAGAGGTAGTAGCGGATGGCATCGGCGCCGTAGATTCGTGCGAGCTCCAAAGGATCGGTGACGCGGCCGGCGTCTTTGCTCATACGCCCGCCCGCCATATTCACGAATCCGTGACCAAAGACCGCCTTCGGCGGTTCGAGCCCCGCGGCCATCAGCATGGCGGGCCAAATCACGGCGTGGAAACGGGTGATGTCCTTGCCGACGAGGTGCACGTCGGCGGGCCAATAGCGGGCGAATTTCGCTTCGTCGTGGGGCCAACCCGTGGCGGACACGTAATTGATGAGCGCGTCGAACCAAACGTAGACCACCTGGGTCGGGTCATTGGGGAATGTAATTCCCCAATCAACGCTCGAGCGGGACACGGAAATGTCCTGGAGTCCGCCCTCCAGCACGTTGCCGAGTTCGTTGCGCCGCGATTCCGGGCGCAAGAATTGGGGATGACTCGCGAACCATTCCTGGAGGGGGTCGCGGTAGCGCTGGAGATTGAAGAACCAGTTCCGCTCCTTCAGCCACTGCGGAGTGCGGTTCGTGTGCTCGGGGCACTTCCCTTCCTGGAGATCCTCCGGACGTTTGAAGGCCTCGCAGCCAACGCAATACCAGCCTTCATAGTCCTTCTGGAAGAGATCCCCCTTCTTTTCGATCCGCTCGATCATCGCGCGCACCGCGACTTTGTGGCGCTCCTCGCTGGTGCGGATGAAATCGGTGGGGGCGACGTCGAGCGCGGTCCAGGCGGCCTTGAACGCGGCCTCCATCTGGTCGCACCAGGCGAGGGGAGAGAGGCCGCGCTCCTTCGCCGCCTGCGCCACCTTGACGCTGTGTTCGTCGTTGCCCATGAGGAAGAGCACGTCTTTCCCCAGGGCTCGCTGGTAGCGCGCGATCACGTCGGCGGTGATCTTTTCGTACGCCGTGCCCAAGTGGGGCTTGGAGTTCACATAATCGATCGCGCAGGTCAAGTAATATCGCACGGCGCTCGTCCTCGCGTCCCGGGAACGCCCGAAGCGGGATTCCTGCGCGATCCCCGAAGTTAACAGCGGGCTTCGACCGAGATGGGCGGAAGAGGCGCAGCCCTTTTCGCGGTTCGCGACGTGGGGAGTGGGTCCCGCGCTATGCTGGTCCATCCCGGGTGCACCCGTTGGTCCATCCGCTCGGGAGGGAGAACCTCGTGTCTCGATCGGCATGTTTTGCGGGCAGTTTTGATCCGGTCACCCGAGGCCACCTCGATCTCATCCGGCGGGCGGCCAACCTCTTCGATCGGGTGGTGATCGCGGTCGGAACCAACGCCGACAAACGCCCCTGGTTCACCGCCGCGGAGCGGGTGGCCATGCTCGCCGCCGAACTCGGCGAGCTCTCCGGGCGGGTCACGGCGGAGGTCTTGGAGGGGCTCGTCGTGGACTTCTGCGATGCCCGCCGCATCGGGATTTTGGTCCGGGGGATCCGCCAGGGTCAGGACGCCGAGGGCGAATCGGTGATGGCCCTCGCGAACCGCCGCCTCGCGCCGCACATCGAAACCGTCTGCCTGTTTTCCGCCCCCGAGCACCTCATGATTTCCAGCCGACTGGTCAAGGAAATCGCCAGGGGCGGGGGGCCCCTCGACTCTTTTGTGACCGCCAACGTGGCGGAGTCCATTCGACAGCATCTCGCCCGGGAATCCAGCGCATGAAATCCACGATCGACCTCGTCAAGACCACGTCCGCCCCGGCCGCGATCGGGCCCTACGCCCAAGCGGTGATCGCCGACGGCTACGTGTACACGAGCGGGCAGATCGGCCTCTCTCCGGTGACTCAAACTCTGGTGACGGGTGGCATCGTCGCCGAAACGGAGCGTGTGCTTGCCAACCTCGCGGCGGTTCTGCTCGCGGCGGGATCGTCCCCGCGCGAGGTGCTGAAGTGCACCGTGTTCCTCGCGGATCTTTCGGACTTCGCCGCCATGAACGAGATCTACGGGCGCTTCTTCGACGGGCACACACCAGCGCGTTCGACGGTGCAGGTCGCCGCCCTCCCCAAGGGGGCCCGGGTCGAGATCGACATCGTAGCGCGGCTCACGCCGAAGAGCTGACTCTCGCCGCCTAGCTCAGGGCGGCGTGATCGTGCGCAAGCGGCGATGCTGATCCGGTGTCGTGGCCCATTCGCGCGCCTGCACGTACGCGGCGCGGCTCCCGTCCAGATCCCCCCGCGCGCGGAGGACGGCGGACAGTGCGAGTTCGAGGTCGAACCGCACCACTGCGGCCCCTCGTAGTTCCATCAAGCGGTCATGTGCGGCTTGCAGGATTGCCCGCGCTTCGGATTCACGACCGGTCGCCCGCTCCAGGTCGGCCCGTTTCAGGGCGGTCTCGGCGATTTGGTGGGGGGCCCGCGCGACGGCGGTGGCTGAAGCAGCCGCCGCGCGGGCACCCTGCTGATCTCCGTTCCAAAGCCGGGCTTGGGCGAGGAGCAGCGCGAGTTTGCCGTCGAACGGTCGGGTCTCGCGGAGGCGCTCGACGACCTGGAGAAAGGCCTGGCGCGCCTGGGCACTGGCTGGGGTTGCGGAGTCCAAAAGGCTGATGCGGAACAGATGGGCGCCCAGGGCGCGCGAGTCGTTCGCGATCGCGCGCTCCAAGTGGCCGAGGGCGACCGGCTTTTGCCCTCGAGCCAGCGCGATTTGGGCTCGCAAGAGCCAGGGCTCAGCGAGTCGGGCGTCCGCGATGGCGGCGTTTTCCGCCGCGTCCTCGGCCACCTTCAGAAGCGCCCAATCGAAGCTGCCTTGAGGGTCGCGAGGGCGAGCCTCCTCCATGCAGAATTGGGCCAAATTCAGGGCGAACAGCGCCGAGTCGGGCCGGAGCTGGTGCGCGGTTTCGAAGGCGACTCGCGCCGCGGCCCGCCGTTCGCGGCGCCCGAAGTCGTCGGTGCTCTCCATGTCCTCCGCGCTCATGAGCAGGGCTTTGCCGAAGAGCACCTGACCTCCGGCTGAGTTCGGAGCGTCGAGGAGCTGCGCCCGAGCGAGGTTCTCTTCGGTGCGGAAGTCGTAGGCCCGGTGATGAGTCCTCCATCCATGTCCCAGAGCAAGGACCAACAGGAGCCACACCGGCCATCGCGCGGAGCTTTGCCGCAGGAACCGCGAGAGGACGAGCACAAAGCCGGCCGCGGGCAAGGCCAAGAACCGCTCGGCAAACGGCTCCCCGGTCCGGTAGAGGAGATTGAGAACCGGAATGAGCGGGGCCACCAGAATGGCGAGACCGAAGCGGGCGCGCGGATGCCGGATGGCCAGATAGACGAGACCGACCCCGCAGGCGACGCCGAGCCACGGCCACGCCGCCAGCGCACTCCGACTCGGTTCGTCGTACTCGTTCAGGAGAGGATGGGGAAAAACGAGTAGGCGTATCGCGTCGCCGAACCACCCCAGGGCGGCCTTGGCGCGCTCAAGCAAGGTGGCGTCGGCCAAGACCTGGTTCGCTCCGCCAGGACCAAGTGCCCCCCCTAGAGCCATCGAGCGGAGGGCGAACAAGCCGACGAGCAGAAGCCCCGGGCCCAATCCCATGAGAAGCCGGTGTTTCCAGGGGCGTGGCCAGGCGAGGATGAGCAGCGGGACCAAGAAGCCCTGTTCTTTGGATGCGGCCGCGAGGCCGGCGGCGACCGTCGCGAGGCCTGCGCTTGCGAGACTGCGCCCCGATGCCGCAACCAGCGCCAGCAGCGCGAAGGCCGTCATGAGGACCTCCGCGCGTCCGCTGACCCAAAGCAGGGCCTCACTCTTTCCGGCCAGGACGCAGTAGAGCGCGCCCGCAACCGCGGCTGCGATTGGTTGGGCCCCGAGTCGACGCAGCAGAGCCGCAAGCAAGAGTCCGGCTACGGTGGTCCACAGCACGTTGGTGACGTGGAAGATCCGGGAGTCCAAGCCGTGCCCGAACCAGTGGTGACTGAGGAGGAAATCCAGTCGCAACGACAGGGTCGTGATGGGTCGCCAGAGTCCGAGATCGGACTCCGGCTGGAACGGCCGGGTCCAGTACTCCGCGGCGGGAGTGGGAGAGGTCACCGGCGCGTTGGCGATGACGTACAGGACGTCGTCCCGCACCCATTCCCCGGCCAGCGCCGGGAGCGAAGCCAGGGTGGTCGCGAAGAGGAGCAGGAGCCCGATGGCGAATTGGAGGGCCAGGCTCGGCGGCGATCCTTGGATCGGGGGTTTTGTTGGGTCCATCGCTCCGCATCATCTCCGACATGGTCCGCTGCCCGAAGTGCGATTCGACTTGGAAGCTCGGCGCCAAACGGTGTCCTCTCTGCGGGGCCCCTTTGGATCTCGAGGAGCGCACACCCGAGCGGCGACGTGCCGAACCTCTGATCGACCCCCTCTTGGACCTGTTCGATCAGACCCAAATCGTGCATTTCTGCCCGCAGTGCGGGAACGAAACCGAGTCGAAGCGCGCCGGGTGCCGTCCCTGCGGCTTGCCTCTCCTCTCCGACGACCGGGTGGTTTACGCCGAGGGTCTGATCGAACCGCCGATTGAGGTTTTTGGCACACGCCTGGCCGCCGGCCCGGAAAAGACCCCAAAGGACCTCGTGCTGGTGGGAGTCGCCTCTTCCTTCGAGGAGGCGGAGGCGTGGCTCCGGGAGTTTCGATTCCTGAGCCTGGAGGTCTGGCCGGGGAGTGACTCCCTCGATGCTCTGGACCGTCAGGGACAACTGGCGCTGTTCGTGAGGAGCCCGGATCAACTGGCGGCGCGCTACGTGATCGAACACGTGCGAGCCGCCGATCCGCTCGATCGACCGTCCGCGCCCGCCCCCTCGCCGCGTGACCAGGCCCTATTTCGGGCCGGCAAATGGCGAAGTTTCGGAAAGTTGCGGGAGGCGGCCCGCGCGCTCGAGCCCTACCTGGAGGATGCCTCGGTCCTACCGCGCTTCTTGGAACTGAGACTTGCGTGCGGACGGCTGCGGGAAGTGGAAGAGCGAGCGCAACTGGCTCTGAAGCAGCCTCCGAGCCCGGAAGCCCACGCCCATCTCTTGGAGGTAGCTGGGCTCGGGGCGGCGCTGGCGCCGGACGGACGACCCTTCGGGAAGGGGGCCAAGGTTGATCTCGCCTCCGACCGGCTCGGGCAAGCCACCCGCCTCACGCCGCGGAGTCTGCGACGGGGGAAAATGTGGTGCGAACTGCTGCGTGTCCAGAGGGCGGACTCGAAACTCCGGAGCGAGCTGGACCGGTTGCGGCGCCTGAACACCAATTTTCTCGCCGCGGATGGCCCGTTTCGTGCCGAGTGGGATCGCCTGCGTCTTGGGCCCAAGACCGATTGATCCCCGTACCCAGGTGCGGGTAGGATGGAGTCGTGGCACCCTTGGCCACGGTTGTTTTGCCCGCTCATTCGGCCGCCTGACCAGGCCGGGAGCGGAAGAAGGAGAGTGCTCGATGTCACGTTCGAAGCTGGTCCTGGCGACTTGGCTGATCTTCGCGGGCCTGATTTACGGGCAGCAAGCCAATACCGCCAACGCAACCTTGACACTCAATGACCAGAATCATCCGGCCGGCTCGACGGGCCCGATCGCGACCAATGTTTCGCCCGGCGGCGCGTTCCAGCTCCGCATCAGCGGGCTGCCCTTCCAGCGCTTCCTCCTGGCGGGATCCACCGTGACCGCGCCCGGGACGATGATCGCTCCCTACGGGATCTTGGACATCACCTTTCCGTTCGAGACGATCTTCGACGGGTTCGTGCCGGTGAACATCTTCGACTTCTTCGCGCTCACGAACTCGAGCGGACAGTACGTGCTCTCGGGCGCCTTGTCTCCGAGCTTCCCGTCGCTTCCCCTCGGCATCCAGGCGGCGGTCGCCGATCCCGCGGCGCCGGGTGGTGGTCGACTGACCGCCGCCCTCTCCATCACCACGATTCCGCTCGTGACCCAAACCACCACTTACCCGCAGACGATGCTCGGGGACGACGTGACGGTCACCTACTTTCACCAGGCATTGCAATTTCCGTTCTACGGCAACGTGTACGGCCGCACGAACATCGACACGAACGGATACCTGAGCTTTGGTCCCCCCACTGCCTCCGAGTGGTTGGCGGGCACTCCCCAATTCCTCGCGGGACCACCGCGGGTGGCGCCCTACTGGTCCGACCTGCACATGAGCACGCTCGTGGCGAGTGCGTTCGGATTCATTTCGGTGGCTCCCGCCTCCATCGTGGTGACCGAGTCGAACAACGGTTCAGTGGTCAGCCTCCAGGTCGACTGGCTCTTTGCGACCGAAGCCGCCGTTCCGCCGGGCACCGGCACGATGACGCCAGGCACTCGTCTCGACTTCCGAACCACCATCGACTCGACCGGCCGGATCAACATGATCTACGGTCCGAACATCGGCCCCGGTGCGATGATGACCGGAACCGGACAAGTCATCTCCGTGGTGGGCATCGGACCCGGTGGGGGACTCTCCCCGGCGGTCGCCTCCCGCGATCTCGTCGTGAATGGATCCGTGACCCCGTTCACCGCCGCAACTGCCGGCGACGCGATCTTCGAGACCTTGACTCCGCCGTTCGGAGTCGACTTCCTCAACCTGACCATGGGCATGAATTTCATGCCGATGGGCACGGTGCCGCCGCTCAGCCAGACCTACATGGTCAACTGAACCAGTCCTCCCGGTGGCACCGGGTGTGATGCCCGGGAGATTGGGATAGCCACGGCACTTCGCCGGTTCGACAGACCTCCGCGGCATGTGCGCAGCGACTTTGGAACGCGCACCCGATCGGGCTCGGCGCTTTCAGATCGCCTGACTTCCGAGCGAGTTGTGCTCGCGCCAACGCGGGCACTGGCGGCAAGAGCGCCGCCGCGAGCGCCGCCGTGTAGGGATGGCGCGGCCGGTCCAGCACCGCCGCGGACGGACCGTCTTCGACAATTCTTCCGTCGTAGAGCACGACAATCCGATCCGCCAGAGCGCGCGCTATTCCGAGATCGTGGGTAATGCTCACGAGGGTGAGGTCCCGCCGCCTTCGAAGCTCCAAAAGTAAGTTCACGATCTGAGCTTTGAGCGACTGATCGAGGGCGGAAGTGGCCTCGTCCAAGACCAAGAGCGAGGGTTCCGGCGCCAGGGCTCGGGCGAGCGCAGCGCGCTGCTTTTGCCCGCCGGACACTTCGTGCGGATAGCGGCTGAAGAGACTGGGTTCCAATCCGACTTCTTGCCACAGGCCGCGGGCCCGTTCCTCCGCCGCGGCTCTCGACAATGTCGGCACCAAGGCGCGTGCGGCCTCCGAGATCGACTCGCCGAGGCGGCGGCGGGGATTGAACGACGCCGACGGATCCTGCAGCACCATCTGCAAGTGCCGGCGGAGGGGCACGAAGGCGGCGCGCGATCGGCCGACGAGTTCCTCGCGGGTTCCGCTCGCCCAAGTGACAATGCTGCCCGCTTGGGCCGGAATCAGACCCAACACCGTTTTGGCAAGCGTGGATTTGCCGGAGCCGGACTCACCGACGACGGCGACGGAGGAGCCTCTCAGGATTTCTATGTGGATGTCTTGGAGGATAGGCACGGGCGAGCCGCGCCCGCGCGACCTCGTAACCGATAGACCCTGAATGCTCAGGAGCGGAGATGGGCTCATGCTCCGCCTCCGTCGTTGTGCAGGTGGCAGTCGACGAGACGAATTGCGGAGGGCGCGGCCATCGGGCGGGACTCCCGACAGCGTGGTTCGGCCACCGCGCACCGGGGTGCGAAAGCGCAGCCACCGGAGAGGGAGGATCGGTCGAAGCGGCCCGGGATGGCCGCGAGGGGAGTGCCGCTCGGATGGTCGGAGCGCGGAAGGGCCGCGAGGAGCGCGGCGGTGTAGGGGTGGCGAGGTGCTGAAAGGACCTCCTCGCTCGTTCCCCACTCGCAACGTCGGCCTCCGTAGAGCACGAGCACCCGATCCGCGAGTGAGGCGGCCGCCCCGAGGTCGTGGGTGATGAACAGAACCGACATCCTCCGCGCGCGCATTTGTCGAGCGATGAGGTCCAAAATGCTCAATTGGACGGTGACGTCCAACGCGGTGGTCGGTTCATCGAGGATGATCAGTTCGGGTTCGCAAGCCATGGCCATGGCGAGGCAGACGCGCTGCCTTTGGCCACCGGAGAGTTGGTGGGGGAATGCTCGCGCCACTTCAGCGGGGGAAAGCAGGTCGACCGCCGCGAGCGCCGCGATCACTTTCGGGTCGGCATCGGAGGTTGCGACTCCGCCGATGGTGAAGGACTCGGCGATTTGGGCTCCGACGCGGTGGTAAGGGGAGAGTGCGGAGAGCGGATCTTGGAAAACGATGGCGATGCGACGGCCCCTCACCCGGGCGGCGCCTCCGTGCAACAGTTCCGCACCGTCGAATCGAGCGCTGCCACTGATCCGTGTTCCCTGCTTCGGCAACAGGCCGAGGAGCGCCAGCGCCGTGACGCTCTTGCCCGAACCGGATTCTCCCACCAACGCCAGGCACTCGCCCCGCGCCATTGCGAAACTCAGTCGGTCCACGGCCTGCGTCGTCCGGTCGCCGCGAGCGAACGAGATCGAAACGTCGGACAAGGTGAGAATCGCATCCCCACTCATGCCACGGGCTCCGACGATTGCCGCGGATCGAGTCGCTCGCTCCAGCGATCGCCTAAGAAGTTCATGGCGAGCAAGGTGAGCAGGAAGGCGGCGGCGGGGAAGACCACCATCCACCACGTCGCGTGGACGGCGGTCAACGAGTCGTAACCCTGGCGGGCGAGGAGTCCCCACGAGACAGAGGGTGCTTCGACTCCCAAGCCGAGGAAGGACAGAAAGGCCTCGAAGAGGAAGATGCGCGGCACGTTGAGGGTGAGCGCGACGATCACGATTGGCAGCAGATTGGGCAACAAATGCCGCAAGAAAATAGCCCGCTCCGAGAGCCCCGAGAGGACGGCCGCGTCGATGAAAGCCCGCTGTTTCAGGCTGGCGACTTCGGCGCGGACCAAGCGGGCCACCGACAGCCACGATGTGAGGGCGATCACGAAGAGGAGCACGGAAATCTGATCGATATCCATGTCGGGGCGCGCGTTGCGCACGCCCCGGAGCAAGGACACGACGAAGATGACGAGGAAGACCATGGGCAAGGCGCTGATCACATCCACCACCCGCATGGTCCAGCGGTCGAAGGCTCCGCCTCGCCACCCCGCCAAAAGCCCCAGGGTGGTTCCGAGAACGAGTGAAAGGAGCGAAGCCAACGCCGCGACCGTGAGGCTGACCCGAGCTCCGAAGACGAGCCGGGAGAGCAGGCAGCGGCCCAGGTCATCGGTTCCGAGGCAAGGGCCGATCGACCAATCGCCGAAGAGTCGACGCCGGAGCGCAGCGAGACCGGTTCTGGGAATTGGTTCGGCCAGGACCGCCGCCGCCGGAGCCGAGCCGGGAGGCGCCAAGGCCCGCGGCAACTTCACGGCCGCGGGATCTTCCAAAGGCCAAAGCGGAGCGAGGGCCGCGACGATGGCGAGCCCTGCCAGGTAGGCGAGGGCCAACCGGGCCACGAGGTCGACAGCACGTCTGGGTCGAGGCGAAAGTGCTCGCATCAGCCGAGCTCGATCCGGGGGTCCAAGGCGACCAGGAGCAGGTCGCAGATCCATGTCGAAATCGAGATGAGCAGCGTGTAGATGGTGACGAGCCCGAGCGCGAGCGGATAGTCGCGACTCAGCGCGCCCTGCACGAAGTGACTGCCGAGCCCGGGTATTCCGAAGAGGTTTTCGACCACGAGCGAGCCCGTCAGAATTCCCGCGATCGCCGGGCCGAGGAACGCGATCGCCGGCACGAGTGCGCCGCGGAGCGCGTAGCGGCTGATCACGCGGGCTTCGCCCAGTCCCTTCGCTCGTGCGGTGCGGACGAAATCTTGATCCAGCGTGTTGATGAGGCCGGCACGCAGGAGGCGGGCGAGTTGCGCACCGTACGGAAGTCCGAGACACAGACTCGGAAGGACGAGGCCGGCCGGGCTCTCGAGGCCAGCGGCGGGCAACCACCCGAGGCCGAAGACCAAGGGCGGAATCAAGAGTCCGGCGAGCACGAAGGTGGGGAGTGATTGCCCGAGCGCCGCCACCAGCGACGCGGCGGCGTCCGGCCACTGTCCGGCTCGCCGGGCCGCGAGAAGTCCGAGCGGCAATCCGATGAGAATCATCCACGCGACGGCCGCGGTCCCCACGAGCAGCGAGGTCGGCAGACTCTGAACCAAAATCTCCTGCACCGTGAACTCTCGCAGCACCATCGAGGGACCGAGGTCGAGGCGCGCCAAGGCATCGATGGAGTTCCACCACTGCACCCACACCGGACGATCGAGTTGGTAGCGCGCGCGGAGTCGCGCTTCGATTTCGGGGGCGAGGGCACGATCGCCGTCGAACGGGCCGCCGGGGGTGGCGCGCATGAGAAAGAACGAGGCGGTGTACACGGCCAACGTGGTCGTGATAACCCACGCGAGCCGACGTGCGTGGGCGGCCCATCGGTCGTTTTTTCCGGCCCTGCGAGTCCGCCAGTGTGCCCAGGCGAAGAGGCCGGCGAGGCCGATCAAGAGCAGCGGCGCGCTCACCGCGGGGTTCCTTCCGACAGGCTAGACGGAGGATGCCAGTCCATCACGTTGGAGAAGTAGCCGGCCAGCCGCTGAGACACGAGGTTGCGGGAAACGTAGTGGTAAATGGGAAGGATCGGGCTTTGGGCGAGTAAATGGGTTTCAGCCTCTTTCAACGTCGCCGCTCGGGCCGAATCGGCTTCACTGGCGGCGCGAGCGAGCAGCCCATCGTAGACCTCGCTCGACCATCCGGTTCGATTCCCCGGACTGCCGGTGCGGTATTGATCCAAGAAAGTCGAGGGATCGTTGTAGTCCCCAAGCCACGACGAACGAGCGACGGTGTAGTCGAGCCGCTTCAGCGCGTCGCGAATGGAGGCCCCGTCTTGACCGACGAGGCGGCAGTTGATTCCGAGCGACGCCCATCGGCTCTGCAAGAGTTCGGCGATGGCCTGATCCCCGGGTTCGGGAGAATAGAGCAGCTCGAAGGAGGGTAATTGCGTAAGCCCTTCCTCGGCAAGGCCGAGGGACAGAAGCTCGGCGGCACGCCCGGGATCGAACGAGAGGGTTCTGGCAGATTGATACTCGACCTCACCAGCGCGGACTCCATCCGGCACGAAGGACCGGCACGCCGGCTCCCCGGCGCGGGTCACCGTGGAGACGATCGCTTCGCGATCAATCGAATAAGAGAGCGCGGCGCGGAGTTTGGGGTTCGTGAACGGAGGGCGACGGCAATTGACTCGGAGGAAAAAGGTCCCGAGGCGGGGGGCGGGGAGGAACTCGCGGGTGCCGGAGGCGCCGTAGCGTGCGAGGAGAGCCGGCACCGCGCCCGGGGGGACATCCGTAGCGAAGTCGACGCCGCCGGTGATGAAAAGATTCAGCATCGTCGCCGCGTTTTCGACGGCGCGGAAATCGACGGTGTCGAATGCCACCCCTGCCGCATCGAAGTAGAGCGGGTTGCGCTGCACGCGCACCCGATCTCGAAGGCGCCAAGTGACGAGGCGATAGGGGCCCGCACTCACGAAGTGCTCCGGCCTCGTCCAGCCGAGCCCTCGGCTCTCGATCACGTGGCGAGGCACGACGCCGAGGGGAGGCTGACCCAAGACATCCAGGAAGTAGGGAGTGCGGCGGTCGAGTTGGAAGTGCAGCGTGCGATCGTCAGGGGCGACGATGCCCACGCGGTCCCGACCCTGGCCCGTCTCCCGAAAGTGGCGGGCGCCTCGTACGCAGTCGAGGAGATCCCCGAGTCGGGTGCCCGTGCCGGGATCCAAAAAGCGCAGGTAGGACCACACGACTTCGGCGGCAACCAGGGGGGTCCCATCGCTCCACTTCAAGTTCTCGCGGAGTTGAAACGTCCAACTCTGACCGTTGGCGGAGGCGGACCAGCTTTTTGCCAACGCCGGTCGGGGCTCCAGAGTCCGAGGGTCGGGTGAGACCAAGCCAACAAAGAGACTGGCGGCCACTCGTAGGTCCGCGGTGCTCTGCGCGAGGGCGGGGTCGAGACTGCGGGGATCAGGGCCGTTGGCGATGGTCAGATCCGCTCGGGCTTCGGTGGACCAAAACGTGGCTCCAAGGAGCAGGGCTCCGAGGATGAGGACCAAGCTCGTGAGGATTACGGCGCGCTTTTCCACCGACAGAGTCGACTCCAAACCATGGGCGAGGCCCGGACTCTATCCGCCTCCGTCGGCCGAGGCAGCGGCGTTCCTTCGGGCGGATAGCCGCATCTCGGATCCGTGGCTAAGATGGCCGGTGTGGCCGCCCATCGGTGTCTCGATCGACTCGGAAGTCTCGCCTCCGCCCGCCTGGTGAACTCCGTGTTGCGAACTCCGGAGTCGGTCCCAGCGAATCGTCGAGGGGTCTCCCCGTGAAGGAAGCAGGAATCCGCTGGTTCGGTTGCTCGCCCCCGTCGTCGTGGAGGTTGACCGCTCCGACCTGGGTCGCGGCTGGACTTTGCCTGCTCCTCGGAATGGGTGCGTGCTCCGAGAGACCACCTGCCCCACCGGTAGCCACCGCCCCGGCGGTCGAGGGGCCGGAAGCCGAGAACCCGGACCGGGGCCGGTGGGTCGATCTCCAAAAGCATCCGTTTCGGCCCGAGTGGGTGGGGGGAACTCTGACGGTGGGGAGGCGGAGTCCGGCCGATCACCTCAACAACCTCTTGTGGTCGGGTGGTGAGGCGCGGGTCTACGCCAAACTCTTCCACTGTCCGTTCCTGCTGACCGAGGCCGCGGATCGCGGAGAGGGTCCGTTCCATGTGGTGCCGGAAGCCGCCGAGGCGCTGCCGGAAGTCCTGCCGGATGGGAAGACCTACCGGTATCGGTTGAAGGCCGGTCTCACCTGGGAAGACGGAGTGCCGGTGACCGCAGCCGACTACGCCTTCACGTGGGAGCTGCTGCAAGATCCTCATCCGGCATTGGCGGCGGCGTTTGCCACGCGGCGGGCTACTCTCGAACGCATCGAATCCGTCACCGCCCTCGACGAGCGCACGATCGAAGTCCGGTTCAAGCAGCCCTACTACAACGCGCTGGTCGCGTTTGGGCTCGAGTTCACGGTCGTGCCGAAACACGCAGTTCCGCGGGACCCCGAGCTTTTTGTCAAGACCGCCCGCCATCCCGGGTTCGGCCCCTATCGGATCCTGCGCAATTCTCCCGAGGAATTGGTGTTCGAATTACGGCCGGAGTACAGAAAGCAGGCGCATCCGACGGGGCCGCAATATTTGGAGCAGGTGGTATTCCGCTACGTACGCGATGCCACCACGCAATTCCAACTCTTGCGACAGGGGGCGATCGATCTCGCGACGATTCCCCACGAGCGCTACGAAGGACTGCACGACGATCAGGAGTTCATGTCGAGGCTGTGGCGCACTTACTACTTTCTGCCTGCCTACGTGTTCATCGCCACCAATCATCGCCATCCTGAGGGAGGACGGCCACACCCGGTCTTGGCGGCGCCGGAGGTGCGGGCCGCCCTCGTTCATTTGTCGGACCGCGAGCGGCTGGTTCGCGAGATCTACGGCAACCGGGCCAAGGTGGTGGGCGGGCCGTTCTTTTTCCTCGATGCAGATTACGACTCAAGCGTTCCGCTCCGTGCCTTCGACCCGGCCCGCGCGGAGCGTCTTCTCGACCAGGCGGGTTTCCGCGTGGGCCAGGACGGGTGGCGGGCGAAGGGGGAGGTCAAACTCAGCCTGGAGTTGCTACTCCCCGCGGGCTCCCCGGAGCTCAAGGCCCCGGCGGTCTATCTGAGTGAGGCGGCACGGGCCGTGGGCTTCGAAATTCTGGTGCGCGAATTGCCCTTCGACCCGGTCATCCGCCAGCGATTGAACGAGCGGCGCTTCGACGCCATTCTCGCCATCAATTCCCTCCGACCGGCGGTCGAGCCCGATCAGTACGAACTCCTCCACAGTGCCGAGGCCTCCGCGAAGGGGCAAAACATTTGTGCCGTCGAGGACTCTCGGCTGGATCGGTGGATCGACGCCTATCGTGCCAGCGCGGATCCAAAGGAGCGCTTGGCGGCCCGGCGATCGCTCCATCGCGCCTTCGACGAGATTGTGCCGTTTCCGGTGTTGCTGAGTGCGTCGACCTGCCTCGCGATCAACCGACGCTTTGCCAACGTGAAGGTGCACGACTTGGGAGTGCTCTATCGAGACTTTGTGCTGCGAGAGCGCTTCGAAGCCTCGCCTCCCGAGGGGCGGAAGTGAAGTTCGGTCGATTCTTCCTCTTCCGAGGTGTCCAACTCTGCGTGACCACGATCTTGGTCGTGGCACTGACGTTTGCCCTCCTGCACATCGGTGCCGAACCGCAATTGAGGGAGCGTGGGGATTCCGAGGGAATTGGTTTTCGACGGGACCTCGATCCGAGCACGCGCGCGGTGGCCTTCGAGTATTTGGGGCTCGATCGGGCGCTCTTTTGGGAGACCAGCCGTGGGACTTCCAGCGCGCTCTCCCCATTTTTGGAATCACGGTTCGGCCGTTGGCTCGGCCGAGTGTGGGCGTTCGACCTCGGGGTGTCGACGACGTATCAGCGCCCGGTTTGGGATCTTCTGCGCGAGCGCTTGCCTCGCAGTCTCTTGCTCGACGGCAGCGCGGTGCTCTTGGCATTTTTGTTGGCCGTTCCGGCGGGGCTCGGGCTCGCCCACTTTCCGGGCCATGCGATTGATCGCATCGTCCAATGGTGTCTCGGAATCTTGCATGCGCTTCCCGAGTTTTGGGTGGCCAGCGTCGTGCTGAGCACCGGGTCGGTGCCGTTGGACGGGTTTCATTCAAGGGCGGTGCTCGCCCGCCTTCGGGAAGGCTCCCTCTCTCCTTGGTCTTGGGAGGCGGGAATGGACTTGGCTCGCCACATCGCCGTGCCGGTGCTCATTCTGACGTACGGACTCTTGGCCTATTTGGTGATGCAAACGCGGTCGAGTGTTCTCGGGATTTTGAAGAGCGGCCACGTGCGGGATGCCGAGGCTCGAGGTGAGTCCCGAATGGGGATTGCGATGCGGCACGGCTTGCGAGGCGCGGCTCCTCGCCTCGTCGGCCTGTTCGCGCTGCTCGTTCCGGGTGTGCTCGCCGGAAGTGTGCTGGTCGAAAGCATGTTCGGGCTTCCGGGCATGGGTCTCTTGCTCTTTGATGCCGCGGTGCAGGGGGATGTTCCAGTGGTTATGGGCGGGACACTCGTGTTCGCACTCGTGACCGGAGTGGCCATGGCGGCGTCCGATGTGGTGGTCGCTCGGTTGGATCCCCGCGTGAGGCTCGCGACTTCGTGATGCGAGCTTGCCGCGGCAATTGGGGTCGAGCGATCGCTCGGGAGACTCTAGCGACGCTCTATCTCTTGGCGGCGTTCTCGCCCGGGTTAGCCGCGTCAGTACCGATAATCGAATGGGGCGAGGCCGGTCTCCGATTCCCCGCGTTGCGCATCCAGACTCCCTTCGAACTGGCGGGCTCGGTGCTGTTGGTGGGGGGGGCGATGGTCTTCTCCCGCTTCGTGCGACACCGGGGGCGCGTGGTGGTGGTGGCAATGATCTTGGCCCTGCTCACCGCGACGTTGGCACCGGCTGCCCTGCATCCGTCCCGTGTCGAGTCCTCCGGAAATTCGCGATTGGCTATCTGGCCTCCCTTGAGCCGCAGTCCCCACACGACGGCGGGTGATCGACTCCAGTCGCCAGCGGCGGCGCTCCCCCTCGGAACCGACGCCTATGGCCGCGACGTGGCTGCGCGAACGCTGCATGGGCTGCGGGCGTCGCTGCTGGTGGCGAGCGCGAGCCTCCTCCTCAGCCTCGCGATTGCCTTGGTCTTCGGCGGGGCGGCGGCTTTGGCAGGAGGGTTCGTGGACACGATCGCGCGCATGCTCGTGCAAGCGGCGGCGTGTTTTCCGGCCTTGGTGGTGGTCATTGCCATCCAGACGCTCTTGGCGCCGAGTCTGCCGCTGTTGATCCTCCTGCTTGCGCTCTTTGGTTGGACCGTGCCGGCGCGGCTCGTGCGGACGGAAATCTTGGTGCAGAAGGACCGGCCCCCTATCGAGGCGCTGCGCCTGCTGGGCCTGGGGGCGCCGCGCATATTTTTCTTCCACCTTCTGCGCCTCGTCTGGCCTCCGGTGTTGGCGCATGCGGCATTTGCGCTCGGACAATTCATCCTGGTGGAGTCGGCGCTCTCCTTCTTGGGTTTTGGGGTGCCCAACTCCCTTCCGAGCCTCGGGGACCTCCTCCAGCAGGGGAGGAATCACCCGGAGCGAGGCTGGCACTTGTTGCTCGTACCCGGGGTCATCCTGTTCGTCTTGGTGCGGGCGTTGTCGGTGGTGGGTGATGAGCTGCGAGAACGTGTGCAAACCCGGGGGGCCGCATGATCGCGGGGGCGCTGCGAGGTCTTTCCGTGCGGGTCCCTCAGGCGTCGGAGACGTCACACCTCTTGCACGATCTCGAGTGCACCTGGCCGGTGGGCTCGATCACCGCGATCGTCGGGGCTTCGGGGGCGGGAAAGACCACGCTTCTCCGCACTACCTTGGGACTATTGTCCGAGCGCGAGTTCGCGGTGGCGGGCGAGGTGTGGATCACCGGATCGCCCGCCGGCAATTTATTGGCCCAAAGCCCCGCGGAGAGGCGACGCTGGCGGCGGGAGCGCATCGGTCTTTTGCCGCATGTGCAGGAACAACCGCTCGACCCGTTCCGACGAGTGGAGGAGTTCCTCCGTCGCACCGGTTGCGCCCGCGCTGAGCTCCCCTCCGCTCTCGACACGGTCGGACTCGAACATCCGACGGCAATTTTGCGAGCGTACCCGCATGAGCTCTCAGGAGGCGAGAAGCAGCGTGTGCTGTGGGTTGCGGCGTTGGCTTCCCACCAGCCGCTCCTTCTCCTCGATGAACCCACCACCGGATTGGAGGCGCCGCTCCGTCAGAAGTTGCTCCGCCAGTTGAGGCTCTGGGTGGATTCCAAGGAGCGCGCCGCCGTGATGGTGACGCATGACTTGGTCCTGGCCCGTCAATGCGATCAGATTTTGGTCATGGCGCAGGGCCGTTTTCTTGACCCCAACGCGGCGGCGAGCCGGGTCTCCGCGTGGTCCTCGATCGGGCTGCCCCACGAGGAGGGCCGCGACTCATGACCGCCGCGGGAGCACTCGCCGTTTGCGACCTCGCGGTGTCGGTGGGCCAGGGTTCGCTGCGCCGTCGGTTGTTCACCGGAGTGACTTTCGAACTCAAGGCCGGCCGGTGCCGAGCTTGGATGGGACCCTCGGGAGTCGGGAAGACCACCCTCCTTCGAGCGCTCGTGGGCCTGCACCGCCGCGACCGAGGCGCGGTACGGGTCGGGGAGGCTCTGATCAAGGCGCCGTCGGCGCAGAGTGCACCGCGGATGCAGATGCTCTTTCAGGATGCCGGAGCTTCGCTCGAGCCGGGACGCACACCCTTAGTGCAGGTCATGACCGCGTGCAAGGCGGGGCTGCAGCACTCCGGGGCGAGGGTTGCTCGCAAAGTGCTCGAGGACCGCGCCCGGGACGCCCTGGAGGAGCTCGGAATCCACGGTGACTTGGCGACTCGATCCGGTGATTTGCTCTCGGCCGGTGAGCGCCAGCGCGTGGCGTGGGCGCGCGTACTCGCGGTCCAGCCGCGTTTTCTGCTTCTCGACGAACCGACGACCGGATTGGATCCAGAATTGAGGCGCCAGCTCGCAGAACTCCTTCGGCATAGGATCCACGAGCAGGAGATGGGGGTGCTCGTGGTCTCGCACGACGGAGACTTCGTGCGGGCCGTCGCGCACGAGATCCAGTTGGTGCAGACGGGATGCCTCGGGGAAGTCACGCCGTGGCCGCCGGGAACCACGGTGCTGGGACCGGAACTCGCAAGTTGGCTCGATTGGCCCCGGAAACCCGAGGCTCGTGAGGGCCGGGAGTCGGGCTAAGATCCCGCGCTCGCGGAGCCGGGAAGCGCCTGGCTTTCCCGCGAAGATGGATCCGACTCTCGAGTTTCTCGAGTGAGCCACACCTCTCCTGGGATAGCCATGGCCCGTCACTTGGTGTTTGTCGTTCTTGCGCTCTCCTTGGCCGCGTGCGGCGGAGGTGACGGGCGAGGTCGCATCTTGTTCCGTCTCAGCACCGAGCGGCTCTCCGATCTCGGGCGAGGCCTCGGTCACTACGAGGGCTTTGCAATCGTGAACGGGATTCCGGTTTCCACGGGCAAATTCGTGGTGAATGCGGCGACCACTCCCGCGGCGATCACGAGCCCGGATGGCGAACGTGTCTACGGCACGACCCTCCAGGCCACGTTTGGTCCGAGCGCCACCGGGCTCGGCGAGAACTTCCCCTTCATCGAGGACGCGTCCGGGTTCTTCGTGACCATCGAACCGGAGGGCGATCGCGATGGCGTGCCGTCCGGAAACGTTGTGATGGCTGGGATGGTCAAGGGTCGCGCCGCGGATTTGGACTCGGTGGGTCTTCAGCCTCTGGGCGGGCCCGGCCTCGGTGACCTCTCCACCGCGAGCGGACTCGCGACTTTGGTCACCCCCACCGGAGGAGGAGCCAATCCGGAGAGTGGTCTTTGGTTTGTGGCCGATGCCGCTGGCACGATGCCCGGCCTGACTCTTCCCCCTGCCGAAGGAGCGTGGACCTACGAGGGCTTCGTGCGCGTCGGCACCACTTACTGGAGCACTGGCAAGTTTCGCTCGAGCTCCACCTTCGATTTTGATGCCCAGACGAATCCGGCCAAGGGTCCAACGGGTGTGGGCTTCCGCGCTCCCGGACAGGACTTCCTCGGGGCGACGACGGTTGGTGCCAGCGAAATGCTCGACCTCGCCGAGGGCGGATGGCGGGTCGAAGTCACCTTGGAGCCCCGCATCGACAACGCCATGCGCCCGTTCCCCCTGCGCGTCTTCGAGGCGGTGATCCCCACCGCTGCCGTCAACATGGCCGGACAGGGGGTGGCGGAAATCGAGCTCACCAATGTCGCGGCCTCACTCGCTAGTCTCGACGTGACGCTGAGCCCCGGCCTCATCACTTGCAACGGATCGGCCCCGCAGACCTTGGGCTCGGCGGCGGCTGGTTTCTACACGCTGTGGGTGGAAGTCTCTGGAGGGATGCCAGAGCGCATCGCCGACTTCATCGGCCCTGATGGCCCCGGCGTCGTGACCTCGCCCGATGGGAGCGTGGTGTACGGAGGGAGTGCGAGCTTTTCCTTCGATCCCGTGAACACCGGATTGCTCGCGGCCTTTCCTAATGTCGCCGCGGCCACGCGAGTGTTCATCACCCAAGAACCCGTAGGGTTGGTTCCCACTGTTCCGAGCGAAGCGATCGTGCTCGACGGAGTCCCGACGAGCGGGGTCGCGCCGTTGCGCTACCTGGGCGCGCTCGGCAACTTGACCGCTGCATCCGGGACCGTGGTTTGTCTCTCGCCCACAGACGACCTGGTGTCCCTGACGCCCAACGACGAACGAGGCCTCTGGTTCCGGTTCCTGGGTGACGACTTCCCCTCGCTCATCATTCCCGATTTGGACTCGGCCTGGACCTATGAAGGGTGGGTGGTGCATCCGCCGACCGCGCGCCGCTTTTCGACCGGCAAGTTCCGATCGGGAATCAACCCGGACGAGGACGCGGCCACGTTCCCCGGGAAGGGTCCGAACGGCATCGGCTTCTCCGATCCGGGTCAAGACTTCGTCACGATGACGGCGGGCACCATGCAGCCGGCCCTTCCCGACCTGCGGGGGGCAACCGTGATCGTGACTCTGGAGCCCCTGCCCGATACGGGGCTGGCCCCGTCTCCCTACATCCTGCTCGAGGGGACCATGCCGGCAGCGGCGCTGATCCCGAGCGCTCCCTTCGTCAACCGGACCTCCGAGCTTCCGGAGGGCCGCCTAGAATTTTGACCGCTGGATGACGCCGGCGCAGAAGGAGGCGCACGTGAGCGAGCGCCACGCGGAGGGACTTCATCTTCGAACGGCCTTCGGTGCGGGTCCGCAGCCGCGAGGGGACTTCCACCACGGTGGCACCGGAGTCCAGCGCGCGCACGAGGATTTCGGCGGTGGCGACAAATCCGTTCTGACTCGGGAGGCAGGCGTTCCAGGTTGCCTTGCGGTACGCGCGATAACCGCAGGTGAAAGTGTGGATGCGGCGGCCGCGTTTGCCGAAGCGGAGTCGATAGAGGAGGGACGCCCCTTCACTCAGCCACCGCCTATAGCCGGAGATTTCGGCCGACCCTTCGGGATGCCACGGCGAAGCGGTGACGACGTCCGCGCCCGCTTCGATGGCGGCAAGCAAAGCCGGCAGATCCTGGAGCGGGTACGGACGGTCCGCATCGTAGGTGACGATGACTTCGCCGACCGCGATCGCTCCCCCCTCGCGTAGCGCGGCGCCGAGTCCTTGATTGGGCTCAAGTCCGAGCACTTTGGCGGGGAACCATAAGCCTTCGGCCAAACGGTGGAGTCTGCGCTCGGTTTCGTCCGTCGAGCCGTCGTCGATGAAGATGACCTCGGCGAAGTGGTTCGAGCCGAGGATCGAGGGCAGCGACAGCAAATCGGTGAAGAGGGACGGGAGAGCCTCCTCTTCGTTGTGACAGGGGATGAGGACGGAGACGAACAACCGGGAAGACTCCGATTCGGGCCGGCGCCTTGTAGCATGGGGCTGTAGGCAGCCGTCGGCTCGGTTGACCGTCCTTATGAGCCTTGCCTTAACGATCTGAGGTAGCCTTCCTGCCCTGCCATGTCCGAATCGCCGCCTTCCCAATCTTCCCCTCCGCATGGTCGCAGCCCGGTGGCTCTACGCCTCGAGATCGAGAGTTTGCAGGCGTTCGGGATCAGCGAATTACTCTTGAGCCCTCGGGCCAAGCCGGCCGCAGTGGAGGTCGCGGCGCCCCCGTTGAGCGCCAACTCGACACCCGCACCTCCGCCGGTGCTCGGCGATCCGGGACTCGCGCTCGCGGCGATCGCCCAAAAGATCGCTGCTTGTCGTCAGTGTGGCCTCGCGGAGACCCGCACCAAGGTGGTGCCAGGTCAGGGCAATCCTCGGCCACGCCTGGCTCTCCTTGGCGAAGCGCCCGGAGCCAACGAGGACGCCTCGGGCTTGGCCTTCGTGGGGGCCGCCGGCCAGCTCTTGACCAAGATGCTCGCCGCCATGGGACTTGCGCGGGAGGAAGTCTTCATCCTCAACGTCTTGAAGTGCCGCCCCCCGGGCAACCGGGCTCCCGAGCCGGCGGAAATCCAGGCCTGCGCTCCCTTCTTGGCGGATCAACTGAGGGAGCTCCAGCCGGAACTCGTGGTCGCCCTCGGGGGGACCGCCGCCCATCACCTCCTGCAAAACGACGTCTCGATCCGACGTCTGCGGGGGAGGGTCCATCAAGTGGGCGGTCAGGCCTGCCTCGTGACCTACCACCCGAGTTACCTGCTCCAAAACCCGGAGATGAAGCGTGATGCCTGGGAAGACTTGAAGTTGGCCATGGCCCATCTCGGGCTCGCTCCGCCCGGTGCGAAGTGAGCATCGTCCCCATCTCCCGTATCCCCGCGCCGCTCGATAAGATCTCGACCCGCGCGCCCTCGCGGTAAGGCCGAGATCCCCTGGTAGGATCCGGCCGACTCCTGCTATGTGACCGACCGAGTTGCCCTCATGAAACAATATCCGGCCTGGGGAGTGGATCTGACGGCGGTAGCGGTCCGCGGAGTGCAGCTCGCGCTCACCTCGGAGGGGAAGCCGCGGGTGAATGCCTGGGATGTCGTCGACTTCACGGAACAAGTTCCGGACGTTTCCTCCCTCGCGCGATTCAACGTGATGGAACGCGGTCTCCATCACTTTCGCAGCCGGCATCACTTGGAACGGTCGCGCCTCTGGTACTCGCTCCGCGCCGAGACCGCTTTTAACCGTTCGGTGCAGGTGCCCCCGGTGAACGACGAAGGCGTCGGCCGCCTGCTCGAGCTCGAGGCGCAGCAGCAGATCCCGTTTCCTCCCGAAGAGATTTTTTGGGACAGCCGGGTGTTGGGGATTCGCGAGGGCGGCGAAGTCTCCGCCACGCTCTACGCGATCAAACGTACCCTCGTGGAGGATCGACTCCGCAAGATCCAGAAGGCCGGATTGCCGGTCGACGGCCTGCAATTGCGACCGATCGCGTTGCAAAATTTTTGCACCTACGAGCGCCTGCTCGAAGAGGGCACGGTCGTCATCGACATCGATTACGCAGGCATGCAGATCCTCATCCATCACGACGAGCAGACTTGGTTCCGCGTGCTCCCCGTCGGTGGCGGAGACTTTACGAATTTGATCGAACGCACCTTCCAAGTTCCTCACGCGGCCGCCGTGCGCATGGCGACCGGCGAAGCGGATCCTCCGGATGCGAAGCGCCTCGAGACCCTGCGGCGCAAGGTGGTTTCGGATCTCACCCAGGAGGCCGAGCGGCTGGTTACTTATTACCGCGCAGCCCGGACCGATGTTGACCTCAAGCGCATCGTGCTCTTCGAGAGTCACCCCTGCGTGCCGAGTTGCGAGGCCGCACTCGGGGCGGCGCTCAGGCTGCCGGTCGTAGTCCCGCGCGGATTTCGCTACATCGAAGTGGATCCGGAAGTCGTCAGTGCGGGAATCCAAGACAACTTCCCGGCGCTCGCGAAGGCGGCCGGTCTCGCGCTCCAAGGACTAGGTCGGGCCGATTGCCAGGTGCGACTGTTTCCGCCGACCTTGGAGCGACGAATCGGGGGAGGTCGTGCGGGCTACGTGGCGGCGGCGGGACTCTTGTGTCTCGTGGTGCTCGTGGCGGCACTCCGCGAGAAGGCGTTGGCTGGCAAACTCCAGAACGAGGTCGAGGCGGCGGAATCCGTCCTCGGATCGGTGCAGCGGGCCAGCGACATCGAAGCCGCCGCCGGACTCGATTCGGTCGATGCCACCTTGACGACGTTGGCGAAACCGCTTCGGGACCAAGCCTTCGTGCGCTCCGTGACCGACCACATTTGGCGAATCGCCGCGAAATGGCCGGGGGAGGAATCCGCGGTCTTGGCGTCGGTCGACATCGAGGCGACACGGAAGGTGTCGATCTTGCTTGCGGCGGCGGCTACCACTGAGGCCGCGGCGGATGCCCGTCTCCAGAAGCTGGCTCAGACCTTCGTAGATGCGGCGAACTGCGTGTCGGTGACTCCTGGCGAAGCCTTCACCGCGTCGTCGGTAACCCCCCTAGCTCCGGGGGGGCCCCCCACCGAACTCCTGCGTTATCCGGTGCGGCACCGCCGCTTCGATTTGAAGTTCGCGGAGGTGCAGCCATGACCGTGCGAACCATCCTCCCATGGGTCATCGTGGGTTGTTTCCTGGTGGGGGCGGTTGCCGCCTATGGACTCGGATTTCGGCCGGCCCGACGCCAGACCACGCATGCCATCGAGTCGGCGTCCAGGCTCTCGGAGCGACTTCGGGCCGCCGAGCCGTGGGCGGCCGGGTCGGCGTTTGCCCAAAGCCTGGGAGATGCCCGTCAAATCGGCGGTTCCGTCGTGAAGCAGAGCGAGCAGGGATTTCGAGTGCACCTTGCGGCTCTCACCCGCTGGTTCCCACGGTTGGGCGCAGTTCCGGCCGACACCGAGCCCAAACGGGACTTGTTCAGCGCCGCCTACGAGTTCCACAAAGACGAACTCCTCCGCGAAGTCATGCGGCGAGTGCGGGAGTCGACTGGAAAAGACCTGCCGAGTCCGGTGGCAATCAGCTCGCCGGCCTTCCTGTCGGAGCGCCGCCTACCGGCCGATCTCGCGGAAATGCAGCGGGAGCAGCGCAGCTTCAATCTGGAGCATGTGCTGCTGATTTCCGCGGCGCGGGCGGGAGCCTTCCCCAGCCGTGAGAGCGACGTCCGCCGCGAGCCGTACCCGTGGCAGAGCCCGGAGCGGTGGCTGCGGCAACCCGTGGACCTTAGGCTCCGGATCCTGCTCAAGTCAGTACCGAATCTCCTCCGCTCCTTGCACGCGTTGGAGAAGGAGGGACCGGTGGTCGTCGTGCGCAGTCTACGGACGAGGGTGCTGCCGATGCCCGATCAGGTCGAGGGAATTTTCGACGCGGAGGTCGACGTCTCCCTGGAGATTGTCACCCTCCCCGATCTCGCGGTCGCAGGAGCGGCCAAATGAAGGAAGAACATCTGGAGCACGAGGCTCCGAGGTCGTGGTTTAGTGACGCGATCTTGGGCCACCTCGACATCATCGCGGTGGTGGCGGCTCTCCTTCTCATGGGACTGCATCTCGCCGGATACTTCTTGCCCCTGAACTCCGGAGCTGGTGCGGCTTCCGGGGAACTGAGCCGAGCTACGGACAGCCTCCGGGAGGTCGTGGTGGAGCGAAAGTTCGACATGACGGCCCGCAGCAACGAGTGGAAGTCCCAGTTGGCGGCTGGCCAGGCGATGAGCGCTCCCGTCGCCGCCTACCCGGATTCGCTGGAGGCCTTGATCGCCCGGCCGCGTGAACTCGTCGGAACGAACACCAACACGGTGGTGCTTCCGGCGGCTGCCGATCTACGCGCGGATGCCGAACGTGGGGCGGTTCGCTTGCGGTGGATCGCCCATCCGGACACCACGGTCGTCATCGGAAATTGGAAAATTTTCCGGGCGGTCGGCAACCAAGCCTTCTCTCTGCGCGCGACCACCCCCAACTCGGACTCGTTGTTCCTAGACACTGAGGTGGGCGCGGGGGTGACGTACTCCTACCGCGTGCAGCCGATTCCGGCTGACCCGGAAATCCTTGCGAAGTTGCCGGAGGGGCCGGTGTCCGAGCCGGTGAGTGTGCAGGCTGAAGCGGACCGCAAGCTCACCTTGAAGGCGGTCGCCAGCGATCGCTCCTCTGCGACCTTCCAGGTGGAAAAGTGGCACGACGAGGCCTGGCGCACGAAACTCTTCGATGTCGCCGTCGGTGCGGAAGTGGGGGAGGTCGACTCCGGAACCGATGTGGACTACCGCACCCACCAGAAGGTCCTTGCGATCGAGATGCGCGAGGAAGTGCGGAAGACACCGAGGCTCGATGTGGTCTTCGACGCCCAGGGACGTGTCTTGGTCCATGCCGACCAACCCGTAACCCAAGAGCGAATCGTCGAGGAGAAAATCCGGATTTTCGAGGTGGCCCTCGAAGGTCCAGCCCATCCGAAGCAGGTCCTGACCCTGGAGGTGGCTCCTTGACCCACTCGAAGGGACGGGGCCCTTGGCCGATGCGGTCGGCGGAAGTGGCGGCCCCATTCGGGGGCCAGGCCCGGAATTCTCGCCGAATTTCCAACAACTTGCGCCTACTCCCAGGAGTGGGGGTTGCAGCCCTGGACCGCATCTCTATAATCTCCTGCTCAAACAAAAGATGGAATAGGGCGGAACTCCTTGGCTGCCAACGGTTTAAGCTTCGGAGGCCCGCCACGCTTGGCGCGACGATGCATGGGGAACCCAAGACCGGGTTGGGGTTTTCTCGGGGTGACTCTCTCAACGAGGGTCACCGTGCGTCGCGAAAGTTCGCTGGTTGCCCGGGAGGCCGATCGCAGGGAAGCGGGGATCGCGCGATCCGGCCGCACCAATCCATGGAGACACCGATGATCGTGATGAAGCCGTGCCGCTCGCTCTGGCTTGTCTTGGCCGCCATCCTCGTGGTGGCCCCTCTCGGATGCACGTCGTCCGAGTCGGAGAGTGGCATGGGGGAGGCGAACCCTCCCTCCACCGAGTATGGCGTGCCCGCCACTTCCGAGTCGACGGTGACCACATCGAGCAACTGGGCCAGCTCCAGTTCGATGCCACAAGAAGCCCCGCCGACCTCCGCGCCTTCGGGCTCCATGCAGGAGATCACGGAACGGGAGCTCGCGGGGAGGGGTCGCCAGTCGACTCTGCTTCGCGACTACATCGATCTCGGCAAGCGCTATCTCGAGGAGGGGCGGATCCAGCCGGCGCTCGAAGCGTTTGGCCGAGCGGTCGAAGTGGACCCCACCAACCAGGAGGCCCTCGACCTGTATCAGCGCGCCTCCGCGATCGCCGGCGATCCCCGCGGCGCGACCCGCGCCGAAGCGCGCGATGTGTGGAACGAGGTCGATGCCCGTTTGCGCCAAGCCCACCTTCTCGTGCGTGACCACATGAACCGCGGGCACGCCTTCACCTCGCAGGGCCAGCACGCGGCGGCGATCTCCGAGTACGAAAAGGCCCTCATCATTCTCCAGATGAACCCGAACCTCGACGCCGATTTCGATGAGGCTCAGGTGAAGGCGGCCCTCGCGAGTGCCAAGGCCGCGAAGGCGCAAGGGGATCGAGAAAGCGAGGCCGCTCGCCGTCGCGACATCGACCGGATCAACTCTGAGCGCGAAGAGCGCGAGCGCCAGAAGATCGCCCGCACCGTCGAGCGCCTCTGGGATCAAGCCCAGACCGCGTTTGAGCGCGAGTCCTTCTCCGACTGCGAGAGCCTCTGCGCGAGCGTGATCGACTACCAATTCAACCACGAAGGTGCCCACCGCCTGAAGGAACTGGCGCGCCGCGCTCGCCACGAAAAGGCGAACGCCACGAACATCGAGCACTACCGCGAAGAGTGGGGCAAGGCCTTCCGCGAAGTGAAGCTGGCGGCCAATCCGCCCGCGCAGGACGTGACTTTCCCGAGCGATTGGGATCGAATCGCGGCGCGCGGACCGATCACGCTCGGCCAGGGCACCGTCAAGCCGAGTGAGGTCGACGAAGAAATTCGTCGCCGCCTCGAAGGCACGATGCTCGCGAACGTCGAGTGGAACGATCAGCCGCTCGCCGATGCGGTCAAGTTCCTCCGCAACTCGACGTCGGTCAACATCAACGTCATGAGCGCGGTCGCGGCCTCCGGCAAGTCGGAATCCGACCTGGTGCTCAAGGGCACCTTCACCGACATCAGCGCGATGTCGGCACTGCGCAACGCGGTCGATTCCCTCGGCCTTGAGATGCTCATCGCCGATGGCCAGGTCAAGATCACGACCAAGGAAGAAGTGCGGAAGTCGAAGGTGGTCGAGTTCTATGAAGTGCGCGACCTCACCTCGAAAATCCAGAACTTCCCCGGCGTCGAAATCAATCTGAATCCCTCGAACTTCGGGGCAGGTGTGAGCGAAGAAGCCGAGGACACCGGCGAAGCTCAGAGCACGATCGACGAAGATCGTTTGATCGAACTCATCCGCGGCACGGTCGAACCGGTGTCTTGGACCGAGGACGCCGAAAACACGATCACGCCCAAGCAGGGCACCTTGGTCGTGCGCCAGACTCCCGAGGTTCACCGCAAGATCCGCACCCTCCTCGCCGACCTGCGTCGGTCTGCTGGGGTGCAGGTCCAGATCGAGAGTCGATTCATCTCGGTCGAGAACAACTTCCTCCAAGAAGTCGGCGTCGACTTCCGCGGGCTGGGTGACCAGTCGGGCGGCGTTGGCGCTCCCGGTCTTGGCAACGCCAACACCTTCGACGACTTCGGCGCCCCCGGCGCCAACGGGGTGCTCGGCACCGATGCCACCACCGGCGCCTTCTACGGCCTGGGCGGGGGCAACGGCGACATCCGCGGCCGCACCCAAAATCTCTTGGACACCGGCCTCGGCAACCCCGAGACCCTGTCTTCGACGGGTGGATTCTCACTCCAGTACGCTTACCTCGACGACACCCAGCTCGAGGTCATCCTGCGCGCTACCCAGAAGTACGAGCGCGTGAACACCGTGACCGCGCCGAACTTGCTGGTTTACAACACCCAGCGCGCAAACCTTCAGGTCACCAACCAGGTGGCGTACGTGAAGGACTTCGACGTCGAAGTTGCTCAGGCCGCGGTCATCGCGGACCCGATCATCGACATCGTCAAGGAAGGCGTGGTCTTGGATGTCCGCCCGATCGTGAGCAACGACCGGCGCTTCGTGACCCTCGAGCTGCGCCCGAGCGTCTCCACTCTGGTGCGCCCGGTGCGTACGTACTCGAGCACCCTGGGTGTGGGTACGGCCGTCACCTTCGAGGTCCCCGAGCTGCGCAAGCAGTCCCTGAAGACCACGGTGGTGATGCCGGACGGCGGCACCTTGCTCCTCGGTGGCCTCAAGTTCTACGAGGACCAGACCGTGGAGTCGGGGATCCCCATTTTGAAAGACATCCCAGTGTTGGAGTTCTTCTTCAGCCGCAAGGGCAAGTACACCGGCATGAAGGACTTGATCGTGCTTTTGCGCGTCAAGATCCTCGTCATGGAAGAACTCGAACCGGGCGGTCGGCGCTGAGCGATTCCGGTTTGGACGGGCTACCGCGCAAGGGGTGGCCCGGTGCGATTCCCTAGTCCGGCTTGATTGGGCCCGAGGTCGTACCGCGAAAAAGTACCGCCTTGGGCCGAACCTATTCCCAATTGCAGTCGTTGAGACGGTTCGGGGACCCCCTACTCCCCGGGCCGATCCAATCGAGGACCACGATGAGCTGCCCCAAGTTAATCGGAGTTGCGTTCGCCTTGTTGTGCGGGTCCCTCGCCTTTGGCCAGTACACCGATTACGACTGGGCAAGGGGGCTGAGCCGCGAGTACGGCTTCGACGACTTGGCCGAGAAGATCCTTGCGTCCATGGTCTCAGGGCCGGGGCGGCTGCCGGTCGAGCAGCAGATGGGCAAGCTCGGCTTGGCTGAGCTCAAGGCTTCCTCAGCGCGCCAAAACAAGGACATCGAAGGGAAGCTCGCCCTCTTCGACGAGTCGCGCAAGTTGATGCAGGAAGTCGTCGGGGGGATCTCCGACAAAACCTCGAGCGAGTACCAGCAGGCGTTGTTCGCCTACGTCGACCTCCTTCAGGAGCGAGGCACGGCGGCGATCGAAGCCATCGCGGCCGGGAAAGTCGCGGAGGACAAAGCCGACGAGATCCGCAAGAACGCCAACGCGGACTATGCCCGTGCCGAAGGCGAACTCGAAAAGATCCGCGCGAGCATGGGGGAGGTGAGCGCGGAGGAAAATCGTGAGAAGTGGCGCCTGCGCAACCGCGCGTGGTACAGCCTCTGTCTCCTCCAGTACAACAAGGCGCTCACTCACAAAAAGGGGGGCGCGCAGCGTGGCATCGAGTTGAGCCGCTGCAAGCAGACCCTGGAAGAGTTCATCCTAGCGAACGAGAACGACGAGGATTTGGAGTCTTTGCTCGGAGCGCTCTACGGCAATTTGCTCATGGGGCAGATCTGCCAGGAGCAGGACGAGAAGAACGACGCCCTCGGCTATTTCACCTCGGTACTGGACCAGATTTCTACCGAAGAAAAGCTCGGGCCCGCGGTTCAGTCGCTTTACGAGCGAGGCCTGTACCACCTGTTCGCCTACGAGACGACCCTCGGAAACTTCGAGTCGATCCTGAAGCGCGGCAAGGAAGTCGAGGACTTCTATCGGAAGTTCGGCAGCGAGTACGGTCTCTACGGCCGTGCGGCTCGCGTCTCTGTGGCCAATGCGCGGCTGAAGTCGAACGACATGAACGGCGCTCTCGCCATCGCCGCGGACGTCGCGGAGTCGGGCAACAACGACGCCTCGAGCCAGTTGGCGAACCAGCTCATCGCCGACATTCTCACCTCGTCTCCGGACAAGACCCAGTTTGCACCCGAGATCATCGCCAGCGCCGCGCGCGGCGCCTTCAGTCAGGGCAAAGAAAAGCGGGCGGAAGCGGTCCGCTACTACCAGATCCTCCTTGAAATCCTGACGAAGGTCGCCGACGAGGACGAGAGGAATGCACTCGGGGCCGAGTCGTGGTACCGAATCGCCTCCACGCACTACCTCGAAGATCGCTATCTCGAAGCTGCCGCCGCCTACCGGGAAGGCACCCTTAAGTACGGCAAGGTCAAGAAGGACGGTCTGGGCGAAAACTTGACCACCTACTGGGGGCGCAGTCTGAAGCAGGCTGATCAGGTCAAGTCATCGCCTGAGATCAAGGCGATGATCAAGGAACACCAGGACTACATCATTCGGGAAGGTGTCACCGGCACCAAGGGCAAGGGTGCCATCATCTTCGAACAAGCCGATGATTTGGCGAGGCAAGCGTCGGAAATGGAGAGGGCCAAGAACCTGGCCGGGGCGATCGGCCTCTACGGCCAGGCGGCCGCGAAGTACCGCGAATCGAGCCAAGTCGGCGGACCGGACAAGGAGAAGGCCCTGATCAAGGCCGCTCGGGTCGGCCTGAAGATCGCGAAAGTCCACATGGGTGCCAAGGAACTCGACAAAGCTCTGCCGCTGATCACCAGCGCCAAGGCGGAGTTCGAGCAGTACCTCACGTACATCCAGGACGATGCCAACAAGCTCACTGATCCGACCTTGATTTCCGCGCGAGGAGCCGCCAAGGCGGAGGCCCGCTACAACATCGCGGAGTGCAACCGGAATCTCGCCGAGAACGAGAAGGACGCCGCGAAGAAGGCTGAGCTGTATGCCGCCTCGGTCGCGCTCCTCGCCGGCTACGAAAAAGAGCACGCCAACCAAAAGTCGTTGGTGGAGTTCGCCCTGTCGGAACGCCTCGCTTCGAACATCGACGTGGGCAACATCGCGGCTGCCGAGGCCGACCTCGCACTCCTGAAAGCCCTGGGCGTGAAAGCGTCGGTGATCGCGCGCGGCTCGCTGATGATCGGCAAGGCTTTGAAGGAACCGGCCGAAAAGGCGCTCGATGCGGTGACCGGTAAGGCTCGCCCGACGGATGCGGCTGAGTGGGCCTCCGTCGTCGCGAAGCCGGAGTTCGCGGCAGCCCAGACCCAGTGGCGCCGGATCTGCGATTTCTACCGCGATTGGTTGCTCACCAACGACTCCGAGAAGTTTGCCGACTGGGACGCGGTGACCTTCATGTACTGGCGCGCCGGCCTCATGGACGGGGCGACTCCCCTCCTGGCGAAGGCGCTTGAGAAGTTCAACACCTCGAAGACCAAGCCCGAGGATTTGCAGAAGCTCCAAAATCGCGCCTTGGTCGCGTTTGTCACGATGGCCCAGGATGCCGATGCCGCCGGGAATGCCGACGTGGCTGGTCGGCTGTGGAATGACGCCGGGCGATCGGTCGACGCACTCCTCGCGACCGACTCCGGCAAGAAGTCCGCCACCATCACCCGTCTTGCCGCCATCGTTTACGGCGGGTACGTAGGTCGCTACCAGGGTCTTCCCAAGCAGTACACCGCTCTGGGCAAGCCGGAGAAGGCGGTCGCGTTGTGGGGCGAGCTTCTGAAGACCGCCTCCGCCACTCAGGATTCGGGTCTCTGGTGGGAGTCGAAGTTCTACAGCATGCTCGCGGAGCTCCAGCGTCAAAAATCGACCGCGAAGGCCGATCTGAAGCAGCTTCGCGAGGTGATGAAGAGTCTCGAGGCCACCAAGCCGGACATGGGCGGCGAGCGGTGGAAGCCTCTGTTCGAGTGGATGAAGCGCCAGCTCTGACGGATTGGCTTGACTGAACGTTCTTGATTCGTCTACGCTCCCGGCCCTTGATCCAGACCATGCTTCCACGCCTTCCTTCCGGATTTGCCCTCGTGACCCTGTTCGCTTTGAGCGACGCGGCGGTCACGCAGGATCGGGTCGAGCGGGAAGGGGAACTTCCGCTGGTAGATGGGCGCGTGGTGGCCGCGGATCGAGCCGCCGTGCAGTATGTTCAAGCCGATGGCACCGCGGTGAGCGTTTCCGGACATCTCGTTCGGGACATTGTTCGATCCGATGCTCCGCCTTCCTACCTCGAAGCACGCGAGAGTTTTTCCGCAGGAAACTACCGGGATGCGCTCCAGCTTTGGGCCTTGGCTTTGCGGGCTTCGGAAGCTCCGGCGTGGCTTCCCCCCTCCGCGCATTATTGGCGAGGGGAGTCCGCGGTCCGATTGGGCCAACATCGTGAGGCCTTGCATGCATTCCAGGCCACCCTGCGCTTGGATCCAACGGGGGTCTTCTCGGTGCGGGCGAGAATCGGACTGGCCCGCGCCCATGCCCACCTTCTCGAGATCGAGGCGGGCAAGCAGGCTCTTGAGCAACTCGCCCACGACGCTGCGGTATCGGACCTCCCCAAGTCGTACGTGCCCAGGATCCTCCAAGCCCGAGCGGAATTTGCTTCTCTGACCCAGGCCCATGCGGACGCCGCCGCGGCGTACGCTGCGCTCGCCACCCATTGGGCCAAGCAGGCAGAAACCCTGGCTCCCGGGCCAGCGCGGAAAGAGGCCTCCCTGGCCCGTTATCGCGCCGAATACGAATCGGGGTCCAGCCGCCTGGCGGGGAACCAAAAGGACGAAGCCAAACAGGTCTTTTCCGAGTTGCGTGGCCGCGCCGCGGAGTTCCCGGTGGCGGATTTCCTCGGCCTGATGGGCGAGGCGGAAATCGCTCTCGCTGAAGGCCTGCCCGATCGGGCCAGGATCAACCTCACCACCGCCCTGGCCACTCGCTTCGAGTCGGAGACCGAATTCCCGGCCGCCCTGCTCTTGCTCGGCCGGAGCTACCTCGCCTTGGCAGAGGCCGGAGAAAATGGTGCGCGGGCGGAAGCCCGGACCACTTTCCACCGGCTCCTGACGACGTATCCTGGCAGCCGCTCCGCCGAGGAGGCGGGACGACTTTTGAAGCAGCATCGATGACCTAACTCGGTGGGGGAGCCCCCTTCCCCCCGCAGATGATCCGGAGAAAAAGGACTTTCCGCTATGCGCACCGCCCTCCGTTTCTTGTTCCTTGTCGCCATCGCGATGGTGGTGACTTCCATCCCTGCCTTGGCCCAGAACGCTCCGGCCCCCAACCAGGAGAGCTTTCTCGGTCTCATCTGGCGCGCCGGTGGCCCCTTCGGCATCGTGATCATCATCAGCTCGGTCGTCGGCCTCGCGCTGATCATCGAACACTTCATCTCGATCAGCCGCGCCAAGTTGGCACCTCCCGAGGCCATCGAGACCATCGAGTCTCACCTCGACAACAACGACGTCCAGGGTGCGTTCGAGTACTGCGAGCAGAATCCCTGCGCGCTCACTCGCATCATGGCGGCGGCGCTTCCCAAGCACCCGCACGGCTTCGACGCGATGGAGACGGCCGCCGCCTCCGTGGCCGAGGAAGAAGCGATCAAGCTCAACGCCAAGATCTCTTGGCTCTCCTTCATCGCCAGCGTGGCTCCGCTGCTCGGATTGCTCGGAACGGTGTCGGGAATGCTCGGGGCCTTCGCGATCATCGAGACCACGACCAATCCCACCCCTTCGGACTTGGCCAGAGGCATCAAAGAAGCCTTGGTGACCACGCTGCTCGGGCTGGTGGTTTCGATTCCGGTCAGCCTCGGCTTCTTCTACTTCCGCAACAAAGTCGTGAAACTCGTTCTCGAAATGAATGCCATCTGGGAAGACTTGATCGAGCGTTTCCGTCCGGCTCCTCACTGATGAACCCCGGTCTCGCCTGGTCCGTTAGAACAAAGTAGGAATCAAGATGGCCAAGAAAAGAGATCGAGGGGTTTCGGCCTCATCATCCGTCACCATCGATATGACCCCGATCATCGACGTGGTCTTCAACCTGATCATCTTCTTCATGGTGATCACGGACATGACGCAGCAGGATCTGGAATACCTGATCCTGCCGCGGGCTACGGAAGCCGGCGAGGACGAAGGCAAGGACAAAGAGCGGTTGACGATCAACATCGTCGATCCCAGTTCCAGAGAGAACCAGGAGCGGATCGCGAAGGGGACGATGCGCGCGGATTGGCCGCCCATCTTCGTCGACGGTCGGCAGATGGAGAGCTTGGACATCATGAGGGCGTGGCTCCGCCGCGCCGCCGACCCCGCTCTCTACCCAGATCTCGACAAGCCTCTCGGAGACGGTACCTACCCCTCGCGCAAGCCGGTGTTGGTGCGCTGCGACCAGGGACAGGTCTTCGGCTGGGTGCAGGCGGTCATCCAGTACTGCACCTTCGTTCCAGGCAGGAACCCGGCGCGTGAGAAGGCGGAGAGCCCGATGATCTACAAACTCGAGATCGCGGTGGCTGAGAAAGACCCCCAGGGCTGATCTCCCCCTGGGAGATTTGGAGTCACGACCATGGCCAGCAACGTCGCCAAAGAACTCGCAAACGAAGAATCCAAGCCGGATATGACGCCGATCATCGACGTCACCTTCCTCCTGCTGATCTTCTTCATGTGCTCGCTCAAGTTCAAAACCCTGGAAGGGAAGTTGGTGTCCTTCCTCCCGACGGACCGTGGATTAGCGGCCACGCCGTCCCCGATCGAGACGGAGGACGCCGAGATCATCCTGAGAATCGCCCGGGGCGATCTGGACAAGCCGCCCCTCGATCGGGCCATCGTGATCCTGCGCAACGGCAGCAACGAACCATTCGGGAAGATCCTGAAGGTTCAGCGCGACGAGCGGGAACCCAAGAATGTGCAGATGCTTCTGGACCCGCCGGACACGTTCGAGAGGGTGAAATCCTACTTGGACAAGGTTCGAGCTTCGGCTCCAGACACCAAGGCCAAGATCAACGCCGATCCCGCGGTTCCCCACATGCACGTGGTGAACACCCTGAACATGATGATTGCCGCTCAGTTCACGGATATTTCGTACAGCGGAATTCCGGCGACCCTCATCGACAAGTTGATGAAGGGCGAGATCAAGTAACGACGGGAGCCGGCAAGAATTTGCAAAGGAAATGCCCGGGTCCGCTCACGCGGCTCGGGCGTAATCTTTGAATGAGGCGACACTTCCGGATCCTGGGGCTGGCCCTCATCCTCGGCCTTGCCGGGGCCGGATGGTGGTGGGCGAATCGGCCCCCGCAACGACCCGACATCCTGCTGGTTTCGATCGACACGATGCGGGCGGACACCGTGTCGTGGCTGGCTGATCCGGCTCGTCCCTGGTCAATCGCCAGCATCACTCCCACGATCGACGCGCTGTACTCCGAGGCGGCGCGCATCCCGTTCGGACTGACCCCTACGCCGCTGACTCTCCCGGCCCATACTTCGCTGTTCTCGGGGCTGTTCCCCGACAACCACGCAGTGCGGGAAAACGACTCCTTCGTGGTCCCCCCTCGGGCGGAGCGCGGCTACTCCCTGCTCGCGGAGGACCTTCGCGCCGCCGGATACCGAACTGCCGGATTCGTGTCGGGTCAGCCCCTCGAACGGCGCTCCGGGTTGGCCAGCGGTTTCGAAACTTGGGACCAGCCGAATCCGGATCGCCAAATCCAGGATGCGATGGCGTTCCGCGAGCGCTCCGCGCGCGATACGACCGATCGCGCGTTGAATTGGATCCGCGGGCTTTCGGACGAGCCGGCATTCCTCTTCGTCCACTACTTCGATCCGCACCAACCCTACGAGCGTCACCCTGGTGACCAGGATCTGGGCGATGATCCGCGGGGGAGGTACGCCGCCGAGGTCCGCCGCGTAGATGCCCAACTGGCGCGGCTCCTTGAGGCCTTCCGCTCGCGCTCGCGGCCCCAAGTGATCCTCGTGACTTCCGATCACGGCGAAGCCCTGGGCGACGAGGGCGAACTGACTCACGGACTCCTGCTCCAGGAGTCCACCTTGCGGGTGCCGTTTGTGCTCGTGCCGCCGACGGGCGTCGACCCCCGGGCTTTCGCCGGCGGACCCGCCCGATTGGTGGACGTCTACCCGACGCTCATGGATCTGTGCGGAATTCCGGGGGGAACGTGGGGGGGGCGGGACGGGGAGTCACTCCGCGGTCGGACTGGTCCATGGCACCACAGCGCCGAAACTCTCTACGGCTACTACCAGTACCGCACGGCTCGCTTGCGAGCTTGGTACACGCGGGACCGCAAACTCGTCGAGGGCGGGGGAAAAAACTCGGTCGTTCGTTGGCAAGAACCCGACCTTGCGAAGGATGAGTCGCCCGAGGTGGCCCGCGACCTCGAACGAGATTTGTTCCGATTCCTATCCCGCCCCAGGGTCGGGAAGAGCGGCTCCGTCGCTGTCGTTCCTGACGCGGCCAACCCCTACCTTGGGGGGAGGCCTGGCGGGCTCCCGGTGGAGCCGACCGAAGAGGAAAATCGGTCCCTTCCGCGGATCGAAGAGCAGTGGGACGTGGTCATGGCGCTGGAAGACGCGCGGAGCTTCATCAGGGCGGGCGACCCGGCGGCAGCCGAAGCCCACCTGAGGCCCGGGCTGGAACGCCTACCGGACCACCCGGCCCTCCTCTTTTGGACCGCTCGGGCGAGCGACTTGCTCGGACGCGAGCCTCGCCTCACCCCAGAGGCTCGCCTCCTCCAGTGGCAACGAGCGGAATCGCTCTATCGACGGCACTTCGAGAAACACGGGGACGGGCGGAGCCTCGACGCCCTGCTCAAGATTCACCTCCAACGGTACGAGCTGACGAAGGAGGCCTCCCACCTGGACCGTCTCTTCAGGGCGGCCGAGGTAGAAATCCGGTCCGGCCAAGCCCGGGCGCTCACTTTTGTCTTCCGAGCCCAGGCCTTCGAAGCGAGGGGGGATATCCCTTCAGCCCTGGCCGACTTCGAGGCTGCCGCCGCTCTCGACCGGGACGACCCCCGCCTGCTCCAGGACCTGAGCCGGCTGCGCGGACGTCTCGACCGGGGGCGCTGATGGCAATCCTTCTGGCTCTCCGGTTGACGTCTAGGAAGGTCACTGTATAGAATCCCCCCCTCGCTCGGACCAGATGGAATACCGGGGCGCTCCGAATCGGAACGCCCAGGGCCACGCTTCGTGATCGCCGGGATGCCCAGGGAAAGCACCGATGAACTTGGAACCGTGGCCGACGACAGGAGATGCCCTGCCGTGAAGAAAGGTGGAGAAATGAGCTCTTTCCTCCGTCGCGGGCTTGCGCTCGCGGGGTTGCTCGTGATCGCATGCGCCCCAGGCTGCTCGTCGGACACGGGCGACACGCCCTCCGAAACCATGGCCGAGACCCCGGTGGACACCGGGGCCGCCAGCGTGCCTCCGATGTACACGACGCAGCCGCCGGCAGTGTCCAGCACGCCGTCGGGCGTGTCCACGCCGAGTTCGGATCCGAATTTCGCACGGCTGCAAGAAGAGCGCGGGTTGGCTGGGCAGCGCAACGACCTTTTGGTCCAGAGCTACCTCAACACCGCCCGCAAGATGATGGAAGCCTCGAACTTCGAGGGCGCCGAGAAGGCGATCCTCCAAGCTCTTGAGGTCCAGCCTTCGAATCGCGAGGCCATCGAGGGCCTACGCCAAGTTCGCCTCCTCCAAGGCCAGCAGCTCGACAGCATGGAGGAGCTGACCCAGTACGTCCTGAACCGCCGCAAGCTGATGCGCGAGCAGCAGCTCGCGATCGTGCAGGACAACTACACGAAGGCCAATCGGGCCTTCGCGGCGGGCGAACTCGACGAGGCGAAGCAGCTTCTCGAGCAGGCGAGCCTCATCGTCCAGTTTGATCCTTGGCAGACGCCCTTCGGCCCCCTCGCCGATGACGTGCGCTCCATGCTCCGCGAAACCACGGTCCGCCTGGAGCAGCGAGGCAAGGAGAACGAAACCAAGGCTTTCGACGAAGCGTATTCGAAGCTGCGCGACGAAGAGAGCCGCCGACGCGAGCGCGATGCGCGCGAAGTCCACGCCATGATGGAAGAGGGCATCGGTGCCTTCTCCCGCGAAGACTTCGAGAGCGCCGAGATGATCGCGGAGCGGGTGCTCAAGCGCGAGCCCACGCACGGACAGGCCAAGGAATTGTTGAGTGCAGCCCGCGGCGGACGCGATGCCGCTTGGCGTGCTCGTTACTACAACGAGCGTCGTGAAGGCTTCCAGACTTGGCTTGAGCGGGTGCGCGAAGCCCAGATCCCCTACACCAGCATCTTGAGCTGGGACAAGAACTGGGACGAGCTGAGCCTAAGGCGCGCGCAGGGCGAATCTTCGCTCGCGGCCGTCGAGGACAGCGATGCGGTCCGGGTCATTCGCGCCAAGCTCGCGAGTGAGACCGTCGATGTGAACTATGGCGACGAGGGCAAGACCTTGCCCGAAATCGTGAAGGACATCCGCGGCACCCGCGACATCAACATCCTGATCGATCGCGAGATCGATCCCGCGAAGCTCGAAGAGAAGGTCCAAATCACGCTGGTCAACCAGCCGCTCGGATCGGCCCTTGGCACGATCCTCGAGCAGCTCGGGCTCGCGATGACGTTCCGCAACGACGTGCTCCTCGTCACCACGAAGGAGAAGTCGCTCGGGAAGCCGGTGCCCCAGGTTTACGAGGTCCGCGACCTCACGATCAGCCTCCCGAACTTCAAGGCTCCAAACCTGAACCTCCGGGTTGGGCAAGCCGGCGAGACGGCGAAAACCGCCATCTGGGGCGAGAACCTTGAGCCCACCCAGGAAACTACGGTGGACCGTCTCGTGGACCTGATCCGCGAAAACGTCGGACGCGGCACCTGGGACGTCGAAGGGTTCGCGATCGCGCCGTCCTCCGGCCAAATCGTGGCCACTACGACTCCCGAAGTGCACCAGCAGATCCGCCAGTTCTTGGACGAACTGCGCCGCTTCACCAAGATCTCCGTCCACGTCGAAGCGCGATTCCTGAGCCTGACTCGGGGCTTCATCTCGGACATCGGAGTCGATTACCGCGGCGGCGGCGGCGCGAACCCCGGCCAACTCGGTCTTCTCGACGATGTGACCAACGGCGCCCCCTACAACGCCAGCGCCGGTTTCGACAACGGCCAGCCCGGTGGCGCTTCGGCGGCCAGCCTTTCGCCCTCATCCGGCCTCTTCTACGGCCTCGGAAACAATGGCGATCTGCGAGGCCGAACCGAAGGCGTCTTCGACCGCGGTCTAGGTTCGATCCTCTCCAACATCGGCGGGGCGACCGTCCAGTTCTCCATCCTGGACGATTTGCAGATCAGCGCGATCTTCCGCGCCGTCGAGAAGAACGTGGACAACGCGTTGCTGAATGCTCCGCGCCTCACGATCTTCAACAGCCAGCGCGCGAATCTGACCCTCGTGAACCAGGTCAGCTACGTCAAGGACTACGACGTCGAAGTTGCGCAGACCGCCTTCATCGCCGATCCGATCGTGGATGTCGTGCAGGACGGCCTGACCCTCGACGTTCGCCCGGTGGTCAGCCATGACCGCAAGTACGTCACCTTGGAAGTCAATCCGACCCTGGCCACCCTCATCCGCCCGATCCGGACCTTCGAGAGCAATCTCTCGGGTCTCACCACTCCGGTGGTGATCGAGCTGCCGGAGGTTCGCTACTCGCAGGCTTCCACCACGGTGAAGGTACCGGATGGCGGTTACCTCGTCATCGGTGGCCTCAAGCACATTCAGACGGTCGATCGCCGCTCGGAAGTGCCGGTCCTTTCGGACATCCCGCTCATCTCCTTCCTATTCTCGCGCAAGGGTCGCTCGGACGAGATTCGCGATCTCATGATCGTTCTTCACGTCCGCATCGTCGACCTCAGCGAAGAGGAAGCTCGCCTGGCGAAGTGATTCGCCGCGCGTCCCCGCTTCGGCGGGGGCGCGCCCCCTGATCGGCGCGTCGATCCTGCCGAAACCGCCACTTCCTATCCGCGCCGGGCTCCATCTGGTAGCCTATCTCCGTGCCCCTCCGAGCCATCTTCTTCGATATCGACGATACGCTGTTCAGCACCAGTACCTTCGCGGTGCGGGCCCGCGAGAACTCCATCGATGCCATGCTCGCGATGGGAGTGAGGACGAGTCGCGACGTGCTGCGCCGTGAATTGGAAGAGGTGGTGCAGGAGTTTTCGTCGAACTACGAGCACCACTACGACAAACTCCTGTCGCGCTTGCCCTTCGAGGCGACGGCGGGTCTGAATGCGCAGCTCGTAGTGGCCGCGGGAGTGGTGGCCTATCACGAGACCAAATTTCGGGAGCTCTCTTCCTACGACGACGTCGTCGAGGTGCTGCGCCTCCTGGCGGAAATGCCTCTGATCCTCGGGGTGGTCAGCTCTGGCCTTACCCTCAAACAGATGGAGAAGTTGATTCGTCTTCGGGTGTATCCCTGGATCAACCCCAGCGCGATCCTCATTTCGGATCACGTGGGCATCGGCAAGCCTAATCCCAAGCTCTATCTGCGGGCGGCCGAACGGGTGCGAGTCCGGCCCGAGGAAGCGATGTACGTGGGTGACCATCCCATCCACGATGTGGATGCCGCTAAGGGCGCCGGCTTCGTGACGGTGTGGAATCGCCGCGAGGGCAAACATCTCGACTTGGTCGGTCGCACCAAGCCCGATCACGTGATCTACAACTTCTGGGACCTCCTTGACGTCGTGACCGATCGTCTCACGAAGGAAGGATCGCTCCCGACCGCCACCTCGGCGCCGTCCACGAAGTTTGTCGAGCGCCGGCGACCGCGGAGCTGATCATGTGTGGAATCGTCGCCGCCCTGGGGGAAGCCGCACCCCGCTCGGCGCTTCTGGCTGACATCGGTCACCGCGGACCGGATCACTTGGGTTGGATTGCGCATGGGCCCGGGTTCCTCGGGGCCGCGCGCCTCCGCATCACCGACGATTTCCGAGGTGACATGCCGCTCCGCTCGCGAAGCGGCCTCGTGTCCCTGGTTGCCAACGGAGAGATCTTCAACCATCGGGAGCTCTTTCCCGGCACGGGCAGCGATCTTCGAGGTTTGGCCGATCTCTGGGAGCAGCGCGGGGTGACGTGTTTGGCCGATTTGCGCGGCCCCTTCGCCCTCGCGGTCTGGGATCGTCGCGACCAGTCCCTCACGATCGCGCGCGACGAGTATGGGGTTCGCCCATTGCACTATGCCCTCGTGCCCGAGGGAGTGCTGGTCGCGAGCGAATTCCCGGCTTTGGCCAATCGCCTGTCTCGGCTCACCCGGGACGATTTGGCCTGGGATCATCTTCTCGCATTCCATTTTCTACCTTCGGGACGGACCACGAGGCGCGAGGTCCGGTCACTCGAGCCTGGGACATGGCGGCGATTTTCGAGGAGAGGCGGCGACCTGGTTGAGACCTCGGGCCGCTTCGAGTTCCAAGCTGCGAAACGCGAAGCTCTCTCCACCGAAACGCTCGCGTCGGCAGTGGGGCTTCAGGTGGCATCGCCGTTGCGCTCGGGAATCTTCTTGAGCGGAGGTCTCGACTCTTCGGGGGTGCTCGGTCTTTTGCACCGCGCCGCGGGTCGACCGGACTACGCGATCGTGGGCTACTTTCCCGACGGCCCGCCGCAGGCGGACGAGCGGCCCTACGCTCGGGCCGTGGCCCGCGAATTGGGCATCGAACTCGTCGAAGTCGCGATCGACGCCGACGCGCACTGGTCGAATCTGCACAAGCTGATCGCCGCGCACGGCGGTCCAGAAGCCGGACCCGGAGGGCCGAGTGCATGGTGCTTGGCGGAGACCGCAGCTCGCTTGGGGGTGCGCGTCGTCTTCACCGGTCAGGGGGGCGACGAGCTGTTCGGTGGCTACGAGCGGCACCGTCAGATCGCGTCTCGCTGGTCGGGTCAACCTCTTTCGCCCGCTTCGGGTTACGAGAGCCTGCTCGCGGGCTCGTCGGATCCGGTCTCGGCCGCGCTATTCCGTGGGCGGGAGTATTGGGATTTGCTCGAACCGGAGCGTCGGGCGGGCGTCACCCGCGCGGCGACGGAGCTCTCGACCTTCACAAACGTGGAGGAGGTGCTCGAATTCGAAATCCGCACACTTTTGCCGGGCCTGCTGGCGGTGGACGATCGGGCGCTCGGGGCGTTCGGGATCGAGGGACGGGTCCCGCTCCTGGATCCGGGATTGGCGAGACTCGCGCGGCAGATTCCCTTCTTGGTCAAGAGTCCCGCCCGGGCCCCGCGGGAGCTCTTCCGAGAGCTGCTTGGCCCGGCACTTCCGATGGTGGTTCGGCAACGAACGGACAAGATGGGATTTCCGGTACCTCTCGAGGCGTGGCTCGCCGGACCCTGGCGAGGCCGCCTCTCCGATTCGCGGGTGGAGTCCAGCTTGCAAGATCTCGGTTTCAATCGCGCCGCGCTCAGGCGAAAGGCCGACCAGTTGAGTCCGCGCGCGCGGTGGTTCCTGCTCGCGGCAGCGATGGCGGAACAGTCGTCGGGAGAGAACCTCGCATCGGGAAAAAGTCGGCGGGTTGCCCATGCCGAGTGAAGCTGCAGTGCGAACGTCTCCGATGCGATCGATCGGCATCGCGCTCTTGCTGGCGGTGGTGGTGGCTCTGGCCCACGGTCCAGGCCTGAAGAACGGGTTCCTCAATTTCGATGACCCGGCAATGGTCATCGAGAACGATGCTCTGCAGAGAGGCACCTGGGCCAGCCTTGTCGGCACTTTCGGACGGCTGTGCAACGATGCCTATCTGCCGGTCTACGAAGCGGCCCTGCATCTCGATGCCCGTCTGCTCGGAACCGAGCCGCGTGGTTTTCACGGAAGCTCGCTCGTTTGGCACTGGCTGAATGGCCTGCTGCTTCTGGGCCTCGCACGGCGCTTGGGACTCCGGGAGTGGTGCGCGGTTGGCGTGGCGCTCGCTTTCCTACTCCATCCGGTCACGGTGGAGTCGGTCGCTTGGGTATCGGGACGCAAGGATCAAGTCTCTCTCGCGTTCCTCGTGATCGCCCTGCTGCTGCTCATGCGCGCGTGGCGAAGCGGACGCACCGGGTCGTTGATCGGGTCGGTGGTCGCATTGTCCATCGCGGGCTTGGCCAAGGGCAGCGTCGTGGTGGCCCCCTTCCTCGGCCTGCTGCTGTGGCGATTGTGGACGGTCCGCGAAGGAGAACCGAAACTGCGGCTGCGCCGATGGCTCATGCCGTGGATAGCGAGTTCCACGGCTCTGGTGGTCCTGCACACGGGGTTGGCTCGGGAGGCCGGGACGACCCACGAACTGGTTCCCACTCCCGCGCTCGATCGGTTGGCACTGGGCCTCGAAGCGCTCAGCCACTACGCCCAGCACACTCTCGCGCCTTACCCGTTGTCGATTCACTACCACCTGATTCCTAGTCGAGTCTTGCCGTGGAGAATCGCGGCCGGCGCGGCGGCCCTACTCCTCCTCTTGGCGATGCTTGTCCGCTTTTGGCGAAGACCAACGATTCCGAGCCTGGGAGTCGCGTGGTGGTTCCTGGCCCTCTTGCCATTCAACAATGTCTTCCCGCGCACTTCGGTGGCGCTGGCGGACCGGTACCTCGCGATCGGTTTGGTGGGAGCGGCGTTGGCCATGGGTAACGCGTGTGCGGTGAGCCGAGCCGGCCGCTGGCTCGGGCTGGCCGCGCTCGCCGTTCTCGCCATCCTCACCTTCCAGCGCACGCGGCAGTTTCTTGACACCGAAACGGTGTTCCAAGCCGTGGTGCGCCACGATCCCGAAAACCCGGTCGCCTGGTCCCAGTTGGCCGAACACCGGTTGGCGCAGGGACGGCACGATCCCGCGGCAGAGGATGAGGCGAGCCGTCGGTTTTCGAAGGCCATTCAAGTCGCGGATCAGACTCGCGATGTCGTGCAGTCGCTGCGCGCCCAGACGAGGCTCGCCGACTTGGAGCTGCGTCAGGCGCGGTTCGCCCAGGCCGAGCCCCGATTTCGGAGCCTGGAAGAGCAGGCGCGCAGTTTGGGCTCGAGCGCCGAGCACGCCGGCCTGGATCCCGTCGTCCTGCGGCACAACCGGGCGCAGGCGATCTTGGGGCAGGGACGCGATGCCGAGGGTCGGGAGCTCTTGGACTCGGTCCTGCGCGAACGACCCGGATTCGGGGAAGCCACACTCTCGCTCGCGTTGCTCGACGCAGCCGAGGGTTATGCCCTTTTGTCGGCCAGCGAGGTGAGTGCCGACGGACGAGCCTTGGTCGATCGGGCCATTGCGGGGCTGGAGGGACTCTGCGTGCGATCCGAGGTCGAGACTCCTGTCGAACAGCGCGCGCGCTACGAACTCGTGCGGATGCTGGTGCGGGCGCCCTGGCGACCGGATCGGCTGACCGCGGCCCTGCGCCACGAACGTGCGCTCGCACGGCTCGCGCCACGCTCGAGCGAAGCCCCCTTGGCCCGGGCGCTGATTGCCGAGGAAGCGGGTGACCAAGCCTCGGCGATCGTCGCCCTCACCGAGGCGATGGAACGGGCTCCCGCCGAACCGAAGATCAGGGCGAGACTCGCCCGCACCCTGCGCGGAGTGGGGGAGAACTTGCGGGCGGTTGCCACCCTGCGGGCGGGGCTCGAACTCGACCCTACCCAGGAATTCTTGAAGCTCGAGATGGCGGATCTCCTGATTGCGCAAGGGACTCACCACCTTCTGATGCAGGACCGGGGAAAGGCCGGGCAAGCCGGGGCGCAGGCCCTTGAGTTTGATCCGAAGTCCGCCGGCGCGCGCACCCTCTTGGGGGAGGTCGCGGAGAGCGCGGGTCGTTACCCCGAAGCGGAAACGGAATTCCAGAGGGCCCTCGAGATCGAACCGGCGGCGGCCGATGCGCGGCGAGGCCTCGCTCGCTGCCGGCAAGCCCGGGGTCTCGGCATCCTGGCCGACCTGAAAAAACAGGTGGAGCAGGCGCCGGCGGAAGAGCGCGCGGCCCGCGAGCAAACGCTCCGTGATCGTGCGTTGGCCGAGATGCGCTCGGCGGTGGAACTCGGAGGAGAGTCGGACGACATCGCGCTGGCCCGCCGCTACGTCCAGGACCAAGAGGCGGAGAATCGCACCTCCACGGTGGCGGACCTGAAGGAGCAGGCGCGGCGAGCGGGACGGCGCGGGGAACCCGAGCTCGCGCTCGGCTTCCTCGAGTCCGCCCTCCGCGTGCAGCCCGACGATCCCGAAATTCACCTCTACATGGCCCAGGCCGAACGGGATCTCAGCCGCTTCGCCGCCTCCCAAGCGAGCGCCGAACGGGCCCTGAGCTTCGAACCTACCTCGCTCTCGGCCCGAAAGATCGCCGCGGAAGTCGCGTACATCCGGGGGGAATCGGCCGCGGCGCGCCTCCACGCCGAGGCTTTTCTCCAGGAGGTAGCGAAGCGAGCGGATCCGAGCGGCCTCGAGCCTGCCCTCCAGGCCATGCGAGAAATTCTGCGTCTTACCGAGCGGTAGCCGAAAAGCTCGGGTAGTCCTGGCGAGCGCCCTCCGCTATACTCGGACCACGATTCCGGTGCTGGCCGGGACTCGCCTGACGACCCCCCTCTCGTCCCGCCGATTCACCCCCGACGCCGCCGCACCGAGGACCTGAACGCATGCCCAAGCTCGTCATCCGTGAGGGCGAGGATGTCCGTGACGTCTATCTCAAGGACGGAGACACTCTGGGCCGCGTTGCCCAGAATGCGATCGTTCTGAAAGTCGCGGAAGCCTCGCGTACCCATTGTAAGTTCACCCGCGAAAAGGATGCCTGGTTCGTCGAAGACCAGGGTTCGAGCAACGGAACCCTCGTCAATGGACGCAAGGTGACGAAGTTCGAGCTCCAGGACGGCGACGAAATCAGCATCGGTAAAGCGACGATGCGCTTCCTGGACGCCGAGGAGCCCGCGGTCACCGCCGCTCCGGCCGCGGCCTGGGGCGACGACGACATCTCCCTCGAGGAAAAGCACTTCCTTGTTCTGGGCGGCGCCGGCCGCGCGGGCGAGGTGGTGATGCTCCCGGAGGGGAGTGTCACCGTCGGGCGCAACGCTCGCCACCATCTCATCCTGAAGGATGCGTCGGTCTCCGGCGATCACGCCGAGCTGCGCCGCTCCGGATCGGAGTGCGAGCTTCGGGACGTCGGCTCGAGCAACGGCACCTACGTCAATGGTCGCAAATGCAGCCAAGCCACCCTCGAGAAGGGGGACGTCGTGCGCTTCGGCAGCATCGAGGCCACCTACGGGGTCGGCGATCCGAAGGACTTCACCGCGCCCGGGGGGGGCAGCGAATCGGCGGAGTTCACCCGCACGATGGACTCATCGGAGCTCGCCGATGACACGAGCTTCGAATTCTCCGCGGCGGTTCCGAAGAGCGAGAAGATTTGGAACCTGGTGAGCCTCGGCGTCATTCTCCTCCTCGGGGGAGCGGTGGCGTGGCTCTTGACGCGCGCCACCGGAAGTACCACATCTGGTACCCGCGCGCTGGACCGAGGGGCGAACCTCATTGCCGACCACGCGTGGTCTTTCGAAGCGGCGCCGGAAACGGTCGAAAATCCTCCCCAGTGGTTGCGCGGCGACGAAGTCTCCAGCGCCTCGGGGAGCGAGTCCCCGGAGTGGGCGCGCAGCGGGCGCTCCGGGTTTCATTGGTCGAGATCGGAAGCCGCCGCCCCCCTTTCGTTCGTGGCGCTGTCGGAAGTGGTTCCGCTTTCACCGGACACGCCCTACCTCGTTCGCTTCTCCGCGACCGGCGAGGGGGCGTTGGCGGTCATGGGTCTCGCGTGGATGACCCGAGGCGAGGGCGAACAGGGCCGGGCCGAGATCGGCCGCACTTGGTTCAACTTGCGCCCGAAGAGTGCGACCGAATGGTCGGAGTACGAAGCCACCGTGTGGCCACCGGCCGGCGCTGACGCGGCCACCGTGCTGGTCGGGGCCTTGGGCCAGGGCGAAGTGGCTTTGGACGATTTGTTTGTGCTGACGGGCTCTCCCCCTGCCGGAAGCACCGTCGATGCTGCCCCCTTCCGAGCCTGTCTCGATCCGGTGGGCACGATGCGTCTTCTGCGCTACGGGCGCACCGTGATCGACGGGGTCGGAGTCAGCCATTCCCTCGCCGGTGGCTTGACGGCTCCGCAGGCGGAACTCTGGGTACCAAGCGCCTCGCCGCAGGGCGGCGTCCTGACCGGCTCTCTTCTGCATGGCCTCGGCGATTTGCGCGCTCGGCTCGAGCCGGGTGAAGGGAAGTTCCGCTTCGCGCTCGAAGGCCAGGCCGTCGGGAAGGCGGGGCTCGTAACCCTGCCCCTCGTGCCGCGGGCGGGCGTCGATCTCGAAGTGACGGTGCTCGATGGTGAGACCGGTCGTCGTTACACCACCGACTTTGCCGGACTGCCGGCCACCGCGCTGATCGTGGGCAGCGGCGATGATCGCGCCCGCGTCGACTTCGTCGCGTCGGGCGGCGCCGCCCAGAGGCTCAACTGCAACTTCGATGCAAAGACCGGCCGACTCTCCATCGTCGCCACCGGGCTTGACGCGGTGGACATGAGCTTCCGGTTGGCCTTCGAGAAAGACGAGGAGGATGCAACCGCGCTCTTGCGCCAAGCGACTACCGCCTCGCGAGAAGGCAAGAGTGGAACCGCCCTCGCTCTCCTCGACGACTTGCGAGCGCGCTTCCCGTTCGCCACCCGCATCGTGGCCGACGCGAGTCGGCTCGAGTCGGAGATCCAGGAAGCCGGGAAGTCGCGGGTCGCCGCCCTGAAGCGGCGCGCCGAAGACGCGATTTTCTTCCGGACCCTGAGCCGTGACACCACGCTCTTTGCGGAACTCGGGGCGGAGCGGGCCCGCTACTCGGGAACGAGCCTCGGCTCCCAGTTCGACGAAATCGCCACCGCGGCCAGTCAGGCTCTCGAATCCTCGCTGGCCCCAGGAAGAACGGCGGAGGCCAATCGCCGCCTCTTGCGAGCCAAAGCCTACGAGGGCTCGGGAAAACGAGTGCTCACCGAGCTCTTGGCCGCTTCCATCGTCTCCGGCTTTCCCTCGACGGAGGCGGCCACGGAAGCGAAGGCGTTGATCGATCGACTACGCTCGAAGCCGGAGGGAGAACGCTGATGGCTCGCACGATTGGAATCGACCTCGGCTCTACGGCGACCCGGGTGGTGGTAGGTGAATACGCCGGACCGGTGTTCAAGCTCCAGCGCGTCCTGACCATCCCCGTCGAGGACCGCAGCGACGGGGACGAGGGTTCGCTCGCCACCATCCCCGCCGTGGCCAAGGCTTTGGTCAAGGCCCCGGGGGCTCGCTACGGAATCAGCGGCAAAGAACTCATCATCCGCTACACGTCGGTGCCGCCGGTACCGACGTGGCGTCTGCGCCTCCTCATGGACTTCGAGGTCCGGGAGATGGCTCACCAAGCCGGTGAACCTCTCGCGTGCGACTACAACCTGCTGGACATTCCCGGCAAGGGCGACGGGGACAGCGTTCTCGTGGCGGTGGTCAAAGAGCGCATTCTCGACGCGCGCACCCGAGCTCTCGCGCAGTCCCTGGGCCCGCCTCGCGGCGCGACGCCCTCCTCGATCGCCCTGTTCAACGCGTACTTGCAGGCCGGAGAACTGCATGACGGGGAGTACGTGGGGCTCGTGGACATCGGTGATCGCAACACCGAGATCGTGATCCTGAAGGACAGCGAACTCCTCTTCGCCCGCAATCTGCCGGTGGGGGGCGCGCTTCTGACCGAATCCGTCGCGCAGACTCTAGGACTTTCCAAGGAAGACGCCGAGCACCAAAAGGACCAACTGGGCAACGTCGCTCCCCGCGGGAAGGCCGCCTATTCCTCCGGCAAGGAGGAACGAGTGGCCAATGCCTTGCTCGGGCCGGCCGGCCAGTTGGCTTCGATGGTTCAGTCGAGCCTCGCGTTCAGCCGCGCTCAGACCGGCATCAAAGATCTCAATCTCGCCCGGATCCTCCTCTCGGGCGGCACCGGTGCGCTCCGCGGACTCGACGAGTACTTGGCGTCGAGCATGCGTTGCAAGGTTGAGCGCTTTCAGCCGAGCTCCGGCCTCGATTTGTCGGCTCTGCCGGGCGACGAAGCGGATGCCTGGAACGAAGATCCGGGCCGCTACGCGGTCGCTCTCGGTTTGGCAGTTACGGGTGCCAAGCCGGAGTCCTTCGTCCTCGACATCGTCTCGGATGCGACGCGCAAGAGCCGCGAGTTCAAGCGGCGCACCGCCTGGCTCATGGCCGCGGGCGCGGCCTGTTTGGCCTTCCTCGGCCTTCGTTTCTTCTCGCTCAAGTCCACCGAGACCGACCTGAAAAACGAGGCTCGTCGTATGACTTCGCAGGCGCAGCAGGCGCGGCGTCAAAGTGACGAGTTCGATGCGTTGCGCAATCGGATCCAGGCCACGGGGGACCGCCAGCGCATCTTGCAGGAGCTCACCCGCCCCGGGTTCACCCTCGGCAAGGCCCCCCGCCTCCTTCAGGACCACAGCCCGGACAGCATTTGGGTCGAACAAGTGGATGTCCGACGTATCGCGGTCCCCGTCGATCCGGCTGATCCGAAGAAGGGGAAAATTTCACGCTCCCTGGCGAAGGTGACCGGCGAGGTTTTGGGGGTCGACGTGCAATCGAGTACCGCCCTCGAGCAGATGCAGACCGGTATTCAGGGCTCGGAGGGACGTCCGTCCGTAGATCTGACCAAGACATCGGGCGGTGAGGCGGTCGGCTCGAAGCGGCTTCGCTTCGAGGCCACCATCGATGTCTTCCCGGAACCCGCGGATCCAGCTCCAACCTCGGGGGGAGGGAACTGACATGGGCGAACTTTTCCAAGAGCACAAGCGCTTCTTTGTCACCCTCATTTTGGGGGCGCTTGCCTTCTTCGTGCTGTATCTCGTCATCGGCGCCTTCTTCGATTCGTCCACGATGCGGGCGCGCAACGAGATTCGCAAAGCGCGCGGCGACATCGAGCGCAGTCTGCCCGCGGGTGTGGACCTCCAGAAACTGCGAGTGCAGCGCGATCAGGCGGATACCGCTTTGCGCGAGCTGACCGCGGCCCTGCATCGAGTGCCGGCTCCCGGCTTCCAACTCACCGCGGAGGTGCGTGATCCCGACCTTCACTACAACCGCATCGCCGACGGACTTCGGCGCGGCCTCGTCGAGGCATGCGCGGTTCGCAGCGTGGACGTCGACATGCGCCTCGGCTTGCCGGATTCGATCCCTACGACCCGGCGCGATATCGATTGGTACCTGCGTGGCTTGGATGTCGTGCAACAGGTGCTCGAATCGGTCATTCGCATCGACACTTCGGTGCTCGAGAGCGGGATTGCCCGGATCGAGCGGATCGAGATCGCGGGGCAAGGCAAAGCCAAGATCGGCGGGGGAACCGCCGCGCCCGCGTTTGTCGTGAAACATCCCGTGAGCTTCGTGATCGTGGGACATCCGCGGGCGATTTTTTCGCTGACGGAAGAGTACTCGCGACCGCTTCCGGTGGGACGCGGCCTGGTGGTGGAGGAAGCGACGATCCGCAGCCTCGATCTGCCTCCCGGGGCAGCCAACCGTGGAGTGCGAGCCGGTGACCCTCTCGATCGGGGACGTGTGGAACTGAAACTCACGGTGGCTGCGGTGGACATCCAGCGAGATGGGGCCGCCGAGCCGGAAGGAAAGACTCCATGACCAAGGAACAGATCTCCTTTCTCGTGGTCCTAGGCCTCCTCGCCGGAATTTGGTTCCTCGGTCAGTCGAGCGAGGCCGCGCCGCGAGCGACGCGCCGCGGTCGCGCTCCCGACGCCGTGCCGACGGCCCTCGCGCTCACGCCCTTTCGGTTGAGCCCCGAGGAGACGAGTTGGTCGGCGAGTGGGCGCAACACCTTCCTGGCGCCGCGTGAGACGAAGGACCTTGAGCTGCGGCCGCTGGTCCCACCGCCGTTTCCCCGCCTGCTGCATCCCGGCCTGCCGGTCGGCTTGCCGGTCGGCCCCAAGCTCGCCACGAAGCAGCGCCACGAAATCGTGCCGGACGCCACCGCGAAGGCGGCGGCACCCGGTAAGTCTGCGACGGATACCGTCGCGTCCGCCACCGACCCCGAGTCGCCCGAATCAGACCTGTCTCAGGTCGACCGAAGCTCCGTCGGACTTACCCTAGCGGACCGCATCCGCCTCACCGAAGAGGAACGTCTGCGCCGCAAGGAAGCGGAACGCCGCAGCAGCCTCGCCGAGGACGATCGCAAAAAGGGCCTCGATCGGGTGACGTGGCAGTCCGGAGAAATTGCGTTCGGCGAAGTCGTCGAGTACGAAAAGAAAGGGCCGGACCGCTGGCTCGCGAAGCTTGAGATCGAGCGCATCCGCGGCGATGTGGTTGTCTCCGAAGCGGATCGGCGAAGGGCTCTCGAAGCGATCAAGTTGGTGTTCAAGGAGGATCGGGGCGCCGGCAAGGCCCGCCCGCGCAACAACATCAACGGCTCGCTGGTGCAACGCATCGACTTCGCGGACACGCCCCGCAACTCCTACGGAATCCGTCGGCATCAGGTCCCCGCCGAAGATCTCGCGGGGAACGAGGATCTCGCCAAATTTGTGTTCGACGCGGGCGAGATTCAGCTCGCCGAGGACCACCTGCGGGGCATGAAGGCCAAGGGACTCTGGTCGGAGAAGGCGGCGGTCCTGTTGGCGGATACCCAGCGCAAGCGCTACCGCTACGAACGGGAAATGGAGGTCTTGGAGGAGGCGCTGGCGACCGCTCCGAAGAGCGTGCCGTTACTCGTTCGCCGCGGTCGGCTCTTCCTCGACCTGGGCCTTCCGGAGCGAGCTCGCGAGGCGTTCATGGCCGCGTTGGAGCAGGATCCGCAGTGTCCGCCCGCGCATCTTGGTCTCGGTGAGACTCAAGTCATCGCGGCGCAGTACGACCTGGCCCTCCAATCGCTGAAGCGACTGGACGGCGGGGGCGGACTCGACCGGGATCAGCATGCTCATGCCCTGTGGTTGATCGGCCGCTGCTGGCTCGCGCTGGGCGAACTCGGAAACTCGGAGGCGTACTTCAGCCGCTCGGTCGACCGCAGCGGAGGTGAGCCATGGGCCCAGGCCGGACTCGTAATTACGGCCCTGATGGGGCGGGGACCGGCCGCGGCGAGAGACATTTTGGCCAGGGCCGGGACCGCCCATCCGAACTCGGGAACCTTGTCATTCTTGAGCGGAATCGTGGCTTTGAGAGAGCGCCAGTTCTCCGAGGCTCGCAGCCGTCTCGATTTGGCGCTGAGTCAGGACCCCGTCTCGGCCGCTTGGATCCACACCGCGCTGTCCTACTTGGCGGAAGCGACCGGGGATCTCGAAGGGGCCCTGGGCGCCGTCGAACTGGCGGCCAAGGCCGATCCGAGCGATCAGGCGACGCAGTGGCAGCGCGCGCGCCTGCTCTTGGCGGTCGGCGATCTCGAGCAAGCCCGTACGGGATTCCAATGGGTGCTCGAGCGGGAGCCCGATCGCGCCGACGTGCTGGTGGCGCTCGGGGACGTGGCGTTCCGACTCGGCAATCCGGTCGAGGCGGCGCGATACTACGAACGAGCCGAAAGCCTCGAGTCGTCGTTCCCCGACCTGCTCGGGCGTCGAATCGTGACTGAAGTCCGCCGGCGGCGCCTCGGCGACGCGGAGACCCTTCTCAAGCGAGTCGACGGACCGATCGAACGCGAGTCGTTCATCCAATCCGCCACCGCCTACTACCACTACTCGCGCGAAAAAACGGAAGAGGTGCGCCGGCGCCTTCGCCTGCTGATCGAACGCAAGGATCCCAAACCGGATCCGACTCTCGTCGCCTGGGCCGAGAGCTCGCTGAACGCACTCGAAGACGACCTGAACAAGGAAGTCTGGACCGACGACTTCAATCGCACGGGCCAGATCCTGCGTGGTTGGCAGCGGGTGTTGAGCCGCGGCCTGAATCTGGCGCTTGAGGACGGTCGGCTCCTGATCCAGGGCACTCAGAAAGAGATCTCGGACGATCCGACGGTGCTCTACCAGGAGCTGAACGGCCGGCAGTTCTCGAGCTTCTCGGTCGATGTCGCGTTGGATCCCGAATCGGGAGCCACCAAAGGAGTGGGCCTGCTCGCGTTCAACCCCACCGCCAAAGAGCCCGAAACTTACCCAGGCCTGCAACGCCGGGACGGACGCCTGGTTCCGTTCATCGGATTGCAGGTCGCCATGACACCAGCGGGCAAGCTCGCATATCGGACCATTCAACAATCGAAGGCGACGGAGTGGATCGACTTGCCCGAGTCGGTGGCAACGGGCGGTGGTTCCGTCCGCATCGGAATCGAAGTGCAGGACATCCAAAAGAGCACCTACCGCATCTTGGTGAATCAGGTGGCGGCGGTGTCCAATCTCGAACTGCCAGGCCTCTCCAAGCGGCCGGGGAAGATCGAATTGCAACTCTTTGCTCATGCTTTGCTGGACAAGCCGGTCCGCCTCGCCGCGGACAACGTCACCATGATCACCCTGAAGAAGTCATGAAAGACCAAGGAACCGGATTTGTGCGGACTCGCGGCTTTTCCCTCATCGAGCTCTTGGTGGTGATGGCGATCATGGCCACCCTCATAGGTTTGGGGGTCGTGGGACTGCCGAGGCTCTTGCGGCAGGGCGACGAAACGAAGGTTCGAACCGCGCTGACCGCCTTGGCGACGGCGCTGGAGGGATACCAGAACGACCCCAAGAATGGCGACTACCCTCCTTCGGAACTCGATGCCGAGAGCTTCCCGGGAATTGGCGCCGGCGGAAACGAGGAAAACCTCGGGATCGAATCGGTGGTCGTCTGCCTTTCGAGGCGGGGTGCCAACGCCGCGATCGCGATTGACCAACTCGAGGGCTTTGTGCTCGAAAATCTCGATGGCGATCGTACCCAGGCACAGGTGACTACCTTTGCCGACAAGGATCTCTTCGAGCTGTGTGATGTCTGGGGCACTCCGCTCGCCTATTTCCATTGGCGCGATTACGCCTCGATCGAGGCCAAGAGCCAGGGGCGCATCAGTGGCATCGAAGACGTGCTGCGGGCCAAGCCGTATCGGCATCCGAAGACGAAGGAATACTTCAATAAAACGTCGTTCCAGTTGATCAGCGCGGGCATGGACCGCGAGTTCAACACCGACGACGATGTCACCAATTTCAAGAAAGAATGAGCGCGATGGCAGAAGCACCCTTCCCCGGCGCTCCCGCGCGCGGCGGATTCAGCCTGATGGAGATGTTGGCGGTCATGGCCATTGTCGGTGTGCTGCTCGGGATCAGCCTGGGTGGACTGTCGCGCACGTCGCAGGGGACGGCCCTCGACGGGGGAATCCGCATGGCGAGGTCCGCGCTCCAGATGGCTCGCCACTCCGCGCGGGACCAGGGGGCGTTGGCCCGCGTGCTGTTCATGCCTGGCGATCCAAGCCAAGTGCGTTTGGAATTGGCGCGCGACGCCGTTTCGGTGGGCTTCGGGGAGAGCAGTGGGGGGCGGGTTTTGGCCGGGCGCAATCGGTTTGCGGCGCTCGGGGGTGCCAAGGTCGTCACGGGGGGCAGTGTGCGCGACTGCGCGGAGTTGGACGGTCAGGACACCATCGTGGTCGATCCCGCCGATGACTTGAACCCGCAGCGTGGCTTTGTGCTCACGATGGACGTGTGGCCGGACTCCGACCCGATGGGTGGGGAACTGGCCAGTTACGGGCGGCTCTTCCAGTGGAAACTCGAAGAGAACGGGGCCGTGCAAGCCACCTTTGAAATTGACGGACAGGGTTCGAGCCTGGAGCTGAAAACGGCACCGGGGGTGGTTGCGAAGGAAGCGTGGGTTCGGCTGGAACTCGCCTTCGACGGGTTCGAAGCGCTGTTGCGCGTTCACGGCGTGATCGAGGCCACCAAGAAGGTGGGGGACGCCAACGTCCCCCTGCGTCGCCTCGCGGAAGGCGACGTGAGCGACCGCCTCCGCCTCGGGGGTCGCGGATTCCACGGATTCTTGGACGAAATCAATTATCGCACCATGGAAGAGGCGGAGGTCATCGAGTTGGAGCGGGGAGTTCGGCTCGACATGGAAAATCCCATCGAGGTTCGCTTCGATTCCGAGGGTCGACTCGATCCGAGGTTGCATTCGTCTCCCCTCAGTATCCCGGTCCGCCTCGAAGACGAGCGGCGCGAGCTCAAAGTCGATTTGTCAGGAGTCGTGCGATGAACCAGCGGCCGCCTTCGACCGAGATTCGTCCTGACGCCGGAGTCGCCTTCTTGATGGTTTTGACCATCCTGATGGCGCTGATGATGTTGGCGGCGCCGTTTCTCCTCACCGCCACTCATCAGAGCCGAGCGAGTGTGAAGCCGGAGGCGCGGGCGCAGGCGAGGGCTCGCCTCGACGCCATGTTGAAATACGCCCGCTTCCGACTTGAGTCCGGGCATGCCGCCGAAGAGCAGATCCTCGGCGCCGGCGGCAATTTGAATGCGGCGGTCGGAATCGGCCAGGCCGACGTGGACACCGAGGAGGAGATGCGGGTTCCCCTCGACTTGCTCAATAAGAAGGGTGAACCGGTCACCGATCCCGACGGGGTGCCTCTGTTTCGCAATCAGAACTCCAGAGGAGCCACCGTCGATCTTCGGGTGCGTGACGAACATGCGTATCCCAACCTGCACGCTTCGCCGACCTTTCTGATCGCAGCCACGCTCGGGCGAACCGAGCTCACCGACGAGCTCACGGACACCGCGGCCGAAATCCTGGTCGAAGACGCCTCGGCATTCCCGGCCACCGGCGGATTCATCAATATCGAGGGTGAGGTGATTTCCTACGGGCGTCGCGACGGGAATCGTTTCCTCCAATGCCAGCGTGGACTCAAGGGTGGAATGCGCGCCCGCGCCCACGCCGCGGAAGCTTTTGTTCTCGACGATCGCGCCCGGGAATTGGCGATGTTGCCGTTTGCTTCGCCGCGCGCCGAGGGTGGGTATCGCGAGCCGACCCTCGTCGGTTACGTCAAGGAAATTGCTCTGCTCGGTCGTTCCACCCTGTCGGCGAACGAAGTCGATCTGATCGACCGGACGTTTTCCTTCCAAGGTCGGCGGCCGCAATCGGGGGCGTTCGGAGAGCCGGTCCGGGTGACTCGCGATATCGATCCCGCGACCGACGACGGCAACGGCTTTCCCGTCAACGTCGCCTCCTCCGAGGGCTTCAATCCGGGCACCGTCGTGCGCATCTACGACGGCCAATCCATCGAGTTCGGCATGATCGTGTCGAATCGCGGCGGGGGAGGCGGCGGCGGAGGGGGAGGACGAGGCGGCGGGTTCGGAATGATCATTCTCGCGGGGCCGACCTCGCGGCCTTACGTCGCCGGAAGAACTTACGTCCAACCGCTTCTGCGCCAGCCTGTCAATATCAACACCGCTCCGAAGGAGGTCCTCCTCCGGGTGATGGAAGGCGTTCAATTGAGTTTCGGTCGGCCTCGGGGCTCGACCGGCCGGGTCACGCGTCAAGCGGCGGTGGTGGCCGCTGAGGCCATCATCCAGAGCCGACCAATTGCCGACTTCCAGCAGCTCCGTCAAGTGCTCGAGAGCTTGACCGTCGGCAGTCTGGGAATTTTCTCTCCCGATCATCTGCACGCGATCTTCCGCAACGCGGTGGATTCAAACGACTCTCTTCTATTTCATTCGACGGTCCCATTCTGCTTCGCGTCCTACGATCACTTCCGGCTCGAAGGGGCTTCCGTGGTAGCCGATCAAAGCGGGCGCGAATTGGCCCGACTGCGCGTGCGAGAACGTGTGCACGTGGCGCCGACCGGTCTCTTGACCCACCTTCTCGACACCCAAGCCGACTTTGAGGATCCCATTCTGAGAGCGCGGGCCGGCAAGTACGTCGCGACCTATCCGCATCCGATCGACCGCTGGGTGAGCCCAACGGCGGTGCCGCCCACTCGCATCCCCCGGATGCTCTATCGCCTGGGCGGTTTCGATGTCGGCGAGATGTTCGGCCAAAAAGCCGGCGAGGAGAACGAGGACGCGGCGTTCCAAAACGGCGTCTTTCCGGATCGTGAGCAGGGATTCGTGCGCCTCGCCACGGCGCGGGTCGACGAATTGGGTTACACGCAGCACTTCGACGGACCAGCATTCGGGATTCCTGATCCCTCGGTGCCCCTCGAACGCATCGACGACCAAGGCTGGCGCCTCGGAAAAGGACCCTTCGAGTTTGATCCGCGCGACTCCGCGGGCGGCTTTGGCAATTTTGGTGGTCGCGGGGGCGGCCGACGGGGTGGCCGTCGGGGCGGCGGGGATCCGCGCTTCCAGGGCTCGCTGATGCAGCGCACGACTCCCAATCCGGTGCGATTCGATCTGTGGTTCGAGACGGGCAACGGAGCGGGTGGCGACGCACCCCTCTTGGATCTCGTCGGCGCCGAGGAGCAGGAGGACTGGGTCAAGTTCTCGCGCGCCGCGAATGGAGACCTCGTGGGTCGGGTGGACGATCGCACCATCGACGACCGCACCGACCGCCTCGAAGAAGTGGCCGAGGTTCGCTGGACGCCGGAGAACCCGGGCTTCTGGCTCCCGAAGACCTGGTACCACTTGGGATTCGCTTACCGTGGCACCAAGCCCGCGGACCTCTCGCTCGTAGTGGACGGCTACAAGCGGGGGAAGAGCAAATACACGACCCGCCTCCTGGGCACCATGTCGGCCACCGACACGAGTTTTCAGGTCGAGAGTGCGGAGGGCTGGCCGGACCAAGGCGTCGCCCTCGTGGGATCCGAGGCCATCGCTTTCGAACGCTCGGGGGAGAGTTTCCAGGTGGTCACTCTCCAGGGGCAACCTTGGGGGCGAGGCCAGAGGGGAAGCCGAGCGCTCCCTCATGCCACGGGAACGCCGGTTGAGATCTTCGGCTACTCCCTGCCGCCGATTACCGCCAACCGCAATCAAGGAATTGCCATCCCGCGCGGCGGGGGGCAGCTCAAAGACACGCTCGGGCCCTTTGTCGTGGCGAGTTTCGAACCGAACGCCATGATGCCCATCACCCTCCAGGGTCAAGGCGGGATTCCGATCACTATCCAGCTCGAAGTGCACGATCCGAGCAAGCCGGGCGGCAATATCCTCTCGCTTTCCACCACTTCGCTGGGTACCGCGAGCTTTGACGCCTTCCCGCGCAGTGGCGGCTACGTGATGATCGTCTCCCTCGACGTTCCAGTGAATGGAGGACCGCAGGGTTCGCTGGAAGTCGCTCGTTATCGCAGCCGATCCGGGAATCAGCTCATCGGCCTCGAGGCCGTACCCAACCCCCCAAACGAGATCTTGGCGGCCGGGGCGGGAACGGGCGCCGCGGGGACTCCCGTCATTGATACTCTGCGCCATATTCATCCGGTCCGACTGGCCGGGTCCGGGCCAGCTCCCAATCTGCCGATTCTGAGCTGCGTGTTCCCGATCAGCATCGCGGTGACCGACGTCTCCGGGTACAAGACTCCGGAGATGTATCGCGGCAATGCTCCGGGCGCTGGTGGCCAGAATATCTGGACCGTCCTGCCGGAGTTCGTGCAAGTTGGGAGTCCGAATACGGACACCCTCGAGCAAAACCTGGTCGAGTGGATTCGCTACAACCACATCGACGAGGAAAACGGCCATCTGCTGTGCGACGAAGGCGTGTACCTGCTGAATGCCGCCTTCATCCTGCGCAACTATTACCTGGGGGGCGGTTCCCTGCAGAATGCCCACGTGACGCTGCGGGAAATTTTCCCGATGCGCCAGCAGTGCGGCACCCGGGACTTGTCGGACGGACGTCCGCAGTCCGGCACCGAGGTCGTGCCCTGCATTCGCACGGCCTCCTTCTCCGCTCGAGGCAGCATCAATAACCCCAATTGGACCCCGCAGACGCCGGACTCGCCGAGCCGCGGCGAGCCGTGGTCCTCGGCCGGTTTCGGGGACTCCGTCACCATCGAAGGCCAAAACGGTCGTGATCGCCGGCTCGCTCGGGTCGCTTGGGCTGCGATCGATTATCCCGCCAATGTGCCGACTCCGCTGCCCGGGCAAAACGGGCAGCCGCAAAATGTCACCTTCCCGCGGGCGCCCGACTACGACGCGCAAGGGTGGATCGCGTTCACGGAGAGCGTCGGCACCGAGTATCGGCAGCGTGGCTTGCCCCGCAATGGCGAAGTCCAATCGCCGGCCGAACGCACGGGCTATTGCCGCTTGCTGAAATTCCCGAGCGGCGAGTTGCCGAATTTGGGCGCTCAGGCGCGCAGCCTGGCCGGGGGCAATGCAGCTGGAGATACCGCGTCGGCAGATGCCACCATCGATGAATTGAGGGTCACCCCCTTCGACCCTGAACGCTTCTGCGTCTGGAGCCACAGCGCCGCCGCGTTCAACCAAGTCACCGGCACCGGAACCGGGGCCGGGGGAGGCCGCGCCGTCGGCGTGGATGCCGGTAGCTCCGAAATTCCGATCTCCCGTTACGAGTGGTTGTTGGGCGAGCCGAGGAATCCGGCCGTCGAACCGCGCTACTACGTTCTGCCGGACGGCCGGCAGATTCTCTACTCCGAGACCATGCCCCAGGGGTTGCCGAACAACCGGGCCGGGCTCGTGAAGATCGACGAGGAGATCATCGCGTTTCGCTCGATCGGAGCGAGTTCGGACGGGGGAGCCGCTCTCCTCGAGTGCACCCGCGGATTCATGGGCTCGATCGCGACGGACCACGGGCTGGGCGCCGAGGTGGTGTTCCTCGATTTTTTCACCGTTTCCGACCTCGGTTCGGCGGTGGATGGGACCTCCTCACGCTTCCCGGTGGGGGAAGCCCGCATCTTCCCGCAGAACGGGGGAACGGTGCTCATCGACAGCGAGATGCTGCACTACACGAGCATTGAGGGGGGCGAACTGGTCATGCCCCTCGCGTTGAACGAGCAGGGTGAAGCGGTGGGAGGCTTGCTGCGTGGCCGTTACGGCTCCGCGCCGGCCGGTCACGCCGCGGATTCCATCGTTCTGGAGATGCCGTTCCGCTACTGGGATCGTTACGTTGCGCGCCAAGACTCGGCGGAGCTTTCGTACTTCGGTTTCTCTCTCGACCTCCCCGACGCGTTCTTCCGCTCGATCTCCATCGAAAAAGTACGGCCGGGCCAACACGTGGATGTCGACCTCATTTGCCGCACCGATCCCCAGGTGCCTTGGTCGGTGAATCCGGCCCAAACCCGCGGGCTCTTCGAATTCTCCGACCCGACGGAAAAAGAGCCGGGGATGATTCTCACCTCGGGTCGGGGACTCGACGTGAGAGTCCGGTTCAAGTATCTGCCGGGGGCCTTTGCCCCCGATCTGCTCACGGCTCACGATTGGAAACGATCGGCGGATCTCGAACGATTGCGAGTGGAATACCTGGACGAGACGCGAGTCCTCGGTCGAGAGGAGTTGCGGTGATGGCCGGACGCATCCGAGAGCGCGGGTTTACCGTGCTCGAATTGCTCGTGGCGATCGCCCTCCTCGGCAGCCTCGGGGTCTTCCTCGCGCAATTGGTGCGCAACAGCTTTGCGCTGTACCGCCAGGGTGAGCGGCGGGGCGAAATCTATCTCGAAGCCGTGCCCATCCTCGAGGACTTGGAGCGGGACATCTTGGATCTGCACGGAGGGGCGAGTGGTCGATTCCTGGTCGACACGGACACTCTCGGTGGACAGTCGGCGCGGGGGGACGGTTTCTTCATGCGCATCGTCCGAGGGATTCCGGACGGCGAGCAGGGCCACGGAGTGCTGCGGCGCGCCGGCACTTCGATCAACGCCGGCGAGGCCTTTATCGGCGCGGATCCCGGAGCGGAACGACGCACGTCCATTGCGCCTCCGAGTGGGCTTCTCGAGGTGGCTTGGGTCCTATTGCCCGACGACCAAGACCAAGGGGATCGCGAGGGACTCCTGACTCTCTATCGCGGAGTGCGCGCCCCTGCCTTGGGACAGGGCGGTTTTTTTGACCCCTCCCTCGAGGGAAGCCGCGATGCAAACTGGGTGCGCCAAAACTTGGTTCCGGTGGCCTCGAACATTCTCGGCCTTTGGGTGCTCAGTTTTGCTCAGACCAGCGAAGATTGGCTTGAGGATGCGGCGATCGACGGAAGCACCGCGGCGGGCACCTCGCTTTTGCGCTTCGACAGCACGCGCGGCATCCTGGCCAAGGATCGGTTCGCGCTCGCAGTTGGCCCGGGTTCGTTGACCGATGCTCGGGACGACATCTTTCCGAGGTCGATCCGGGTCGTCCTCCAATTGGCTCGTGGTTCCCGACCGGAAACCCGGCTTCGGCGTTCCGCCAGCCCCGATGACAATCTCCTCCGCGTCACCGCCAGTGATGAAATTCCCGAACCGACCGAGGGGGTCCCCCTCTACGCCAAGGTCGGGCACGAATGGGTCGAAATCGTCGGAAAAGACGGCGGTGACCTGCGCGTGCGCCGGCGGGTTCGCCGCTCCGGAAACGCCCACGAAAGTCTGCCGGTAGGCAGCCCGGTGTTCGTCGGTAAGGTTTTCCGCAAGACCATGTCGATGTCCCAAAAAAGGTCTCACTTCCTGGAGAACTCTCGGTGAAGAATCGTGGCTTCACGGTCATCGAGGTGCTGCTCGCCATGTCCCTCTTGGTCATCGGCATGACCGGAATCATGTCCATCTTCACGGTGGCCCTCTCCCTCCAGAAAGAGGCGACCGAGCGCTGGGACGCCGGAATCAATCTGCACCAAGTTCAGTCCGAGGTGGAGCGCGACCTTGGGGACCGGCTGAACGGATCCACGAAGGCGGGTCCGGGAGACTTGGCCGGAAAGGACTTCCCGGTCCCCGGGGAGCCGGGGCTCCGCTACCGGGTCACCCTCGAGGCAATGTCCGACGATCCCACCGGCCGCGGCTTTTGGGGGCGCATCGAACTCATTGCCCGATCCCGGGGCCAAGAACGGGTCTACGACCTGGGCTATGTCCCACTCATCCCGGAACGCACCAACGACGCCCTGATTCGCGGTATGCTGAACCGCTGAGGATTACTCCTATGTCGAGCTACCGAATCCTGATTGCCCTTTGTTTGTTCTCGCATCTGGCTCTTGGCGACGAGATCGTCCTCGTGGACGGGCGCTATTTGCACATCGAGCGGCTCCGGGCGAACGAGCAAATGCTCATCGTGCGCAACTTGGCCACAGGGGGCGAGCTCAGCATCCCTTGGCCCCTCATCCGCGAGGAATACCGGAAGCCCCTCATGGTCCTCTACGGCTATGCCGAGGACGAGGAGGCGGCGAAGGCCGTTGAGGAGGGGGTGCGGCTCGTCACCAGTTCCGGCGACGAGTACCTGGGAGTTCCCGTCGAGCCCCTGCCCGCCCAGGAGATCCCGGCTGAATTCTCCATCTGGAACAAGGGCCGCAAGATCACCTTCAAGAGGGAAGTCGTACGGGTGCTCGAGGCGTCGGAAGTACCGGCACTTGAGGCCTTTACCGCCGACCAGCTCTACGAGCGCAAGACCACCGCCGGGCTGCCCGCCGACGACGACGTCGAAGGGCACCTTGCCCTCGCCAAGTACAGCATGGCCATCGAACACTACGAGAAGGCCGTCCTCCATCTCCTGAAGCTCCGCGAGATCGACCAAGACTATCGCCCTGAATACGTCGCGAACCACCTCCAGCGCATGGAGGCTCTGTCCCGGGAGAAGGAACGCACTGCGGCCATTCGGGCAGCCAAGAGTGAGTCGGTCTACAACCGATTCCCGAAGGCGATCGCGATCCTCGATGATTTGCTCTCGATCGGCGACCTGTCGCCGGCCATCCGGGGCCAGGCCGAGATGACCAAGGAGGCGGTGCTCAAGGCGCGGTGGGAGTACTACAAGCGGATCGTGCGCAACGAGTACTTCAGCGTTCTCGAAGAAAAGTGTCGGGCGCTGGCGCGTGACATCAAGTTGACGCTCAAAGACGCGCGTCAAGCGGCCAGCCGCAAACTCCACGACGAGATCCTGAAGGACATCGCGACCCGGCACGGCCTCGATCCAAAGAAGGAAGTCCAAAAACTCTTCGAGGAGCGGGTCATGAACAGCCCTCGAGTCGCCAACTACGGCTCAGGCTCGTTCATCGTGTTGGGTCAGGCACCAGGCGCTCAACAGCGCCAGCAGGCGCTCGAACAGGCTAGCGCTCGGGCGCTGGCGGAACAACAGGCCCGTAATCGCAATCAGAGCGGCAACCAATTCGCTTCGTTGGACTCCGTGCGCATTCCCAAGCCGCCGACCCCCGACGAGTGGTGGAAGGCCACCGATTCGAGTTCCCGGGCGGACTGGCTGAAGGCCTACTTTGCCGAGTACGGGAAGGTCCTGACGCTCGAGGGTGGGGGCACCGAAGATTGCTCGCGATGCGGCGCTTCCGGCACCGTCATGATCGCGGGCAGCCAGGGAGAGAATATTCCCGCGACCTGCCCGCGCTGCCACGGGCACCGCACGGATCGGAGAGTCCGATTCCGCTGAGCTCACGCTGGCTTTCGGCCGGGCTGCTGCTCGCCCTGGGGGCGTGCCATTCCCAGATCCTTCACCAGCCCGCGCCGGATCGGGCGTCGGGCGAGACCCTATCGGTTGCCGACGGAAAACGCCTCGAGCATCCCACAAATGGGATGGCCGACTCGGCTCGAAGCCTGGATTGGCGCTCGGAGCGTGGAGACATGGTCTTGGCCACGATCGGCGGTCAGGAGATTCGCTCCTCCGACCTCGGTCGTTCCTACCTCACGATGCGGCGCCGCGAGGCGGTGGCGGAGCTGTCGCGCCTGATCGCCAAACATGTCGCGGACAGCGAAGCGCGTCGATTGGGCATCACCTTTCCGGCGGGAGAGAGCGACGCGGAGCGGGGACGCGCCCGTCAGGCGGTGATCGGTGAGGCCGCCCAGAACTTTGGCGCGGGCGCCGCGCCGGAGCTCTATGCGGAATCTGTGCTCGGGCGGAGCCTCGAAGCCGAATTGGACGCTCGGGTCGCGTCCGCCCAAGATCGGTGGATTCTGAGTCGGGTCATCCGGTACCACGCTTTGACCACCGAACGGGTGGAGATTTCGATTCTGGTCGTCGATGAACCGGCGGTAGCCCAGGAAATCTCCGGAAAGCTTCGAGCTGGGGCTGACTTCGAACGATTGGCCACCCTCTACTCGCGGCATCCCAGCCGAACCCAGGGTGGAAACCTGGCCCCGCTCGCGGTTTCTTCGTTGAGCGAACCGGTCCGCCGAGCTCTCGCAGGGATGAAGGATGGGGACGTCAGTCCCGTCTTGGAGGTGCCGGGCGGCCGAGGGACTCCGGTCCGGGAACTCGTGAGACTTCGCCGCCGTATCCCGGCTCAAGGTGGCGATTACGCGACCCTGGCCACGGCGATCGAGCAGGACTTGATTCGGCGACCGGTCGACGTCGACGAGTGGCAGGCCTGGTATTTGAGTTTGGAGGCGGAGTTCGGTCTATCCCTTCGGATTTGAGCGAGACCCGCGCGGAGCCAGGAGACGCTTCCTGGTAGTTTGCTGCGCATGTCCGACGAAGTTTCCGCTCCCATGGCCGACCCCAGTTTCGCGCAGGCCGAGACCCTCGTCCCCGCCCTCGAGGCGGTGCTGTTCAGCGCCCCTGAGCCGCTGGCCGAGAAAGCGATCCTTCAGGTCTTTGGCGACGATTTGGCCCTGGAGACGCTCCGCTGCGGCCTTGAACTCCTGAGGCAACAGACCAGCGCGCCGGGTCGCGGGATCGTGCTTGCCGAGGTGGCGGGGGGGTGGCAGTTCCTGACGCGCCCCGAGATGTTCGGCCTGGTCAAGAAGATCGCCAAGACGAGGGAGCAGGAGCGCTTGACCCCAGCCGGGATCGAGACCCTGGCGGTCGTGGCCTACAAACAGCCGGTGACCCGGGCCGAAGTCGACGCCATCCGCGGGGCGGCCTCGGGGCCGATCCTGCGAACCCTCATGGACCGGGGGCTCGTGCGGGTCGCCGGCCGGTCGGAGGTGCCCGGAGCCCCTTTCACCTATGGGACCACCAAAGAATTCTTGAGCCACTTCGGCCTTCGGACCGTAAGGGACCTACCGGACGTCAAGGAGTGGGGCCGGATTCTCTCGGAACAGGGCCGAGAGCGGTCCAAGCCGAGCCGGGAGGAGACCCCGCCCGCCCCGGAGCCGGCCGCCGAGCCGTCCTAAGTCCTGGTTGCGCCGTTCCTTGAAGCAGAGCCGGGGGCGGCAGATAATCGCCCTTCACCCCATTCTCCCGCGGCCACCGCGGGCCGGAGTTCCCCTCGATGTTCGACAAGCTGAATAAGCACCGCGTTTGGATCATGTGCCTCCTGTTGGTTGGCCTCTTCGGTTGGGGCGCCTGGAGCGCGGTCCAAAGCCTGTTCGGGGGGAACGAAATCCCCAACCCCGAGATCGGCCGATTTCGCGTCCCCGGGGAGAGCCAGGATTTTGTCGTCACCGCGATGGATCACTCCATGACCGGGCGCAACCTGGACAACTACTTTGCGCGCATGGGGGGAATCCGCGGCGCGGCGCAGTTCCTCGGTATCCAAGACACTTCCCCCACCGACACGGTGTACTCCTACATCGCGATGCGGGAGGCGGCGCGCAAGAGTGGGGCCCCGGTGAATCCGGTGGATGTCGAGAATTTCTATCGCTCGCAAAACGGCATCCCGCCGGAGCGCAAGTTTCAAATGCCGGATGACGCTCGCGGCTTCCTCACGGACTTCTTCCGCACGATGGCATTCGCGGGCGAAGTGAACAGCGAAAAGGTCGGACCGCTCTACAAAGACGCGTTCGAGCGGTTCAAGTCCGAGCAGGAGGAATTCCGCGGGCGCGTGGCGCTGTTCGAGCCCAAGCCCCATACGGAATTCGCCATCAATCTCGAAGACCCGGCCGAGATGAACAAACTCGTCGCTTGGTTCGACTCCAACAAGTGGCGCTTCTCGGACAAGAAGGTGAAGGAGCAGGTCGACCTCGAGGTGATCTACGTCCGCCAGTCGGGAATGAACGTCGCGGAGTTCGCCACGAAGTGCGAGCCGTGGAAGGAAACCCTCGCGGGATTCCCGGTGACGGACGAGGAAGCCCAAGCGCGTTGGAACAATCACCGCGAGTCGTACACCGGCTTGCTCAAGCTTGAGGCGGACGCTCTCAAGAAGGCGCAGGACGAAGAGAATGCCCGCGCCAAGGAAGAGAATCGCGAGCCTAAGAATCTCTCGCCGGCCGACCAGCCGTCGGAGTTCGAGCGCTTGAAGGATCACCTCAAGCGCGAAATGGCGGCGGGCAAGTTGCTCGCGAAAATCATCGACGACATCGGCGCCGGCGCGGTCATGAAGGACCTCGCTTCCAAGTACAGCCTGCCGATCGCTCTCATCGAGAAGATCGATCGCGAGAAGTTGCAGACCCAGCCGGAAGTGGGCAACGTTCGTGCGATGCAGATGATCTGGGGATCGGCAGTGCAAAAGCTCCCCCCGGCCGGAACCTTCAAATTGGGCAGCGTGGTGACCTACGAAAGCACCAACGCCGCGCAGTTCCTGCCCAAGATTTTTGATGAACCGGGCCAGTTCCTCGCGATCTACCGCCTGCTCGACCACCGCAAAGAACGCGACTCGGAGCTGCGCGAGATTCGCGATGTCGTCGTCGAGCGCTGGCAGAAGGCTCAGGCCGGGGAGGAACTCACGGCGCGCATGAAAAAATTCCGGGAGGACGCCAGCCTCAAGGTGCAAACCGGGGTTGCCGAGGTGAAGGCCAAAGCCGAAACCGCCAAGTCGGAGCGTGACCAGGCGGTGGCGAAGAAGCTGGAGGAGCTCAAGCTCTCCCGCGACAACGCCGAGCATAAAGATCAGATCACGGGCATCGAGTCCCAGGAAGACTTCCTGATGAAGCAGAAGGTCCGCGAAGCAGAGGCTGCTCACATCGGAGCGGGTGTCGCGGAACTCTGCGCCGAGCAGAACATTCCCATCGTGCCGGTCCCTTGGCTCAAGAAGAGCCAAACCGGGGCCCAAATCGCCTACCCGGACACGCTCACGCCGGAGGAGCGTCGCAATCGTTTCCTGCGTTCCTCGGCCGTGATCTACCAGCTCGCGGCGCTCAAGCCCGGGCAAGCGAACGAACCCATCGGGGCCGACTCGTTGAGCGGGCTCGGGGCGATCGTGATTCTCGACGAGAAGCGTGGTCCTGCGCCCGCCGACTTCGTGGCATGGCCGGCCAAGATGAAGGAACTGGCGGCAATCCCGGCGCCTCGTGGTCCGAGGGCATCGCCGTTTTCCTTCAACAACTTGACCAACGCTGGTTGGTTCGGGCTGTCGGCGCCGGCGCTCATGGCCCGCAAGGCGTATCAGGAGGAGGAGACCAAAGTCCGCGCCGCCGAGGACACCCGGATCCAGCGCGAGGACGCGCGCAAGAACTTCGCCGAAGTCTTGCGGTTGGTCGAAGAGAAGCGCCTGGCCGAAGCCCAGAAGCCGCCGGCTCCCGAGAATACCCCGGCGCCGACGCCGGCGCCGCCGCCGACCGAACAGGGGCGCTGATCCGCGCCGAGCAGCCTGGAGAGAGACGGTTCATCCCGACTGCGGGGCTGACCGGGGAGCGGCGGGCGTAAGGATGAGTGCCAAGGCCCGCCGGCCACGACGATGGGGGGGACGCGGGCTCGATGGTCCGGGCGGGGGAGGCGTTCCGGTTCCGACGCTATAGGGCCGCGACTGAGGTGGGGGCTCGCCGCGGCCGTCAGGCGCTGGCGGTGTACCAATCTGCGGCCACACCTACTATGTTGGGGGCGGAGGCGGCGGAACCGGATCATAGGCAGGCGGAACCCCGGGGCGGCAACGAAGGACTCGCGCCACTCCGAGTTTGGAGCCCCGCCACGCCCCGTGCTCGCGGATGGCTTCGGCCGTGTAGCGACTACAACTCGGGTAGTGGCGGCAACTCGGCTTCAGCAGGGGCGCAATGACGAACTGGTAGACCTTGATCCCAAATAGGAGGAGGAACTTCACGGCCGGGGGCTTGCCCGATTGGTGCGGCCGAGCTTAGTCGCCAAGCGAAGAAAGTCCTCCCTCGCCAGGCCGTAGTGGGAGCATCGCTCTCCGCCGGTCGGAAAGAGCACGAGGTCGATCGACGAGGGCAGACGATCCCGGTGAAGTCGGAAAACCTCGCGGAGCACACGTTTCACGCGATTGCGGGCGACCGCGTTGCCGACGCGCTTCGAAACCGCCAGCCCGAGCCGGGGTCGACCGAGTTCGTTGGGCAGCATCGTGGCCCGCAATTCGCCTTCGCGAAAGCGCGCCCCCGACTTCTCCAGCCGAAGGAAATCTCGACGACCGAGGAGCCGATCGGCTTTCGTGAACGTGTGATCGCCCGCGATCACGACCCCGCCATTTGGAGCTTGAACTGGGCCTCGTATTCCTCGCGAAGCTTGTAGGCGCGGTTCAAATCGGCGTTGTAGGGGATGTTGCGAGCGCTGCACGCGTCGATGTAGGCGGTGAGGTGGTCGATCGCCTCCCGGTATCGCCCGAGCTCCCCTTCGCACTGGGCGCGCTTGACCAACAGGTCCACTCGCTCGGGATCCAAAGTGCGCCCGTTTTCCAGGTGACGGATCGCCGCCTCGAATTCCGTGGCGGCGCGTCGCTGGGTTTCTTTTGCGCGCAGGGGTGGCACGCTTCCGGTCAGGCTCTGCGCCTTGAGGGCTCGACCCGCGTCGTAGCGCAGGCCGCCGAGGCGATCGTAGACTCCGACCTGGATTTCGGCGTTGCGCTTCAGGCTCTCGTCCAAGAGCTGGAGGGAGAGGGCCTTCTGCTCGGCGTTGGCGGTTTCCGCCTCGATCTTTTTGCGGAGTTCTTGACGCGAAGTGCGCGTACGCTGCGCGATATCCAGGTACTGCGCGAACCAGGGCTCGGCGGCCCCGGGGTCTTCCGACTGGGCCAGCATTTCAGCGTAGTTGATGACGGCATCCTCGCTCATGTTCTTCATGTTGGCGAGGCGGGCGAACAGCTCTTTGGCGGCCCGATGATTTTCGCGGGCTTGCCCCTCGAGCTTGGTCCGTTCGGCGGCGAGTTCGCTCCGGGCCTGACCATCGCTCGCGAGCTCGCGCTGCGCCAGGCGCAGGGCGGCCATCCGGTCGACGTCACCGGCGCCGCGCTGGGTGCGGGCGAGCATGAGCGCGGCCTGCCATTGACGCACCGGCAACTCAATGGTGGGGAGAGTATCGGGCTCGATCGTGCCATCCCACAGCTCGCGGATGCTGGCCTCCGCGCTTTCGAACAACTCCCGGCTCTGCTTCCAATCGCCGCGATCCAGCGCTTGGCGACCCAGGTACTGATCGGCCGAAGCCATGCCCAACTTCGCAAGCCAATTGTCCGGCTCGAGCTTGATCTGGTAGCCCCACTGGTCCTTGGCCAGCGCGTAGCGGCCGGCATCGAAATACTCCGCGGCATTGCGGGCGTAGAACTCCGCCTCGAACAGGGGCTTCTCGGAGCGGGTGGCTTCGGGCTCGACCTGGTCGTCTTCGGGGTAGAGGAATTGGCAGCCACCGAGGGAGCCGAGGAGGATCAATGCGGAGAAGCACCACGTTCTTGGGCGCATGGATGGACTCGAAGTGACAAGCTGACCCGCAGGGAGAAGAGGTCAACCCGGATGGTAGGGGGCCCGCTTCGCCCGATCAAGCGCCGGGCAAGCTCAACTTTTACCGAGCAGGCGCTTGAGCCGTTCGGCGCCGTCTTTCGGAATGATCGTCTTTCGATCCGCGAGCTGCACTTGGCCCGGCTTGGCGCCTCGGAATTTCTTGACGTGTTTGCGCTGGGTCCAAGAGACGGGGGCCCGTGCGCCTGGACCGGCTTTAGACCAGTGCAGGGCTAAGCTGGCGGCGTCCAGGAGAGTTTCGCGCGGGACCTCTCCGTCGTGGCGGATCACCACGTGGGACCCCGGGTAGTCCGCGACGTGCAGCCACACGTCGTTGCCTCGCGCGATTTTGAACGTGAGTTCGTCGTTGTCCTCCGAGGAGCGGCCCACGAGGATCTCAATATCCTCTTTCGAGCGGTAGCGTCGGAAGGGCTCGCGGGCGGGCGGCGGCTCCTTCTTTTTCCGCGTGCCGGGCGGGGACGACTCCTTTGGGCCTTCGTCCTCGCGGAGAATCCCGAGCTTGACGGCGTCTGCTCGCAGGACTTCGAGGGGCGTTTCCTCGTTTGCGGCCGCGGCCAGGCCCTCCCGCAACGCGACGAGGATGTCCTCGAACCGGCCCTTTTCGGATGCGGCCCGGGCCACCCTTCCCTCGACTTTCTCCGCTTCGCGAAAGAGCCGGGCCATCGCGGCCGCCGCGGTCTCCCTGGGCTTGAGGGTCAGGAGGACCGGCGGGAGTTCCGGGGCCATCGGATCTTCGAGTTCGAGAGTCTCAACGCCTTTCGGAAGTGTGCTCAAGTTGATCTGCACGAGTTCGGCTTGACGCCGCAAGCTCGCCGCGTGGGCAGCCTCGGCGATCTCCAGGTCGAGGCCGCTGATTCGCTGCTCGGTCTTCTTGAGCTTGCGGGCAAGCAGCGCGACCCACTGCTCGCGGTCGGCCGACTCGCGCACCTCCGTCTCGCGCGGCCGGATGTGCCGATCCAGCGCCTGCGAAATGCTGGGCTGCAGGGAATCCAGATAAGCGAATGGCGCCTGGTTCGTCTTGGTCCCGTCGGGGCGCGGGCGGGGAGGCGCGTAGTGGCCCTGGAATTTGATCGTGGGTCGGGACGCCCCACCTTCGCGCAGCGCAAACGCGATCTGACCGGAGTCTTGGGTGAGGATCAGGTTGCGACTCGATCCGAACAACTCGATCCACAAGTGTCGCACCCACGGCGGTTCTCCCCCTCGACCCAAGGTCCAGTGAAGAATTCGCTCCCCGGGGAGGCTCTCGATGCGCACGATGTGCGCGCCTTCGAGCTCGCGCTTGAGGAGCGAGTCGGGTTGATCCGCCGACGTGGGAGTGGGGAACGGCAGGCCCTGGTCGATCAGGTGCGATCGGAAATAGGGCGCCTCGAGGGCAATCAGCAAGTGGTGATTTTGGCCCTTCCAGACCTCGATCAAGAAGCGGTCGGCCCCTAGGCGGCGCAATTTCCGGATCATGCCACCGCCGATCGTTTGGTCGAGCTCCTCGGAGAGGAGCAGGAGTTCGGCGGCGTTCAGCATCGGCGTGGGTCGAAGATCAAGCCAGCTCTTCGGAGCGGTCGTACACCCAGTCGAGGTTGACGGGGCTCCAATCCACCACCTCGCCGGCTCCGAAGAAGAGCTCGAGCTCACGGCGGGCGGCATCCGGGCTGTCGCTTCCGTGGATCAGGTTGAAGGACCGGGAGGCGCCGAAATCACCTCGGATGGTGCCGGGGGCCGCGTCGGGACCGAAGGTGGATCCCATGAGATTGCGGCTGATCGCAATGGCATTCACGCCGCGGACCGCCAGGACGACCACCGGCGAGGAGGTCATGAAGCGGACGAGGCCGGGGTAGAACTTCTTGGCCTTGTGAGACTCGTAGTGGCGCTCGGCGAGTTCGCGAGGAATGCGCATCATCTTGAGGCCGGCGAGCTGGAGGCCTTTTTCTTCGAGGCGCGTGATGATGCGACCGACGAGGCCCCGTTGGACCCCATCGGGTTTGACGATCAGAAGGGTGGTTTCGAGTGGCATGGAGAACTCCAATGGCGACCAGGATGGCCGCGAGTCCGCGATGGTAGGTCCCGCGCATTCAATCGACAAATCGAGGGCGGGCCGCCGATCAGGGAACGCAGAATTGCCGCAGTGGTGGGGCGTAATTTGCCGCGTTTTTCCGGGGTGCCACAATCCTTGAAGGGGTGGGGGAAGCCGGTAGATTGCGCCGACTTCGGGGGAGCGTCATGACCGGCGCCCCTCCCGAGTACGACACGACCACATGCCTCGTCCTCGTCCATCGATGAGTCGCGGCCTCGCCTATCTCGGCGCGGGGTTCACATTCTCAGCGGTGGTGGGGGGGATGGCGCTGCTCGGCCACTGGCTCGACCAGCGTCTCGAATCCGCCCCCTGGCTCTTGATCGTCGGCGCCCTGCTCGGAGTGGGAATGGCGACCTACGAACTCTTGAAGACCGTGAATGCGGTCGAAGCGCGCGAGGGTCGCCAGGACTCGAAACCTTGATTCGCCTAAGACCAGTCCGGTTCACCGCCGGCTGGCTTTTGGTCGGCGGGGTGCTTTCGGTTCTGGGATACGGCATCGAAAAGTGGGCGGGCCAGTCGGGGGTCGCGAACGCGATCCTTGAAGGGATTTGGATCACGGCCTTGGCCGATGTGGTGATCTACGTCCTTCTCGCGATTGGTCTACTCGCGGTTCCGGAACGATTCCTGCTTTGGTGGGGGATAGCGTCCCTCTTCAAGCTGGGGTGGTTTGGGGGCGTGATCGGCGTGGCGATCCTCGCAAGGGAACGCCATTTGGATGCTTTCCTCCTCGCGGTGGGGGCAGCATTTTTGGTCTTTTCGGCGCACCACGTGGCTCTCCTGGTCCGCTTCTCGGACGAGGAGCACCGACGAAAGCGCCTGGTGGCGGGTTCGAGTACCGGAGGTGGTGAGCATGTTCGTACTCGCGAGCGGTGAGCCCGGAGCGGGGGCCGATCCCTTCGACTTCGTGTTCAAGCATGCCCTCGATCACGATAATTGGATGGGCCTGCCCGTCACCACCTTCCAGGCCATGATGCTGATTTCGAGCATCCTCGTGATCCTGGCCGGTCTCGTGGCGAACAAGACGAACCTCGTTCCCCGCGGGTTCTTCCGCAACGCCTTCGAGAGCATCCTGCTCTTCGTCCGCGACGAACTCGTGCGCCCCGTCATGGGAACGCACCATGGCGACCACTACGTCCCGTTCTTCTGCACCCTCTTCGTCTCGATTTTCACGATGAACCTCATCGGGCTCGTGCCCAGCTGCGGCACCGCCACCTCGAACATCCTCATCACCGGGGCTTTGGCCGCGATCGTGCTCCTCGTCTCCCTCGTGAGCGGCGTGGTCATCCACAAAGGCCACTTCTTCCAGCTCTTCGTTCCGAGCGGCGTGCCAAAGCTGGTGGTGCCCCTGTTGTTCCTGCTCGAGTTCATCGGCTTTTTCGTCAAACACGGCGTGCTGATGCTGCGTCTCTTCGCGAACATGATCGCGGGCCACTTGGTCATCGGGGCGTTCATCGGCATGGTCTGGGTGTTCAAGAGCTACCTCGTCGGCGCGTTTTTGTCCGTGCCCTTGGCGCTCTTCGTGTCTTTCCTGGAGTTGCTCGTCGCGTTCCTCCAGGCCTACGTCTTCACTATGCTCTCGGCGCTCTTCATCGGGGGGATGGTCCATCCCGAGCACTGAGCCCGAGCACAGACTGGGGGGTGGGCGTGAGAGCCCGCCTCAGGTCACCAAATTCTGATCGTCATCCAAGGAGAACCGCTGTCATGACGTCCTCGCTCGAGAAGTCGCTGCGCATCGTCCTCGCCGCCACCATCGCGTTCGGAATCCTCGCGGCCCCGGCCATCGCGGCCGAGCCCACCAGCCCCGCGGCAGTAGTGGCCGAAGAGGCGAAGCACGACACCAACCTCCTCCGTCCCCTCGTGGCGGTGGGCGCGGGCATCGTCGTCCTCGGTGGCGCCTTCGCCATCGGTCGTCTCGCGACGGCTGCCATGGAAGGCACCGCTCGCCAGCCCGAAGCCGGGGGAGCCATCCGCACCTCGATGATCATCGCGGCCGCGCTCATCGAGGGCTTCACGCTCTTCGCTCTGATCGTGTGCATGATCGCGACCAAGTGATCGCCCGTCGGGTAAGGGTTTAGCTTCCTCGTCCCGCGGTTGCCGACGTGGCACCCGCGTTCTTAGAGGTCTCGCATGACTGCTTGGTGGCTCGCGGGAGATCCGTTCCTCCTCCTCGGAGGGCCGGATGGCCCGTTCAATCCGATCGATATCGGCAACAAGTCGCTGCTCTTCTGGCAGGTCGTGATCTTCGGGCTGCTCTTCACCATCCTGCTTTGGAAGGTGTGGGGACCGCTCATGAAGACCGTGAACGAGCGCGAGAAGAAGATCCAGTCGGACTTGGCCAGCGCCGAGGAGGCCCGTCGCACCGCCGACGAGTCCCGAGCGAAGCTGCAGCGCGAGCTCGACCAGGCATCGGCTTCGGCCAAGTCGATGCTGGCCGAGGCCGAAGCTCGAGCCGCCAAACTCAAGACGGACCTGGAGTCGCAGGCCCGGGCCCAAGCCGAGTCGATGATTCAAAAGGCTCACGCCCAGATCGAAGCCGAAAAGGCGCAAGCCATTCGCGAGATCAGGGATCAAGTGGTGGATCTCTCCGTGGAGATCAGCCGCCGTCTCGTCGGACGCGAAGTCGGTCGCGAAGACCATCTGAAGGAAGCCGATCGGCTTCTCGAAAAGGTCAAGGTCCACCGCTCGTGAGCGACTCCCATGGCTGACCAAAGTGTGGCAATCAGGTACGCGGAGGCGCTCTACTCCGCCGCCAAGGAAGCGGGCCTATTGGACCTGGTCCTCGCCGACCTCGCGGGCACGAAAGTCGCCCTCGAGTCCGACACTGGCCTCGTATCCCGCTTGTTCCACCCTCGCATCAGCCCCGAGGTCAAAGTGGATTCCCTCGTGAGCGGACCTTTGCGGGGCCGCCACGACCTCGTTCGCAACACGCTGGTGTTGATGGTGCGCAACGGGAGGGCGGATGAGCTCAAGGAGTTCTTCCGGACCTACCTCGACGTGCACGAAGCGAGGTCGGGAATCCTCAGGGTCGAGGTGTCGTCCGCCTCCGCACTTTCCGCGGAGACGGCCGAGGCCATTCGACAAAAGGTTGCGGAGGCGACCGGTCAACCGGTCGTGCTCGAGGCGCGCGTCGTGCCCGAGCTTCTGGGCGGTCTCCGCTTCCTCATCGGCTCCCGTCTCATCGACGGGAGCATCCAGAGTCGCCTGGATCGAATCGCCCGTGGCCTGCGCGAAGCGCCGGTCGCCAAGGCATGAGAAAGAGTTCCTGGGCTTACGGAGTGACCGATGTCCATCAGTCCGGCTGAGATCACCTCGATCCTGAAGGCGCAGATTGCGGGCCTCGACAGCGGAGTTGCCGTCGAAACCGTCGGCACCGTGCTGCAGGTGGGTGACGGCGTCGCCCGCATCCACGGGCTGCGCGACTGCAAAGTCAGCGAAATGCTCGAGTTCCCGAACGGGGTCTACGGGATCGCGCTCAACCTCGAAGAAGACAACGTCGGCGCGATTCTTCTCGGCGACGACCGCCTCGTCAAAGAGGGAGACACCGTCAAGGGGACCGGTCGCATCATCTCGGTTCCGGTGGGGGAATCCCTCATCGGGCGCGTGGTGAACGCCCTCGGTCAGCCGGTGGACGGGAAGCCCGCCTTCAAGCCGGAGCGCCTGGCGCCCATCGAGGCCCCGGCCCCCAACGTGGTCGAGCGCCAGCCGGTGCACGAGCCATTGCAGACCGGCATCAAAGCCGTCGACGCGATGATTCCGATCGGCCGCGGCCAGCGCGAGCTGATCATCGGGGATCGTCAGACCGGGAAGACCGCACTTTTGGTGGATGCCATCATCAACCAAAAGGGTCAGAACATGATCTGCATCTACGTGGCCATCGGTCAAAAGATGTCCACCGTGAAGTCGGTGCAGCGAGCGCTCGAAGAAGCGGGCGCGATGGATTACACCATCATCGTGAGCGCTCCGGCGTCCGAGCAGGCGGCCATGCAGTTCTTGGCCCCGTTCGCGGGCTGCGCCATGGGTGAGTACTTCCGGGACAAGGGCCAGCACGCGGTGGTCATGTACGACGACTTGTACAAACACGCGACCGCATGGCGCCAAGTGTCGCTGCTGCTCCGCCGCCCGCCGGGCCGCGAGGCCTTCCCGGGTGACATCTTCAACCTCCACTCGCGCTTGCTCGAACGCGCCGCCAAGATGTCGAAGGAAAAGGGCAGCGGAAGTTTGACCGCTCTGCCTGTCGTCGAGATCCAACAGGGTGACGTGACCGCGTACATCCCGACCAACGTGATCTCGATCACCGACGGCCAGGTTTACCTCGAGGCGGACCTGTTCAACGCCGGCATTCGCCCCGCCGTGAACGTCGGTCTCTCGGTATCCCGCGTCGGCGGTGCTGCGCAAACCAAGGCCATGAAGAAGGTCGCCGGCCGCCTCCGCCTGGAGATGGCGCAATACCGCGAACTCGCGGCCTTTGCTCAATTCGGTTCCGATCTCGACAAGGCCACGCTCGCCACCATCACGCGTGGCGAACGCCTCGTGGAGATCCTGAAGCAGCCGCAGTACCGCCCCGCCTCGGTGGAGGACCAGGTCATGGTCATCTACGCCGGCGTCAATCGCTACTTGGACAAGGTCCCGGTCGCCAAAATCAAGGCCTGGGAAGAGCAGTTCCTGAAGCACATGCGCTTGGCTCACCCCGAGGTGCCGACCTCGATCTCCACCACGAAACAGCTCGCTCCCGAGATCGAGGAGAAGCTCAAGGCCGGCATCGAAGAGTTCAATCGGACCTTTCTCGCCTGAGGCGGTGACCGCACATGAAGGGAGTCCGTGAACTCAAACGACGCCTGAAGGGCGTCAAGAACATCAAGAAGATCACGAAAGCGATGGAGATGGTCGCCGCGACCAAACTCCGCCGCCTTCAGGATCGAGCCTTGGCGACCCGTCCGTTTGCCAGCCGCATCGAATCCATGATGCAGCGGGTGGCGGGGGTGGCCGACCAACTCGTCTCGCCGCTGCTTTTGGTGCCCGAGACCTGCACGGCGGAAGCGCTGGTGGTCGTGGGGGCGGACAAGGGACTCTGCGGGTCTTACAACTCGAATCTCTTCCGGACCCTCGTGCAGCACCTGCGCGCCGCGGAGGCCGAGAAGCGCCAGGTTCGGCTCTACGTCTTCGGTCGCCGGGCCCAGATGTTCGTCACCAAGCTGAAGGGAACGGACCTGAAGGCGGCCTACCCCGAGGCGGTCGAGAAGTTGGACTACCGCACCGTCAAGCGAGTGATGGGCCAACTCACGAGGAGTTTCGAAGGTGGGGAAGTGCAGCGGGTGAACGTGCTGTACACCCGGATGAAGAGCATGGCGTCGTTCAAGCCGACCCTGCAGACTCTGCTTCCGGTACCCCGGCCGACCGTGGGAGCTGATGCACCCACGACCGACTACCTGATGGAGCCTTCGCCGGAGCGAATCCTCGAGCGTCTCCTGCCGCGTTATCTGGAAATGCAGCTCTTCGCTGCGGTGCTCGAGTCGTTGGCGAGCGAGTTCGCCTCGCGTCGGATGGCCATGAAGAATGCCACCGACAACGCCGACGGCATGAGCCAGCAGCTCACCATGGAATACAACAAGGCCCGCCAGTCGGGGATCACGGGAGAACTCCTGGAGATCATCGGCGGGGCCGAGGCCCTGAAAGGTCAGTGAGCATGAACACCGGGAAAATCGTGGAAGTCGTGGGTCCGGTGGTGGACGTCCGATTCGACTCGGGGGTCCTGCCGCCGATCTACAACGCGCTGAAGATCACGGACCAAAAGGGTGGCATCGATGTGACCATTGAGGTCGCCCAGCACCTCGGAGACAACCGGGTCCGCACCATCGCCATGGCGTCGACGGACGGACTGGTTCGTGGCATGGCGGTGACGGATACCGGGGCGCCGATCAGCGTGCCGGTTGGCAAGGCCGTCCTGGGCCGCATTTACAACCTGCTCGGGCAGCCGATCGACGGAAAGGGCCCGAGTACGGCCACCGAGACGCGCCCGATTCACCAGGCCGCGCCGACCTTCGAGCGCCAGCGCGCCGTCCGGGACATTTTCGAAACCGGCCTCAAAGTCATCGATCTTCTCGTTCCCTTCGCCAAGGGAGGAAAGATCGGACTCTTCGGAGGCGCCGGCGTCGGAAAGACGGTGCTGATCCAGGAGCTCATCCGCTCGGTCGCTACCGAACATGGCGGCTACTCGGCGTTCGCCGGAGTGGGGGAGCGAACCCGCGAGGGCAACGACCTCTATCTGGAAATGAACGAGTCGGGGGTCATCAAGAACACCGTGCTCGTGTTCGGCCAGATGAACGAACCGCCCGGGGCACGCCTGCGCATCGCACTGTCGGCCCTGACCATGTGCGAGCACTTCCGCGACCAGGGGCAGGACGTGCTGCTCTTCGTGGACAATATCTTCCGCTTCGTGCAGGCCGGGTCCGAGGTGTCGGCTCTCCTCGGTCGTCTGCCGAGCGCGGTGGGTTACCAACCGACCCTCGCTTCGGAGATGGGTGCTCTCCAAGAGCGCATCACTTCGACCGACAAGGGATCGATCACGTCGATGCAAGCGGTTTACGTGCCGGCCGACGACTACACCGACCCGGCGCCGGTTGCGACGTTCCCGCACTTGGACGCCACCATCGCCCTCGAGCGTTCGCTCGCCGAACTCGGCATCTACCCCGCGGTGGATCCCCTGCGTTCGACCTCGCGCGTGCTCGATCCTTTGATCGTCGGTGATGAGCACTACCGAGTCGCTCGCGAGGTGCAGCGCATCCTGCAGCGATACCAGGAACTCCGCGACATCATCGCGATCCTGGGCATGGACGAACTCTCGGAAGACGACAAAGCCCTGGCGGCCCGCGCTCGTCGCATCCAGAAGTTCCTCTCCCAACCGTTCTTCGTGGCCGAACAGTTCACCGGCCAGTCGGGCAAGTTCGTCAAGGTCGCCGACACGGTGCGCTCGTTCGCCGAAGTCGTCGCGGGCAAACACGACGACCTGCCCGAGGATGCCTTCTACATGGTGGGTGGCATCGACGACGTGCTCGCCAAAGCGGAAAAGATCCGCGCCCAAGGGTGATCATGAAGGTCTTTCGACTCGAAGTCATCACTCCCGAACGCACGGTGTTCGACGGCGACGTGCAGAGTGTCACTCTGCCTGCCGAAGACGGTGCCATGAGTGTCTTGGCCGGCCACGCCCCCTTGGTCGCCACCCTCGAAATCGGGCCGGCCAAGGTGGTGAAGGCGGACGGAACCAAGTCCTGGCTCATGCTGGGCGACGGCTTCGTCGAGGTCACCCACAACCACGTCCGCGTGCTTGCCGATGTCGGTGAGCCCGAAGACACCATCGACCTGAAACGGGCCGAGGAATCCGAGCGACGGGCGCGCGAGCGCCTCAAGTCCAAAGCCGGAGACCTCGACTTGGTGCGGGCGGAGGCGGCTCTCGCCCGCGCCCTTGTTCGCAAGAAAATCGTGCGGGACCTCAGGCCCGCGAGAGACTCGCGGCATCCCTGAGACCTTTCTCGAGAAGACGGAATCGAGGCTGCGATCCTTCGGGGTCGCAGCCTCGCCTTTTTTGGCCGGGGCATCTCCACGTACCATCGTCCGCCATCCCTAACCCGGGACGGCCGCGGAGGATTGAATCATGCGCCTGCAGCGCACCCGCACATGCGGAGAACTTCGAGCGTCGGATGCGGGATCGTCGGTGGTCCTGAACGGTTGGGTCGATTCCGTCCGCGACCACGGCGGGCTTTTGTTTTTGGAGCTCCGCGATCGTTACGGCTACACCCAAGTGGTGGTCGATCCCGAGCGTCACCCGCTCGTCCGGGAACTCCGCGCCGAGTTTGTCGTCGCCGTCGGCGGCCAGGTCCGGCTGCGGCCGGGGGACGCCAAGAACGCCGCCAAGCCCACGGGCGAAATCGAGGTGGAGGCGTTGGATGTCGAACTCCTGAACCGCAGCAAGACGCCGCCCTTCGAGATCGTCGACGATTCGAAGACACGCGAGGAATTGCGGCTTGAGTATCGCTTCTTGGACCTCCGACGCCGGCCTGCCCTGAACGCGATCGAGTTCCGCGGGCGCATGACGGGGCTCATCCGGCGGGTCATGCAGGATCAGCAATTCATCGAGATCGAGACTCCGATCCTGATGAAAACCTCACCGGAAGGGGCGCGCGACTTCCTGGTGCCGAGCCGGGTGCAGCCGGGCACGGTTTACGGTCTTCCGCAGTCGCCTCAGCTCTTCAAACAGACGCTGATGGTGTCGGGGCTCGACCGGTACTTCCAAATCTGCAAGTGCTTCCGCGATGAAGATCTGCGCGCGGATCGTCAACCCGAATTCACCCAGCTCGACGTCGAGATGTCGTTCGTCCGCCAGGAGGACGTGTTCCGGGTCATCGAACGCCTCATGATGACCCTGTACGACGAACTGCTCGGACAAAAAGTGTCGGCGCCGTTCCCGCACTTGACCTACCACGAAGCGATGACCCGCTACGGCAGCGACAAGCCCGATACGCGCTTCGGGCTTGAGTTGGCGATGGTGAGCGACGAGTTGCGGGGGAGTCACTTTCGGGTGTTCCAGGAGGCCCTGGCCAAGCCCCATGGGTGCATTCCCGTCCTGCGCATTCCCGACGCGGAAGCGATCCCTCGCCGCCTCATCGATGAAGCGGAGGGGGTGGCCAAGTCGTACGGAGCAAAGGGGCTCGCCTGGCTGAAGCTCACCGACGGAGGAGCGACGGGCGGAATCTCCAAGTTCGTCACGGAGGCGGAACTCGCAGTTCTGCGGGCCAAACTGAACGCAAGAACCGGCGACCTGCTCCTCTTCGGGGCCGACCGCTTCGAGATCGCCCTCACCGCCATCGGGCAAGTGCGCCTCCATTTCGGACGTGCGTTGGACCTGATCGATCGGTCGAAGACCCACCTTCTGTGGATTACCGACTTCCCTCTCTTCGCGTGGAATCCCGACGAAAAGCGATGGGAGGCGATGCACCACATGTTCACCGCACCAAGACAGGAACTTCCCGCTCCGGGCGAGGACTTGTCGAAGGTGACCGGGGTGCTCTACGACCTCGTCCTGAACGGAAACGAGATCGCCTCCGGGTCGATCCGCATCCACCGACCGGAAATTCAGTCACGCATTTTTGAGCACGTGGGCCTGACCCGCGAAGAGGCCGAGGGCAAGTTCGGGTGGTTCCTCCGGGTCCTCGACTACGGGGCGCCGCCCCACGGCGGGATCGCCCTCGGGATCGATCGAATGGTCATGATCATGACCGGGGCCAGCTCCCTCCGGGACACGATCGCCTTCCCGAAAACGGCCAGTGGTTCCTGCCTCATGACCGACTCGCCGTCGGTTCCCGACCAGCGCCAACTCGATGAGCTCGGCATCCTGTTCCAGCGGCGGGGACCACCCGAGCCTTGACAGACGGGCGGGGGCGCTGATAAGACCCCAGGCGCGTTGGTGCCAGGGGGACGCTCTGCCCTGATCGCCACGTGACGACCTTCGCGGTCTTTTCCGGTCGGATGGCCCTCGGGCCCACGATTCCGACTCGGTTCGCCCTGGCTTCGGTCCGGGCAGGCGTCCTTGGGGCGCCAGGAAACGAGAGCGTATGCCAGAAACCAACACTTCTGGGGTCATTTCCGTGACCCTCAAGGATGGGGTCCCGCGCAGCTTTGCGCTTGGGACCACGATCCGTGAAGTGGCCTTTTCGATCGGAGAAGGCCTCGGCAAAGCCTGCGTCGGCGGTCGTATCGACGGCCAAGGCGCGATCCTGGATCTCCGCACGCCCCTCCGCCGCGATGCCCGCCTGGAAATCGTGACTGCCGACTCGAAAGACGGCTGGCAGGTCATCCGTCACTCTGCCGCGCACATCCTGGCGGACGCTCTGCTGAGCCTTTGGCCGGACACCAAGTTGGCGATCGGACCGGCGACCGAAGAGGGCTTCTACTACGACGTCGACCTAGCGCACCGGATCACTCCGGACGACCTTCCAAAGATCGAAGCCGCCATGGCCAAGATCGTGAAGGAGGATCGCCCGTTCGAACGCTGCTCGGTGGATCGGGCCGACGAGACCCGCAAGGCTCGTGACCACGGCGATGTTTACAAGGCGGAAATTCTCGACGGCCTGCCGATCGGGGAGGAAGTCACCTTTTACCGGCACGGTCAGTTCGAAGATCTGTGCCGGGGACCGCACGTCCCTTCGACCGGCTACGTCAAGGCGTTCAAGCTGCTGCGCACTGCTGGCGCCTATTGGCGAGGCGACGAAAACAACGCGATGTTGCAGCGCATCTACGGCACGGCCTTCGCGCGCGAAAAGGACTTGAAGGAGTACCTGCATCGGATCGAGGAGGCCGAGAAGCGAGACCACCGCAAGCTGGGCAAAGAGCTCGGGCTCTTCATGATGCACCCGGTGGCCCCGGCCAGCCCGTTCTTCCTGCCGAAGGGCACGGTCATCTACAACCGGCTCGTTCGCCTCATGCGGGACTTGTATGTCCGCTACGGGTACCAGGAAGTCATCACTCCGCAGGTCTTCGACTCGCAGCTTTGGCACACCTCCGGCCACTACGAGCATTACAAAGAGAACATGTACTTCACCATCATCGACGAGCGCGAGTGCGCGGTGAAGCCCATGAACTGCCCGTCGCATACGTTCATCTTCGGGATGGAGCGTCGCTCCTACCGCGAACTACCCTTGCGCATTGCCGACTTCGGTCGACTCCACCGCTACGAACGTTCGGGCGCCACCGCCGGACTCACTCGAGTGCGCACCTTCTGCCAAGACGACGCCCACATCTTCGCGGCGCCGGAGCAGATCCAGGCCGAAGTCGGGCGGCTCTTGGCCATGATCAACGAGGTCTACGGCCTGTTCGGATTCCCGGAGGTGCGGGTGGCCCTGAGCACTCGCCCCGCCGCCTCGATCGGGTCGGCCGAGGTGTGGGAGAAGGCGGAATCGGCCTTGGCGGGAGCGCTCCAGGCCAGCGGCGTGAACTACACGATCAATCCGGGCGATGGCGCCTTCTACGGGCCGAAGATCGACTTCCGAGTGCTGGATGCGATCGGCCGCGAATGGCAGCTCGGAACCATCCAACTCGACTTCAATCTGCCCGAACGATTCGATCTCAAGTACATCACCTCCGAAGGATCCGAGGCGAGGCCGGTGATGATCCACCGCGCCATCCTCGGGTCGCTCGAGCGTTTCATCGGCATCATCATCGAGCACTACAGCGGGCAGTTCCCGTTCTGGCTCTCGCCGGTGCAGGCGCGGGTTTTGACCATCAACGACGACCACGTTCCCTACGCGCAAAGTCTGACCGCTCGCCTGAGCGAGGCCGGCTTCCGGGTGGACGAGGACTTCTCGAATTCCAAGACCGGAGCGAAGATCCGGGACGCCCGCTTGGCGCGCATTCCCTACGTGCTGGTCGTCGGCGCGAAGGAAATTGCGGACCAGACCGTGGCGCTCAGGGAGCGACCGGACATCGACCGAGGGAGTATCTCGATCGACCGGCTGCTCGAACTCTTCCGTGATCAGGAGAATCGCAAACAATGATGTTGACCTGGGGTGAACGCTCGTGAACGGACCGATGGATCGGGGCCGAGGAGGCCCACCACGTCCGCTGCACCGAATCAATCACATGATCCGGGTTCCCGAGGTCCGACTGCTCGACGAAAACAACGAGCAGATGGGCGTGATGACCGCGGATCAGGCTAGAGCTCTGGCCCGTGAACGCGGCTTCGACTTGGTGGAAATCAGCCCCACGGCGGTTCCTCCGGTCTGCCGCATCATGGACTACGGACGATTCAAGTACGAGTCCAAGAAGAAGGCCACCGACTCCCGCAAGAAGCAGCACGTCATCGAAGTGAAAGAACTTCGCGTGCGCCCCCAGACCGAAGATCACGACCTCGAGACCAAGTTGCGGCAGGCCCGCGGGTGGCTCGAGGAAGGCAACAAAGTGAGTGTCATGCTGCAGTTCAAAGGACGGCAGGTCGTGCACTCCGAAATCGGATTGAAACTTCTTCAGCGCATCGCCCAAGAGCTGGCCACCCTGGCCAAGGTGGAGCGTCCACCCCGGCTCGACGGTAAGCGCATGGTGATGATCATGAATCCGCTGCCCCGCCGATCCTGAGGGGAGTGGAAGGAAAAACATGCCGAAACTCAAGACCAACAAAGCGGCCCGCAAGCGCTTCCGCGTGACGGGCACGGGCAAAATCAAACGCACCCGATCCGGCAAGAGCCATCTCATGGTGAGCTTCAGCGGAAAGCGGGTTCGCAAGCTTCGGAAGGGCACGCTCGTGTCCAAGGCCGACAAGAAGACCGTGGAGAATCTCCTGCGCGGTTGATGTTCCCGGCTTACCCCCTATGGAATCGCCGACTGGAAAAACCCCGTCGGACTTGCATCGCGAGCACCCTTCCGGTGACCGCGCGGAGTGATCGAAGATGAGAGCTGTCAGTGGTGTTCCGAGAAAGCGTCGCGTCAAGCGTATCCTCAAGCGGGCCAAGGGCTACCGCGGGTCTAAGAGCAAGCTCTACCGGATTGCTCGGGAATTCACCCAGCGGGCCGACCGCTACGCGAAGATTCACCGCCGCCTGAAGAAGCGCGACTTCCGCCGCCTGTGGATCTTGCGCATCAGCGCGGCGTCGCGCCCCTTGGGCATGACCTATTCGAAGCTCATGTCGGGCCTGAAGAAGGCCGGTGTGGTCATCGACCGCAAGCAGCTCTCGGAGCTTGCCATCCACGATCCCAAGGGCTTCGCCGCTCTGGTCGAGACCGCGAAGAAGGCCGTCGGCTGATGAACGCTTCCGAGCCGGGGCCTCTAGAGACGATCCGTCGGGTCGGCGAGGAGGCCCGCTCGGAATTGCGGGGTGCGGTCACCGCCGAGTCTCTCGCCAAGGCGAAGAGCTCCATCTTCGGCAAGACCGGATCTCTCCCGAAGTTGATGGGACTTCTCGCTTCGGCTGCCAAGGACCAAAAGCGGGAAGTCGGCCAGGCGATCAACGTCCTCAAGATCGAGTTGGAGGCGCTGCTCGCGGAGCAATCGGCGCTCCTCGGTCCCGCGACCCTGGCGTCGCTCGGGGAGGACATCAGCCTTCCCGGAGTCGGAGGTCGGGTTGGCCGGTTGCATCCCCTGACGCGCATGGAACGGCGGGTGGTGCAGGTCTTGGGCTCGCTCGGGTTCGAACCGACCGAGGGCCCGGAGATCGAAGACGAGTTCCACAACTTCGTGGCTCTCAACATTCCCGCCGACCACCCAGCCCGCGACGAGTCGGACAATTTCTACTTGGCCGGAGTGCCGTATCTCCTTCGGTCTCAGACTTCGACCGTCCAGATCCGGACCATGCGGGACCGGAGTCGAAAGCCCCCCTATCGGGTGTGCGCGCCCGGCCGCGTGTTTCGCCCCGACGAAGTGGATGCGACCCACTTCTACATGTTCCATCAGGTCGAAGGGCTCGCGATCGACCGCAACTTGTCCATGGCGGATCTGAAGGCGACCCTCATCAGTCTTTTCCAATCGCTGCTCGGGGAGGGGATCGAACTCCGCCTGCGTCCCTCCTTCTTCCCGTTTACGGAGCCAAGCGCCGAAATCGACGTGCGCATGCCTGGACGAGGTTGGATGGAAGTCGGGGGCTCCGGCATGGTCGACCCCGCCGTGCTCGCCGCGGTCGGCCTCGACCCCGAAGAGTGGAGTGGGTTCGCGTTCGGCCTGGGCCTGGAGCGATTGGCGATGCGTCGCTTCGGAGTGAAGGACATCCGCTTGTTCACGGAGAACGACCTTCGATTCCTCCAGCAGATGGAGGGAGCGTCGTGAAGGCTAGTTTCCAGTGGATCATGGACTACCTTCCGCAGGTGCGGCTGACGCCCCAGCAGATGGCCGACGTCTTGACCTTCTCCGGAACCGAGGTGGAGTCTCACCTGGTTTCGGCCGGTGACGACTGGATCCTCGAAGCGGGAGTGACGAGCAATCGCCCCGATGAACTCTGTCACGGGGGCCTGGCGCGAGAAGTGGCGGCGGTCACCGGAGCCACGCTCGTGCTTCCCGAGTCCATCGCAGTGGCGAGGGGGCGACCCACCGCCGAGGTTTGTTCGGTCAAGCTGGGCGCGCCGGATCTTTGTCCGCGCCTCACCGTCCGCGTGATCGAAGGCGTGAAGGTTGCGCCCTCTCCCGAGTGGCTCGTGAAACGGTTGACCGCGATCGGGCTTCGACCCGTGAACAATGTGGTCGACGTCACCAATTTCGTGCTTTGGGAGTGCGGCCAGCCCCTGCACGCCTTTGATCTGGATCGACTCCGCGGTGCGACCATAGAAGCGCGGCGAGCCCGGGCCGGTGAGAAGCTCGACCTCCTCAACGGGACGACTATCGTGCTCCGCGCCGAGGATCTCGTCATCGCCGATACGGCAGGACCGGTGGGTCTGGCCGGGATCATGGGCGGACGCGAGTCCGAAGTCTCGAATGCGACCCAACGGATCGCGCTCGAGTCCGCGTTCTTTGCGCCCGGGGGAATCCGTCGGTCGGCGCGTCATCATCAATTGCGCTCCGACGCGAGCTACCGATTCGAGCGAGGCATCGACCGCGCGCGGAGTTTGATCGCCTCGGAGCGCGCTGCCCGCCTCATCATGGAAGTCGCCGGTGGCACCCTCTGTACCACCGAGATCGACCTCGGGGGGCCGGGAGAGACTCCGGCGGCGATTGCGCTCAGGCCGACTCGGGTCAGTCGAGTCTTGGGGGCGGAAGTGTCCGAGGACACGATCCGCCACCGGCTCACGGCACTCGGAGTCGCGGTTCACGAGCGGTCGGGGCTCTTGCTCTGCACTCCGCCGAGCTTCCGGCGCGACCTCACTCGCGAAATCGACCTGGTGGAGGAGGTGGTGCGCCTCTCGGACCTGAGTGCCCTCTCCTCGGAGCCGCGCATGCCGGTGCGGATGATCCGCCCGCATCCGAATCGGGAGATTCGCGAGGATCTCCGCGACCGGTTGGTGACCCTCGGCTACACCGAAGTGCTCACTCCGGACTTCGTGAAAGAAGGCGCGGCCAGCGAGGCGCGCTTTCTCTTGGACGGTGAGGGGTTGTCGGTGCGGGCCCCGATTCGGAGCGGCGAGAGCGGATTGCGGCGCAGCCCGCTCGGGAGCCTCCTTCGGGTTCGCAAACACAACGCCGATCAGGGCAACCGGGACCTGTGGATCTTCGAGGTCGCCAATTTGCATGCGCTCGAGACTTCGAGCGGAGGCGTCCAGGAACTGCCGGTCCTCGCCGGTTTGATCGATGGCAATCTTCGAGACGCACGATTCACTCTGGACCGCCTTCTCGAACCGCACGGAATCGGATGCGAGATCGGCGTTGCCGACGACGCCGTCCTGGAACTCGGCCAGCGGGCATCCGTCCTGGTCGGTGCGCGCCGCATCGCCGTCTTCGGCCGACCCGCGCGCAAGCTAGTTCAGGAGTTCGGACTGAAGGATGCCCCCGTCTATTGGGAGCTGGACCTCGAAGCGGTGCGCGCTCTCAAGCGGGAGTGGAAAGGTTTTGGGGGGTTGCCGCGGTTCCCCGCGTCGACGCGTGATCTGACCGTCGATGTGGCCGACGCGACCCCCTACTCTCGTTTCGAGCGCGCGCTCTTGAGCGTCGGGGCGAGCGGGCTCGAGGGATTCGAACTGGTCGACCTCTACCGAGGCAAGAACTTGGGGGAGGGGATGAAGAGCTGGACGCTCAGGTTCACCTTCCGTTCCGATTCCGAAACGCTGACCGCCGAAGCCGTCGAGGCGGAGATGGCCAAAATCATGGTGATGTGCGAAGAAAAACTTGGGGCTCGCATCCGTAAGGGTTGAAGCTCCCCCTCCCGTCGGAGCATACTCCAGTCGAGGGTCTGCCCGGCTCGTCTCGGTCGACTGCTCCCGACCCACGAAGATCTACCCCGGAGGCCGCGTGGGGTGGACGGCGCTGATGCCCATTCGGGAACAGCGATGCCGCTCTCCAGGTCTCCACCCTCGGATTGAGGGTTCGGGGGCTCGACATACCGGACGGCCTGTTGGTGGTCCCCTCGACTATTTCGAGCTCCCCCCGCCCGCTCGCGCGGGCGGGGAAGACTTGTGAGCAATCCCATCGCACCTCGTAGGAAATCATCCAGGTCACCGGACCGCCCGCTTTGGTTGGTGGTGTCGGCGTTGGCGCTGTGCGGTGCCGTGGTGTGGGCGCTGTGGCCACCCGATCGAGAGCTGCAGGCCGGCTCGCCCGACGTCGACCTTCGACAAATGGAATCGGTGAGGCCGCTGCCCGTAGCGCCGCCAACTCCCGCACTGTCCGCTCAGACCCTTCCGCCTGAGGACGAGTGGGAACTGTTGGCGCGAAGAATCTGGAGCGAGGACCTCCCCGATGGGGAGCGCACCGCGAGCATCGGGCGATTCCAAACCCTGTCGGATCAAATGCTCTGGACGCCGGCCGTGGTTCCGTGGTTCTCCGAGATCTCCGTCCTGGCGGGGGACAGCTTCTGGAAAATCGCGAAGCGGTTGCGCGAGCAAGGGATTGACGTTGCCCCCGGGTTCCTCGAGTCCATCAACCAAATCCCTGCGGCAAGATTGCGGGCGGGCCAGCGTCTCAAAGTCCCCAAGGCCGCCATTCGGGTGGTGGTCGACCAATCCGCATTCCGGCTCTTCGTGGTGATGGGGGAGTTCTGCGTCGCCACTTTCCCGGTTGGTCTCGGGAGAGGCGACCTCACGCCCGCCGGCGATTTCACGGTGGGGGAGAGGATCGTGGATCCGCCCTGGACAGATCCGCAGACCAAGCGGGTCATCCGGTTCGGGGAGCGCGGTCACTTGATCGGTTCCCGCTGGATCGGATTGCACGCGGGGGGGCGGCCGACCACGCTGGGGATCCATGGAACCGTGGATCCCGGCTCGATCGGGCGTGCCGAAAGCGACGGTTGCGTGCGGCTGCATGCGGCAGATTTGCACTCCGTCTTTGATTGGGTCGCCGACGGAATGGCGGTGTCGATTCGTCCGTGATCGACGGTGGTGGATCCCGGAAGCCGCTGATAAACTCCGCCGCTCGCCGGTCGAGCATATCCAGTGAGCCCTGGCCGATGAGGCGAGCGCTCAGAGCGGGTGCCTACCCTGGCCCCGCGTTCTCCGCGCGAAGACTTCGGAGTGATCGATGGGCTTCCAGTACGCCAACGTGCTGTTCGGTCTCCTCTTCGGCGTCGCGTTCGTCATCTTGAACGTCGCGGTCTTGAGCCGCATCCTCGCGCCCAGGATCAAGGATCCCGCGAAGGAAACCACCTACGAGTGCGGCGAGCCGGCCGTGGGCTCGGCGTGGGTGCGCTTCGACATGCGCTTCTACACGGTGGCCCTGGTCTTCTTGATCTTTGAGGTGGAAGTCGCGTTCCTGTTCCCCTGGGCCGCCGTCTTCCATCACTTCTCCAAGATCGGGGGGCTCTTCGCCTTCCTCGAAGTCTTCGTCTTCGTCGCGATCCTCGGAGTCGGGCTCGTCTATTGCTGGGCGAAGGGGGACCTCGAGTGGGTGAAGTCGACTTCGAGCGGCGAGGCCGCGGTCGTACCACCGGCCCCGCGGGGAGAACTGCGCGCGCCCTGAGGGGCCCGGAGTCACACTCATGACTGAACCCAAAGCGCTCTCCACTCCCTTGGATCAGGCCGCGTCGCTGCGCGACAACATCCTGATCACCCAGGTGGACAAGCTGATCGGTTGGACTCGCAAGAATTCGGTGTGGCCGATGACTTTCGGGCTCGCCTGCTGCGCCATCGAGATGATGGCCACCGGAGCTTCGTCCTACGACATCGACCGATTCGGCTCAGGGCCGTTCCGGGCCACGCCACGGCAATCCGACCTCATGATCGTGGCCGGGACCGTCACGAACAAAATGGCGCCCCGGGTGAAGCGGCTCTACGATCAGATGCCCGAGCCGAAGTACGTGCTCGCGATGGGCGCCTGCACGGTGTCTGGTGGGCCCTACATCAAATACGGCTACCACGTGCTCAAGGGAGTCGACCGCATCGTGCCGGTCGACGTCTACGTGCCGGGCTGCCCGCCGCGTCCGGAAGCCCTGCTCGAGGGGCTGTTCCGCATCCAGGAGAAGGTCGCGAAGGAGCGCATCTTGGATCGCAACCGCGTGGGAGCTCGTCCCAGCCTGCTCGTGGAGTAACGCATGGACCGGTCCACTCTCTTCGAAAAACTCCGCCAGAAGTTCGGGCCCCGGATCATCGAGAGCGATGAGAACGGGCTCGTGCCTTCCGTGCGTATCGAGCCGGCAACTTGGCCCGAGCTGGCCCAAAGCCTGCGCGATGATTTTCGACTCGATTACCTCTCGTGCCTGACCGGAATCGATCGCGGCAAAGGGCAAGGCCTCGACGCGATCTACCACGTCGAGCGCATGGATGCGGCCCGGCTTTCGATTTCGGTGCGCATCCGCGTCCCCTACGAGAATCCCGTGATCCCCACGGTCGAGCACATCTGGCGCACCGCCGACTGGCACGAGCGCGAGGCCTACGATCTTCTGGGTTTCCGATTCGAAGGCCATCACAACCTCGTGCGCATTTTGTGCGCCGAAGACTGGGAAGGCCATCCGCTCCGCAAGGACTACAAGTCGCCCGACACCTACCACGGGGTTCGTAACAATGTCGTCTGAAGCCGCCCGAACCCTGACCCCCGTGCCGGCCGGGCTATCGCGCGGCCGCATGCTCGACCAAGACGGGGATCTCCGCACCGAGGAAATGCTCCTCAACATGGGGCCTCAGCATCCCGCGACGCACGGGGTGCTCCGGGTGGTGGTACGCACCGACGGGGAGATGGTCATCGATTGCGAGCCGCATGTCGGCTATCTCCACCGCTGCTTCGAGAAACATTGCGAGAGCGTGTCGATCCTCCAGTCGGTTCTCTACACCGATCGACTCGATTACCTCACCGCGATGGGCAACAATTGGGGCTTTTCGATGGCCATCGAAAAGCTGTTCCCTGATCTGGTGATCCCGGAGCGAGCCCAGTACATCCGGATCATCTGCCAAGAGCTCAATCGAATCGCCTCGCACCTGCTCGCGATCGGCACCTACGGAATGGACATCGGTGCGATCACCCCGTTTTTGTACTGCTTCCGCGAACGAGAAAAGATTCTCTCCATCTTCGAGGCGATCTGCGGACAGCGCCTGAACTACAACTACATCCGCCCAGGTGGGGTCGCCTACGACGTCGACGATCGCATGGTGCAGACCATCAAGGACTTCTGCGCCTACTTCCGGCCCAAAGCGCTCGAATACGACGACCTGCTTTCGAAGAACGACATCTTCATCCGGCGAACCGCCAAGGTCGGAGTGTTGCGTCCCGAAACCGCGATCCAATACGGCTGCACGGGACCGGTCCTGCGGGGCAGTGGTCTCGCGCGGGATCTGCGGCGCGACATGCCCTACGGCATCTACGACCGCTTCGATTTCGATGTGGTGGTCGGCCAGGGCGAGGCCGGAGCTCTCGGCGACTGTTACGACCGCTACATTGTCCGCATCCGCGAGATGGAGCAGAGCCTGCGAATCGTCGAGCAGGCGGCCGCGAAAATTCCCGGTGGCGAATATCGTTCGCCCAAGATCAAAGGAAAGATACGCCCGCCCAAGGGAGAGGCCTACACGCGCATCGAGAACTCGCGAGGCGAGCTCGGTTTCTACGTCGTCTCCGACGGCAAGGACATCGCGTATCGGGTGAAGTGTCGAGCCCCGTCGTTCCACAACATCAGCGTCATCCCGGAGATCTCCCGGGGCTCGATGGTCGCGGACCTCATCGCCATCATCGGCAGCATGGACATCGTTCTCGGGGAGGTTGACCGCTAGCCATGGAGTTCTTCACCTTTGTCGGTTGGCTCCTCGACAACCCGGATGCGGGGTTCTTGCCCAAGTTTATCGGGGTCGCGGCGGCCTGGGCGGTCGGAATCACCGTCTTCGTCTCGGTGGCGGCGCTGTTCTTCGTGTGGCTCGAGCGCAAGGTTTCGGCGCATATCCAGTGCCGACTCGGGCCGATGGAAGTCGGCCCGCACGGAGTCCTGCAGACTCTGGCCGATGGGCTCAAGCTCCTGGCCAAGGAAGACATCATTCCGGAAGGAGCCGACCGCTTTTTGTTCGCGCTCGCGCCGATCCTCGCCTTTGCCGGAACCTTCGTGAGCTTCGCGGTTCTGCCTTTCGGGCCGGACCTCGTCATCGCCGACTTGGATCTTGGGATTTTCTTCCTGGCCGCAGTGGGATCACTCGAGGCGATCGGGGTCATCGCCGCCGGTTGGGCCTCCAATAACAAGTGGTCGCTCTTCGGGTCGGTGCGCGCGGCCACGCAGGTCGTGTCCTACGAAATCCCGATGGGCATCGCGTTCGTGACGGTCGCGGTGGTAGCGGGAACGCTCTCTCTGAACGGCATGGTCGAGAGTCAGAACGGGATGTTTTGGAACTGGCTCGTGTTCCGCAATCCGTTCATGCCGATCGTGTTCATTTCCTACTACATAGCGAGTTTGGCGGAGTGCAAACGGGCGCCCTTCGACCTTCCCGAGGCCGAGTCGGAACTCGTATCCGGGTTCCATACCGAGTACTCGGGCATGCGATTCGGCATTTTCTTCATTGCCGAGTATGCCGCGATGTACGTGGTGTCCGCCCTCGCCGTCGTGATGTTCCTCGGGGGGTGGTACACCGGAATCGCCCCCGTCGATGCGTGGGTCGCCAAGAGCGCGTTGCTCGCGAACCTGGTCGGCGCGATCGTGCTCATCACAAAATCGTTCGCTCTGGTCTTCCTCCAGATGTGGCTCCGCTGGACACTTCCCCGCATCCGCCTGGACCAGATGATGTACCTCTGTCTCAAGGTCATGGTGCCGATCGGAATGGTCTGCTTGATCGGGGCCGCGCTTTGGCAGGGAATCGCGGGAGTGCCCGCGGATCTCATGGGTGATAGCCAACGACCGGCTTTCCCGGTGGTCGGCAGTATCTCGGGGCTCGTGTGTTTCTTGGTGGCAACGGTGGGGGGATGGATCTGGGTCCGCGGCGCGATCCGCGGCACCAAGAGCTATCAACTCGCGAACTACAAGAGCTGAAGGGCCGATTCGGATGAGCGCACTCGCGAGTTACTTCAAACGGATCGGCGACTCGGCGAAATCCATCGTCGTCGGCATGGGGATCACCTGGCGATACATGGTCCGGCCGAAAGAGATCATCACGATCGAGTACGGCTCGAAGACCCGAGCTCCGAAGGAGCGCTACATCCCGGATCGCCACCGGGGTGTGCACTACCTCGAAACCGAGAAGTGCATCCACTGCCATATTTGCGAGAAGGCTTGCCCGGTCGACTGCATCGAGATGGACGGTTCCCGCGAGCCCTTCGCCGGGGCGTGGCAAGGGGACGGCTCCTACATCTCCAAGTTCATCCTCGACCTCAACAAATGCATCTTTTGTAACCTCTGCTGCGAACCCTGCCCGAAGGAGTGCATCCACATGGGCCAGGAGTTCGACGTGAGCGGTTTCTCGCGGGCGAACGGCGTCAAGAATCTCTTGACCGACGGTCCCTGGTCGGATGCGGATCGCGCCCGCGAAGGCGAGGCGCGCGAGTTGATCGTTGCCGTCGAGGCGGAAGCCAAAGCCAAAAAGGCGGCGGCCAAGGGCAAGAAGGAAACTCCGCCGGCGGCGGGGTCTTGAACCCGCACAGAGAGAGCCACCCTTGAATATCGATTTCGAAATCATCGTGTTCTATGCCCTGGCGGCGACCGGGGTGGTCTCCGGTGCCATGGTGCTGATCGCCAGGGATGTCGTGCGAGTCGCGTTCTGGCTGCTCTCGAGTTTGAGCGCGGTCGCCGGCCTCTACCTCCATCTTGGTGCCGATTTCCTGGGGCTGACTCAGGTGCTCGTCTACATCGGGGGAATCCTCGTTCTCATTCTGTTCGGCATCATGATGACGCAACGGGATCCGGGTCTCGTGAAACTCGAGCGGAAATCGACCCGATCTATGGCGACGGGGGTGGGTGTCTCTTTGGTGCTCTTCCTCGTGCTGGCCAGTGTCATCAACAGCGTGGGCTGGGCTAGCCGACGTCCGGCGTCGGCGACCCCGACGACTCAGGATCTCGGAACCGCCCTCCTGACGGACTACGTCCTGCCGTTCGAACTGATCTCCGTCCTGCTCTTGGTGGTCCTCTGCGGGGCTGCCTACCTCGCCCGCCGCAGAGTGGAGCAATCCCATGCCTGATGTCGGGCTCAAAGCCTATCTCATGGTGGCCGCGGCTCTCTTCTCGCTCGGGATGGGGGTCGTCATCACCCGGCGCAACGCGATTGCCGTGTTGTGCGGGGTCGAACTCATCCTCAACGGGGCGGCGCTCAATTTCGTCGCCTTCAACCGCTATTCGGCGCCCGCGGGGCGCCTGGATGGCCAGATCTTCACGATCTTCATCATTATCTTGGCGGCGGCGGAAGCGGCCATCGCCTTGGCCATCCTGCTCAACGTGTTCAGCATCACGGACAGTGTGCTGATCGACGAAGCGGACAGTCTGAAAGAATAGGGGAGCGAACTCCGATCATGCCAGCTCCTATCCTGATGTCGCTCCTGATCGTCGCCCTTCCGCTGGCGGCGTGGACCTCGCAATTCCTTCATGCGCTTTTCAAGCGCCGGCTACCCGCTTCGGCCGACAAGATCAGCCTGGTGGCGGTGGGCGGTAGCCTTGCGCTCTCGGTGTGGCTGCTCGTGACCGAGGTCCTCATGGGCGGGGGAATCTCGCCGGCTTACGTCTGGAGCGCCAATTGGTTCAAGATCGGAGCCGGAGCCAGCGCCTTCGTCCTCGATTTCGACGTGATGGTGGACAACCTCACGGTGATCATGTTCTTCGTCGTCACCCTGGTGGCGTTCTTGGTGCACCTCTACAGCACCTCGTACATGCACGGCGAGGATCGCTATCCACGCTTCTTTCACTTCCTCTCGCTGTTCACCTTCTCGATGCTCGGGCTCATCGTCACCAGCAACCTGGCGATGCTGTTCGTCTTCTGGGAACTGGTGGGTGTCTGCTCTTACTTCTTGATCGGGTTCTTCATCACCAAGAAGTCGGCTGGGGACGCATCGAAGAAGGCCTTTGTCACGAATCGAATCGGCGACGCCTGTTTCATGGCCGGCATCTTCCTCGTGATTGCAACCATCCAGAAAGCGTGGCCGGGTGAAGGCGTCCTGTCTTTCCCCCGCATCTGGGAATCGATCGGGATGCTGGGGCAGGGCCAGGGACCGTGGGTGGGCCACGAGACCGCGTTGATCGCCGCGGGCATTCTCATTTTCATGGGCTGCGTGACCAAATCCGCGCAGTTTCCCCTGCACGTTTGGTTGCCCGACGCGATGGAAGGTCCGACCCCGGTGTCGGCTCTGATCCATGCCGCCACCATGGTGGCGGCCGGCGTTTACATGATCGTGCGAACCTTCCCGCTGCTCGCTGGCAGTGGCTACCTCGGGGGCGACTATTTCTCGTCGCCCGCGCTTTGGGTCGTCGCCGGAATCGGCGGAATCACCGCCCTGTTCTCGGGCACCATCGCCTTGGTCCAACAGGACTTGAAGAAGGGCCTGGCCTACAGCACCTGTTCCCAACTCGGATACATGGTGATGGCGGTGGGAGTCGGCAGCATCACGGCCGCGATGTTCCACCTGTTCACGCACGCCTTTTTCAAGGCTTGCATGTTCTTGGGCAGCGGCTCGGTGATCCATGCCGTGCACAGCCAGGACATGAAGGACATGGGCGGCCTTCGCAAGAAGATGCCAATTACTTTCGCCACCTTCTTCATCTCCTGTCTCGCGATCGCCGGCACTCCGTTCTTCAGTGGATTCCTGTCGAAGGAAGCGATTCTCGGCCAGGCCGCGGCGTTTGGGGTGTTTCACAAACATCCGATCGCTTGGCTGCCGTTCGCCCTCACCGGCATCACCGCCTTGCTCACTTCCTTTTACATGTTCCGTTTGTTGTTCCTCACCTTCTACGGTCCGCCGGGTGACCACCACCGCCATGAACACGCCCACGAGTCACCCAAAGCCATGGTGATTCCTTTGGTCGTCTTGGCCAGTCTGGCGATCATCTCCGGTGGAATCGCCTCCCCGGTGGCGCCCGGAGCGGTCGGGGGGCATTGGTTCCAGTCGCGGGTCAACGACCAGGTGTTGGTCAAAGACTTCATGACTGGCCCAGCGGGTTCGGACCGAGGCAAGGCCATTTTTGCCGAGCAGGCGGTCCACCTCGCGCACGAGCACGATGTTCCTGCCAGCGCCCCGGCCGTGGTCCACGACTTCGCCCACGCGCACCACGCGGTGCACTTGCCCGTCATGGCGTTTTCGCTGGCGGTGTTGGTGCTCGGGGTGGGAGCGGCATGGTTCTTCTTTGTGAAGAACCGCGGCCGCGACTTCGTGGCGGGGATCAAGCCGCTCGCGGCCTACCGTGAGGTGCTCCGTCGGCTCTACTTCGTCGACGAGGCGTACTGCAAGCGGGTCGTTCCCACCGTCAAGGACGTGGCGATCGGCATGAAGGAATTCGACAAGAAGGTTGTGGACGGAACCGTCAACGGGGCCGCCGCCTCCTGCCGCAACTTTGCGTGGTTCACTGGGCAAGTCGATGCTCGCGTCGTGGACGGGAGCGTGCGCGGTACCGGTGGATTCATGATGATCCTGGGCGACTTCTTCCGCCGCATGGTGAGCGGGAAGATCCAGGACTATGTCCAGTACACCGTGCTCGGATTGGGCGTGCTCCTGATCTGGGTCGTCCTCGCCGGTCAAGGTTGAATAGGGAGCCGGCTCCGCTTCATGGGGCTGGCTGAAGAAAGAGCTCGCGCATGCTTCTGACTCTCGCAATCTTCCTCCCCCTCGTCGGCATGGGAGTCGTCCTTGCCCTGCCGAAGGACAACACCAAGCTCATCCGGTGGACCGCGACGGCCTTCGCGGTTGCGGCGTTCATTCCCATGCTCATGGTGACCTTCGGGTACGCCAAAGGCGGGGGAGAAGAGGCGGCCAAGACCCTGCGCGACAAGGCGCAGGCGGCGGTGGCCAGTGCCCCTGGGGCCGCCAAGGAAACCATCCAGCGGCTGCTCCGTGATCCGAAGACCAACGCGCCGGCCCTGCTCGATTGGAGGCCGGCCGATCCCGCGAAGCCCACCGATTCCGAAAAGACGAAGCTCGCCGCGCAGGCGGATCTGCAGAGTCTCTCGAAAATCGCGGGCGCCCGGGATAGTTGGCACGATGCTTGGGAACTCACCCTCGCTGCGGACGCCGCAATCACCAAGAACATGCGCTACGTCGAGCACGGAAAGTGGATTCCGGGCTTCAACATCAATTACTTCCTCGGGGTGGACGGTCTCAGCTTGCCCCTCGTGTTCCTGACCGGTCTGCTCTGGGTCCTCTGCTTCGTGTACAGCTTCGGGGTCAAGGAGGGTGTGAAGGCGTACTACGCCCTCTTCTTGATGCTCGAGACCGGGTTGGTCGGCGTCTTCTGCGCCCTCGACTTCTTCTTGTTCTACGTGTTCTGGGAAATCGTCCTTCTGCCGATGTACTTCCTGATCGGCTATTGGGGCGGCCCGAATCGGGTTTACGCCGCCATCAAGTTCTTCATCTACACCTTGGTGGGTTCGGTGCTGATGCTGGTGGCGATGTTGGCCCTTTATTGGCATCAGGGGCAAGACACCTTCAACATTCTCACCTTGATCTCCCTCAGCGACACCTTCACGCTGAGTTTCCAGAAGTGGATCTTCGCCGCCTTGTTCATCGGCTTCGCAATCAAGGTCCCGGTCTTCCCGTTCCACACCTGGCTGCCCGATGCCCACGTGCAGGCGCCAACCGCGGTCTCCGTGGTCCTGGCGGGCGTGCTCCTGAAAATGGGAGGCTACGGCCTCTTCCGATTCAACTACACCATGACCGCCGAGGCCGGACGCGAGAAGGAATTCATCCTCGTCATCGGGCTACTCGGGTGTATCAACATCGTTTACGGAGCGTTCTGCGCGATGGCGCAGAAGGACTTCAAGTCCTTGGTCGCTTACTCGTCGGTTTCGCACATGGGCTTCGTGCTCCTGGGCATGGCCGCGATGACGACCGCGGGAATGCAGGGCTCAGTTCTGCAGATGTTCAACCACGGCGTGAGCTCGGCGATGATGTTCCTCCTCGTCGGCGTCATCTACGAACGAGCGCACCATCGTGATCTCGACAACTTCGGCGGCATCGGGCTGTCGATGCCTTATTACACGGCGTTTGCCATCGTCGGCTTTTTCGCGAGCCTCGGGCTCCCCGGCCTGAACGGGTTCATCTCCGAGTTCCTGGTCTTCAAAGGCGCCTTCGTATCGCACTCCACGTGGGCCGGAAGCACTTCTCCGTATGGTCTGCCGCTTTGGATCGTGGTCGTGAGCATGACCGCGGTCGTCTTGACCGCCGGTTACATCCTCTGGACCGTACAACGGGTTTACCTCGGTACCCCCAAGAAGAAGGAGTACGAGTCGTACCCCGATCTCGCGCCCCGCGAGACCTTCTCGCTCGTTCCGCTCGGCGCGATGTGCATTCTGTTCGGCGTCGCGCCCTGGATCATCCTTGACTACATGAACCCCACCCTCACGACGCTCCTGAGCGTCATGACCGGTGGCAAGAGCGGAATCTGAGGAGAGACTCGATGCAACTGACGGGTGATCGCCTCTCCCAGATTCAGGACCTCTTAGAGAGGGGAATGCTCGGCTTCGTGCCGGAGATCATCCTCTCTCTCGCGGTCATCGCTCTTTTGCTCTGCGATCTCGGTCGGCGGCGGATTCGCCCCGCCGTTCCGGGGTGGATCGCCGGCCTCGCGCTCGGGCTCGCCGCGCTTTGGATCGTGGTCAACTTTCCGGCCGGCACGAGCCCGCTGTTTGGTTGGCTCGAAGGCAGTGTTCACAAACCCCTGCTGGTGAACGACCCCTTCGCCGCCTTCTTCAAGCTCTTCGTCCTCGCGGCCTCGCTCGTCGTCTTGCCGATGTGCATGCAGTCGCCACTGCTCAACAAACGCAGCACCAGCGAGTTCTATGCGCTGCTGGTCGCTGCATCGCTGGGCATGCTGATCATGGCGTCCTCGGCCAACCTGCTGATGATTTACCTCGGAATCGAGTTCGCCAGTATGGCGAGCTATCTCGCGGTCGGCTACTTCAAGCAGGATCGCCGCAGCAGCGAGGCCGGACTCAAGTACGTCATCTACGGTTCAGTGGCCTCCGGGATCATGATTTTCGGCCTGAGCCTCGTGTACGGACTCACGGGGAGTCTAGCGCTGGACGATCTCGCGAGCACGGTGACCGCCAGCGGCATGAATGCCACCGCCCTCGCGGTGGCCAGCATCCTCGTATTTGCGGGCTTCGCCTACAAAATGGCCGCCTTTCCGATGCATTTTTGGTGCCCGGATGTTTACGAGGGGGCTCCGCTTCCATTCACCGCATATCTTTCAGTGGCCTCGAAGGCCGCGGGGTTCGCGGTGTGCATCCGCTTCTTGATGGCCTTCGGGCCGGAATTCAGGATTCGCTTCACCGATTACGCTGGCCTCCCGGACGGGGCTGGCTTTGGGTGGAAGGAGATCATCGCCGCCGCTTCGGCTCTCAGCATGAGCGCAGGCAATCTGGCTGCGCTCAAGCAGGAGAACATCCGGCGCATGCTCGCCTACTCCAGCATTGCCCACGCCGGGTACCTCCTCATGGGGGTCGCGGTGCTCAAGCCGGATGACGCCGGCAGTGAACAGTTCGGCGCCCTGCTTTTCTACTTCATTGTTTACTTCCTGATGAATTTGGGCGCGTTTTTCGTGGTTCACTTGGTGACGGTGCGAACCGGGGAGGAGACGATCGAGTCCTACAAGGGACTCGGCCGTCGCGCACCGTTCTTGGCAGTGGCACTCACCACTTGCCTCGTCAGTCTCCTCGGGATCCCTCCGACGGGCGGATTCATCGGCAAGCTTCACCTTCTGAGCGAAGTCGTCGAGGGCGGACTGATCTGGCTCGCGGTCGTCGCCGGCATCAACACCGCCATCAGCGCCTACTTCTACTTCAAGCTCATCAAAGCGATCCACTTGGACAAGGCGAAGGATGAGTCGTTCCCCGCCGTCGCCATCTCCAACCGCTTGCTCGTGGCCGCGTTGGTTGCGCCCTTGCTGATCCTCGGAATCTTCTTTGCTCCGGTCTCGGAGTGGACGAAGGGTTTTGGGCTCTGAACCATGATGAAGCCAATCGAGACCTCGCCGACCTCCGTGCTCGTGCGAATGTGGAATCTGCCCTCCCGGAACTTCCTGGACTACTTGCTCTCGGTTTCCGTGCCGCAGGTCGCCGACGATTATGACCGAAAGGTCTTGGAGGTGCTCAGGTCGGCCAGTGCCGTCTCCGCGAGCGTCCGCGAACGTTTGATCGACAGCTTTCGTCGATCTGGTCTTCGGGTGCCCGCCTCGGGCTATCCGCTTTCGGCTTCGACCTACAACTACATGCGGCCGAAGTCCCTGGCGTCCGTTTTCGAGCGGCTCGCCAATGAAGACCAACCGTGGCTATTGAGCCAACTCGAGAAGCTGCCTTTGGAAGGGGAGTTGGCGGGGCGTCTGCTGCGGTCAGCGGTGGCCGACCAAGAAGAGTCCAACCGCTCGGTTTTGGCTGCGCTCAAGTCGTTGGCAGGGGTTGCCGTCGCCAAGGTGGCCACCGCTGCGGCGGCTCCGGCCGCGGCTGGCGCGAGCGCGCCGGCGGCACCAACCGGTCCGGCATGGCATGACGAAGCGCTCTCGATAGACGAGCGCATGGCCCTGGTGAAGGGGATGGGACTTTTCGAGCAACTCTTCGCGGCCATGGCCCAAACCGATTGCACGGCCTGTGGCTACGACTGCGAGGGTTACGCGCGAGCGATCGCGGACGGCGAGGACAAGGACCTCACGAAGTGTGCTCCTGGCGAACTCGAGACGCAGCGCATGCTCGAAAAGATCATGGGCAAGAAGTGAGCCTGCGGGATCTTCTCAAGTGAGTAGCGCGGGTCATTCCGGCCGCGGGACGAATCGGATCAGCGAGCTGGCTTGGAGCGAGCCCACAGAATCGATGATCTGGGCCTGAATCCACAATCCTGGGCCGTCGACGAGCGAGAGCACCGGCTGGGTCAGGCCGATGCGCGGGTCGAACGCGGCCAAATGCAGCGCTTCACCGGACACCGATACCTCTGAGCCCGCGTGCAACTTCAGACACTGGTCGTCGGAGAGGGTGCCGGACGCCTGTCTCCCCATCGAGTCCAGCGCGACAATCTGCAGTTTTCCCTGAATCTGTACAAGCGTGCGGACTCGGATCTCAAGGCCTTCTCGGCTCCAGGCCGGGGCGACGATCGTGGAAGGATCCGCCAGGGGGTCGTGCAGGATTGGTTGAAAGGCGATGCGATCGGCCACGGCGGACAATCGGATCAGCGCGTATCGCTCCTGCGGACCCCGGTTGGCCATCGAGAGAGTGGACGCGACCTCTCGATTCCAAGGAAGCAGGCGAACGCCGGGAGGTGGGTGAAACGGGGGTAGCGTGGCCGAAAAAAGGCCCCCGGACAGGCGATGCACTCCCTGGTAGGAGAGCAAGTCGGGGTGGATGCCCCCGCCGCGGTGAGCAGGGTTCAGATCGACGATCACCGCGCGGGGCAAGCGGCCAGCCGAGCGGACCAGGGATGCGAGCAGTTCCGAGTCCATCTGTTTGACTTGGTGGAACGGCCGGAACGAAACGACGAGACTGATCGACGACAGGAGCACGAAAGCAAACCAGGCAACTCGCGAAGGACCGCATGCTCTGGCGGCCCCGGCCACTCCGGGGCCGGCGATCAAGCTCAGGCCCAAAAGTGGGAGGCATGCGAAGCGACTCTGGTCCAGGTGCTCACCGATGCCTTCCAGGGGGACGCAGAGTAAGAGCAGAGGCAAGAGGAGCAAGCCGACGGCCGCGACTGCCGTACGAAGGCTCGGGACCGACTTGCGCAATCCGCCCACGAGGAGTCCTCCGAGGGCGAGTCCCAGGGCGGCACGAAACACCGAGGCGGGAACCCAGGGCACGACTCCCGCCCAAGCGGCGTCGTTCAGGGGGGCAATCACGCGAAAGAGCGACCCCGCCACTCGCTGAAGCGTGCGAGGGATGGCCCCCTCCTCGCGGAGGTAACTTGAGTATGCACGGCCGTTGTAAGTGCCGGAGAGTTCCCCGTGGATCAGGTAACGGGCCGCGAACCACGCCCCGGCGGTGAGTCCGAGGAGCACCATCTGCCGCACGATCACCCCCTGCGAGATGGTGTTTCGGGGGGCGATGGCCACGAGCAGGCCGAGCAGGGGAATCAGGACGATGCCGGTTTCTTTGGCGCAGAGGGCGAGCGCACACCACACCGGGATCGCGACGCTCCGAGGACGGTCGAGGGCGGTTCGGATGGCGAGTCCGGAGAAAATCGCCACCAAGAGGTCTTCACGGGCGACAATCCATCCGAGCGCCTCCAAGGCCGCCGGGGAAACGACCATCGCCCCGAACCAGGGGAGTCGTTCCGCGGGGCGGCCTTTCGGGTGGGCAGTCCAGGCCGCGATCCAGGCCAGGCACACCCAGAGGGCCCAGTTGGTGAGGTGATAGTGAGAGGCGGCTCCGGGCCAAAGAAGGCTGTCTAGTTGCAACGAGAGGATGGTCAGAGGGCGAAAGATGTCGAAGTCGGGCGTCCACACGCGGCCCAGCGCTCCTATGAACTCGGAAGCGAGAGACGGAGTCGCCTCTCGGAATTCGTGGATTGCTCGGAGGATGAAGTAATCGTCCGCCAAGAAACCGACGCCGAGGCAGAGGATTAAAGGCAAGGCGGGCAGGAGGGCGATCCACGTTCCCCGGGCGGGGAGTAGTGTCTTCCTCGGGGGGGCTTGGCCTTCTTCCATGAGCTATCCTACTGCGGGCTGCTCATCCACGGCAGCATCTGGAGATCCTCGTTGAGTCCGAGCGTCAAGGCAAAACAGGCCATCTTCGAAGGACTGCTCAAGGACTCGGTGCCGGCGATTCGCCCCGGGGAAGCCCGCAAACCGTGCGTGCTCTGCGCGGGCAGGAGAGTCTCCACGCTCTACATGCAGGCGCACTTTCCGGTCGTGCGTTGCCTGGATTGCCGCCTCGTCTATGCCGACGAGCACTTCCAAGCGGAGGATCTCCAGGCCTTCTACACCGGCGACTACTACCAACGTGCCTACGTTTGCCACCCTCCGGAGATCGACCAGAAGATCGCGCGCGACTACGTGCGTTGTTTCGACCGGAGTCGAGCCGCAGCTCGCGGAGGGAGTCTCCTCGACTTCGGTTCGGCCCGAGCGACCTTCCTGACGGAGTTGACTCGTCGCGGCTATGGCGATCGTTGGAATATGGTCGGGGTGGACATCAACCCCGATGAAGTGGCGATGGGGAAAGCGCAGGGCTTGGACGTGCGCTGCGCGACTTTGAGGGCGAGCGGCCTGGCCCCCGGCTCCCAGGATGTGGTTACTGCTTTTTCGGTCTTGGAGCACCTCCAAGACCCCGTAGAGACCCTCCAGGAAATTGCGGCGGTCCTCAAGCCCGGGGGGGAGTTGGTGGCCATCGTCCCTTCAGGATCCTGCCTCATCATTCACTTTGCGATCCTCGCCTCCAAACTCCTTGGAAAGCGGGCCAAGAATTTCGCGGACAACGTCTTCCACGAAGAGCACCTGTACTACTTTTCGCCCAAGACCTTGACGACTGCCTGTGCCCGGGCTGGCCTGAGAGTGGACCAGGTCTTCTATCAGCCGAGTTACCTGGAAACGCACCCCCCGGGGATCCTCGTCGGGGTTGGTTCCCAACTACTCCGGGTGAGTTCGTGGGCCCTTCGCCGACAGACCATGCTCGGAGTGGTGGCTACGAAGCTGTGATCAGAGGTTACGCCGGATCGGGGGCGCAGTGTGCGGGAATTTCGTTTTTCTGGCCGGCGGAGGGCCTGGGCGAGCAGAAATCCTGCGACCAGGGGAGGGGGAGTTCCCGGCGGGAGAGAATATTCCGCAATAAGCGAAAGCTCGGAGAGGCGGTTTGAGGCCAAATTGGCCAATTCCGCTCAAGTGTGGCTCAGGTCAGACTCGGACCCCGGCTGGGGGACTCGCCGCAAGTGCTGTAGCGGCAAGGGTTTGAGGGCTGCTCCAAAAAAAGCGGAAGAATTTCTTGAAAGGCTTAGGGGTACCTGTAGACTGCTCCCGCCTTCGACAGGAGGTTGCTTGCGAGCGACCTCCGAAGGCCCTTGAGGTTCCTCAGGGAACCTCGGGCGCGAAGACGCCCCGAACAACGTGACCGCTTCTCTGGCCCCGAGCCACGGGACGGTATCGTTGTCGCTCCTTGAAAATTCAGATTCGGTCGGAGACGCGAGGGTGCGAGCGAAGCCGCTTCTGCGGTGACGCTGCGACAGTTTGGCCCTCTAGCGTCTCGAGTTTTCGAGCCCTATTTGAGGGCCAAGCGACAAAAATGACAGAATCAATCTCTTTCAATTAAAGGGTTTGATCCTGGCTCAGAGTGAACGCTGGCGGCGTGGCTTAGGCATGCAAGTCGAACGTGAAACCCCGCAAGGGGAAGTAAAGTGGCGAAAGGGTGAGTAATGTATGGGCAACGTACCCCTGAGATCAGGATAACTACTGGAAACGGTAGCTAATACTGAATGGTCAGGAGCCGAGGCATCTCGGCACTTGTAAGCGGTAGGGAAACCTTCTGCTCAGGGAGCGGCCCATATCCTATCAGCTAGTTGGCGGGGTAATGGCCCACCAAGGCAATGACGGGTAGCCGAACTGAGAGGTTGATCGGCCACACTGGGACTGAGACACTGCCCAGACTCCTACGGGAGGCTGCAGTCGAGAATCTTCCGCAATGGGCGCAAGCCTGACGG
>CADEGH010000017.1 GCA_902826835.1 uncultured bacterium | reverse complement strand
GTCGACCCCGTGGCGCGGGCCCACAGCCACTTGCGCCCGGTGCGACGTCTCAGCCACCGAAAGACGCTGGCATCGAGAAACTGGGCCACGAGGAAAGCCACGATCGAGCCGACGATGATCCACTGTGACTGAAAGAAAACCGCGCCGTAATCCTGGTCCTGGACGGGCGAGAAGGGCAGGGCGGAGGGGATGCCACACAGCCAGAGCGCCACGAACACCCACGCGATGAGGCTTGCCCCGAGCCAAGTGATCCGCCGTACTCCGGCCTTTCCGAAGTACTCGTTGACCAGGTCGGACACCACGAACACCACCGGCCAGAGCAGAACGCCCACGCTCAGGATGCGCTCGGAACCGAGGAATCGAACGCTGAAAAGTTTGCCGCCCACCACCTCGGCGACGATGGCGTTCGCGATGAACACTCCCGCGAGGGTGAGGAACAACGAATGCTCGCGAGCGGAGCGAACCCGATGGGGATCAGCCTTCATCGGGCTTCCATTCGCCTTCGGAGCGGGCGACAAACAGCGCCGCCGTGAGGTCGCCGGTCACGTTGGGCACGGTCCGGGCCATGTCGATGACCCGGTCCACCCCGAGAATGACGGCGAGCATTTCGGGTGGAACGCCCACCCGCTCCAGCACCAACGCGAGGAGGGGGAGGGATCCGCCCGGCACTCCGGCCGCACCGACCGAGGTCAGGACCGCGAGTCCGATGACGAGGAGCTGCATTCCCAAGGAGAGGTCGACGCCTGCGACTTCGGCCAGGAAGAGCACCGCACAGCCTTCGAATAGGGCTGTCCCATTCATGTTGAGCGTCGCGCCCAAGGGGAGGACGAAGCCTGCAATTTTGGGCGGCACCCCGAACTCCGTCACCGCGGTCTTAATCGTGGTGGGCAGAGTCGCACTCGAAGACGAGGTCCCAAAGGCGGTCGCCATGAGGCCCCGACAGCGCGCGAAGAAGCGGATCGGGTTCATGCCGACCAGCCAACGGACCGCGAGGCCCAACACGATGAACTGGTGGAACGCGAGGCCAAACAACACGACGAGGACATACGCGGAGAGGGCTTGGAGGATCTCGGTGCCGAAGCGCGCGGTGACGCTGAAGATTAGCGCCGCCACCCCGAGGGGGGCGAGCTTCATGGCGTACTCGATGAGCGTGCCGCAGATCGCGTTGAGCCCTTCCAGGAATCCGAGGAATGGGGTGGCCTTGTCCTTCGGAATCGTGGTGGCGGCAATGCCGACCATGAGCGCGAAAAAGATCAGCGCCAGCATGTCGCCTTTGGCGGCGCTGTCGATCGGATTCTTGGGCACGATGTTGACGAAGGTCTGTGCGCCGAACCCCGTGCCTCCCTTCCCCTGTTCGATCTTGGCGGTGGCTTCGCCGCTCGACTCTTGGCGAATGGCCTCCGCCTTTTCGCGGGACAGGAAGCGGCCGGGATGCACCGTATTGATCAGGGTAATTCCGACCGCCGCCGCGATGGCGGTGGTGATCACGAAGTACGAAAGAGTCTTGAATCCGATCCGCCCGAGGCTGCCGAGGTTTCCCAACCCGGCGACACCGAGCACGAGGGAGGAAAACACGAGCGGGACCACCACCATGAACAGGAGTCGCAGGAAGATCTGACCGACCGGTTGAGCCACCGAATCGACAAAATTCTTGAGTCCGGCATGGGAGGCCCCGAGCCATCGATTCGCGGCCACGCCCGCCACGGCTCCGATCAAGAGCCCGAGAAGGATGTAGGTCGCTGGGAGCTTCTTCTTGCCTTGGCGCGGGGCGCTCATGCCTGACCTCGCAGGCGCAAGCTGCGCTCCATTTCGTCGACCTCCTCGAGGAGGAAGCGGCGCAGAACCGGGTTTTTCTCTCCGTGACTGGCAAGGATTGCCCGACCTTGAGCGACCAGCGGCGCCGACGGCAGGCAGTGGGGGTAGAGCAACCTCACGTAGCCCCGGGCTACATACTCGAGGTCCTCCTTCTCCAAGACTGAAGGCAGGGAGTCCAGGTAGCGAGTCGCGAACGAAGTCAGCATCGGCGTCTGGTGGGGCCAAAAGAATCCGGTCATCCCGTGTTTCAGGAAGTCCGCAGAGGTTTCGCCGGGAGTGCAGAAGCGGGCGAAGGCCGTTTCCTTGGTGGCGACTTCGGGGGCCGCCACTTCGGCGATGAAGGCTGCCTTCTTGCCCCGATCCGAGGGGTCTCTGAGGAGTTCGGCGCGCACACGTTCGTCAGCACCCGCGAGACCGAATGCCGTGGCCCGAGTGAGGATGCGCCATCTCAGTCCTTGGTCGGGAACGAGGGCCGCCGGACCCGGCCGGTCGAGCCACGCCAGGAGATTCTGGGCCTGGGCCGCGCTCGCGACAAAGCTCGGGGCGTGGCGTGCGTAGGTCAAGCCGACATCCGAAGTCGGACCGTGGCGTTCGATGCCCTCCTGGCAGAGGCGGAGGAGCGGCGCGCTCTCCCGCTCTTGGTGTTCCAGCAGAATCCAGCGGGACAAGGCCACGGCCGCGTTGCGGAGCGCCGTCTCCAGGATGTCCAGTTCTTTCTCGGCCGAAAGATGATCGGCCAAGAGTGCGAGGTAGTGGGCCGCAGGAAGGACCCCGTCCCTCGTCATCTCCCAGAACGTGGACCAAAGTCCCATGCGGAGCAACGCATCCTCCACGCGCGACAGCCCCTGGCGCAAGGTCGCGAGGCTTTGCTCATCGAGGTAGGCCTTGGCGTAGGCGTGATCTCCGAAATTGCAGTAGAGGGCGGAGTAGTGCCCGGGCGGCAACGCGGTGGTTGCCGCTTCGACTTCAACTGGGAAGGACCGCTCGACCACGAGGTGCGGTGGCTTCTCCCGCAGGGCGGCGACTTCGATCTTGTGCGGCCGCAGCACCCGGTCTCCGTTCCCCGCCTCCTGCCGAATGCTCCACGCGCCCTGCCCGCGGACTTCGGGCCGCAGGACATTCACGCCGCTCGTCTCGAGCCAAAGTTTGGCCCACGGGGCGAGACTGCGCCCGGCCGCTTCGCCGAGGGCGCCCAGGAAGTCCTCGAGATCCGTGTTGCCGTAGGCATAGCGGGCGAAGTAGAGGCGCAACCCGTCACGGAACGCGTTCTCGCCGAGTACGGCACGGAGCTGCTTGAGCACCGCGGCCCCCTTGCCGTAGGTGATGCCGTCGAAGTTCAGGAAGGTTTGTTCTGTGTCGTCCACCGTCCCGGCGATCGGGTGGGTCGTGGGCTTCTGGTCTTCGCGGTATGCCCAGCCCTTGATCGCCCCGAGGAAATCTTGCCAGGCGCTCTGGAAGCGCGTGGCTTCGGTCATCGCGAGGAACGCGATGTAAGTGGCGAAACTCTCGTTCAGCCACAGGCCGTTCCACCATCTCATGGTCACGAGATTGCCGAACCACATGTGCGCGAGCTCGTGAAGGATGACCTCGGCGCGGCGCAGGCGTTGGCTCTCGGTCGGCGGGTCGCGGAAAACCTGCGACTCGTTGAAGGTCACGGCGCCGATGTTCTCCATGGCGCCGGAATTGAATTCGGGGACGAAGATCTGGTCGTACTTGCCGAACGGGTACGCGATCCCGAATTGCTCGGCGTAGAAGCGCAGCCCCTGCGCCGTGACGTCAAAGATCTCCTCGGGGTCGAGGAACCGGCGCAGGCTCCGTCGACAGTGGATGCCGAGAGGAACTCCCTCCCTGACCGTGGTCTCGGACACGTAGGGCCCGGCAATGAGGGCGAACAGGTAGGTACTGAAGGGGGGTAGCGTGGCGAAGGAGCGGCGCACCCGACCATCCGGCAAGGAGACACGGTGGGTTTCGGCCCCGTTGGCGATCGTGATCCAATGCGCCGGTGCGTCGACGCTCAGCGCATACACCGCCTTCAGGTCGGGCTGGTCGAAGCAGGGAAACACCCGGTGCGCGTTGAAGGGTTCGAAGTCGGTGAACAGGTAGACCTCGTCGTCTTCGGGGTCTTGGAAGCGATGCAAGCCGACCCCGGTTCGGTCGAAGTCGTTTCTCCACCGAACCTCGAACTCGTTGTCTTGGCGCTGCGCCCCGGGCGGAAGCTCCAGGCGGAAGGGGTGGATTCCGAAGGCGAGAAGATCGACACCGTTCAACTTCGCCGCGAGGATCTCCTTCCTCGTGAAGTCGAAGAAGAGCGGGCGACCGGGCGCATGATCCCGGAAGCGGATCGTCGATTGACCGACATACGTCGACCCGGCAGCCGTTAGGTCGAGGTGGATCTGATAGCGCACGGAGGACAATCGGCCGCAACGCTGCGCCGCCTCCGCCTCGGACAGTGCATCACGGTCAGGCGCCTGCGTCATCGCGAATTCTCCGGGGAGTCGAAAACGGAGGAGCTTGCAATCGTGCTTCCGCCGTTCGGGCTATCGATCAGCAGTGTTGGTCGAAGGCCTTCTGCAAGTCGGCCGCGATGACGGCGGGGGGCCGACCTTCGATGTCGTGGCGCTGGACCATGTGCACCAACTTCCCGTCTTTGAGCAGGCCCATTTGCGGCGAGCTCGGTTGGTAGGGGGCGAAGTACTCGCGTGCGGCGGCGGTGGCTTCGCGGTCCTGCCCAGCGAACACGGTGTAGATCTTGGTGGGGCGCTTCTGGGTTCCGAGGGCGAGGCGCAGGGCCGGACGCGCTCCACCGGCGGCACAACCGCACACCGAGTTCACGAACACGAGGGCCGTGCCCTTCTCGTTCTTGAGTGCGTTGTGGACATCGGTGGGCGTGAGGAGTTCCTGGCAGCCGGCGTCGCGAGCCTCTTTGCGCATCGGTTCGACGAGTCTGGGGTCGTACATGGGTTTGGTTCCTTATTGGTGCGAACGCTAACCGGAGTCACTCCGCCTCCACAGTCGATCCGCCCCCGGTCACGATCCGGAGGGAGGGGACCCGAGGGCGGCCACCGCCCGCTCGAGGAGGGATCGCTCGGTGCCCTTGGCCTGGGTCAACTTGGCCGCTAGGAGCGCCTGCAGTTCGGAGCCGGATTCGCTCCTCCGCTCGGGCGGGACCCGTTCCGCCCAGAGGATGGCGGCTTGGAGTTGGAAGTCTCCGCTCCGCTTTGCCATCTCGAGAAGCCACCGCTCGGCCTCGGGCCGATCGGGTGGCGAGGGATCCAACGGGTCCAGGACGCGGCGGGCCCACGCGAGTCGGCGTTCATCGCTCGGGGCAAGAGTGTTGCGCTCAAACAAGGCGCGCAACTCGGCCCGCCGCAGGTCGAGTCGATCCTCGTCCCGCGCCGCATTCCTCTGCTCGGCAGTCTCGAGTTCGAATTTCTCCAGCTCCCTCGACGAGAGGCGCCGATGACGCAGGGAGCGTGCGACGCTCAACGGGTCCAGATGCAGGAATTCGAGCGTGCCGTCCGTGTAGGCGAGCACGATGCGTTCTTGGCTAGGGCAGAGATCCCAGTCCGACAGTTCGGCGGAGTGGGCTCTCACCTCAGAAACCACCCGAAGGGGATCGGTTTGTACCACCCAGATCTCACCGCCCCCGAAGCAGGCAATGGCCCCACGATTGGGGATGTCGAGGAGTCGTTCGATGCGGGGCGCCGGGAGCTGGAGTCGGGCCGTTTCGTCTCCTTGCGGCCCGAACAGGCGAATGAGGCCCTGGGCGCCTGCCACCGCGAGTTGGCGGGTCCGCTCGCAGAACACCGGATGGCAGACCGCGTCTCGGACCTCGAAGGCGGCAGCCTTTTTCAGGAGATCGAAGACAAGGAGTCGGCCTTCCGAGTCTTGCAGGGCCAATCGTTCCCCCCGGTCGTCGAAGGTGGCCGATTCAGGGCTACCCGGGAGATTGACCAGAGCTTCCGAAGTGGGCGAGTCGCCCGCAAAGTCCACCAAAGTGACGGGATGATCCTCACTCCACACGACGGCGCGGGGCGTCACGGGATCGCTGGCGATCACCATCGAGCGGTGGGCGAGCTCCGCAAGCTCGGCTTTCCGTCGGCCCTGACCATCGACCCAGGTGGGGATTCCGGAGGGGGAGACCACGAGGCAGCCGCGATTTTGCGCGATCCAGGCCAACAGCTCCCGAGTCGTTTCCGAGGCCAACCGGGCCCCGGGCCCGTCGGCCACCAGGGCGGCCTGCTCGCGGTGGTCCGACGTTCCGTAGCTGTGCAGCCAAGTGCGACCGGCCCCGATCTGGAGGATTGAGCGGCCGTCGCTCGACCACCTCGCCGCCCGGGCTTGGCTGCGCGGCATGCGTGCGGTGATTGCCGTGGTCTCGCCGTTCACCACACGGCACTGGGAGCCCTGGGCGACCACGAGGATCTCCCGACCATCGGGACTCCACTCGACCGAACCGATCTCCGTGCTGTCGTGCGAGAATCGCCGATCGTGGGTCGGCGGAGCCGCCGGCAAAAGACGCACGGATCCGTCCACCGCGAAAATCGCGAGGGCTTGCTGATCCGGCGAAAAGTCGACCCGCCCGACCCAGTCACTCGCCCCCTGAATGCGTTGTTCCTCGGTTCCCTTTTGAGCATCGAGGATGTGGGCAACCCGCGAGCGGGTGCCGAGCCCGATCCGTTTGCCGTCGGCACTCTGAGATATGCGACCGTGAGGAATGCCGTCGCAGGCAAAACCCCAGCGCCGCTCCGTCGGTTTCCCGGGGGAGAGCTCATAAGCGTAGAGATGTCCGTCCGCACACAACACCAACAGTCGGGATGAGTCGTGGGAAAACGCGAGGTCGGTGATGGCGGCGTCGAGCTTCAGGATCTCGCGATGGGCCGCAGCCGTGGTGGGCGTCCACGGCGGGGGAGGTGCATGGTGCAGGGAGACTCGGCCACTGGATGTTCCTACCGCGATCAACGGATCCGCCTGATTCGAGCCGAACCCAAATGCGGTGATCGGTTCCGCTTGACCCGGGAGGCGCACCTCGATGCTCCCCTTTTGCAGCGGCGTCCACAGAAGAACCCGATCGGAGGCGACACTCCCGAGGATCCACGAGTAAAGGGGATGGAAACTCGCGAGCGGGGGGCCACTCTCGACGCGATAACGATCTTGAGTGGCGAGCGGAGTGCGCGAATCGGTGTTCCAAAGATGCACGGTGGTTCCGCGCACCGCCATCACGAAGCGTCCTTCGCCTCCGAAGGTCGCGAGTTCCACGGGCGCGCGACGCCCGAACGTGCTGCGGGAGAGGTCGAAGCCGCCCTGGAGCACTCCCGTTTCGGCGTCATGCACGAGGACGGATCCGTCGTTGCCCGCCGTCAGTACCGTCCGTCCATCCGGAGAGAAGCGAGCGGAGGCCACGCTTTTCAGGTGCGAAGCCAAAGTCGAAATTGGTCGACCGGTTTGAAGGTCCCACACCACCGGGACCGACCCGTCCATCTCGGAAGCGGTCACCACGCGACGCGACTCCCAATGGATGTCGCTCTGGCATGGGAGCTCTTCGCGGATGCGATCACTCAAGGCAGATCGGACAAGGCGACGGACGAGGCCGGGGCGTTGACTATCGCCGAGGAGGGCGTCGATCGCGCGCCGGGCCACCAACCGTGACCCCACCCACGCCGGCTCCTCCTCGCTCAGGCTCTCGAACGAGAGGGCCGGAAAGTGCTGCATTTCCGGGTAGGCGGATAGCGCACGCCGGAGGGCCCGATCCGTTTCGGTCGAAGGCATGATCTCGGCCGCGGCTTTGGCGAGGGCGAGCGCCAGCGCCGGGTCGGTCGGAGCGAGCGCCTGCGCCTCGGCCGCGAGACGCAGCGCTCGGGAACGTTCGACGGTAGTCCTCAGATCGGTGAGGGCTCCGTCTCGTTCTTTCAGCGCCCCCTTGAGGTCCTCGAGAGCGCGCTCGGCCCGCTGGTTTTCGCTCCGGGTCTGGTTGCGCTCGGTCTCGAGGCTTTGCGCCTGATTCCAGGCGGAGAACAACCCGCTCGCGAGCAGCACGAAGATGGACACGAGGCTCACGGCGGTGGCGGGATGGCGGCGTGCCCACTTCCTGGCTCGGTGGACGGGACCCAAGGAGCGGGCAGCGATGGGCTCGTGGTGGAGGACAGCCTTCAGATCGTCGGCGAACGCCTCGGCGGTTTGGTAGCGCCGATCCAAGTCCCGTTCGATCGCGGTGTGGATGACAATTTCGAGGTCGCGTTCGACGAGGGGGCAGAGCTTGCGGACCGAGGGTGGCTCGTCGTGGAGTATGGATCGGTAGAGACGCTCTCGATTAGGGGCTTCGAAGGGTCGACGTCCGGTGACCAATTCGTACAGAGTCACGCCGAGGCTGTAGACGTCCGTGCGTCCGTCGACCGAGCCTTGACCGGAGAGCTGCTCGGCCGACATGTAGTGGGGCGTGCCCATGAGGTCGCCGCTCTGCGTGAGGCTGACGCCGTCGGAACCCTCGAGGCTGCGCGCGAGGCCGAAGTCCAAGAGGACCGGGGCGCCCTCGGGGGTCACCATCACGTTGCCCGGTTTGATGTCGCGGTGAATGATGCGCGCTTCGTGCGCGAACTGCAGCGCCCGCGCCGCGCGTTCGATGAATCCGGTGGCCCACAAAATGTCGTTGCGGTTGTGAGCGGTGGTGGTGGTCGGTTCCTTGGCGAAGGCGGGGTCGGCTAGCGGCGCTTCGACGCGCTTCGTGTCGTCTTGGAAATCGAGTTTGAAGCTCTCGGACGGGATCGATTGGCCACCATCCGGGCTTTGGCGGCGGCTGGAGATCCAACGGCTGAGCGGCTGACCCTCCACGTAGCGCATCGCGATGAAGGGGATGCCATCCTGCACGCCGGTGGCGATGACGGCGCAGATTCCCGGATGGTCCAGTCTCGATGCCGCCTCGGCCTCGCGCCGGAAGCGCGCGAGAATCTCGGTGGACATGGTCGACCCGCGAGGCAGAACCTTGATCGCGACACGTCGGCCCAAGCTGCGTTGCTCGGCCAGATAGACGATCCCCATCCCGCCGCGCCCGATCTCGCGGAGGATTCGAAAGTCCCCAAGTTCCGACCCCTCGAGCGCCACGCATCACTCCCGACGATGCCCAAGATCTCCGGTCCACTCCGACTCTGCCCCAAGTCGCGAGGAAGTGGGATCCACGGTTTCGGTCCGCCCGATCAGCGAGGCGCCTGGCGGAACGTCCGCGGGTCGATTTCGAAGTGGTGGTCGTGCTCGCCGGCGCCTAACGCCAAACCGAGCTTGCCCTCTGGCCGTTCGTAGGCCACGGTGACCAAGGAAGTCGCGGACTCGCGCTTGACCCGCTGGCCGTCAATCGTCTTTTCCGTCTGGTAGCGGGACATGGCCTTCATCGACTCTTCGAGCTTGGTCAGCGTCGCCTTCGAATCGGCGATCCGCTTCTCGATGGCCTCCCGTCGCGCCGGGTTGTCGGCCGCTGCTTTGGTCAGGCGCTCGATCCGCGAGACGAGGGCTTCTTTCTCCTTGGGCATGGCCAGCGCCTGCGCGTTGCGGAACGTGAGCTTGGAAGTCTCTCCTTCGGTCGAGAGGTGAAGATAGAACTTCATCACCTGTTCTCCGTTGCGCACGGTCGCGACCCCGACGACGCTCGAAGAGAGCGGCTGCGAGCAGGGGAGGGCCACGGGTTCCACCTTGACCTGCGCCTGACCGAATTGGGTTTCGTAGGGCATGAGCGGCTCGCAGGCGGTCAAGGCGAACTGCACGCTCTGAGGGCCGAACCTCACATCGAGCACCGGGCTTTTTTCCACGATGTTCAAACTCAACGACTTGGCCTCGGCCTCGAGCTTCGTTCTCGAAGCGAGGGGGATGCTCCACGTCGGGAGGCCTTCGGACCAGAAACTCGATCCCTCGTAGACGAGAAGACTGGGCGACGAGTCCGATCCAAATCGCAGAGCGAGTTTGTACTCACCCGGGGGCACCGCTCCCTCGCTGGCGACCAGCCCGCACTTGAGCGCGCAGGTGGTGGGATCGTTGTTGCCGAGCCGCCACACCGTGCCCGGCTTCATCTCGGCGGCGAATGCCTCGCTCCAGCTCGGGGCGCCGTATTCGATCCGGATGGACCCGAAGCTCGTGTCGGTCTTGGTTTCGAGGCGCGCTCCCTGGGCGGAGAGAGTCGCGGCGAGGAGGAACAATGCGATGCACTTCGGCATGGGAATTCTCGCCCGGGGAAGAGGGGATAGGGCTCCCGGGAGGCTGGCAGTTTAGCAGGCGAAACTCCCAGCGAGCGGCGGAGGAGGTCGTCTCAGACCAGGTGGGGAACCGGTGATGACGCGGCGCCTGCGAACCCGGCCGGGAACAAGCGCTGGCTCAGCATCGTCGAAAACCGCCCTTCCGGGTCGAGCCTGGCCTTCAGTTCCCCGAACTTGCGCAGGGATTCCTCGGCCAGAAACCGGGGCGGTGCCGTCGGTCCGAGCAGACCGTCCTTCGCGAAGTAGAACTTGCCACCCGCGGAGAGGACGACTTCATCCATGGCTCTGGCCAGCGCCGCCAGTCTGGAGCGTGTGCCCGGTCGAACCGGAAAGTCGAGGGCCAGCGAGTACCCATCTACTGCATGGGTCAGAAGGAAGGGGTCCGGTCGGTGCCGCTTCATGACTCCGAGGAAGGGAGAGATCCCGGCCTCCTTGGACAGACGCAGCAACTCGGTGAACACCGATTCCGCCGCCGCCTTCGGCACAAAACTCTGGTACTGGACGAGGCCTCCCGGGCGATATGCCCGCTTCCAACCTGGAACGTAGTCGAGGAGAAATGAAAACGCGACCAGCGCCTGCGGGTGCGCCGGCTGCTTCGCCGCGCGCGCGCCCGCCCAGTACTTGAGGGCGTTGACGATCCTCATTCCGGGGCGATGGAGGAGGCACCACAGGCCGAGCCATAACCAGCTCTTGGGAACGACACCGAAAAACCGTTTCGGCAAGTCCTGGTGGCTCAGTCGAAACGTGGCCTCCGGGCTCGGATCGGCGCGGTAGTTGGCACGGTGGATGAGCCCACGGCCGCCTCCGATCGCGTCGACCCAGCCCACCAGATAGTCGGACTTGGTGCGCTCGGCCTCGAGCGTTGCCACCATCGCCGCCAGATTCGGGCACTGGATGGCTTCCACCATCAGGTCGCCGGAGGGGACCTTTTTCAGCCGCAGCCAGATCCTGGTGAAGACGCCCAGCATCCCAAAGCCGCCGATGGCCGCGAAGAAGACATCGGAGTTTTTGTCGGGGCTGGCCACGACGGTTTCGCCATTGGCGAGCAGAAGCTCGAACGACGGAATGTGCTGTCCGATCGTTCCCGCCGCGAAGTTGTTCTTGCCGTGGATGTTCATCGCCGCGCAGCCGCCGAGGGTTGGGAACATCGTGCCGGGCACGACGGGCGGCCAGTAGCCGAGCGGGAGGGAGTGCCGCCAAATTTGCTCGATGGTGACGCCGGGTTCGGCTTCGAGGATCCCGGTTTGCTCGTCGAAGGCGAGGATTCGATTGAGGCGGGAGCAGTCGAGGACGAGTCCCTCGGATTGGAGAGCGGCATCGCCGTAACTACATCCGGCGCCGCGCAGCGCGATCGGCCAACCCTGCGTGCGCGCGGTCCTCAGAGCTTCTTTCAACTCGTCGATCGATCTCGGGCGCAAATGCCGCGTCCGAGCGTGATGAGCCATACCCCAGCCCGAAATGGCGGTGAGGGGAGGGGCTTCCAAATCATCGACCATGCGAGTCAGATGTCCATCCGGCGGAACAAGAACGAGGGAATCGAGCGGATGACCAGCCCGACCAGCGCCCAGCGGCGATACACGTAGCGCTCGTTCACGCCGGCAAGGGCGGCATCGACTATCGACTTGGCCGCGACCGAAGGTGGGCAGACCCAAAAACGCTTCTTCACGTTCTTGAGCATCGGAGTGTCGACATACCCGGGTTTGATCGTGGTGACCCGGATTCCACGCACGGAGAGACGATTTCTGAGGGACTCGAGATAGGTGTTCAGGGCGGCCTTGGAGGTGTGGTACGCGGGGTTGCCTCGCCGCCCGCGGTCTCCCGCGATCGAGGAAATGCCGACGATGTGGCCTCGGCCGCGCGGGAGGAAATGGTTGGCCGCGGCATTCAGCCATGCCATGGCCCCCAGGAGATTCACTTCGATGATGTGGGCGTCGATGGTCGTGTCGAAGGTCGCAGGGCCGACCTCGGGCATCACCGCGGCCGCGTAGACCACGAGGTCGAGAGGGCCCCGCTCCGCCACGATGCGGTCGAACACCCCCGCTACCTCGGGATGCCGAGCGGCGTCGTGGGCATACGCGATGGCTCCGACTTCGTCAGTCACCGCCCGCAGTTCCCGGTCGCGGCGGGCTACGCCGATGACCTCGAAACCTCGGCCGGCCAGATCCTTGACCAGGGCGGCTCCGATGCCGGACGAGGCCCCGATCACTAATGCACGCCGCTTTTCTGCCATGCTCAAACCTACCAACCGGGGCACCTTCTTTGGACTGCCCGAGGGTCGTTAGGATTCCTCGTGCCGCCCACGGAATCGGAACGCCGCGCCACCGGACTGAAGGAGTCTCGTGAACTCCTTCGGGATCTCTTCGAGCCCCGGCCGGGGCGATACTGGCCGGACTTTCTCCTCAGCGCCGCATTGGGGCACGCGGCGCTCCTGAGTCTGGTCTGCCTTCCGCTCTCGCCTGCCTATGCCATTCCCCTGTTTGGGGTGGCCGTGCTCGCGAGCTACCGCGCCCTGCTGTTCATTCACGAATTGACCCACCTGAAGGGCGGCGCCCTGCCGGGGTTCCGCCTCGCATGGAACGGCCTCGTGGGGATTCCGATGCTTGTGCCCTCCGCGACCTACGAGGGGGTGCACACCGACCATCACCGGCGCACGGTGTATGGCACCGCGCGCGATCCCGAATACATGCCCTACGCCAGGTTGCCTCGGTGGGTCACCCTCAAGACCCTGGTTGAAGCCGCCTTCGTTCCGGCCGTGCTCCTGCTCCGATTCGTGGTCGTCGCGCCCCTGAGTTGGCTTCTGCCACCGCTGAGAAGATGGGTGGAAACCCGCGCGTCGGCGCTGGTCATCAATCTGGCCTACCAACGACCTCCGCTGACTCCCGCGTTGGCAAAGAGCTTGCGCTGGTCCGAAGTTGTCTGCTTCCTTCTGTGGGGAGGCCTTCTCTCCTCCATGGCGCTGGAGTGGCTTCCCTGGCGCGTCCTCGCCGCCTGGTACACCGTGTCCGCGGGGGTCGCCCTGATCAACCAGGTGCGCACGCTCGCGGCGCACCGATTTGCGGGGGACGGCGCCGAAACCGACGTGGTCGGCCAAATCGAGGACACCGTCGATATTCGCGGCGGCCCGTGGACGGAAATTTGGGCGCCGGTCGGCCTCCGTTTTCACGCCCTCCACCACTTCTTGCCCGATTTGCCCTATCACTCCCTGGCGGAAGCGCATGGCCGGCTGCTCGGAGCCTTGCCCAAGGACGCCGCGTTGCGCCGCGCCCAGGAATCCAGTCTGGCCCATGCCCTGTGGGTCTTGTGGGCGCGGCCGCGGTCGCGTCCCTCTGCGGAGACCCCTCCTTGAGCCTCGTTCAATTTCATCGCTTCTTGATCATCGTCTTCGTTCTCTTTCTCGGCGCCTTTGCGTGGCGACTGTTGACTCAGTGGCAGGCCCGTCCCTCGGAAACCTGGCCGCTCTACGCGGCCGGGGTCGCGGTCGTCTTGGCGGTGGGATTCCTCGCGTACTTGCGCACCGTGAAAAGCGGTCGCCGCCCGCGTAGCGGCGGCTGACCGACCTTTTTGCGCGGATTTTGCCCAGCCCCCCACCGGGACGAAGCATTCGGGGTACGCTTTCGGGCGACTTGCCCGATGGGTGGCGGTCCAGCCCGGGAACTCCCCATGCAAATGTCCGATCGACTGATCCTTTGGTTCGAAGAGCTCACGAAGGACGACACCGCGCTGGTGGGCGGCAAGGCCGCATCGCTGGGCGAGATGTACCGGCAGCTCGTGCCGAAGGGTGTGCGCGTCCCGAACGGATTTGCGTCGTCGGCCCAGGCGTTCCGGGAATTTGTGCACGCTCCGATTCCCGCCGGCACCTGGACCGAAGTGCGGGACCACGAGTCCGTGCCCGGACTGCGTTCCCGAGCGGCGCGCGGAGGATCTCTCGCCGACGCCTTGCGAACCTGCTTCGAGGGGGCGGCCACCGAAGATCAAGTGGAGATGCACGCACGCTGCCTGCTCGCGCGCACCTTCGTCGTCGAGACCCCGATTCCCGCCGTCGTCGAACAGTCGATTCGTGGTGCCTATCGCGACCTCTGCGGGAAGTCCCGCCGCGACGCGGACGTAGCGGTGCGTTCCTCCGCCACCTGCGAAGACTCGGAGATGGCCAGCTTTGCCGGTCAATGCGAGTCCTATCTCAACATCCACGGCGAAGATTCGGTCATCCACCACTGGAAGAAGTGTGTCGCCAGTCTCTTCACGGAGCGGGCGGTTAGTTACCAGATCAAGCAGGGCATGGATCCCCTCGGCAACGCGTTGTCGGTGGTGATCATGCTCATGGTGCGCTCGGACCTCGCCACTTCGGGGGTGATGTTCACTCTCGATCCCGAGTCCGGCCACCGCGGCATCATCCACATCAGCTCGGCGTACGGTCTGGGCGAACTCGTGGTGCAGGGCAGCGTGAGCCCCGACAGTTTTCTCGTGTGGAAAGAGGGTTTGCGCCGCGGCAAGCTCGCCGTCGTGCACCGCCATCTCGGGGCGAAGGACAGGAAGATGGTCTACAGCCGCCAGGGTGGCTCACCGACGGAGAGCGTCGACGTGGTCGCTTCGCGGCGCCGGGCCTGGAGCCTCGGCCGTGACGAAGTCTTGGAACTCGGGCGCATGGCGCTCGTGATCGAAGAGCACTACGGCCAGCCCATGGATATCGAATGGGCGAAGGACGGCCGCACCGGCGATCTCTACATCGTGCAGGCTCGCCCGGAGACCGTGCACAGCAAAGCGCCTCCCAATCGACTCGAGCGCTACGTGATGGACGCCGCCCTCATCGCCCAGTTGCAGGCGCAGGGGAAAGTCCTGGCTCGGGGTCAAGCGGTCGGAACCCGCATCGGCACCGGAAAGGTACGCCTCTATCGCAGCTACGAAGAGGTCATTCTCCGCAAACGAGCCCTCCGCAATCGCCTGTCGGCGGGGGCCAATTTGGAGGAGATCTCGGTCGAAGATCGGGTGTTCGATCCCGGGGACGTGCTGGTCACTGAGATGACCACGCCCGACTGGGAGCCGATGATGCGCGAGGCCTCGCTCATCGTCACGGTCAAGGGGGGACGCACCTCCCATGCCGCCATCATCGCCCGCGAATTCGGCATTCCCGCGATCGTAGGCTGTGATCGCGCCACCGAAATCCTGAAACCGCTGATGGAGGTCACCGGCTCCTGTGCGGAGGGTGAGACGGCGACGGTTTACGAAGGCAAGCGCCCCTTCAAGGTCGAGACGGTCGAGATCGACACCTCGATCAAGCTCGACACCAAGATCAAATTGAACGTGGGCTTCCCCGACAAGGCACTCCGCGACGCGATGTTGCCCGCGGATGGCGTCGGTTTGGCCCGCATCGAGTTCATTTTGACCTCTGAAGTCGGCATCCATCCGTTGTCTTTGCTCTACCGCGAAGAGCTCGGCCATTTCCTGGAAACCGGGACGATCCTTGCCGAGTTGCGTCCCTTTGCCGACAACCTGAAACGGGAATCGGCGGAGGAACTGCGCGGGCTGCTCGGGGCTATCGATCGCCGCACCCCCGGCTACGCCGATAAACGCGAGTTTTTTGTCGATCGCCTCAAGTACGGCGTGGCTCTGATTTGCGCGGCCTTCCACCCTCGTCCCGTCCTCGTGCGTCTCTCCGACCTGAAGAGCAACGAGTACCGCGAACTGCTCGGCGGTCGGTTGTTCGAACCGACCGAAGAGAATCCGATGATCGCGTGGCGAGGTGCCTCCCGCTACGTGGATCCCCGATTCCTTCCCGCGTTCGAGATGGAGTGTGACGCACTGCGCTCGGTCCGCCGCGACATCGGGCTCGACAATCTCCAGATCATGGTGCCGTTCTGCCGGACTCCCGAGGAGGGCAAGGCAGTGCGCAAGCTGATGGACGAACGGGGGCTGGCCCCCGAAACGGGCGTGCCGCTCTTCCTCATGGTCGAACTCCCGTCGAACGTGATCGAGGCCGAACGATTCATCTCCGAAATGCAGTTGGACGGAGGATCGATCGGTTCCAACGACCTGGTGCAAACCGTCTACGCGGTGTCGCGTGATGATCTCGAGCACTACGCCCACCCGGTTGATGCTCGTTCCCCGGCGGTGAAGATCATGATCAAGGCCGCGGTTCGCTCGTTCCGCGACGCCGGCCTAGAAATCGGGATCTGTGGGCAGGCTCCGTCCGACTTCCCCGATGTCGTGCCGCCCTTCCTCGTGAGTTGCGGGATATCGAGCATTTCGGTGACCCCAGACACCGTGATTCCCGTGCGTATTGCGGTGGCTCGCGCCGAAGCGGCCCTGAAACAAGCGGCGTCGGAAGCGGCGGCGCGGCCGGAGGGGGCCGTCCGGAGATGAGGTCCGGGCGCGCCTCACATCCATGATGCCCGCCCGACTCCGCGACGCTCAGATCAACTTGTCCCAGCGCGGCGGCGTCTGGGACGGGGCCTTCTTGGCCTTGGCACGTTCGATCGAGAGATCCGCCATCGTGCTCACGACCCAATCGAAGGTTTCCGAGGTGAGGCTCGAGCGGTCGAAGTCCGGGGCCGTGTTCAAGAAGTCAATGGCGTAGGGCACCCCGTCCCGGATCGCGAATTCGAGGGTGTTCATGTCGTACCCGAGGGCGGTGTTCAGCTTCACCGCCTGGTCGATCATGAGCTTTTCCAAGTCCTTCGAGTAGTTGAAGGACGCGTGCGAGTACCGCTCGTGGTGGGGGCGGGAAGGATCCCAGGGCGCGATGCGGATGTGTTCCTTGCCGATGCAGATCAAGCGGGCGTAGGCCTCCCACTCGATTCCCTCCTGCAACATCATCACCATGCGGCCCGACCCGTTGTAGTTCTTCAGGAGCTCTTCCAAGTTCTTGCACTTGAAGACGGACTTCCAACCGCCGCCGTGCGCCGGCTTCAAGTAGCAGGGGTATCCCACCCAGCTCCCCACCGCTTCCCAATTGAGGAAGATCATGTTGGTGAGGCTCTCGGGGCTGATGTCCTCGATGTACTCCCGCTGCGGGAGCACGATGGAGCGGGGCACCGCGATGCCGAGTTTGGCGGCGAGGCAGGTGCCGAAATACTTGTCGTCGGCGAGCTGCCAGTAGGGGCTGTTGATGATCTGCGTGCCGTTCAGAGCGGCCTGCTTCAAGTAGGTGCGATAAAAGGGAACTTCGTGGGAGATGCGATCGACGATGACGGCGTACTCGCGGTCCATATCGTGGCGGCCGGCGTCGACGCGAACGGGCTCGGCGACAAATCCGGAGTTGCGACGATTGACTTCCGCGACAAACGCTTCGGGGAACGAGCGCTCGCGGCCGTGCATGATGCCGATCTTCTTGCTCATGGGGTCTCTTCCTTGGAAGTTGGGGAGCGCGAGGGTAGCACGCCGCCCCCGGGGCCGGAATCGGCCTATTGCAGGGTGATCGTGAGGCGCGACGAGACCTCGGAGACCACGCCGAAGGGCGACACGGTCGCGGCGGCGAAGTGCACCTGAGCGCCTGAGAGGCTGGGAGGGCCGTTGGGAACGAGAATCGTGGCGAAGCCCTGGCCCAAAGAGTCGAGGGTCCCGATGAAATTCTGAAACACCGTCGGCAGAGACCAGGCAAATTCCACCAGAGGATCCAACGCATTCAGGGGCAGGACAAATGGTCCCCCCAAATTGGTGGGGGTCGGGTCGGTGGCCATCGCGATCGCGTACGCGGCCCCCGCCTGCCCCTCGGCGGTGAGGGCCAGAAACTGGGTCGAACCGAGGGGGAAAATTGGATTGCCGACGAGGCTGGCCTGATAGATCGTGGCGGATGCGGTGTAAATGTAGTCGTTGGCGGGGCTGAAGTCGCCGTTGCCTTGATTTCCTGCCGCGTAGACCTGGATTGGCCCGGCGGGCAAGGGTAGGGGCGGCAACCAGCCGGCGCTCCACGCAGTGGGCGGACTGGTGCCCGCAAACGTGTGGTTCACCCAGTTGGCGGAGTTGACCTGCACGGTAGGTGGGGCAGGCGCTGGGGGGTTGTTCGGCATCCAGCCGCCCTGGAAAGCGCCAGCGCTGGTGCGAACCGTGAGTTGGAATCCATGCCGAGGGGCACTCGAGTTCACGAAGCTAGCGCCTAGGGTGACCATGTTGAGAGAGTTGGCGAGCGTCGCCGGGGCGAGCAACCCGAAGGTGGCGGTGCCCGAGTTCAAGGCGAAGCTCGTGTGGCAGAGAGTGCAGTCGAATTCACCGGGGGCTCCACTGACCCCGGAGATCGGTCCGGAGGAGAAAGCGGAGAGCGCGGCGGTGATCGAGGCGACGAGGATGATGAATCTCAGCATGGGAGCGGACTTTCGGGTGAACTATCGCGACCCCGCTAAACTACCGCATGAATGGGGTTCGTTTGGCCACAAAAACGGGGTGTCGCTGGTCGCCGAGCAGTGCCACCGTCCTGGTCTTCCTCTTGTTCGTTCTCGCCGGGGAACCAGCCATGTTTGCCCAGGTCACCTGGACGGTCGACCAATTTGCGCACGCGACGGAGTTTGGATCCGTCGCGATGGACCCCCGGGGAGAGGGGGCCATCGTCGAGCGGCAAGTCGCCGACCCGGCGGCCGATGAGCGCCCCACTTCGTTGGTTTGGCTCCGGCCGGGGCATCCTCGGTATGTCCCCTGGGTGAGCGATGCCTGGGAGCCGAGCCAGCCGCGGTTTTCGCCGGCGGGGGAGACCCTCGCCTTCCTCGGGAAGCCTAAGGCCCCGGACGACGAGGACGCGCACTCCCAAGTCTGCCTACTCTCCCGCGACGGCAAAGTGCCCACCGTGGCCTCGGAGTTCCCGGAAGGGGTCGTGAGTTTCCGATGGATCGATGAGTCGACGATTCTCGCCGTGGCCCCCGAGGCGTTGTCGACGGCGGCGGTAGAGAGAGAGAAGCGTAAGGACGGAGCCGTGGTCTTCGAGGACGACGCGGAGTTTCGAGAGCGGGCGACGAGGTTGTTCGTCCTCCGTCGCGGAGGCGATGAGTCCGGAGTCTGGGAGGCGGAGCGCATCGACAGCCACGACGAACACGTCGAAGAAATGGAGCCCTCACCCGATGGCCAATGGGTGGTGGCGCGCCGCCAGCGCTCGCCGCACTTCACGGCCGACGAGCGGGTTCCGCCGCGAATCGTCCTGCGCTCGCTCGCGGATCGCGGGGCAAAGGAGCGCGAGATTTTCTCCGAGGAAGTCGGCAAGCCCACGACCTTCCGGTGGACCAACGACTCGACGGCGTTTTATGCCTTCCTGCCGCGTTCCGAGCACCCAGGGGAGCTCACCGCGGCGCAACTGGAACTCGTCCAGTACACGGTCGCGACGAACCAATGGGAGCGCATTCCGGTCGAGGCTCCGGCCGGCCTTCTGCCAGAGAGCCTTGGCGTAGATGCCGCCGGCTTTTGGGCACTGCGGCGCGAAGGCGCTCGGAATGGTCTCGTGCGCTACGAAAATGCGACCGGGTCGACGACACGATTTTCCTTGCCGACCGCCGGTCACATTCCCTTCGAGCTCCACCGGTCAGCGGGCCCAAGTTCGGCTTTGCTCGTGAGTGGGAACGCCTCCACTCCCGACCGCTGGTCTTTCGTTGGGCTCGAAGAGTCGGGCCCCGATGGCGCGAAACCGACCGCGGCGCCGTTCGAAATCGACGAAGCACTCACGCCGGCGCGCGCCGAAGTGGTGCGCTACCTCGGAGCGAACAGCACCGAGATCGAGGCCATTCTGCACTGGCCCACCAGTTACGAGGAGGGTCGACGATTTCCCTTGGTGCTGATGCCTCACGGCGGTCCCTACGGCCGGAGTCTCGACCGATTTGAAGACGATTGGAGTGGCGCCCCCAATTTATTGGCCGCGCGGGGGGCCTTTGTCCTCCAGCCCAATTATCACGGCAGTGAAGGCTACGGCCGGGAGTTCGGCGAGTCCATAAGGGGGCGCTACTTCGAACTCGAATTGGTCGATTTGTTGGCCGGTATACGCAGTCTCGACGAGCGAGGTCTCGTCGACCCCGAAAAGCTGGCGGTCTCGGGGTGGTCGAACGGCGCCATTCTCGCGATTGCTCTCCAGACCTTGGCGGCGGAATTCGCGCCGTCGTATCAGTACCGATTCCAAGCTTGCGTGCCCGGGGCGGGAGACGTCAATTGGACGAGCGATTACGGAACTTGTGAATTTGGTCCGGCCTTCGACAACTATTACTTGGGTGCGGCCCCTTGGGCGCGGCCCGATATCTATCTGCGCAAATCCGCCCTCTTCTTCGCGGAACGAGTGACGACACCCACCCTGATCCTGTTCGGGGAGGACGATCTCGCGGTCCCGACCGCGCAGGGTTACGAATGGCATCGTGCCCTTCAACAAATCGGCAAGGCCCCGGTTCGGCTGGTGGTTTTTCCCAAAGAAGGCCACTCGCTCGATCGACCGAGTTCTCGTCGCCGCAAGCTGGAAGAGGAGCTGGCCTGGCTCGACCGCTGGTTATTCCGGTCGGCCGATGCGCAAAGCCTGGTGTCCGAAGACAGCCCCCTCGCCGCGGCGGAGGCCCGGCGTACTTACGCTCGCAGCGGAGATCGATGGGGAGTCCTGGAGGGCGACGTGTTGGTCCCCGAACTCGTGGATGTGGGCTGGGCTCGGGTGGGGCGCTTTGAGGTGACGAGAGCGCAATGGCAGACGCTGTTTCCGGAGACGCGCATCGAGAAGGGCCACGAGAATTATCCGGTCGTCGGGCTCTCGGAAGCGGAGGCCCTCCAATACCTGGAACGCTTGAAGGCGAAGACGGGACGCCCGTTCCGCTTCTTGACCGTGGAGGAATGGGACCAACTCCCCCGTTCGAACCACGAAGTGACCCTCGATGGTTGGGCGGGCCGTATTCTCGGATTTTCCGAGCGCCGGGAGTTTCGTCGCGCCGCCGTGGATACGTGGGGAGACACCTCCGTACTTCCTCTGCTCGAGCCGGTGGGTTCGCTGGCCCCCGCCCTCGTCATGGTCGGAAAACTGACCAGCCGACTCCACGACTTGGGGGGCAATGCGGGGGAGTGGGTCGAAAAGGACGGAGCGCTCGTCGCGCGCGGTCCTTGCGCGTTCCAAAGCCCGGATCCGCAAGACCTGGAAGCCCCGCCTCGTGCCTACGTCGGTTTGCGGATCGCCACGGAGCGCTGACGCCGCTGAGAGGAGCCGTCAACTCGGAAAGGGGCGGGCTCGCAATACGAGGATGGACTCGCTCGCGACCACGTCCTCGAGGGTTCCCACCCTCCGCCCCTGACTGCGGAAACGGCGGGCACGACGGATGGCCACCACTTCGAATCCCGCCCGCTCCGCGAGTTCTGCCGCCATCCAATCCGACGGAACGTGCACATGGTGAGCATCACTCCCGCCGATCACGATCCACACCGGCGCGTTGACGCGGCACACTCGAGCCAGTTCCCGGATGACTTGATCGAGGTCGGCAAAATACTGGTAGAGGCTTTGCTCGGAGTTCGCGAGACCGCGCAAGTTCAGCTCGCGTCCAACCTCCGCGACCGCGGCGGAGGTCGGCGTCGCCTTTTGGCCTCGCGCCCGGCCGTGTTGGGCGCGCATCTGAGTCACGGGTCGCTGGGCATCGCGGGAGCGCTGATAGAGACTCTCAGGGATGCGATTGATGCGTCCGTAGTCGTACCGTGAGTAGTAGGGCGGCGACGTGAGCACCCCCGCCACCGACTCGTCGGCAAGGGGAAGAGAACGTGCGTCCCCGTGGATGATTCCAGGGGCGACCGGCAAAGGATCGGACAAGTCCCGCTGGATGATCGACCAGTGGCGGGCCATCAACTCCCGGAGCGGGAGGGAGGTGCCCCGGCGCCGTCCTTCGCCATCGGCGAATTCGTGAGCCGCGCAGAGTAGGGCCGCGTAGGTGGCGGGATCTTGGATGTGGCGGTTCCAGGCGTCGGGCGTGTCCTCTTCAGGTTCGGTGAGCGGCGCGATCGATCGAAGTGCGCGAGCTTGGGCGAGATAGGCCAGGGAGGCCATGGCTTCGACGCCGACGGACCGCACGCCGAGCCGCGAGGCTTCGGTGGTGGTGGTCCCCGAGCCGTTGAACGGGTCCAAGATCGGTCCGACGCCCCGCTCGGTCTCGCGCAGGAAGCGGCGAACCAGGGCGGGGCTATACCCTTGAAGGTAGGCCATCCAGCGATGGAAGGGCTCCGCCTCCGCCCCCTCAGCTACCACTTCGTCTTCGAGCTCCGGTTCGTTCCGAAGGACCGGGTCAAATTGTTCGTAGAGCGCGGAGCGGGCTTGCGCCAACTCCTTCTGGTCACGGCGGACGTTTTTTCCCTTGGGGCCTTTGGCTCGACGCATGGCCTAAAGTAGCCGGAGGCACGAGGCTCGTGCTACGCTCCCGCCCACTATGGGAGAACGAGCCCGATTGCTGGTGTTTCTCGGCGCATTCTTGGCCTTTTTCGGCTGCGGGCGCGGCGGAGAAAAATCGAGATTGCCGCTGGTGGCTCTCGTGACCAACAGCCCGTCCGACTTTTGGAGCCTGGCGAAGCGCGGGGCGGAGGACGCGGCGCGCGAAGGGGGAGGCCGGCTCGAATTTCGCATCCCGGAGACGGGCACGGCCGAGCAGCAGCAGTCCATCCTGGAGAATCTCCTGGCGCTCGGAGTATCGGGCGTCGCGATCTCGCCGGCGAATCCCGCGCACCAAGGGCCGATGCTCAAGCGCGTCGGGGAGCGTGCGACCTTGTTGTGCACCGACAGCGATGCTCCGGACTCGGGACGTCTCGCTTACGTTGGTACCGACAACGTGGCGGCCGGTCGGTTGGCGGGCGAAGCGATGAAGGCCGCCCTGCCAGGCGGGGGAGACATCGTTCTGTTTGTCGGGACAATGGAGGCTGCCAACGCCCGCGAGCGGCGCCAGGGCATCGAAGAGGTCTTTGCGGGGACCACGCTCCGCGTGGTCGATGTTCGTACGGATGGCACGGATCGGGCGCTCGCCCGCTCCAATGTCGAGAACGTCCTGGCGAGTTCGCCCAACGTGCGCGGGTTGATCGGGCTTTGGTCCTACAACGGGCCGCAGATCCTAGCGGCGGTCCGCGCGGCCGGGAGGCTCGGCACCATCGCAATGGTGGCGTTCGACGAAGAACCGGACACCCTGCGGGGCGTCCAAGAGGGGCATCTGGCCGCCACCATCGTTCAGCAGCCCTACCGCTTCGGTTTCGAGTCCGTGAAACTCCTGCTCGCGATCGGGCGCGGCGACCGGAGCGGCCTGCCGGCCAACGGCCGCTTGGAAATCCCCGCGCGCACCATCAGGGCCCACGAAGTGGCAGCCTTCGAATCGGAGATGAAGGAGCTTCGCCGGTAGTGAGGCGGGCACTCCAGACCCTCGGACTGGCGGTCCTCTTGGCGGTCCTGGTGGCAGTCTGCGAGCCCCAATTCGGTTCGGCCGAGAACCTCGGGAATTTGGCTCGGCAAATTGGGCTCCACGGAATTCTGGCGGTGGGGGTCGGGGTGGTGATGCTCACCGGAGGCATCGACCTCTCGGTCGGGTCTGTCTCCGCGTTGTCGGGCCTTCTGTTCGCGAAATCCTTCACCGCTTCGGCGGACGCGGGGATCCACGCGTGGGGCCTGGCGTTGGGAGCCGGACTCCTCGTGGGGCTTGGCCAAGGATTCCTGATCGCGTGGCTAGGGCTGCCGCCGTTCGTGGTGACGCTCTGCGGCCTCTTGATCGTCCGGGGCGCCACGCGATTTCTCACCGAAGACCAGGCGATGGGCCTCGGGGCTCGGGGGTATGAGCTCTCCGGAATCATCGAGGAGAGTCTCCTCGGCATCCCTGTACCGCTCTGGATCTTGGCCGGGCTCTCGGGATTCAGTGCGCTCGTCCTCCACCGGACCGTGCTCGGGCGCCACCTCTATGCCCTGGGGAGTAATCGGGAGGCCGCCCGGCTTGGCGGAATCAACACGCAGGCCCTCGAAATGATGGCCTACGCTTGGAGCGGACTGCTTGCGGCGGGGTCAGGGGTCTTATTCCTGATCTACACCAACAGTCTGCAGCCGGCCACCGCCGGGGCGGGTTACGAATTGGCCGCGATTGCCGCGGCGGTGGTGGGGGGCACGAGCCTGCGCGGAGGGTCGGGAACCGTGCTCGGAATGGTCGCGGGAGTCCTACTCCTTCGCTTTCTCCTCAACGCCACGACGCTGCTTCGAGTGCCGACCTACCTGGACGGAGCGGTCAGCGGCGCGGCGATCCTGGTCGGGGCCGGATTGGATGCCTGGTCGCGGCGAAATCGTCGGTAAACGGCGAATCGCAACCAGGAGCAGGCCACCCACCACGAGAAACAGCAGCGCATACACGTGCCCATGGGTGAGACCAGAGGCCGCCTCACCTGGGCCGGAACTGGAACCCCCGATCCAAACCGGATTGCCATCGCCCCGCACGCTCTCGGTCAAGAAGCGCAGGATGCCGTAGGCAACGATCCACGTTCCGAGAATGGCACCGACGTGATGGGGTCGCCTCGTCCGCAGCACGAGGATTCCGAAGATGACCAATTCGCCGATTGCCTCGTAGAGCTGGGTGGGGTGCACCGCCGCTCCGGCGACCGGGCAGGGGGGAGGAAACTCGACTCCGAATGGCCCATCCGTGAACGCCCCGTAGCAGCAGCCCGCGAGGAAGCAGCCGACCCTTCCGAACCCGTGCAGGATCGGGGCGGCCAGGATGATCCGGTCGAGACTCGCAAGAACCGGCAAGCGGAGCTGGCGCAGAGTGAGGAGCAACGCGGGAATGGTCACGATCATGGCCGCCTGGAACACAAATCCCTCTTGAGCCAGTCGGTGGAGCCCACCCCTCTCCAAGATGAACTGAGTGGCGTGCGGGTCGCCCAGGACAAACCCGAGTTTGCCGCCTAGGTAGGCAGACACCGTGGTCACGAAGAAGACGGTGAGGATTCGGTCATTCAGCCGGGTCAGCCCGAAGCGGGCGGCGAAGTGCAGGACGACCGGAAACGAAATGGCGATGCCCAGTGCGATCATCGCGCCGTAGCCGTGCACGACCAGAGAGCCGAGCCGCAGGAGTTCAGGAGCCACGAGTTTCTCCACCGCATACTGCCTGACCAGGACGAGATCCAAACCTCCATCTTCGGCGGGAGGCGCCGAAGTTATGGTTCGGAATGACCTCAGCGCCGCCTCTCTCCGACCTTCGCTCCTATCTCGCCGCGCTTCGCGAACGGGGCGACTTGATCGAAATCGACGCGCCCGTGGATCCGAGACTCGAGCTGCCCGAGATCCACCGACGGGTGATCGCCGGGGGAGGGCCGGCCCTGCTTTTCAATCGAGTGAAGGGCTCTCCGTTTCGGGCCGCGAGCAATCTGTTCGGTACTGCCGCCCGGGTGGACCTCGCGTTCGGACCGAGGCCGCGCGAATTCATCCAAGAGGTCGCCCACGCACCTCGGGAATTGGTGCCACCGAGCTTCGCGAAACTCTGGGCCAAGCGGGACTTCCTGCGGGGTCTACTCCGAGTCGGGCTGAAGCGTGGTCGCGGCGGGCGCGTCACCGAGGTTCGGGCTTCGGATTTCGACCTGCGGACGTTGCCCGCCACCACGTCCTGGCCCGAGGATGGTGGCCCATTCCTCACTCTCCCGCTCGTCTACACCCAACATCCCCAAACCGCCGAGCACAACCTCGGCATTTACCGGATGCAAATTCACGCCGCCGAGGCCTTGGGGGTGCATTGGCAGATCGGCAAGGGTGGGGGATTCCATCACGCCGTGGCGGAAGCGCAGGGCACCGCATTGCCGGTCAACGTGTTTCTCGGGGGTCCCCCGGCCTTACTCTTGGCCGCGCTCGCGCCATTGCCGGAAAACGTCCCGGAACTCCTGTTGGCGTCGCTCGTACTCGGCCAAAAGCTCCCGCTCACCAGGGTGGCGGAGACGAGTTTGCCAATCGCTGCCGAGGCGGAGTTTGTTTTGATCGGAGAGGTGCCCGCGGGCGAGCGCCGTCCCGAAGGGCCCTTCGGTGACCACTACGGCTACTACTCGCTCCGTCACGATTTTCCCTGGTTTCGCAGACGAGCGGTCTACCACCGTAAGGATGCGATCTTGCCGCTCACGGTCGTGGGGAAACCGAGGCAGGAAGACTTTTATTTGGGGGATTATCTCCAAGATCTCCTGAGCCCCTTGTTTCCCCTGGTGATGCCGAGTGTCAGCGCGCTGTGGTCGTACGGAGAGACGGGCTACCACGCGCTCTCGGCGGCGGTCGTCAAGCAGCGCTATCGGCGGGAAGCGATGGTGTCCGCCTTCCGCATTCTCGGAGAGGGACAACTCTCCCTGACAAAATTCTTGTTGCTCACCGACCAACCGGTGGACCTGAAGGATTTCCGCACCGTACTCACTACAGTTCTCGAGCGCGCGGACTTCCGCACCGACCTCTACATCTTCGCCAATCAGAGCATGGATACGCTCGATTACGCGGGTCCGCGACTCAACGAGGGCAGCAAGGGCGTGTTATTGGGCCTGGGTGCACCGATTCGCCAACTCCCGCAGGAGTTGCCGTCGAGCCTGCCGACCGGAGTGGTGCGGGCCTTTGTGTTCTGTCCCGGCGTGCTCTGCATCGAAGGCCCTCCCCACGTCGAGGATCCGGAGTTCGGGGAGCGCATCGTGCAAGCGCGGGAATTGGCCGAGTGGCCGCTGCTCGTGCTCGGAGACGACGCGGCCAAGGCCGCACGCAGCTCCATGAATTTTCTCTGGACCACGTTCACGAGATTCGATCCGGCGCGCGATCTCCACGCCCGTGGCCGTGAAGTGCACGGAGCCCACCTCGCGTTCCAAGGGCCTCTCCTCGTCGATTCACGCATGAAGCCCCACTACCCGGCGGAGTTGTTCGTGGATGCCGCCACGAAAGACCTGGTCGATCGCCGCTGGGCCGAGTACTTCCCGAAGGGGGTGGCGTCCGGCGATAGCGATCGCGCTCACTTGGATTGAGGGGAGCGTCGACTTCAGGGGGTCCAGTGATAGGCCAGGAGCGAGGCGACTCCCACCAAGTCGACCCCGCCCACGAGCAGGAAGTTGCCGTCGGGGAGGGGCGCGATGGCGTGGTTGATGAGCGGCGTCAACAAGAAATTGCCAGGGATGAAGCCAAACGCTTCGGAGTAACGGACCACTTGACTCGACGGGGTGTACATTGCGAGGGAGCCCGATCCCCCGCCGAGGATCGCGATGCTGCCATCGGGCAGGCGAGTGCTCGCAGCCAGCGCGAAGGATTGGGCCGGCCCGGGCGTGGAACTGAAAGTCCGAGTGACGGAGTTCCAGATCTCAGCGGTGTTCGTCGTGTTGAGGGTTCCGGAGATTGCGCCGCCCGCGACGAGGACATTTCCGGAGGGGAGTTGCTCCACGACCGGAATCAGACGGCCGGTGCCCAAGTTGCCGGCGCTCAAGAATGAGTTGGTGCTCGGGCGGTAGAGGAAGGCCTGGGTGGCGTAGACGGGCAACGCCACCACGATGAGATTCAAGGCGCCGGAGATTCCGCCGGCCAAGAGAACATCGCCATTCGCCAATTTGACCGCGCCGTGCCCGAAGCGAGCGAGGTTGGCCCCCGTTCCGACGCGCATCTGCGGCCCGGGGCTGAAGCTGTTGGTCGCGGGGTTGAAGATCTCGGTGGTGTCGTTCCCGCTCGAGAAAATCTGAATGTAATTATTGCCGGCGCCCACGGCGAAGATCCGGTTGCCGCCAGCAATGAAGACGCGGCCGTCGTCGAGGAGGGTCGCGGTGTGGGCGGCGCGCGGGGCCTGCATCAGGTTCGAGACGGGCGTGAACGTATTGGTCGCCGGGTCGTAAATTTCCCCATCGTCGTGATTGAAGGTCGCCGCGGCGTCGAGGCCGCCGGTGATCAAGATGCGGCCGTCCAGGAGCCGCGTGCTCGTGTGAAGTACGCGTGCCCGCGCCATCGTCGGACCGGGTAGGAAACTCTGCGAGAAGGTGTCGTAGAGCTCGGTCGTGGCAGTGGGGGTGGGTGCGATGAGCACGCCCCCGCCGCCGCCCGCCACCAGGACGTAGCGGCCATCGGCCTGGGTCGTGGCGGTATGGAGGCCGCGTCGGGTGACCATGGAGCCCGGTGTTTGGAGTTGCCAGTCGTTCAGGGTGAATTGGATGGAGTCCGGCGCGGAAAGACCGATGCCGCCCGGCACCGAGGGATCGAGGCACGCGAATTGACTGTAGATGCTCACCCCGATGAGGCCGCTGTCGTTGGGCGCGACGTAGTTAAAGACCAACTGCCCTTGCGGGGGCAGGGTGAGTCCGACCGTCGTGCTGTCGAGAAGCAGGGTCAGGTCCATTCCGGAGAGACACGCCGTTCCGATGCCCGGGATGGGGAGGCTGCCGGGAGCCGTGTCAATGAACCAGAGGAAGGGGGAGCCGGCCGGTCCGCTGAACCGAGCTTCGGCGGGCAGACTCAGGCTGTTGAGCGAAATATCGAGGCGAGCCGTGCCCGTTCCGGTGCATCCGGGTCCCTGCGCGGCGAGCGGGCTGAAGGTGGCGAAAACGAACCAAAGGGGCAGCGATCGCTGGAACATGGTGGCCTCCGTGACGGCGCGATCGTACCAGTGCCAGCGCGGATCGAGGCCCCAGGACTCGTCGAAAACCTCAGGAACTCTTGGTCCCGGCCCGCCCAGGGCGAGACCGGGACAGAGGCGGCAGTTGTGCGGGCCGGGCGGGACCGAAGGTCAAGCGGGGTTCGGCTCGCTCGGAGTCCCCGAGGGCAGGGAGTCGTAGCTGATGCCGAGCCGCCAGCCGGCCAGATCCGAACGATCCACGACGGCCGCGGCGGCGACGCCCAGGGTGATCTGAATGGTCTCGCTGATTTCCTCGCGGGTGGCCCCGTCCTTCAGCGCCTTCTTGATGTGCCCATCGAGGCAGTTTTGGCAATTGAATGCCAAGCTGGCGGCGATGGCGATGAGCTCCTTGGTCTTGCGATCCAGGGCCGCTCCTCGCTCCTTGTAGGTGTCCTTGTAGAACTCGAAGTAAAGACCCTTGGCGTGGTCGGCCAAGAGGGCGTAGGAACTCGCCCTCTCCTTGGGTTTCGAGGCGTCGTTGTGCGGATGGGTTTCGGACATGAGCAACCCGGAGGGTGAAGGAAGTATGACCCGGCGGCGATAAGTCCCGATCGGGACCTACGCACGCCGGGGACCTTAGCAATCGTTCCGTTTCGAGCGACAGGAAGGGTGGCGGACACAACTCCGCGGAAAGGTCGCCAGGAATGTGGGATTCCCGCAGAGTGCTCTCTGGGGGATCATTCGATGGCACGCTCCCGATCGACCACGCGAGCCTAACCCGCGAGGCGCGAAGACTGTTCCCGCGCTACGCGGTTGTTCTGAAGAGGGTAGGGGGCTAGGATCTTCGGCCGCCCGCGGTCTTCCCATGGACTCCTCCCGCGAATTTGTCGATCACCCGCCCCTTCTGACCCGCGAGGATTTTGAAGCCGAGGAAGTGCGTCGGCTGTCGCCCCTTGCGACTCTTGCCAAAGATTCGGCCGGCCGGCGTCATGCGGAGCCGGAGGATTCGGTGCGCACCGCCTTCCAGCGCGACCGGGATCGGGTCGTACACAGCACCGCTTTTCGGCGGCTCATCGGCAAGACGCAGGTGTTCGTGTCCGACACCGGCGACCATTACCGGGTCCGACTCACCCACAGCTTGGAGGTCGCCCAAATCGCCCGGGCGATCACGCGTTGCCTGCGCCTGAACGAGGATCTCTCGGAAGCGCTCGCCTTGGCCCACGATCTCGGACACGCGCCCTTTGGGCATGTGGGCGGCGATGTGCTGGACGAACTCATGAAGGGGTTCGGTGGCTTCGAGCACAACTTGCAGGGTCTGAGGATTCTCGAACGCATCGAGGTCAAGTACCCGAGCTTCGACGGACTCAACCCCAGTTTCGAAGTGCGGGAAGCGATCGTCAAGCACAAACGTCCCCTCGCCCTGCCCCTGGCCGCCGAGTACCGGGCCGCGGATGGCCCCTGCCTCGAGGCCCAAGTCGTCGATCACGCCGATGGGATTGCTTACAACTCGCACGATCTCGACGACGGACTCCGCTCGGGAATCCTCCAGTCCGGTGAGGTCGAGCGCCTCGAGATCTGGCAGCTCGCCTCCGACCAGACCAAGCGCCGGTATCCGAATCTCGACGCGGCCGGTCTGAGGTCGAGGATCGTCTCGGCCCTGATTGATCTCCAGGTGAAGGACTTGGTCAGCGCGACCGCCGCCCGACTCTCCAAGCACGGGATTCGGACGCGCGCCGACGTGCTCCGGTTTCCCGAGGATCTGGTCGGATTCGGCCCACTGGTTGCCGGCCCCGAACGGGAGCTGCGGCGATTCCTGTTCCAGCGTTTCTACACGCACTACAAAGTGCATCGGATGCGCAATCGGGCGCGGGAAATCCTGGTCCGCCTCTTTCAGGCCTTCGTCCGGGAGCCCGCGCTCTTGCCCCCTCGATTTCGGCGCTTGGCGGATGAGGACGGCAAGGAGCGGGCGGTTGCGGATTACATTGCCGGCATGACCGATCGGTACGCACAAAAGGAGTACGGGCTCCTTTTTCTCCCTTCATCGGGCAGCCTCGATCCGTGACCGAGGGCGCCGAGTCCGTGGGTCCGCTCTTCTTGCGCCCCACCGAATTGGAGGCTGCGCTCGGCTACGAGTTCGCCGACCGACAGCTCTTCCAGCGGGCATTGACCCACGGTTCGCTCGGGGAGGGCAGCGGCCACAACAATGAGCGACTGGAGTTCCTGGGCGATTCCGTGCTCGGATTGGCCACGAGCGTGGAACTCTTTCGAAACCGGGAGGGCCTCTCCGAGGGGGAGATGACTCGAGTACGGGCCATGCTCGTGAGTCGAAAGAGTATGGCGGAGGAGGCGAAGCGCCTCGAAGTGGCGCGCTTCCTCCGGGTCGGCAAGATGTTCGCCGATGCTTCGAAGATTACCGACACCGTGGTATCGAACGCGCTTGAGGCGATCTTGGGCGCGATTTTTCTGGAGGCGGGCTTCGAGACCGCTGCCCGCGTGGTGGTTCGCATCCTAGGCCCCCGCCTGCACGCGGCGATGGCACTTCCCTCCCGCCGCGATTGGAAGAGTCTGCTCGGTCACGTGGTCCAAACCGACCGCCTCGGAGTGGTCGAGTACGTCCTCGTGAGCCAAGCCGGACCTGATCACGACCGGACATTCGAGATCGCGGTGCAACTCGGGGAGCGCCAATTCCCGAGCGGAGTGGGCCGGTCCAAAAAGGACGCGGAGCAGGCGGCGGCGCGCGAAGCGCTGACCGTGATGGAGGCGTTGGACCGCTGGCCATGATCGCGCTCGATTGGGATCGGCGGACGGGTCAGGCCCCGGCCAGGGCACGCCTGATCGCGCGGCTCTCCGAGTCAGCCTCGTTTCGCTCGTGGACGAGCGATATCGCCAAGGGGGAGCGGCCCATCCTGGCCGGGGTGACGGGCGCGCTCGGCAGTCTCGTCGCGGTGGCGCTCGCCAATGCGCTGAAGGTGCCGGTGCTCTTCGTGGTGGCGGGGGAGGAGGAAGCTCGCGCAATCGAAGACGACCTCGGGCTCCTGTTGTCGAGTCGAGTTTCAAGACGGCTTCCGTCCGAACCCAACCAGGAGAGCGCGCGCGCGTTGATGCTGCGCACTTGGTCCAAAGAAGGAGGAGTTCTCACCACCTCGATTCGGGCCCTCCTTGAACGCACTCCTTCCGGTGAGGTCTTGGACGCCCAGCTCGTGACTCTCGAAGTGGGCAAAGCATGCGACCGGGACGCTCTCCTCGAAAGACTCGGCACGGCCGGCCTCCTGCGCGAAGCTCAGGTCGTCCGAGAGGGCACCTTCAGTGTGCGTGGCGACCTCGTGGACATCTTTCCCGCCTCGGCGCCCAGTCCCCTGCGCATCGAGTTCCAAGACGACGAGCTCTCGGACATCCGCACCTTCGATCCAGGCACCCAGCTCTCGGTCGGGGTGCAGAAATCGGCGACCCTCTGCCTCCCGGCTGGTGACCCTGGATCTCACGCCGCAGTGGCCTTGGACTCCGTGCCGCCGGCAGCCCTGATTTTGTTGCGCGATCCGGCATCCCTGGAGGAGGCGGTGCTTCGCCACCTGGCGACGCTCGAAGAAGCCGCCAAGGAGTCGCTCCGCGATGCGTACGAGGCTCTGATCCGACGAAAGAACCTTGTGCTGTCCCGCCTGCGAGGGCACTCCGAACTCGGCTATTCCCTGGAATCGCGCGTCGTCGTTTCCGAGGGCAAGACCCTGGAGACGGCCCTGCGCACCCTCGCCCGTATCTCCGCGCAAAAGTCGCTGACGGTAGTCTCGTTCGAGAACGAAGGCGAGGCGGGTCGGTTCTGCGAGATCCTGGGCGCCGCCGATTCCCCGTGGCCCAAGGCCGAGGGCGAGCGACCAATCGACGCGGTACTCGGGCATTGGTCGATGGGATTCCATTGCCCGCTCCTCGGCATCGCGGTCTTGGATTACCAGGAACTCTTCTCCATCCAGCGCGAGCGGCGTCGCTCCGGACCGGAAACGAAGCCCGCGGCCGCCGCCACCTCGCGTCCACTCGATTCGTTCCTCGACCTCCAGATCGGCGACTACGTCGTTCATTTGGCCCACGGCATCGGTCGGTTCCTCGCGCTCGAGCGCATCGACAAGGGTGGCCGTGCGCAGGACTTCTTGGTCCTCCAGTTTCAAAACGACGTCCGCCTCCACGTTCCGGCTTCGAAGATCGAACTCGTCCAGAAGTACTTGGGCGGCAAGGGCGAGGCGCCGGAGCTTTCGAAGTTGGGCGGGAGCGCCTGGGACAAACGCAAACAAGCGGTGGCCAGTGCGCTGGACGATTTTGCCGGTGAACTTCTCGAGTTGCAGGCGATCCGCGCCCAGAAGTCCGGATTGGTCCACGCGGCAGACACTCCGTGGCAAGCGGAGTTCGAGGCGTCGTTTCCGTTCACGCTCACGAAGGATCAGGCGTCGGCGGTAGCGGACATCAAGAAGGACCTGGAGTCCTCTCGCCCGATGGATCGTTTGCTCTGCGGCGATGTGGGCTACGGCAAGACCGAAGTGGCGATGCGCGCGGCGTTCAAGGTGGTGATGGGGGGGCGGCAGGTGGCGGTCTTGGTCCCGACGACCGTGCTGGCCCAGCAGCATTGGGAGACCTTCCGCGTCCGCATGAAGGACTATCCGGTCACGATCGAGTGCCTGTCCCGATTCCAGAGTGGGCGCGAACAAAAACGGGTGATCGAAGCGCTTGCGGCAGGTCAGGTCGACATCGTGATCGGAACGCACCGCGTCGTGCAGGGGGATGTCGTGTTCCGCGATCTCGGGCTGATGGTCATCGACGAAGAGCAGCGGTTCGGGGTCGTCGACAAAGAACGCCTCCGCCGGATTCGTCGTGATGTCGATGTCTTGACGCTGACCGCGACGCCGATCCCGCGCACCCTCCACCAGTCGATGGTGGGCATCCGCGATATCTCGTCGCTCATGGAGGCTCCGCGCGGGCGACTTGAAATCCACTCCGAAGTGGTCGAGCGATCGGACACCCTCTTGGCGCAGGCGATTCGCCGCGAGCTGGATCGCCAGGGACAGATGTTCTTCGTGCACAACCGGGTGCAGACCATCGACCGCGTGGCCACGCAGCTCCAGTCGTTGGTGCCGGAAGCACGTTTCACGATCGCGCATGGACAGATGGGCGAGCGCGAACTGGAATCAGCCATGCTGGCGTTCGTGGAGCGGCGGGCCGATGTCTTGGTGGCGACCACGATCATCGAGTCGGGTTTGGATATCCCGACTGCCAACACGCTGTTCGTCGACGAAGCCGATCACTACGGACTGGCCGAACTCCACCAGCTTCGCGGCCGGGTCGGCCGGTACCACCACCAGGCCTTCGCGTACTTCCTATTGTCACCGGGGCGCGTGCAAAGCGACGTAGCGATGAAGCGACTGCGAGCCATCGAGGAGTTTTCGGCGCTGGGGGCCGGGTTTCGCATCTCCATGCGAGATCTGGAGATTCGCGGGGCGGGGAACATACTCGGCACAGAGCAGAGCGGGCACATCGCGGCGGTCGGTTACGAGCTTTATTGCCGATTGTTGAAACAAGCGGTCCAGCGGCTGCGGCGGGAAGAGGTGATCGTGCCGGAGGAGGTCGAAATCAACGTCGACTTCACCGCGTTCCTGCCGGAGGGCTACATCCCTGACGCCAAGAGTCGGATCGAGATCTATCGCCGCCTCGGTCGCGCGGTCACTGAGTCCGAACTCGCGATGACGGTGGCGGAGATGAAGGATCGCTTCGGGCCTCCGCCGAAGGAGGCGGCCGAGTTCGTGCTGGTGGCGCGCATCCGAGCCCTCATGGAGCGATGCCGGGTTGGGCGACTCGAACTCTTGGAGCGCCAAGGAGTGCTGCTGCGGACGCGGCGCATGAACAAGCTCAAAGCGATGGTGCGTTGGACCAAGGAGCGAGTTCGGGAGATCGAAGGCAAGGCACTGCTCCTCGTCCACCCCGGGGCGATTCGGGGGCCGGCCCATCTCCTCGAAATCCTTGAGTCCGCGTTGGCGGCGCGGATGTAGCGACGGGAAGTTCAGGTAAGATCCGGCATGCAACGGACCTTGGGTGCTGGGTGGATTGCTTCGCTCATCCTGCTCGTTTTGCCGGCGCTCCGCGGCCAGCCGCCGACCCCTGCCCCGAAGGCGCCAACCTCTACCCCGGCACCCAAGGCGGCGACTTCGCCGACGGTGTTCGAGACGAAGGTGGCGGCTCTCATCAACCGCGATGTCATCACCGACAGCGAGGTGTGGCGGGCTCTGCGAGGAGCAGCCGCGGGCACTCTCGGCGAGCGCCGCCAGCAGATGTTCCAAGACCAGCTCCTGGACATCCTGGAGGAGAAGCTGTTTGCCCAGGCCGGGGAGCAGGTTCAGCTCGTGATCAACGAAGGGGCGGTGCAGCAGCTCATCGAGGACAGGAAGGAGGCGGCGGGTGGCGTCGAGGCCTTCAACCAGACTCTGCGGGACAGCGGCCTCAGCTTGGATGAGTACCAAGCCTCGTTGGCGAAGGACTACCAGCGCTCCGTGATCGAGCGCATCCGAGCCGGGGAGATCCGCGGCCTCGGAGACGTCCTGCGCGCCGACCATGTGGTGGAGCCGACCCTCGAGGAGATCCGGCGGTACTACAAGGCCTACCAAGACCAAAAATTCCGCATCGGAGCCGCCGCCGAGGTCGAGACCATGATGTTCTCGAAGGCGCAGCTCCGCGAGAGCCCGACCCAAGCGCAGGAAGTCGCGGTCGCGGCCCGCCAGGAGGTCTTGACCGGCGCCGATTGGGCGACCGTGGCCAAGCGGCTGAGCTCGGATCCCCGTGACAAAGCCATGGGGGGGCAGCACGAATCGGTGGTCTTGAGCGACTCCGAATTGGCCCCGGAGATCATCAAGTACGCCGAAACTGGCCCGATCGGCGAGATTTCTGAGCCCATCGACTTCGGGCGCGGATTTTTCCTCGTCCGAGTGAAGTCCAGAAAGGATGCTCGCACCATCCCCTTCCTCGAGGCCCAAGCTTTGGTCCGGGACCTCCTGAAGCAGGAAAACATCCGCCGGGCCCGGGCAGAAGTGCAGATGAACCTCCTGAAAGAGGCCTTCATCCAGCCTCCGGAGCTGAAAGAGGTCTTGATGCAGCGGGTCCTTCGCAAGCTCCAAGGCCTCCGTTCTTGATTTTGGAGCTTGCTGAACCTGGCCCCTCCGGGGCCGTTTGAGCACAGGATGGGTGGCCGGTAGATTGCCGGCGCCCTTTTGAGGCACGCTCAGACCCTATCTGGGAATCCCTACCTATGGTCCAGTACGAATACCACTACGGCGGCCGGGAAGTCGAACAACCGACCTTCAACGACCTGCTCGTAGCCCAGCTCCGCAACACGCCCTGGCTCTTGATCTCGATCCTGATCCACGGCTTGATCGCGATGATCCTGAGCTTCTTCTCCAACACCGACGCGGCCGCCAAGAAGGAAGTCATCATCACTTCCCAGGCCCCGATGATCGAGGACAAGCCGTTGGAAGAGCCGCCTCCGGTCGAAGAGGAGACGGAGGAAATCAAGCCTGAGGAAGAAGTGACGGAAGAACCGGTCGTCAAGGACACCGAGATCTCCGATCACAACGAGACGGACAACAACGAGGAATACGAGGAGTCGAAGGGCGAGGAGGATCAAATCTCCGACAAGCCCTTCGATGGCGTCAGCACCAACGACGCGGTCGGACTCGGCGGTGGCGCGGGTGGCAGCTTCGGTGGTCGCCGAGGCGGGCGCCGCAACGTGCGCGCGGCCGGTGGCGGTGGCAAGACCGAGAAGGCGGTGGACGCCGGTCTCGACTGGCTCAAGCGCCATCAATCGCAGGACGGATCTTGGGACTGCGATGGCTACTTCGGTAACTGCGACTCCAAGCTCGGTGATCGCTGCGAAGGCAAGGGCATCGCGATGTACGACGTCGGGGTCTCCGGGCTCGCCCTGCTCGCCTTCCTCGGCGCCGGCAACACCCACCGCGAAGGTCAGTTCAAGACCACGGTGGCGAGCGGCCTCAAGTGGATGAAGGGCCAGCAGGACGCCGAAGGCTGTTTCGGAGCCCGCGGTGACACCCACTTCACCTACAACCACGGAATCGCGGCCCTCGCGATGGCCGAGGCCTACGGAATGACCAAGTCCGGGGTCTGGAAAGGCCCCGCGCAGCAGGGCATCAACTTCGTCATGCAGTCCCAAAACGCCTACAAGGCGTGGCGGTACGGCGTACGCCCCGGCGACAACGACGTCTCGGTGACCGGTTGGATGGTCATGGCCCTCAAGTCCGCCAAGTCGGCGAACTTGGACATGAACGAAAACTCGCTGACCTGGGCGCACGACTTCGTCAAGGAAATGACCGACGACGAGACGGGCCGAACCGGCTACATGCAGCGCGGCGAGCGTCCGGTGCGAGCCACCGGCCGCCAGGCTCAGTTCCCCTCGGAAGAGTCCGAGTCATTGACCGCGGTCGGTATGCTGGTCCGCATCTTCGCGGGCGAAGACCCGGCCACGAGCGCCGCGATCAAGGCGGGCGCCGAGCTCTGCAACAAGAAGCTGCCGGTTTGGGAAGACAAGACCGGCAAGATCGACATGTACTACTGGTACTACGCGACGCTCTCGATGTTCCAGGTCGGTGGTTCCGAGTGGACCGCCTGGAATGCAAAGATGTCGACCGCGATCGTGGACAGCCAGAAGCAAGAGGGCTGCCAAAAGGGTTCGTGGGACGCGGTCGACCCCTGGGGCGAAGATGGCGGCCGGGTTTATTCCACCGCCGTGATGACCATGTGCCTCGAGGTGTATTATCGTTACGGACGCGTGTTCGGTACGAAGTGATCTGCCGACCGTGCGTTTGAAGGAGCGTCGGTTCCGCCCGCGGACCGACGCTCTTTTTTTTTGCTCGGGCCCCGCCGGGAGCCTTGCGCTCCCGCGCCACCCCGGTGCCCGCGCGTGCGACCGTTAGGATTGCCGTCTTGCCTCGAGCTCCCGATGCGATCGGCCTGCCTCTATGAATGACCCAGCGGTTCACACCTCGTTGCACGCGCGGCAGCTTCGACTCCTCGGAGATCTTCACGCGAGCCACGCGCGTCGCCTCGAGTCTTTGCAGGAGAGCATCTATCCCGGCTATCGGTTCCCGTGGCGGATCGCAGAGGGTCCGGCGCTCCTGCCGCGGGAGTTGTTCGACCGCGACGCTTCGGCCATGAGGACGCTGCTCGAAAGCTACGCCACGCCCGCCTTTCATCGCGATCATGTCGCGCGCATCCCCGCGCGCTGGCGACGGGGAGACGGTGCCTCTTGGTTTCCGAGGTTCGTTGCGACGGATTACCAGCGCGTGTACGACCGAGGAGCGCAGCGCTTTGGTTACGCCGTCCCCGAGATCCAGTCATTCCCCGGCAATCTCCTGCTCAAGCCGACGCTCCTCCAGTCGCTTTTGCCCTCGGTGCCCGGGATGGAGCCGCACCACGCCTTCTTGAATGCGGAAACTCGAGACTTCGATGCTTACCTGCGTCGACTCTGGACGCATACCTTCGGCGACGCGGACCCGAAGTCGTCGATCATCCTGGAACTCGCGCCCCTCGAACAGAAGACCGTGGTGGACATGCTCCTCTGGGTCAAGCACTTCGGAATTCGACTCGTCGATCTCCGCGACGCTTTCGCGGACGAGCGTACGGGCGAAGTCCAATTCCGGCGTGCCATCGCGTGGTCGGCCCTTGGACCGCGCGAGGAGCACTACGACCGGCCGGAGCGGGCGACTTGCATCCTCTCGCGCTGCCTGCCGGGAGAGATCGAGGACGAAATGGCCCGGCCTGGCACCACTTTGGATCCCGTCCGCGTGCGCGCGATCTTCCACGATTCGCTGGCGCGCGGCGCCGCGCAATTCGTCGTGCATCCCCAGGACTTCTTCGTGCTGTCCAAGGAGGCTCTCGTGGGAAACCCTCACCAGTGGCCGCCGCTCCTGCCGCTCACGAAGGTGCAGTTGACGCAGTGGCGAAACGATGGGACAGATCTCGGCCGCGGAATCCTCAAGCCCACCGACCGTGCGGGCGGCCAGGGGCTGAGAGGTTTGGATTCACCACTCACGCTGACGGAGGTCGCACGTCGTCTCGAAGAGGACGGCGAGGGTCGCTGGCTTTGGCAGGAGAAGTACGGCGCGGACGAATTTGCCCGCGCCGAAATCCCCGGGTTCGTGAGCGGCAAAGAGGACGAAATCGGTCCGATCTACCACGAGCTCCGGCTGATGTGGGCCATTCGATCGGAGCCGGGTCAGCCGCGTTTCGAAGCGGAATTGATGACCGGCATGACGAGGTGGAGCCGGGTGGGCGATCCCGCGAACGCGGGGCGCCAGCGCACCGCATTCACCGGGACTCATGGTCTCTTGGTCATGTAATCGGTTCCCAATCCGATCCTCGGTTCTTCTCGTCTGAACCCGAACCTCGGCGGTTCCGTTGGTGTTCCCATCGCGCTCGCCACGGCGACGAGCCAATGCGGTCAATGAACTCACGGAGCCAAACCATGGACCAGAGAGAGTATGCCTTCGTTGCGGGTCCGACCGACCAACCCGACTTCCGCGCCCTGCTCGTTCAGCAGTTGCGCAATACGCCGTGGATGTTGGTGTCGCTCCTCGCTCACGGACTGATCGGACTCGTCCTGAGTTTGTTCTCGAACGAAGCGCCCATGACCAAGCCGGAGCAGCGCATCGTGGTCGGTCATGACGTGGCGGAGTTGCCGCCTTTGGAGCCTCCGCCTCCGGACGAGCCGCCGGTTCTCTCACCCGAAGTCGACTTTGTCCCGGAGCCGGTGACTGCGCCTGCCCTCGCCGATCCGATCGACAACCCGGATTCAGTGACCCCTGACGAGGAGCGGGATGATCAGGAAGCAAGCCCGGCGCAGATTCACCCGTTCGACGCGGACACCACTGCGCAGTCTGTCATGGGGTGTGGGTCCGGACCGGGGCCCTTTGGCAACCGGCGAGCCGGAAGAGGGCTGGGTCGCGGGAGGGGCCATGGCTCGGAAACTCTGCACCGAGCCAAGGACGCCGGACTCGACTGGTTGGCGAGGCACCAAAGCGAGGATGGCGCCTGGGACGCGGACGGTTTCATGGGCCAGTGTCGCCACGCGAGCGGCGAGCGCTGCTCGGGCCGTGGCGCCGCGGCGTACGACGTGGGGACCACCGGCCTAGCACTCCTGGCTTTCCTGGGTGCCGGCAACACCCACCGCGAGGGCACCTTCAAGGCTACGGTCGCCAAGGGGCTCCAGTGGTTGCGGAATCAGCAGGACGCCGAGGGCTGCTTTGGCCCGAGGACCGACTCCCACTTCACCTACAGCCACGCCATCGCCGCGTTGGCCATGGCGGAGGCGTACGGGATGACCAAGTCCGGAGTCTGGCGCAACAGTGCCCAGCGTGGCCTCGACTTCGTGGCGCACTGTCAAAACCCCTACCAGGGTTGGCGCTACGGAGTGCGCCCCGGCGACAACGACGTGTCGGTGACCGGTTGGATGGTGATGGCGCTGAAGTCCGGACAGCTCGCGAATCTCAAGGTGAGCGCGGCCGCCCTCCAGGACGCCAAAGCCCTCGTGGAGTCGTTGACCGACGCGACCACCGGCCGCACCGGCTACACCGTGCGCGGAGAACGCCCCGTCCGGGCCAGCGGCCGCGAGGCGCAGTTTCCCGGCGAACACTCGGAGTCGATGACCGCGGTCGGGATGCTCGTGCGCATCTTCGCCGGGGAGAATCCGGCGAGCTCGGCGGCGATCCGAGCGGGGGCGGAACTCCTGCAGAAGCGACTGCCGGTGTGGGAGCCCGAGAGCGGCCGGGTAGACATGTACTACTGGTACTACGCTTCGCTGGCGATGTTTCAGGTCGGGGAGTCCGCCTGGACAGCCTGGGAGAATCGACTCGAGCAAGCGGTTGCGAAGTCTCAACTCACCCAAGGGTGTCAGGCGGGATCATGGGATCCGGTCGATGCTTGGGGTGAAGATGGAGGCCGCGTCTACTCCACCGCGCTGATGACCATGAATCTTCAGGTCCTCTACCGTTACGCGCGCGTGTTCGGAACCGGAAACATGAATCGGTAACGGTCCGGTGGACATCCGGGAGGGCCCCGGACGGCGGAGTTTTGGGGCGGACGTCCCTGCCGTCTCCGGCTATCGTCCGCGGTGCTCTCCCCCTCGCCCCCCAAACCCGGATTGGTCGCCATCCTGTTCGCGGTGCTCTGCCTGATTTGGGGGAGCACGTGGTCGGTGATCCAAATCGGCCTGAAGGACTTCCCTCCCTTCCAGGGAGTGGCCTACCGTCTGGCGATCGCGCTCGTGTTCATGACCCTCTTGGCGGCTCGCCTCGCGAAGCGGGAGGGAGGTCGCCGGCCGCCCCGAGGCTTGGCCGTGCTGATGGGGCTCGGAAATTTTTCCCTGTCCTACGCCATCATCTACTGGACCGAGCAGCACGTCCCCTCGAGCCTGGTCAGCCTCATTTGGGCGATCTTCCCGATCTTCGTGGCGATTGGCGCCCACTTCGTCTTGCCGGGGGAGCGCTTCACGCTCGTCAAGTTCCTGGGTAGTGCAGTGGCGTTCTTCGGAGTGTTCCTGCTCGTGGGCAAAGAAGCCCAAAACCTCGATGGCAAAGGGGCCTCGGCCGCATTACTCGTGCTCCTGAGTCCGCTCATCAGCACCGTGGGAACCCTGGCAGTCAAGCTCCATGGCAAGGACGTGTCCTCGCTCCTCCTCAACCGCGACGGGATGGTGGTCGGCCTCGGGTTGATGGCGGCTTTGGCATGGGGATTCGAACGGGACACTCCCGCGCACTGGACAACCGAGGCGGTGCTTTGTCTGGTGTATTTGGCGATCGTGGGCACGGTCGTCGCTTTCAGCATTTGGTTTTGGCTGATGCGGACTTCCAAGGCTTCCACTCTGAGTCTCGTGAGTTACGTGACTCCCGCGGTCGCAGTGGGGCTCGGAGTCTTTCGTGGCGAGGAAGTGACCTGGACGACCCTCATGGCCGCGATTTGCATTCTCGGGGGCGTCGCGCTCGTGGCGCTCCCGCTGTCGTCGCGAGTGAGCTCGCGTCGGCCGGATGAACACGTGATCTCCGCGTCCAGCGCGGGGGGAGACACCGGATGCGCTCATCAGTAGCTCTGCCTCAGTGGTTCGAAGACCAGGAACTGGGGCTCTTTCTCGATCTCTCCTCCCTCCGGATCCCCGTGGAGTGGACCGGGGAAGAACGCGCCGCGATGGTCTCCGCACTCCTGTCGATGCAGTCGCTCGAAGCGGGGGCGATCGCCAACCCCGACGAAGGGCGCGCGGTGGGCCACTACTGGTTGCGGGCCGCGGAGCATGCGCCCGATGCCGCGACCAGGGCGATGATCGGGGACACGGTCGCGCGAGTGCAAGCGTTTGCGAACGCGGTGTCGAGCGGGGCCGTGAAGTCTCCCTCCGGGCAACCGTTCCAAGACCTCGTGTGTGTGGGAATCGGCGGTTCGGCCCTCGGCCCGCAATTGGTGGTGGATGCGCTCGCCCGGCCCGGGGTCGCCCTGACCGCGCACTTCCTTGACAACACCGATCCCGATGGACTCGATCGGCTATTCCAGACTCTCCGCGGCCGACTCGACCGCACGCTCGTGTTGGTCACTTCCAAGTCCGGGAGTACCCCCGAACCGCGCAATATGTGGCTCGAGGTGGCCCATCGCTTTCGGTCCGCCGGCCTTAAGCCAGGCGCCAGCGCGGTTGCGATCACCGGCGTGGATTCCCAGCTCGATCGCGAGGCGGCGCACGAAGACTTCTTGGCCCGATTCCCGATGTGGGATTGGGTGGGGGGACGAACTTCGGTGTTCTCCGCCGTCGGCTTGCTTCCGGCCGCCCTCATCGGTGTGGACCTCACTGCCTTCCTGGCCGGGGCCGCGCGGATGGACGCGTGGACTCGAACGTTTGCGATCGAGAACAACCCCGCCGCGCAATTGGCGCGGGCATGGTTCCAGCTCGGACGAGGCCGGGGCGACCGGCACCTCGTGATGCTGCCGTACAAAGACCGTCTCGGCCTGATCGCGCGTTACTTGCAGCAGCTCGTGATGGAGTCGTTGGGCAAGTCGCTCGATCTTGGCGGGCGTCTGGTCGAGCAGGGGCTGTCGGTCTTCGGCAACAAGGGCTCGACCGATCAGCACGCGTTTGTCCAACAGCTTCGGGACGGACGCGACGATTTTTTTGTCGGCTTCGTCCAGGTGCTCCGGGAGCGGGAAGAAGCGCGGTTCGAAGTCGAAGCCGGAGTCAGCTCCGGCGATTACCTGTTCGGCTTCCTCCAAGGCACGCGGCAAGCGCTCTCCGAGAAAGGGAGGCGGTCGTTCACCCTGGGACTCGAGCGGGTCGATGCCCTCCGATTGGGAGCACTCTTGGCCCTCATGGAACGCACCGTCGGCCTCTACGCGCACCTCATCGGAATCAACGCCTACCACCAGCCAGGCGTGGAAGCCGGCAAGAAGGCGGCTGCCCGCGTGCTCCAGCAGCAACGGGACGTGGAGGCGTGTTTGCAGGCCGCGCGGCGCGCCATGGCCTGCGCCGAGGTGGTGGCCTCGGTGGCGGGGCTGGATTTCCTCTCGGCGTTTTCAATCCTGCGCCACTTGGCGGCTAACCGCCGCAACCTGGTCGCGATCCCCTCGAACACTCCGGACGGCTGGACCTTCGAATGGCGCTGAGCCTGGCCTCACGGGCCAGGGGTATCAGCCGCTCTTCTGATAGGGATTGACGCGCCAGAGCTTGATCATGATCGCGAGTAAGGTGCGTCCGGCGTAGAGGATGACCACGGCGGTGTAACCGAGCAGATAGAGGTCGACGCGGTTGAGCAAGCAGAGAATCAGGATGTAGCTCGGATAGTCGACGACAAATTTTCCGAACTTTTCGAGCAAGGCCACCGGCGACCAACCGGCCCCGGGGGCGCGGGCTCCCGGCGCGGGCGGAAAGGCCTCTTTCCATTCTTTCTTCTTGATGAAGTCGGTGCAGGCGACGCCCGTCGCGAGTGCGATCATTCCGAGGACCGCGATCAGGAGGATCCCGCCCGCCCCGGCCCGTTCCAGCAACGGTCGAAGGAACCAGAGGGGGGAAGCGCTCGTGCTGGCATCACCGAGGATCCAGTGGCCGGTACCTGGGTGCAGCGCCTGCTGGTAAAGACGCACGCTGAGTGCGCCGTACATGAGAAAGGCCTTGACTCCGTCGATGAAGAAGTCGAAGTGCATGCCGATGATGGATCCGGCCTTGCGCAGACGGGCCAATTGGCCGTCGAGGGCATCCAGCATGTGGGCCAACATGAACAGGGCAGCCCCGATCACGAGGCCCGACCAGTCCAGCATGAAGACGTGGGCGAAGGACCCAGCGACTCCGAACGCCAGCGACAGGATGGTGATTTGGTTGGGAGTGACCTTCCCGTTCTTCAGGAAATAGAGCAGGAAGGAGGCGACGGGACGGGAGAAGTAACGGAACGCGATGCCTTCCTTGGCTCCTGCCGTGGTCTTCTTGTGGATTTCGCGGATCTCTTGCCAATTCACGGTGGGTCCTCAACGCGGGGAAGGAGTTTCTTCGAAGAAGACGGCGCCAGCGCGGCTCTTGCGAATCAGGAAGTCGCCGATCTCCGGCCGCATGATCGTGCTCGGGGGCCGTTCACCGCGCGCGATCATCGCTCGCACCTCGGTGCCACTGATGTCCCGCCAGCCGGCCGGACCGTGGGGGCAGATGCGCTCGGTGACGATTTCGTCGCAGACCGCGCAATAACACGGACCGTGCAGCTTGAGGATCGTGATTCCGAGTTCGTCCGGGCGGAAATGGTCGAAGATGCGGTGGCCCGCGTACTTGTCGTAATAGTTGCCGACCCCCGCGTGGTCACGCCCGACGATGAAGTGCGTGCAGCCAAAATTGCGGCGGATGATCGCATGGAATACGGCCTCGCGAGGACCCGCGTAGCGCATGGCGGTGGTCAGACCGGCCAAGATCACGCGCTCCTTCGGGTAGTAGGCATCGACGAGGACCTCGTAGCCCTCGAGGATGACATCCGGGAGCATGTCCCCGGCCTTTTTCCATCCGATCAGCGGGTGGATCAGGAGGCCGTCCGTCAATTCGAGGCCGATCTTCTGGAGGTGCTCGTGGGCCTTGTGACCCAGATTGCGGGTCTGGAATCCGGTGATCGTGCGGAAACCGCGGCGTTCGATTTCTTCCCTCATCGCGCGGGGAGAGCGATCGAAGCGCGGAGGCACCGGGCTTTGCGACTGGGACAGCACCTGCACCGGGCCGGCCAAAGCGAAGCGGCCTCCCTCGAAGTGACGATTCACGCCGGGATGCTGGCGATCCGCGGTGCCGAATACGAGTTCGGCGTGGGGAAGCAGGTCGAGTTCGAACGCTTCGGTGATCCGCAGGGTGCCCGCGATCTTGTTTTCCGCCCGATTCCAGAGGGCGATCTCATCCTGGTTCGAGACTCGCTCGAAATCGCTCACGGGAACCTGGAGGTTGATCGGGATCGACCACGGTGCCCCCGACAAGAGGCGCAGGTCCCTGGTGACGGATCGAGTTTCCGCCGAACCCTGGAAGCCTTGCAACGGCGAAAAGGTTCCGTTGCCGAGCTTTTCGAGATCGAGCAGTTGGTTCGGGTCGAGATCGAGGCGAGGCAGGCGGTGCGCCCGCTCCAAGAGGGCGGGGACCTGATCAAGCGGCGCGGCACACTCCGTGAGTGGATACCTGCTCACTTCGGAGGCTTGGACGGCACGGGGAGAAGTCATGGTCAAACTCGAGGAAGTCCGGGAGCTTACCGCCGGAGGGGAGGGGATTGCGCACCCAGCTCAGAGAATGGCCTGCGGAGTCGCGTGCGCCCGCTCCCGCTCCGAGTGGGCCGCCAAGATCGAGGGGAAGGCCACGTCCCGGGAGCGGTTGAGATCGGCGAGACAATCGTTGTCGTTCCAAGGCCGGCCGTGGGTGTAGGTCGGAGCCAGGCGCACTCCGCGCGCGGCCAGCCGTTCGAGCGCGACGGTGAGGAACTCCATCGTGCGCCCTTCTTTGACGATGCTCTCCATTTCCTCGGAAAGGAGAACCGTGCTTGCGGCATCGAAACGAGCGAGACCGATGAACTCGCCTTGGGCACGCGAGGGCTCGATTTCTTTGCTCGCGCGGACGATGCGTTCGGACTCGATGGTGACCTTCTCCGCCTCGGGATCGAGTTGGGAGTGTTCGTCGATCGCCAGCGCGACTCCGCCGCCGGTGGTCATGAGGTCGGCCAAGATTCCGCGGTCGAAGACGATGTCCCCGTAGAGCACCACCAAATTCCCGGGCTCACGAGCGAGCCAGAGCGAAGTCAGGATGTTGGTGGTGGCGTACCAGGGATTGAACACAAAACGACCCTGGAACCCTTCGCCCCGCAAATAGGTCTCGAGCTGGCGATGATTGTGGCCGGTCACGACGGTGATGCGGTCATCGGTGATGCCGATCGATCGGAGATTGCCGAGCTGGTGCTGGATAATGGTCATCCCGCCGACATCCAGCATCGACTTGTGTTTGTTGGTCGTGAGGGACCCGAAGCCGGTCGACGGCCCCGCGGCGAGGATCACCGCCGAGTACTCGGTGCGGAGATGGCGCTCCACGTTTTGCGCGATGTGGCGCATCGTGGCCACGCACTGATTGGGATACGTGCCGATGGCCGTCTCCTCGGACAGCATGAGGATGTCGGCCCCATCCAGCACGGCGTTGGTGATGTCGCTCACTTCCGCCATCACCGGGAGGGGGCGGTCGAGCATCGTCGTCAGGAATTGGCTGGCGACGATCACCGGCACTCCGAGCTGTTTGGCGCGGCGGATCACTCGCTTGGTGATGAGGGGCACGTTCTCGCGCCCGACGTCGGCCTCGAGATCCCCGCGATCGATCATGATCGTGTCGGAGTCCGCGAGGATGCGATCCAACTTCTGGACCGCCTCGATGGTCTCGACCTTGGCGACGATTCGCACCGGGGTGCCGACCAGTTGCGCCTTGATCCGGCGAACGTGTTCACTCGATCGCACGAAGCTCAGGCCGATGAAGTCGACGCTAGTTTCGATCGCCAGATTGAGAAGCGCGGTGTCACGCTCGAAATCGAAGGGCATGGAATCGTGGATGCCCCGGATGTTCAGGCCCTTCCGGTTGGCCAATTTCCCTCCCACGATCACCTTGGTTTGAATCACGCCGTTTTCGACCCCCGTGACCTCGAGCTGAATGGCTCCGTCGGCCGCGGAGATGCGGTAGCCAGCCTTGAGGCGGGCGCCCAGCGAGCGGAAGGTGAGGTTTTCGGGCTTGAGGTCGAAGGCTTGACCCGCGACGAGGTCGATGGGCGTCGTGATGCCCTCGGTGCGAACCTTGTTGCCGGGAAGATCCAGCAGGATGGGGACGCCCGACGGGAGGTTCGCGCGCAGAAACTCGATCATTTTGCGCACGTCTTCGATCGAACCGTGGGAGCCGTTGACTCTCGCGATGCCCATGCCGTGTTCGTGGAGTTCGTGCAGGGCCTCTCGGTTCAGGAGTTTGGGGCCGATCGTGCAGATGAATCGGAGCCGGGAAGGGGGGTGAACGTTTTCCATACGGACGTTGCCTGCACCGGAGCGAGAAATCGCCGCGGAAGCTCCAGGTTGAGATCGATGAAAGAACCGATCAAAACTACCATGGGATCGGCATGAAGATCGTCCTCGAATTTGACGGAAAAGAAGCCCGCCGAGCTTGGTTCTCGGCCCTGGCCGGGCTTCTGCTTGGCCTGCTCGGGTTTTGGGCGATGGGCCGTCCTTTCGAAACGCCCCTCCTGAAGACGCTGCTCAGCGGACCTTTCCCCGGCGGAGCCCGCGGACTCGGCTTCCTGGATCGCATTTACCCGACGCTTCAACTGGGGCTCTGCCTGGTCTTGGGTGGCTACGCCTGGATGCGAGGTCGAACCGTCTTCTCGCGCAACCTCGGGGTGCGCTTCGCGGTGGTTCCCTTGGCCACCTCGCTCGTCACGTCGCTTTTGAAGGAACACTGGGCGAGGCCGCGACCTCAGCATCCCGATTCGGGCTTGAACCTCTCCGGACTGCTCACCGCACTCGCGGACCGCGAGTCTTTCCCCTCCGGCCACGCTTCCGTGAGCGCGAGCGTGGCCGCTCTCCTCATCCTCACTTTTGCCGGGAAGAGCCGGTGGTGCTTCGGGGCGCTTGCGTTACCCCTCCTCATGAGCTGGTCGCGGGTGGCCCTGGCCGTGCACTGGCCCTCCGATGTGGTCGCCGGAACGGGGCTCGGATTCCTCGTGGCGGGCGCCCTGACCCTGACGCTGCGCGAGAAGGATCCCGCGCTGCCCGCGAGTTGGCCGCGGGCTTGGATCGCCTTCGCCGGGCTCCTCATCGTGACCGCCAGTTGGCCCGACCGCTCGCGCATTCTCGATCCGGGATCCGGCGCGACTTTGGATTGGGTGTCTCTCGAGCCTCGCTTCGAGCGGATTCTCTTCGAGCCCTGGGTGGGCTGGCCACTCGAGTGGGCGTACGCGAGTGAAGCCCGCAACTTTGTGCTGGGGGCGATTCCTTGGGTGGGGTTGGGATTGTGCCTCTTGCTGTGGCTCCCGCGCGGAATGCCAGCACGGGTGCGACTCCTGCGCGCTTTCGGGTGTTTCCTTTGGATCGGGGTCATGGGGGGACTCGCGCTTCGGGGCTCCCTTCCGGCCGACCGCTGGCGCTCCGCGGAGCCAGGCATATTCGTGGACCTGCATGTACACGGAAGCGATCCGGTCGACGGCGCCATGGATGCGACCACGATCCGGGAGCGGTCCAGAGCCCGTGGCATCGCGGAACTTGCGTGGACCAATCACGATGCGCCCCCGCCGCTCGCCGGCAGTGTCCCCGGCGTCGAGTGGTCCGCATTTGCCCACCCTAGAGCCGTCGTTCCGCACCTCCTCGTTTTGGGAGGGGACCAGGCCATCGCTCGAGTCTTGGAACTTCCGCCGGTACCCGTGTCTGCGGATGGACACGCCGATCTCACCCGCTTCCGATCACTCGTGACGGAAATGGTGATGCTCGCCAAAGCGGCGGGTGCGATCGTCCTAGTCGCCCACGACTGGCGCACCTGGGCGGCTCTGGGTGATCGCGGCGCCGAGCTCCCGACACCAGAAGAATGGGTTTCCATGGGAGTCCACGGTTTCGAAGTCGGCAATCGCCACCCGGAGACTTCCTCGCGTGGTCTCGCGCGGCTAGCGCTGATCGAATCCGTAGCCCGGCGGGATGGCCTTCTGCGGATTGCGACTTCGGATGATCACGGAATCCCCGCGGGCTCCCCGTGTATCACCTTCCTCCGCGGCACCTTCAGCGAAGATCCGACGACGCGCGTTTCCGAGATCTTGGCCGCACTTCGCGAGCCATCTCGCGTACAGCCGGTCGTGGCGACGCGGGGGAGAGGGGTGGCCCCACTGCCGCTTCGAGCTCCCGTAGCGGTCTGGCGCTACTTCGCGGCGCTGAGTGTGCCGAGCCGCCTGAGTTGGCTCGCCTGGGTGATCGTGATTGCGGTGCTCGGGCGCCGCCGCCGCCCGACTCAGTGACTCTCTTGGAAAATCGCCATCACCTGCTCGGGCTTCTTGGCTTCGATGATGCGCGTCCGGGTGCTTTCCGACTTCAGCACGGAAGTGAAGCGCGCGAGGATACGAAGGTACTCCTCGTTTTGGCCTTCGGGACCGGCGATCATGACGATCACGTGCACCGGCTTGCCGTCTAGGCTGTCGAACGGAATTCCGACCTTGCTCACGCCCACCGCAGCCACGAAGGCACTCACGCTCGGGATCTTGGCGTGCGGGATGGCGATCCCGTAACCGATCCCGGTCGACAGGATCCGTTCCCGGTCGGAGATGGCTTTTGCGAGTTCCTTCTCCTTGGCCACCTCCTCGGTCTTGGCCAACACCTTCACGAGCGCCTTCAAACCGGCGTCCTTCGTGGGTTCTTTGATCGTAATGATGCGCGACACATCGAGGAGTCGGGCGATTTCCATGGAAGCTCCGGGCAGAGATGGTCAGCACGAACCGGCTGAGCCGGCCAGGATACGGGCGATCCCCGTGGGCTCAACCCGCGGCGCCCGGCGGTTCGGTTTGATCCTCCCGGAGGGGAGGGCTAAGTTCCAGCGGAGCGCGCGTTTTGGTGCATTCCTGGTGGGGCATTTCCCACTCCGGGGCACTCCCGGCGAGGGGGGCGGTGACGTCCATTCGCCCTGATTCGCAAACGGGTGCGGCGCCCCTGGGCAGACGGTGCAGCCTTCAGGCTCGCTCACGCCCCGCTGCTGCCTCGGGTCACCAACTCCGAGGTCCGCGGCGCAAACCCGAAGAGCTTGGTCGAGGAGAGCCCCGGATGTCGGATGCCGCCGTGCGCAATGTCGTGATCGTGGGCGCAGGTCCAGCCGGATTCACGGCCGCCCTCTACGCCGCTCGGGCCAACCTGCGGCCGCTCCTGTTCGAGGGCCCCCAACCGGGTGGGCAACTGACGATCACGACCGAGGTCGAGAACTACCCCGGCTTTCCGGAGGGAGTCATGGGGCCGGAGCTGATGAAGAAGTTCCGGGAGCAGGCCGTGCGATTCGGTACGGACGTGGTGTCGGAGGCGGTGTTGTCGGTGGACCTCGCCCACGGCGCCCCCTTCCGCGTGAGCGGGTCTTCGGTGCTCGCGCAGGCGCGTTCGCTCATCATCGCTACAGGTGCGAGCGCTCGTCTCCTCGGACTTGCGGATGAAGACCAGTTCATGGGCCGAGGACTCTCCGCTTGCGCCACCTGCGACGCATTTTTCTTCCGCAACAAGCGCGTGTTCGTGGTGGGAGGTGGCGACAGCGCGATGGAGGAAGCCAACTTCCTCACCAAGTTCGCGTCCGAAGTCACCCTCGTGCATCGACGTTCCAGTTTCCGGGCTTCGAAGATCATGCAGGACCGGCTCCTCGCCAATCCCAAAGTGAAGGTTCTCTGGAATCAGGAAATCGAGAGCTACTTGGGCGAGCCCGGAAAACGTCTGCGGGGCGCTCGCTTGCGCGACACGACCACCGGAGCGATTTCGGAGCACACGGTCGACGGAATCTTTTTGGCCATCGGACACGACCCCAACACCAACTTGTTCAAGACCATGCTGGCCACGGATCCGAAGGGCTATCTCCTCACCAAGCCGGGCCGCACTGCCACCGAGATTCCTGGCGTGTTCGCCTGTGGTGATGTGCAGGATTCGTACTACCGGCAGGCCGTAACCGCAGCCGGCTCGGGGTGCATGGCGGCGATCGAAGCCGAGCGTTGGCTCGACGAACAGCCGGGCGGCCACGACTGAAGGAGGGGCCAGTGGCCATCATTGATCGTCTGATCGGTTCGAGTATCGGCTGGGTTCCGAAGCCCATCGTTCGCAAGATCGCGACTCGCTACGTGGCGGGCGAGAGCCTCGACTCCGCTCTCGTGGTTGCAAAAGACCTGAACCGCCAAGGTTGCATGGTCACCTTCGACGTGCTTGGCGAGTTCATCCGCCAGAGCGAGGAGGCCGATCACACCGCGGCCGAGTATGGCGATGTGCTGAAAGCGATCACCGCCCACGGCATCGACGGCAACATCTCGATCAAGCTGACCGCCTTTGGGCTTCTGCTCGATGAGGCGGCCACCTACGCTCGCGTTCGGAGTCTGGTGGAGGCGGCGCGGGATCTTGGGCACTTCGTCCGCATCGACATGGAGGACAGCCCCTGCACCGACCGGACCCTGGCGATGCTCCGACGCCTGCGCGAAGCGGGGCTCTCGAACGTGGGAGTGGTGGTCCAGGCGTACCTGAAGCGAACGATGCAGGACTTGGCCACCCTGGCCGATCTGCGTTCGAGTTACCGCCTGTGTAAAGGTATTTATGTCGAATCTCCGGACATCGCCTACAAGGATGCCCAGGAAATTCGGAACAACTACTTGGCTTGTCTCGAACGAATGTTGGACGGCGGGTCCTATGTGGGCATCGCCACCCACGACCCGTGGCTCGTAGAAAAGTGCGCGGAAATACTGAAGAAGCGAGGCACTCCGCCAGCGGATTACGAGTTCCAGATGCTCCTCGGAGTCGCCGAAGGCCTTCGGTCGGAGATCGTCCGAGGCGGCCACCGGCTGCGAGTGTACGTGCCCTTTGGTCGAGACTGGTACGGATATTGCGTTCGCCGACTCAAGGAAAATCCCAAGATCGGCCGGTACGTCCTGGCGGGTATGTTCCGTCGGAACTGAGGCAGTTTTGGTCACACCACGCTTGCTTTTTTTCTGAGGACCATGAGATACTCAGAAGACGAAAGGGACGCAGCCGCACCAAACAGGGTGCCGCGTCCGGAGGTGCACTCATGAAGGTCTCGCGTCTCGTCGCTCGTTTGGCTCTGTGCTCCGCTCTGAGCGTTGCCGCCATGGCCCAGGGGCCCGCCGGCGGTGCTGGTGGAACTTCCGGCGGTGGTGGTGGTTACGGTGGCTGCCCGATTCCGGCTCCGGCGCCAGCGATGGCGCCGGCCCCCGCGCCAGCCCCGGCTCCTGCTCCTTCGCCCAGCCCCTCACCCACCCCGGGTGGCGGGACCACGCCTGGCGGTGCTCCGGGTGGAACGACCCCGGGCGTTGGTGGTTCGGGTGGCGCGACCCCCGGCCCCGGCGGCGGTGGCGGACCTGCGGGTGGCCGCGGTGGCGCCACCGGTGGATTCGGTCGTGGCGGCGGGCCGGCTCGTGGCAAGACCAAGGTTCGCATCTCGACCGAGCAGGCCTACTGGCTCGGCGCTCTGGATCTCCCCTGGGACGGCACCTTCCTCCCGAAGGACGCCCCTGAGGGCTACGCGGCTCGCGAAGTTTCCGTGGATGAAGCGGCGAAGGGCATCGGCGGCGAGGCGGCCTGGCGTTTGGCGAAGAAGCCGACCCTGGTTCTCGTCTACGACCCGTCCAAGAAAGACCACGTCAAGGCTCACGTCAACGTGACCAAGGACATGGCGTTCCGCTCAGCCTCATGGTTCTTCAACCTGAAGTCGGTCGATGTCCGCTCGATCTCCGAAGAGTCGACGGCGAAGGAATTTGCCAAGGGCATGACCTACATCGTTTACCGTGCCAACGGTGAGCGCGTCGGGGTGGTCACCAATCCGACCGCCCCCGGTGCGGTGGTCGATGCCCTGAGCCCGGCGATCGAAGCCGATTTCGGCTTCGAGGCCAGCTCGGCGATCTCCCTGATGGGTGGAGTCCGTGCCCGCATCGCCTACCTCGATCAAGAAATCAAGCGGCTTGAGCTCGAGGTCGTGACGCCAGAAGGCGAACGCAACGAAGCGGCCGCCAAGCAGCGCGCCACCTTCGCCTCCGAGAAGCGCGAGCTTGAGGCTCGGGTCACCGTGATGTCGACTGTCAAGCCCGAAGCGTTGGTGACTTCAGCCAAGTAATTGGCCTAGGTCCGACGTTTCCTCCGACGTATGTGCAAGACCTCGTCCCCAGACGAGGTCTTTGGCTTCTGGCGCCCCACCATGCGTCTTGCTCTCCTGATCTTCCTCGGGTTGTGCGCCGTCACCCCCGCCCAAGACAAGCCTAAACCGAACTCGGTCGGCGATGTCGCGGGGACGCTGACTTTGGCCGAGGGATATGAGGTCCCTGCCTTCTCACCTAAGGTGGGTCCCTACACGGCGGGGCCTTTTCACTGTTCGGAGTGCGCGCTCGCGAAAAAGTACGCTGCGGGTGCCAGCTTGCCGAGCCCACCCGCGCGTCTGTGGAAGCGCCCGGCCAGTGACGTCATCGATTGGCTGCGCGACGACCAGAAGGTGAAGTCGATCGTCATCAGCACCGAACACGTGGTGCTCCTGATCGAACTGCCGGCGATGCCGGTGAAGTGGCTCGAACCGCATGAAAAGGCCTGGCTGGCCGCGCATGGCGAGGACCTGCGCAAGGAAGTCTCGAGCCACGCCCGGGCCCACCTCTATGTTTATCGATTTCTGCGCTTGCAGGCCGCGTGGCTCGATCTCATGGGGGTCACCGACGGGCCTCGGTTCGTGTCGGGCCATAAGGCAAAAAACCTCGGCTGCAAGGAACGCGGTGAGGTCTACGTGCTCGCGAAGGCCGAGGTCTACCGGGCGTTCACGCGCCACTTCTTTGGCAATTTCGGGCCCCGGTCGAGTTGGTGGTACGACATCCCGACGGAAACCGTGGTGGCAGCGTTCCAAGCCGAATCGGTGACGGACACCGCTTTCCACGGGATTTTCGCGCATTGCATGAGCCATCACCTGCTGATGCAGTATCGCGGCTTCTACCAGACTCTCCCTCTGTGGCTCGTGGAAGGCATGGGCCACTTCTTTCAGCGAAGGGTGAAGGGCTCCGAGCCGCATCGGTGCGTGCTCGGAGTGGAAATGGTCCAGCCGCTCCCCGGAGACTGGTGGAACGCGATCAAGGACAAGGTCCGCCAGGGGGCGCATCTGCCGATGGTGAAGTTCGGAACCGTGGACACGAAGAACTTCGCGCTCAAGCCTGACGAGCACGTTCAGGCGTGGAGTGTCTTTTCCTACCTCGTGTCAGCGGGAGCGAAGGAGCTTCGTTTGTTCATCGATGAACTGAAGAGTCGCTCCTTGGAGAGCAGTCTCGCCGAGGCCCAGCTCAAGGCCTGCGAACGCGCCCTCGGTGTCTCGACGAAGGGATTTGAAGACGCCTGGAAGGCGTGGGTCTTGGCTACGAAGCCTGGCAAGACGAAGTAGACTCCTGCCGCGTTCGGTCGCTTCGCTCACGTAGCCCAACGGCAGAGGCAGGGCACTTAAAATGCCTTCAGTGTGGGTTCGATTCCCACCGTGAGCATCCCTTTTCAACTCACCGCTTGGCGTGCGAGTTCCATGAGCCCCGCACCTTCCACACGATGGAGGAGCCACTCCTTCTTGCAGGGAATGCCGTGTCGCTCGTAGAAATCCAGGGCCAACCGATTCCAGTCGAGCACGATGAAGTCCATCCGTCCACAGCCTTCGGCGACCGCGGTGCGTGCGCAGATGGTGAGCAATTGGTGCCCGACCCTGAGGCTTCGGAACTCCGGCAAGACAAACAGGTCTTCAAGGTAAAACGTCGGCTTGGCGGCAAAGGTGGAATAGGCGAGGAAGTGGGCCGCGTAGCCGACGATCGATCCACCCGTCTCGGCGACCAACAATCGGTAGTGGGGCCGCGGTCCGAACAGATGTTCGATCAGGCGGGCTTTGGCGGCGGCGTCCGGCGCGGGCATATGCTCGTAGCGGGCCAGCGCGTCCACGAGTTGGAGATACTGTCCGGAATCTTCGGGCCGGGCGGCTCGGATGGTCACGGTTGGAGTGGAGGCTCTGCTCTCGGTCACTGGGAATCGTCCTTCTTCGCTTCGCTTTGCGAGCTCAAATCGACATACGATCCATCCGTCGCGCGGGCCAATCGGGAAAGCCACGCCGCGTGGCGATCGCCGACATTGACGGTGTGGAGGCGGAGGTTGCGCCCGAGATTCCACCGCAAGACCGCGTCCCCGAGCTCGTCTTCGCGTTGAATGAGGCCCACCGAGGGGTGGCCGTCACTCAAGAGGTAGAGGGTATCCGGCCCCTCCAACGCGTCCTTCTCCGACGGCGCTCCACCCGGGTGGAACGCCGCCCAAAGTCCGGCGTGGATGTTGGTCTTTTGGCCGGCGTTCAGGGCGTTCAGCCGTTTTGTGGCCGACTCGCGCGACAGATCATTGCCGGGGGCGAAACCTCGCATGAGGTTCGTGACTTCGTCGTTGTACGCGAAGATCCCGAATGAGGATGGCTCCTTGAGCCCGCGCAGCGCGGACAAGACCTCCGCGCGGGCCAAGTCGAGTCGCGTCTTGATGCTGGTCGGGTCGAGGTGGCGGGAGCGCTGAATGTGCTCCGTGATTTTCTGCCCGCCTACGGCTTCCCGCATGGACCCCGAAATGTCCAGCACGAATGCGTGGCGGCCGGGCGTCATCGGGATCCCGTAGAAGCTTCCGTAACCGGTGGATTGGGCCTGGCTCTTGGCCGAGAGCTTGGTCTTACCGCGATTGGCCGTCCACCACGCCTGCCAAGCGTCGACCGCGTCCCCGAGGTTGCGTCCGGAGAGCCGGGCGAGGGCATCGATCACATCCGCGCGGGCGCGCGGGGCAAGTTCGCGCCTGAGGAGGGTAATCAAGCCGTCGAAGGACTCGTCGGTTTCGGCGGCGCGAAGCACGCCCACATAGGCGGTGGCCAAGGGCCACGCTCCGAGGTCGCCGAGGACACTGGAGAAGTCGGAGAAATTGCGACGCCCGATGCGGACGGATCCTTGAAGGAAGGCAACTCGTTCCTCCAACGTCCACTGCGAGGCCTGCTTTGCGACCCACCCGTCGTCGAAGGTCTCGAGGCCTCCGGCGGCGTAGGCCCACTCGAGCTTCGCATCGCCTTTGGCTTTTCCCCACTGGGTGCGCACAAAAGCGAGACTCTCCGCGGTTCCCACCGCCGCAAAACTCTCCCGCGCCACCCGCCGGCAGGATTCGTTTTCGCCGTCGACCAACCACTTCGGTGCGTGGGCAAGTCGGGCCCGGTCACTCTGGCCCAGGAAGGCCGCGATGAGATCCTTGGTCGGGGTCTCCGCGGTCCCCTTAGTCTTCAGCTTAGACTGGAATTGTGCCTCGGCTCGCCCGGCCGCGACCTTGGGCAGAGTCAGATGGAGATCGTCCAAGAGGAACGCGGCATCCTGGTCGTTCCGTTTGCGGCGGGAGATTCGCAGGAAATTGATGCCGCGGGAAAAATCGAGGAGTGCGGAGCCGGCGTTGCTCTTGAGCCCGTCCAGGGGAATGGCCACTTCGGTCCAGAGGCCGGGCTTCAACACCACATCGCGGTCGACCTCACGAGATCGCCGGTCGCCGTCCCCGCTCGCCTCGATGCGAACTCGAACGGTCTGCTCGGTGGCATGCATGGTCAGACCGCGGAAGCGGATCTCGCTGGCCATGCCGACGGGGATCTGGCGCAGCGTGACGCCGTAATAGTCCCGGTTTGGGTCCGGCTCGATGCGCAAGCTGGCGGCGCCCACCGTTCCTTCGACGGCCACGAACGACGGAGCACCTTCGACCGTGAGGACCGACGGATGGCCGTCGAATTTGGCCAGGGTGGCGCGCTCTTGACCGTAGGTCGCAAGCCCGGCAACGAAGAGGATGAGGGGGGCCCAGTTCATAGCGTTCGGATACTACGATCCGCGCTCCCTACGCCTTAGCCCTAGGGTTTACGGGTAGGCGGCGGGGTGCCGCCGGCGGGCGGCTTCAGGACCGGAGTCAGGATGTCGCCCCAGGTGCGCGACGCCGGCGGGGTCGCCGACGAAGGATTGGTGGTCGCTCCCGGAGCATTGGGCGTTGTTGGCTTCGGAGCCATGGCCTCCAAGGCGATCGACTCCGCCGGAGCAGGCCGCGGGGGGGGAGCGAGAGGGGCTACTCGGCGCGCGGCTCGGCAGCGGGCGGCATCCAAGTCGGCCAGGAGCCGTGCGACTCGACTGCCATCCCCGGCTTCCCGGGCCGCGGCAAGGGCCCGGAGGGATTGCTCGCGAGTAGCGGACGGATCGTGAGGACCGAGAGTTCCCTGGCTGAACCCAGGGCTGGCCGTGAGGCACCCCACGATCAGCATTCGGACGGCGTTTTTCATAAGGAGAGTGTACCGCGGAAGGGCGTGTCGAGCGGGCGCTTGGGGGAGGGCGATAAGCTCATCCCATGGGTTGGTTTCGGCTGAGCATTGGCTTTTGGGTCGGAGCAGTGGCGGCGGTAGGCGCGCAAACCGAGCCGCAACGGCCAGGGGATGCCGCGGCCGGTGCCACTCTTTCCATTCTGGTGGACGGCGAGCAACCTGGACTCACGGCGCTCGCGGAGACGTTGAGGCGGATTTGGCCGAGCCCATCGGCCGAGGTCGTGGGCGTGGGGGCGACCCTTCCGCCCGACTGGGGCGACCAGGGCCTACGCCTCGGCCTGGGTCGAGCCGCCGCACCTTCGCTGCTCGCTCGAGAGTCGGGACAGACCTGGCTCGTGGCCGAAGACCAAAGCGGGCAGGAAACCGGAATTCGGCACCTCGAGCTGCCGGAACTCGAAGTCGACCTGGCCCGGCTCGTGGAGGCGACCTGGCCGACGCGCCGGCGAATCCTCGTGATCTCCTCGCGACCCGCTCCGCATCAGGCCACGAACTGGGCCCAGGAAGTCATCCGGATGCGACCGTCGGCGGATCTCTTGGTACGGCTAAACTCGGTCCTTCCCCTCCTCGGGGTGATTTACGTGCCTGACGAAAGGTGGGTCGTCGAGGGATTCACGGACCTGGCCTCCGTCGCCGACAAGCACTCCATTCCCATCGTTACCACGAGCGAAGTTGGGTGGCGTTTGGGGGCGAGCCTCGCGGTCACCTGGAATTTGACCGCAACGGGGGTTTGGTTGCGCGACCGCATTCGGGAGGTCGAGGCGGCGGGCGTGAAAACCGCGCCGGCTCCTCTTCGAGCGTGGGATTCGGGCCGCGCCCGGATGCGGGGAGAGCGGCGGCAAGCGCAGTGGCTGGCGGGATTCGATTCCCTCCGGGGACCCACGCGGGGAGGCTCATGAAGTCGCTTCCGGTCGGCGTTTTTTCCTTCCTATTGGGCGCGCTGGTGGCGGCGGCGTTTATCACGACTTCCACGCGCTTGGCCCGTTCATCGGAAATCCGCGCTCGAGAGGAAGCGCGAATCGAAACGCTGCGCAACCTGGACGAGAGCGCGGCGATTCGAGCCCTCCTTCTCGCGGTCGTGGAGCGGGCTTTGGAACGCATGGGAGAGCGGCCCGTGTTGGATCCGCAGCTCCGTCGCGAGGAAGACTCGCGCCGGCAACACCTCGCGGAGGAATTGGCTCGTGCGCACGAGGAGGACAGGAGAAATCGACTGCCGGAGACGGGGCCGCAGCAACCAAACGGGACCTGGATTCTCTGGTTGCTCGGGACTCTCCTCGGGGGTGCGGCGGGGGGTGCATGGTGGTGGATGCAGCGGGCGTACGCGGCACCGATTCGAGAACTCACCGAGTCGCTCGTCGTCCGATCCGACGGGTCTCGCGCTCGCTGGCGCCCCCGCGGCGGCGCCGGCGTTCGGGCGCTCGGCGCGGCTTCCGCGCAGACCCTTGACGATCTCGAAGGCGCTCGCCGAGAGCTTTGGAAACACGTCGATGCGCAGACGGCGGCACTCTCGCGAGCGCTCGAGGAGCAGCGTGGACTGAATCGAGCCCTGGAAACCGCGCGAGGCGAATTGGAGTCGGCGCAGGACCGCTTGATTCAAAAGGAGAAACTTGCCGCGCTGGGCACGCTTTCCGCCGGTGTGTCCCATGAATTCAACAACATCCTGGGCGGAATTCGCGGTCTGTCGCAGGAACTCTTGGCGGATGCCCGCCTGCCCGGGGCTTTGAGAGAGGACCTTCAGGCCATGGACCGGGCGGCGGAACGGGGACGGAAGATCGTGGATGCGCTGCGCACCTACAGTCGGGGCGCCCGGACGGAGCGCGCGCGCTGCTCCGTACGTCTGGCGATCGCCGAAGTCCACAGGCTTCTCCAGAATGAAGGGCACTCGCGAGGGCAGACGATCTCCGTCGGCGATGTGCCCGAGAGGGTCGAGGTTCTGGCCGCTCCGGGTGACTTGGAGCAGATCTTGATGAACTTGTTGCGCAACGCGATTCAGGCCAGTCCCGCGGGCGCGCCAATCCGGATCGAGGTCACTGACGACGCCGATCAGGTCGCAATCTCCGTGCATGACCAGGGCCACGGCGTCGAACCGTCGATCGCCCCGAGGCTGTTCGAGCCGTTTTTCACCACCCGAGCGCAAGACGGCGGAAGTGGGCTCGGCCTCGCGATCGCGCACGGCCTGGCTCGCTCCCTCCAGGGGGACATCGACTACGCACCCAGGCCCGGAGGCGGGTCGATCTTCAGCTGCCGTCTGCCTGCACCCCAGGAAGGTCCTTGACTTTGGAATCAGCAACCGGTGCGACCACTTTCGAGGTCGTCGTCGTCGACGACGAAGAGACGATGCTCCTGTTCGCGCGGCGGGCCCTTGAGCGCGCCGGTCATCGGGTAAGGGGCTATCGCGATCCGCGCGAGGCTTTGCCGGAGATCCTGGGGCGGCCACCCGACGTGTTGGTCACGGACCTTCGGATGCCGGGAATCTCCGGGCACGAACTCTTGGCGGAGGTTCGCAAGGCCGTGCCCGAGGTGCGCATCCTCCTGGTCACTGGATTTGGCACCGTCAAAGATGCGGTCTTGGCCGTGCAGGCGGGAGCGGAGGCCTTCCTCGAAAAGCCGTACAGCGCCGACGAGTTGCAGTTGGCGGTGCTGCGCGCGGGCGAAAAGAGCCTGCTGGCGCGAGACAATCGAGTGCTCCGAGAGATTGTCGACCGGGGCGCGATCTTTGGCGGTCTGATCGGGCGCTCGAAGAGTCTGCGCAAGATGGCCGTGACCCTGTCACGGGTTGCCGCCTTGGCGGGGCCCGTGTTGATCGAGGGTGAGAGCGGCTCCGGCAAAGAGCTGGTGGCGCGGGCCCTGCACGCACAAAGTCCGCGGGCGACCGAGCCATTCTTGGCGGTGCATTGCGGCGCGCTCCCGAAAGAACTTCTGGAAGCGGAGCTGTTCGGGGTGGAGGCAGGCGCCTTTACCGGCGCCGAGCGAGCGCGGCCCGGTTACGTGGAGCGAGCCCAGGGTGGCACTCTCTTTTTGGATGAAATTGCGGAAGTCCCCGTCGAGTCCCAGTCGAGCCTGCTGCGGCTGGTCGAGGGCCAGGAACTTGTCAGAGTGGGCGGGCAGGTGCCTTACCGCGCACGCTGCCGCGTGGTGGCGGCCACGCACCGCGATCTTCGGGATCGGATGGAATCTGGTCAGTTCAAGGCGGAACTGTATTTCCGGCTGCGCGTCCTGCCGATCCAGGTTCCGCCCCTTCGGGAGCGAACCGACGATATCCCGCTTCTGTTCCGCGCCTTTCTGGATCGCGCCGGACGTTCCGATCTCGAGGTCGCGGCGGATGCGCAGCTGATCCTGTGCGCGTGGCCGTGGCCGGGGAACGTGCGGGAGCTCGCGAATCTCGCCGAGAGGCTGGCTGCGACCCACTCGGGCGGTCGGCTGGAGGTGGAGGACCTCCCTGCCGAATTGCGGGGGGAGGTCGCAGTCGGGCCAGGTGTCGTTCCTTTCCGACAAGCTGTCTTGGGCTTCGAGCGCCACTATTTCGAGGATCTCTTGCAGCGCGCTCAGGGGAACATCAGCGAAGTGGCCCGCCTGTCTGGGTTGCCGCGGCCGACCGTTCATGCTCGATTGGCCGCGCTGGACCTGGACGCCGGGGGCTATCGCCACCGCAAACCCTGAAATTCTGGCAGGCCTGGCGGGCAGGGCTCCGGGACCCCGGATTTTCGGGCCACCCGGGGGGGCAGACTTTTTTTTCCGCCGGGAAGCATCACAATCCATCCCCGGTTTCGTATCTGGGGCCTGAATGATGGGGCCCGCCGCGGCCGGGGCTCGGTGGCCCCGAGCCCTGAACTGAACCTTTCCACCTGGTTGGAGATCGTCCGTGACCAAGAAGAAGAGCCTCACGAAGGTTCAGCTCGCCAAGATGGAATCGATGCTGCAAGAGCGCCAGGCGCGCCTGTTCGGGGGTGGCCGGGTGCGCAAGCCGGTCGACGACTCCGAGCGGGGCGGAGACGAGGCCGACATCGCTTCGATGGCGCAAGACAGCGAGATGGAACTCGATACGCGCGTCCGGGAGTCCCGCGAATTGCAGTTGATCGAGCAGGCTTTGGCGCGCATCAGCGACGGCTCCTACGGAAACTGCGAGGAGTGCCACGAAGCGATCGCGGTGGCCCGTCTCGAAGCCCTCCCGTTTGCCCAATACTGCATCGACTGCCAGGAAAAGATGGACGAGCAGGGCGTGCCGACCGACCGCTACGAAGTTCCGAACCTCGACTGACCCTCGTGGGTCCCGATCCGGTCGCGAACTTCGTGTGGTACGGGGGTTGCTCAAGAGTGATCAACCGCTCGCCAGATGGGCAGAATCACCCCAGCACGACGTCGTGATGGACTTGGATTCTGGTCGGTCGGAGCGGGACCTCGAACTCGGGAGGGACCCATGGACGCCGACAAGATCACGACAAGGGTTAAAGAAGCCCTGGGCCGCGCCCAAGCCGCGGCCAAGCAGCGGCAGCACCCCGAGGTGGTTCCGGCCCACCTATTCTTGGCGCTGCTCGAGCCCAAAGACTCGCTGCTCTCCGAGCTCTTGAATCGGGCCGCGATCCCGTTGGACCTCTTCCGCTCGGACCTCGAAAAGGAAGTGGGCAAGCTACCGCGCTCCGAAGGGGGCAACGTCGAGTTCGGCCGAGATCTCGGGCGACTGGTCGAAGCCGCGCGTGCCGTGGGCGACCGACTCGGCGACAGCTTCTTGGCCACGGAGCACCTCTTGCTCGCGGCGTCCGAGGGGAAGGGCGGGGCCGTCTTCGAGGTGTTCAAGCGACGGGGGCTCACTCCGTCCAAACTCGAAGCGTGGGTGGCGGAGTATCGGCGTGGCAAGGCGGCTGACTCCGAGGGTGCCGAGGATCAGTACCAAGCCCTGGAGAAGTACACGCGGGATCTCACGAAAGAAGCGAAGGAAGGCAAACTCGACCCGGTCATCGGCCGTGACAGTGAAGTCCGACGCCTCTTGCAAGTGTTATCGCGCCGCACCAAGAACAACCCCGTGCTCGTCGGGGAGCCCGGGGTCGGAAAGACGGCGATCGTCGAAGGGCTCGCGCGGCGCGTGGTGGCCGGCGATGTTCCCGAGAGTTTGAAGAATCGACGCATCCTTGCCCTGGACCTCGGCGCTCTCGTGGCCGGTGCCAAGTACCGCGGCGAATTCGAGGAGCGTCTCAAGGCTGTGCTCTCGGAAGTCACGGGCTCGGAGGGCCGCATTGTCCTGTTCATCGACGAAATCCACGGCGTCGTCGGTGCGGGCAAAGCGGATGGTGCCGAGGGCGCGGCTCACATGATGAAGCCGGCGCTCGCCCGCGGGGAACTGCGCTGCATCGGTGCAACCACGCTGGACGAGTACCGAAAGTTCATCGAAAAAGACGCGGCGCTCGAGCGGCGCTTCCAAAAGGTCTTTGTCGATGAACCGTCCGTCGAAGAAACCGTCGCGATCCTCCGCGGCCTGAAGGAGCGTTACGAAATCCACCACGGCGCACGAGTGCGGGATGCCGCCCTCGTGGCGGCCGCGCAACTTTCCGCGCGCTACATCCCGGATCGCAAACTGCCCGACAAAGCCATCGACCTCGTCGACGAGGCGCTCTCGCGTCTGCGCATCGAGATCGACTCGACACCGGCGGAGTTGGACGAAATCGAAAGGACCCTGACCCGCCTCAAGATTGAAGACGAGGCACTCGCGAAAGAGAGCGATCGGGCGTCCGCCGACCGCCGAGCGACCCTGCAGTCGGAAGTCGCCGACCTCGGCGAACGGGCGCAGGGAATGCGCCAAAAATGGCAGGCGGAAAAAGAGGCCATCTTCGCGATGCGCTCCCTCAAGGCTGAGATCGAGAAGCTCAACCACGAAGTGGTGACCGCGGAACGGGACGCACGGCGCGGTGCGCCGGTAGATCTCGGCGCTCTGGCGGAAAAAAAGCACGGGCTCATTCCCGCCAAGCTTCAAGAGCTCAAGGTGAAGGAGAAGCGGCTCGTGGATCTCCAGGCCGGTCGGGCGCTCCTCAAGGAAGAAGTCTCGGAGGAGGAGATCGCGGAAGTAGTGGCAGCCTGGACCGGCATCCCGGTGACCAAGCTGCTCGAAGCCGAGCGGTCCAAACTCCTGGCCCTTGAGGACCGGTTCCACGATCGGGTGGTCGGTCAGGAAGCTGCCGTGAAGGCGGTCGCGGACGCCGTTCGCCGCCAGCGTGCCGGGCTCTCGGAGGAGGGCCGACCGGCTGGTTCATTCCTGTTCTTGGGGCCGACCGGAGTCGGCAAGACCGAGATCGCGCGCACGCTCGCCGCCATCCTCTTTGATGATCCCAAAGCGATGGTCCGCATCGACATGAGCGAGTACCAGGAGAAACACTCGGTCGCTCGTTTGATCGGGGCGCCCCCCGGGTACGTGGGATTCGAGGATGGTGGACAACTGACCGAAGCAGTGCGCCGTCGGCCGTTTGCGGTGGTGCTGTTCGATGAGGTCGAAAAAGCCCATCCGGATGTCTTCCACACGCTTCTCCAGCTCCTGGACGATGGTCGGCTCACCGACAGTCATGGTCGTACCGTCGACTTCCGGCACTGCTTCATCATCCTCACCTCCAACCTGGGCAGCCGACACCTGGCGGGGGAATCGGCGTTTTCCCGCGACACCGAAGACCTGGTCATGGCCGAAGTCCGCAAGCACTTCCCGCCGGAATTCCTGAACCGGCTGGACGAGGTCATCCTTTTTCGCCCGCTCGGGCGAGAAGAGATCGAAAAAATCCTCAGCATCCAGCTTCGGCCTCTCCACGCGAAATTGGCGCAGAAGGGCGCCTCGTTGGAGATCTCCCCCGCGGCCATGCGATGGCTCGCCAAAGAAGGATTTGACCCGGTTTACGGGGCGAGACCCGTCAAGAGGGTCCTCAAACGCGAGGTCGTGGATCGGCTCTCAAGGGCCCTCCTGGAAAGCGGAGAATCCGAAGCTCGAGCTTTCCGCTTGGATCTGGTGGGAGGAGAGCTGAAGCTGGCCTGAGTTGGCTTTGACTTCGGGGGCGGCCGAAGACTATGATGCCCTCTCGTGTCGTGCCTCCGGGCACGCCCCAGCCCCTCCCTCGCATGCCAACCGCCCTCTCCACCACGATCTGCTTGCTGCTGGCCTTCGGCTGGGCGGGCGGTCAGGTACCCGATGTGGTGGTGACGGGAGGGCCGACCGTGGTGGCCGGCCAGACCGCGCGTCTCTTGGTGACCGGGGCGTCGGTGGACGGTGACCTTGGAGTCTTGGTCGAAGTCGGGGGCGTGCTTCTCCCGGAGTCTTCGATCTCAGTACGCACCACGGGAGTGCTCGGAGAGGTCGTCCTCTACATCGATGTTCCCTCGGGAACCACGGGGTCGTCCATGGTCGTCACGGTGACCGGACCAGGTGGAAGCACCTCGACGACCTTTACAATTCTCTGACGACGCTCAGCATAGGCTCCAGCGCCCGCATCGATATTCTCGAACCACGGGCGGGGGGAGAGCTGCTTGAGGTCAGTGGACAGCCGTGCTTCGAACAACGGGCGCTCGCCGTGTGAAACCAGCGACTCCGGGCGGGTAGGTCGTCTAGATCGGGTGGACTGGTGGCTTGCGCTCTCGATCGGCCTTTTCACCCTGATCCTTCTCGGCGGGGTGAAGCAACACCGCTTCAGTCTCGACAGCCCCCGGTTCCTCCTTCACGACGAACGGATTCGCGAGGGTCGCTATCTCGAGATTTGGGGAAGCGACTACTGGAACCTCGGTGCGGATCGCTCGCTCGTCGCCGATCAGCCGAGTCTGTACCGCCCGGTGGCGCTCACCTGGCTCGCACTGGGTTACTCCTGGACGCGGCCCCGTGATCTCGCTTCGGAGGTGTCCCCGCCCATCAACCTCGGCAATCTGCTTTTCCACGTCGGAGCTTCGGTTCTTCGGGTGATCTTGCTGCTCGCGTGGCTGCCGAGGCGCCCAGAACGCCGTTTCATCGCCCTCGCGATCGGACTCCTTTTGGCCGTCCATCCAGTCGGAAGCGAGACCATCGGCACGCAAGTCGGTGCGTCAGAGGGCCTGGGCGCACTGCTGGTGGCCGGCGCGATGGTGCTCGCGCTCGAAGGAGGGCTGCCGCGAGGAATTTTCCAAGGAGTCTTGACCTATCTCGCGATCCTCTCCAAGGAAAACGCGGTCGTACTTCCCGCCATGGTGTTTGCCCAGGCGTGGCTGGCCAGCGGGCTTGCTTGGCGCGACGCCACCCGGCGGGCTCTCCCGGCAATCTTGGCCACCGGAATTGCTCTCCTGCAGCGCTACTGGGTGCTCGGGACCCTCACCGGAGTTTCCGATCCCGTGATGGCGGGGTTCCCGTGGTCCGCGCGTGTCATGACCGGCCTCGCGGTGTTCGCCTCCTACACCCTGCCGTCGATCTTTTGGCCGAGCCGACTCCACCCCAATGTCACCTTCGGGGATCTCGCGCCCGCGCAGACGTGGGGTGATCCACGTGTTTTGGTCGGAGGCGTTGTGCTCGTGCTTGCGTCAGTGGTGGCCTTCCGAGCCCGCCGCCGTCGGCCCCTCGTCACACTCGGACTCATCCTCTTCTCTCTTCCGTGGATTTTGGTCAGCCACCTGGTGGTTCCGATCGGCGCGGTTGCGGCCACCCGATTTGCATACTTGCCGCTGTTCGGCGTCGGAGTGGTCCTCGCAGACCTGCTGGCCAGCGCGGCCCTGACATCCCCGCTTGCGATCTGGGGGCGGCGCCTGGCCCTCGCTGCGGTGGTCCTCACTACCGTCGCGCTCGGCCGGTCCGAAATCCAGCGTTGGCGATCCGACGAGAGCCTGCTCGAGAGCGCGCTTCTCCACTACCCGCGGAGTGGCTTCCTCAACTACAACCTCGGAACGCGCAAGGCGGAAGGGGTGGCTCGAGAGTCGAGACCGGGAGCCGACTTGTCGAAGGCGATCGGACACTTTCGAAGCGCTTGCGAAGCGGAGATCCCCGAGATTCCCGGACGACCCGGAGTGCATCCCGAGGACTTGTTGGAGCTCCGTTTTCAGGCCGCGAGCAACCTCGGGATCGCGTGCGCGCGCACTGCGATGGACCCCACTCTGTCCGGCGCGGCCAAGCTCGACCGCGCCAACGAAGCCAAACGTGCATTGGAAGCGGCCCGCGAAACCGCCGAGCGAGGACTTGTGCAGTCGCTCTCCCTCGCTGGTCAGACGCAGTGGCAAAACCTGGTCACCGATGCCCGCATCAACGAGGCACGCCTTCGCATCGGGCTTCTTCCACTCTGGGGATCCTCGGCAGGGACGGAGCGCGCGTCGGCCTTGGCGCTACTCGCGCAGGCGGAACGAGATGATCCCGACTCGGTGGGGATCGTCCTCGTCCGCGCGTCAATCTCGGCCCAGGAAGGCAATTCCGCGGACGCGATCCGACGTCTGCGAGCGGGCCTCGAACGCCACCGACCCGAGTTCGCGAAACAATCGAGAGTGCGCGAGATGGCGGTCGAACTCGCGCGCCTGTTGCACGCGAGCGGGCAAACCGAGGAAGCGACGAGTCTGCAACTCGAGGCGTTGCTCGCGGATCCGCCACCCCGCAACCCCAAACTGCTCTACGATCTGGGCTGGGCGCTGCGGGGTCATGCCACCGCGCGAGTATCCGCGCTGGCTCGCGAGGCTCTGCGCCAGTGGCTCACGAAACCGGATCCGGGCGACCCTCGCCGCGTCCCGGAAGTGCAGGGCTACCTGAGTCGGTTCAAGGACTGAGGCGCAGGCGCACGCGAAACACCCCGCCGTCGCTGACCAATCTCAGGACGGTCGTCTCGTCCCCGGTGGCGATCGAAAAGGCCGGGGGCCGCTGAAAGTCGCCCACCGGGGGCCCTTTGAGTCGCCCGTTTTGGGTGACGCGCGCCCGGTAGAGACTTAGACCAGGCGTCCTTTCCGGCACGAATTTCAGCTCCGCCGGCGCCAGCTCCGAGAACTGGCCGACGCGGTGGGCGGCCTCGGCCCCGGCGAGGGCGGACTTGGTTTCGTGGCAGAGGAGGCCAAAGGCAGTCGGAAAATCGCCGTCGGCCAGGGCTTGGAGATACAAAATGGCCACCTCCTCGGCGGATTTTTCACCCCCGCAGGCCGAAAGAAGAGACAACACCAGGGCGGCGAGCACCCGCCCTCGTACTTGGAGCTGGGGAATCCGATCCATAGGATGATTGAACCGAACCGAGACTCCGCCGAACCTCCTCCTGGTCGATCGACCTTCGAAGGAGCGGTGGTTCGCGAGAGTCGCTGGGTGACATGCCATGATGACTCGCATTTTGATTCCGGTAGTGATCGCCGCATTCGTCAGTCACGCGGTCCTTCGCGCGCAGAATCCGACTTCGGCCCAAGCGGCGCCTCCCGCCGGAAAGGTCGCCAAGATCCAGTGCCTCGAACCGACTTGGAAGTTCGGCAACGCGGCCCAGTACACGATGCTGACCCATGCCTTCGTGATCAAGAATGTGGGGCAGGATGTGCTCCAGATCAAACAGGTCGTCCCGAGCTGTCAGTGTCAGGCGGTTCTCCCGACCAAGAACGAACTCGCCCCGGGGGAGGAGACGACCGTCGAGTGCAAAATGAACACGCAGGGCTTGCAGGGCCCGGTGACGAAGACCATCTCCGTGCTCTCCAATGATCCGACCCAGGGTTCGATCATCCTCACGATGACGGGCGACATCGTGCCGCCCTTCTCCGTCAAACCGAGGCAGATCGAACTCGGCGCGGTTTCCAAGATCGACGGCAAAGGGGGCACCGAACTCAGCTTCGTGGTCTCCAAGGGCCTCGATGTGCAGCTCCGCGACCTGAAGGTCTCTTCGCCCCTCGTGGTCGCGACGCCGCTCGGCAAGCTCGAAGAGCAGCCCGATGGCACCCGGATCCTCAAGGTTCGTGTCGACCTCAAAGGCGGAGCCTCGGTCGGACTCCTGAGGGAAACCCTGACGTTCATCACGGACATGCCAAACGTTCCGCCGGCCGTCGTACCGGTCACCGCGAGCATCGAGGGCGAAGTCATGATTTCGCCCCGCACCTTCAATCTCGGCAAGGTCAAGAAGGGGGAAACCACCTCTAAAGAGATCGAGATCACCAAGACTGGCGAAGCCAATCTGGTGATCGAGGGGGTCGACGTGAGCCCGCCCGGGCCGTTTGCGGCCGAAGTCATCACCGATGAGGCCGGCAAGAAGTTTCGTGTGCGTGTGTCTGTCAAAGCCGACGCGCCCGAGGGGTACCAACGCGGCACCTTGACCCTGCGTACCAACTGTGCGGGCGAGAACACCATCCAAGCCTACTTCTATGCGTTTATCGGTAAGTGAGGGCACGGTCCTCGGGGTCTTTGCGGGGCTCGTCCTTTGGGCGGCGGCGTCGACGCCCGACTCCCGACCGTCGCCTGATGTGGACGCGCGCGAGCCCAAGCCGGAGGTCCTCATCCTCTCGGGCAACGAGAAGGGCTTCATCCGTCCGTGTGGCTGCACCAAGCCCGCTCTCGGCGGCGTACACCGGCGCGCCGAAGCCGTGGTGGCCCTCGAAGCCTCGCACTCGATCCTCGGATCGATCAGCCTCGGGAACCTCGTCGTCGAGGGAGGTCGCCAACAGCAGCTCAAGTTCGAGACCTTCCTGCTCGCGCTCTCGAGTGTGAACGCGTCGGTGCTCCTGCCGGGCCCGGGAGAGTTTCTCCTCGGAGCCGAGTACCTCGCCAACGAAGCGTCCAAGCTGGCGTCGTTTCCATTCTTGGTCTCGAATGTGAAGCTGGGAGAGGCAAGGCCGTTTGCTGTCAACCATCGCATCGAAGCTCCCAAAATCACGATCTGGGGGTTGGTGCCGCCGATGCCCGAAGTGGCGGGAGTCACGGTCGAACCCCCGCTCGAACGGTTGCCTGCCTTGGTGGCCGCGCTGCCCCCGCAGGATCGTGTGATCATCGGTTGGGGGGGCTTGGAATCGGAGATCGCGCCCTGGGCGACCGGCATTCCGACGGAACTGCAGGCGCGCTGCCTCATCGTCGTCGGTGGCACCTCGGATATTCCGCGCTGGCTCGAACCGGTGGCGGGGGTGAAAGTGCTCTCGCTTGGCAGCAAGGGCCGCGACTTGGTGGCCCTGACACTCGGTGAGACTTGGGAGCTGATCACCAAGCGCCTGGCGGAATCGATGCCGGGAGCTCCTGACGTCAACGCCATGCTGGACGGCTATCGCCAAGCGGTGAAGGACGAGGCGCTGGCGGAGCAGTGGCCGAAGACCGCGGTTCCCGAGGGCTACGCGGGCGACCAAGCCTGCCGTGAATGCCACCTCGAGATTTGCGAACAGTTGGACAAGAGCGGCCACATGCGGGCGTTCGCGACCCTGGTCGCTACGAACGACGAATTTGACCCGGAATGTGTGCGCTGCCATGTGGTCGGCTTTGACCATGTGGGCGGTTATCTCAGTCCGACCAAGACTCCCACGTTGGTAAACGTCGCCTGCGAGGCTTGCCATGGCCCCTCCGAAGCCCATGTTCAATCGCAGGCGAAAACACCCGGGGGGAAGGTAAGTCCGGAGTTCTGCGTGCGCTGCCACGACCCGGACAATTCGCCGAAGTTCGACTTCAAGACTTATTGGCCCAAGATCCAGCATCCCAAGCCCACCGCGGCGGATGGCACCGGGAAGTAACGCACTCCGAGGGCGGGCCAACTCCTCCTGACCGCTCGTCGTTCCGCGAGTGGTGGATAAGGCCGGCTCCAAAGTCTTGAGATGATTGGGGTTACGGGCTGGGCGCGATCTCGTCGGCCCGATGCCCGCAGGTTGGGCGCTAAGCTTGCGTCCGGACTTTTCTCTCCGAGCCGCCCTATGAACCCTCTCTCCCGTGGCGCCTGCACACTCCTCGTCCTCCTCGCGGGTTCCAAGACCCTGATCGGCCAGGATTCCTTGGTGGTCTATGTCAGCCACGACCAGGAGCACAGCCAGGCCCTGATCGAGCGCTTCCAGAAGGAGACTGGGGTCAAGGTCGACGCCCAATACGACACCGAAGACAACAAGACGGTGGGCCTCGTCGGGCGCATCTTGGCCGAAAAGGCGTCGCCAATTGCCGACGTGTTCTGGAACAACGAGTGTGCGCAGACCGAGCGCCTGAAAGCGATGGGGCTGCTCGAGATCTACCGCTCACCTTCGGCGGAAGGCATCCCGGCGGCCTTCAAGGATCCGGATGGCACCTGGACGGGGTTTGGGGCGCGGGCGCGAGTCTTGATTTGGAACTCGACCCTCATTCAGGAATCCGAACTCCCTCGCACGCTGAAGGACTTGCTCGACCCCAAGTTCCGGGAGCGATTCGCAATGGCTCGTCCGCTTACCGGGACGACCCTCACCCATGCGGGAGCGCTCTACGCGGAACTCGGACCCGAGGAAACGGAGCGCTGGTTCGACGGCCTCGAACGCAATCTCGTGCGCTGGGAGCGGGGCAATGCCCAGGTCTCCAGAGTGGTCGCGGAAGGCACTCGCGCGGTCGGACTCACCGACACCGATGACGTGCACGGTCGCTTCTTGGAGGGCGCTCCCGTGCGAGCGCATTACTTGGACCAAGATCCCGCGGGCATCGGCACACTCGTCATCCCGAACTCCGTGATGATCCTGAAGGGGGCCAAGCGAGGCGAGGCGGCTCGCCGGTTCGTGGATTTCCTCATTTCGGGCGCGGTGGAGCGGGAACTCGCGTTCGGTCGGGCCGCGCAGATCCCCCTACGCCCCGGAGTCGAGGCGCCGCCGCACGTTCGACCGGCTTCCGAGATCAAGAGCTCCGCGGTTTCGTTTGCCGAAATCGGCCGCGCTCTCGAAACCTACAAGTCGCGACTGGACCGGCGCTTCGTCGAGGGAGCCAACCCGACCAGGGGCCCCCGCTCGACTTCGATGACTCTGTGGCTCTCGCTCGGAGCGCTGGCGATCGCGCTGGTCTTCATCTGGCTCGCGGTCAAGCCGCGTGGCGCTCGCCACGGATGAGGGCTTTTACCTGGATGCTCCCAGCCGCCCTTTTGGGCGTGCTCTCCACGTTCTTGCTGGCGCCGCTCGTGGCCCTGGCGGCGCGCAGCGCGGAGGCTGCCTCGATTCCGCGGGTGGCGGAGATGATGCAGCGTGCGGAGGTCCAAGATCTCCTCGGCAACAGTCTCTTGCTCGCGCTGCTCACGACGATTTTTTCCCTCCTGCTCGGGATTCCCGTCGCGCTCTGTTTGGGTTTCCGTCGCGTGCCGTTCTCCCGCTGCCTCGAAGTGGCGACGATCGTTCCGCTCCTCATTCCCGCTCACATTCACGCGATTTCCTGGGCCAGGGTGATCGGGGACCGGGGTTGGCTGACCAAAGTTCTGCTCGACTGTGGAATCAAGCTGAATGTGCGGATGCCCCTGGGTGACCCCGCCACCGATCCTCTGCTCGGGCATGTGTATCCCGGTCCGGCGTGGATCTTGGCGACTACGCTTTTTCCCATCGTCGTGTTCGCGATTCGCTCTGGCATTCCGGCGCTCGACCCGGATGCGCTGGCGGCTGCGCAACTCTCGGGGCGCGGGCGTTGGGCGCGGCTGCGTCTCGTCCTCGGCTGGCTCGCGCTGCGGATTGCCGGGGGCGCGACCCTCGTGTTCCTGCTCGCCCTGGCTTCCTACCCGGTCGTGTCCCTCCTCGACACTCCGGTCCTGATCCAAAAGATCTTCTTCACCTTTTCGCAGGTCGACCAGGGGGGTGGACTCTTGATGTCGCTGCCACTCCTGGCGGTGGCCGCAGTTTTGGTGGCCGCACTCTCCGCGATCGACCGGAGGATTCGCAGCGAATCGACGAGGACGGCCCGTTTCGTCCCGGAGGTTCGAAGCGTCGGCGCGGCGATGATCGTGCTCTCGATCCTCACGCTGAGCTTCGGAATTCCCTTCGCGGCGCTTCTGCGCGAAGCGGGGCCCATTCACTGGTTTCGGGCCGAGCCCGACAACTACCAACGGGTCGTGGCGCGGGTGGCACCTGCGTTTGCGGACAGCTTTTTGATCACGGGATTGGTGGTGTTGGCGGCCCTGCCCCTCGCCTTTGTCGTCGGTCGAAGGCTCGCGGCGGATCGGCGAGGCCTCGTCGAGTGGGGTTTGTTGCTGCTGCTCGCGATCCCAAGTGCCGTCGTGGCGGCCGCCCTTCTGAGCCAGGCCAGCGAGGGCGCGGTGGGGGAACCGATGGTTCTTCTCACTTCGTCCGTGACCGCGTTCGGGCTCGGGGCCTTGGGTGCCCGAAAGCCGAGGCAGCGGCTCGCGTTCGGGCTCGTCGCATCCGGCGTCGCCGCGGCTTTGGTGCATCCTTCGACGGGGCTGCTCCGGGTCTTGCAGGAACGCGGCTGCGGACTCCCCGTGATCGGCCTGCTCGCTCTGTTTCTGCCCTTGGCCGTACGGATGATGCGCAGCGCGTTTGCCGAGATCGACCCGGGGGCCCTCGAGGCGGCGAAGCTCTCGGGAGTATCGGAGGTCAAGCGGCAGTTTCGGATCGAGCTCCCGTTCGTGCGCTCGACGCTGCTTGCCGCCGGACTCTTGGTTTACCTGCTGGCGTTCACGGAGCTCTCGGCCTCTCTCCTGCTTCTGCGGCCGAGTTGGCAGTCGGTGCAGGTTCGAATCTTCAACATGGTCCACTATCAGCGAATTGAAGAGGTCGCGGCCCTCTGTGTGCTCGTCGTGGTGGCCGCGGCAGCGCCCCTGGTTTTGGCCCAACTCCTTCGACCGGCGAAGCGGAGGCCGTCATGAAAGACGGCCTTTCGGTCGTGGGATTGAGCGTGAGTCTCCAGGGCCGTCCCGTGCTCACGCAGCTTGACCTAGTACTCCCGCTGGGTGCGTACGGCGTGATCCTCGGTCCATCCGGCGCCGGCAAGTCGACCTTGCTGCGGGCGGTGGCCGGCCTGGTGCCTTCGCAGGGCGTGATTCGCATCGGGCGAACCACGGTGCAGGATGGCTCCGCGATCGTTCCTCCGGAGCGGCGAGGTGTCGGTTTCGTGTTTCAAAGCCTCGCGCTGTGGCCCCATCTCTCGGTGCGTGGGCATCTCGAATTTGTCTTGGATCGCACCCTCCCGGGGGGGCCGGCGCGCATCGACACGCTCCTTCGGAGTCTCGGCATTCAATCTCTGGAGAGACGTCGTCCGGGGGAGCTCTCCGGCGGCGAACGACAGCGCTTGGCATTGGCACGTGCCCTCGTCAACGATCCGCCCCTCCTGCTGTTGGATGAGCCGACTTCTTCCGTGGATCCTTCGCTCAAGGCGGAAGTGGCGGCCATCCTCACTGAGCAGGTTCGGGGCAAAGGCACGACCGTCCTCCACGTGACCCACGATCAACGGGAGGCGTTTGCCCTCGCGGACCAGGTGTACGTGATGACGCAAGGGCGCATCGAGCAAGCCGGGCCGCCGGAGCAGGTGTATGGCGCGCCGGCCTCGAGGTCGGTGGCCAAGCTCATCGGTTCCGGCACCTTGTTGGCGGTCACCGGGATCGGGCAAGGCTTCGCGGACAGTGCCCTGGGCCGCATTCCGGTTCTCGGCGCGGGAACGGCTGGCGCCGGGTACGCGCTCCTGCGGCCGGAGAATTTGGAGATCGTGAAGGTCGGGGGAGTGCCCGTGGTCGTGAAGGCCTGCATCTTTCTCGGGCCGCACTACGCCGTGAAGGCGCAGCTCGGCGAGGCGGTCATCGAGGCCCATTCCTCGTCCCGGGTCGAGGTGGGTTCGGAAATCAGGCTTGTGCCCAGGGGGGCACTCGCGATCGTGGAGGGGAGAATCTCGTCGTGACGATTCCGCGCATAGTGATCATGGCGGCGGCGATTTTGGCCGGCCTGCTTTTGGTGTTCCATGTCGCTCCCAAGGGCGGGGACTCGGGAAATCAAGCGGGGGAGAATTTGCGAGCACCCTCCGAATGGACGCGCCCTATCGGCCTCTCCTCGAGTGCGGCCTGTCGCGAATGTCACGCCGAGGTCTACGACGAGTGGAGCGCTTCGCATCATCGTCTCGCTTACGTGAATCCCGAGGTGCAGCGACTGTCGAACGGTTTCCAGGATCGAGACTGCCTGCCTTGCCACCTCCCGCGTCCAATTTGGGAAACCGGACTCGGGGAGCGGCCGCTCGAACGAGCCACCCAAACGAGCGACGGCGTGGATTGTTTCACCTGCCATCACGATCCCCACGGCAACACCATGCTCGGGGCGGGGCCGGTCTCGGCGGCGGCGAAGAGTGCGCCCTGTCAACCGACGGCGAGTGCGCTCATCTCCGACATGCGCCTCTGCGCTCCCTGCCACAACCAGCACAAGACTCACGACGATTGGGCGCAGACCGAGTATGCCGCCGCCGGGCCCGGCTACCGCGATTGCAACGACTGCCACATGCCCAAGGTGACACGTCGCGACGGATCGGCGGGGAGATCCCACCGTGCCCCCGGTGCGCACGACGCGGAGTTCCTGCGCACCGCGACAACCTTCAGCGTGGAAAGCGCCGGCCCACGGACGCTCCTGGTGACGATTCGCAATGCCGGCACCGGGCATCATTTTCCGGCCGACGAGCGCCACCGGGCCGCCGACCTCGAATTGCTCGCGACCCGCGCGGACGGTGAGGTTGCCCGCCTGCGCATCGCCCGGTTCCGCAACCCGTACCGCCAAGAATTCGAATTGCGCAATCCGCTGCGCACACCCGGAGCCACCTACGAAGAGACCCGCGAGATCGAGGGCCAAGGGGCACTCGCGATTCTGGCCCTGCGGGTGGCGGCCAGCTTCCAACCCGACCGCAAGAACCCTTATCCGGAATCGACGCAGATCCCGGCCGGCGAAGCGCGGGTGTACACCCTGCGATTTCCCGAGGCGACCCGCGAAGTGTGCCTGCGTTTTTACTACCGAACCCAACCCTTCCAGAGTGACGACGATGCCGTTCTCCTCCACGAATTCCGGACGAACCTGGATTAGGGCGACGCTTTGGCTCGGCCTTCTGGTTCTGCTCGGGTGCCCGAAGCCGGTGGCCGAAACCGAAGCCCCACTCTTGCCTTCGGACCATCCTCTCTTGGCGGCCACGCTGCCCGAGGAAGATCGCCTAAGGCTCATCCTGGAGGCTGGGCAAAAGGGCGACCAAACCGCGGTCCCGGCATTGCTCCGACTCATGAGAGATCGCAGCCAAGCGGCCTTCCTGCTCGTGAGCAACCCCGCGCATGAACTCGGCTATCAAGCCGTCGAGTTGGAAGAGACGGGGCCGGACACCCAACATCTCCGTCGCGTCGCTGCCATCGCCGCGCTCGAGGCAGCGGGGGGGACACTGCCGATTCTCGATTTTGTGTTGGCGCTCCAAGATCGGCACCCGGTGGTAGTGAATCATGCTGCCAGAGCCTTGATCCGCCTGGGATCGCGCGCGGGCTTGCCGGCGCTGCTGGCCCACCTCGAGGGACGCAATTGGCCCAAGGGCGAGCCCATTCGCTCACCGGCCTTTGCCGGTGAAACCGCCAATCGCATTCTCGAAGAAATCACCGGTAAGAGCTTCGGCTACAGCGCTGATGCCGGGCACGAGCGCAAGTTGGCCGCCGCGGCGGCGTGGCGGGCGCATCTCGCCTCGGTTTCGGGGGGAGGATCGAGTTTCCCTCTCGAGGGGCGTCCCTATCAGATCGGCCAGAATCCCGCGACGGACCGGCGGCTCGCGTTTTTTGTGGACATGCTCGGCCAGATGCAGACGCTCTACCACGAACAAGTGCGGTTGGCGCTGACGCGCCTGGGAGCTCCGATCCTCCCGCACCTCGAGGAGGGCATCCGGATCGGCCTCGAGAAGAAGCGCGAGACCCTGCTCGGGGGCGTAGCTCAGGTGCTCGGCGCGATCCCCCATCCCAACGCGCGAGCGCTCCTCGAGCGGATCATGAAGGACGGGCCTGGCGCAGCGCGTAGTCGCGCCACTCTCGCGATGGGGGAGCACGGTGGCGCCGCCTCGATCGATGCGCTCCTAGCCAGACTGCAGGATGGAGATCCCTCCGTGATCGCCTCCGCGGTCCGAGCACTCGGGCGGACCCGGGATGCGCGGGCCGAGGCGGCGATCAGTGCGTTGACACCGGCGGCGGATTCGGAGTTGGCCTTGGCTCGAACCCTCGCGCTCTTCGAGTCGGCTTCGGGCCGCAAGCTCGCCGACGAAGTCTTGCGACTCCTGACCGAAGGATCGATCGTCGAACGCAACGGCGCCGCCGAGGTGCTGACACGAGTGACCGGCCAGCGCTGGCTCACCGACCCCGTGGCCAACGAGGTGGAGCGTCGGATGGCGGCGGATCGCTGGCGCGCCGCGCTCCCGAAGTGAGTGAGCCTCAAGCTTCGGTCCGGGCGAGACGATAAGTCACGCAGGAAGCTCGCGGCGTTTCAGGCAGGTTGCGTGGTCCTGGGTCACCGATCCGGATGTTCCACTTGTCACCCCGCCTCGGGCTTCCCGAACCGTTCAACGAGGGTCTCCGGGGTTGTGCTCGCTCACGTCAAACTTTCTGCTTCTTCCCTCTTCTATTCCCTTTTCCTTCTTCTCGAGAAAGTTCTCCCCGGACCCTCATTTTCTTTCCCCCGCCGGCCGATGAAGGGGGCGGGAGGCTCGCGATGGTTCGACCTGAAGCCGTGGTTGGGACTGATCTGTTGGTTTTGCGCTCCACGCGCGACGTGCGAGCGCCCTTACGCTCGGCTCGTGAGGCGGGGGCACTCTCCGGCGGGCCCTGCCGGATCCTGCTCCTGTCGGACGGCGATCTGACCGACCTCGAGCGCGCCTGCCGCCTGCTGGCGCTCACGCTGCGCGACGTACCGGGGGAAGTCCGCGTCCTGGTTCGCAAGCAAGCTCTGGCCGACGCGCTCTTTGAGCTGCGAAGCGAGCTCTATTGGGAAACGCTCTGGATCCTGCCGGAAGATCGACTCCAAATTCCCGGCGAGGACGTGCACGACGTCCGCCTCCTGGAGCCCGCGCTGGTCGGAGTCGGCACCTCGAACTGAGGATCGGTGGCGGTCTCGCCCGAGGCCGGTAGCATCAGGCATGGATCCGGCCGGATCATTTGCCACCCGCCTCGGTGCGGAATCACGGAGATTGCGGTGGCTCCTTGCGCTCCGCTCGGCGGCAACCGTCTTCGCTCCCTTGGCGCTGGTTGTACTCGGAGTGCAGGCGTTTGTTCCTTCCTTGGCCGCCTCCGGTTGGCTCGCGGCCCTCCTGAGCAGTGTGGCAGTGGGAGCCTTGAGATGGCTGCTCGCGCAGGGACTGGACCGCCGCATCGCTCGCCAATGGGACGCGTCGATTGTGAGCAGCGCCTGGGCGAGTTCCGCCGCCTCCGCCCGATGCGCCATTACCCGCGGACGGTGGGACGGGCTCGTCCTGGCGCGGGCGGATGCGACGGCGCGGAGTCTGCCCCCGATGTCCCCACCCATCGGGCTCGGACCGGCGGCCACCGCCGGACTCACCATGCTCACCTTGGCAGTCGCTCAGCTCCTCGTAGCGCCCGGTTCTGAGCTCGCACCCGGGCCCTCGCCCGGGGGTGCAGGAGTCTCCGAGCCGAGGGCGGGAGCGACCATGGAACTGCCTGCGCCCGAGTTGGCGGCAATGTCACTCTTGGCTCAGCATGTGCGCTTGCAGATCGCGGTGGAACCCACGGTGGCTCATCTCGGGAGCGAGCTCACCCTGCTGACGAATGGGGATCACTTGGTCCCACCGCCTGGGGAGTTGCCGCTGCGTTTCTTCTTGGTCGGCACCAACGGCACCCTCACTCCGGACTTGGGATTTGGTCCCGGATTCCGGGTACTGCCGCTGCCGTGGACGCGGCGCTTGACCCCGACGTCGGAAGGACGCTTCACGGAGCTTTTCGATTTGAAGTCGGCCCTGCAAGAGATGGGGCTGCACGAACGAGGCTTGGTCTCCCTGTTCGTCGCGGCCCGCACTGCCGAGACTCGTTACGGCATGGTGCGCAGCAACGATGTGACGATTCGCCTGGACGACAACATCGAGCGCTCGCAGTCTCCGGTGCCATCCGGGCAGAGTTCGACCAAGGCCCCGGGCACCCCTAAGCCCGAGCCGGACAAGCCGCCCCCGACCTCGAGAACCGGTGACAACAAGCCCGAATCGGATAGCCCCGATCGTCTGAAGGAAGCCAAGCGCCAAGCGAGCGCCGTGCGACCGCTGCTCGCGGCGGGTCCGACCACCGAGAAAGAAGTGTCGGTCTTCGACAGCGAGGCGGGCGCGGGAAAAACCACGGCCCCGCCATCGGCGGCGCCCGTCAAGGTCGAGCGCGGCTTCGACCGCTTCGGCGAAGCGGCGATGCCCACGCTCAACCTCTCGCCGGCCGACCGTTCGCTCGTCGCCAAGTACTTCGAGTTCTTGCGGCGGGACGGCTGAGCATGAACCCTCGGACGCCCCTTCTGACTCCGGAGCTGCTGGCCCGCCTCGAGCGGCTGGAACTCTCGGTGCGCCGGCTCGCGCGGGGCGACCCCCGCGGCGAAATCGCGACCAGGCAGAGGGGGCACGGACTCCTATTCCAAGACCACCGCCCCTATGTGCCGGGGGACGACCCGAGGCTCTTGGATTGGAATGCATACTTGCGCCTCGGTGAATTGTTGGTGCGCGAAGCGGCGGCGGAGGAGTCGCCACGCCTCGTGTGTCTGGTCGACGTCAGTCGGTCGATGAGTATGCACGACGGCCGGAAGCTCCACTTCGCCAAGCGGGTGGCGGCGGCGCTCGGAGCCGTCTCGCTCCTGCGGGGTCAGGCCGTTTCGATCGCGGTGTTCCCGCTCGGCCGTGAACCGGCCAGCTATTTCGGGCGCGAACAACTTTGGTCCTACCTCGAAGCCGTGAGTGCCATTCGGGATTCGGAAGTGCGCGGAGAGTGGAATTCCAGCCTGGAAGCGGTGCTGCGCGCCACGCGGTCTCGCGGGATCGCGTGTGTGATCAGCGATTTTTTCGCCGAGGCGGATCCGGTGAGGGCACTCGCCCAACTGCGCCGGCGCGGATTCTCCACCAAGGCGATCGAGATCATCGACGACGAGGACGAGCGAATCGCGCCGGGTGAGCGAGTCCTTCTTCGGGACGCGGAGACGGGCCGAGTGCGCCAAGAGAAACTCGATTCGGCGAGCGTGCGCCGCTACGTACAGCTCCTCCGTGAACATCGGGAGCGACTGCAGACTCAACTGAAAGCTGAGAGGATCGCGCACCGCCGCGCCAACACGACCGACGACCTCGAGAGTGTCATGGTGGATCTCCTGCGCCAGGGAACCCTATCGGACTGAGATGGTGTTCCCCTTTTTTGGCGAGACCTTGGCATTTGCGCACCCGGAGTGGCTCCGGGCGTTGTTCCTCGTTCCCGTGCTCCTTGTGCTTTGGTTCTTGCGGCGTCGTCCCGAGGAACGACTGGTTCCTTGGCTACCGCTCTGGGATCGGGTGTTCGCGGAAAGACGCGCGCGTTCAGGATGGATTCGCCGTCTCTTGTCGTTCCTGATCGCGGCGGTGACGCTCGGGCTCGGCATCCTCATCGTGGCCGGCCCCTACTTCGCGCGCAGCCAACGGGGGCGCGGCGACACCATCTTGGTCTTGGACGGGCGGTATCCGACACGAGCGTTGTCTTCGGACGGACGCCCGCTCTTCGAACACGTGCGCGAGGAGGCGTGGGCGCTTGCGCAGACCGCCATCCAGGATGGCGGAGTCTCGCTCGGGATTCTACGCGAGCACCTCGAGGTGTTGAGCCCTCCGAGCGACACCCTCGTCGAAACCGAGGCGTTGGCGGACGCGGGGGCGCCGCGGGGCTTTGGGTCACTGGACGCGCTGATCGAGGCCAGGACTCTATGGCCGTCGAGTTCGCGAGTGCTGTGGGTGACGGCGCATTCGCCCTCTGAGTCGGAGATGGTGGCACTGGGTGACGCGCGGATTCTCGTGGCGGGGGCTGGAAATCCGGCGCCCCAGGCTGGGATCATGGAGGTCACGCAATCCGGCGATCTCGAATTGACCGTTCGCGTGGCGGGTTCGGTGGAAAATCGGACTCTCGTAGTCGGCGACGAATCGGGCCCTGTGTGCAAACCGCGGCCGCTCCGAGAGGATCCCACCGGATCCGTGAAGATTGCCCTGGATCGTGTCCCCGGCACCCTTGCCGAGGTCGTGCTCGAGCCCCGCGACGGGTTTGTCGAGGATGATCGGGTGCCCCTGGTCTGGCCGGTGGCGAGCCGAAGTCGAGTCTTGATCGTGGCTAGTGCCACGACGCCGGCGCTCGACGCATTCTTGGCCTCGGTGGCCGGGGAGGACGTCGACATTGCCGCGTCGGGCCGAACCGAGGCGAACGCGTGGCGGGAGTTGGCGGCCAATTACGACCTGGTCATCCTGGTCAACCAAACGGAAGCGTTGCCACTCCCGGCGGGGAACTACCTCTTGCTCGGAAGCCGCGCGGTGGATCTGCCCCTCGAGTTCGCGGGGGAGGAATTCCGTCCGGCGGAGATCACCGAAGTGGAGTCCACCGATCCGCTCGTGCGCGCGTTGGATTTGAGTGGAATTCGCATCGAGCGTGCGCTCACGACCCGGGGCGACACGGGGGTCGAAGTTTTGATCCGCAGTTCGCTCGGCCCTCTTCTCGTTCGCGGGACCTCCGGTCCGCGGCGCTTCCTCTCCTTGAGCCTCGATATTTCGACCGCGCACACGAATCTCGCGCTCTTACCGGCCCTGCCCCTCATCCTGCGAGCGGCACTTCGGGAGTTGGCTCAGCCTCCGGGCGACGAGGGAATTCTCGTGCATCGCATCGACTCTCCGCTTCCCCTGCGAGCCGGGGAAAAGGGCGGATGGCTCGGGTCCGGCGATTCGACCACGCCCCTTGAACGGGACGAGACCGCCGAGACTTGGCGCCTGCCGTGGAAGGTCGGGCACTTCACGGTGCCCCGCGAGGGACCGGCTCGCCGCCTGGCGGTGGCTTGGCTCGACCATCCGGCCCGTCCAACCGCCCAAAGCCCCAAGGCCGTGATTTTGCCCCCGTTTCCGAGCGGGGAGAGTCGCGAATCCGCGCGACTGCCCTTTGTCGCGAGCCTGGCGATTCTCTTGATTCTCGGCTGGATTCTGTTCCATCGCGACGCCATCGACTGAGCTTAGAAGCTTGAAGCGGTCGAGTCGAGCGATACCCTGACGCTTTGCACAACGGTTTGCAGCGCGGAGCGTCGTGATGCCAGCGGATGGTTTTCCCCTCGGTGTGACCTACGACGACATCCTGATCGTCCCGGACTACAGCGAAGTCCTGCCCTCGGAGATCGACACGAGTTCGCGGTTCAGCCGCCGAGTGTCGGTGCGCGTCCCGATCGTGTCGGCGGCGATGGATACGGTGACTGAGTCCCGCCTCGCCATCGCCCTCGCCAAGGAAGGTGGCCTCGGCATCATCCACAAGAACGCCCCGATCGAGGTGCAGGCTCGGGAGGTCGACAAAGTGAAACGATCCGCGCATGGCGTGATCGTCGACCCCGTCACCCTTCCCGCCAACGCGACGGTGAAAAAGGCCCGCGAGCTGATGGCGGCCTACAACATCAGTGGCGTGCCCATCGTCGAAGGCCGCACCGTGGTCGGCATCCTCACGAAGCGGGATCTGCGATTCCAGACGGAAGAGGACGTGCCCATCACTGCCCTGATGACGCGCGAGCCCTTGGTCACGGCGCCGCCCGAAACCACCCTCGAGCAGGCCAAGCAAATTCTGCATCGCAACAAGGTGGAGAAACTCCTTCTGGTGGATGGAGCGAAGCAGCTTCGGGGCATGATCACGATTCGTGACATCGACCTGACCGAACGCCATCCCAACGCGTGCAAGGACGACAAGGGGCGCTTGCGAGTCGGGGCCGCAGTGGGGGTGCACGACCTCGATCGCGTCGCGGCGCTCGTCATGGCGGGAGTCGACGTGATCGTCGTCGACACCGCGCACGGGCACTCGAAGAACGTCGTGGAAACGGTGCAGCGCATCAAGGCCGCCTTCGACGTCGATGTCGTGGCCGGCAACGTCGCGACCGCGGCGGGCACGCGAGCCTTGCTCGAAGCGGGTGCCGACGGGGTCAAAGTCGGAATCGGGCCCGGGTCGATCTGCACCACGAGGGTGGTTGCCGGCGTGGGTGTCCCTCAAGCCACTGCCGTGAAGGAGTGCGCTCGGATCGCCCGCGACTTCGGCGCGCCCCTGATCGCGGACGGCGGCATCAAGTACAGCGGTGACATCACGAAGGCGCTCGCGCTCGGGGCGGAAACCGTGATGCTCGGGAGCCTTCTCGCGGGCGTCGAGGAGAGTCCCGGGGAAGTCGTGATTCTGAAGGGCCGCGCCTACAAAGAAGTCCGCGGCATGGGTTCGCTCGGAGCCATGATCAAGGGCTCGAAGGACCGTTACGGCCAGCAGGATGTGCGGGAGGCACAAAAGCTCGTGCCCGAGGGCATCGAAGGCCGAGTCCCCTACAAAGGCCCGCTGTCGAATTACGTCTACCAACTTGTCGGCGGGCTCCGCGCGGGTATGGGCTATGTCGGCGCTCCCAATTTGGCGGCCCTGCGCACGCGCGCGCGTTTTGTGCGGGTGAGTACGGCCGGGCTGCGCGAGAGCCATCCCCACGATGTCGAGATCACCAAAGAAGCCCCCAACTACGGGCTCGAGCAGAGGGACTAATGGGGGCCGTCGCACACGAAGAGATCCTGATCGTCGACTACGGGTCGCAGTACGCCCAACTCATCGCCAGACGGGCGCGGGAGCTCCAGGTTTTCTGTCGCATCGTGACTCCGAAGGTGCGCCTCGAGGAACTGCGGGGTCGGCCGCTCAAGGGCGTCATCCTATCGGGCGGGCCGGCCAGTGTGTATGAAGCCGGTGCTCCCACGTTGGATCCGCGCATCTTGGAACTGCCGGTGCCGATCCTCGGGATCTGCTACGGAATGCAACTCATCGCGCACCTGAAGGGGGCCACCGTCGCCCCCGCGAAGGACCGCGAATTCGGACACCGCCGACTGACGGTGACCGCGGATTGTCCGCTCTTCGAAGGGACACCGCCCTCGCAGGTCGTGTGGATGAGCCACGGCGATCAAGTCCAAGATCCCGGGGGGCTCTTTCGCGCCTTCGCCCGCACGGATTCCTGCGAGTACGCGGCGGTGCAATTCGGGGGGAAGCCGATCTTCGGTATCCAATTCCACCCGGAGGTCATGCACTCGGAGCACGGGCAGCGCATCCTCCGCAATTTCTTGTTCGGCGTCTGCGGCTGCCGCGGCGACTGGAAAATGGCGTCGCTGGCCGAGGAGTGGGTGCAGCGCATTCGTGCCGAAGTCGGGACGCGCCACGCGATTTGCGGAGTCTCCGGCGGGGTCGATTCTTCGGTGGCGGCATTGCTCGTGCACCGGGCGATCGGTGATCAACTGCACTGCGTGTTTGTCGACAACGGTCTTTTGCGCCAGGGCGAGGGCGACGAAGTCGCCGGATTTTTCCGCGACCGTTTGCACGTGGATTTCCGCCGCGTGGACGCCGGACCGCGGTTCCTCGAAGCCCTCGCGGGGGTCGAGGATCCCGAAGTCAAGCGCAAGACGATCGGCCGCGTGTTCGTCGACGTGTTCCGCGACGAACAGAAGCGGGCTCGTTCCCAGGGGGCGGAGTACCTCGTTCAGGGCACGCTCTATCCCGACGTGATCGAGTCGCAGTCCGCATTCGGGGGTCCGACCGCGACCATCAAGACGCACCACAATGTGGGCGGTCTGCCCGAAGACTTGGGATTCAAACTGCTCGAACCGCTCCGCGATCTGTTCAAGGACGAAGTGCGGCGCCTTGGCGTCGAACTGGGGCTCGACGAAGAACTCGTCTGGAGGCAACCGTTCCCGGGGCCGGGTCTGGCGGTGCGGGTCTTGGGCGAGATCACCGAGGAGCGCCTCAAAGTCCTGCGCGCTGCGGATTGGATCGTGCAGGAGGAAATCCGCGCGGCCGGCCTGACCCGCTCGCTCTGGCAGGCGTTTGCGGTGCTTTTGCCGGTACGAACCGTGGGCGTGATGGGGGACGGCCGCACCTACGAGAACGTCTGTGCGATACGCGCCGTCGAATCGACCGATGCCATGACCGCAGAATGGGCCCGGCTTCCCTACGAAGTGCTGGCCACGATCTCGCGCCGCATCGTCAATTCGGTGCGGGGCATCAATCGGGTCGTTTACGACATCTCCTCCAAGCCGCCGGCCACGATCGAGTGGGAGTGAACGATCGCCTCCCCGCGCTCGGCGGGTAGAATCCGCGCATGAAACGCCGCACGACGATCCACGACCTGCGCGCCATGAAAGAGCGCGGGGAGCGGATCCCCATGGTGACTTGTTACGACTACACCTCGGCCAAAATCCTGGATGAAGTCGGACTGCCGATCCTCTTGGTCGGGGACTCTCTGGGCATGGTGGTCCTCGGGCACGACTCCACTTTGCGGGTCACCCTCGACATGGTCATCCACCATTCGGCGGCGGTCGCCCGGGGCACTTCCAAGTCGATGATCGTGATCGACCTGCCGTTTGCGACCTATTCTTCCTCCGATCTTCCCTTCAGTCTGCGCACCGCGGCCCGGGCGATGGCGGAGGGCCAAGCGCAGGCAGTGAAGGTGGAAGGGGGGCGCCGCATGGCCCCGGTCGTCGGCACCCTCGTGGCCTCGGGGATCCCGGTTATGGGGCACATCGGTCTGACTCCCCAGTCGATCCACATGATCGGGGGGTACCGAGTGCAGGGGCGAACCCAGCAGGCCGCGGACCGCCTCGTCGCCGCGGCGCTGGCGCTGGAGAAGGCTGGAGCGTTCGCCATCGTCCTCGAACTGGTGCCCGCCCCACTCGCCGAGCGCATCTCCAAGATGCTGAGCATTCCGACCATCGGGATCGGGGCCGGCGCGGGCTGCGATGGCCAAGTGCAGGTCTTCCACGACATCATGGGAATGTTCGAGGACTTCCTGCCCAAACACGCCCGGCGCTACGCCGATGTTGCGGGGTCCATCCGCGAGGGCGCGCGACGATACGTCGCAGATGTTCGGGAGGGAAAATTCCCCGGTCCCGAGAATTCCTACGACGCCGAACCGGTCCAGGACAAGCGGGGCGGCTGAGCGCTCAGTCTTGGAGCAGCTCCGCCAAAATCTCGTTCACCACCGCCGGGTTGGCACGGCCCTTCGACTCTTTCATGACAAAGCCGACGATGGCGCCCGCAGCCTTGCCCTTGCCTTGTTTCATGTCCTCCGCGGCCTTGGGATTCGCCGCGAGAGCCCGCTTGACGATTTCGATCAGACCGTCGCGATCGGACACCTGACCCAACCCCAGTTCGTTCATCAACTCCTTGGGGTCGCGGCCGTTTCCATACATCGCGCCGAGGACTTTGCGTGCCGAGGGCACATTCATCGATCCGGACTTCACGAGCCCGATCAATTCCGCTAAACGGCCAGCCGGAATGTTGGCTGCGAGGAGCCCCTCGTTCTTCACGTTCATGAGCCCGAAGAGGTCGGCGGAAATCCAATTGGCCGCGGCTTTGGGATCGCCACAGGCCGCGGACACCTCCTCGAAATACCGGGAGATGCTCGTGTCTTGGACCAGCACTCCGGAGTCGTAATCGCTGAGCCCGAAGTCCCGCTTGTAACGGGCCCGGCGTGCCTCGGGCAATTCCGGCATTGTCCGGCGGACTTCGTCGATCCACGCTTCCGCGATTTCGTGACGGGGGAGGTCGGGGTCGGGAAAATAGCGATAGTCCTGGCTCGTCTCCTTCTTGCGCATGAGTCGGGTTTCACCTTTCTCATCGTCCCAAAGGCGAGTTTCGGCTTCGATCGTACCCCCCGATTCGATCACCGCGATGTGGCGGAGCGCCTCCGCCGCGATGGCACGCTCCACGGACTTGAAGCTGTTGAGATTCTTCAATTCGCAGCGGGTGCCGAATTGAGCCGCCCCGAGCTTGCGCACCGACACGTTGACGTCGCAGCGGAGTGACCCCTTCTCCATGTCGCAATCCGAGACTTCGAGATGGCGGAGGAGGAGTTTTAGGCGAGTCAAGTACTCATAGGCCTCCTCGGGCGAGCGGAGGTCCGGAGCGCTGACGATTTCGAGGAGGGGAATGCCGCAGCGGTTGAGGTCGACCTCGCTGAATCCCGGACTTTCGTGGAAGGTCTTTCCGGCGTCCTCCTCAAGGTGGGCGCGCACGAGATTGATCGCCTTGCCCGACTCGAGGACGACGTGCCCGCCACTGGTGATCGGCTGATCGGATTGGGAAATCTGATAGCCCTTGGGCAGGTCCGGATAGAAATAATTCTTGCGGTCGAATTTGGTCGAGCGCGCAATCGTGGCCTCGACGGCGTGGCCAAAACGCATTGCCAAGGAAAAGGCCTGCCGGTTGGCGACGGGGAGGGCGCCCGGCTGCCCGGTACAGACCGGGCAGGTGAGCGTGTTCGGAGGTGCCCCGTAGGCATTGGCGCAGCCGCAGAACATCTTGGTCTTGGTCTTGAGCTGAACGTGGACTTCGAGGCCCACGACGGTTTCCCAATTCGTGGTGTTCATGCCTGACTCCTTACGAACGGAGGAAGTCGGTCCGCTTCGGGCCAGTAACTCTCGATCGCGGCGCCGACCCGGAACAGGAGATTCTCTGACCAGGCCGGTCCGGTGAGTTGCAGGCCGATCGGGAGTTCCGAGCCGCCTTCCGTCAAATGCCCGGCGCGGATCGAAAGCGCGGGAACCCCGGCGAGGTTGGCCCCGGCGGTAAGGACATCGGCGAGGTACATCTGCAATGGGTCGCTGGTTTTTTCGCCGTGTTTGAACGCGGGAGTGGGAGTGGTGGGTCCGAGGAGGACGTCGACCTGTTCAAAGGCGGCTCGGTAATCCCTGGCGAGCAGGCTGCGGACCCGCATCGCCCGCTCGTAGTAGGCGTCGTAATACCCGGAAGACAGGCAGAAAGTGCCGAGCAAAATGCGGCGGGTGACTTCGGCCCCGAATCCCTGCGCCCGATTGCGCAGGTATTGGTGGAGGAGGTCTTTTTCGGGCGGCGCGGCCACCCCGCAGTGCATGCCATCGTGGCGGGCGAGATTGCTCGAAGCTTCGGCGGTGGCCACGATGTAGTAGGTCGGAATGGCGTACTTCGCGTGAGGCAAACTGAGCTCACGAATCACCGCACCCGCCGCGAGGAGCCGTTCCTGAGTCGCGGAGAGCCGGGCCCGAATGCGGGCGTCGATCGCAGAGTCGTGGCCTTCCTTGGGGATGCCGACGCGGAGACCCTTCAAGTCCATGCTTCGGGCCTGATTGGGCTCGACCGGATGGTCGCTCGAAGTCGCGTCCCGGGGGTCACGTCCCGCGATCACGGCATGGATGAGAGCGGCATCCGCGGCCGTGCGGGCAAAGGTGCCGATTTGGTCGAGGGACGAACCGAAGGCCACTAGGCCATAGCGGCTCACCCGGCCGTAGGTCGGTTTCAATCCCGCGATGCCGGTGAACGCCGCCGGCTGGCGCACACTGCCACCGGTCTCACTCCCGAGCGCTGCGGGCACGAGGGCCGCCGCAACCACCGAGGCCGAACCGCCGCTCGAACCTCCGGGCACCCGCGCGAGGTCCCACGGATTCTTGGCCGGAAAAAAGGCGGAGTTCTCGGTCGACGAACCCATGGCAAATTCGTCGAGATTGGTCTTGGCGACGATGACCGCTCCGGCCCTGACGAGGCGCTCGACCGCGGTCGCGTCGTAGGGAGGGCGGTAGGACTCGAGGATTCGACTGCCGCAGGTGGTCGTTGTGCCTCGGACACAGATGTTGTCCTTGATCGCGATCGGCACGCCCGCGAGCGGCAGATCCTCACCGCCGGCGAGCCGAGCGGAGAGTGGTGCGAGGTCGGCTTGGGCGCGCTCCTTGGTCAGGGAGAGCACGGCGCCGAGGGTGCCTCCGTGCTGCTCGAGCCGGCGCAGCGACTCGGTCACAAAGTGGTCGGGAGCCACTCGCTTCGACCGCACCGCGGCCACCATTTCGGGGACCGGTGGAAAGGCGTTCATCAGGCGTCTCCGATGACTTTGGGCACGCGATAGAAGTTGCCGGACCGCGCCGGCGCGAGGGCCATCACGGCTTCGACCGGGAGCGAGGGCGCGACTTCATCTTCGCGGTAGACATTGGCGCCCGCGTTGGTGTGCGTGAGGGGAGCGACTCCCTGAACGTCCAGGGCGGCCAGTTGATCGACGTACTCGACGATGTGAGCCAGCTCTTTGGCGAGGCCGGGTACCCGGGCCTCCGGAATGGCGATCCGGGCCAGGTGGGCCACCGAACGGACCAGGTTTTCATCGATCATGGCGCTTCCTTTGATGTGCGGTTTCGACGGTATCCCTGGCCCATCCCGGCCGCAATGCAGGCACCGGCCGCAAATTGGTCGTCGGGGGAGGGGGCGCGGGGCTTACCCCGCCCCTCGATTCGTGATAAATCTGCGACCAGCGGAGGCCCATCCCCGGGGCGGTGTGGTGGTTCCTCGGCTGCCCACGCGGCTCGGCCGACACGGCTTTCCGACCGAGGAGACTCGCCAGATGGCGGAGTTCGATCTCGACTTTGTGAGTTTGACCAGTGCGATGGTCGGGCTCTTCTTCATCACGTGCGCGGTAATCCAGAAGAAGCCGAAGCACATTCTGGAGGAGGCATTTGGTGTCTCCTCGGGCTTCCTTCGCGACCTCAAAGCTTCGGTGTTCAAGAAGAATCAGTTGTTCTTGGGGTTCTTCTGCATCGTGGTGGCGGTCATCGTCAACATCTTCAGCGGGAGCTTGGCGGCGGATCACGGCATTTTGGACCAATTTCAGCCCGTGACTTTGGCCGTGGCCTTCATCGTCCTCACCGGAGTCCTCTGCGCGATCTTGAACTGGCTTTCGCGTCTGTTCAGCAAGTGGCACTTCCGGCAAATCGTCCAGGAAGTGGTGACGGAAAACCAGCTGCCCTTCGAGACCAACGTGCCACTGGCGATCGAAATCGGCCATCTTTTGGGCATTCCCCGGTCGGAAGACGACAGCGTTTCGAGCTACTTGACCAAGATGCGCGCAACCCTGAATCTCCCCGAGCTCGAGGCGCCGCGCCGTTCGAGCCGCGTCAAGATCGGCCTTGAGTTTCGATCTTCCTGAGCGCGCGCAATTTTTCCGGTTACGAGCGGCCGCCGGGTGAGTCTGTCTTCCGATGGACTCTTGGTTCTCTTCTGCCTGGTCCGGGCTCCTGGACTTCCTGTGGGCGCCGACCTGCCCGGTCTGCTCGGGTTCGCACTCGTTCGGTATTTGCTCCGGGTGCCTGGCGGGAATCGCCCTCATTCCTCGGACGGAGCGGGAACTCGCGACCGAGGGGCTCCGGGTGCCGGTGGTGAGCGTCTATCGCTACGAGGATCCCGTCCGGGCGCTGATTCTCTCCCTCAAGTATGGACGCGCGACGCATGTCGCCCCAGCCCTGGCCCGGGCCATGGCGACCGAACTCGGCACTTGGATCGAAAATCGTCACTTCGATCTCGTGGTTCCCGTACCGCTTGCTCCGCGGCGTGAACGGGAGCGCGGGTTTAATCAGGCGGCCGCGCTGGCGCTGCCGATCGCCCGGCAGTTCGGTTTGCGCCACGACCAACACGCGCTGCGGCGTGTGAGGTCAACCCCTCCTCAAGCCTCCCTCTCGGGGAGGAGCCGACGGACCAACCTCCAGGGAGCATTTGAAGCCGATCGGGTGTTCGCGCGGGCGGTTCTGTTGGTCGACGACGTTTACACGACCGGCACCACTCTCGAGGAATGCGCGCGAAGCCTCTACGCTGCGGGAGCGCGGCGAGTCCACGGTCTCACGGTGTCCAGGGCCAATCAGGTCTAGCCCGTGGGCAAGAACAGGCTTCGAAGCTCGCCAAACGCGGTGAGGATGTGATCCGGCAGGGGTTCCAACGTCTCCGCCTCGACCTCCCAGAGGGTACGATGGGGCACGTACACGGTGCGTAGGCCCGCCGCCTTGGCGGGGTTCATGTCCGAGCGGGGCGAATTGCCGACCATCCAGGTTGTGGAAGGGTCGAGCTTCCACTCGGCCACGAGCGAGTCGTAGGCCGCGCGGTCTTTCTCCCGAAGCACGCGAAAGCGGTCCACGTACCGAAGGAGACCGCTGCGGCGAATTTTAGACTCCTGCTCCCGGGGCGCGCCCTTGGTCACGATCGCGAGTGCGTGGTGTTCGGCGAGGGCGGCGACGGTGGCTTCCACCCCCTCGAACAACTCGATTGGATGGTCGTGAATCCACTGTCCGAGGCGCAAGAATTCTTCCTCCAACCGGGGGCGCTCCGAGCCATCCAGAGATTGGGCGGCCATGATCAGACTCTGGGCGAATCCGAGGGACCCGTAGCCGTGATTGGGGATCCGAATCCGCTCGGCCGCGCGGAAGGCTTCGAGCGCGATCGGCCTCGTGTGGCCGTGCGCTTCCATCAAGACCAAATAGGCCTCGATCGCCCGCAAGAAATAGGCATGGTTCTCCCACAGCGTGTCATCGGCATCGAGCAAAAGGCAGGCGCGGCGCATGGTCGGGCATGTTGCATCGGGGGGCGGAGTAATCCAGGCCGGCGCTGTTAGCCTCTCGCGCCTCGAGTATCCGCCATGAAAACACCCACGTCCCGCTCCCCGAAAAAGTCGCGTCCGCGCACGGTCGCCCCGGCTCCCCTCGAAGGGTCGGAGACGATTCGAAACCTGCTCGAAACCCGATTTCCCGCCTTCGCGGGGCGGGGGATGCGCGAAGTGCATCGGCTGATGCGGCAGTCCCTCGAGGAAAACGCGGCGGTGTTCGCGACCCTCTCGGGCGCGATGACGCCGGCCGGCCTCGGTGCCTCTTCGATCGTTCCCTTGATCGAGAGTGGCGCCATTTCCTGCCTGACCACCACCGGGGCAAACCTCTACCACGACGTGCATCGATTGCTCGGTCACGTCATCCACGAATTGAATCCGTCCGGGAGCGATTTGCGGCTGCGCGAAGAGCGCACGATCCGCATCTACGATCTCGGGTTCGACGAAGAGACCCTGCTCGACACCGATCGTTACTTCCTCGAGCTCATCCGCCGGCCCGAATTTCAAAAGTCCATGACCACGGCCGAATTCCACTTCGAACTCGGTCGCCATGTCGCCGCCCTCGAGGACAAGCTCGGACGTCCTTATCCCACGCTGCTCGGCACCTGTTTCCGGCACGGTGTCCCGATTTTTGTCGGTGCGGTGCAGGACGGGAGCATCTTTCTCAACGTCGTGCGGGAACAGCGACTCGACCCGCAGTTCCGCTTGCGGCTGGATGTGGGACGCGACGTCTACCAGATGGGCGCGCTCCAGCACTGGTGCCGCGAGCAGAAGCACAGCACCGCGGTTTGGATATTCGGCGGCGGCGTGCCGAAGAATTACACCCTTCAGGGCGAGCCCCTCTTGGAACAAATCCTGGGAGTACCGGCTCGCGGCTTCGACATCGACTTGCAGATTTGTCCGGACGTGGTCGATAACGGCGCCCTGTCCTCCTGCACTGCCGGAGAGGGCCACACTTGGGGTAAGACCAGCGCCGAGTGTGTCGAGCTCACGAGTGTGTATTTGCGCACCGACGTGACCGTGACCCTGCCGTTCCTGGTTTCGGCAGTGCTGTCGGACAAAAAACTCCGCCGCAAGCCCCTGCGTCTGTTCGATGCGATGGCAAGAGCGGAAGCGGAGCTGGATCGCGCCGTGGCCAAAGCCGAGAAAAAAGCCCAGCGTAAGAAGAAGAGCTGAACTACCGAGGGATACGCCTCATGTCCGCAGAAACCGTTTCCACCCCCGAGCCCTATATCGCCGCGTCGACAAAGATGCGGGAGTTCACGCCGCGAGCGGTGCTCATGGGCACCCTACTCGGCATGGTTTTCGGAGCCTCGTCGCTCTACCTCGTCTTGAAGGTGGGCCTCACCGTTTCGGCTTCGATCCCGGTCGCGGTCATCGCGATCACGCTCTTCCGACTCTTCGCGAAGGCCGGCGGCAAAGACTCCACGATTTTGGAAAACAACATCGTGCAGACGGCGGGTTCGGCGGGGGAGTCGATCGCGTTCGGCGTGGGCGTGACCATGCCGGCGATCATGATTCTCGGCTTCGACCTCGAACTGTTCCGCGTCACCCTCGTGTGCGTGCTCGGCGGACTGCTCGGGATCTTGATGATGATCCCGCTCCGCCGCGCTCTCATCGTCCAGCAACACGGGACCTTGAAGTACCCGGAGGGCACCGCCTGTGCCCAGGTTCTGAAGGCCGGTGCGTCCGAAGAATCGAAACGCATGGCCTCGGCGAGTGCCCGCGAAGAGGATCGCCAAAGTGCGGCGCGCTCGAACGGACAATCCACGAGTGCCAGCACGATCTTCGCGGGCTTCGGATTGGGTCTCGCCTACAAGACCGCGATGTCGGCCTTCAAGCTCTGGAAGGGTGAGCCGACCAAGGCGTTCGGAAAACCTCTCGAACACGGATCGGTCTCCTGCGAGATCTCCCCCGAACTCCTGGGCGTTGGGTACATCATCGGGCCGAGGATCGCGTCGATCATGGCCGCGGGTGGTGTGCTCGCCTACCTCGTCCTGATTCCTCTGATTCGTTACTTCGGGGAAGCCACGACCGGGATTGTCGCTCCCGGCAAGACGCCGTTGAACGCGATGTCGCTCGACGACATTCGGGCCGACTACGTGCTCTACATTGGCGCGGGAGCAGTCGCCGCCGGGGGCATCATCAGCTTGCTACGGAGCCTGCCGGTCATCTGGGCGGGATTGCGCGGCGGCCTCAAGGATTTGTCGGGCACGAAGCGGGCCAAGGCCACCGAACGCACGGATACCGATTTGTCGATGCGGTTCGTGCTCTTCGGCATGCTGGCGCTGGTGGCAGCGATCACGCTCAGCCCCTCGCTCCACATGAATCTCGTCGGCGCGGTCATGATCATCGTCTTCGGGTTTTTGTTCGTGACCGTGTCTTCCCGCTTGACCGGGGAGATCGGCTCGTCGTCCAATCCGATTTCCGGGATGACGGTGGCCACTCTGCTTTTGACCTGCCTCGTGTTTTTGGCCCTCGGGTGGACGGGTGGTCACTATTTCGTGACCGCGCTCTCGGTGGGCGGAATCGTCTGCATCGCGGCGAGCAACGGCGGCACGACCTCTCAGGATCTGAAGACGGGATTTCTGGTCGGGGGAACGCCCCGGCTGCAGCAGATTGCGATCCTCATCGGAGCCTCGGCGTCGGCGCTGCTGATGGGCCCGCTCCTGTTGCTGCTCAATCAAAACGCGACCACTTACGTCCCCGCCGCGGAACTCGCGCCCGGCCTGCGGGTCCCGGCCGAAGTCCGCATCGAAGCCAAAGAGAAATTGAGCGGCCCCCAGGCCGAGCTCGACCGTGGGGAATACGGGGTGTGGCACAACACCGACACCCAGGTGGGCCCGACCGGGAAATATCTGGTGCGGGAAGATCGTTCGGTCGCATGGCTCGTGGACCCCGGCATCAACGGGAAACACCCGGAATGGACGGATGCCAACGGAAAGGTCCATCGCGTCGACAAGTTCAGCGCGCCCAAGGCCACGTTGATGTCCTACATCATCAAGGGAATCCTGCAGCGAGAGCTGCCGTGGACGCTGGTGATTCTGGGAGCGCTCATCGCGATTGTCTTGGAAATGAGCGGCGTCGGATCCTTGGCGTTTGCGGTTGGGGTTTATCTGCCACTCGCCTCCTCGATGCCGATCTTGGTGGGCGGCATGATTCGCGGATTGGTCGATCGGCGGCGGCGACGCGAGCTCGCTCAGGCCGGCCAGAGTCTCTCCGAGGAGCAACTCCAAGCGGAGTCTGATCAGAGCTCGGGAGTCCTCATGGCCTCGGGCTACATCGCGGGCGGAGCGATCACCGGCATCGTGATCGCGGCGGTGGCGGGGCTGCTCACAGACTTCCAGTCGAAAATCGACGACTGGGCTTCGCAGCACAATCCCTGGTTCTCGGGGCCCAACGCCGATGTCTTGGCCTTGATTCCTTTCGCGGCGATCTGCGTGGTGCTCTACTGGGCTGCCACGCGCCGTCGCGCGCGCACCGCGCGCGGGTGATCAGCGGGGACGAAAGTCCTCGATCTCGAGTTCGATCGCGCCCGGGTCTTTGTAAGTGTCGAACTTGAGCCGGTAGGCGAGGTCGAAGCGGCGCCCCGGGGTGCTCAGAAGCGGCGCCTGGCTGGCGGCGCCAAACGCGACGGCTCGAAACACCTGACCCTCTTGGCGAGCATAGAACGCGAGGTGGGTGCGATCGCGGCCCATCACCCGCGGGGTCCCGACAATTTCCACGTTGCGGGTGCAGAAACGCGCCGGCGCGTTGCCCTCTCCGTGGGGGGCGAGCATCTCGAGTTCCTCCACCATCGGAGCGCGGATGCTCGTGAAGGGCAGTTCGAGGTCGATGTCGAGCGTCGGCTCGTAGCTGGACGTCGCGAGATGCCGGGCGCTGGTCGCGTGGAAGGCGGCTTGAAATTCCGCGAATCGGCCGGCCTCAAGGGTGCAACCCGCGGCTCCGGCGTGGCCGCCGTGGGAGCTCAGGTGCGGCCCGAGTTCAGCGAACATACGCGCGAGATGGACGCCCGGTTTCGCGCGCGCCGAGCCGCGGCTCTTTGCGCCATTCAGGGCAAACACCAGTGCCGGCACGTGGAATCGGTCGACGAGGCGCGCCGCCACGATCCCGATGACGCCGACGTGCCAGCCTTCGCGGCCGATGCAGATCCCGCGCTGGCCATCGCAGGACTTCACGACGGGATCCTCGAGGGCCTCCTGGAGCATCTCTTGTTCGACGGCCCGCCGGCGCAGGTTGGCGTCTTCGAGTTCGCCGGCCAACGCCTGGGCACGGTCGAAATCGGGGGTCGTGAGCAATTCGATCGCTTTGGGGACGAGGCCCATCCGGCCCGCCGCGTTGAGCCGAGGGCCCAAGCGGAACCCCACGTGCACCGCACGCACGGCTTGGCCCTCCAAGCGACTCCGCTGGAGCAGGGCGCGGATTCCCGGGTTGCTGGAGGCGCTGACCGCCCGCAGACCGTGAAAGCAAAGGACGCGATTTTCGCCCTGCAGGGGGACGACATCCGTCACGGTGGCGAGCGAGACCAGGGCCATCGCGTCGATCAGGTACGTGCGGAACTCGGGGGAGACTTTGCGTTCCCCGGAGAACGACTGCGCGGTGGCCCAGGCCAACTTGAAGGCCACCGCGGCCCCGCAGAGGCTCTTCCACTGAGAAGGGCAGTCGGGCCGACGGGGATTGACGACGGCGGCGGCGTCTTGGGGGAGATCGGGCGGAGGATGATGGTGGTCGGTGACGATGACATCGATCCCGCCCTGCCGCAGCCGACTGATGCCCGCGGCCGCCGAGGTTCCGTGGTCGACGGTGACGATCAGGCCTGGCTTGGATGCGGCCCCGAGGAAACCGTCGATTGCGTCGTCGTTGAAGGAATAGCCCTCTTTTTCCCGGTCCGGAATGTAGGACTCCCCGAGGCCGCCGGCGAGGCGGATGAAGTTGAGCAGCACGACGGTGCCGGTCATACCGTCGACGTCGTAGTCGCCGTAAACGATGATCCGCTCCCGATTCTGAATCGCCCGCCGGAGCCGCTCGGCGGCTTTGGGCATGTCGATCAGGTTCGCGGGATCCTCGAGTTCGGTGAGCCTCGGCTGGAGGTAGGCCCGGGCGGCGGCCGGGTCGGAGAGCCCGCGGTGGCGGACGAGGGCGGCCAGAATCGGGCTCGTTCCGAGGGCCTGGGCCAGGATGCGATCTGCTTCCGGATCACGAGCGGGGATGTTCCAGCGCACGGCCATGTGGGGAGGAGGATACCCGGTTCCGGGGGACGAGGGCAGTCGGCCGCAGGGCCTCGGTTGGTACGATCCCCCCAGCATGGGCCAAGTTCTGCACGCGGTGATTGGTACAGCCGGTCACATCGATCACGGTAAATCGAGCCTCGTCAAGGCGCTCACCGGCACCGATCCCGACCGGTTTCCGGAGGAGCAGGCGCGGGGGATGACCATCGATCTCGGGTTCGCCGAGTATCGAACGAAGGAAGGCATCGACGTCGGCCTCATCGATGTCCCCGGGCACGAAAAGTTCGTGCGCAACATGGTCGCGGGGGCGACCGGCATCGACATCGTGATGCTCGTGGTCGCTGCCGACGACGGGGTGATGCCGCAGACTCGGGAGCACCTCGAAATCCTGGGGCTCCTGGGCCAGCGGCGAGGCTTCGTCGTCTTGAGCAAGGTCGACATGGTCGACAAGGACCTCGCCGATCTGGTGGAGGAGGAGATCCGCGACTTCGTGAAGGGGACCTTCCTCGAAGGCACGCCGATCCTCCGCTGTTCGTCGATCACCGGCCAGGGCCTGGACGAGGTGCGGGCGCTCATCGACGAACTTGCGCGCACCTTGCCGCCGCGGGATGTGCTCGGAGTCTTCCGCCTGCCCATCCAACGCTCCTTCACCGTGAAGGGCCACGGCACCATCGTGACCGGGGTCCCGGTCACCGGAAGAGTCGAAATCGGCCAGGAACTCGAGGTCCTGCCACAAGGAATGCGCTGTCGGGTGCGCGGCATCCAGGTGCACCACGCCGCCTGCGAGTCGGCGGAAGCTGGGCACCGCACGGCGCTGAATTTGACGGACGTCAATTACCGTGATCTCAAGCGGGGTCACGTCGTCGCTCAGCCTGGCTTTTTCACCGCGAGCCGTCTCGTCGAGGCGCGCTTCCGGCTCTTGCGCTCGTGGAAGTCGTCCTTGCGCGACGGTATGCCGATTCGCTTCCACTCCGGGTGTCTCGAAACCCTCGGGACGATTTCCCTCCTCGACGTGAAACGCCTCGAGCCGGGGGAGGAGTGTTTCATCCAACTGCGCCTCGAAGAGCCGGTGGTCGTCGCGCCCGGCGATGCCTATCTCGTGCGCTTGGCCTCTCCGGAAAAGACCATCGGTGGCGGCATCGTCCTCGGCGAAACGCGCTTCCGCTTCAAGCGGTTTCGGGATTGGATCAAAGAGAATCTCCAGGGCAAAGAGGCGAGTCTGCAGGATCGGCAGCGCTATCTCGAATACGTGGTGCGCTCCGAAGGGCTGCATCCGGTCGAGGTGGATCGATTGCCTTCACTGGTGAAAGATTCGTGGGCAGGTGTGACCGAGAACCTCCTCGCGCTGCGTCGGTCTGGCAAGCTCGTGGAACTGGGAGGCAGCCGCGAGGTCGTCCACGCGGACATGATCGGTCGTGCCCTCCAAGAGGTCGAAAAAGCCCTGCTCCATCTGCACGAGGCCGACCACTATCCGTTCGGCTTCGGCCCGACCGCGGTGACTTCTCGCGTGAAGTTCGCGCCCGCGCTCGTCGAGCTCGCCCTCGAACGTGGGGTCAAAGAGCAAAAGCTCGAATTGCAGAATGGCCAGTACCGGCTCAAGGCCTTCAAAGGCAGCGTCTCGAACGAAGATCGCCGCCTGCTCGGGGTCATCGAAGACCGCATGCGCTTGGGCAAGTTCGCCACTCCCATTCCCGCCGACCTCGCGGAAGAAACCGGCCGCCCGAAGAAGCGCATTGAAAACGTCCTGACGCTGCTCGAGGGCTGGGGCCGCGTCATCAAACTCGACGAAAACGTCTATCTCCACATGGAGTCGATCCGCTACGCCCGCGACCAACTCGTCCAATACTGCCTGACCCACGGCGAAATTCCCTCCAGCACTATGAAGGACGTAATCGGCGCCACCCGCAAGTACGTCATCCCCCTCCTCGAGTACTTCGACAAAGTCGGCCTCACCACCCGCCACGACTCCTCCCGCAAACTCAAACCCGGCTACGAATCCGTCCTCGCTCCGCCGCCGTGAAATCCCTACGAGTGGGGCAGGGGTTGCAGGAGTTGGGCCCCGATCAGAGTTCGGAAGTGGGACTCGATCCCGAGGGCCAGGGCGCGATCGCGGAGTAGGAGACCGAGCTCGATATTGCGGTCGAGGGCTGCTTCGGTGAGGTTGGCCGAGGTCACGAACACGGCCTCGTGGTCCGCCACGGTGGCCTTTGCATGCAATACCCCGCCGGGCGAGTCCAAGTCCAGCGCCCGCGGGTCAAAGTACACCCGAGGCCGGGCCGTGCCCGGCCAATCCGAGGTCCAGAACCGATCGGCGAAGCGTCGAATCAGATGATCGGCCGCGGTGGTGTCACCACGCTTGCGTTGAAGGTTGAGAAGAAGGAACACCTCGAGGCCGGGAATTTCTTCCATGCGGCGCGCGAGTACGGCAAACGCCCGGGGGCCGTCAAAAAAGGCGTAGGTGCTCACCCATAGGCAGCGGGTGGCCGAGCCGAGGAGACTCTCGTAAACCCGGCGCGTGTCGCGGGCGCGGAGGCCGGGGACCGATGGTCCGGTCCAAACCAGGTCGGCCTCCGGGCGGCGCATGCTGGCGGCGGAGAGGGAACGAATCCAGGCCGCGGCGGCAATCCTCGTCAAGCCCAAGCGGTGGAACTCCTCAAGGACGGGAAGCACGCTGGGCGCGAGGTCGGACTGACCGAGGACGGGGTGAAGCGCCGCGGCAGTCGGAGTTGCCTCCAGGATTCCCGTCTCCAGCGCGCTGGCGAGGCGCTCTCGCAAGTGCGAAGGCAGGTCGAGGATTCGTTCGATCACGAAGTCGACTCGAAGAATGCCGCGTCGCGTGTGCCGAGGACCGGCACGACAAGGGCACGGTCGAGGTGGTCGTTGCGCATTTCGCAGCTCGTTTCGGCGACGAGGGCGCAACCGTGGCACGCGGCGCCTTGCAGCCAGCGATCATCGAGATGACCTCCGGGCTCGTGATGCGCACAGATCGGGTCGTTCGAACAAAGTGCAGCGAGCCGGAGCGCGTAGGCCAGGTGACTCTCCATGTGTCGCGCCTGCTGGACGAGTCCGCCGAGAGTCCCGTCGGCATCGGGGCTGGCGGTAAAGAGGAGAATGCCGTAGCGCGACCCCGATTCGTCGATGTAGATGCGTTCCCGGATCGAACTCGCGGGATAACCGCAGCGCATCGAGAGGGATTGCAGCAAAAGGTGGGATAGGGAATGGAGGAAGACGTAGGGCCCGCCCGGGTAGTCCTGTCTAGTCCGTCGCTCCTTTCTCCAGTGCTCGTGCCCCTCGGTGAGCAATTGAACTCGGGCTCTAACGGCAGGGCGAGCCGACCAAGCCTTGACAGCAGAGGAGTTCAGATGGAGGAAAACTCCCTCGCCACGGTTCTCCACCGCCGGAAACCAATGGGAATCGTGGCCCAGCGGGGCGCGGTTGACGTCGGTTTGGTACTCCCCCTGGATATCCGGCATCACCGGCTCGAGGCGCGTGAATCCCACGAGCGCGCGCACCTCCCGGAGACGATGTAACTGATAAATCGCTTCGATTCCTGAGAAACGACTGGAGTGGCGCCAAATCGAGTCGGGGAGCTTGCGCGCGTGAAAGTCGGGATCGATCGGCACATCATCGTCGAATCCCTCGGAGGCGGCGAGAATCGAATCGAGTTCCACCAGCTTGACTGGACGCTCCGCGACCGCCCCGCTCCGGTAGCGCTCGATCGCGCCCATCAGGTCGGCATCCGGATAAACATCCAGCGCTGCCGCGAGCCTAGGCTTCCGCTTGAAGATTGCCAGGTCTTCGATGGCTTGGACGGCCTGAAGGTCCTCCCAGTGCTGGGACACGACGCCTTCGAGGTGCTTCCCGATGTCGGGCAGCGACAGGGCACTGACGATTTGGGGGAAATAGGCGTTGGAGGCGGTGCGGATCAAAAGACGGGGGGGCATGCGGCAACCGGCTTCCGTGGCGAATGCGCCGAGCCACGGTCGTCTCCCGCTGCACGCCCCGAGCGCTCCCGCTTCGATGGCCTTGGCTTCGCCGAGATTGCGCTTGGCTCCGCACTGACAGCGCACGAACAGGTCGGAGAGATCCCCCGTGGTGCCTCTCTCGTCGAGCCAGAGTTGGAGGCGGCAAGGGGACTCGAATCCATGAACATAGGCATACCAGTCGAGGTCGTCGAGGTGCCCGCGCGGGCAGGCCCGGACGAAGCGCGTCGCGACGACCGGCAGTTTCTCGAGGCGTCCATCCTGATCGAGGTGTCGGTGATGCACCAAGCGGCGAGAGGGCTGGGAATTTTTTTCGGTGGATCTCTCCTGGACCACGAACCACTCCGGGAATCGCCACACGGTGAGATGGGGAGACTTGGCCCCCAATTCGGTGGACGGGATGGGGGGAGCGTAGAGGACCGGCGGCCGTCCATCGTTCAGGGCACGAAGTTTGGACGTGAGTCGTGTCTCGGAGATTTCTTCGAGGTACTTGGGATTGGGCCACGTGTGGAGACCGGCGACGATTGCGGAGTGGTTCGGGAGCTCGATGAGGGATCCTGGGCCGTAGGTGGTGATGACCTGACTGAGGCGGAGGTGTCCGTGGGCTTCGAGGCTCATGATTAGGCTCCGACCCTGTTCTCGCCGAGGTTCTTCAGGATGAGATCGACCTCCGGCTCCACGTCGCGCAGAGAACGGTTGACCCGAAACTTCCGATGGTGTTCGGTTTCGAAGTCCGCTTCGAGCATCCCACGAAGCAGCGGTTTCGGTGATTTTTCTTCGTACTGCTGATACTGGAACTTGGCTCCCACGTTCTGATAGGTCTCGGCGACGATTTGCCAGGATTCGAGGAGCTCGACGATGCGCGTACGGACACTGCGCTGGCGTTCTTCCTTTTCGTCGTCGCATCCCCATGGCTGGTTCTCGACGCGACGGCGAAAATGATCGAGCAGGGCTTCCTCGAGGGCGGCCCGGGCGCCGGCAATTGCGCCTGCGCCCTGCGGGGGCGTCAACTCCGGGCGCAAGTGCCGAGCCAGGGCCACGAGGGCGCCAGCCAGGCCGCGATCGAGGGCGCGGGCGGAAAAGGGCGTCGCGCTGCTGACCTCCACGGATCGGTAAAAGGTCTCGTGATAGTGGCGGAACCGCTCATAGTGCGAGCGGTCCCGCGGCTTATGAATGTTGAGGAGCGACACCACGAGTCCCGGCTTTCCTGCACCTCGGCCGACGCGGCTCGTGGCCTGAATGTACTCGGCGTGAGTCTTGGGCTGGCCGAAGACCACCATGAGTCCAAGTCGTGGGATGTCGAGTCCGACCGAGATCATGTTCGTGGCGATCGCGCTGCTCACCGGGTTGGGCTCGTGAAACGGTGTGCCCAGCCGGCGCTTGGCTTCCGCGATCTTGGAGGTTGGGACCCGCGATGTGAGTTCGAGGACTTCGGAGAGGTCCTCGCGGTTGCGAAACAGCCCGGCCCGCTCGCCCACACGCCGCCGCTTGCTGTAACCCCGGAGGGTATTTTGCACCTGCTCTTCGAGGATGCGCCGCGCGCCACCGAGTTCCCGCAGGGCGTTGAAGTAACCGAGCACAGTCATGTAGGGGTCGGCCGGGTTGTCGGGGTTTCGGCTGCCGGCACACTCCTCGTAGGCACGTTGGGCAGCCCCCATCAGGGCCAACCAGACCCGCATCATCACGACCTTGGGATTGCGGCCGGGCGCGGCGACACCGAGGTAGAGCCGCGCGGGTGTCGTCGCCGCGGGCAGGGTGTGCGCAAAGAAGGAATCGCGTCGATTCGGTCCGGGAGGAGGGAATACCCGGGTCGATCCGCGTCCGAACAGTGCCTGAACCTGATTGGCGGCTTGGCGGACCGTGGCGGTGGACGCGACGATCTTCGGTCCGACCAACCCGTTGGCGGCGTTGCGAAGGCAAAGGGCTTCGATCGCGGTTTCGTACAAACCGGCCATCGTGCCGAGCGGTCCGGAAATGAGGTGGAGTTCGTCTTGGATCACGAGGTCAGGAGGAGGCAGCGGTGCAGTGAGGTAATGGCCCCGCTTGGGAGTGGCGGGGCCGTAGAAGCCGTCGTCGTCGAAGCGCGCCGCGCCTCCGAGGAGTAGACCGGACGCCCCCACCCAGGGGAGGGTCGCAAATTTGTCGACCGTCGCGATCAGGAAGGCCGGGAGCCTGCGGTAGAGGGGCTCATCGACGGCGACGATTGGCAGGGGTCGGCTCCCCGAAAATTCACAGTAGAGCGAGAGGCAGTGAATCCTCAGGTCAGTCGGGGCATCGTGATTCGGATGCAGCTCGAAGCTATCCGCTTCGAGTAGGGAGCCGCACCAGGGGCAGTTTTCCAGAGGAATGGGGGAGAGCCGGTTCCTCGGGTTGCTCTTGAATTGGACGACTCTGGCGCGCGCGGAGTCGGAGCGACCGTCGCCTTTGGCGCCGAGGTGATTGGGGGTGGTCGCCCTGCCAACCCACAGGCCGATTTCGAAGGGCCAGGTTCCGTATCGCCCTGGGTCTCGCTCACGCTCGAGTTCGAGGGCGCACACGAGCCCGGCGGCGCGGCCGAGTTGGTCGAGGGTCAGGAGCCTCAAGGTGTAGCGCATGATCACGCTGGTACCTGCTCCCGCTCGCCCTCCGTCGCCCGAATGGCAGAGGCGGCGCCACACCATCGTAAACGCGGCCAAACCCAGGTAAGCCTCGGTCTTTCCGCCTCCGGTCGGAAAGAAGAGGAGATCAACCATCGAACGGGTGGGCGCTTTGGGATCGACCAACTCGGGCAAGCAGTGCAGAACGAATGCGAGCTGGAACGCGTGCCACTTGGGATCACGAACGTGGAGTCGCTTCGCGAGCGCAGCCGCGACGGCACGATTGGCGACTCGGAACGCATCGAGGGCATCGGGGCGTTCGCAGAGCACCGTGATTCCGTGTTCGATGCGCGCGGCGGCATGACGAGCGTGTCCGAGCAAGGCTTCCGCGATGCGGCGTCGCGCGGGGGGCAGGCCAGTGGCCTGCGAGGCCTGACGTTCGATCCAATCCCGGTAGCTCGCAACCAGCGGCAGCAGTGCCAATCGGACGGCGCTCCCGCTCTGGAGGCTACCAAGCTCACCCATCGAGAGCTCGGCCGCGGGAAAGGAGGGGGTCACGGTTTTCTCGACTTCCGCCCTCCCGATCCAGGTCGTCCGGATCCGGCGGCAGGTGCCATCGGCGGCCATTTCCCAAGTCGCCGAGACCCCGTGGCCCGTCGCGTATTCCGGAGTGTCCGCGTAGTGGAGGTCGTCGACACTTTCGTCCCAGGTTTCGGAGCGCGCGCCGCGAAGATCCGGTCGGGGCAAGAAAACCGACTCGGTCTCCAAATGCAGTTCGGTCTGAAAAACAGTCTCCCGGTCCGAGCGCTCGTCCGCAGTCGCGCGACTATTGACCAGGAAGACGGACACCGAAGCGGCGCCACCCTGGAGTTGCCCGTCCAGTTCGTCCCCGGTGATCGGGCGGCTCAAGGCGTGCACTTCGAGCCCGCGCGAGTCCGGCAGGGCGACCACGGTGGTGTCGCTACCGCACTTCAGAGCGACCAAGACCCGAGCTTCGCACGGTGTCCTCTGCCAGCCGCCATAGCCGAGCCCATCCGCGCCGGTGGAGGCGGTGGGCGCGTACTCTCCCCAGCGCGCGGTCACGGCGAGGGTGCAGTCGCCCTCGGGCACGAGACAGCTCAACCCGATGGACGAGGGGAAGAACCCGCGTTTGGCCGACCGCCGTTCCTCGGTGGATTCTTCGAAGAGCTCGGGTTGCGCGGGAAGTTCGTCCCCGAGTTCTTCGTCCTCGTCCGCATCCGCCCGCAACTCCGGCGGCGTCCCGGATGGCATGAGAAATCCGGTGAGATACCAAGCAGAGGGAGTGGCTGAATCGGGGAGGACTTCCCGCTCCAATGGATGCTCTGCCCATGGTCCCACCAGATCCAGTTGCAGCGCTTCCTCGAGCTGGCCCCGGACGTCAGCACTGGTCATCGGGCTTCGGTCCGTAGGCAGGGAATCCTCAATCTTCATTCGCGATCTCCGGGGTTGGCCGATCTCTTACGCCGGCCAGTCTACCGGATGGGGGGACAGTGCGCCCTGATTCTCGACCACTGAACGTGTCTCGGCCCCACGCCTCGGTCGCTGCCTCCATACTCCAGCGCTCGATCCCGAGAGCGCCGGTTTCGGCATGCAGCGATGGCGCAGTTGCGCCACTGGGAAACCCGAGAGCGGTCGCGCCGCGATTCACGGAGATCGTGCGCCAGCGCCAAGTTGCGCATTGGATTTGCCAAGTTCCTTCACCGGCCCTCCGCTGATGTCTCCCCCTCGGTGGACAATGGCACGCGCGCCGGACGGGTTCGCAGTGACTTCGGGTGAGGCGCCGAGGTCAAGTCCATCTGCTCACCTGGAACGAGCGTCGGGGGCTCCTGGCCATCACTCCCCCAGTAAGGGCTGACTGTTTGACCGTCCTCACCTCTATTCCCGCTCGCCGACTTCGGTAGACTTAGGGGCCACTGACGGAGACAGAACCACGAAGCTTGCCTTGAAAAGCCTCTATGCTCGCTTGCGCACCGAGGGCCTCTCCCCAAGTTTTGTGAGAGCCAAGCTCTTGCCAGACTGGTGGGACGATAGCCTTGCTGACAACCCAGCCAACCTGGCGATTGCAGAGGTCACGCTGGCCAGAAATCTCGGCCTCACCATCAGGGCCCTCCGCGATCCAGCGCAACCGCTTTCGCTCGACCTGAGCGGGGGCTTGGCATTCAAGCGCTCGACCACCGCCGGTACCAAGAAGGCCAGAGCCTCCGTTCGAATAGCTGTCACCGCGGCCACCACGCTCGTGTCCCAACTCGAGCGGCTACCTGCCTTTGGCGGACGCCTCAGGGCGGAGGATGTTCGCAAGCTGATCCTGGCCCGCGCCCGCTCCGTGGATCTCGAGAGCTTGCTCGAATTTGCGTGGGGTCACGGAATCGTTGTCCTTCCATTTCGCACCCACCCCACGGAGTCGAGCCAATTCGACGGACTCGCGACCTGGATCTCGGGCCGCCCGGTCATCATCCTCGCCTCGCGCCGCCAAGCTCCGGCGTGGCTCGCCTTCCACCTCGCCCACGAGCTGGGCCACATCCTGCTTGGTCACGTCCTCTGCGAGGGTGATGGGATCGTCGACGTCGACCTTCAGAAGGCGGATGACTCCGATCAAGAATTGCAGGCCGACCGATTTGAATCGGATCTGTCCCTGCCCTTTCGCCCCAGCCCGGGCAGGGTCTCAATTGAGGGTTTCGTTGACTCTTTCCTGGGCAACGACGATCGACCTGATTCCGTGACAGCCGCCGTGGATTTGCTGCAAGGAACCAGGAAACATGCGGTGAGAAGGTCTCGTGTTCTGTTGACTTGAATTATTCGAGATCAGCGAATCCACTCGTCGCTTCCATCGGTAAGTACGCGAAGCTCTGGGGCGGCTTGGAGCACTTCGTGATCTCATGCAGCGGAATGGGCTTCTCGAAGGTCTTGGCGCTCTCGACGACGATCGCGACTGCGGTCGCTGCCCCGGAATAGTAGCTGCGAAAGAGGTCGCGCGTCACGGCTCCGCGCCGTCCGTGTCTTCGCCAAATGGACTCGGGTGATCCCTGATCCAGATGCGAAATCTTGAAGTAGCCGACAACCTTCTGCATGGGAAAAGTAGCATAAAGCAAGACATGGTCGATTCCGGTGGCGAAGCGGCGTTTCCGGAACTCGACGGTTTTCCGCCCATCGAGGATCGCGGCTGCGTGCTCGGGATGAATGGCAAGTAACGCTACGCGGAGATGTGGTCGATTAGCCATTGGGTGCCCCCCTGGGATATACGCATGATGGATTGCGGCGCTTGCGTGAACACACCAGCACTCTTGAGTGCACGGTAGCTGACAGTCGGGTCGATCACTCGCGCCTGACGAAAACGGATAGCGAGTACGCCGCGGCCCTGGCACATCCTTTCGACCTCCGGCGCCGTGTAAACTGTGCGACGTGCGACTGCACGCATTATAATGCTCGAGTCAGAGGAGATCAGAGTATCTTCCACGACTCCAACGGCGATCAGTCCACGAGTCCCCGGATTCGTTCTGTAAAAGGCAAGAACGTCGCCCGGTTCTATGCGCCGATGCGATGAGTGGCAGAGATAGGCTTTTCTTATCGCATTTCCGAAGGCGAATTCGCCGGCAAACAGCGACTTATCCTGGGCGGATTCGGGAAAGAGAACATCCGAGTAGCGCGGCTGGATGGGGACCATATACCACGGTCGGTCATGGTCGAATCGTGGCGGTCCGTATTCAATGTGAAAGTCCAGGCCATTCAGGCCTGGGCGGGAAACCAGGTTCTTGGCCAATACGAATTCTCCACGTTTCGTCTGCTCTTGCTGCTTATGGAAACCAAATTCGGACAGCAGCTCGAGGAGGGGTGCGTGCTTCGCGAATACGGTCAAAAAGACACCAGTATGGTCATGGCGAAAGCAGTGCTCCAGGACTGTCTTCAGAAGTAGTTCTCCGTACTTGAAACCGTTATGGTTTGGAGAGACCTTGAAAGTGCAGATCTTCAGAGGAGTCGACCCCAGGCCAAAACTCAGCCCCTCGGGATCAGCTTTGACAATGCAGAGAGCGGCAATTCCGGAATCGCCTTCGATTACCCAAGTTTGCCTGTGCTCCAGGCAGCATCGTTTGAACCATTGGTCGAATTCAGGGTAATCCTCGCGGAAAGAGTCGAAGAACTTGTCTTGTTTGCAAAGTCGATGAGGCTTCACATCCTTGACTGCGGGTGGGGGGCCTCCAGTTTGCGGCCCGCCGAGAATTCGAATTGCCTCGTCAAGCGACAATACCCGCTCACCAATCGCAAGACGCACGCACTTGCGACGGAGGCCTTTGTCCTCGGTCACGAGGAAGTCAATGGCGTCCGCAAGGAGAGCAACGACAAGATTGTTGTCTACCCAATCGTTGGAACCGTGAGGAGCTTTTCCGATTTCCGCTTCAATGCTGTCCGTTATCGGCGGTGGATCGGGAAGGTGTTGGTACTTGCGAAACAACCGCTGCCGCACTTGCGCTCGCTCGACATCGCGGTCGCGGGAGAGGTCGTGAGCTTGTGCGGGATGAAGAAATGCTATGTGCTGCCCAAGGCTGATGAGGAGACTCAGCTTTGCCGCTTCCGTAGTAGCCGAGGCCAGGTTTGCTTCTGTGACGGGTTCGAGTGGGATGAAAATGTTGGTGTCGAGGAGAAACTTCATGTTGCTGAACGGTCCATTTCTCCGGATGGCAGCTTCGGTGGGACTCTATCAGCTCGGAGCTCAAAGCGTAGGCTGCGGGACTCGGACTTCCCGGCCAATGACTTTTGCGGAGTTGGCACTTAGGCCGGGGATTCGCTCTACCCTGCGGCCGTACAGTCGGTTGCAGTAACCGTGCATGAGGATATGCGACTTCGCCTTCGAGGCAGGCGGAAACTGCTTCTGGAGGCAAACTGCAACTGCCCTTGTATGGGGCGACGCCGACTCTTCAGCCAGGCTACTGACCAGCAGTGGGGCTACTTGGTCTACGGATTGTGAGGAGTGTGCTTGCGGTGGATTGGGCCGACGGTGGAGTCTGGAGGGCGGGTGCACGGGCTCAGGATGAGGGGGCGGGGAGCCAGTTTTGGGTGCGGAGGGTGTCGGCGGCGAGACGGATCTGGTCGGAGGAGAATTGGCGTTTCCGGGGATTCCAGGCGTAGGTGGCGTCAACGAGGGAAGCGGGGCTGCTGGCACCTTCGCGGGTGGCGACCCAATGAACGGTGGCAAGGAGTTCTAGACCGAAGGGCGACTCGAAGCCGTCGACTAGGGCGGAGACGCGGTCTTGTCGAGCCTTGGTTGCGGGGTGATGAGCCAAAACCTCGGATGCGGCGGCCACGGCGCCCGGCAGGAGATCGATGGGCTTGTCCGGATTGTCCCCTCCGTCCCCGTAGCCCGCGGTGAAGCTGCCCTCGATGGCTTGCATCACGTGGCGCAGATTATCCGCGTAGGGCCCGTACTCGGCTTTCACGATCCTCAGGCGAAGCGCTTCGCCTGCCTCTTGCATGAAATAGAGGAGCTTGTGGATTTCGAGCAGGCTGATCGAGGTGTCCAGGAGGCCGGACAAGTAGCGGTACACGAGGCTTATCAGGGCTGCTCGACCAGGCGTCATCTTGGGAGGGAATCTCGGTGCTGCGAGCACGGCGGAGGATCGGCGAGGTTCGTAGACGCGGATTTCGACGTTCGGTAGCGACGCCAAGGCGGCGTCCACGAGTGGTCGCACTTCGGTCCAATCGAGTCCCCCCAGGCCAGACCCTAGCGGCGGAATCGCGATCGATCGGATGACCCGGCTTCGGATCTCAGCCTTCAGGGCTGCGAGCCCGGCTTCGATGTCCTCGGGCAGGGAATCCCCTCTCCAGTGGCGCTTGGTCGGGAAGTTGACGATGAAGCGGGGAGGACTCAGGCGCCCGGTCGCATAGACGAACATGCGCCCGGGTACGACCTCGCCCCGCTTGCAGGCGGCCTCGTAGGCCCGGAAGTTATCCGGGAAGTTGCGCCGAAACTGCAGGGCGATTCCGCGGCCCATGACGCCGACGCAGTTCACCGTGTTCACGAGCGCCTCGGCGTCGTCGGCTAGTAGGTCTCCTTGAAGGTATCTGATCATGGGGTGGTCCGTATCAATAATACCACTGGGGGAGGACCTCGATCGTGGGGCGCGAGCTTCGGCGCCTCTTCCAGATCTCCTCGACTCTCTCGGCGATGGCGGTTGACTGCACCCCCACCCTCTCGATGAGCTCGATCGGGAAGTCGGGGTGGATCAAGAACTCCGCTTGTTTGTACTTCTTGTGCTTGGGACTCACATCAGAAGAGGTCTCCGGTATCGTCCGGCGGCTTACGTCGCGCCGGCTTGGTCGAGGCTCGTGGATTCGATGGCTTGGGCTGGGAACGACTGGAGTTGAGGGCGAGGAGGCGGGAGAGGAGGAGGGATTGGAGGGGGTCCTGGTAGCGGAGGCGATAGGGCTTCTTGCGGGAGTCGGAATCGGGGTCGTCGTAGTCGAGGAGGAAGGTCGGGGTGAGGGAGAGGTCGGACCAGCCGTAGGCGATAATCACGGCCCGATCCATCGCGAGGTGGAGTGCCCGGAGCCGCACGATCTCGGGCGAAGCCTCGTCGGGATCATGAAACCGGTTGTAAGTCTTGGTCAGCCCCTCGTCGTTCTTGACCATCAACGCCGCCCGAAACTCGTAATACTCCCTCCCCACTGCCTCCAAGTCCGCCCGACTCTCCCAATGCTCCGGAAACGGAAACGTCTCGAAACAATCCGAAGGCGTGTACCGCAGATCATCCTTCATCGACGACCCAAAAAACCGCGCCCAAACCTCGTGAACTCGGGACTGCAACCTACATTCCGCAGAATGATTCGAGAGTTTGCTGGCTGACTTTCGATGAGTGGCG
>CADEGH010000016.1:4884-109970 GCA_902826835.1 uncultured bacterium | reverse complement strand
GCCCAGGGAACATGCCGAAATTGCGGAATAATTGCAGGCTTCCCGAAAGGACACATTTCTTGGAGAACGCGCACCTGTGTCACACTGTCAAGCGATGGCAGGAGGCGGAGATGGGCCCCAGGTGGGCGGCGCCAGCGCTGGTTCACGCCGAGGAACACTTCCGTTGCAGCTTAGGTTACGGCGCCATGGCCGGACTGGTCCGAGCCATCGGCAAGGAAAAAAAGCGCATCGTCGCGTAATGTCTGGCTCCAATCCAGGGGCCGCTGAATTTCAACGGACTACGGAACGTCTCCAGCAGCTTCACTCCCCGGAGTTTGAGAAACCACGCACGATGAGCGCCTATATCGATCCCGTCTTTGGGCCCTTGAATGAGGAGGCAGATGGCCAGTGGGTTACGGTCCTTCGATTCGGAGGAAGGCCGGTGAGCGTCTATCTGAATATCGAAGACGAAATTGACGCCACGGCGGTGCGTCGATTGAGTTCGCAACTGCAAGACCTCCCGAAACTGGATGCCTTGGCCCGATCCGCCATGGCCAGGGAGGCGGAAGCCGGGGAGTCCGCCGTCTCCGAATATCGAATCCACCACGAGAAAGAACTGAGCCCCGCCGACCTGGAGCGGTGTTTTGTCCCGCGAGAATTCAAACGCGGTGACGACCAAGCCCTGGTGGCCGCCCTGAAACTCAAGAGCATCAGCCTCTACCCCGACGATCACGATCAGTCCATCGTGATGGATTTCACATTGGGAGAGCAGGTCACGGAGTACGTCCTTGCGGTGGTCATGGATTGCGCCGGTCTGATCAAGGTCATCAGCTTCGAGGGTTAATCTCCAAATCCGCACCGGTCTTTCCCCGCCGCTTCCCGACGGCACTCCGCGGTTTCCGGGTGTCAGGACAGGGCCAGGCAGGCGCCCTCGGTCGAATTTCGTGTTTCGTCAATCCCCACGCACTCGGTTCCGACTCATGGACGACCGGCAGACACCCCCCGAGTGCCACCCACCGGGCGTCGATGCAGACGGCGGCCAATCGTCCGCAAAGTCGAGGGACTGATGGAAGGGTGCCTGGGCGCAGGAAAGCGGGTACACCGAGGAGGCGGGAGGTCGGAGGAGTCTGGGAGGGGGAGATGGTGGCTTTTTCGGTGGCAGTGCTGGGGTTGAGTTTGGTCCGGCATGGGACGGGCGGGGGGGAGATTTGGGCTTGGGTGGTGGGAGTGACGGGGGTGGGTTTTCGGATCGGGGGAAGGAGGAGGGAAGGGTGGGGGCTGGTTGGGGCGGCGGTGCTGAGTTGGACGTGGGGAGGGGGTGTGGGAGTGGCGAGTTTGGAGGGGGCGCGGGGGTTGGTGGAGGTGGAAGCGGTGGTGAGTGCGCCGGCCACGACGAGGCACGGGAAGCTCACGATCCCGGTGGGTGAGGGCTGGAGAATTCAGTGCCGGACGGAGGCATTGGGTCCACTGCCGGGGGCGCGGATCGAGGTGATCGGGAGGGCGGATCCGTTACGGAGAGTCGTGGAGGTGGCCAGTCCGGAAGCGTTTTGGGTGCGGCCACCGGCGCCGCTGCACATCAGGGCGCAAATCGAGCGGCTTCGGAGATTTCTGAGGGAGCGGTTGGCGCAGGGGCAATCGGAGACCACGGCGGGACTCTTGCGCGCGCTCATGCTCGGGGACCGCACGATTCCGACCGAAGAGGCGCGGCGATTTGCGGAGACGGGGACGCTGCATCTCTTTGCCGTGTCTGGGATGCACCTGGTGCTGCTCGCGGCCACGCTGAGACCGGGACTCGGTCGACGTCCCTGGACGCTCCTGCTCGCGATCGGGGCCTACGCGGTGCTGACCGGACTCGAGACGCCGGTAGGCAGAGCCCTCATCATGACGAGCACGCCCATCGCGGCGCGCGCGTTGGGCCGCGTGCATCGGCCCGGACCCGCGTTTGCCCTGGCGCTCGCGCTCTGCGCGCATTTCGACCCGGAGATCTGGTCGAAGGTCGGCGCCTGGCTCTCGTTTTCGGCGGCGGCCGGCATCACCTTCCTGAGTCGCCCGTGGATCGCCCAAAGGCGCGCCCTCCCCCACCTCGAAGATCAAGACGAGCGGCACACCCTGGTCGAGAGCACCGTCACTTCCCTGGCCGCGTTCGCCGCGAGTGCTCCGATCGTGGCCTATCACTTCAATCGGGTCTCTTTGGCGGCAATCCCGGGAACCCTGCTCCTCGGTCCCCTCGTCAACCTGCTCATGGCGGTGGGCGTCGTGAAGATCGTCCTTCCCGAGTTTGCTCCCACCATCGAGTTGGCGGAGGTGCTCGTGACCGCGTTGGGCTCACTGGGCGAAGCGCTCGAGTCGATCCCCGGCCTCGCATTCGAAGTGGTGGAGCCCTCCTACGCCCACCTTGGCTTGGCCACCGCGGCGTTCGGTGTCCTCGCTCACTACCTGCGCGCTCGGCGGCCTATCCGCGCTCCTCTCCTCTGGTCAGTGGCCTCGGTGCTCGCCCTCGTCTCCACCCCCTCCAGCCAGCACGGCTGCGCGCTTCTCGATGCCGCCTCCGGCAGTGCGCTCTTTCACGCAAACGGCACCCACCACTTGCTTGCGGATGCGGGTCCCGCCAGTGCCCACGTTGCCGATCAACTCCTCGGTCACGGCGTGCGGCGGATCGACCTCCTCCTCCTCTCTCACGCGCATGCGGACCACTGTGGTGGTGAGCCCGATCTCCGGCGCCGTCTCTCCGTCGGCCCCACGCTGAGTCCGTTCGCCACCGAGGAGATCAGGAGGCTCGCGCGAGGCGACCAGCCCGATCCGAGTTGCGAAGTCCTCTGGCCCTCCCCGGAGGCGCTTTCGCTCTCGCCGAATGAACGGAGTGCCGTTCTGCGGTTGCGCGAAGAATCCCGCACCGTACTCGCCACGGGTGACTTGGAGACTCGGGGCCTGCGCATGCTCCTGGACGCGGGCGACGATCTCGGCGCGGATTGGGTCACGCTGCCCCACCACGGCCGACGCAACGACGCCCTACTGGATCTAGGTCTGCGCGCAGTGCCGCAGGCTTGGCTCCTGCCCGCCCGTCACGACGATCCGCACGAAGGCAGCCTCCTTACGCTGCGGTGGCTCGGCCTGCCACTCCACATCTCGGATCGAAGGCTCGCGAAGCCCAGGAGCGAGTCCCGCTGAAATGAAACGACCGGCCTCGGTTCTTCCGAGGTCGGTCGTCTCCAGGCTGGAATCTGGATTGTCGCGAAGGCTCTGGATCAACGCTTGCTGAACTGGAAGGAGCGACGCGCACCGGCGCGGCCGTACTTCTTGCGTTCTTTCATGCGCGAGTCACGGGTCATCAGGCCCTCTTTGCGCAGAGGGGAATAATGCGCTTCGCGATCCAACCGAGCGAGCGCCCGCGAAATCCCCAAGCTGACGGCGCCGGCTTGGCCGGTCAAACCACCACCCTGGACACTCGCGAAGACGTCGAAGCCCTCCGCCTTGCCGACCACTTTGAGCGGTGCGATCGCAGCGTTGTGCCACTCCTCGTTCGGGAAATACTCTTTGAGGGTGCGGCCGTTGACTACCACCGCTCCCGTGCCGGGGCGAATCCGGACGCGGGCGATCGCTGATTTACGGCGACCCGTGCCCCACACAAATGCGCTCTCTGCCATGGGAGTTCTCCTCAGATCTTGATCGTCTCAGGCTTTTGGGCCTGGTGGGGGTGGTCCTTCCCCGCATAAACCTTGAGCTTGGCGAACATGTGACGCCCGAGCTTGGTCTTGGGCAACATGCGGCGCACCGCGAGCTCGATGGGCTCGGTCGGGTGCATGGCCAAGACTTCCTTGAAGGGGCGCTCACGCAGGCTGCCGACGTAGCCAGTGTGATGGCGGTAGACCTTTTGGTCGGCCTTGTTGCCCGTGAGCTTCACGCACTCGGCTTCGGTGATCACCACGAAATCGCCGGTGTCCACGAAGGGCGTGTAGATGGGGCGATGCTTGCCCATGAGGATCTGCGCCACGCGAGCGGCCAAGCGCCCAAGCACGGCGTCTTTCGCGCTGATGTGCACCCACTTGGGAGTGAAGGTTTCCCCGCGGGCAAAAGTGGTCGTCTTCATCGGATCTGCCGCAAATGGACGGAGCAGCCAAAGACCGCTGCCCCAAAAATTCAGGAGGAGCAAAGTACCAGCGGAATTCCGGAGTTCAATGCTGGACCGCTCCGGAATCGGGCCTCAGAACTGGCCGCCCGCGATTACCAAGAACGCGCCTAAGTCCTTGGTGGAGAAAAACTTGGAGGCGGCTTCGTCGGGGGTACCCCTCCGGGCTCTAAACACCAGGTATTGACGCAACTCGGGGGCGAGGTGCCCCATGAGGCGGCGGAAATACACCTGTTCAGGCCCTTCGAAGGGCCCCTGGTCGACCCGGTCCCCGCGCCGGACCTTCCCGCCTTCCAGAACGAGGCGCCGGACGGTGCCATCGGTTTCGATCTGGTACCCCTCGAGGAGTTCGGACGGGTCGATCTCGATCCCCTCCCCCTCGACCTCGCGCGGGACGATGCTCCATTCGAGCACGGAGTCGCCCTTCACGAATGAGAATCCCAGGCGTCCGTGCCGCTCGACCCGCACCATCGCCTTGTTCGAGAACCGGTCCAACTCCACGCCCGCAAACTCGATGGAATCCCCGGCAGACCTCCGGGTAGCGCGCGGCAGCGCATCGTCCCCACGATAGAGCAACACGTCGGTCCCGGCGGGAAACTGGAGCGTCGTGGTCTCCCCACTCATTGACGCATAACCGAGAAGCTGATGCCAGGTCGAGGCACCGTCTCCGCTCGCCACCACGAGAGTCAGACTCTGCGAGTAGACCTGATTGCTGCGGAGGAACACGCGCTTGAGCGACAGGTACCCGCCGAACGCGACGATGACCACCACGAATCCGACCGACGCGAGATAGACCACCAGCGACTTCTTGGCGTCGAACACGAGTGGCAAGAGGAACGCGAGCAGAAACGCCGCATGGTAGAGCAGGAGCACGAGGATCACTTTGCTGAGATCCAGCTCCTGCCAAGCGGGAGGCACAATCGTGCGCAAGAGTTCGGGTTGGCGCACGCGGGGAACCGGAACTCGCCGCGTCAACTCGAGCTCGGTGAGTTCGGCGGCACGAGTCCGCGTGATGCGGCCGCGGCCTTCCCGCACGGATCCTTCGGCGGACACCGCGCCCCCGAGCTTGAACAGGACCAGCTCAGCGCCCCGGGCCACGAAGTGCATCGCTGCCGCACGAAGTTCCGCCGGAGCGTTGATCCAGGTCGACTCGGAGAGCACGATCGTGTCGAACGCCTCGTAGGCTCCGCTTTGAACGCTGAATCCGGTCGGCAGGATGCGGGCGGTTTCGATTCCGGAGGGAAGCGTGACCGGCGATTCATTCGCGGTCGCGACCACCAAGGCCAGGGGTGTACTGTCTTCCACGAACCGCAGGGGGAGCGATTGGGAGTGGTCGCGCCCACCGAGGTCGACGCGGAGGTTTTGGCCCTCACGGTCGGGGGCAACGAGGATCGACTGGGCGCGACCGTCGGCTCGCAGTTCGTGGGCTTCGCCACCGGTCACCGCGGTCACCGTCTCGCCCTGCCCTTCCACCTGAACCAGGAGCGGCGTGCGCAGCCCGGGTCGAGCCAATCCGCCAGCCTGGCTTTGCACCGTGATCGGGCCGGAGGGAATCACGGCTCCGCCGTCGATGGGGCTCCACCACAGCAGCGGTACGAACAAGGCCGCGGCGGCCTTCCGGCGCGCCGGCAGCACACAGAGCCCGAGCAACACCAACGCCGCCCCGAGAACGGGCCACATCTCCGGCACCTGGCGGTCGACCACCACGGTTCGGAAGCGATCCCACAGAGACAGCGATTCCCACGGAGCGGGGACCGGCAAACCGAGTGACCGCCGATGCCAGATCCACGCGGGAAGCACGAGCACTCCGAAGACCGAAACGCCGCGCTGCAGGGCCCCAGAGCACGCGAGCGGGAGATAACGATGCAGGACCAAGACGAGTCCACCCGCCAGCAGAATCCAGGCTGCGAGTGATCGCAGCCCGCCAAAACTCACGCCGCTGATGTACGCCGACAGAACCAACGGCACGGTGGCGAATGTGAACATCAATCCGAACACGAGCCACCAGGGGCGGTTGCGATCAAGGTCGCGGCGCATGGTCTCTGGAAACACCACGAGCACCCAGGTGACAAAGAAGCCGGCGTAGATCAGGAGACTGCGCCCACGATCGAGCCCCCAAAACAGGGGCTTGCCTCCGCCGCCCTCCAGCAGGGGAAGCATGGACGCCACCAAAGAGAGGCCCACGAAGGAAAACACGAGCCTCGTGATCAGCCGATTCATGCCGTCATCCTCGGTCGAGGCGGACAATTTTCCAGGGTCGCCGCGCAAAGACGAGCCGGCGCCTCGATTCGGATCCCCCGACGCGGGCGACCGGAGAAACCCCGCTGCACCCTGCCGAACCCCTCAGCGATGCGGCTGCGGAGCCATCGCAGGGATGACCTCCGGACGGTCCAAGGTCAGATCCACCCGCTTCACGCCGAGCAGCCCTGGGTAGCTCTCGAGCACGAGCAACAAGTTTTCAAGCTTTTTGAGCTTCTTCGGTTCCAAGTCCTGGAGAGGTGAGAGCGGCGACCGCCCCCAGAAGATTTCGACGCCGGTGTCGAGCCGCAGCACGAGGTCGGAGGCTCCGGCCTCGCGGTGGGCGCGCGCCTCCCCGACCACCACTTCTTCGATGCGAAACGTGGCCAGCGCCGGATGCCCAGAGTAGTCGCGGAGGAACCGCAAGAGCTCAAGAGCCTCACACACCGCGGCGCGGGGTGGATCGTCCTTGCGGAACGCCTGCCCGTCGTTGGGCACCCGCGTGTACGGAGCGCCGGGCGTCCGGATCCTCGGAACTTCGGGAGGCCGCAAGGGTGAGTCGTGCTCCAACACCACTCCCTCGTCGTCCACTGCCAACCGCTCCGCCCCTTCCGCCACGATCGCGAGCGGAGTGCGGACTTCGAGGGCGACTTCGACTCGATCGGGGAACCGGCGGGTCAAACCGGCGACGCGCTTGACCCACGGGCGGCCGGAAAAGTGGTCGACCGCCTGCACTGTCAGGCCTTCGTCGAAGATGGAAACCGGAGCCCGCAGGATCGCTTCGTCGAGGCCGAGCGCCTCGGTGCGATCGCGGAGCAGCGGCGGCAAATGATCCACCTGAAGCCGCAGATTCGTGACCGCGTATCTGGGCGAGGACGCAAGACGATCCTTCACGAGCGCAGTCACGAGCAAAAGGAGGCTCGTCACCAGGACCGTGAGCGTGATCGACCAGGGGGTTAACGGGCGCTCGGCGGCGAGCGTCACCATCGAATTCGCCCCGGCTTAGCCGACTTTGGGAGCGCTCGAGGCAGTTGCCTGAGCAAACTTCTTCTGACCCTGCTCCCGCACGACCTTGAAGCTAGCCTCGAAGTCCTCGACGAACATCGAGAGGGTTTCGATGAGGCTGCGCACGACTTCACGATCGAGCGCAACACTGTTCTCGCCGCGTGCGAGCTCGAGTTCGTGATTCAAAAGGCCCAACGACACCCGCACCGGGTGGAGCCGGCGGTCGACAAACTTCGCCATGTCCATGAAGAGACTCCCCGCCTCCAGGAGCTGGAGGCCCAAGCACCGTTCCTCGCGGCCAGGGCTCTGGGGATCACTGCTCCCCCAGAGCCTGGGCGGATTCCCGAGGGCGGAGCGGGAGCAGCGTACAGGAGAGCATGTTGGCGCGCAACTGCCTATGCGGTTCCGCCCGAAATTTGCCTCTATCGATAGTGGTCTTTAGCCGACCCTTCCCAAACCCGAACTTCCCGCTCCAAGGTGATCCCGAACCGGTCCAACGCGGCCCGCTCGCAGGCCTCGATCAAGGTGGCCACCTCGCGGGCCGTGGCTTGGCCGAGGTTTTCCACAAAATTGGCATGCAGGGTGGAGATCCGCGCCCCCCCGCAGGCCAAACCGCGCATCCCGGCCTGGTCGAGGAGCCGCCCGGCCGAGAGCTCCGGAGGGTTCTTGAACATGCACCCGAAATTCCAGCTCGCCGTCGGCTGAGCGGCGTTTTTCTCTTTGAGGATGCGGCCGGACTCCCGCTTCAGGGCCACGATGTCGTCCGTGCGCCGCAGGGCGAGGGTGGCCCCCACCACGACCGCACCCGGGGGCAATTCCGAGTGACGGTACGCGTAGCGCAGGTCGGCCTTCTCGAGTTCGCGGCGCGTACCCCCCGGCAGGACCACCGAGACCTGGCGCACGAGGTCGGCGATTTCTCCGTACCGGCCGCCGGCATTCATGACCAAGGCCCCGCCGACTTGCCCGGGGATCCCCGCGAGCACGTGGGCACCGGCGAGGCCCAAGGCGTTTGCACGCGCGACGAACGCGGACAAGGAGACGCCGGCTCCCACGCGTAAGCAATCGTCGTCGCGATCCCACTGGAGCAGATTCCCGGGGTGGATCACCGGAACTTCGACGGGATCGTCACCCGGCAGAAGGTTGCTGCCTCCGCCGAGAATCCGGTAATCACAATCGAGAGTCGCGAGGAGTTGGAGCAACTCAACCAGTTGCTCGACGCTTTGCGGCTGCACAAAACATCTTGCCGGACCGCCCAAGCGGATCGTGGTCCAATCCGAGAGTGGGACGTTTTCGGAAACGGCGTCCGAAAGGCGCTCCTTCACGATCTCGAGCTGGCGCGTAGCCACTGGTCTTCCTTCGGGTTCAGTGCGACCCCCGGGTTGGCCGGATCGAATCGAGCCGGCGCTTCCGCCGGGGGTGCCGGTCGCGGGGACAAGCTACGTACCTCCCCGCGGCGATTCCGATCAAGGAAGGCGGAGGACCATTCCCGGAGCCAGACGATCGGGCGATCGCAACTTGGCCTGGTTGGCTTCTAAGATGCGCTTCCACGCACTCTCTTTGCCATACACGGTGCGGGCGATCGAAGAGAGCGTCTCCCCCGCTTTGACGGTGTGGGAGCGCTCCACCTTGGCCGGCGTCTCCTTGGGCGTGATCGCGGGAGTCGCAGCGACTTCCCGATCGGTGGTTCTGCTCGGGGAGGTCGGGCTCTTGGGCGCCGGTTTGCTGCTCCCTCCCGGCACGATCAGCTCCTGCCCCGGTTTCAGCGTGCGCGGATTCACGTTGGGGTTCAGATCCAGCAGCCGGCGATGCGCCGCCCGAGACCCCAGGAGTTTGAGAGCGATCTTCTCCATCGTGTCGCCCGATTGCACGACGTAGGTCGAACGCACCGGAGGCTGCACGACCGAACCTCCGAGCTCGGGGTCCACCGGCTTTTGGGGAGGAGGGCGCAGAATGGTGGTCCCATTGCCCTTCATCAAGTCCTCGATCGAGGGCACGGGCTCCGCCTGGTCGCGCTGCGGAGGCAGAGTCTGGGGTCGAGGCGCCGCGCCCTCCGAGCTCTCCATGAGCGTGAGGGACAGGAGCACCGCGATCACTCCCGTGATCACGAGGACGGCAATTTTCTCAGGAGTCATGACGGTTCCTCTCGCAAGAGGGAGGTTATGAAAAAGCAGGACCACGAGCCCGAGCGCCGTGAGGTGTGAGAGTCGATTCCGGATGACTTGCGCGATGGAACAGGTGATGGAATGCAGCGAGGCGCTCGGACTCGGGTCCGTTGATTGAACGAGCGACCGCATGGGGTTTGGCGCGCGTGGATCATGCAGTCGCCCTGGATTGTCGGAGGCGCAGCCGGAGCTGCGCCGGTAGTTGATGAGGGGCATAGGCATCGGCGGCCACCGAAGCGAGTAGGCCGATGCACAGGCCGGTGACGATGATCGAAGACCCTCCGTACGACAGGAACGGCAAGGCGATTCCCTTCGGCGGTACCGAGTCCGAGACCACCGCGATGTTCACTGCCGCTTGCAGGGCGATGATGAACACCATTCCGAAGGCGACGGAGAAGCCGGTCTGCGTCTTCGCCAAGAACGCGATGCGCAGGCCATGCCAGAAGAACCAAAGAAAGAGCACGACGACCCCGAGCACGCCGAGGAAGCCGAGTTGCTCACCCACTGCGGCCAACGCGAAGTCGTTGTGGACCTCGGGCACGAAGAGCGGTGCCCGCAATTCCCCCAGGCCTTCGCCGGAGAAGCCTCCGCGCGCGAAGGCGTAGGCACCCTGCTGCACCTGGTAATGCGAGCCGGCAAAAAAACCCTCGAGTCGGGCGCGAACGTAGCCCGATTTTTCGCTCGCGAGGAAGACGAAGGCCGGGAGTCCGAGGAGCCCGAGCGGCAGGAAGTGCTTGAACGGTTGACCGTTGATCAACAGCACGGTGGCCGCGATCGCGAACAGAAATAGGGTCTGTCCGTGGTCGGGCTCCAAGACGACGAGGGCACCGGTCACGCCGATGTACAGCATCGCCGGCACAAAACCCCGAAAGAAGGTGTGGAGAATCTCCTTCTTGCGGGCGGCCAGCGCCGTGAAGAAGAGCACGAGGGTGGGCTTAGCGAGTTCGGAGGGCTGGATGTGGATAGGACCGAGTTCGATCCAGCGCGTCGATCCCTTGCGCTCCTCCATGCCGGGCATGAGGAGAACGAGGAGCAGCCCCCAAGTCACCCAGAGGGCCGGGCGTGCCCAGCGCAACGCGGTGCGGTAGCCGACGACCGTGCCCACGAGGGCGGCAGCCGCCGCCATCGCGAGATAGGCGATCTGTCGACCAGGCCTGGTCGTCGAGAGTGGACTCTTGGGATCGACGGCGGCGATCTGAACCAGGCAACCCAAACATCCGAGAAGCAGAGTCACCACGAGAACGTGGGCCGCGGATCTGCGAGCGCCGGGGCCGCGCGCCAGAATGACCTCAAGCATGAGCCGCCTCCAAAAACTGCTCGAGGGCAATGCCTCGCGACGCCTTCATGAGAATGGTGAACTCCTCGGCGCAGCGGGCCACAAACAAGGGTCGTGCCTCCGCGACACTCGGGAAGACCTGGAGCGTGCCGGCGCTTGCGCCCCCCACGACAAATCCCCGGGTCACCGACGAGGCGAACTGACCGACGTAAATCACGAACTCGGCCCGCGCGCGGGCAATCCACTGGCCGAGCTGCTCGTGGAACGACTCGGAGGCGGCGCCGAGTTCGCGCATCTCTCCCACCACCAATCCCAGGCGGCCGGGCCGGCGCGCGAATTCCGAGAGGGCCGCTTCCATGGAGAGCGGGTTGGCGTTGTAAAAGTCCAAGATGAGAGTCGCACGATCGAATTGCCGCGATTCCCCTCGCCATTTCGCAGGAGCGATTCCCGGAGTTCCCAATGCGAGGTCCGACCAGGTACAGCCCAATTCGTGCGCGGCGACCGCAGCGATCCACAGGTTGCGCACCCCCACTTCGGACTCGACCCGATGCACGAGGCGCTCCCCCGTCGGAGCCACGAGCTGACCCGGACGCATTTCGAGGGGAGCCATCAATCCCGGACCGGAACGCAAGCTCGCGCGCACGATGCGCAGCCCTGCCGGGTAGTCGGCCGAGGCGAGTCGTGAATCGTCCTGATTGATGACGAGCGTGCTGGCGTAAGGAAGCGCGCGCGCGAGGTCGAGCTTCTCCCGCAGCACCCCTGCGACGGAATGCAGGCCTTGGAGATGGCCGGGCCCGATCGAGGTGAGGATGCCCATCGTGGGGCGGGCGAGAGCGGACAACTCTGCGATCTCCCCCGGTGCGTTCGTCCCGATTTCCACCACCGCCACTTCGGTGTCGGCCTCAATCCGCGTCAGAGTGCGTGGGACGCCCTCCCGATTGTTGTGCGAGGCCTCGGCCGCCACCACCCGAGTCTTGGTCGCGCGGAGGAGCTGCGCGAGGTTCTCCTTGACGGTGGTCTTGCCGGCGGTGCCCGTGATGCCCACCACGCGCCCGGTGAACTGGTCCCGAACGAGCCCCGCGAGTGCAATCAGTCCCAAGGTCGGGTCGGGCAGGCGGAACACACTGTCGCCGGGGTCCGCGCCAGGTCCGCCGATGGCACACACCGCTCCCCGCTGCCTCGCCTCGGGAATCAACTTCGACGCGTCGGTGAAGCGTCCCTTGAGCGCGACAAAACAGTCCCCGGCCCGGACGTCGCGCGAGTCGAAACTCGTGCGCCGGATCATCTCCCCGGAAGTCGAGGAGACTCCCAAGGCCTGAGCCAGTCGTGCTACCGGGACCGTCAACATGGTCAGCTTGCCAGCCCTTCGCAAAGTCCCCGGAGGAACCAAGCCTTGAGGGCCCGTTCGTCTTCGGGTTCGAGTCCGGCGATCAACAGAACATCGTCGCCGCGGAGAGCCTCGAGGCCTGCCTCGAGGGCTTGGGCGCGGTGCTCCCACAACCTCACGCGTTCGAAGTTGGAAAAGCCGCGGAACAGCGCCGCCCAGGCGGTGGAGTCGGGCCCTTCCTGCTCAGAGGTGAGGATGATGTCGTCCGCTCCCTCTTCGAGGGTGCGCGCACGCTGCTCGGCCTCGCGGATCGACGCGCTCCGCGTACGAGGGGCGGCGACGACGTGCAGAGTGCGCTGCGTCATGCCGCGCAGAGTGGCGAGCGACTGCGCGAGAGCGCGCACCGAGCGCCGCGAATCCCCGAAGACCCGATAAGGGCGAGGGAGCAGGATGGGGCGAAGGCCCGCGAGATCGCCGAGGCCGGCTGCCGCCTGGAAGGCCGCGCTGAGCGGGGTGCCCATGGCCGCCGCGAGCGTCACCGCCGCGAGCACCGGCTTCAGCTCTGATTCGCCCAAGAACGGCAGAGTGAATTCGCCGACTCCGAACGACCCGGAGACCGCGAGACGGGTGCTGTGGTCATCCGCCCGCAGGACTCGAGTTCGCAAAGTGGCCTGACGGTCGGTGCCGAAGGTCAAGACCTCGGCGCGCGTCTCCCCGAACATCAACTCGGTCACCGGATCGTCGGCATCGGCGATCACGACCGAACCGTGGGGCATGCCCCGGATCACGTCGAGGCAGGATTCGAGCATCGCCTCCGCGCTGCGAAAGCCCTGGCCTGGTCGCGGTTGCAGGCCGCAGACGACCGCAGCCCGCAGGCGCACGCCTTCGAAACGGCCCATCGCGACGTCCGCGGGGCGGCAATCGAGGATCGCGGCCCGCACTCCACTGGAGCGGGCCTCCGCGAGATGCGTCTGGACTTCCAGCGATCCCGGGCCACCCAGGGCCCGGGCGGGGATCGACTCGCAGACGCGCCCGCCACTGCGCAGGATGCGCTCGAGCATGGTGGCCACGCGACGGCAGCCCTCGCCACGCAGCAGACCGATCACCTCCAACGCTGCCGAAGGTCGGCCCGACGCCCGATCGACGAGGTGGCAGAACGCCCGCAGAGCGTCCGGCACGCGGACATAGGGAACCTCGACCGGAGTGTGCGGACCTTCGGCCATGATCGCCGCCGCGCCGCGCTGGATCGCGGTGCGGATGGTGTCGAGCGTCGGCTCGAGCGCGACGTAGAGATCGCCGGGCTCGATGCTCCCGATCGACCCCGAGACTCCGCCGACCCGCACCGCGGCGGCGGCATTGGCTTTCGGCGCCAAGCCTCGGAGCAATTCCGCCAATTCGACGCGACCCTCGGAGAGGGCGCAGCGATTCAGCGATGCCGTCGCCCCGACCTTCACGGACGTCAGTTCCTCACGCTCGCGACGCATGGATCTCCCCCCCCTCGTTCGAGAGGCTCAGTACTCCGTAAACCAGCGGACGATCCGCGACCATGCCCCCAAAAAGGACCGTCTCATGGTGATGCTCCGTCATCGGATTTCCCCGTTCTTGCTCTCGCGGCCTGGCTCCTCGGGGATGCCCAAATAGTTCAGAGTGCGCTCGACGATTTCTTTCACGACCGGGCCCGCGACGGTGCCACCGGTGTAGGTGCGAGGGCCACGATTCGGTACGTCCTTGAACTGGACGACGACCACGATTTCGGGCGAGCGCGCCGCCACCGGCGCCATGGCGCACATGACGGGGTTGTAGAGGGCGGTGTTCATGAACCGCGGAGTCCCGGTCTTCGCGGCCACACTCCAACGATCGCTGCGGGCCGACTTTCCGGTTCCCTCTTCCACCGCCCGTTCCAAGGCGGATCGGACGGAATCGGCCACCTCACGGTCGAGGATTCTCGCCCTCCCCCGCTCGGTGACAGGGGGCGTGGTTTCGCGCTGGCCCTGGCCTCGGATCTCCTTCAAGACCGCGGGCTCCACGAACTCCCCGCCGCGGGCAAGTACGAGATAGAGCCGCGCGAGCCCGAACGGCGAGAGCATGATTTCGTAGCCCTGGCAGAGGGAGATCCCCGTCCAGTGCACGGTGGCATCGCGTCGCTTGGTGAAAGTGCCCCGCACCGAAGCGGGATATCCGAGGGCCGGGTGGTTGGCGATGCGGAAGGCTTGGAGGGCGTCGTACATCCCGTCCAAGCCCAACGCGTCGATGCCGATGCGCACCGCACCAACATTGCTGGACTTGACCAGGATCATCTCCGTGGTCAGCGGGTTGGGGTTCGCGATGTACTCGGTGACGACACGAGGTCCGAAGGCGTGCACGCCGTCGGGGCCTCCGCAATCGAATACCGACGACATCGAGACCTTGCCGTGCTGGAGCGCCCACGAGACAAAGACCGGTTTGATGACCGAGCCTGGTTCGAAGCGATCGAGCAGGGCACCAAGGCGCAGCTTTCCGATTTCACCTTCGCGATCGAGGCGCTCCGGATCCGCCGAAGGCCAGGTGCACGCCGCTAAAAGCTCGCCGTCTTTGGCGGAGAGCACCACTGCCGAAGCCCGCGAAGCTCCGACCGCCGGGCATGCCTTGGCCAGGGCCTCGAAGCAGAAGCGCTGGACCTCGGCATCGAGCGTCAGCGTGAGATCGACCCCGGGGCGCGTGCGCTGGACCTGATCCAGATCCAGGAGCAACTCGCGGCCGAGACGATCCGCCTCGGCGTGCAGGCGGCCCTTTTGTCCTTCGATGGCGCGGTCCGCGGCCCATTCCATTCCGGCGCGACCGGCATCGCGTTCGGGCGCGTCGAGCGGGGACTCGCCGATCACTCCCACCATCTGCGAGCAGAGAGCGCCGTAGGGATACTCGCGTCGGATGCGGTGTTCGAAAGAGAAGCCTTTGATCTTGGCTCGCTCGAGCGCCTCCGAGACTCGGCGATACTCCATCGGCGAAAGCCGTTCGGCGACGCGCATCCAGCGCTTCGGACCGCCTTCCCGGCCGCCCGTGAGGGACCAGATCAAACGGACGCGCAATCGCTCTTTGGTGATCGCGACCCCCGCGTCGTTCAAGAGGCCAGCAACCTTGGACACTCGCTCGTCGATGCGCTGGAGCGCCTTCATGAGCCACTCGGAGCGGTGGCTCGGCCGCTTGTCGGGCTCGACGCCGATCATGCTCAGAGGATCGAGCACGAGGTCGTGTTCGTAGTACGAAACCGCGAGAGGCCGGCCGCGGCGGTCGTAGATGCCGCCGCGCCCCGGCTGTTCGGTGAGTCCTCGACCCTCGGCGCGCTCCGAACGATGGAGTTGGGCCTGGGCTCGCGCGAGCACCCGATCCTCGGGCAGCATCGTCAACACCCAAAGACGCCCAACGACGAGCGTGAACGCGATCGCCAGCGTCATCGCCAGGACGCGGGCGTTCTTCCGGCTGCGGGCGGCGGTGGCGAGGCCATGGGCTTCCCTGGAATGGCTCATTCCTGCCTCCCCACGATGTCCGGTGTCCGCGCACTCGGGCGGCGCACGATGATGGTCTTTCCCCGAGCTTTGCCACCCGCGATGTCGGCTTCGAGGTGCGTAAGCAGCGACGGCACCGCGGAGAGGCGGGAGAGGCGGGACCGCTGCCAGCGGACCTCGTTCACCAGCAGGCCCTGCTCTTCGATGCGCTGGCGCAGGATGTATCCGGCCCGTAGACGGGCAGCCGATTGTTGGACCGCCAGGCCGCCGAGCGAGGCCAAGAGCAAAACCGCCAGGGCGGGATGGAAGCTCAGCTTCATGCACCCCCCCGAGATCCCGCGGTCGCGATGCGGAGTTTGGCGCTGCGGGAGCGCGGATTGCGCTCGATCTCCGCCGGGCGGGGCAAAAGCGGCGTCTTCGAAATCGTGCTGAAAACGCCGCGGGCCGCGGCGTCTTTCATCCAATGCTTAATGATGCGATCCTCGAGGCTGTGGAACGCGATGATCGCGACCCGCGCTCCGGCCGCGAGCCGCGACTCCAGCGACCGCAGGGTTCGCTCGAGCACTCCCAGTTCATCGTTGACCGCCATGCGCAAAGCCTGGAAGACGCGCGTGGCCGGGTGGTGATTCTTGGGTTGGAGATGAGCGGGTACCGCCGCGGCCACGACCTTGGCCAAATCCTCGGTGGTGCGCAGCGGCGAAGACCGCCCGACCGCCTTGATGCGCTCGGCGATCCGGAGAGCCTCCGGCTCCTCGCCGAGGGAAGCGAACAGATCGGTGAGTTCCTGCACGCTCGACCGGGCGATCAGCTGCTGCGCGGTCTCTCCGACCCCAGCATGCATCCGCATGTCCAGGGGACCGGACTGAAGGAAGGAGAATCCTCGCGCCCGATCGTCGAGTTGAAGCGAGGAAACTCCGAGGTCCATGAGCACTCCGTTCACCGAAGGCACCCCGAGTTCGTCCAGCACCTGCCCAAACTCGGCGGAGGTACGCGCAACGAGCACGAAGTTTTGCGCCACCGCGCGGAGGCAAACCTCCGCATGGGGCAGAATGAGGGGGTCGCGGTCGATGCCGATGAGCCGCCCCCTCGGCCCAAGACCTGAGAGGAGCCGCGAGGCGTGCCCACCGGCACCGACCGTGAGGTCTAAGAAGACGTCGCCAGAGCAAGGTGAGAGGCCCTCCAGGACCTCGCTCACCATGACGGGTTGGTGCACCCGGCGAACGGTCATCCACGACCTACCATCGATCCCATTCCCCCGGGGAAGCTCGCGGGCGCCAAACCGGCCGCCCGGCCACCACCGACCGCACGAGGGGATCACCCGCGCGGATTGCCCTCTCTGCCGAGGGGATTCCCCCGGCGGAGCGATGCGAGTTCGGCTTCCTCCTCGGCGAACACCGATTCGAGGATCTCGCCGATGCCCTGGGCGGCCGCTTCGGCCTCGAGGGCGGCAAACGACTCGGACGACCAGATTTCCAGACGGGATTCCTGCGCGATCAAGACGACGTCCTTCTTGATCCGGGCTTCCTCCACGAGCCAGCCTGGCAGCGTGAGACGGCCCTGGGCATCGGCGGTCACCGGGACGAACCGGGAGATCACGTACGACTTGAGCATCCGGGACTTCTTGGCGTCCCCGATCCGGTCGTAGATGCGGCGCAAGAATCGATCGTGCTGATCCGGGGTGAACAGGTAGAGGCAGGGGTCTTCGAGGCGGCCGACGATGAAATCGGTGACCTCGGGCCGACCCTTCTCCCCTTCCCGAAGTTTGGCCGGCAACGTGAGCCGGTTCTTCGGGTCCAAAGCGAGAGAGTTTGGCCACCGCCCTTGGAACATCACCCTCACCCCATCGCGACCAAAAAGCCCCCGGCCCACGCGGCCGGGGGCGAGTCATCCACAGCATTCCGGCGGAGGAGAGCGCTCCCCCACGCGGCCCCACACTTCTACACCGGGCCCCACCACACTGCAACTCTTTTCCCCACTCCCCCTCTTTCTCCCCCACTTTTCCCCACCAGGGGTCTCGGCGGCCGAGCCCCCCCCTCCCCGACGCCCCGGGGTTCGAGTAGATAGGCGGCATGATTCGCATCCTTGACGAGGAAGGGCACCCGATCATCGGGGAGCTGCTTCTCCAGCTCCGAGAAGTGCAATCCCCCCGCTCCCGGGGCCAGTTTCGGGACACGCTGCGGCGTCTTGGGACCCACCTCGCCTACGAGGCGGCGCGCCTTCTCCCGACGAGCCACCGCGAGGTGATGGCCCCCTTCGGCAAGCGGTCGGAGCCGGTGCTGCGGGAGCCTCCGGTCGTAGCCCCGGTCCTCCGGGCCGCCATCCCACTGTGGCAGGGGTGCCTGGAGGTGTTCCGTGAGTGCGACAGCCTGGTCTTGGCCGCCCAGCGGCGCGAGGGGCACCCTGACGTCGTCGGAGGCTCACTCCCGATCGAACTCGGGTATGCCGCGCTCGTTCCGCTCGTCGGTCGGGATCTGATTTACGCCGACCCCATGCTCGCTACCGGATCGACGCTCCGCACCGTCCACGAACTGGTCGTGAAAAAGGCGGGGCGACCCGCGCGCACCCTGATTCTCGGAGCCATTGCCTATCGCCCCACCTTGGCCCGGTTGGCGGAGGAACTGCAGGCCGATGTGATTGTGGCCTCCGCGGACGACGAACTCGACGCGAAGGGTTACATCCGGCCGGGCTTGGGCGACGCCGGCGATCTGGCCTTCGGCCCGAAGGCTAGCCTCTGAGGTTGGTCCGAGCTCGTCGCGGGAGGCGTCGCCACCGACGGGGGTGCGGCGATGAGATGAGGCGTGCGGCTGGGCCGGAGGGAATCGGCTCTGGCTCAGGTCCGCCGAGTCCGGTCACTCGCGGGAGGAAGTCGACGATTCGGCGCCGATCCGGAGACGGCCCTTAAACCGCGGGCTCGAGCTTGAAGACCTTGGCGAGGTCCTCTTCGATCGCCGCGACCGTGGGACCGTCGAGCACCGGAACTTCGATCGTGAACTCCCGCTCCTCTTTGCGGAGTCGAACGCGCAAGGAATTCTCCGATGGGGACGGCAACTGTTCGAGGGCCCGGCGTCGGATCAACAGCAGCGCGACGATGTAGGCCATTCGTCGGGACGGAACATCGGTCTCCCGGTCCAAGCGCTTCAAGAACTCGGTCAAGTACGCCACATCCAGCTTCGGAGGGCCGGATTCGTTCTTGATCCCGATGCGACGCTTCCAAGTCGCGAACGCGGTCGAGGTAGATCCGGAGGCGCAGGCAGCGCAGAGGTCACGACGCAGGAATGCCCCTCCCGACCACTCGAGGGCGGAGATCGCGGCGTCTCCATCCTGGAATCGTCGCGCGCACGCTTCGCACTGCGCGTTTTCGCGGCGCAGGATCCGCTCCCACTCCTGCATCAGCGGATCTCCGCGATCGCGGCGCGCCAGGCCCCGGTGTTGGATCCGTAGTCGCGCCCGAGCAAGTGCGCGAGCGACTTGCGGGACGCGGCCGCGATCTCCGGCTCACCGTCGGCCTGCGCCGAGGTCCAAGTCGAGTAGAGCGCGTCCACGGTGGCGCGCGAACGATCGTTGGTCCCACCGAGCCAGCCGGCGGCGAACTTGCGAATCGACGGATCGCGGTCCCCCAAGCACTGACGCAGCGGGGCGGCGGCCCGAGGATCGGCCAGGCGCCCGAGTCCTTCCACCGCTTCGAGCCGCACCACGAAATCCTCGTTACCGGTTGCAATCTCGGAGAGGACCGGGAGCGCCCTCGCGCTCTTCATGAGCTTCAGGGTCCGCGCCAGAGACTGCTGAGCGCGGGTATCTTCGGCGTCCGCGTACGCGGTCTGGATTGCCGGCACGGTGTCGTCCCCGAAATAGACCAGCAATTCCCCCAAGAGATTGCGTACGACGGAGTCCCCGCCGGCGGCGCGCAGCGCCTCCACGACGTATGCAGTTGCGATGGTTCGCTCGCGCCCGAGTTCTTCCTTAGCGCGGAAATGCAGGCTTCCGTTCGCGAGGTCGCGGCCGCCGACGTAGGCGCGAAGCAAGTTTTCGATGAGGATGTTCTTGGCCTGGGGCCCCTGGCGCGCCCACTCGTCGCGAGCTGCCGGCCATCCGGCGTCGCCGTCCAGGAAAAGACGCCAAGTCCGATCGAATCGATCCTTCCACCCGGCCGGCAGTTCACTCGCGCCGGCCTGAGTATCGGGAGCGGGGCCACGCCGCGCCCGAGCCTCCCGCTCGGCCTCGAGCCGGTCGAACAGGCTGCCTTGGCTCGCATCCGACTCTCTCGCGCCTCGCTCCGCTCCCGAGCTCTCGCAAGCGGACAGGATGCCGATCACGAGGACGGAAAGGACGACAAATCGCGGCGAAACTGACCAAGGTGAGCGCGGCATCTGACCCTCTTCGGCGACGGAGTATGGCCGGGCCGGACCGTAGCAATCACCACCCGAATCCGCAACGCGTCGGACCCTCGGGTTGACGGTCATTGGGCTTCCCACCTACCATCCGCACCTACCACCCCCGACGCGCCGAATTTACGAGCGGAGTTGCCCTTGCCTGCGAACGACTTCGTGCATCTGCACGTCCACAGTCACTTCTCGCTCCTCGACGGAAACTGCCAAATCGACGAGTTGCTCGACACCGTGCAGGCGTCCGGCCAAGACGCCATCGCGCTCACCGATCACGGCAACCTCTTCGGGGTGACCCACTTCTTCAAGGAGGCGAAGAAGCGGGGCATCAAACCGATCCTGGGCATGGAGGCCTACATCGCCTCCGGTAGTCGCTTCGAACACAAGAAAGTCCAGCTCGAAGGCCGCCAGAAAAGCACCTTCCACGCGACGCTCCTCGCGATGGACGCGACCGGATTCGCGAATCTGATGAAGCTGGCCTCCACCGCCTATGTGGACGGGTTCTATTACAAGCCCCGCATCGATCGCGCGGCGATGAAGGAGTTCGGTAAGGGCATCGTGTGCCTGTCGGGCTGCCTCGCCGGCGAAGTGAATCAGGCCATCATGGCGGAGCGGATGGACGAGGCCGAGCGCACCATCCGGGAGTATCGCGAGATCTTCGGGGCGGAGAATTTCTACCTCGAGGTCATGAACCACCATCTGGATCTGGAAGACCAGGTGCGCGGGCCGATGGCCCAATTGGCCGTGGCCACCAACACTCCCCTGGTGGCCACGAACGACATCCACTACGTCCACGCTCCCGACTGGCAGGCGCAAGATGTCGCACTGTGCATCGGCACCGGCAAGACGGAATCCGATCCCCAGCGATTCCGGATGCGGACGCACGAGTTGTATTTCAAAGATACCGAGCAAATGCGCGCTCTCTTCGTCGACATGCCGAGCGCCATCAAGAGCACGCGCGAGATCGCCGATCGCTGCGACTTCGAATTGAAGTTCGGCAATCGCTGGCTGCCGAGTTTCGTGTCCGAGAAAAATCTGCCGCCGCAAGATCTCTTCCGAAGTCTGTGCAAGGACGGGATCCGGCGGCTGTATCCGAATGCCGGTCCCGAGGTACAAGCCCGACTCGACTTCGAAATCGGCGTGATCGAGCAAATGGGGTTCGTGGATTACTTCCTCATCACCTGGGACTTCATCCGCTACGCCCGCGAAAATGGAATCCCGGTCGGTCCCGGACGAGGGTCGGCGGCGGGTTCGATCGTCTCGTACGCCCTCGGCATCACTCAGCTCGACCCGCTGAAGTACGACTTGCTTTTCGAGCGCTTCCTGAATCCCGAGCGCATTTCGATGCCGGATATCGACATCGACTTCTGCAAGGATAGACGCGGCGAGGTCATCGAATACGTCCAAAAGAAATACGGGCGCGACCACGTAGCGCAGATCATCACCTTCGGAACGATGAAAGCGCGGGCGGTCATTCGCGATGTCGGGCGAGCCCTCGACATCCCGCTCGCCGATGTCGACCGAATTGCCAAGAAGATCCCCAACGGCCCGAAGGACACGCTGAAAGACGCGGTCGAAAACGACGCGGACGTGCGTGCCCTCTCCGAGGAATCCGATCGCAACAAGCGGTTGTTCGAAGTGGCGTTGAAACTCGAAGGCAACGCGCGACACGCCTCCATTCACGCCGCCGGAGTGGTCATCTCGGATCGCCGCCTCGAAGAGCGGGTCCCGCTCTATCGGGCTCAGGACGACATCACTACTCAGTGGTCGATGGACATCTTGGAGGAAATCGGCCTCCTCAAGATGGACTTCCTGGGCCTGCGCACGCTCACGATCATCCAAGAGGCAGTGCAAAACGTCTTATTGACCGGGGGACCGAAAATCGAGATCGAGAGTCTCCCCCTCGACGATGCGAAGTCCTACCAGATGCTCACCCGCGGCGAAGCGGGCGGGGTCTTCCAACTGGAGTCGGAGGGCATGCGCGACCTGCTACGTCGCATGAAACCCGATCGATTCGAGGATCTGGTGGCCGTCCTCGCGCTCTACCGTCCAGGGCCGCTCGGCTCGGGCATGGTCGACACCTACGTGCGCCGCAAACACGGCCAGGAGCCGGTCGCATATCCGCATCCCTCGCTCGAACCGATCTTGAAGGAGAGTTTTGGCGTCATCCTGTACCAGGAGCAGGTGATGCGGATCGCCAACGTGCTCTCCGGCTTTTCGCTCGCGGAGGCGGACAACCTCCGCAAGGCGATGGGCAAGAAAAAGCCGGAGATCCTCGCCAAGTTCAAAGAGCGATTCGTGGAGGGTGCGGCGGGGCGCGGAGTCAAACGGGAAACCGCCGGCGAGATCTTCGACCTCATCGAGTACTTCGCCGGTTACGGATTCAACAAGTCGCACAGCGCTGCCTACGCGCTGATCACGTGGCAGACCGCGTGGCTCAAAGCCAATTATCCGGCTCCTTACATGGCGGCTCTGCTCAGTTGCGAAATGTTCGACATCGACAAGACCGTCGAGTACGTCGAAGAGTGCCGGCAGATGGGAATCAAGGTGCTTCCCCCGGACGTGAACAAGAGCCGATCACGCTTCATCGTCGAGGGCACTTCCATCCGCTACGCCCTCGCGGCGATCAAAGGCGTCGGCGAGGGCGGGGTGGAAGGGCTGGTGAAGGCGCGCGAGGCCGGCGCGGAGTTCAAGGATCTCTACGATCTCGCGTCTCGCGCCGACCTCCAAAAACTCAATTCCGCTGCGCTCGAGGCGATGATCTACGCCGGGGCGATGGATGGGATGCCCGGCCATCGCAGTCAGAAGCTCGCGATCTTGAGCGAAGCGCTCTCTATGGGGGCCGCCGCGGATCGCGACCGGAGGTCCGGGCAGGGCAGTCTCTTCGGCATGGATGACGACGTGCCGGACGAGACCAAGGCTCCCTCGACACACCTACCGGCCACGCCCGAACTGAGCGACCAGGAGCGTCTGCAGAAAGAAAAAGACGTCCTCGGCTTCTACCTCACTGGTCATCCGCTGGATCGCCATCGCAGCGCCCTGAAGCGGTTCTCGAGCGGGACGGTGCAGGGCATCGGCAAACTCGAGGAGGGCGCGGAGGTCACGCTCGGGGGCATGATCGCGAGCGTGCGCCAAGTCTTGATCAAGCAGGGCCGCAACGCCGGGCAGAAGATGGCGATCCTGCGATTCGAAGACCACACTGGTTCCATCGAAGCGGTGGTGTTCTCGGAACTGTTCGCTCAACTCAAAGACAAGATCGCGCCCGATCGGGTGGTCTTTCTGAAGGGAACCGTCGATCAGCGGCGCGAGCCGGCTTCCCTCCGAGTCGGCAGCCTGATCGAGCTCGAGCAGGCTGCAATGACGCTCTCCCGTCGACTCACCCTGGAGGTCGATTCCGGCGAAGGACTGGACTTGGTGATCCCGGCCCTACACCGCGTGCTCCGAGCCCACCCCGGGCCCTTGCCGGTCTTCTTCTCTCTGCGAACCAAGGACTTCGGATCGGTCGTGGTCCAGGCCGGTGATGAATTCCGCGTTGCCAGCACCAAGCCGCTGGTGGATGAGCTCAGTCGGCTGCTCGGTACCGAGCGGGTTCGGCTCGGCTGAGACCCTCAGGCGAAACGGAGTCTTACGCAAACGGGGCGGGATGACTCAGTCACCCCGCCCCGTTTGGCACATTGTTCCATCCGTCTCAGCGCATCGAAGTTCGCGAGAGCGCGGTCTTCCGGCTCACTCCGCAGCGTCTTCCGCGGGCTTCTCCCGAGGGAGATCGACGAACTCCAAGATCGCCTGGGAAGCGTTGTCGCCCAAACGGTTCTTCGAGAGACGCATGATGCGGGTGTATCCGCCGTTGCGATTCTGGAAGTGAGGTCCGATCTTCTCGAACAACTTCTTGACCGCCGCCTTGTCCGGCAAACGACGATAGGCCAGGCGAATGCGGTGCAGCTTGGTCTTTTCGTCCGGGTCCCTGGCCAGCGTCACCAACTTCTCGACGATGGGGCGATAAACCTTCGCCTTCTCGTGGGTAGTGACGATGCGGTGATGGGTGATCAATTCCCGACAGAGGTTCCGGCCGAGGGCGAGTCGGTGGGCCTGGTCGCGATTCAGTTTCTTTCCGTGGCGTCGGTGGCGCATGGCTCGTATCTCCAGTCAGCTCTCGCGAGCGGGCACTAAACGGTTGGCGTTCCCGAGTCCGCCGGTTCCGGGGCAAGCGACATCCCCAACTCTTCCAACTTGGCCTTGATCTCGGTCAGGCTGGTGCGGCCCAGATTGCGGACACCGAGCAAATCGGTTTCCGATCGTCGCACCAAGTCCCCCACCGTGAAAATCTTCTCGGCTTCGAGGCAGTTGTTCGAACGGACCGACAGATCCAGATCGGTGATGGGCCGATCCATCATCGAACCGTCCTCGACGTCCGCGAGCGTGAGGGTCGGAATCTCCGGCAGTTCGGATTCCACGACCTCGCTGCCGGTGGAGCCGAAGCTGCACAGCGGGTTCAGGAACTTCCGGTAGATCTTGGAAGCCTCGGCGAGCGCTTCCTCCGGCCGTACCGTTCCATTGGTCCACACCTCGACGGCCAAGCGATCGTAATCGGTGAGCTTGCCGACGCGGGTCTCTTGGGTCTCGTACTTGACACGAAGCACCGGGCTGAAGATCGAGTCAACCCAGATCTTCCCGATCTCCTGATCGACGTCCTTCTGTCCACGCCGAGCTCCGGAGTCGGAGTGGCGACCGCCGCCGGCCTCGTTTTCCTCGGCCGTGACGTACCCGCGGCCTCGCGACGCTTCCATCTCCATTTCGAAGTGGATGCCCTTCGAAAGGGTGCAGATGTGCAAGTCGGGATTGACGATTTCGGCATCCCCCTCGCAGATGATGTCGCGGCCGGTGATGGGCCCCTTCTCGCGTTTGCGAATCCGGAGCATCGCCGGGCCGTCGCCCGGGATCTTCACGAGCAGCTGCTTGATCTGCAGCACGATGTCGGTGACATCCTCGATGATCCCTTCGACTGCCTGAAACTCGTGGGTGGCCCCGCCCATTTTGAACCAACGGACGGCCGTGCCCTCGAGGCTCGACAGGAGAACCCGACGGAGACCATTGCCGATCGTGTGGCCGAACCCCCGCTCAAAGGGCTCGACATAAAACCGGCCGTACGTGGGCGAGAGCGTCTCGCGATCCACGATCACGCGGCTCGGGAGCTCCAAATTGCGCCAACGAATTCGCATCTTGCTGACCTCGCTCGACTCGGTACCGATAGTCCTCCCTCCTCCGGTTCGGAGGAGGAGGGCATCACTTCGACGCGCCTTCGACGATCAGCTGCTCGCGGATCTCGAAGGGGAATTCCTCACGGGCAGGCAGGTTCAAGACCTTGATGGAGAGGTTCGTCTCATCCCGCTCGAGCCAACCCGGTACGCTCTGGTAGGCCTTGCTGGCCTCGAGCACCTTGGCGATGAAAGCACGCGGCTTCTCGCGAGTGGTGAAGGTGATGACGTCTCCGGCCTTCACGGCCATGCTCGGACGATCAACCCGGCGTCCGTTCAGCCGCGTGAGACCGTGGGCGACGATCTGGCGGGCAGAGGCCGGGCCGTAGCCGAAGCCGGATGCCCGCACGACATTGTCGAGACGCCGAGACACGATCTGAATCAACTCGGTGCCGGTGTTTCCCGTACGGCGCGAGGCCTCGGCCAAGGCGCAGGCAAACTGCCGATCGAGGATTCCGAACATTCGTTTCAGGCGCTGCCGCTCACGGAGCTGCAAGCCGTACTCGCTGGTCTTCTTTTGGCGCTTCCACCCCTGCATGCCCGGCGGATAATTGGCGCCACGCTTCTGAATGGCGCACTTGCCGCCGAAGCAGCGCTCACCCTTGAGCATGAGCTTGATGCCTTCACGACGGCACAGGCGACACTTGGGACCGATGAGACGAGCCATGTGACTTTCGTTCCTTGTTCGTTCTGGGACACGAGGTCCGGCGGAAAATCAGACGCGACGGCGCTTGCGCGGCCGGCAACCGTTGTGCGGGACCGGCGTGACGTCCTCGATCGCCTTGACTTCGACACCACTGCCACGCAGCGCGCGCACGGCAGACTCACGCCCGGAGCCCGGGCCTTTGATGCGGACTTCCACTTCCTTCACGCCGAACTTCGAGGCGGCCTCGGACGCACGCTCGGCGGCCCGTTGTGCCGCGTACGGAGTGCTCTTGCGAGACCCCTTGTACCCGATCGTCCCCGCGCTCGCCCAGCACAGGGCGTTGCCCTGCACATCGGTGATCGTGACGATGGTGTTGTTGAAGGAAGCTTGAACGTGGACGATCCCCTTCGAGACCGTCTTTTTGACCTTCTTCTTTGCCGGCTTGGCCATAGTGTTTCTCGGTGCAGAGCGCGATCAGCGCATCGCCTTGACCGACTTCTTGCCGGCCACCGTCTTCTTCTTGCCCTTGCGCGTGCGCGCGTTGCTTTGGGTTTGCTGCCCACGCACCGGTAGGCCCTTGATGTGGCGGATGCCACGATAGGCGCGAATGTTCTTCAGTCGTGCGATGTTTTGGGCGATCGTGCGACGCAGTTGGCCCTCGGCGAGGTACTTCCTGTCGATGAGGTTGTTGATTTTGGCAACTTCCTCCTCGTTCAAGTCCTTCACCTTCCGCTCGGGCTGGATGCCCACTTCGCGGCAGATATCGATCGCCAACTTGGGACCGACACCGAAGATGTAGCGGAGAGAGATCTTCGCCATCTTGTTCTGGGGAACGTCGACACCGGCAATACGTGCCATGGGATAGTCTCTCGATCAGCCCTGACGCTGCTTGTGACGGGGATCGGCCTTGCAAATCACCCGGAGAACGCCGTGCCGCTTGATCACGCAGCACTTCTCGCAAATTTTTCGGATGGACGCGCGCACCTTCATGACCGACTCCCGCTCGTTCCGACCGGACCTAACCAAATCGCGATTTCGCGACCGCTCGGCCGGGTGATGACTTCAGGCCCGTTTTCGGAGATGACCACCGTGTCCTCGAAGTGCGCCGAGCACTTCCCGTCGGCAGTCACCACCGTCCAACCGTCCGAAAGCTCGCGAGTCTTCTCGGTTCCCAGGTTGAACATGGGTTCGATCGCGATCACGAGCCCCTCACGGAGCACGAGATCATCCTCGAGAATTTGACGACTCACGAAATTCGGCACCTGGGGAGGCTCGTGGAGCGCGGTGCCAATACCGTGCCCAACGTAATGCTCCACGATCCCGAATCCCGCGTCTCGCCCCACGGTCTCGATGGCTCGAGCGACATCGCTGAGCCGTTGCCCAACGCGACAAGCCTGGATCCCCGCATTGAGGGCCCGGGCCGTCGCATCGGCGAGTTTGGCCACCTCAGGTCCCACGGCACCGATCGCGTAACTGCGAGCGGCATCAGCGTGGTAACCCTGCATGATCACTCCGACATCGACGGTGAAGAGGTCTCCCTCTTTCAACCGCAGCGAACCGGGAATTCCGTGGACGACCTGCTCGTTCACCGAGGCACAGATCGAGGCCGGAAAACCGCAGTAGCCCTTGAAAGAGGGTTTACCCTTCGCCTCCCTGATCATTCCCTCGACCTTTTGGTCCACCTCCAGGGTGGTAAGGCCGGGGCGCAGCCAGGAAGCGAGCATGTCGAAGATCTCAGCGATCACCTGACCGGCCGAGCGCATCTTGGCGATTTCGCGCTTGGATTTGTAGGTGATCAAAGTGGTGTCTTCCGCGGAGCCAGGCAATTTATGGCCGATCGAGCAGAACCTCAAGGTCCTTCTCGATCTCTCCAATTCTTCTCCCCGCATCCACCCGGTAGAGGGCGCCGCGGGAAGCGTAAAAATCCAGCAGGGGGGCAGTCTTTTGGGCGTACTCGGTCATCCGGGCACGCACCGCCTCCGGGCGATCGTCCGCTCGAACATGGAGCTCGGCCTTCCCACAAGCATCACAAAGACCCGCCACTTTGGGCGGATTGAGCGTGGCGTGGAAGCTGGCCCCACAACTCTTGCAGGTGAGGCGCCCGCCGATTCTCTCCTCAAGCACGGAGGAAGCCAGATCGAAGGAAACCACCGTCGTGGTCCCCCTACCCAGTCTCGTCAGGAGCACCTCGAGCGCCTCCGCCTGGGGGATGGTCCGTGGAAATCCGTCCAAGATGCATCCACCCTTGGCGTCAGGCTGGCCCAGTCGATCTTCCACCATGGAACAGACGACCTCGTCCGGCACCAGAGCGCCCCGATCCATGAACCCCTTGGCGAGTTGCCCAATCGGAGTTCCCTGTTTCAAGTGGTGGCGGAACAGGTCCCCAGTCGAAACGTGAGGCACCCTGAGCCGGGTGGCTACACGCGACGCTTGGGTCCCTTTTCCGGCCCCGGGAGGGCCGAGGAATATGACAATGCCCGGCCCTGACTTCATCGCCGGAGGCCACGTCGCGCACTGGCGGCGCTCATGAAACCCTCGTAGTTGCGTTGGAGCAGATTCGAATTGAGCTGCTCGACCAACTCAAGGACCACGCCGACCACGATCAGGATGCCGGTACCGCCGAGGAAGCGGGCCACCAACATGTCGACGTCCATAGTGCTGGCCACCATCGAAGGCACAAACACCAAGACGGCGAGGAAGGCTGCACCTACCACCGTGATGCGGACCATGACGTGCTGCAAGAAGTCGGCGGTCTTCTTTCCGGGACGAATCCCGGGAATGAACGAGCCGTACTCCTTCAAGTTGTTCGCCATCTCATTCGGCTGGAACATGAGGGAGGTCCAAAACAGCGCGAAGAAGAAGATCAACGCGGTTTCGATGACCACCCACCACCACCCGCCGAAGGGGAGGAACCCGCCACGCGGATCGCCACTGATCGCGGCCCCGATCGTGGAAGGAAGGGTCAAAATCGCCTGAGCGAAGATGACCGGCATCACGTTGGCCATGTTCAACTTGATCGGGAGATAATGACGCCCCCCGGCAACCCGTTGACCCCTGACCAATTTCGCTTGCTGGATTGGAATGCGGCGCTGCGCCTTCGTCTGGAATACCACCGCGATCACGATGGCCAGATACAGAAGCATGAGCACGCCGGCCACCAAGATGTAGGTGCGCTCCTCCACCGCTCGTTGAAAGAGGGTTTTGAAAGCGCCCGGCAGATCCTGGAGGATTCCCGCGGTGATCAGCAGGGAGGTCCCGTTGCCGACGCCGTGAGCGGTAATCTGCTCGCCGATCCACATGAGGAAGATCGTGCCGGCGGTGATTCCGATAACGGCCGTGACGACAAAGCCGAAGCCCCAGTTGGGCACCACCGGGAAATTCGTCGTTCCGAGCACGCCAGGGCGGAAATTGCCCACCACCACCGCAGTGCCGGTCGCCACACAAATGGGCACCGTCAACATGCGCGAAAGGCGGTTGATCTTGGCTTGACCTGAGGGGCCTTCCTTGCTCAACGCCTCAAGGCTAGGGACCACCTTGACGAGCAGAGAGATCATGATGGATGCGGTGATGTAGGGGAGAATCCCCAACGACATCAACACCGGGGCGTTGATGTTCGCACCGCTGAGTGCATTGATCAGGCCGACGAACTGCGAGACTCCGGAATCCCGTTTCGAGACCCAGTCGTGCAGGGCGCCAAAGTCGACTCCCGGCAGCGGGATGTTGGATCCAACCACGTAGACGAGCAAAAGCGAGAGAGTGACAAAGATCTTCTTACGGATCGTCTCGACTTTCAGGAGATTTTGGAAGGCACCCCACATTTCAGGATACCTCCTCCACCTGTCCGCCAGCTTTGGTGATCGCTTCCTTGGCCTTGGCGCTGAAGCGATGAGCACGAACCGAGACCGCATGGTCCAGCGATCCGTTGCCAAGGATCTTGAGGCGCTTGGCGGTCTTCGGCAGGCGCCCCTGCTTCTGAGCGGCTTCGAGGTCGACCGTGGAGCCGGCCGGGAAGCTGTTGAGATCGGACAGGTTCAAGACCTCGTAGTCGACCGCGAAGCGGGCGTTGTTGAACCCTCGCTTCGGCAATCGTCGGAAAAGGGGGTTTTGACCACCTTCATGCCCATACCGGCGCGAGTAGCCAGCGCGGGACTGCTGTCCCTTATACCCGCGGCCCGCGGTCTTGCCCTTTCCAGAGCCGAGACCCCGGCCGACTCGCATGCGGTACTTGCGCTCGACCTCGATTTGCTTCACGTCGCTCAGGTTCATGATGTGGTCGGCGCCACCGCGCCGCTCCCTATTGCGCCGAAGCGCTTGAATTCGATGGTGCCCTACCGCAACCGGACATCAGTCCGGGATCGTCACCCCGCGGAGGCGCTCGACCTCCGACTTGATCTTCAACTGGGAAATTCCGTCCAACACCGCCCGCAGGAGGTTGACGGGATTGGTGCTGCCCAAGCTCTTGGTCAGCACATCCTGGATCCCCGCCGCCACGAGTACGGCACGCGCAGTAGCGCCGGCGATGACCCCGGTACCCGGGCTCGCGGGAAGCATCACGATGCGCGCCGAACCGAAGTGGCCGATGACCTGGTGAGGCAGAGTGCGCCCGACCATGGGGAAGTCCACCATGGCCTTGCGAGCTTCCTTTCCGCCCTTCTCAATGGAAGTCGGAACGTCGTTCGCCTTGCCAAATCCCACTCCGACTCGTCCCGCGCCGTCACCCACGACCACGAGGGCCGAAAAGCTGAAGCGCCGTCCACCCTTCATGACTTTGGCGGAGCGGTTGATGCGCACGACGGTTTCGATCAGCCCGTCACCGCGCTGCGAATCGTCCCGAGTCTCACGCGAGTTGTGTCGATTAGCCGGTCCTTTGCCCATGGATCAAAACTCCAGTCCGGCCGCGCGCGCGCCGTCGGCCAAGGCCTTGACCCTGCCGTGGTATCGGAAACCGTTGCGATCGAAAACCACCTTGGAAACCCCGGCCGACTTGGCTCGCTCCGCCAGGAGCTTGCCCACGGCTTCGGCGGCAATCTTGTTGCCCGAGCCCTTCAACGCACCCTTGACGTCTTTGTCGAGGGTGCTCGCGGCGCACAGGGTTGCCCCCCGCTCGTCGTCGATGATCTGGGCGTACATGTGCGCCACGCTCTTGTAGATCGAGAGGCGTGGACGGGAAGGCAGGCCGAACAAGGACCGCCGGATATGACGCTTGCGGCGCAAGCGGCGAGCGGCCTTCAGTTTTGGCGATAGGGATGACATGGCGATTTCCTGGCTTAGGCCGACTTCCCGCCGACCGCCTTACCGGCCTTGCGAATGATGTGTTCCCCGGAGTATCGGATTCCCTTGCCCTTATAGGGCTCGGGAGGACGCACTCCCCGGATCTCGGAGGCGAACTGACCGACCTTCTGGCGGTCGCATCCTTTCACCATGATGATGGTAGGCTTCGGAGTCTCGACCGTGACCCCCTCGGGCGGCTCCATGACCACCGGCGCATTGAAGCCGATGTTCAGGGAGAGCTTGCGCGGGTTTTCGGCCTTGGCGGTGTAACCCACGCCTTCGATCTCCAGGCCCCGGGCGAACCCGGTGGAGACGCCGGTCACCATGTTGTTGATCAAGGCCCGGAAGAGTCCGTGAAGGCAGCGATTGTGCTTCGCGTCGTTGCGACGCGTCACCGCGACTCCCTTCTCGGTAACTTCAACTTGGACCCCGGAGTCGACGGGGAGCTTGAGCTCACCCTTCGGCCCCTTGACCGTCACGACGCCACCATTCACGGTGGCCGTCACACCCTTGGCAAGGGCAACTGGTAGTTTTCCAATACGCGACATCGTGTTCTCCCCGACCGTGATCACCAGACCTCGGCCAGGACCTCGCCACCCACTCGCGCTTCCCGCGCGTCGTGGTCGGACAAGATGCCCCGACTCGTGCTCAAAATGGCGATTCCCAGGCCGTTCAGGACCTTGGGAAGTTCGCTCACACCCCGATACACCCGACGTCCGGGCTTGCTCACCCGGTTGATGCGGCTGATGACAAACTCCCCGTCCGGACCGTACTTGAGGAACACCCGCAGGCTGCCCTGCTTGGAATCCTCGATGACCCGGAAGTCGCGAACGAAACCCGTTCGCTTGAGGACATCGGCGATCCCGCGCTTCAGGTTGGAAGCGGGAACGTCGATGTGGGGCAGCTTGATGCGGTTCGCGTTGCGAATCCGCGTCAGCATGTCGGCTACTGGATCAGTCATGCTCATGGGCTTGCTCCTACCAGCTGGCCTTTTTCATACCTGGGATTTCCCCCGCATGCGCAAGGCGGCGGAAGCAACAACGGCAGATGCCGTACTTGCTGTACACGGCCCGCGGTCGGCCGCACAGCGAGCACCGACGGCGCAACCGAGTGGCGAACTTGGGGGTTCTCAGCGACTTGTTGACTTGTGCTTTGGTAGCCACGTGGCGTCTCCGTCAGGACTTCTTGAAGGGCATTCCAAACTCGGCGAGCAATTCTTGCGACATCTCGTCGCTGCCCCCCGAGATCACCATCGTGATGTCCATCCCCTGCTGAAACTCGATTTTGTCGAGCGTCACTTCGGGAAAGAGGGTCTGCTCCGACAGGCCCATCGAGAAGTTTCCGCGCCCGTCGAAGGAGTTGCGATTCACTCCTCGGAAGTCGCGAATACGTGGAATGGCAATGTTGATCAGGCGGTCCAGGAACTCGTACATGCGCGCACCGCGCAGGTCGACTTTGGCCCCGATCGCGACATTTTCCCTGAGTTTGAAATTGGCTTCAGCGCGCCTGGCCTTGCAGATCTTGGGCTTTTGCCCGGTGATCGCCGACAGGTCCTCCACCGCCGAGTCGAGTCGCTTACGATTCTCGATGGCTTTGCCAACTCCCATGTTCACCGAGATCTTGGTGAGCCGGGGGACTTGGTGGACGTTCGCGAGCTTGAACCGCTCGCGCAGCCTGGTGCGGATCTCGCGATCGTAGTTCGACTTCAGGCGCGGATTCGTGACGGTTTCGGCTTTGGGGGCACCCATGGTTGTTGGTCCTGACTGATTGGAGTCCGGGCTCACTCGCCCTTGCCCTTACCCTTGCCGCGACGAACCGTATCGGCGCCGAGCCGACTGTTCGACTTGCTGGCGGCGACACGGTGCTTCTCGCGCCCCGTGCCACTCATGCGTACCCGCACGCCCTTGCTGTCGCTCGGCGACCAGAGCATGACCTTCGACATCGGGATCGGAGCCGGCTTCTCGGTACGACCACCAGCGGCCGGGTTGGCAGGGTTACGCTTGAGGTGGCGCGTCACGATGTTGACGCCCTCCACCACAACCTTGCCCTTCTTGGTGAGAATGCTCAGGACTCGCCCGCGCTTGCCCTTGTCACGGCCGGTGATGACGACCACTTCGTCCTGGGTTCGAATACGTGCGGACATGTTCAGACGACCTCCGACGCCAAGGACACGATCTTCATGAAGTTCTTGGCGCGCAGCTCGCGGGCCACCGCACCGAAGATGCGCGTGCCGCGAGGTTCATTATTGGCATCCAGGAGCACGATGGCGTTGTTGTCGAAACGCACGTAGCTGCCGTCGTCCCGACGGACGGGGCGCTTCGTGCGGACGATCACACCCTTGACGACATCACCCTGCTTGACGCTGCCACCGGGGATGGCCTTCTTCACGGCGCAGACGATGATGTCGCCGATGCTGGCGTAACGGCGTCGAGTGCCGCCCAGCACCTTGATGCAAAGAACGTCTTTGGCACCGGTGTTGTCGGCCACGCGCAGGCGGGTCTCTTGTTGAATCATGGATCAGCCCTTCGCTTTCGCACCCGCATCCGCGAGAGCATTGACCTCGGGCGTGTTCGCCGGAATGCGACCGCGCGTGAGGATCTTCAGCAACCTGAAGTTCTTGGTCTTGCTCAGGGGGCGAGTCTCCATGATCTCGACCCGATCGCCGAGCTGGGCCTCGCCCTTCTCGTCGTGCGCTTTGTAAACCTGAGTACGGTTCACGTACTTCTTGAACTGCTCGTGCGGCAGCTTCGCGGTCACCTGCACGGTGATGGTCTTCTTCATCTTGGCGCTGGTGACGACGCCGATGACCGTCCGTCGAGTCTTTTGTTCGCGAGTCTGTGCCATGGTCACTTACCTGCTGCAATCTCGCGGCGCCGGCGCTCGGTGAAGAGGCGGGCGATCTCGCGCTTGATATCCCCGATGCGGCACGGGTTATCGATGGACTCCGTGGCGGCCTTGACCTTCAATTCGAAGAGCTCTTTGCGGAGCTTCTCCAGGTGGAACTGAAGATCACCCGCCTCCAGCGCTTTGATTTCTGCACTGTTCATGGGATAGCCCCTCAGACCTTGTGCCGCCGCTCGACGAAGCGAGTGCGCACGGGAAGTTTATGAGCGACCCGCAGGAGCGCCGCCTTCGCGGACGCTTCCGGCACGCCACCGACCTCGTAGAGCACGGTGCCCGGCTTCACGACCGCACACCAGTACTCGATGTCGCCCTTGCCGGTGCCCATTCGGACCTCGGCCGGCTTCGCGGTTACCGACTTGTGCGGGAAGATTCGGATCCAGACTCTTCCCTCGCCCTTGAGATAGTGGCTCGCCGCGATGCGGCCGGCTTCGATCTGGCGGGCGTCGATCCAGGCGCGATCCAGCGACTGGAGACCGTAGTCACCAAAAGCAACGTAGTTCCCACGTGTGGCTTCGCCAGTCACGCGGCCGCGTTGCTGCTTTCGGTACTTGACTCGCTTCGGCATCATGCCCATGGTTCGTGTCCTCGGCTCTCGCGATCACTCGCTCGGAGCATCCAGGCGCGTCGGCGCGCGCCGCGGCCGCAGTTCGCCCACCCCACTGGAACGTGGCTTCGGGTCGTCGTAGCGACCGCGATAGACCCACACCTTGATTCCGATGTGCCCCGTCGAGGTATAAGCCTCGGTGAAGCCATAGTTCACGTCCGCGGCCAGCGTGGTCAAGGGAATCGACCCGTGACTCTGATGCTCGCAACGGGAAAGCTCGGCTCCGCCGAGACGCCCGCTGAGCTTCACTCGCACGCCTTTGGCACCGGCGTTGGCGGTGGTTTGGATGGCCTTCTTCAGCACGCGACGGAAAGCCTGCCGCTTCTCCAGTTGCTCGCGGATGCTCTCCGCGACCAACTGTCCGTCGAGTTCGGGCCTACCGACCTCGGAAACCGTGAGACGCACTTTGCGCCCGGATCCCGCGACGAGCTTCTCGATTTCAGCCTGAATTTCTTCGAGCTTCTTGCCCTTACGGCCGATCAAGATGCCGGGTCGAGCAGTGTGGACGATGACCGTGGTGGTCTCACCCGTACGCTCGATCTCGATCCTCGGGATGCCCGCGAAGAAGTAGGCCTTCTTCAGGTGCTTCCGAATGATCTGATCTTCCTTGATGAGGCGAGGAATTTCCTTCTTCGTCCCGTTCCACCGCGAACGCCAGCGCTCGCTGATGCCGATTCGAAAGCCTAGGGGATTGACCTTTTGGCCCATGGATCAGTCCTTGTTCGCCGCGGCTTGCGCGGGCTTGGCAGGGCGACGACGGGTTTCTTTGGCTTCCGTCTTCCCCAGAACGATCTCGAGGTGACAGGAGCGCTTGTTGATCGGACAGGCACGTCCACGGGGACCCGGGCGGAAGCGCAGGCGTCCCTGACGCATGGGACCGACGTCGGCCCACACCTTCTTGACGACGAGTTCCTTGGCCTCGACCCCACCCACCTGGCCGGCATTCGCAATCGCGGAGCGAATGAGCTTGGAGAGCATCGGGGCGGCCCGACGAGGAACGTTTTCCAGAACCTCGAGCGCCTGATGGACACCGAGGCCGCGCACCAGATCCACGACCGGCCGCGCTTTGCGGGCGGACATGGGGGCGTAGCGGAGAATCGCGTGGAATTCCATGGTGGTTCTCAGGCCGTGGTCTTCTTGTTCTCACCGTGACCGCGGAAGTTGCGGGTCAAGGTGAACTCCCCGAGCTTGTGGCCCACCATTTCTTCGGTCACGAAGACCCGGAGAAAGGCCTTCCCGTTGTGCACGAGATAGGTGTGACCTACGAAGTCCGGCAGGATCGTGCACGCACGAGCCCAAGTCTTCAGGGGCTCGTTACGGCCGGTGTCCTTTTGACGCAGGGTGCGGGCCATGAGTCGCTCGTCGACGTAGGGCCCCTTCTTAGTTGATCTGCTCATCGCTCATGCCCTCACTTCTTGCGCCTACGCACGATGAACTTGTTCGAGAGACTCTTGGGCTTGCGGGTCTTGCCACCCTTCGCCGGCTTGCCCCAGGGGCTGACCGGATGGCGACCACCCGCGCGGCGACCTTCACCACCACCCATCGGGTGGGCGATCGGATTCATCGCGGAGCCACGCGTCTGGGGCCGGATGCCGAAGTGGCGATTGCGACCTGCCTTGCCGATGCGGACGTGTTGGTGGTCGGAGTTTCCGACCGTTCCCACCGTGGCCCGGCACTCGAGCTGCACTTTGCGCATTTCGCCGGAGGGGAGAACCAGCGTGGCCATCCCTTCTTCCTTGGCGAGCAGTCGTGCGCTCATCCCAGCCGAGCGCACCATCTGAGCACCCTTTCCGGGCTTGTACTCGACGCAGTGCACTTCCATGCCAAGCGGAACTTCCATCAGCGGCAGCGAGTTCCCGAGGGTGGGCTCGCTTCCGGATCCGGAGACCACGGTGGTGCCGACCTTCAGACCCTGCGGCGCGATGATGTAGCGCTTCTCGCCGTCCAGGTAGTGCAGAAGGGCGATGTTGGCAGATCGGTTGGGGTCGTATTCCACAGAGAAGACCTTGGCCGGTACGCCGTCCTTGGTCCTCTTGAAGTCGATGATGCGGTAACTGCGCTTGACCCCGGCCCCGCGGTGACGCGAGGTGATGCGTCCGTGGGAATTACGACCGCCCGTGCCGCGAATGGGCTCAAGCAGTGACTTTTCCGGGGTGGTGCGCGTGATGTCTTCCTTGAAGACAAGCACCGAACCAAGACGTCGGCCGGGGGAAGTGGGTTTGAACTTGCGAATTGCCATGGCGGTTGAATCTGTTTCTGGTCGCGCGAGGCGCGCCTCAGATCAGGTCGATTTTTTGCCCCTCGGCCAACTTGACGATGGCCTTCTTGCGGTCAGGAGCGCGGGTGGTTCGCCACCCGACACGTCGCAACTGGCCCTTCGCGATGGAGGTCCGGACGGCCACCACTTTCACTCCGTACAGGACCTCGACGGCCTGGCGGATTTCGATCTTGTTCGCGTTGCTGGCCACCGAGAAGGTGTACTCCCGGAGGCGGTCCGCCCGCTGCGTGTTCTTCTCGGTGAGAAGAGGGCGGTGAACGATGATGAGGGGATCACGCATCGGAGTGAGCCTCCTTCAGCTTCGCAAACCCACCCTTGGTGAGGAGCAGGTTGCGATAGAACACCACGTCGTACGCGTTGATCTCCGCCGCCGTCTTGACTTTGACGCGCGGCAGATTGCGAACCGAGAGTTCCAGGCTTTTGTCGGACGCTTCGATCACGACCAAGCAGGACTCAAGGCAGCCGAGATCCTTCAGGACTTTGGCGACCGAGGACGTCGACGGCTTGTTCAGGCCGAAGCTCTCGACCAGAGCGGCTTCCCCATCCCGGAACTTGGACAGGAGCGCCGACTTGAGAGCGACCTGAAGTTCGCGCCGAGGGAGGCGGTAGCTGTAGTCACGGGGCTTTGGACCGTGTGGACGACCGCCGCCGATGCACTGGGTGACTTGGAGGTGGCGTACCCGAGCGCGACCGGTTCCCTTTTGGGGCATGACCTGGCGCTTCGAACGGCTCACCTCGCTGCGGCGCTGGGTCGAGTGCGTGCCGACCCGGAGGTTGGCTTCGTACATAATGACCGCCGCGCGCAGGGTCTTGGACTTCACTTTGTCGCCGAGGAAGCTCGCGTCGACCTCGGTGCGGCCCGCTTTTCCGTTTGCGTAGAGGGGAATTTCCATGGCATCAGCCCTTCTTCGCCGGGGTCGGTTTGCGCTTCTTCGAAGCGCGGACCATGACGAGCCCGCCGGTGGGACCAGGGATAGCGCCCCGGATCATCAGGATGTTCTTCTCGGCGTCGACTCGAACCACTTCCAGATTTTGGATCGTGACCCGGGTCGTTCCGTAGTGTCCCGCCATGCGCTTGCCCTTCCAGACACGCGCCGGGTAGGAGTGCATTCCGATGGAGCCCGGACGGCGCTGGCACATGTGACCGTGCGAGCCCGGGCGACCTTGGAAGCCGTGACGCTTCATGACACCGGCGGTGCCGCGCCCCTTCATCCAGCCGATCACATCCACGAAGTGATTCTTCTCGAAGATGGAGCAGAGGACTTTGGCGCCGACTTCCGGCAGCGTTGAGCCGTCTTCGAAGCGCAATTCGCGGAGGACCCGGTGAGGGTCGACACCCGCGCGCTTGAAGTGACCGAGCACCGGCTTGGAGAGGGATTTCTCCTTCGCCGGATCGAACGCGAGTTGAACAGCGCGGTAGCCGTCCTTCTCAGCGGTCTTCACCTGCGTCACGGTGCAAGGACCCGCCTCCACGATGGTGACGGGAATGCACCGACCGTCGTCGGTGAAGAGTTGGGTCATGCGACCCTTGCGTCCCAGGATCATGTCAGCCATGGCAACCTGGCGATTCTCAGGGAGGTTTTTCACGCGGCGTTAACCGGTGAGTAGGCTCCCAGCGACTGCTCGACCTCTTCGGAGGTCGAGTCGAACGAGGGCCCAGTGCTCTCGTTCGCCCTTGCGGGGCGCCACCCGGCGCGCCGCCTCGACTTGACTCGGTTCGCTCCCGCACCCGGGGAGCGCCTGAATCAGGCCTTGATCTTGATCTCGACCCCCGCCGGCAAGTTCAACTTGCTGAGGAGATCCACGGTCTTTTTGGTCGGCTGGCTCAAATAGATGAGCCGCTTGTGCGTGCGCACCTCGAACTGCTCGCGGGACTTTTTGTCTCCATGCGGGCTTCGCAAGACCGTGTAGCGTTCTACGCGGGTCGGCAGGGGGATCGGCCCCCGAACGCGGGCCTCGGAGCGGCGTGCGACATCCACGATCTCCTGGGCAGAGATGTCCAGGGCTTCGTGGTCGTACGATTCGAGACGAATCTTGATGCTGTCCGTGGCCATGAGTCTTGGCGACTCCCGCGTGTCCGGTCTACAAGGCTTTCCGAAGCAACAAGACCACCCCAAGTGCGATCGCTCCGTGGAGCGTCGCCCGTGGTTCTCGGCATTGCCCTGGCGGCTTTAGACTCGGTTCACCATTCCATGGTGGCGAGTCGGCGTGGCGTTGGCCACAGGCCGTCGGCGCTTGCGCGCCGGAGGGTTGCCCGGTGGCTCGGATCACTCCGAGTCCTTCGGAAGGAGGGGGAGTTTGCCACGGTCCGCCTTGCTTTCAAGTTCCGGACCAATATTTACTCAGCCGGCCGCAATTCGGGCCGCCACTGCGGCCGAAACCGGGGCGTAGAATTTGGGCTCCATCGAATAGGCGGCGCGGCCCTGGGAGAGAGACCGCACCACGGTCGCGTAGCCGAAGACTTCGGAGAGTGGGACGTCGGCCTGGATCACGCAGGGATCGACGCTGGTCTCAAGCGATTGAATCTGCGCTCGGCGAGCGTTCAGATCCCCAATCACTGCCGAGAGGTATTCGGGAGGGCTTGTGACTTCGAGCGCCATGACCGGCTCGAGGATGTGCACTCCCCCCTCTTTCGCCGCGAGGTCGAAGGCTTGGGAGGCACAAATTCCGAACGAGACGTCGCTGGAGTCGACATCGTGGGTCTTGCCCCCATGCAGGCGTGCGGTGACGTCGATGATTTCGTACCCGAGGTCCACGCCCGATCGGGCGGCGGCGCGGCAGCCGTTTTCGATGGCGGGGATGAACTCCTTGGGGATCTCCCCTTGTCCGCAAAAGTTCTGGAATTGGAAACCCTTGCCGTCGTTGGGCGCGAGCTCCAAGTCCACCTCCGCAAATTGCCCGTGTCCCCCGGTCTGGCGCACGAAGCGATGGCGCACCCTACCTGGGCCCGACAGCTTTTGACGGTAGGCCACCCGCGGCGTGCCGACGTTGGCGCTGACCCCGAAGTCGCGGGTCATGCGGTTCGTGACAATTTCGAGGTGCAGTTCGCCCATTCCGAAGATGATGAGCTGTCCGGTCTCGTCGTCGACCTCGAATCGGAAGGTCGGATCCTCCCGGGCGATCCGTCCCAAGACCTCCGCGATCTTGTCTTTATCGGCGAGAGTCTTCGGTTCGACGCGCAGCGAAATTACGGTCTCGGGGAAAACGGGACGCTCGAGGGACACACTGAAGCCTCGACTGGTCAGCGTGTCTCCGGTCGCTGCGACCTTCAGACCGATCACGGCGACGATTTGTCCGGCAGTGGCTTTTTCGAGTGGCAGGCGTTCGCGCGCGTGCATCTCGTAGACGTGGCTGACCCGCTCGGGCCGTTCGGTCCGCGCGTTGTGCACTTGCGATCCGGGAGTGAGGGTTCCCTGATAGATGCGCAGGAAGGTGAGATCGCCGTGTTTGTCGACGATCGTCTTGAACGCGAGCGCCACCAGGGGCTTCTCCGGATCGGGCTCGATCGCGACTTCTTCGTCCTTCTTCGTTCCAAGAACTTTGGTGCGCACGGGAGCGATGTCTTTGGGAGAGGGCAGGAACGCGCGCACTCCGTCCAGGAGACGCTGAACCCCTTTATTCTTGAGGGCACTGCCGCAGAACACCGGCGTGATGTGGCGGGCGATCGTGGCCTTGCGAATCCCGGCGACAATCTCGTCGTGGCTGGGCGTGTCCCCGCTCACGAATTTCTCCATCAGCCGCTCGTCGTTCTCGGAGATGGCCTCGAGTAGCTTGCCCCTCCATTCTTGCGCAAGCTCAAGCTCGTCCTCGGGGATTGGTGCTTCGACGAAACGAGCGCCGAACGCCTCGTCCTGGTAGAAAATCGCGATCATCTTCACGATGTCGACGACGCCCCGAAATTCCTTCTCGGCTCCGATGGGGAGCAGCAGTGGCACCGGATTGCAACCGGGCAGGCGTTTCTTCATGGAAGCCACGGCCCGGAAAAAGTCGGCTCCCACTCGGTCGAGCTTGTTGATGAACGCGAGTCTTGGCACCCGGTACTTATTGGCCTGCCGCCACACCGTCTCCGACTGCGCCTCGACTCCGGCAACCCCGTCAAAGACCCCGATCGCGCCATCGAGCACACGCAGGCTGCGCTCGACTTCGGCGGTGAAGTCGACGTGGCCCGGCGTGTCGATCAGGTTGATGACCACGTCGCGCCAACGGCAGGTCGTGGCTGCCGACGTGATCGTGATGCCACGCTTCTGCTCTTCCTCGAGGTAGTCCATCGTGGCGGTGCCCTCGTGGACCTCCCCCATGCGATGTTCTTTGCCGGTGTAGAAGAGGATGCGCTCGGAAACGGTTGTCTTGCCGGCGTCGATGTGTGCAATGATGCCGATGTTGCGGATGCGACCCAGGTCCGTCTCTTCCGGCATGATCGAAGTCCTCGTTCCTTGGGAGAGAGTCCCCCTACGAACAAAAAAACGCCGACGCGGGCATTCCCCGAGCGTCGGCGTGATCGACCTGAATTACCAGGCGAAGTGAGCGTTCATCTTGTTGGCGTCGGCCATCTTGTGGGTGTTGTCGCGCTTCGTGACCGCGACCCCCTCTTTGCGATAGGCGGCCATGATTTCTTCGGACAGACGCTGAGACATCGGGCGCCCGCCGCGCCCGCGGCAAGCCTCGATGATCCAGCGGAACGCCAAAGTCTGCTGGCGACTGCGCTTGACCTCGATCGGCACTTGGTAGTTGGCACCACCAACGCGCTTGGACCGGACTTCAATAACCGGCTTCACGTTGGAAACCGCCGCCTGGAAGACCGCCTCGGGATTCTCCCCGGGCATCTTCTTGGCAATCTGCTCCATGCAGTCATAAACCACGATGCGCGCCGCGGCTTTCTTGCCGCCGTGCATGATGCAGTTGATGAACTTCGAGACGAGCCGGCTCTGGTACTTGGGGTCCGGCTTCAGAAATCGCTCCGTCGATTCGTACTTGTGCGCCATAGGACGACCTCACTTACCCTTGGGACGCTTCGTCCCGTACTTCGAACGGCTGCGACGACGATCATCGACCCCTGAAGCGTCCAGGGTTCCGCGGATCACGTGGTAGCGCACACCGGGGAGGTCGCGCACGCGGCCACCGCGTATGAGCACGATCGAGTGCTCCTGGAGATTATGCCCCTCGCCCGGGATGTAAACGGTGGTCTCCTTGCCATTCGAGAGACGCACGCGGGCGATCTTGCGGAGCGCCGAGTTGGGCTTCTTCGGCGTCATGGTCTTCACCTGCTGACACACTCCCCGCTTTTGCGGGCAGGCGTCGAGGATGGGAGACTTGCTCCGCCGCTTCTGCTGAACCCGGCCCTTGCGGACCAGTTGATTGATCGTCGGCATCTGCCGTAACTCCGGTCGTTGACCGTTCTTGACTCAAGATCCAAATGCGATCGGCCACCATCGATTCGCAGGTCGTGATTCCCTCGGCAGGGGCCGAAATCCCGAGGAAAGCAAGATCGGCTTGCGGGGCGGCACTGTATCGCGCCGCCCGCCCGATCCCAAGCCGGTTCAGCCCGCGACCATTTCCGCGGTGCGCTCAGGGGCCGGTCCTCCACCCTCGAAGGAGTGGCGGATCAGGGTTTCGTGATAGGTCTGGAATCCCGTTCCCGCCGGGATCAGGTGCCCGAGGATGACGTTCTCCTTGAGGCCAACCAGCTTGTCCTTCTTGCCGGCGATCGCCGCTTCCGTGAGGACCTTGGTGGTCTCCTGAAAGGACGCCGCCGAGATGAAGCTGTCGCTCTGGAGACTGGCCTTGGTGATGCCCAGGAGGAGGGGTTCGGCCGACGCCGGCTTGCCCTGAGCCTCCTGGATGCGCTTGTTCTCGATCTTGAAGCGGTGGCGATCCACCACGGTTCCGGGAAGGAAGTCCGAGTCGCCGGCTTCGGAGACCCGCACCTTGCGCAGCATCTGCGAGATGATGATCTCGATGTGCTTGTCGTCGATGGTCACACCCTGGCTTCGGTACACGTTTTGGACCTCGGTCATCAGGTAGCCCTGAACCGCGTCCTCGCCCGAGATGCGCAGGATGTCGTGAGGAACGAGCGGACCTTCGACCAAGGGGTCGCCGGCCCGAACCCGGTCGCCCTTGTGGACGCGCAGGTACTTGCCGTGCGGAACCAGGTGGGCTCGCTCCGTCGCCGTCTGTTCATTGCGAACGACGATGATGCGTTTGCCCCGCTTCTTGTCGCCGAGTTCGACGGTGCCGTCGATTTCCGCGATGACCGCGGGGTCCTTCGGAGTCCGGGCCTCGAAGAGCTCGGTGACACGCGGCAGACCACCCGTGATGTCCTGGGTACCGATCACTTCCCGAGGCCGCTTGGCCAAGACCATGCCGGCCTTGATCTTTTGGCCCGGTTTGACCTCGACGCCCGCTTTCTCGGGAACGTGGTACTGCTGGAGCTTCGTGCCGTCCGAATCCAACACGATGATCTGAGGGTGGAGCGCACCCTTGTGCTCCATGATCGTCATGCGGCGCTTCTTGCTGCCGGATTCCGCTTCCCACTTCATCGTTTCGCCTTCGACGATGTCTTCGAACTCGACAGTTCCCGAGACATCCGCGATGAGCGGCGAAGTGTGAGGGTCCCACTCGCAGAGGACGAGGCCCTTCTTGGCGGCGGCCGCATCGATCTCTGAACCGTCGGCGAGGTTCATGATGGCGCCGAGCGGAACGTCGTGGATTTCGAGCTCGCGACCCTTGGCATCAATCAAGGCGACGGAGCCGTTGCGGTTGAGAACGGTCGAGCGGCCCTCTTCGCCTTCCACGGTACGGATACCGCGGTAAGCAATGGTGCCGGGACGTCGGATCGTGATGTCTTTGTCCTGAACTGCGCGCGACGCCGTACCACCGATATGGAAGGTACGCATCGTGAGCTGCGTACCCGGCTCTCCGATGGACTGGGCGGCGATGATTCCCACCGCCGTACCCACTTCGACCAGGATGCCGCGCGAGAGATCGGCGCCGTAGCAGCAAGCGCAGACTCCGAGCGGAGCCTCGCAAGTCAGACCGCTTCGCACCTGGATTTTCTCGAAGCCCATCTCCTCGATGCGCTTCGCGGCCTCCTCGGTGATGAGCTGATTCTCCGAAACCACGAGTTCGTCGGTGATGATGTCGCGGATCGTCGTGCGGGAGGTTCGGCCCCGGATGTTCTGGCTGAGCGGAACTTCGACGCGCTCACCTTTCATCACCGCGCCCTTGATGATGCCGCGGGTGGTTCCGCAGTTGATCATCGTGACCACCACGTTTTGCGTGACGTCGGTGAGCTTACGGGTGAGGTAACCGGAGTCGGCCGTCTTGAGGGCGGTGTCGGCCAATCCCTTACGGGCGCCGTGGGTACTGGAGAAGTACTCGAGCACCCTCAGCCCTTCCCGGAAGTTGGCTTTGATCGGCGTCTCGATGATCGCGCCCGATGGTTTGGCCATGAGGCCTCGCATCCCGGCGAGCTGACGAATCTGGTCGATCGAACCTCGAGCGCCCGAGTCGGCCATCAGATAGATCGGGTTGATGTAATTCGAACCGTCGCGGCGGTCCGACTTCAGCCCTTCCATCATCTCTTTGCCCACGTCCTCTCGGGCGTGCGACCAGATGTCGATGACCTGGTTGTAGCGTTCCTTCTCGGTGATGGCGCCCTGCTCGCGGCGCATTTCGACCGCCTCGACTTCGCGAGTCGCTCGCACGAGGATGTCCGCCTTGCGGGAGGGCATCTTCATGTCGTTCTTGCCGAAGGAGAGGCCGGCCATCGTGGACGCCTTGAAGCCGATGCTCTTCAGGTCGTCCAAGAACTTCAGCGTCGCCTGCATCCCGAGGATCTTGTGGCAGTCCACGATCACTTCGGAGAGGGCCTTCTTTTTCAGGGCCTTGTTGTAGTACGGCATCCCCTTCGGAAGGGAATCGTCGAAGAGCACGCGACCCACCGTAGTCTCGATGATCTTGTTCTCGACCTCGTGCTCCCCCCGCTCGTCGCGGATGAGCCTACGCCCGGGCAGCCGCATGCGGATGCGCTGATGGGTCATGACCTTGCGGTCCGCCCAAGCCCGGAAGACTTCGATGGGGTTGGCAAACGCTTTGTGCGTCTCCTCCCCGCTCTTGTTCTTGGTCACCTCGACCGTGCCCGGGCCGGCCACCGTGAGGTAGTAGCAGCCAAGAACGATGTCCTGCGTCGGCGCCATGATCGGCTTGCCGTTCGAAGGCGAGAACACGTTGTTCGTCGACAGCATCAAGGTCCGAGCCTCGATCTGAGCCTCGAGGCTCAGCGGCAAGTGCACGGCCATTTGGTCGCCGTCGAAGTCCGCATTGAATCCCGTGCAAACCAAGGGATGGATGCGGATGGCGTTGCCCTCGATGAGCACCGGCTCGAAGGCCTGGATACCCATGCGATGCAGGGTCGGGGCGCGGTTCAGGATGACCGGGTGGTTTTGGATCACCTCCTCGAGGATGTCCCAAACCTGCTCGTCCTTCCGCTCGAGCATTTTCTTGGCTGAGCGGATGGTGTCGGCGAGACCGAGCTCCTTCAGTCGGCGGATGATGAAGGGTTGGAAGAGCTCGAGCGCGATCTTCTTCGGCAACCCGCACTGGTGGAGTTTGAGATCGGGACCAACCACGATCACGGAGCGCGCCGAATAGTCCACGCGCTTACCGAGCAGGTTCTCGCGGAATCGGCCCTGCTTGCCCTTGATCATGTCGGTCAAGGACTTGAGGGGACGATTGCTGCTGCCGAGCACCGGCCGGCGACATCGCCCGTTGTCGAATAGCGCGTCGACCGACTGTTGCAGCATCCGCTTCTCGTTGCGGATGATGACTTCGGGAGCATTGAGGTCGAGGAATTTCTTGAGGCGGTTGTTGCGGTTGATGAGTCGGCGGTAGAGATCGTTCAAATCGCTCGATGCGAAGTTGCCGCTCTCGAGGAGCACGAGGGGACGCAGGTCCGGAGGAATCACCGGAATCACGTCCAAGATCATCCACTCCGCCCGATTCTCGGAATCGCGCAGCGACTCCACGGTCTTCAGGCGCTTGATGATGTCCTTCTTGCGCTGCTTGCTCTTGGTCTCCAGGAGCTCCATGCGGAGTTCTTGGGAGAGCTTGCCGAGATCCAGGCGACCGAGCAGCTTCTTGACCGCTTCGGCGCCCATCGACGCCTCGAAGCGGCTACCCAGTTTCTCGCGGGCGACCCGGTACTCCTCCTCGGTGAGGAGCTGCTTCTCCTGAAGCTTGGTTTCCTCGGGATTTCCCGGATCGATGATCACGTAGTCCTGGAAGTAGATCACCCGCTCCATGTGGTTCGTCTTCATCGCCAGGATCGTGCCGAGGCGCGAGGGCATGGCCTTGAAGAACCAAATGTGGGCGACCGGAGCCGCGAGGTTGATGTGGCCCATCCGGGTGCGGCGCTCGCGCGAGTGTGTGATTTTCACTCCGCAGCGGTCGCACACGATGTTCTTGTGCTTGATGCCCTTGTACTTCCCGCAGAAGCACTCCCAGTCCTTCTCGGGACCGAAGATGCGCTCGCAGAACAAACCGTCCTTCTCCGAACGGTAGGTGCGGTAGTTGATGGTTTCCGGCTTGCGAACCTCGCCGTAGGACCAGTTGCGGATATCGGTGGGAGACGCGAGCCGGATGCTCACGCTCGCGATCTCGTTCACCTTCTCGTAACGGCTATCCATGGCTATCTCCGTGCCTCTCAGCCGAGCAGCGCGCGTTCGCGGTGCAGCTCGATGTTCAAGCAAAGTCCCTTGATTTCGTTGCAGAGCACGTCAAAGGAAACGGGGGTGCCCGCCTCCAGGGTGTTTTCACCCTTCACCATCGATTCGTAGATCTTCGTGCGGCCGTCGACGTCGTCTGACTTGACGGTGAGCAGCTCCTGGAGGATGTAGGCGGCGCCGTACGCCTCGAGTGCCCACACTTCCATTTCCCCGAACCTCTGGCCACCGAAACGAGCCTTGCCGCCGAGGGGCTGCTGCGTGATGAGCGAGTAAGGTCCCGTGGCTCGGGCGTGGATTTTCTCGTCCACGAGATGGTGGAGCTTGAGCATGTACATGTAGCCCACCGTCACCTTCTGCTCGAACGGTTCCCCGGTGCGACCGTCGTACAGAGTGACCTTCCCCTCGGTGGGAAGGCCGGCTTCTCCGAGCAAGGCTTCGATGTCCTGCTCGCTCGCGCCGTCGAAGACCGGAGTGATCGCCTGAACCCCGAGCTTCTTCGCCGCCCACCCGAGGTGGGTTTCGAGGATCTGCCCGACATTCATTCGCGACGGAACGCCCAGAGGGTTCAACACCATCTCGACGGGGGTGCCATCCGCGAGGAATGGCATGTCTTCGACGGGAAGGATGCGCGAAATGACACCCTTGTTGCCGTGACGACCGGCGATTTTGTCGCCGACCGAGATGCGTCGCTTCGTCGCGACGTACACCTTCACCATTTCGAGCACGCCGGTCGGGAGTTCGTCGCCGCGGGACAGGCGGTTCACCCGCTTGGTCTTCTCGGTTTCGTACTCGTCGATGCGGTCGAAGTACTTCTTCATGACCTCCTGGGAGGTCTTCTTGATCTTGATTTCCTTGGTGGCGTCCACCGCCGCGAAAATCATCTCCCGCACCGCTTTGAGGTGTGGGATGTCGTTGGCTTCGTCGGCGGCGATCTTCTTCCGCGTCTTCGGATCGTGGAGCGGCGTGTCCCGGAGTTCGTTCAAGCGCCCGGTCAGACCGGTGAGCTCTTCTTTGTAGAGCTGCAGGAAGGTGCTCTCCGCCTTGCGGATCTCGGCCAGGTTCTTCTGGCGCTCTTCCTCCGTCTGGTTGACCTTGCGCGAGAACTTCTCGGTGTGGATGACGATCCCCTCCGTGCCTGACGGCACTTCGAGAGAGTCGTTCTTCACGTCCTCGCCAGCCCGTCCGAAGATGGCGTGGAGGAGCTTCTCTTCGGGCGAGAGCTCGTTCTTGGACTTGGGTGCGACCTTGCCGACCAGGATGTCGCCGGGGCGAACCTTGGTGCCAGTCCGCACGATGCCGTCGTCATCGAGGTTTTTCAGAGCCCGCTCGGAGACGTTCGGGATATCGCGCGTGAATTCTTCGCGCCCGAGCTTCGTCTCGCGGATTTCGGTCTCGTACGAATCGATGTGGATGCTGGTGTAGTAGTCCTGCTTGACCAAGTTCTCGGAAATCAGGATGGCGTCTTCGAAGTTGTATCCGTCCCAGGTCATGAAGGCGACCATCACGTTGCGCCCGAGGGAGAGTTCTCCCTGGTGCGTAGCGGCGCCGTCGGCGATGACCTGTCCCGCTTCCACCTTCTCCCCCTCGCGCACGATGGGTTTTTGGTTGAGGCAGGTGCGTTCATTCAGGCCGACAAACTTCTTCAGCCGATAGACATCGTCGCCGACCTGGATTTCCTGAGAGCTGACGCGCTTGACGGTTCCGGCCTGACGAGCCGTGACCACCATCCCGCTGTTGCGGGCGACCACGCGCTCCATGCCGGTGGCGACCACGGGAGGCTCGGTGCGAACCAGCGGCACCGCTTGGCGCTGCATGTTCGAACCCATCAACGCGCGGTTGGCGTCGTCGTGCTCGAGGAACGGGATCAAGCTGGCCGAAACCCCAACGATTTGCCGCGTCGAGATATCGAGGTAGTTGATCTCTTCCCTCGGCACGAAGCGGAAGTCGCCGTACATGCGCGCCATGACGCGCTCTTCGGTGAAGCGGCCCTTGTCGTCCATCGGAGCGTCGGCCGGGGCGATGATCGTCCTCGACTCCTCGTCGGCACGAAGGTGCACGACTTCGTTGGTGACCTTGCCCTTGTTCACGACGCGGTACGGCGTGATGAGGAAGCCGTACTCGTCGACGTTGGCGTAGATCCCAAGGCTCGCGATCAATCCGATGTTCGTGCCTTCCGGCGTTTCGATCGGACAAATGCGACCGTAGTGGGAGATGTGCACGTCGCGCACTTCGAATCCGGCGCGTTTGCGATTGAGACCACCCGGCCCGAGGGCCGACAAGCGGCGCTCGTGGGTGAGCTGGGACAAGGGGTTGGTCTGGTCGACCACCTGACTCAGCTCGCCACGACCGAAGAAGTAATCGATCGACGACGAAATCGTCTTGGCGTTGATCAGCGCACGAGGAGTGAGGTTGTCCTTCTCCAGGTTCATGCGCTCTTGCGCCGTCTTGCGAAGCTTGAGGAAGCCCTTGCGGAACTCGTCGGCGGCCAGCTCGCAGAGCGTGCGCACACGCCGGTTGCCCAAGTGGTCGATGTCGTCCACTTCGGCAGCCGGGTCGTTGGCCCGCAGGGCGAGGATGTACTTCATCGCGCTGATGAAGTCGTCGACGGTCAAGGTCATCTCCTCTTCGGAGACGGTCTGGTTGAACTTACGGTTGAGGCGGAAGCGCCCGACCTTGCCGAGTCGATACCGGGCAGCGTCCCGGAACTTCTCGTTGAACAGGTCGCGCGACTTCTCGAGCTGGGGCGGATTCCCGGGTCGGAAGCGCTGGTAAATCCGAAGCAGAGCTTCTTCGTGGGTCTTCGCGGTATCCTCGCGAAGGGTGTTGAGGAGCAGGAACTCGCGAGGCTGGCCGTCGATGATCTCGATCTCGGTGAGGTCGGATCGGCCGATGTCCTTCAGATGCTCGTCGGTGAGCTGCTCGCCGGAGGCGACGCGAGGCTCTCCGCTTTCGGGATCCACAATGGCCCCGACGACGAAGGCGCCGCGAATCTTCTCGAGGGCGGCCTTGTTGCCGAGCTTGACCACCTTCGTGGGATGGAACAGCCGGATGATGGCCTCGTCGGTCCCGTATTTCGGGTCGAACGCGCGGATAATGGTCGTCGCGAGAAACTTGCCGCTCTGATCGATTTTGACGTTCAGAACGTCTTTTTTCGTGACGTTGATTTCGATCCAGGAGCCACGCTCCGGAATGATCCAGCACGAGTGGAGCTTCTTTTCGCCGGACTGCACGTCGACGGAAAAGTCGACCCCCGGGGAGCGATGGAGCTGAGAGACGATGACCCGCTCGGCGCCGTTGACGATGAACTCACCCCCGCCCACCATGCGGGGAATTTCCCCTAGATAGACGTCCTCTTCGACCGGCTCCGCTTTGTCGAGTCGCACTCGGACCTTGAAGGGCATGCCGAAGGTCTGCTTCAGCAGACGGCACTCCTCGGGGTTGTAGCGCGGCTTCCCGAGTTCGTAGCCCAGATAGACCAGCTTCATGGTCTTGTCGTAGGACTCGATGGGAAACGTTTCGCGCAGAATGCCTTCGAGCCCCACGAGCTTGCGCTCCGCCACCGGGGCATCCTCTTGGAGGAATTCCCGGTACGACTTGATCTGAAGCTCGGTCAGATCCGGGACCGGCAAGACCTCGTCCCCGCGCCCGTAGTTCCGCGACTGCAAAGTCATCGTCTCACCTCGGCGAAGGTCCACCGCTCAGGAACAGCACAAGCGGCACGCCACCCGTCCCCCGCCAAAACGGCTTGGAGGATGAGGTCGCGCGCCGCCTGTCCCGGTCGCTTGGAGCGATGGACGTACCCGCTGCATTAGAAACGTTCGGCTCGAACCACTCCCGACCTTCGGGAGGGGCCCTTGTTCGCTCTCATTCGGAACGTGAGGAAGGAGCCGAACCCCCTCGCGTCCCGACCACCCTGGAGGGTGAAGATCACTTGAGCTCGACCGTCGCACCCGCGTCGGTCAGCTTCTTCTTGAGAGCATCGGCGTCTTCCTTCGAAGCGCCTTCCTTCACCGTCTTGGGAGCGCCATCGACGAGATCCTTGGCCTCCTTCAGGCCCAGGCTCGTGATCTCGCGGATGACCTTGATCACCGCGATCTTGTTGGCGCCGCCTTCTTTCAAGACCACATCGAAAGTGGTCTTCTCTTCGACGGCCGGAGCCGCCGCCGCCGCCGCGCCGGGCATCGCGCCGGCGAACACGGGAGCAGCCGCCTCGACCTTGAAGGTGGTCTTGAAGGCTTCCTTGAGCTCAACGAGCTCGCGGACGGTCATGTCACCGATCGAATCAAGGATCTTCTGAATCTTCTCAGGGTAAGTGGTCGTCGACATTTTCTTGTTCTCCACGAGTTCTCCCGCGCTGGTCGCGAGGGGGAACGGGTGCTGTGCTCAGGGACTACCTGCTCTCACGCCGCGCTGCCGGCCTTTTCCTTTTGGTCGGCAAGCGAGGTCAAGAGCCCATGCATTTCGGTCAAGAGGCCATCCAAGTTCCGAGACATGCCGCTGATCGGGCCGGCAAGGCCCCCGAGCGTCATGCTCAAGAGTTCGGGGCGCCCCGGAACCCTGGAAAGCGCATCGACGCCAGCAGCATCGACGACCTCCCCTTCCGAGTAACCACCGTGGATGACCAGCTTCTCCTTCAGGGTCTTCTTTTCCGCGACCAGCATCTTGCTGATCGCGATCGCGCCTTCGCCTCCGTAGACGACGGCGGACATACCCTTCAGGCGATCTCCCAATCCGTTCCATCCGTGCCGATCGAACGCCTTGGCAGCCAAAGCGTTCTTCACGACCCGCATGCGGAATGAGTGACCACGAAGCTTGTTGCGGAATGCGCTCGCTTCGGCCACGGTCATGCCGACCGTTCCGACGAGAACGCAGGAGTCCGAGTTCTTCAACTCGTTCTCGAGGCTGTCGATCAAGGCAGCATTGATGGCTTTACTCATGGTTGTGCCTCCTCGACTAACCGACCGAAATGCGGATGCCGGGGCTCTGCGTCGCCGCCAGAACTGCCTTGGTCACGAAATTGCCCTTGGCAGTAGGCGGTTTCAGGGTCCCGACGTAGGTAAGGAAAGCCTGGATGTTGTCCAGGAGCTTTTGTTTCGGGAAGGATCGCTTCCCCATGGGGGCGGCCAGATTGCCGCCGGCGTCGTTGCGAAACTCGATCTTGCCGGCCTTGAACTCGCGTACGGCCTGCCCGATGTCCATGGTCACGGTTCCGGCCTTGGGCGAGGGCATTTTGCCCTGCGGGCCCAGGACCTTACCGAGTTTGCCGACATGCTTCATCATGTCGGGACTGGCGATCGCCACGTCGAACTCCGTCCACCCGCCGAGAACCTTCTCGGCGAGATCGGCGGAACCGACCTGGATTGCACCAGCGGCCCTGGCCTCTTCGGCCCGAGCCCCCTCGGCGAACACGACCACCCGCAGTTCCTTTCCGATGCCGTGTGGCAGGGAAATGGAACCGCGGACGACTTGGTCCGATTTCTTCGCGTCGATCCCGAGCCGAATCGTGACCGTGACGGTCTCGTCGAATTTCGGCTTCGGAAACTTCGCGAGGAGATCGACCGCCTCCGCGAGTCCGTAGGGCTTTTCAGCCTCTCGGATCGACGCGGCGGCTCGGTAGCGCTTACCTCTGTGCGCCATCACCTCGCTCCTCCGGACGCCATCACCAACTCGACGCGGTCCGACCCGTCCGGAAGCCCACCGCATCGAGGTCCGCCTTCCGAGCGAAGGCGGGGAAACTGTCGCATCAATCGACCACGCGAATGCCCGAGGAACGAGCAGTTCCTTCGATCACGCGCATGGCGGCTTCTTCCGAAGCCGAATTGAGTTCGTTCTTTTTGATCTTGGCAATTTCGCGAACCTGCGCCCGCGTCACCTGCCCCACCGTCTCGGCCTTGGGCCGACCCGCTCCCTTGGGGATCCCCGCGAGCTTCTTCAGCAGCACGGCCGCCGGGGGAGACTTCAGGATGAAGTCGAAGGATCGGTCGTTGTAGACGGTGATTTCGACCGGGATGATCATGCCCGGCTGTGCCTTGGTGGCGTCGTTGAACTGCTTCACGAACATGCCGATGTTGACACCGTGCTGTCCGAGAGCCGGGCCGACGGGCGGAGCGGGAGTGGCCTGCCCACCCGGGCACTGCAACTTGATCTTCGTGGTGACTTGTTTGGCCATGTGATGAACCCTTGTTCGAAAGCTCCGAGCCGCTCAGATCGCTTCGATTTCCCAGTATTTGAGCTCGACCGGCGTGGCCCGGCCGAAAATGGTCACGGTGACCCGCACCGTTCCCTTTTGTTCGTTGATCTCCTCGACGACGCCATCGAAGTTCTCGAAGGGGCCTTCGCGGATCTTGACCTTGTCTCCGGTCGAGAGGTTGATCTTGATCTTGGCGGGTTCCTGACCAGGAACCTCAAGTCCGAAGATCTTGTTGACCTCTTCGGGACGCAGGGGAAAGGGCTTTTGGTGGATGTTCCCGCCCCCGCCCACAAAGTCGCCGACTCCGCCGGTTTCCCGGACGAACGCCCAGGTCTCGTCGTCCATCAGCATTTCGACGAGGACGTACCCGGGATAAGTCTTGACCTGGCGAGTGCGGCGCTTGCCGTTCTTGATCTCGGCAATTTTTTCGGTGGGAACGACGACCTGCACGATCTTGCGCTGAAGGCCGCGAAGCTCGATGCGGCGATCCATGTTGCGCTTGACCGACTCCTCCTTGTTGCTCTGGACGCGAACCGCGAACCAGACGGCGCCGGCTGGGCGCGGAATGGACTCCGCGGCCACCAGCGAAGGGTCAGGGATTTGTTCAGTCATCGTCGTGCCTTGCTCAGGCGAGGGCCAAAGCGAGCAGATTGTAGGTGCCGACGTCGCAAACCCACAGGAATACCGTGAGCAGAGCGACAAACGCAAGCACGATCAGGGCCGAGTTCCAGGCGTCCTTCCACGTGGGCCAGGAAACCTTGCGGAGTTCTTCTTCGGTCTCGATGAGGAAGTCGGCAACCTTCGGGCGGTTCAACCACTTCCAGAGTCCCCAGATGGACAGGATGGAAAAACCCCAACCGAGAACGAAGCCGAGATTCAGCCGCTGGTTGAAGACGGGGATGAATGTCCCGTCCTCGCCCCCGACCAGCCCCTTGCGGAATAGGCCGTTGAACATGTCGAGGTTGATCAACCAGGTATAGAACCCCTGGCCACCCCAGACGAGGATCCCGGCGATCGCGAAGAACACGATTCGCCGAACCAGCGTGCCTTCGCCCTTCTTGTAGGTCTCCATCGTCGATCCCCACTCCGTTCGCACGCTCCCGAACTCGGTTCGGGAGGTCTGATCCTTCAACACAGGGGTCCGAGCGTGCCCACAGGCCCGCTCGGACGTCCTTGAGATGCCAACTCACCGAGGGCTCCGGCGCGCGCCGGTCGGCCCTCGCCTATTGGCTACTTGATGATCTTCGCGACCACACCAGCGCCGACCGTTCGGCCACCTTCGCGAATGGCGAAGCGGAGGCCGGCGTCCATGGCGATCGGAGAGATCAGTTCGATCGACATCTTGATGTTGTCGCCAGGCATCACCATCTCGACGCCATCAGGCAGCTTGGCGGTTCCGGTCACGTCGGTGGTGCGGAAGTAGAACTGCGGGCGATAGCCAGTGAAGAACGGGGTGTGACGTCCACCCTCTTCCTTCTTCAAGATGTACACCTCGGCCTCGAAGTTGGTGTGGGGAGTGATCGAGCCGGGGGCCGCGAGAACTTGGCCACGCTCGACCTCTTCCTTCTTGGTGCCACGGAGGAGCACGCCGACGTTGTCGCCGGCTCGGCCCTCGTCCAGCACCTTGCGGAACATCTCGACGCCGGTGCACACCGTCTTCCTCGGCTCGGGCATGAGCCCGACGATCTCAAGGTTGTCGTTCACCTTGACGATCCCGCGCTCGACGCGCCCGGTCACCACGGTTCCACGACCTTCGATCGAGAACACGTCTTCGACGGGCATGAGGAACGGCTTGTCGATCTCGCGCTTCGGCTCCGGGATGAAGGCATCCACGGCATCCATGAGCTCATAGATGCACTTGAGGTCGGCGTGATCGGGCTTGGCCCCCTTGTCGATCGCCTCCGAAGCCTTGAGCGCGGAGCCCTTGACCACGGGGGTCTTGTCGCCGGGGAAGCCGTGCTTGCTCAGGAGTTCGCGGATCTCGACCTCGACGAGGTCCAAGAGCTCGGGGTCGTCGACCTGGTCGACCTTGTTCATGAACACCACGATGGCGGGGACACCGACCTGGCGAGCCAGGAGGATGTGCTCGTGGGTCTGGGGCATCGGGCCGTCCGCCGAGGAGACGACCAGGATGGTGCCGTCCATCTGGGCCGCACCCGTGATCATGTTCTTCACATAGTCCGCGTGGCCGGGGCAGTCGACGTGGGCGTAGTGGCGGTTGGTGGTCTCGTACTCGACGTGAGCGGTGTTGATGGTGATACCGCGCGCCTTCTCTTCGGGGGCGTTGTCGATCTGATCGTAGTTGCGGATCTGCGCCAGCCCCTTGAGAGCGAGGGACTTCGTGATGGTGGCGGTCAGCGTGGTTTTGCCATGGTCAACGTGGCCGATCGTGCCGATGTTGACGTGAGGCTTATTCCTGACGAAGACTTCCTTAGCCATGACCGAACACTCCTTGTCGTCGTTCCCGCCTGCGCGGGCACCCCAGGGCTTTTCGCCCATCTCCAGGCAAATTCTGTCCCTCCCGGGGCGTCGACCCCAGGAAGGCTTGGATGGAGCTACTGCCGGGACTTGAACCCGGGACCTCCTCCTTACCAAGGAGGTGCTCTACCGACTGAGCTACAGTAGCGTTGTCAGGTTGTCGACCGAGGCTCGGAGCAAGCTCCTCGCTTCGGGTGGTCCTCCAAGGAAGACCGAGAGCGGGTGAAGGGAATCGAACCCTCGCAACCAGCTTGGAAGGCTGGGGCTCTACCACTGAGCTACACCCGCTTACTCCCACCGATGCCGAACACCGGCAGGGATGGGGAGAGAAGGATTCGAACCTTCGTAGGCGTTAAGCCAACAGATTTACAGTCTGTCCCGTTTGGCCGCTTCGGTATCTCCCCGGACTTGTTGCGTGACTCGTCCGGCGGAACTTCAGCCCACCGAACCCCGTCCCCAGAGCCCGAACCGTAGAGCCAGCGAACGGAATCGAACCGTCAACCTGCGGTTTACAAAACCGCTGCTCTGCCGATTGAGCTACGCTGGCAGGGCGCAACCCGGGGGCGCGGGCTGCGCATGTTACAACCCGAACCTCAGAGCTCAAGAAGGCTCTTGCGACCTTGCATCACAAGAGACGACCGGGCACGCCTGCGGGGATCCGCAGAAGCCGCCGGTCGGTCTTACCTCCCGACCGGTCCCCGTTCAACTCCGGGGCGTTCGGGCGCGCACTCCTGCCAAGTTGACCAAGACCTCGGGTAGGGCGTCTCCCCCGGTCTTTTCCAGCAGCGCATCCGCCAAGACCAGGGCTACGGAGGCGAGCCCGACTCGACTGGCCGCCGGCACCGAGCAGACATCGGATCGTTCGTACACGGCGGGAACCGCCTCCCCCGTTTCGAGGTCGTAACTAGGAAGGGCCTGGCGCACGGATGGAATGGGCTTCATGGTCGCCCGGACGCACACCGGCTGCCCGTTGGTCATGCCACCCTCGAGACCACCGGCACGATTCGTCGTTCGGCCGCCTCCCGGCAGGATGTGATCGTGAAACTGTGATCCCCGCAGTTCCGCCCCCAAAACCCCGGCCCCGATTTCGACCGCTTTGATGCCTTGGATCGCCATTACGGCCTGGGCCAGGCGGCCATCCAGACGTGAATCCCACTGCATGGGTGAACCGAGGCCGATGGGCAGGCCATGCGCCTCGACCACAAACTGCCCGCCCACGGTGTCCTGGGCTTCGCGACAAGCATCGATGAGGGCCACCGCGACTCCCGTAGCTCCCTCGTCCTCCGCGAACAGCGCGGAGCGACGCGTCCGCGCGGCTCTTTCCTCCAAAGTGCCGAAAAAAAGGGGCAACGGGACCTCACCGATTCGGGTCACCGCGGCATGGAGATGCACGGAGGTTGCCGCCAAAAACTGCATCGCGAGTGCCCCCGCTGCGACCCGCGCCGCGGTTTCCCGGGCGGACGCTCGCTCCATCACGTCCCCGCAATCGGTGGTCCCGTACTTGAAGGCCCCCGGGAGATCGGCGTGGCCAGGACGGGGTCGCGTCAAGCGGCGGTAGTCATCGATCCGGTGATCCCGATTCTCGATCAAAATCGTGATCGGGCTGCCCAGGGTTTTACCCCGCTTCAGGCCGCTCAGGACTCGGGCTCGATCCTGCTCGATCTGCATGCGCTTGCCGCGCCCATAACCCTGCTGACGTCGCCGGAGTTCTTCGTCCACCGCGGCAAGATCGATCGGGAGCCCGGCGGGGAGACCCTCGACCACGCACAACACGCCCGCGCCGTGGGACTCCCCGGCGGTGATCCATCGCAGTCTGCTCATGGCTACCCTCGCCAACGATACCGGGGCCCGCCCCTCGGCGTAAAGCGCTCGCCCTCCAACTCCGCCGCGAGGAGTTCGCCCGGTCGTCGTAGGGTGGCGGAATCCATGATCGCGCCCCTCCTCCTTCTCCTGGCCAATTTGTTGGACCGCCTCGCGGCCCTCTCCGCGGTTCCGGCCGACGAGTTTGCCCCGGCCATCTTCTTGTTTCGGGCGCGACCTTTTCTGCCCTGGGCGGCCCTCTTTCTCTGGGTCCTGCGGCTCCTCATGGCCCAGCGCCGTGGGAAGCGGAGCCCAGGCTGGCGCCATGTCGCGTCGACCCCGCTCCTCCTCGCCGCCGCGGTTTGGCCCACCGCCGCCCCCCCGCTCGTGGCCGGAATGAGTGTCCTTTGGGTCACCCATTTCCTCCGGGCCCGCCCTGTCATGATCTCCGGCGATCCGTCAGTGGTCCGCGCCCTACCGTGGTACCCCACACTCTCCCAACTCCTTCTCAGCACCGGTCTCGGAGTCGCGGTCGCGACCATCGTGGAATCCGTCTGCCTGCGTCACCACTTGCCGAGCCTTGCGTCCGACCTCCCGGCGAGCGCCTTCGTCGTATCCCGGATCTGGTTGGTACTCGCCCCCCTCGCCGCAATCGCCTTGGTGCTGTCCTTTTTCCTCCTCAGGTGGCTGTCGATGCGACTCGAGGGCGCCCGAGTCGGCACCGCCCTCGTGGCACTCGTGAGCGCCCTGGGCGTCGCCGCGATTTTGCGAGGGTGCTTGGGCGACGAGATTTCCGCTCTCGGGGTTTGGCCGCCAGTCCTCGCAGCCCTCGCGTGGATCAGCGCGGGATCACTCGCATCGCGGCACCGCCGCAGCGAATTGGCCGCCCCCGCCGCGTTGCTTCCCCAGTTCTTCGGGTCGCCGTTTGCGTGGTGGCCCATTCCGCCCCTGAATAATCGCGCGGACAACGACTTGGGGGATCGTCCCGCCTGGCGCCGTGCGTGGGTGCTCACTCTCGCCACATCCGTATTCACACTCTCCAACTTTGCCTTGTGGCCATCGATCGAAGACTTGCGCCTGCGGCTTTATCCCGCCTTCGCGATTCTGTCCGTCGTTGCGGCAATCTCGTTGGTGAGTGCAGCGACACGATCGCTCCCGCAGCGATACTCCGCGGCAGCCCTGGCAATTTTTCTCGCCTCGGTCGGCCTCTTCGGTGGCGGGTGGTCCGGATCCCTCCGAGGCCGCATCGCGCTTCACGAAAACTCGCGATTGGCAACCCTCTTGCCATGGATGGGACTGAGTTTCGGAAACGTGGTCGATTCCGGGTCCGGTGATGTGCTTCCGAAGCGCCCGGAATTGCTCTCCGATTTCATCGTCGGATCGCAGGATCCGTTCACAGCTCCGGGTACATCCTCCCGTGATCTCGCCCTCGTCATGGTGCTCTGGGACGCGGCGCGCCCCGACCGCATGGGCACGTACGGGCACGTACGCGCGAACACCCCCAACCTGCAGACCCTTGCGAACGATGCGGCCGTCTTCACTCGGGCGCGGAGCAATGCGACTGCCACCACGCTGGGGGTGAGATGTCTCATGACCGGCCAATATTCCTCCCGCTGCATGGTCTCGGAGGACCACGGACCATTCGTGGTGAAGGACCTGTCCGAGGCTGGCACGACGGACTTCGTGATCACGGTGACCGGTAGCGACTTCAACGGCGTCAGCGCGGAGGCCTTCCATCGTCATTGGGACTCGCGGCAACCTGGGTTCCAGTGGCACGAATTGCCATTCCAAAACGCCGACACTCTGGACCAGGATTCCCAGAAGACCACCGGTGTCATCGAGACCTGGAATACGCTCCACCGCGAGCGGGTCGCCCGTGGATTGTCCGGGACCTTCACCTTTGTGCATTACACGAGCCCGCACGCTCCCTGGTTCAACGAAAACCCCGTGGCCGAGTTCGGCACTTCCGCGGCGGATCGCTACGACGGGGAATTGGCGAAGGCGGACCGAGAACTCGGTCGCCTGATCGCGGCGCTTCAAGCTCTGGGAGAGTGGCGAAGAACGGCGATGGTGGTCTTTGCCGATCACGGCACGGGGCTCGGGGAACACGGCCGCAACGGCGGGTTCCTCCCCTACGAGGAGCAACTACGAATTCCGCTCCTGATCAAGCATCCCGACTACCGCCCGAGGCGAATCGATGACCCGGTCGCCGCGATCGACTTGGCGCCGACCATCGCGGAATGGACCGGCCGCTCCAATCCGGGACGCTTCCACGGGCGTTCGCTCGGCCCCCTCCTGCGCGGCGAAACCGAACGACTCCCGCCCCGGCCGGTCGTGAGCCTGAATGCCTTCGACGATTCCTACGCGCTGCTGGCGGCGGACGGAAACACCAAATTGGTCTGGCACCGACGAATCGGCATCGCCTACGAGTTTTCCCTCGAGCAGGATCCCCGCGAGCAAATTCCGCACGAACCCAGCCCTTCACAATTCTCGATATTGCTCGCGTGGCACGCCGCCGGACGCGGCAGCTTCAGTCATCCGTACCACTACCGGCGCTGATCAATTCGTCCGTTTGGCATCGGGAGGGGTGACCCACGACACGTCGTCGAATCCTATTTCCAGGGTCATGGCGCCGATCTTGACGGAGAGCCGCTCCTCGGCGCGATTCATTTTTTCGATCCGCGCAATTTGCTGATACTTGGGGACGTAGACCTCGTCGTATTTCTTCAGGTCCTTCAGGAAACTGCGGCGTCGCTCCTGGAACGGGGTCATGCGGGCGTGGCGCTCCAGCGATTGTTCCAAACCCAGCAAATTGGGCAGGAGCGCCTTGGGAACATTCTTGAGCGCGTTGAGATGGGGACGGGCGGCTTCTCGCAAACTCTCGAAGATCCTCAAAATTTCCGACTCGGCTTCCCGTTCGACGCGATCCCGAGCGGCCTCGGCCTCCTTCAGCGCGCCCTCGGCTCGAGCCAGTCGCTCTTCACTCGCCTGAACGAGGTCCTCCGAGCGCTGCCGCGCCGCCTCAGCTCTCACGCGGGACTTCATCAGGTCGGTCATCAGGCTGTCGGTACGGGCGGCCTGGGCCGATACCAGTCCCTTGGCCAGGCTGATCACCGCCTCCGGCAGTCCGTAGCGCGCGGCAATCGCCAAGGCCTGACTCGACCCCGGCTGGCCAACCAATAGTCCGTAAGTGGGCATGAGGCTCTCGGTGTCGAAGGTCATGCACGCGTTCTCCGCCCCTTCGCGCGAAAAGCCGAATTCCTTCAGGGTGGACAAGTGAGTGGTCACGATCACGAGATGCCCACTCTGAAGCAGGTGGGAAAGCAGCGCCTCCCCCAGGGCCGCACCCTCGGTCGGATCCGTGCCCGCTCCCAGTTCATCCAGGAGAACCAAGGAGTGAGGGGTCGCCTGGCGAAGAATTGCCGCTACCTGCGTGATGTGGCCGCTGAATGTGGAGAGATTCTGCGCGATGCTCTGTTCGTCGCCGATGTCGGCCCACACTCCGTCGAGGCACGGCAACTCCGAGCCCGAGCCGACGGGAACATGGAGCCCCGACTGAAACATGAGCTGGAACAACCCCACCGCCTTGAGCAACACAGTTTTCCCGCCGGTATTCGGACCGGTGACCACGATCAGGCGATGCTCCTCGCCCAATGTGAGGGAGAATGGCACGACCGCGGGTCGGGTCGGGTCAGAGTGGTGCGCGATGGCCAGCAAGGGATGTCGCGCCAAGCGAAGCCTGATCGTGCGGTCCGTCGCGAGTCTCGGCGAGGTACATCCGAGAGCCTGGCTCTGGCGTGCCCGTGCCCACGTGAAATCGAGCCACGCGCACACTTCCTGCGTCGTGGCGATCGCCGCCTCGTCGGCGTACACGCGCTTCGACAGCTCGAGGAGGATGCGGGCGATTTCCTTCGAAGCATCGAGTTCAGCTTCGGCGAGGTCGTTGGCGAGCGGGATCACCTCACGAGGCTCTACGAAGGCGGTGCTTCCACTGGCGCTTTTGTCGTGCAAAATTCCCGGCACATATCCCTTCTGGTCGAGGCGCACCGGCAAGACGTAGCGTCCGTTGCGGACGGAGAAGACCTTCTCCTGGAGCCACGTGCGATAGCGCGGCCCGGTGGCCAATTCGTTCATGAGCACGCGGACCTTGTCCTCGAGGTCGCGAATCCGCTGACGAAGATCGAAGAGGAGCGGCGAAGCATGGTCCTTGACTTCGCCGGGCGGCTCGATGGCATCGTCGATCGCTACTACCAGGGGTCCGAGGTCGGGCAGCTTCTGCACGAGCCTCAATAGCGAGGGCGTCAAGGATGCCTGCGACTGAAAAAACTGCCGGAGCTGGTGGGCGCCCTGAATCAGTTGGCGCACCGCATGCAGTTCGGGAGGTTCGAGTCCTCGACTGTGGACATGCCCGGCTCGCACCCGGGCCATGACATCGGCGAGCCCACCGAACGGGGGCACCACCTGCCGATCCAACAACCGTCTCGCCTCGTCAACCTGCTCTAGACTGGCCTGCAAGCGATTCCGATCCGATGAGGGCCGGAGACGCTCGATCACCGACCGGCCCAAAATGCTCTGAGCCAGCCCCGCGAGGTGAACCTTCACCTCCTCGTAACCCAACACGGCCACCGCATGCGCGTCCATGGACACTCCCCCGCCTTCGCCCGGAGGGCACCGCGGGGGGACATTGTGGCGAGTGAACGGCCAGTCTTCGAGTGGCCTCCTTGGGTGAGCCTTCCCACGGCTCCGAGGAGTGCCCAGATCAGGGTCTGAAGTTCGCTGGCCAGCGGGGTTCGAGTCACCTCGGCAGTATCACGGCTGCCCGGGCTGAGAAACCACCATCAGGGGGCCGACTGAATGCGATTTTCCGGCAAATTGTCGAGACAGGCTATGGGGCGAGTTCGCAGGTCCGGGGGGGACGCTCAGGACTTGATCCAGACGATCACGAGAGCAAACAGAGCCGCGACGAGCGCGTCGGTCAAAAACTCTTTCATGGAATCCTCCGTGGGGTTGGATTCCGAGGGTAGAGCGGAGGGGGGACATTGGGCCGAATGGGCGACGTTTAGTCACCTAACACGCTCAGCCGGTTGGACTTAGCGCACGCCCTCCACAGGCAGCCCGGGCCCGAGAATTGAGCAGGTTCCGGCCGGGCCCCCCGATTGATCAAGCCGACCTCGACCCCAGGACTAGGTCCCCCTCCCGGGTCCGAACTCGACGGCTCAGGAGTCGTCGTCCCCGTCGTCTTCGTCTTCCAGGTCCGGCAACACCGGCAAAACCTGTCCGGTCTCCAGCGCCGCCAACGAGCGGTCCACTGCGTCCTTCATGCTGCGGCCGACCTTGAACTTGACCACACTTTTCGACGGCACCTGGACTTCCTCCGCGGTGCGCGGGTTGCGTGCCAAACGGGCCGCCCGATGCTTGATCTCGAAGACGCCAAACTCGCGAAATTCAAGCCGATTGCCGCCCCCCAACTCCGTCACGATCTCCTCTAGGAACATCTGAATGATGTCCTTGGTGATGATCTTGGTCTGCCCGGTCTTGGCCGAGATCCGGTTGACGAGCTCCTTCTTGGTGATCGTGGCCATACCTGTCTCAAACGAGGGGATGGGGTCGCCGTCCAAGGGTCTTGGTGGAGCTAAGCAGCACTCCTAACTCCGGAGCCTACAGGACCTTAAGGCCAGGGTCAATCCCCGGGAATTTCTTGGTCTCGCGGGCTCGAGAATGAGTCAGAGGGCTATGAAGCCAGACGTCGCGGCCACGGAGCGGGCGATTTTCCCAGGCGTCATCCTCCTCGTGGCGATCCTCGGAATGGCCAAGCTCGTGGGTGGGTCTTCGCAAGCGCCTCACTTTGTGGCAACCCAGGCAGATCTCGCTCGATCCCCGTGGTATGTCCTCGCGTCCCTCGAAGGGGTTGGCCCCACAAGGGCGCGCGAGCTCCAACGGTTCGTTCGGCTCCTACCTCCCTCCGCTCACGCCTCGGCCCTTGCGCTGCCCGGGGTGAGCGCAATCTTGCGGAGTAAATGGCAGGACGAACTGGCCCCGGCCACTAACTCTGCCCAGATCCCCTCACATGACCCACCCTCACCGACCAAGTGACGCCGCCCTCCTCGCGAGTCCCGCGCTCGCCACCCTCGTCCGGCTGGCCCTCGAAGAGGATGCTGTCCGCGAGGACGTGACCACCCGCGCGCTGGTGCCCGCCCAGCGAGAAGCCATCGGAAAGCTGCGAGCCAAGGCGCCCGGCGTGATCGCGGGACTCTTCCTACTGTGGCCCGAGTCGCCGCTGATCCGCGCCTTCCCTAGCGTAAGGGCGGAATGTTTCGCTTCGGATGGTGATCTGGTTCACCCGGATCAAGTGCTGGCCATCGCTTCCGGCTACGCCAACGAGTTGCTCGGGCTCGAGCGCACCCTTCTGAACTTCGTCCAGCGCATGTCGGGGATCGCCACCACAACCCGGACCTACGTCGATGCTGTCTCGGGCAGCGCCGCCCGAATTCAGGAGACCCGCAAGACCTGTCCCGGGCATCGGGATCTCGACAAATACGCCGTAGCCGTCGGTGGAGGCTTGAACCACCGTGCCAGCCTCGCGGACATGATCCTCATCAAAGAGAATCATGTCGCTCTGTCCGGCCTCGGCGCCGGCCCCGCGGGAATCGCCAAGGCCGTTGAACGCGCACGATCGAGGCAGACCCGAGGGATCGCGATCGAGATCGAAGTGGAAACGCTCCCCGAGTTCGAGTCTGCCCTGAAGGCCGCTCCCGACGTCATCATGCTGGACGATTTTTCGACCGAGGACATCCGGGCAGCGGTCTTGCGTCGCAACCAGGGTGGGCGCTCCCCGCTCCTCGAAGTTTCTGGCGGCGTTACCCTCGATCGCGTGACGTCTCTGGCGGCCCTCGGGGTCGACCGAATCTCGGTGGGAGCGCTGACCCACTCCGTGCGCGCCCTCGACCTGTCCTTCAAGATCCACGCCGCGTCTAATCCCTGATGTTCCTGCCTACTCCTCTCCGACTGGATCAGCTTCGCCGCGCCCTCGCCGGCACCCGCTTCGGCCGCGAGATCCACGGCCTCGGCATCGTCTCGTCCACTTCCGACTTGTTGCTGGCGCGCAGTCGCTCGGGGGCGGTGGACGGATCGGTCGTGCTGGCCGATGGTCAGACCCAGGGGCGAGGTCGCCAGGGACGTGCTTGGCTTTCTCCTCCCCGCTCGGGATTGCTCCTCTCGATTCTGCTGCGCGGAGCGAACTTTCGACCCGAGGCCTTGGCGGCCGCCCTCGGTGTCGCGGTAGCCGAGACGCTCGAGGAATTCGGCGTGGTCGCCCGCCTGAAGTGGCCAAACGATCTTTGGCTCGGCCGTCGCAAGGCAGGAGGGATTCTCGTCGATGCGATCCAGGAGGGGACAGAGCGGATCTGCGTGATTGGGATCGGCCTCAACGTCCACGCCGCTCCTCCCCCGTGCGGAGTCGGCGCCGGTCACCCTGGCATCAGCCTCGACGAATTTGCCCCGACAGTGGGGTGGCGCCGGGAGACGATTCTGGTGTCTCTACTGCGCCGCCTCGAGACGCGCTTGTCCGAAGCCGCCCTCGAGGATCACCAAGAACTCTCGGCCGCCTACGCGGCTCGCGACGGTTTGAGGGGCGCGTGGGTGCGAGCGAGCGAGGGCCCGTCGACGGTCGAGGGCGTCGTGGTCTCGGTGGACCCCTTCGACGGATTGGAATTGCGGGACCTCGGTGGCTCGCTCCGGCGTTTGCGCGCGGCGCTCACGCACGTCGAAGCGGTTCGTTTTTCGGACGCCTGAGTCCGACCCGGCGCGCGCTCCGTGCCCATCGATCAGCGCAGGACCGCGCGGTGGATCGTCGGAAACGGCAGCAAGTAGTTCCAGTCTTCCGACAAAGACAGCAGAGCCGGCAAACTCGACTTCTCTCCGACCGCACCGATGGCAGCAAACGCCGCTGCTCGCACCACATCGGACTCGGTCGCGTCCTTCACGACCGTGGCGAGGGCGCGCAGGGTTCGCAGGTCGTGGAGAGCCGAAAGGGCGCTGATGGTGTAGAGCCGGTCTTGCGAGGATCGTTCCTGGTCGAGCAGGCCGGTGAGGATCGAGATGGACTCCGCCACCCCCAGTTCGGCGAGCGCCATTCCAAGGGCGGGGCGCATTTCGGGGCGCTTCGGGCTCCCGAGGAGATCAACTAGCGCGGCGCGTGCCTTGCGATTCTTGGTGAGGCCTACCGAAAGCAAGCACCAGCCCCGATAAGAGGGGTCGCCACCCTCCAGGGCCTCCTGAAGCACGAGCGGAGCCGCGATTTCGTCTTCGAGCAGGCCGAGACTCAACGCCATTGCCTCACGGGAACTGGGACTGCCCTCTCGGCGCATGAAGTTGCGTCGCAGTTCACCAGCCGCCGGTTCGGCCCGAGCCACTCCCAGCGCCAGGACGACAAAGTCGCGAGTGGCGCCTCGGGATGCACTCCGCGGAAGCACCCGCAGGAGTTCCGAGATGGCTTCGGGGGAACCGAGTCGGCCGAGCGAAAGGGCCGCGAAGTGACGGGCACTGCGGTCCGCATCTCGGTCCAGGGCTTTGGCCAAGACCTTCACGACCCGGCGTTCGAGCTCGCGGCGGCGATCCGTCTCGGCGGTCGCGGCGGCTTCGACTTCCGCCATGTGGTCGTCGAGCGCTCTTCGGGCCGAGGCACTGAGGACGGTCCGTTCTTCCCACCCACGGATGCGCTCCGCCAAAGCCGCTCGGCGCTCCCAGTGGGCTGACACATAGGACAGTCGTCCGAGCGCGATGATGGCCGACCGGCGGACGATCGTCTCGCCGTCCTGGCTGAGCTTCATCAGCAGTTCGGCACTATCCGCAGTGGCCTGGAGACCCAGGGCCAGCGCCGCCACCGACCGCCACTCTCCGGCCAGCCCCGGATTCTCAGCCAGCTCGGAGAGCCGGGCCCGAGCTTCATCGTTGGGAATGAGACCGAGCGCCAAGGTGGCGGCGGCACGCACCTCGCGGTCCTCGTCGCCCCGGTTGATCACCATCAGCAGGGGAACCAAGGCCTCACGCCGCCCGAGGAGACCGAGTGCCAAGGCCGCGTGCACCCGCTCCGAGTTTTGCGAGTTCGTCTGGACAAGAAACGCCGCCAAGCGAGGCAGGGCGGAAGCATCTTTGGTAAGGCCCAGGGCCAGGGCGGCCGATTCTCGCACCTGTCGGTTGGGATCTTGGAGTGCCAGCGCAAGCCGGGCTACCTCCCGGCCGCTTCCGAGCTTGCCCAGCGCGAGTACGGCCGCGCTGCGGACGGCGGCGCTGGCATCAGCTAGCGCCTGGTGCAGCAGCGGAAAGATCTCCGCGTCGACTTGGGTTCGGTGGCGATCCACCGGCGAGGACAAATCACGGGGCTCGGCGGCGCCGAAAAAGGTATCGAGGTCCGCCTCGGGACTGTGAGATCGCGCCGCGAAGTGGCGGCGGAGGTCCAAGTAGCGGGCCTGGTTGAACAGCCACCAATTTTGCCAGATCTCGGAGGAGAATTGCAGTCCGGCCGCGTCCACGGTGGCACCCGGAACCGGGGCGTCTGCCGGCTCGTCCGGGCGGGGTGGAGGAACGGGATCGGGGCCTCGTCCGGGCGCACCGGATGGGCGGCTAGGGGTGACACCGCCGGTCACCGGAGGAATGGACGGCGGCAGAGGTGGCGGCGACAGCACCCGGCCGCCGGGGCCGGTGAAGACCGGAGGACCGCCCCCACCACTGCCGGGATCCGGCGGCTCCGGCTCTACGTTGCCACCGCCAACCGGCCCGGAATTGACGGGTACCCCCCCTCCAGCGGGCCCCGAATAAGTGGGAGGAACCTTCACCCGATCAATCGGCGCGGAAGGGGTGGGAGCGACCACGTCCTGGCTGTAAGCCAGCGCTGCCAAGAAACTCAGGGGGATAAGCGCGATATGGGGTCGGGCGGGCATGACCATGGCTCCGTGGAAGCCTGGAGGCCTCCCTAGTAGGTACGGCGTTCGCCCCCCGGTGAGGGGTTCAGGCTCAGATTACGACGAAACCGGATTCAGAACTTGAGGATCTTTGCGGCTCGCGAGGCATCGCCCCGGCGTCGGACGAGCGCCGGTCCGACTGAAGAAGCGCCAGCGGTAAACCTGGCGCCCACGCCCGGAGCCACTGCTAAGACTCGGGCCCCCATGGCTCGCGCTCCCCTTCCGCCCGCCCACGTCGAACTGACTCGTCGCCTTCTGCAACGGGCGCTGCGCTATCGCGGCATCCTGATCTTGGCGTTTGCGACCATGATCGTCGCCGGGGGGACGGAGGCGGTGCCCGTCGTCCTCGCAGATCTGTTCATGGATCAGGTCTTGGGGGCCGGTGGCAGCCCCGCCGGAAAAACCCCCGGCTGGGTCGATGGCCAGTTCGCGAAGCTCGTGAGTTTCGTGGGGTCGAGCGAAGCCGGGCTCGACCCTCGCCTGCGCGTCGCAATCGTAATCGCCATCCTGGTCTTCCTGACCTCGGCGCTCGCGGCCCTGACCACATACATCACGGAATACATTTCCAAGTACCTGGCCAGCCTCGTCGTGCGCGATCTCCGCGTCGAACTGCTCGCCAAAGTCGTGCGCCTCCCGTTCGCCTACTTCACCCGCAAGAAGATGGGCGACCTCATGTCGCGCTACTCCAACGACACGATGACTGCCTACCAAGCGGTCAATATCTTCGTGTCGGAGCTGCTGCTCCAGCCCATCACGATCGTGTGGATGGCCTCCCTCGCCATCGCCTACAACTGGCGCCTCGCTCTCGCCGCCCTTCTGTTCTTCCCTCTCGTGGTCTACCCCGTTCTGCGACTCGGAAAGCGCGTCCATCGCCGCAGCAAGCGCACCCTCGAGACTTTGGGGGAGACGGTGGAATCGATGACGCAGGTCTTGGGCGGGCTTCGGGTCGTCAAGGCCTTTCGCATGGAGGAGGCGGAGGTCCGGGAGCATCAGTCGGTAAACGATCGGTGGCTCGAGCAGCAAGCCGGCCTCGTGCGCGCCAAGGCTCTGGGCCGCGGCACCATGGATCTCGTGTGGGGCATCGTGCTCTCTTTGACGATGCTCTCGGGGTCCTGGCTGATTGTCACCCAAACTTGGGGGCTCACCCCGGACGACTTTGTGGCCCTCATGTTCGCCCTCGTGAACATCTTCCGCCCGCTCAAGCGGCTGTCCTCGGGCTACAACCTCTGGCAAGCGTCCATGGCGGCGGCCGGTCGCATTTTCGAGGTCCTGGACGAAAAGCCTGAAGTCCCCGATTCCCCATCCGCAGGGCCGGCCGGAGCGCTGAAAAAAGGCATCGAGCTGCGCCAAGTCAGCTTCCGCTACGAACTCGGGGACAGCGACGCTAAACCGGTCCTCGATCGGGTCGACCTTGAGATCCGCGCCGGCACCACCGTGGCCATCGTCGGGCCCTCCGGAGCCGGCAAATCGACGCTCGCCAACCTCCTCCTCCGCTTCTACGAGCCGACTTCCGGGGCCATCCTTTATGACGGCGTGCCCCTCACGGAAATCGCTCGAGACAGCCTGCTCGCCCGCATCGCGCTGGTGAGCCAACACCCGTTCCTGTTCAACAGTTCGGTCCGGGAGAACATCGCGTACGGGCGGCCCGGGGCCACCCAGGCGGAAATCGAAGCGGCTGCCAAAGCGGCCTACATCCACGACGTGATTGAAAAACTGCCTTCGGGCTACGACACGGTGGTCGGAGACCGGGGAATGACCCTCTCGGGCGGTCAACTGCAGCGAATCACGATCGCTCGGGCGATCCTGAGGGATGCCAGCCTGCTCGTCCTCGATGAAGCCACGAGCAGCCTCGACACCGATTCCGAGCGGGCGGTCCAGGAAGCCCTGCGCAACCTGATGGCCGGCCGCACGTCCGTGGTCATCGCCCATCGTCTCTCCACCATCGTCCACGCGGATCGGATCGTGGTCTTGGACGAAGGGCGAGTCGTCGAATCCGGCTCCCATGCCGAGCTCTTGGCGCTCGGCGGTCGGTACTCCCGGCTTCTCGCCGCACAAAATTCGGGCGGCTGACCCGAGTTCAGCCGGGCGCCGCCGCGTTGCAAATGCCGACCCCCGTTGCTAACTCACAGAGTCGACGCAAGGCGAGGTCCCCGTCGCGCCGGTGCATGCACACCCTCTTTGTCGGCAGCAGTAATCAGAAGAAGCTCTCGGAATTGAGCGAAGCTCTGGCCGGGCTTCCGGTCCGCCTCCTCACGCCGCGCGAATGGCCGACTCCCTTGCCGATTCCCGCCGAGAACGAAATCACCTTTTTCGGCAACGCCCGCGCCAAGGCTCTGGCCTACGCCAACGCGACCGGAGAACTCACCCTGGCCGACGACAGCGGCCTCGAAGTGCAGGCGCTGGACGGTGCGCCCGGAGTCCACTCGGCGCGCTTCGCCGGACCCCACGCGACCGACGTCGACAACAACCGCCTGCTCCTCGAGCGTCTGCGACATGTCCCTCTCGAACGCCGCCTTGCGCGTTTCGTGTGTTGCCTGGTGGTCGCCCGCGGTTCGGAGATTCTCATCTCCGCCGAGGGCACCTGCGAAGGCGTGATCTCTCTCCTCCCCCGTGGGGCCAGCGGCTTCGGCTACGACCCCCTCTTCCATCTTCCCGAACTTGGCAAGTCATTTGCCGAGCTCGACTCCAAGGAGAAGCTCGAACGCTCCCACCGTGGCCGCGCCCTGCGCGCGCTGCGGCCGCGGCTCGAAGCACTCCTGCTGACTCGCAGTGTCCCATGAGCGGTCCGACCCCCCGCGAAAAAATTCGCAACTTCAGCATCATCGCCCACGTGGATCACGGCAAGAGCACGCTGGCCGACAAACTTCTCTTGGAGACCAAGACCCTGGGTGACCGGGAGTTCCGCCACGACCAGATCTTGGACGACATGGATCTCGAGCGCGAGCGCGGCATCACCATCAAAGCCCGCGCCGTCCGCATGTTCTTCGAGAAGGACGGCGAGCGTTACCAGATCAATCTCGTCGACACTCCCGGCCACGTGGACTTCTCCTACGAGGTGAGCCGCTCCCTCGCCGCTTGCGAAGGCGCGCTCCTCGTCGTCGATGCCGCACAGGGCATCGGGGCCCAGACGGTGGCCAACACCTTTTTGGCGCTCGAGCACAACCACGAGATCATCCCGGTCATCAATAAAATCGACCTGCCGACTGCGCGCCCCGACGAAGTCGCGATGGAAGTCGAGCATGTGCTCGGACTCCCCGCGGAGGACGCCCTGCGTGTCTCCGCCAAAGCGGGCATCGGAATTCGTGAGCTCCTCAACACGCTGATCGAGCGGATCCCCCATCCCCAGGGCAAAGCCGACGCCCCCTTCCGGGCGCTCATCTTCGACGCCGAGTTCAACGACTACCGCGGAGTGGTCGTCTACGTGCGGGTGGTCGACGGCCAGATCACGGTGCGCGAAAAGATCGAGATGATGAGCAAGGGCGCACGTTACGAGGTGCTGGAGGTCGGCGTCTTCACGCCCAAGATGACTCCGGTGTCCGTCTTGGGGGTCGGCGAAATCGGCTACCTCATCTGCAACATCAAGTTGCTGAGCGACGTCCGGGTCGGCGACACGATCGGCGCCGCCGGGGCTGGAGTCGCCATCCTGCCGGGTTACAAACCGCCGCAATCGGTCGTCTTCTGCGGCCTCTACCCGACCCAGCCGAACGACTACGAGAATTTGCGCCGCGCGCTCGAGAAACTGAACCTGAACGATTCGAGTTTCCACTTCGAGCCGGAGACCTCCGAGGCGCTGGGATTCGGCTTTCGCTGCGGCTTCCTCGGACTCCTCCACATGGAGATCGTGCAGGAGCGGCTCGAACGGGAAGCCCATCTCGACCTCATCCAGACGGCACCCAACGTCAACTACGAAGTCGTCACGACGGCGGGCGAGACCTTGCACATCGACAGCCCAGCCAAGCTCCCCCCCGAGAACGAACTCGCGGAGATCCGCGAGCCCACGGTCAAATTGAACATCATCACACCCGCCGAGTATCTAGGCGCCGTCATGACCTTGTGTGTCGAGCGCCACGCCGACTACCAGCGGACCGAGTATCTCTCGCCGGAACGAGTGATGCTCACCTTCGAGATCGCGCTCTCCGCCATCATCTTCGATTTCTATGACAAGTTGAAATCGCTGACCCGCGGCTACGGCACCATGGACTACGAAATCACGTCGTTCCGGACGTCGCCCCTGGTCAAGCTGCGCATCCTGGTCGGGGGATCCGAGGTGGACGCTCTCTCCACCATCATCCGCCGCGAGGACGCCGACCGATTCGGCCGCAAGCTCCTGGAGAAACTGCGCAACGAAATCCCTCGCCACATGTTCGAGGTGGCGCTGCAAGCGGCAATCGGCGGTCGCGTGATCGCCCGCGAAAACATCAAGGCGATGCGCAAGAACGTGACCGCGAAGTGTTACGGCGGCGACATCTCGCGCAAGCGCAAGCTCCTGGAGAAGCAGAAGGAAGGCAAGCGGCGCATGAAGTCGGTGGGATCCGTCGAGATCCCCCAAAAGGCGTTCTTTGCCGCCCTCTCCATCGAGCGCGAGTGATCCCATGCCGCGGGGGCCGATCGGAGGCGCCGAAGGTCATCGTCTCCCGGGCCCGGTGCGTCAGGTCCTCCCCGGTGTCGTGGTCGCCCTGTGCCTCCTCTCGGTGGTTGACACGCTCTGGTTCGACGTCTTCTCCATACGCACCGCCAGTATGGAGCCGAGCCTGCGGGGCCGTCTGAGCGGCGGCGATCAAGTCGTGGTCTCCCGACTGCACCAAGACCTGTTCACGATCCGCCGCTTCGAGCCCGTCTCGTTTCGGTACCCGAACCACCGCGGCGTGGGCTACTTGAAGCGCGTGGTCGGATTCGAACACGAACAAATTTGGCTGCGGGGCGGCGACGTGTGGGTGGGCGACGAGCAATTCGGAGGCAGTTTCGAGGAGGGTGTGAGGAGCGGTCGCATCGTCGTGGCGAAAAAGCCCTTCGAGCTCCAGGAGGCCCTCTTCCACGAGTTGGTTGTGAAGGACGAGGATTACTTCCGGAAGCTCTCAGAGGCCACCTTGCCCGAGGCCTTCCTTATCGAGGGTGTGGAGATCGCGCAGCTTTCGATCGACCGCGGCCGATTGGGTGGAACCGCGACCGCCCCCTGGCGGCTCGTTTGGAAGCACGGCGTTCCGGATCAACCCGATTCGAGGCGCCTCGAAGCCGCACCGCGCCCCGCCTTCGCCGGTCCGCCGACCGCCACCGAGGAAGTAGGAGATCTCTCGATTCGATTCACGGTCCGGGGCCCGTCGTCGGTCGAGCTAACGATCTTCGACCCCGCGACGGCTTCGACGAGTCGGGCAACCTGGAGCCCCCACGCCGACGGATCGATCGTCGCACTCTCCCTGAACGACCGGGAACTCGGTCGGGATGCCGTTGCCTACGACCCTCGGGATTGGGTCGAACTGAGACTGGACCGGGTTGACCACCGGATCACGGTCTTTGTCGCGGGCAAGCCGGTTCTCGCTCGCGACGACTTTCTCTCCCCCGCGGCGGGCGGACGCCCCGCGGCGCGGGCCTCCTGGAGCGTCGGGGGAAACGCGGGCCCGATCGCGATCAAGTTTCAGAGCCTGCACCGGGATCTCCATTACGTCGGGACGGAACGCCGGTGGTTCTCGGTTCCCGCCGGATGCGGCTTGGCCCTCGGGGACAACACCGCCGGGAGCGCCGATAGCCGCGTGTGGAAGCGCGTCGTCATTCAAGACGTGGCCACCGGGGAAATGCTCACCGGCGACAGTGCGGGGGTCACCGCCAAGGAGTTGCTGCTCCATGCGACCAATCCCCACGAGGAAGTCGACGGCACTCACGTGTTCATCGACCTCGAGGGGCGGGAACATCGTTTCCAGAGCGCCCAGGACTACCGGATCGTCGAAACCTGGCCGAGCCCTTATTTTCGGTGGGACGAGGTGGAAGGCCGCTGTCTCGCTATCCTCTTTCCTTGGTCCCGTGCCGGAGTCTTTCGCTGATGGAATCCCCTGAGGCCGCCTCACCCGTTTGCCCTCCCCCCGCGGAGGCGCCGAAGAAAAAAACTTGGATCCGCGCGAACGTGGAATCGTTCGCGGTCGCGATCGCGATGGCCTTGGTCATCAAGGCTTTCGCGGTGGAGGCCTTTCAGGTGCCCACCGAGTCGATGGAACCGATGATCATCGGACGCCAGCCGGGAGGCGATCATCTCATCGTTGACAAGTCTGCCTACTACCTACGCGACCCCGAGCGCTACGAAATCGTGGTGTTTCGCTACGACCTCTCCCGCCCCGTCAACTACGTGAAGCGGTGCGTGGGCCTACCAGGGGAAAAGCTGATCATCGCGCACGGCGACATCTACGCAGGGAAGGGCGGCGCCACCCCGACCATCACCCGCAAGCCCTCCACCGTCCTCGCCGCGCTTTTCGCGAAGAATCCGATCATTCCCGAGAGCCACCAGGAAGGCTTCGGGTACGACGAGCTCCGGGACTATTGGACGCTTCCTCGCAGCGGCGCCGAGACGACCAAGGGCAAGGGGCTCGCCCTCGACGCTGGTCAGGCCGAACTGCTCGTCACCCTGCGCGAGGAGGGTGGCCGCAAGAGCCCGGAGGAGATCGCGCGAATGGACGATGCCGGACGCAGCCTTTGGAAGCTGCGGGAGTACGGCATCACCCCCTACCGGCGCGATCCGATGGCGCCCACCCGCAAGGGCATGTCCGACTCCATGCTGGACGAGCCGACCGGGGACGTGCTGTTCGAAGTGGACGTCGAACCCGAGTCCAGCGCCGGGGGCGTCTTGATCCACCTCACTGATGGCACCCAAGTCGCGACTCCCTTGCGCCTTCACGTCGCCGTCCAGGGAGGAGACCGCCCTTCGCAACTGCGCCACGGCGACCAAGACGTGACTCCGGACGCCCTCAGGGGATTCAATATCAAGGCGGGCGATCGCGTTCGGATCAGCGTGGAACACGCGGATGACCGCTATCGCCTCCTCGTGGACGGGGACACGGTCGCCACTTACGACTACGAACAGCCCCCGACCGGCAACCCCACCGGACGCACGACCCTCAGTTTTGGGCTTTCCCGCGGACGAGGGCGATTCCACCGACTCGCGCTCTATCGCGAGCTGTACTACTCCCATTACTTCGGCGCGCCCACGACCTTCGACATTCCCGAAGGCCACTATCTCTTTTTGGGCGACAACAGCCCCAACAGTCTCGACGCCCGCGGGTTCCGGGTCAGTGCCATTCGACTGCGCGACTCGAGCCGAGTGGTTTTGGGAGACATGGAAGCCGTATCCGACGACCTCACGGCCCCGCGCCAGGCGAGCAACCCGTACTTCGAATCGGTCGATGGCAAGGTCGACGATTCCTGCCACCACTTCTTGGACATCCAAGGCAACCACTACCGGCTGGAGTCCGGCTCCTACGACATCCTGAACTTGAACGCTTGGGACAACACCAGTGGCACCGAGGTCATGAGCCTGCACGGCACTACGCTCGCAAACCCGACCGCGGAGCAAGTCGCCCACACGGCGGTCGATACCGCGGCGTTGCGGGCCCTCACCAGCCCCCACTCCGCGCAGCCCTTTGTGGGGGCGTCGCGATTCGCGCACTTCACCCCGCGCAAGAATGTCCTAGGCCGCGCAGTTCTCGCCTTTTGGCCGATCTCGCGCTGGGGGTTTGTGCGCTGATGCCTCGGCCGACTCGTTCGTCGCCCCTTCCCCCGCCATGAAACCGGAAGGCCCTCTCCTCAAAGTTGCCGACCTGGCCAAGAGCTACGGCGGCCGTCGGGTCGTCGACGGGGTGGGACTCACGGTCGATCGCGGCGAAATCGTGGGGCTCCTGGGGCCCAATGGAGCCGGCAAAACCACGACCTTCCGAAGCATCGTCGGCCTCATCCGACCTGATGCGGGTCAGGTTCGGTTCGAAGAAACGGAAATCACCAGGGAACCGGTGTTCCGCCGGGCTCGGCTCGGGGTCGGCTACTTGGCCCAGGAGCCCAGCGTCTTTCGAACCATGAGCGTCGAGGCCAACCTCGAAGTCGTCCTGGAATGGATGTCCGGACTTTCCAAGGAAACCCGCCGCCATCGGGTGGCCGAACTTTTGGACCGGTTCCACCTCGGGGAGAAGCGCCAGCAGAAGGCCGGGAGCCTCTCCGGGGGGGAGCAGCGCCGGCTGGAGATCGCGCGGGTCTTGGCTCGCTCCCCGCGGCTCATCCTTTTGGACGAGCCCTTCGCGAACATCGACCCGCGGACAATCGAAGAACTCCAAGGCATCCTCACCCAACTCCGCCGGGACGGGCTCGGAATTCTGCTCACCGATCACAACGTCCGCGAGACTCTCTCGGTCACGGACCGCTCTTACATCATTGTCGACGGGAAGATCTTCCAGCACGGGACGCCGGCCCGCCTCGTGGCCGACGAACTGGTGCGCCGAGCCTATCTCGGGGAGAAATTCAGCCTGGGAAGCGCGGCCGCTCCCGAGGGGGGATGACCATTTTCACCGGGTTGGACCAGCCGGAATCGGGATTGGGAGGTATGCTTCGCCCGGGAATCTGGTCTGACGGTGCATTCGAGCCGGGAACGGTAGTCAAGGGGTGAGCATGACGTCCGAATCACTGCGCGCTCGCGCGCCTTTGGGGGATCGGGTGGCGGTGGAGACGGTGCCGCCGCTGCGCAAGATTCTCCTCGTCGACGACGAGCCCGGCATTCTCTTGAGCCTAGCCGCGGTCCTCGAACGTCACGGCTACGAGCCCATGATGGCGGCCAGCGCGACCGAAGCCCGCAAGCTCCTCGCGGCAGAGCCCTTCGACCTCGTGCTCACGGATATCGCGATGCCGGAAGTGTCGGGCCTCGATCTTTTGCTCGAAATCAAACAGAAGGAGCAGAGCCCGGAAGTCCTGATGATGACCGGCTACTTGGACATCTCGTACGCGATTGAGGCGATGAGGCGCGGCGCCTACGACTTTTTCACCAAGCCCCTCAATTTCGACAAGATCCTGCTGACGCTCACACGCGTCGAAGAGAAGCGCCGCCTCGAGGACCAAGCCAAGCGCTACTGGGTGCTGAAGGCGCAGAAAGAATTCGAGGATCAGGCGATGCTCGAAACCGCCCTGGGTCTGGCGCGCGCGGTCGAAGAACGCGACAAGCTCAATATCGGGCACGCCCGCCGCACCGCCAACTACTCGGTAGCCCTGGCAGAGAGCCTCGGGTTCGATGAGGAGCGCAAGCGAGCGCTCCGCTACGCCGCCCTCCTGCACGACATCGGCAAGATCGGCATCGACGACCGGATCCTGAATAAGCCCGGGGCGCTGACCGAGGAAGAGCGCGCGGCGATTCGCAAACACTCCGAAATCGGGGATTACATCATCGCTCCGATTTCGTTCCTGAAGGGCGTGGCGCGATTTGTCCGCCACCATCACGAGCGGTGGGACGGTACGGGTTACCCCGACGGGATCGGGGGGGAGAGCATCCCGCTCGAGGCCCGCATCCTATGTGTGGCCGACTACTTCGATTCGATCACCTCGGCTCGCACCTATCGGAAGCCGATGACCCTCGAAGAAGCCATCAACCTGATTCAGAGCGAGCGCGAAAAAACCTTCGATCCGGCGCTGGCCGAGCTGTTCACCGAACGCCTTCGGGCCGGGGTTTTCTGATCTGCACGCTCCCGGTTGCCGCGCTTCTTGAGGCTACCCAGCCCCCCCTGTAACGTCCGGCCCTCCTGGAGGTGACCGATGAACGTAGTGGCCTGCCTCGCCCGTGTCCCGGACACGGCGTCTCGCATCAAACCCGGCTCGGATGGCAAGAGTCCTGATCTCGAGGGCGCCCAGTTCGTCGTCAATCCGTACGATGAATTTGCGTTGGAGGAGGCGGTCAAGCTGCGGGAGGCCAAGGGGTCTTCGCTCCTGGCCATCCACGTAGGCCCCGTCGACTTCCAAAAGGAACTGCGCAACGCGCTCGCCAAGGGCGCCGACAAGGCCATCCAGCTTTCGACCACGGGCCCGCTCGGGCCGGCAGGAATCTCGAAGCTCTTGGCAGAGCAGATCCGCCCACTCCTCCCCGCTACGGTGTTCCTCGGGAAACAGTCGGTAGACGGCGACGTCGGAGCCACCGGCGCCTTCCTCGGCAACGAACTCGGACTCCCGGTGGTCTCCAAGATCTCGACCCTGAAGATCGAGGGCGATCGATTCTCCGCGACCCGCGAAGTCGAAGGTGGCGTCGAAACGATCGAGGGCGCCCTGCCCTGCATCTTCACCGCCGAAAAGGGCCTGAACGAACCGCGGCGCGCCGGACTGAATCAGATCATGGCCGCCAAGAAGAAGCCGCTCACGGTGGAAACCAAGTCGGCGCCGCCGCCCCTTTTGGACGTGCTCGCACTCGAGCTTCCGAAAGATCGCCCGGCCGGGCGCATGCTCGGCGAAGGAGTCGGCGCAGTGGCCGCTCTCGTCACGGCCCTGCAAAACGAAGCCAAAGTCCTCTGAGGAACAACCGTCATGGCACACCAAAGTCTGGTTTACCTGGAAGTGCGCGGCGGCGCGGTGAAGCGTTCCTCTCTCGAGGCCCTGGGAGAGGCGAGTCGTCAGAAGGCGGCGTTGGGCGGCGAGGTGGTGGGGATCTTGCTCGGGTCTTCTTCCACCACGCTCGCGCACGGGCTTGCTGGGGCGGATCGCTGCATCTGCGTGCCTGACCCCCGCCTCGACCGTTTCTCGCTCGAAGCGGCGGCCACGGCCACCGCGGAAGCCGCGCGGAGCAGTGGAGCAACGACGATTTGGTTCTCGGCCACCGTGCAGGGTCGCGACCTCGCGGGCGCGGTCGCGGCTCGCCTGGGCGCGGCTTACGCCGCCGACTGCGTCGAGATTCGCGCCGAGGGGGGCGCCGTCATCGCCAAGCGTCCGATCTTCGGGGGCCGGGCGCTCGTGACCGTCAAGGCCAAGGGCAATCCCCTCGTGGTCAGCCTCCGCCCGAACGTGTTTGCGCCACTTGTGGCGAGCCCCGCCGCCGTTGGCACGTCCAACCTGGCGCCCACGTTCGCGTCGGGCGACTTTGCCGCGGTGGTCACACACTTGGCTTCCGCCGCGGGCGGAGCGAAGGATGTCGCCGAAGCCGAAGTCGTCGTGAGCGGGGGCCGCGGCCTCGGCGGGCCGGAGGGCTTCAAGCCCCTCGAAGAACTCGCCCAAGTCCTCGGCGGAGCCGTCGGGGCCTCGCGCGCGGTCGTCGACCTCGGATGGCGCCCCCACGCCGATCAGGTCGGCCAGACCGGCAAGGTCGTCTCGCCCAAGCTCTACATCGCCTGCGGAATCTCTGGGGCGATCCAGCATCTCGCCGGGATGCGCACGAGCCAGGTGATCGTCGCCATCAACAAGGATGCCGAGGCGCCCATCTTCAAGGTGGCTACCTACGGGATCGTTGGGGACGTCGGGGTCATCGTGCCGGCCCTCACCGCCGCGCTGAAGACGGCCATCGCGGCTCGTCGCTAACCCCTCGCCACTCGTCCCCGGAATAGCGACCCGAGCGTCCCTCCGAACTGGCCCTCCCGGCGCCTGTCCTCCCCGTCGTTTATGATGGGTGCCCGGACGCGGAACCCGCGTCCTTATCCACTTTGTGAGGGCGAGCGAATGTCCGTTCCCATCGTCTGTCCTGGCTGCGGCGCCACCTATGGACACCTGAAGCTCGCACCGGGGACGTCCTTTCCCTGTGCCCAATGTCAGCGGTCGCTGCGGGTCCCCGGGGCCCCGGCCGCCAAAACGCCGGTCGCTCCACTCCTGGTCGTGGTGCCCACCGCCCCGCCCACCAAGAACCCGGCGCCTCAGTCGGCGCCCGCATCTCCCCCGCCTCCCGTCCTTACGCCCGTCCGACCGGCGAGAAGCCCGACGGTAGCTCCGGCCGAAGCGGCCCCTCGCCCGGGCACGGGATCGTCTCGGCGCCCGTCGCCCAAAAAAGGGGGTGCGCCGCGTGCCAAGCGTCCCATGTCCCCGGCCGTGCTCTGGAGCCTCGTGGGCGGAGGGATGGCGGTGCTCGTTACCAGCCTGGTCGTGCTCACCATGCTTGGCAAGCCCAACGACTTCGACCGGGCGCAGGGATATGCCCGCGGCTATCGCGATGCCGTCATGCACCGCACGCTCGCGAGCTTCGGCCAGCGCGCAATTCCCGAGCCCGAGCTCCAGCAAGCCTACGAACGAGAAGCCGGGAAGAAGGCGACCCCCGTCGAATACTCCGAAGGCTTTGCCGACGGTCGCAAGGGCGCCGCGCCGACGCGCGCCGCCGAATCGCTCGCCAACCTCCGATTCCCCGTCGACTTGGCCCTCGAGACGATCGGTAAGGCCGAGACCGCCCGCGCCAATTCGGGTGCCGAGCTTTGGCAACTCGTGGAACAGGTCCAGACCATGGCGAAGTCGTGGAGCGAGCGCGGGGCCTCCGCCAACGATGTCGCGCGGCTGACCGGCAAAGCGAAGACGCTCGCGGACCGAGTCTTGGTGCTCGACCCCTCCCATCTCGCCGCCCGCACGGCCCGCGGCGAAATCCGCTACCAAGGCGAGCTTCAGGACTACGCACTCGCCCCCTGGCTCGACGACGCCTCCCGCGCCGACGCCGACAAAGCGCATCGCCGCATCCAAGAACTGGCGACGAAGAACGGCGGCTTTGTCGGCACCAAAGAAGAAACCGAGATCACGCGCCTGAAGAATCGCTTCGCCGACAAAGAAAAGGCCTACAAAGCGATGACGGAGCGGCCCTTCTTCGTGAAGGCCTCCGCCCTCGAGAACATCACCGCCAAAGAACTCGTCGATAGCCTCGCCAAGGCCAAAGAAAACGTCGCCAAGATTCGCGACACCTTGAAGGACGAATCCATGGCGAAGGCTCTCGAGGAGGCCATGCTCCGGGGCGTCGAAGGCCGCAAGTTCCTCTCGTTCATCCGCGAACCCTACGTCATCTTTGTGGAGGAGAACGACTCCTGGGACGAGAGTGCGCAGGCGGAGAATACCGTGGCGCAGCCGCTCTTGTCACTCAATCGAAAGTTCTTCGAAGAGTTTGGTCCGAAGTATGGACTCACTCCCATCGAGGACCCGATTCCGGTCGTCTTCCTCCGGAACGGCCTGTCGTACCAGCAATATTGTTTGGGAACGATGGGAGTGCCGCTCGTCGGCGTCCTCGCCCACTTCGAGCCCGAAAAGGGGCGGCTGATCGTCCACAACGACACCGACTTCAAGACCATCCTGCACGAGGGAACCCATCAGCTCTTCCATCGCTATCGGAAAAACGCCCCCGCGTTCCAGGACCAGTCATTCTGGTTCGAGGAAGGAGTGGCGGAGTGGTTCGGAGGGGCCAGGCGCACCGTCAACGCTCAAACCGGCGGGTGGAATTACGAGCTCGGCCTCCTGCAGTCGGATCGATTCAAGGGCATCAAGGCGCTGGTCAAAGACGGGACCCATTTTCCCCTGGATCAGCTCATCACCGCGACCTATCGGGACCGCGATGCCGGCCTCGCGAACAATCCGTTCACGGTGCCGCTGGTTTACGCCCAAGGCTGGATGCTTATTTACTTCCTCAACTATTTCGACACCGAGCCGGACGGTCTCGTGAAGATTGACACCGCAGCGAAGCCGGTGCGAGGGAAATACCGCGACGGGTGGGAGCGTTACCTGCGCTTCGAACTCACCGGCAAGGACGGCAAGCCCTACAGCGGAGGCGCCGCGTTTCGGGAGGCGATGGGCTTGGACGACGCCGGCATGGCAAAACTCGCGGACGAGTTCGATCGCTACCAGCGATTCGTCATTCGCAAGATGGACCTCACCCACGTGAAGGACCTCCGCCTCATTCCCTGGGACGAATTCCGCAACAAGAGGAACGAGAAAGTGGGACTGCGCGAGGACGATCTCCTGGACCCCTCCCGCCCACCTTCGAAGCCCGAGGACAAAAAGTGATTCGCGACGATCAGACTCCCGAGGGCTCGGACGCCCCGCCGCTTTCACCCCTCAGTTGGCTCGTTCTTCCGATCCTCCTCGTGGGCGCGCTCGGCCTGGCCGTGCCCGTGGTCGCCGTGGAGTTGCGGTCGCGGTCGCCCTCCGAACCACTCGGTGTCTCCGCCAGTTACTCCGGGGAACTCCTCCCGCTCCTCGAGCGCGACGACCTTGCACCCGAAGCCCTGCTCTCGATCCGGGACTTCCACGAACGCATGGCGAAGAGCCAAAGCTCGCGCGGCGGAATCTCGGCGGAGGATTCCCAAAAGGTGCAAAAACTCCTACGCGCCCACTCCGCCCGGCCTCGCTAGTTCACCGGGCGATCCGCTGATAGAGTCCGCACGAGCGGCCCCTCCGCCATCCTGCCCCGAGAAGCGCTATGAACTTCCCCTGTCCTCACTGTGGTGCGGTCTACACGATGGACCAGGTCTCGCCTGGCGATGTCTTCACCTGCGGCGAATGCCAAGAGACGGTCACAGCACCGTCTCCGGCCACCCCGCGACCGCCCGTGAAAGGCAAGGCGCCGGCGCGCACCGCACCCGGAAAAAGCAGCGCCGCTCGGGTGGTCTCGAACCAGCCGCAGGCCCGGGGGGGCGCGCGCAAGTCCAATGCGATCGTGCCCGTCATCGCGGCGGTGGTGGTGGCGCTCGGGGTCGGCGGCTACTTCGCGTTCGGGGGTAAAGCCGACAAACCCTCGAACAATTCGGGCACTCCCACCAGCGGTGCCCCTGGTGCCCCCTCCGGCCCCGCCGCGCCGGAACGCGCCAAGGCCGTGATTGACGCATTGGTCGCCGGGCACCCCCTGGACAGCGCCACCGGCAGTTACGCCGCATCGCAGGCGCTCAGCGCCAAGGCCGCGGAGATGAAGTCGGCCGGCACGGATCGTCCGGTGTCCGACCTCGTTCAAGCCGAGGCCAAGAAACTTCGCGATCAAGTGCTCGTGCTGGACCCCAACTTCCAGGCGCTGCGCGATGAACGCGGGGAGGTTCGTTACGCCGACACCCTCGTCGAGTTCCTCGACGCCGCCTGGCTCCTCGAAACCGACCGCATCGAGGCCAAACGAGCCCACGACAAGATCACCAAAGCCGGAGCGAAGTCGGGCGGCTGGGTGCCCAAAGACCAACTCGCACCGGTCGAAGAATTGTTGGCCAAGCTCGTTCCTAAGCGGGACGCACGCAATTCGCTCGAGTCGACCCCCTTCTTCAAACTCGCTCGCGATCTCGAGGCCGATGTCAAAGCCGATTTGGAGCAGCGCTTCGCGGGGGTCGCCGCCGGCCAATACCGCGGCGTGATCGTCAGCGTCGAGAAACCCTACGTCTTCTTCATTCAGGCCGACCCGAGCTGGGATCCGGTGCAAATCGCGAAGTCCAAATCCCGCGATCTCAAAGCCCTGGAGGACATCATCCTCCAGGAATACGGTGAGGCGTTGGACCTGAAGCCGATCGAAGAGCCCGTCCCGGTGCTCTTCTTCCGCAACTACGACATGTACAAGAAGTACGCGGGGCTCCCGGACGACACCACCACCCTGGCCCACTTCGAACCCATGACCGGGCGCCTCGCGGTGCACGACAATTGCGATGTCCCGACCATCATGCATGAGGGCACCCACCAGCTCATGTGGGCCTGGACCGAGCGCAAGACCAAGGACGGAACCATCATGATGGCGCGGAGCTACTGGTTCCAGGAGGGGATTGCGGAGTGGTACGGCGGCGCGACGCGCATCCCCAAATCCACCGGCGGCTTCGACTACGAAATCGGGCGTCTCCATGCGGGACGCATGAGCAACATCCGTTCGCTCCAAACCTCGGGCGGACGGGAAAAGCTCTTCAAGCTCAAGGAACTCCTGACCCGCACCTACGGACACCGACCCAAACTCGAGAAGGACGGCCGGACCGGGGCCCTGTACGGACAGGCGTGGTTCTTCATCTTCTTCATGAACCACTTCAACGTGGACGCCGAGGGCTACGTCGATCCGGAGAAGCCGGGTCAGTACCAAGCGAAGTGGCGCGAGTACGTCAAAGCCGAGTTGCAGGGGCGCACCGGCATCAAGACGTTTCGCGATGTCATGGGAATGACCGACGAGGACATCGAAAAGCTCGAGGTCGAGTTTTGGCGCTACTTCGATTACGTCCAGCGCAAGATCAGCAACTTCCAAGTGAAAGACAAACAACTGATCCGCTGGGACAAGTGGCGGAATAAGCGCGGCGAGGCCAATGGCGACAAGGCCGACGACCTCTTGCCCCCGCTCGACCCCACCAACATTCCGAAGGCCGTACCGGACCGCGACGACAAGTAGACCGCGCCAGGGGCCGCGGTGGCTCGACTGGAATTGGGGGGCCGCGGCGGGGAGCCGCGATCGGGTGCGACTCGCCCGGGCACTTCGCCCCGGATCAATGCCGGAAGTGGCGACGCCCCGTGAACACCATCGCGAGGCCCGCCGCATTGGCGGCGGCGATGATTTCCGCGTCCCGGACCGAGCCGCCCGGCTGAATGACCGCCGTCACCCCTGCTTTGGCGCCTGCCTGAAGCCCGTCAGCAAACGGGAAAAATGCGTCGGAGGCCATGGCTGCGCCCTGGGCTTTGGCCCCCGCCTTCTTGGCGGCGATTTCGACGGAGTCCACGCGGCTCATTTGCCCCGCCCCCACGCCCACCACCGCCTGGTCGCGCACGAACACAATCGCGTTCGAGGTCACGTGGCGGCAGACGTCCCAGGCAAACTCGAGATCGGCTCGCTCGCGCTCCGTGGGACCACGGCTCGTGACGAGGGTGCGCTCGGGATCCAGCGCGACGTCCCGCTCCTGCACCAAAACGCCGCCATCGATGCTGCGGAGTTCGAGTCCGGGGGCGGCCAGAGGTGCCCCTTCACCGCCCACTTCGAGCAGGCGCACGCTCTTGCCCCACTTCACCGCGCCCTGGAGGAATCCCACCGCGGCCGGCACGAAACTCGGGGCAATGATGACCTCGAAGAAACGGGTCGATTGGCCGACTTCGCGGGCCAAGGCCTCATCGAAGGGGCGATTCAGCGCGAGGATGCCACCAAACGCTGACAAGGGATCGCCTTCGTAGGCGGCGTGGAACGCGGCCACGATTCCCTCCCGTCGGCGCGCGGCCCCGCAGGGATTGCGGTGCTTGATGATCGCGCACACCGGATCAGTCTGGCCCCGCACCACATCGAACGCGGCAGAGGCGTCGAGGAAGTTGTTGTAGGAAATCTCTTTCCCGCTGAGCTGACGAGCCCGCGCTGCGGAATTAGGAACTGCGGGGAGGCGGGAATAGATCGCCCCGGGCTGGTGGGGATTCTCGCCGTAGCGCCCGATTTCCCTTCGTTCGAAAGCGAAGACCATGCGCTCGGGAAAGGCCTCTTCGGTCAACCGCTGGGAAACGATCGCGTCGTAGGCCGCGGTCCGTCGAAAGGCCTTGGCGGCAGCGTGACGTCGGAACGCCAGCGTGGACGCCGCATGGTTGGCCCGCAGTTCGGTGAGGGCCAACTCGAGGTCGGAGGGATCGGTCAGAACCAGGACGTGGGCGTGGTTCTTGGCCGCGGAGCGAATCATGGCCGGCCCGCCGATATCGATCATTTCGATGAGCTCCGCGTCGGGCACTCCCGCGCGCACGCTCACCTCCTCGAAGGGATACAAATCGACGTAGACGATATCGATCGGGAGAATGCCGTGGCGCGCGGCGGTGGCCACGTGATCCGAGTGGTCCCGGCGAAACAACAGGCCGCCATGGACTTTGGGATGCAGGGTCTTCACCCGGCCATCCAGCATCTCCGGGAATCCGGTGAGCTCCGAGACGTCTTGGACCGCCACTCCGGCTTCGCGCAGCGAGCGCGCAGTACCCCCGGTGCTCACGATCTCGACGCCCATCGTGTGGAGCGACTTCCCAAACTCGACGAGACCGTCCTTGCGCCAGGCGCTCAGGAGGGCCCGCTTGGGCGCATGGAGACCCGCCGACTCATTCATTTGCCGCTCGCCTTGTGCTTCAGGTAAGCCTGGATGAAGGGATCGACGTCGCCGTCGAGGACTGCCTGGACATTACCGACGTCGAAGTTCGTTCTGTGGTCTTTGACCAAAGTGTACGGCGCGAGCACGTAGGAGCGAATCTGACTGCCCCAGGCGATTTCGCCTTTGCTGTCGTACATGCTCTGCGTCTCTTTGTTGCGGGCCTCCTCGCGAAGCTGGAGGAGTTTCGCCTTGAGCATCTTCATCGCCCGATCTTTGTTCTTGAACTGGCTGCGCTCGCTTTGGCACTGCACGACCGAGTTGGTCGGAAGGTGCGTAATGCGCACCGCGGATTCCGTCTTGTTGACGTGCTGGCCGCCTTTGCCACCGGCCCGGTAGGTGTCGATCCGCAGATCTTTGTCGTTGATCTCGATGTCGACATCTTCTTCCACCTCGGGCATGACGTCCAAGGCCGCGAAGGAAGTCTGCCGACGACCCTGCGCGTCGAAGGGCGAGATGCGCACCAGCCGATGCACCCCTCGTTCAGCGGACAGATAGCCGTAGGCGTAGGCCCCGGTGACCTGCAAGGTGGCGTGTTTGATCCCGGCTTCTTCGTGCTCGGAGACCTCGAGAAGTTCCGTGGAGAATCCGTGATTCTCGGCCCACCGCGAGTAGAGGCGGAGGAGCATCATGGCCCAGTCGGACGCGTCGGTGCCCCCGGCTCCGCTTTGGATGGTGACCACGGCGCCACCGGCGTCGAACGGCCCGGAGAGCAAGGTTCGCAGTTCGAGGTCGGCAAAATTTTGCCGCATCTCGGCCACGATCCGCAGCACTTCGGCCTGGCCTTCGCGGTCCCCGGTCTCGTCGGCAAGGGGGCCGAGCACGTCGACATCGTCGATACCTTTGGCCAAGACGTCCAAGGTATCCACGATGCTCTTCGATTCTTTGAGGTTCGAAACCTTGACCTTGGCTCGCTCGGGGTCGTCCCAAAACCCCTCGCTCGCCATTTCGGCCTCTACCGCGGCAATCCGCGCCTTACGTGACGCGTAGTCAAAGAGACTCCTTCAGGTGTGCCACACCTCGGCGCAACGCTTCCACTTCGGCTACGACTTCTGGTTCCATGGGACTCTCGTTCTGACGCGCTGCGAAGGGTCGACCTTCAGCGCGTGGGAAGCTCGACCCGATACTGCCGAGCGAGGCGCACCACTTCATCCGCCGAAGACGACGAGAGGATCTTGCCCTTCTCGCTCTTCAGGAATTTCATCAGGGTGGAGAGGAGCTTCAGGTACGCGTTCCGCTCCGTGTCCGGCCCCGCGATCATGACGATCAGCCGAACCGGGTCGTCATCCACCGGGGCGTTGTAGGGAATGCCGTCCGACGTCACTCCGATGGCGAGCACAAAATTCTCGACGGTCGGAATGTGCGCGTGCGGGATCGCGACGCCATAGCCCACCCCGGTACTCATGAGCACTTCCCGGCTGAAGATCGCCTGCTGCAACGCAGCCGGATCTTTGACCGCCCGCGAGCTGGCGAGGAGCCCGAGGAGGGCGCCGAGCGCCTCGTCCTTGGTCGTGGCGGTGAGCCACGAAACGTGGCCTGGCGAGAGGAAGTCGGCGAGAGTCTGCATCCTGAGTGGCGGCGATGATAGGCCCGGGCCCGGGGGCGAGCAAGTCAGGCGACGATCCCAAATTCCTGACCGACCTTGCGGAAGGCGGAAACCGCCTGCTGCAGGTGGGCGGGCTCGTGCGCGGCACTGATCTGGACGCGAATCCGGGCCTGGCCCTTGGGGACCACCGGAAAGCTGAACCCGATGACGTAGATGCCTTCATCCAGCAGGCGCCCGGCCATGCCGGTCGCGATCCGCGCGTCCCCGAGCACGATGGGCACGATGGGGTGCGTGCCGGGGCGAATCTGAAATCCGGCCCCCGCAATGTGCTCACGGAACCACTGGGTGTTCTTTTCCAAGCGATCCCGAAGGGCGGTCGAGTCGGTGAGCAACTCAAGGCAGCGCAGCGAGGCCGCGACCAACGCCGGGGGCAGAGTATTGGAAAACAGGTAGGGACGACTCCGCTGGCGCAGGAGTTCGATGATTCCACGAATGCCCGACGTGAATCCGCCCGAGGCGCCGCCGAGGGCCTTCCCGAGGGTCGAGGTCATGACATCGATCCGGCCTGAAACTCCGCAGTATTCGGGCGTGCCCCGCCCGGTCTTCCCGATGAAGCCGGTGGCGTGGCTGTCGTCGACCATGACCGCGGCCCGGTAGCGATCCGCCAGGGCGCAGATCTCCGCCAAAGGCGCGATGTCCCCGTCCATCGAGAACACCCCGTCGGTCGCGATCAGGCGCGTGCGGCGGGCCTGCGTACTCTTCAGGTGGGCCTCGAGCTCATCCAGCCGGTTGTGGGTGTAGCGGAGCCTCTCCGCCTTGCAGAGTCGAATCCCGTCGATGATCGAAGCGTGGTTCAGGCTGTCGCTGATGATCGCGTCGTCCTCCCCGAGCAGGGTCTCGAAGAGGCCGCCGTTGGCGTCGAAGCAAGAGGAGTAGAGAATCGTGTCCTCCATCCCCAAAAAAGCCGCGATGCGCTGTTCGAGAGCCTTGTGGTGGTCCTGGGTTCCACAGATGAAGCGGACGGAGGCGAGGCCGAGGCCGGACCTCTCGAGGCTCTCGGTAGCCGCCATCAGGAGACGGGGATCGTTGGCGAGCCCGAGGTAGTTGTTGGCGCAGAAGTTCAAGACCTCCCGGTCGCCCACCCGGATCCGGGCCCCCTGCGCGCTCTGGATCTGGCGTTCTTCCTTGTAGAGCCCGGCGGCACGAATTTCCGCGAGTTCGGACTGCACCTTGGATGCGAGTTCGGCGTTCATGGATGCTCCTGGAGGAGGCAAGATACTACGCATCGCCAAAACTGCAGATTCCTGAGATAGTGTCCTCAAGTAACCGCCCCCCCAGGGTCGATTAACGCTGGAACTTGTCATTGCCGGAGCGCCCAAGCGAATGGCGCCCGGCCTGGTCTCAAGAAAGAGGGAATCCCCATGGTCTTCGTGCGCTCTCTCCTGTTCGTGGTTCCATTCCTCGGCATCCTCGGCAACGCCGCGGGTCAGGTCGAATTCCAGATCAACCAGCCGACGGCCAGCATGGCTACGGATGGCGTCCAAGGCTCCGCGACGGTGAAGGCCACCTTGTCGAGTTGCATCGGCACGGTCGTCAACCTCAGCTTCGCGAGCCCGCTCCAGGGACAGATTTTTGACGTCGCCCTCTCCTCGCGAGCCCTGCGCTCGGTCACCGGCGGAGCCTTCGTGAGCGGCGGGAACCAAATCGTCAACGTCGACTTCACCGACCCCTCGTTCCAGTGGATGTTCGGCGGGGCCACGGTCGGGTCAATGACCTTCCCCGGCAACTTCACTTGCCCCTGCCCCACTCTGCCCTACGCGGTCAGCAGCGCGCTGACCAACAGCGGGCAAATGTTGATCATCGACCCGACCGCTGCCGACGGCTCGTCTTTGAGCCAAGGCTGCGAGGTGGTCTATGGCACGATCGTGAACGGGCCCACGACCGACGACTCGGGAGTCACGGTTGCACTGAGCTCCCTCGGCGGCTGCGCCCCCTCTTCACTGAGCTTCTACGGCGTGGCTCACTCGAGTTTCTCGGTGATCAGCAACGGCCGACTCGTCTTTGGCGCGGTTGATATCGACTTTTCGCCCACGGTAGCCGAGGCGATTACCGATTCCCCGTTCTTCGGGGCCTGGGCAGACATGAACCCAGCGACGGCCGGCACAATCCGAATCATCTCGGACAACCCGAGCTCCGTCAGGGTTGAATACCGCGGGGTCCCGTACTTCGCGAACGCGACCGCCATCAACAATTTCGATCTCATCGTCGAGACCTCCGGCATCGTTACGATCAACGGCGTGAATGGAATCGTCACCGGGACTGGCCAGCAGTTCTTGGGCCTGAGCGCGGGCACTTCCGGCCCGGCCACCGATCCCGGTGCGACCACGTTTAGCGTGAGCGGGCCCAACCTCGGACCCGCGGGCTTCGGCATGATCTACAGCTTCGGAACCCAGGGCTCCCGCGCTCCGGGCGTGGCCGTCCTCACCTTCATTCCCAACGCCCTGGGCAACTACGACTGGATCGGGAGCTGAACGCACCGTCGGGCCGCCGGCCATCGGTCGGCTGGCTCGCGACTTCGCTCCGGCCCGCTCGGCGGTAGCATCCCGGCATGCTGAGCCGGAAGTCCGTGATTTTGGTGACGGGGGCCAACGGTGAGATTGGCCACGACCTCATTCGCCGCCTCGCTGAGAGCTCGGGCGAAAGCCGCGTTTTGGCCCTCGACCTCAAAGGGATCGACGAGGACCTGAAGCCCTACTGCAAGGCCTCGATCGCCGGCGACATCACCGACCGGCGACTCCTCGAACGACTCACCACCGAGTTCGAGATTCACACCGTCTTCCACCTGGCGGCCCTGCTATCGACGCGCTCGGAATTTAATCCCGAGGTGGCTCACCAGGTGAATGTGCAGGGCACGCTCAACCTCCTGAGCCTGGCCGTCGAGCAGTCGCGAGGACACGGCGGGCGCGTCAAGTTCCTCTTTCCGAGTTCGATCGCCGTGTACGGCCTCCCCGACTGGCGAACTCGGGAGTCGGCTCCCCCGGTGACCGAAGATCAGTACGGCGCGCCCACCACCATGTACGGCTGCAACAAACTGTACTGCGAGCAGCTCGGTCGCTATTACGCGCGCCATTATCGCCAACTCGCGCAGGAGGAGTCGGCCAAGCGGCTCGACTTCCGCTCGATCCGGTTCCCGGGGCTTATTTCGGCGCACACCGTCCCGAGCGGCGGCACCAGCGACTACGCGCCGGAGATGATCCACGCGGCAGCCCAAGACCTTCCCTACCGCTGCTTCGTGCGCTCCGAGATCCGACTGCCGTTCATGGCGATGCCGGACGCGGTCTCGGCGATTTTCGCGCTCACCGAAGCCGCCCCCGAACGCCTCACTCGCACCGAGTACAACATCAACGCCTTCAACCCGAGCGCCGGCGACATCGCCGAACTCACGAAGCGGGCCTTCCCGAAGGCCCAGATCACCTTCGAGCCCGACACGCGAAGGCAGGCGATCGTCGAGTCTTGGCCGGCCGCCGTCGATGACTCACGCGCTCGCCAAGACTGGGGCTTCGCTCCGAGCCACGATCTCGTCCGAACCTTCGAAGAGTATTTGATTCCCACGATTCGCCGTCGCTACGCGAAAAAGCGCTGATGCAGGCCGCGAGCGAGCCGCTTTCGCCGCTCCCATCGCTCTTGGACCCGGCGGGGCCGTCCCTGCCCGAGGTCGGGAAGCTCGCCCGTGCGTGGGCACTCTCCTCCGCATCCCCGGCGGAGCTCACCTCCCGTGCTGCTTCGGCCATCGCCAGCCTCGAGTCAGCGCTGTTTCGCTTGAGTCTGGTCGGAGCCGCCGAAACGGAGGCCGACCTCGAGCGGCTGCTCCGAGGGCTCGTGGTGATGGATGTGCTGCGGGACCATTTGTTTCCGCGGCTCGGTGAGGCGCCCCCGGACTCCCTCGTCGAACTGCGGGGCGATCTGCTCGACCTGCGGAGCGCCGGGGTCGCCGAGGATCCCGCCTATTTTCGAATGGCCTCGGCGCAGAGCCGGGCGGTCGCCGAACGACTCGATCGAATCGCGGCCGAACCCCCGGACATGGCTGATCCCGCGCGGGGCCTCCGCGATGTCGCAGGCACCGCGGCCGAGTTGGACCTCGGAGGAATCTCGACTCGAGACCCACACGTCGAGCGGGTGCGGGAGCGCCTCTACGAAGGGCTGACCGCGGCGCTCTCAGCCGCCGACCCGGTGCTGCGCGACCAGGCTCTCTTCCAACTCGGCGAAGAGTTGGACGACCGCATCGGCGACGCGATCGCCGAGAGCCAGGCCCTGGAAGACGACCACGCCCTCGCTCGGCTGGAGCAAGCCTCGCTCGAGCTGCGGGGAGGGGAAGCGCTGGCCGCGCAGTTTCACGACGAGGGTCTGCGGGTTCGCCTCGCCAAGGGCGCGCGTCGGCTCAAGGCCGAGGCGCTGGAGCGTCGGGTGCGGGCGGAGGCCGCCCGACGCCTCCCGGGCAAGGGAGCACGAATCGTCGAGTGGCTCACCCTGCTCGCGACGCTTGGGTTGCTCGTCGTCTTGGTGTTGCACGCTTTCATCGTCGATTCGGAAACCAAAGACCGGACCCTCGCTCGCATCGACACCGCGCTTTCGATGGTGCTGCTCTCGGAGTTTGTGTTCCGTTGGTCGTGCAGCGGGTTCCACCGCCAGTGGTTTGCGCGGCATCTGCTCACGGACTTTGTCCCCGCGCTTCCATTCTCCTGGTTGGGAGCGCTCCTCGAGTCATCCGCGGCGGCGGCCCACTCCTTCGAGTGGCTGCGCCTGCTCCGCATTCCGCAGTTCCTGCTTGCCCTGCGGTTCTTGCGTCCGACTCTCCAGGCGTTGCGAGTCTTGGGGGTCAGCCTCAAAGGCCTCGACCGACTCGTGCGCCGGCACGCCGACCTCCTCAATCGGGATTTTGTCCTTTTCGAAAGCGCGCGCGAGGAGGTCGCCGAGGCCGGGCTTTCCGAACGCCTCCGCCCTCTGCGGGATCGCACTCGCCATCATTTGCGCCAGCGCCTTCGGGACCCGCGCGGCGAGTCGCTGCGCGAGTTGGCACGCGCGCGACTCTTGGCGCTCGAGGATCGGGCGGAGCACGCCCCCCCGCCCGAGCCACGCATCGCGGGAGCCGCTCTCGGCGCATCCCGCACCTTCCGAGCGGAAGACGTGGCGGCTCGCCTCCTCACGTTGGAGCGCTCCGAACTGGAACCTCGGTTCGGCGCGAACGGAGCCCGGCGACTCGCGCGCAGCCTCCAGAGCTTGGATCTTCCGGTGGTCCGCCATCTCCCGCTCCTGCGGAGAGTGGTGCCCGGCCTCCGCTCGCTTTCTCCTCTCGAGGCGGTGGAGACGGCCGCGAGGCGAATCGGCGCCTGGATCGATCGAACCCTGGACCGGTTTCGCTTTGTCGCCGATCTCCAGGGCGTGGTCACCGGCAGTCAATTGCTCGACCGCGTCGGCTCCGGCCTCGTCAAAGCCACCTACCGGCCGGCGGTGCGGCTCCTCATGTTCGGCATCCTGGTCGCCCTGATTTCGGGCCTCATCGGGATCTTCGGCGGCGAAGAAGGAGTCCTGGGCTGGCTCCGACGCAGCTTCTCCAAGGTGCTCGGACCGAGCCTCCTCGTGCTCGGGGCGGTCTGCCTCGTCGTCCAGGGTTTCGGTCGCTGGTTCGTGCGCATCGCGGGCCGCACCACGGAACGATTTCACCGCGTCTCCGAAGCGCACGGCATCAACCTGATCAAGTTTCGGAAGTTGGCGTGGCGGGAGGGCGACCTGCGATTCCTCGGGGAGCGAGTCCTCTCCCCGGAGCTCGCGGTCCGAGATCCGAGTTGCCAAGCGCGCGAACTCGAACAACTCCGTCAGTACTCACCGAGCGCGGAAATCGGCAGGTACAGCGCCACCCCCGGCGCGGCGCTGCGCGAGGAGTTGATCACCTATTACCTCGATTACCTCGATTCCGGGCTGCTCCACGACAGTCAGACCAAGGTCACGGAGCAGTTCCTCGGCAACCTGCACTTGGAGTCGCTGCGCAAGCGGCGGCCCCTCGCGGCCAGAGACGAGGGCTCGCGTCTTCGGGATCTCGACCTCTCGAAGGACCGGGCGATCCCGACCGGTCCCTACCTTTGGTTCTTGTTCATCACCGAGAGTCTGTCCCAACACGTCGCGCGGCTGATTCTCGAATACAGCGCTCGCGCCATTCCCTGCACTTCGATCCCCGCCCTCTCCGAATCGGAGCGCGCGGCTTATCAGGTATGGCTCGCTCACGGCCGATCGGCGCCTCCCACCATCCCTCCGCCTCGCGGGACTCTCTTCAGCGCCCTGCATTTCTTGGCCGCCGACCCGGCGCGGGATCTGGCCGTCGAAGCCGAGTTCGGTCCGGCCGTCCGCAACCGACTCCTGCTCGATCGGGAAGCGATGATCCGCTCGGTCTTCGCCTCCTATCCCTACGAGCGATTGCCCCGGTCGCGGCGGACCGTCAACCCCTATCATTTGTGGTTTACGTGGGTGGGTGGTGGTCGAATTCTGCTCCTCCCGTTCCGCTGCCTACTCCGCGGAGTGGCCCTCGTGGTGCGCAGCCTGCGGTTCTTCCGCCGCATTCTGCGCGAGCAACTCGATGAGGCCCCCGGTGCGGAAACGACGCGCCAGATTCGGGGCGAATACCAGACCGCGGTGAGAAAAATCAACCGCATGCACCGCCCGCTCTTCCTGGAGATCCTTGCGCTCCGGACGAGTGTGGATCCCGAGTTGCTCGGCATTTCTTTGGAGGGGGAACTTCATCCGAGCCACGCCGAACAACTCGCGCGGGATCTCGACCTCATCGGGGCTCGCGAATACGAGCGCGAGATCTACCGGCGCAAACAAGAGGAGAGTCTCGCCTCGCGGGACGAATTCCAATCCCTCCTGCGCGCGCGACTCGGCCGCAACGGCACGGTTCGCGAAGCGCTCGGAGTCACCGGTGAAGCCTTGGGCAACGACGCCGAAGCCGCCCGCGCCGTCATGGCGGCGTGGCACACCGACGAGAGTCAGGTCCGCACCATTCTCACAAGCCGTCGTCGTTTCGAAGTTTGGGCCAAGCGCCCGGATCCCTCGGATCGTCGCCCACCGCGCCGTCTCCCCCGCAAACTCGCCCGCGCCTGGCGCCTCCTCCGCTCCGAACTCCTCCCCACCCCCTTCCAAGCCCAAGCCGACGAGCGCGTCCGCACCGCCCTCGAACGCGGCGAAGACGATTCCCGCCGCCGCCTCCTCGCCATCCTCGAACACGGCTCCTTGGCCGCCGCCGAACTCGCCGCCTGGCATCATCTCCGCGAAGTCGCCCGCCATCCCCGCAGTTGGTCCGAAGACCTCTTCGCCCTCCGCTCCATCGCCGCCCTCCTCGTCCTCGAAATCGAAAACTCCCGCCGCCTCGTCGCCGACCTCGGCGGCCTCACCATTCCCCCAACTTCCGCCGGAATCACTCGCCCCGCGGCCTAGCTCCGCCTCGGGGGTCGGAGGCGATGGTCAGAGCCAGCCGCGCTCGGCGGCGGTTTCTTGGATCTTGACGAACTTGGCCTCCACGTCGATGCGCACCGCGTTATCCGGGGGGAGTTTTTTGGCCCACGGCACCAAGTCCGCCATTCGGATCAACAGGCTGCGACATTCGGACTCGGCGAGCGTCCGAGTCTTCGGCGTGCCTTGAGGATCGGAGAGCGCGGTGAGCAATCGAGCGAACATCGCGCTCAGGGTCGAGAATCCTGAACTAATGAAAATCGGATCGGATCTCGTTTCGGGATCTCGGTCGACAATTTCTCCGAGCAAGATATCTCCCTCGAATGGAGAGATCACCGCAAACTGTTCGAGAACGCGCAATAGTTCCTGAGTCGAACGAGCGTTCCTTTTTGCCTCTTCCAGGAACGACAACGAGTGGGATTCCATGGATTTGGTTCGAGGTCTGGCAGACCAAAGCGCTCCAGCAAGGGCCGCTTTCGAAGTGGCTGAGAGCTCCTTGAGGGATCTCGGATGGCCGCCGCGATGGCGGATTGCTACGGCATGCGCTTCGAGCTTTTTCCACTCTTGCAAAGCCGGAAGAACCCTCGTCAATAGAGCAACAGTTTCGGAGTCGTATCCGACCTCGCGAATGCGCGCCTCTAACCGTGCGTTGGCACGACCCAATTCCCCAACAAGGATGAGCAGTTCAATAGCACGGTTTGGCGACGCCTCAGGCAAGACCCTGCGCGCAAAGATGATGTAATGAACAGACTCCGGGCCGAGTTCGAAGATGGGCGCGGGAGAACCGTTCTCCAGCAGCCTGCGTTTGATGGTGGGAAGCCCCTGCCCCTCACCCTGGGCGAACTGCAGCTCTTTGAGAAACCACGCAAGGGACTGGGATCGCCAACTGGGAGTGGCTTCGCCTCGTTGAAACTTCTCGGAACTGAGGGCGCGCGCGAGGCGTCCGGGCGAGAGAAGTTCGATTCGGTCGGAGAATACGGTGACGCGCGCCGGGTCGCCCAGCGAGTAATCCCGGTGGGCCAGCACATTCACCATGGCTTCGACGAGAGCGTCTTCGGGGTACTTGACGCGATTGGGAGTCTGCGGGTCGCCCTTGTCGAAGAGCGTCGTGCTCTGGTCGGCCAGGAGGCTGCGCAATTTCAGCGTCTGCTGGATGAGTGACCCCAGAAGTTCATGACGCTCGGAGTGGCGTTCGGACTTGTCGACTCCCGGATAGATCGAAAACAGCGTGAATGCCCCCGGAATGAACCGCTGGGTCTCACGCCCAAACAGGAGAATGACGAACCTCCGTGGCCGGAGCAGTCCGGTGTGAGGTTCCTTCACGAGAAACGGAGGGACAAACTCGTGAATCTTGTTCGTCTCGGAAACGTAGTACTCCGGTGGCCGGTCCGGGCGAAGGCGGTTCATCCTCACCAGGGTTTCCCGCAGCACCAGCATGTCAATGTCGTCGGCGGTCGCATCGGGAACCACTTGTTTGTCCCAGGGCTCGACCTCTCCCTTTTGGGTCAGGAGCTCAGTCAGGATCCCGTTCCTGGCCTCCAACGTCGATTTCGAGTTGCGGACGAAGTAAGCCCCATGTTGGTCCTTGCTCCGAAACAGGTGCGCGCTGCGAGTTCCTGGCTGCTGGAATACCAGCACTTTGCGATCGGGAGACTCCGCATCGAGAACATGGCCCACCGGCTGGATGGACGGAGACACGTGTCTTTGGCAGAGGGTGAGGACTTCACCTTCGATTTCCTTGAGCTTGGCCGCAGTGAGACCTACGCGCCGAACTCTCTGAAAACCATGTTCATCCTTCTCCTCCGCCGCCCCGCAAACGACATACCCGCCGCCCAGGTTGGAGATGTCGTTCGCAAATGCCGAGAGCGTCTTCACAACATCGTCGACGTTGGCCGGGCCCTCCTTCCACTCGACCCTCTCACTTTCCCTCGAGGAGATCCAATCCAAGTCGATCCTGTCCGCCACTGTAGGGTTCCTGAAAAGGGAGTTCTCTGCAGACCACGCTTTCCCGACGATGGTACCAAGACCGCGGTGTTGAGCGCGGCCCTCGCCGAGAGTCCTACTCCTCCTCGAATCTAGGCGTCCACTGAGCCCTTCCGAACACCGACGGAGCATGGTTCCTTAGCAAAGGCGCTCACGCCTTGCGCGCCGCTGGCGGGCGGCGTGGTGAGTTCGCCATGAAAGTCGACCACGCCTTCGGCGCGCAACTCCGCCGCTCGGAAGCCGCCGAACTGGCCGACTGGCAGCACCTCCACGAAGTCGCCACCCATCCCCGCGGTTGGTCCGAAGACCTCTTCGCTCTCCGCTCCATCGCCGCCCTCCTCGTCCTCGAAATCGAAAACTCCCGCCGCATCGTCGCCGACCTCGGCGGCCTCACCGACCGAGGTTCCGTTCCTGCGAGCTGACCACGCTTGCGCCGACCCGGGCCATCGAGGCAATGGGCCCCCACCAACAACATCGCCCCCAATCACCGAGCGCGATGCGAGGATTACTCGACCGTCGTCCAGATCTTGTAGTTCACACGCTCGGCTTTGGTCCCCGCGGGAGCGTCAGCAGCCACGAGTTCGAGCGGGGCCAAGAACTCCCCCTCGCAGGACTTGAGGAGGCCCGTGCTGCGGTCGATCACGACCCGATACGACCAATAGGACTTGGCCGAGCGGGGGATTGTCTCACGATCGTTGGGACCTAAGGGGGCCTTCCAAGCCCCTGCTCCACCCCGTCGAACGCGAAGTACTCTCGTCACCACGGCACGCCCAGCACGCAGCACAAGTGTAGAAGTTCGCTCTTGCGCACGTGCTAATTGCCGAAGGTCAAAGCGAGTGCATTTGTGAGCCCAAAGCCGGTCGGCAGTGAGGAATCGGCGAGACCGACTTGTTGGTATACCGTTACACCCAGCAGGGAAGGTGGAATTGAGAAAGACAATTCTGCATTGCCTGCGCCAGGCGTCCCGGTCGGCCCATCGAGAAGAAAAGGAAACAGGAAAGTCGACGGCGAAAGAATTGGAATTTCCAGCGTTCCGGAAGTCCCGAGTGCCACCGATTGCGATTGGAGCCCGAGCGCAAAAACAGCAGACGCTCCGCCGATCCCCCCGCGAATCCGGGCGCGCACAACCTGATTGACTCGAAGAGGGCCCTCGGCACCGAACAAGGGGGAAATCGCGCTCATTCCCGAGGCCGCTGTTCCGAACTGCAGTCTCATCCCGGACTGCGTGCCCGAAGCAGGCCGTGCGACGAAGACGTTTCCAGTAGCGGGATCATAGACGTCGGGTAGCCCGTCGCCGGTAAAGTCCGCCAGAAACTCCGTTGTCAGGGCCTGCACGAAGGGGGGAGCAAACGCGCCGGGACCAATCCCAAGCCGAATCGCCGCGCCGCGGGTGGTTCCGGGAGCGGGAAAGGCCAACAAATCCAGCCAACCGTCTCGATTGATATCCGCGGCACGGACCGACATCTGAGGATTGGACGGGGCAGGAGGTCCAAGTGATGTGTCGAATGCCGCGCTCGCAACAAAGGTCCCACCGCCTTGGTTCAAGAAAGCGCGTGCGGTCAGAGTGGTCCGGCTTGGAGTCAGAATATCCACGTCTCCGTCACCATCCAAGTCAACGACCAACGGCCGGTCCGTGTTCCCGGCAATCAAGGTCTGACTCAGGACAATTGGCATGCCGATCACGCCGACGGGGACATTTTGCCACACGGTCAAATCGTTGCCGATGGTGCTCGTAAGGAAGTCCTTGCGACCGTCACCATTGAAATCGGCGAGCTCGAGAACGGTGAATGGAAGATTGACTGCACTCGTCATGAGGTTGCCTGGACCGCCGAACACCAACGTTGTGATGTTTTGAGCGATCGTGGTCGGCTCGAATGGCGCCTGAGCAGTGATTAACAACTCCCGGAAGCCATCGCCTGTGAGATCTTCGTAACGAGCCACGCGCAAACTCGATGTCGAAAGAGCTGCTGGCAGGTTCGCGTACTCAAAGAGCGGTATCGGCGGAAGTACGGACGTTCGGGCCCTCTTTTCGACCACGGAAAGCACTGGGCTCGCGAAACCGGGGAGCATGAAGGTTGCAAGGGTGTCCTGATCCCCATCATTTTCGTAGTCAACTTGGATGGTAGATCCCTGGGCGGGAAGGGCGCCCAGACCCGACAGAGGACTACTGGCAACACTCAATACCCCGTCACCTTGATTCGACCGTGGGGACGCACCAAGCCGATCCTCCACATCGAGATCCCCGTCGCCATCGCCATCCGCGAGGCTCCAAGGGTGGGGCGCGTTGAGAGTAACCGGGGACTGAGAAGGCCCTGCGACATACTGGCCCGAACCCGAAGCGAGTCCAAAGTGAATCCAGCGACCGAAAGCGATATCCATTACGTTGTCGCGGTTCCAATCAGCCACAACCGGTTGAGAATTCCCGGGGGCTTCACAAAGGATGATGTCACGAGTACGGAGGCCTCCGGAAGGTCCGCCAAACTGGACCACGAGGCCTTCCACCGTCGCGCTCCCTTGATTGACAATGGTTGAGGCGACTACGTCGAGCGGCGGGACACCATCAAGATCTGCCAGGGACGCCTGATTCCCAGGCAGGTAGGGAACTGGGGCACCCAAGCTGAGACCATTGCCCAACCCAGGCGGTGACGAGAGGATCACCTCCGCAGCCACGCTCGGAGAAGCCGAACTGAATTGGGAAATCAGCACGACGACATCTCGGGCCCCATCGCTGTTGAAGTCCACTGATTGGAGCCGCCGGTGATGTCCGGAGAGGGTCGATGTGGCCACCGGAGGGGAAATCACGGCATTAACAATTGGAACGATATGGACGTCAGATACTCGCGGAATACTACTGCTCGGACTCAACGCTCGACTAGAAACGACAACGGCGGTGTGAGTTCCACCCGAATGTGCAACGAGCACAATGTTATCTAGAAAACTCATCATCGGCATGGGAATCGGAATCATCGAGGAGAGAGGATTCAAACTTCCGAGGGGGCTGCCGCGGACAAGCTGTACGCCGGCCAAGGACAAGACGAACACATCATCGAAGCCGTCTTGATCCACGTCCGCTACGTCCGTGTCTCGAAGTTCGAAACCGGGTAGCGGTAGGTTCGTCTGAACGGGTACACCGAGTAGGTTGGTGAGCAGAAGGAGCCTGCCTGGAAGCTGGATCAACAGATCCTGAGCGAGATCTCCGTTGAAGTCCAACGGGAGAGCCTTGACGCCAAAGTAGGAGGCGGGAACAAGGACCGAGAGGGTCCACAGAGTCGTGAAGCTACTTCCCAGCTGATTCCGGTGGAGGCTGAATTGGACGTTGGTGCCACCAAAACCGGGCGTCATTACGACCGAAAGAGCGTCCATCCAGCCGTCTCTGTCCGCATCGACCGCCGAGAAGATGGGAGGAGCCTGAGGGCCGAGCATGAGGAATGGGGCTACGTAGGGCGAAGAGCCGGGCTGGGCTGTGACCAGTCCGGTCAGCAGGACACAGCAAGCGAGCTTGTTGATGCTGGCCATGAGAGAGTTCCCGAGTTAGCGCGGAGATATCTGTGTCCGCGGACCCCCGGGTTGCATGTCCGGGTCTCATCTGAGTCCCAAAAGTCTCGTAGCCTAACGAGCAAAATTCCTGATGCCCAAACCCGTTAGGCTAGCCGGCGTGAACCAGAGTCGAGTTTGGCAGCCGGCTCAAGATGATTGCCGCGGAGCGACCGCTCGTGTTCGGCCTGGTGAGGCACCCCGTCCTGGGAATTGCGCCGATCGTTCTCCCGGGGTCTGGCAAGGCAAGAAGTGGTTCAGATCACCCCCCTGACCTACCCCCTCTACTGTGAGCTGATTTCGCTACACACCACACTGTCAAGGTGCTTCCGAGATGACCCCAAGGGGATTTGAACCCCTGTTCCAAGGATGAGAACCTTGTGTCCTAGACCTGGCTAGACGATGGGGCCAGAGAGGGGAAAGTACGGAGGCCGGCGGGGGGTTTCAAGCCGGCCTTGCGAGGGATGGTTAGGCCGAGGGGGCGGAGGCGAGGGTGGCGCCGTGGCGGAGGCGACGGGTGGCTTCGGCGGGGCCGAGGATGGTGAGGCAGTCGAAGAGCGGTGGGCCCTGGGTGCGACCGGTCAGGGCCGCCCGGACGGGGTGGACGAATTGGCCGAAACCGATGCCACGGGCGGCGGCGAAGGCGCGGCCCTGGGCCTCGAGTTCGGAGATGGAAGGAAGGGGGTCGGTCAGAGTGTCGGCGTAGGCCCGGAGCATGTCGGATGAGCCCGGGTGCTTGCGCAGGTTCTTTTGGGCCTCGGGTTCGATCACAAGGTCGCGCTCGAACGCCCATTTCGCCATGCCGACGATCTCACCGTAAGCCTTAAGGCGTTCGTGTTCGGCGCGGACGAGCGCCCGGATCTTCACCGCCTCCTCCGCCGTCGGGGGATTGGACACGTACCCGGCTTTGACGAGTCGTGGAGTCGTTTCCGCCAGCACGGTCTCGAGCGGAGTCTTGCGGATGTACTCCCCGCTCATGTGCAGGAGCTTGTCCAAATTGAGACGCGCCCCGCCGGAGCCGACGCGCGCGATCGTGAATCGCTCGGTCAATTCGGCGCGGGTCATGATCTCGGTCTTGTCGTCGTAGGACCATCCGATGAGGGCGAGCCAGTTGATGAGCGCCTCGACGTGGTATCCGATGTCGATGTAGTGGTCGAGGGCCGCCTCTTTGTGCTTGCGCTTCGACAACTTGCCTTCGCCAGCCGGGGCGAGGATCAGCGGCAAGTGACCGTACTCGGGAACGTCCCAGCCAAATGCTTTGAAGAGGATGATCTGCTTGAAGCAGTTGGTGAGGTGATCCTCACCGCGCAGAACGTGGGTGACCCCCATGGTGTGATCGTCGATCACGACCGCGAGGTTGTAGATCGGCGTGCCGTCGGCCCGCACGAGGATGATGTCTTCGACATCGTCGTGCCCGACCACGATTCGGCCTCGGACCAAGTCGACGAGCACCGTCTCCCCCGGGGGGACTTTGAGCCTCCACGTCGGAGCTTCTCCCCCGGCGATGCGACGTTCGATCTCCGCCGCAGTCAGGCTGCGGCAGTGGCGGTCGTAGCGGAACGTCTGGCGAGTGCGCTCCTGCTCGGCGCGGAGTTGGGACAGCCGTTCCTTGGTGCAGAAACACGGGTAAACCCCGCCCTTGGCTTTCAGCTCTTCGATGCAACGCGCGTAGATCGCCTGCCGCTCACTCTGGGAGTAAGGCGCGCAGGGTCCGCCCTGCTCGGGGCCCTCGTCTGGGTCGAGACCGAGCCAGTGCAGGCCCTGGAAGATCGTGCGCCGGGCCTCGTCGGTGTTGCGGGCCTCGTCGGTGTCCTCCATGCGGAGGATGTAAGTTCCCCCCTGCTGGCGGGCGAACAGCCAGTTGAAGAGGGCAGTACGGGCCCCGCCCACGTGCAGATAGCCGGTGGGGCTGGGCGCAAATCGGACCCGAACCTTCTTGGTCACAGGGAGAACTCCTTGCAGGATGAGGGGGCATACTACTGGGCTCCGCCCAAACTCCGAGGGATTCCCATGCCCAAACCCGGCGATCCACTTCCACCGTTCTCCCTGACCGACCACACCGGCAAGACCGTGCGCAATTCCGACCTGATCGGGCAGCGCACCGTGATTTGGTTCTACCCCAAAGCCGATACCCCCGGCTGAACCAAGCAGGGCTGCGGCTTCCGTGACGAAGCCGCCCAGTTCGCCTCGCTCGGCGTTCGCATCTTCGGCGTCTCGTTCGACTCTCCGGCCGACAACGCCGCGTTTGCGAAGAAGTACGCGTTCCCCTACTCCCTGCTTTCCGACTCGGATCGTTCCTTGGCAGTGGCCCTAGGGGCAGCCTCGGACACCAAAGCCGTCTACCCGAAGCGCCATACCTTCGTGATCGGCAAGACAGGCCTCCTCGAGCACGTCCTCGACACCAAGGACCCCGCTGGCCAGGCGAAGTCCCTGCTCGCGACGCTGGCCTCGCCTCCGAAGTGACTCAGGTCCGTGCCGGTTCGCGCGCGCGACGCTCGCGCTGTCGACAATTCATGACGCCTCAGCACCGCGACACCAGCGTGGTGCCCGTCTGACCTGGATTGTCCAGTTCCTGCTCCACTGACTTCGGGATCTTGACGGATTTCTCGTCGTCACCAGTCGCCCCGACTTCCTCGTTTTCGAGGCGAAACCCAGAGGCGCCACCCGGAGTCGAACCGGGCTTAACGGATTTGCAATCCGCTGCCTAACCGCTTGGCTATGGCGCCTTGTCGGAGACCGACGAGGCCGGATCATAGCGGCGAGCGACGGTCGATCAACGCGGAGAATCGGCAGAGTGGGCAAGACGGTCCAGAAAATCGGTTGGGGGCTTCTGTGCGGGCTTTTCGCCTGCGCGTCGGACCCCGCACCACTCGGCGGCGAGTTGGGCACGACCACCCTTCCGCTTCGGCCCGAAGCCCGCGAGGTCTTCGAGGTTGGGGCGAAGAGCCGGTACGACATCACCTGGGGCGGCTTTCTGCCAGTGGGCGGAGTGCGTTACGAGGTGTCAGAAGTCCGCGATGGGGACCAAAAACTGCTCGTGCTGGATGCGATCACCGAGCCGAGCGCGCTGGTCGCCGCGTTCGCGAAGATCGGTGGTACCTCCCGGACCTGGATCGACCCCGATACGCTGCGGCCCCGGGCCTCCATCTGGGTGACGGCGGCGCGGAAGGACCCGGCAACCCGCACCGCCTTCTTCGGCGGCGACGGCGTCGTGCACAGCGCGAAGGTTGAAGGGAAACTGCGCGAGTCTCGGCGTAGCGTGGGCCGAGACATCCTCGACCCCACTCTGGCGCTCTTCCTCGGTCGCGCGATCGACTACGACGCTCTGGGCGGCGAGGCGCGCTTGCTGGTGGTGGAAGGTGGCGACCTCCACCAAATGACCCTGCGCGCTGGCCCCCTCGAAACCCGCGGGGAGGGCGAAGACCAAAACGTGGGTCGGCCACTTTCGGTAGAAACGCGCCGACTCGACGCCGGCGGCCAGCCGATTTCCGAGGAGCCGATGACGCGCCTCGAGGCCTTTCTTCTGGAAACGCCCGGCCGCCCCCTTCTCGAAATGCGCGGCCGTGTCCCCGGTGGATCGGTCGCCCTCGAACTAGTGAGCCACGAGCGGCCGAGCGCCGCCCCCCTGCCTTGAAAGGACGCTGATGGAACGCGAGGTCATGCCGGTCGATGTGGTCTTGGTCGGAGCCGGCCCCGCCAATCTCGCCTGCGCCTACCGCCTGAAGAAGCTGCTCGCGGAGAAGGGCCGCGCCGACGACTTCCAGATCATGGTGCTCGAGAAAGGTCGCGAGGTCGGCGACCACATCCTTTCGGGCGCCATCATGGATCCGAAGGCCATGGTCGAGCTCTACGGGGCCGATTGGCGCGCGCAGGGCTGCCCGGTCGACGCCGACGTCGGCAAAGAAGAGGTGTTCACCTTCACGAAGGACGCGGCGAAAAAACTCCCGTTCCTGCCCCCGACGCTCAAGAATCACGGGTGCGTGATTGTCACCCTTTCGCAGGTCGTCCGGTGGATGAAGGACCAGGCGGAAGCCCTCGGCGTCACGATCGCGGAGGGAATGCCTGCCGCTGACCTCGTGATCAATGGCGGGCACGTCATGGGGGTTCGTTTGGTCGATCGCGGACGCGCGCCCGACGGCAGCGAGGAATCCGGATTCGAGCCGGGCGCCGAGGTGCAGGCCACTATCACCGTGCTCGGGGAAGGCAGCCGCGGGTCGCTCACCAAGAAACTCGTCGACGGCCTCCAACTGCAAGGGCCGAATCCCCAGGTGTACGGCACCGGCGTGAAAGAGGTCTGGGAGATCCCCGCCGGCCGCATCCAGAAGGGCACGGTCTACCACTCGGCCGGCTGGCCTCTCCCGAATACGACGTACGGCGGATCCTGGATCTACGCGATTTCCGACACCAAGCTCAGCATCGGATTTGTGACCGCGCTCGACGGGGGCAATCCCGGCACCGACCCCTACGAGATCATGCAGACCTGGAAGAGTCACCCGTTTGTCGCGGCCCTGCTCGCGGGCGGGACGATTCTGAAGTCGGGTTCAAAGACGGTCCCCGAGGGTGGCTATTGGTCGCGCCCGAAGAGCCACGGGAACGGCTTCCTGATCATTGGAGACTCCGGTTCGCTGCTCAACATCGCGCGTCTGAAGGGGATTCACACCGCGATCAAGTCCGGAATCCTCGCCGCCGAGACAATCGCGGAAGCGCTCCTCGCCGGAGACGCCACGGAGCGCATGCTCGCCAAGTACGAGGAGCGTGTGCAAGCCTCCTGGATCAAAGAGGAGTTGTGGCGCGTGCGCAATTGGCGGCAGGCGTTCAGCCGTCACGGATTCGGTCGCGGCAAGTTCGTGGCCGGCCTCGCCTGGGCGCTCGGAGGCAAGATCTTCGCGGATCGGCTGCCGATCCACGCTGACCACGAGGCGATGCACAAGGGACAAGCGAGCGCCGATCGCAGTTTCAAACCCGACGGCAAATTGACCATCGACAAACTCTCCGGAGTGTTCAACGCTGGCTCCGTGCACGAAGAGCACCAGCCGAGCCACCTCCTCGTGGCCGACCCCTCGGTGTGTGCCTCGAAATGCGCGACCGAGTTCGGCAATCCCTGCGAGCGATTCTGTCCCGCGGCGGTGTATGAAATGGTCGGCACGATCGGCAAGGACCGACGGCTCCAGATCAACTTCTCCAATTGTGTGCACTGCAAGACCTGCGACGTCGCGGATCCCTACTCGATCATCACTTGGACGGTGCCGCAGGACAACGGCGGGCCGCGCTACTTGGGGCTGTGAGCCACGCTCGAGGGGGACACGTCCGCCGCGATCGGTGCGCTGCTTAGCCGGACATTGTCCGATTCGAAAGATCGTCCCGCGGCGGGTGCATCAGCCGGGCGAGCGCGCGTGAGAGAACAGCTCGAGCGGGGTCATCACCTCGATGTCGGGCCGCCCGGGCG
>CADEGH010000016.1:0-4784 GCA_902826835.1 uncultured bacterium | reverse complement strand
GCGTGAGAGAACAGCTCGAGCGGGGTCATCACCTCGATGTCGGGCCGCCCGGGCGAGGCGCGTTTCAAATGGCGCGCGCAATGGGGATCGGAGGCCAAGAGAGTGACCCCGTCCTTAGTGATGGCAGCGACGACCGCTTGCGCGAGCGCGCCCGCTTGGTCGGGTTCATCCCGCAGGCCAGGCCACGCAGCACCGCAGCAGAAGGGGCCCTTCAAGCCGCGCAGATCGAGTCCGCAAGTCCGAAGGTAGCGGGGCCAATTCGACCGCCGATTGCGGGATCGATCCTGGCAGGACGACTGAACGAGGTATGCGCGGCCCGCCCACGTCGACTCGAAGCGGAGATGGTGCCCTCGAGACTCCCAGTGGCCGACCAGGAAGTCGAGAGGATCGGCGGCGATCGTGTTGGCGCGACTTGCGAGGGCCAACCGACAGGCGGCGCAGCTCGTGAGAACGGTGGTCAATGCGGAGGTCGCGCCAGAGGCGCCCGTGGCCTCGGGGGCGGCGTTTTTTCCGCCGCGGCCGCAGGATGACGAGTCTTGAAGCTCGACATCCAGGCCCAGTGACTTGGCCGCTCCGACAAGTCTCTGCGCTGAGGCCCGCTCGGAGGAATCGGGGCAGCAGAGACGCCAGACCACGGCGGAAACACTGAAGAGGCCATCCGGTGAGGTGGGGTTTCTCTCATCGGAAGTACGGAGATGCTCCGCCCTCCAGAGCACTCCCGACTCTGCCACCCGAGTTGCATCCAGGCGCCCTGCCGCCGCCCGGATGAGTTCCGTGACCGGGACTCGCGTCGGGCAGACTTGGTCGCAAAACCCGCAGTGCACGCACGAAAATAGCGCGCGACTGAGGAAAGAGTCCGGCTGTAGGCGTCCATCGAGGGTGGCGACCGCGAGATTGAATCGGCCGCGCCCGGAGCGTTCCTCCTTCGGGTCGACGTCGAAAGTCGGACAGCCGACGCGGCAAGCGCCGCACTGGGTGCAGCGCGTCGCCGCCAAAAGGAGATCGGCCTCAGCCATAACGAGGCCGCCGGTCGACCAGAGGCGCCCCGTCGCGTTCTGCCGCGGATCGTGCGAGTTCGGCCCGAAGTTCCGCCGCCAATTCGCCGCGAACCTGTGCGAGTTCGGCCGCCACGAAGGCCCCCGCGGCGAGGACGTGCCCGCCGCCTCCGAAATGCTGGGCGACGCGCCGCGCGGAGACTCCGTCGCGCGAGCGCAGCGAGATCTTGACTCCGCCCGTCGTTTCCCGGAGGAACGCGACGATGGAGGTGCCCCGTAGGGAACGCAGTTGGTTGACGAAGTCCTCGGTCTCGTCCTCGACGCCACCGGTTTCAGTCATCATCGCGCGCGTGACGTGGCCCATGGCGACCCGGCCGGATTCCCGCAGTTCGATGGTGGCGAGGAAGGCCCCGAGGAGCTTCTTTCCCTCGATGCGCTCGCGATAACCCAATTCCGCGGCGACCCGCGAAGGCCGTCCCCCGGAATTCAGGATGTCCATGCAGGTGGCAAACACGCGAGGATCGGTATTGGAATGGCGAAACCACCCCGTGTCGTTCACGATGCCGACATACAGCGCGTCGGCCATACTGGGAGTGAGGGGAATGCCCAATTCCCGGAGTACGTCGTAGACGACAATCGCAGTGGCCGCCGCTTTTACATCCAAGAGATGGAGCGGAGAAAACGGGAGCTCGCAGGGATGATGGTCGAGGCAAAGAACGGGGCCAGCGAAGCTACGGACAGCACTTTCGAGGCCGCCCAGCCGTTTCCAATCATTGTTGTCGACGACCACGACGGCGTCGCCACCATGGATGGCCGCCAGGGCCTCGGCTTCGGAGTGAACCAGGATCGTGCCCCCCTCCGGCTCGAAGGCCCCGAAGAGTTCCGGCCACGGTTCCAGAAGAACGATCTTCGGATCGGCGCCGAGGGTGCGGAGGCCGAGTGAGAGCGCGGAGGCGGACCCCAGAACATCTCCGTCCGGGCCGACGTGGCCGAGGATCCGAGGCCGCCTGGACGTGCGGAGTGCCGCGACGATTTGCGAGCGCATGACGGCCGCGGGATCGAGGAGTGTGGTCACAACTTCAACTCCAGCGGGTCGAGCCCGAGGGTCAGCCAGAGATCTTCCAATGTGGCGCCCGACCTACCGAGCGCCTCCGCGACCGCGCGGGTTGCCCGCGTTCGAAAGGCGGGTTCGGCGGCTGCGGCCTTCAGGAGAGTGCGCGCGGAATCTTCGGAGCCTCGCTCGAGCAAGGCCAATTGGGCTTCGAGGCTGACCCACGGATCGGCATCGCCCGCGGCTTCGCGCAGAATCGGGACGATGTGGAATCGTTCCAGGCGCGCGAGCCCGGCGACCGCGCACCAGCGGACGAGGGGATCCTGATCGCGGGCGAGCGAAATGAGGGAAGCACGCGCCAAATCGTGATTGGTCTGCGAGAGCGCGCCCGCCGCCGCCGCGCGCACGATGGGCGAAGGATCGCGGGCGAGCGTGTCCATCTGTTTGACGAGACGGGTTTCGCCGGCGGCCAAGTCCGGGGCCAATGCGAGGACCGCTTGGAGGCGCATGCCCGGCCGTGCGGGGTTCGCGAGAACGGACTGCGCAAGAGCGGTCCGCTCCTGCGGTTCCAGGTTCAAAAGCCAGTCTGCGAGTTCGTCCACTTCGGCGAGCGGAGCGTCGCCATTCAGGAGGTCCAAGACCATGGACTTAGCGGAGGCGCGATCCGGGTGGCGGGCTAAGGCGGAGCGGACTAGTTCCGCATCCTCCTCGAAGACTTCGGGGAGAAGGTTCGACGCCAGGCCGAGGTCGAGCGTGCCCTGCACCTTCTCGAGCGCGCGCAGCGCGGCACTGCGGAGCGCGGGATCCGAATTGCGCAGCGCCGCGTCGAGGTCTTCGGGCCGCAGACCACCGCCCAACTCGGAGCGTGCCGTGAACGCAGCCGATCGTAGGGCGGGATCAAAGTGGGAGAGCGCCTGATCGAGCCAGGCCGCTCCGGCCGGATGGCCGAGGCGAGCCAAACCCAACGCCAATTCCGGTCGGCGCAGCGCTTGGACGCTGTCCAAGTGGCGAGCCAACAGGCCAGCGGTGGCGGGTAGCCCGCGGGATAGGAGTGCGAAGACTTCCGACTCGCCTAGGCGACCGTCCGGACCGCTCGGTAGCGAGCGCGCCAGAGTGCTGCGATCGGAGTCGGAGGGAACCTCGACACGCAGGGCTCGGTCGACCGCGGCTTCGAAATTGGGCATCGACCACAATCGGGAGGCCAAGTCCGAGAGGGTCGAGGCGGGCGGTGAGGATGAGAGGGCGGTAAGGGCTTCGAGTTGGCGCGGATCTCCGGCTCGGACCCACCATTCCGCGAGGAGCGCGGTCCGGGCGGTCTCGGAGAGTAGGGAGGCATCGGACGCCGAGGGAGCGCCGGAGCGGTCCAACCAGCGGGCTTGCACGAACGAGGCCAGCTCCGCAGCGTCAGCGGTCGAGAGCCAAACCGCAAACGTCCCGAGCGGAAGCGCGGAATCGTCGGGCAGGCGCACGAGGTCGGACCAACTCTCGCGGGACAATGAGAGGATCACGCCCGCGGATTCGGCAGCCAGACTGCGGTCGGCGTCCTTCACCAATTCCAAGAGGAGGGCGCGATCGGCAGGGCCGGCCATACGGAGCGCCAGGCGCCGCGCGAGAGGGCCGAGGGTTGGAAGTGCGGAGCCGACCCACTCAGCGGCGGAGTAGGGCGGGGCGACGCGAGTGAGCGCAGATTCGGCCTGGGTTACGAAGCCGGCGTCGGAGCGCTGAAGGGGAAGGAGGACTTGGCGGAGGTGGTCGCGTGCTGGGCTCGCGATTCTCAGCCACTGCACGAACGCCGCGGTGCCCACCGAGGCATCTTCGAACCGCTCCCTCAGGAATGGGTCGAGGTAGGGGCCACTGCCGAGGTGGGTGGCGACGATTTCAGGGGGCGAGCCAGCGCGAACCGCCGACTCAAGGGTGGCCTGAACGTGGCGCCGCACTTCGGACGCAAGCTGCGCTTCTTGGGCGCATGTGACCGAGGCGAGAACGATCAGGATTGAGAGTCGGACAAACATGCTTGGAGGCTCAAGGCTTGCGTCACCCTACCAGTCAGGGGGGCCCATCCTACGCGCTTCCGGCGGCGCGGGAGGTTGAGGATCGGAGACCCCGGAGAGGAAAATTGCGGACCTCGGTGATTCGGAGGTGGTCAGGGCGGGCACGGGTTGAGGACGTTGAAGGCGCCCTCTCGGCCCCACGACAGGATCGATAGAAAGTCCCGACTGGATCTCGCTTTTTCAGTCGCCGCTCGGGGGCGCGCCGCGAGTGGGTCGGTGACCCCATTTCCTACGCGTTCGGGCCGACTTCGAATGTAGATCGCGGCCGTGCTCGTGGTGAGGCCGTCGATCCTATGCACGTGCGAGAGGGCGATCGTCCCTCCAAGATCGAAGAGCGATCCTCTGGCTCGCGTCGAAACTTCCGCTCCTGAGCCTCGCCTCGCTCCTCATCGGCAGCGTGGGGATCTGGTGATCCGCGTTCCCTCCGTCCCCACCGTCCCCCGCCTCCTCCCACCGTGAGTGCCACTGCCGATGCCGAGGGACCGCGTCACCTCCCTACGTGCGCGCCACCGCCCATGGGAACGCGGATCACCAGATCCGCCTGCGACACGAGCCCGTAGCCCAGGTCACCGTCACGGAGCGCCACCGACGGCCTGGTGATCATGATTCCGCTTCCGACTATTCACTTCGAAGGAAAGCGCGTCCCTTTGGCTGGCATCGAAACTTCCGTTCTTGAGCCTCGCCTCG
>CADEGH010000015.1 GCA_902826835.1 uncultured bacterium | reverse complement strand
CTACGGGATCTTGTCGCAGGCGGATCTGGTGATCCGCGTTCCCATGGGCGGTGGCGCGCACGTGGGGGGGGCGGCGGTGCACAACGACATGGGCGGTGGCGCGCACGTGGGGGGGGCGGCGGTGCACAACGACATGGGCGGTGGCACGCACGTTGGGGGGCGCTGGTCGAGGAGAAATCGTGAGGGGTTGCGGGTCACGGTTGGGCGGCACATTCGTGAGGTCGCCGGTCAAGGGGAGCCAACCGCGCAGGCCACCAACTTCAGGGGGCAACCAACTGGGAATTCACCGGGTAGTGAGCCAGGTGGCGGCGGCGGAGCTTGGGAGGATGGGGAGGGAGCGGAGGTGGGAGGCGGCGGTGATGGTGGCGAGGGATTGGGCGGCCGGCTTGAAGTAGGCGAAGGCATCGACACGGGCAATGAGCGGAGTGGCGCTCGGTTTGATTTTGCCGGAACCGAAGACGAGTACGGAGGTGTCAACCTCGCTCGCTTCGAGGAAGCTGTTTCCTTCCGCCACGAGGTGGTGGTCCTCGGCGCAGGCGGCGAGGACGGCTTCCAGCCCCTGGAGGAGCGCTGCCGGTTGAACGAGGAGCCAAAGCACCTGATCAGCACCCGCGGCGACGTAGCGGCCGCTGTCCTTCTCCGGCATGCCCAGCCGAGCGGAATCGGTGATGAGTTCGAAGGGGCGCGAGAGAGAATCACAAACCCCGCAAGCGTCGATTTCGCGGGGGCAGTTCTGCACGTGAGCGCGCGTCACCTTGAGGGCGGCGACCCGAAGCCCGCGTTCCTTCAGGTGGCGAATCGTCTCCGCCGCGAGCCAGGTCTTGCCGGCGTTGCTGCCCGTCCCGGCAATCGCCAGTACCCGTGGCATGTCCGGACGACGCTCCCGCCAGTCAATGCGGCTCGCGGCCGCGGTGGGTGGTCCCGGCGCCACTTCCGAAGGCCGACCCGGGCGGGATCCGAAGGGAGCCGACATCAGCGCGGAGCCACGGGGAACCGTTCCGGCTCAAGCCGGAAGGTGTAGGCGCAACCCGGAGTGCAAACTTCGACGGACCGACCAGGGAGCTCGACCGTCACCCCGCTGCCGGCGACAAATTCCGTTCCCTCCACGGGGCACCGCACGAGCGGCGGTCGTTCGCGTTTCTTAACCGGATCAGGCTCCTTCTTCGGGCATCCGAGAAGGAGTGTAAGCGCGGCCAATCCGGCGACCATGAGGACTCGACGCATCGCGGCATTCTACGCTAGCGCCTCGGGCGCGGCCCGAGCGCTCGGGGCTTCCGAGGGCTGATAAGCTCCGTCCATGACTCATCCCGCACGACCCCCGTTCCGACTGGATGGACGGATCGCGGTCGTAACCGGAGCAGGGTCGGGCATCGGACTCGCGGTGGCGAAGCTGTTCGCGCAACAGGGAGCGGCCATCGCGCTATGGGATCTGAACGCGGAAGCGGCCGCCGCCGCCCGGGCCGACCTCGAATCAAAGGGCGCGCGCGCTGTCTCCATTGCCGTGGATGTCAGCCTGGCCGATTCCGTTCGCGCGGCCACCGCCGCGACCCAGCAGTCGCTCGGAGACGCCGACATCCTCGTGAACAGCGCCGGCATCGCCCACGTCGGCTCGATTCTCTCCACGTCGGAAGCGGATTTCGATCGCCTCTACGCCGTCAACGTCAAGGGCACTTACCTGTGCATGCAGGCCTTGGCGCCCGCCATGCTCGACCGGGGCCACGGCGCAATCGTCAACCTCGCCTCGATCGCTTCGCTCATGGGAATCGAAGACCGCTTCGCCTACGGCATGACCAAGGGGGCGGTGCTCACGATGACCTACTCGGTGGCGGTGGATTTCATGAAGAAGGGCGTGCGCTGCAACTGCATCTGCCCGGCGCGCATCCACACTCCCTTTGTCGATGGTTTCCTCGCCAAGAACTACCCCGGCCGGGAGGCCGAAATGATGAAGCGCCTTTCGGAGTATCAGCCGATCGGCCGCATGGGCACCCCCGAAGAAGTGGCCGCCTTGGCGCTCTACCTCGCGTCGGACGAGGCCGGCTTTGTCACTGGTCAAGCTTTCCCCTTGGACGGCGGCGTACTCGTCGCCTGACCACCATGAAACTCATTCGCTACGGAAACCCGGGACGTGAGCGTCCGGGGGTCATACTGCCCGACGGAGCCTCGATCGACTGCGCTGCTTTCCTCGAGGACTGGAACGAGGCCTTCTTTGCGACCGATGGCCTCACGCGCTTGGCGACTTGGCTGAAGGGCCCCGGCCGCCGCGCCCCCAAAGTTCCGACCGGCGTGCGCCTCGGACCGCCCATCGCTCGCCCGAGCAAGATCATTTGCATCGGCCTCAACTTCCGAGACCACGCGGAGGAGGTCGGCGCGAAGATTCCGGACGAACCGGTGCTCTTCTTCAAATCGACCACCGCGATTGTCGGCCCAAACGACGACGTCCTCGTGCCGCGCGAGTCGACCAAGTTGGACTTCGAGGTCGAACTCGCAGTCGTGATCGGCAAGACCGCGCGGTACCTGTCGGCGGACCAAGTGCTCGGACATCTTGCGGGCTACTTGCTCCACAACGACTACTCCGAGCGCCATTTCCAACTCGAGCGCTCCGGCCAGTGGGCGAAGGGCAAAGGCTGCGACACCTTCGCCCCGCTCGGCCCATGGCTGGCTACACCGGACGAAATCGCGAACGCCGGCGATCTCGGGATGTGGCTCACCGTGAATGGCGAAATGCGACAGCGAAGTCGGTCGAGCCAAATGGCGTTCGACGTGCCCTTCTTGGTGAGCTACGTCTCCCAATTCATGACGCTTCTGCCCGGAGACGTGATCTCAACCGGCACTCCAGCGGGTTGCGGGATCGGCCAAAAGCCGCCCCGTTATCTCCAGCCGGGCGATGTCGTGGTCTGCGGAATCGACGGCTTGGGCGAAAGCCGGCAGATCGTGCGCGTCAGTTCTTGAGCCGCTTCTGGGCGCAGCCGCAGCCAACCGGCGGGCACTCATCCAGGCGCTGGACTTGGCGCTGGGAATGTTCGAGAACCGATTTTTCGTCCAGAGTCTTTTCGGCCGCTCGGGCGCCAGCCTCGTAGTGCTGCTTGGCCAGGCAGGGAGCCCCGAGTTTGCGGTACACGTAACCCAGGCCCATTTCGGCTTCGACGCGCGCCGAGGCCGCGGTCTTGGCCAGCCCGAGGAGGCGTTCGAAGCGCAGCCCGGCGGCCGTGAGGTCTCCGGATCGCAACAAAACGTTGGCCGCCGCGAGCAGGGTCGCCCCGAGGTGGCCCTGTTTGTTCTCGGGATCGGCCGATTCCACCGCCGCGAAAATCGCCTTTTCGCCGGCCAGGTCCTCCGCGGCCAATTTGGTGGCGATCAGAGAGGGGGCCCAGGCGGCTTTTTCCTCGGAAGAGGCGGAGTCCCAGAGGAGTTCCATGACCATAGTCTCGCCCAGGGGAATCGACTTGGCTGTGTACCAGGCCAGCAGTTTTCGCAGGCCTGACTCGCCGCGCGCGCGCTCCGTCCGCGGTCGGTCGCGCTCGCGAAGTTCGGCCCGGAGATTCGCGACGTCCGCCGCTCCTCCCTTCGGGCAGAAGCCCTGAAGCGTGGCAAATGGCCAGCCGTCCGAGTCGCAGAGATAAAGGGTGGGGTATCCCCGCAGACGGGCGCGGGCCCCCAGGATCGAGAGCGGCTTCGGACAGGGACCGCCTCCGAGGTAGCTCAAGCGAACGCGGACGAGGTCGGCAGTCCAGGCCGATTCGGGCAAGAGCAGGGCGGCATCGAGGGCTCGACACCCTTCACAGGCCTCCTCGACCGTGAACAAAAGCAGAATGGCCCGCTTCTGAGCACCGGCCGCCTTCGTCGCACTATCCCAGTCGGAGTGCCAATCCTGCCCGACACCTACCGAGGCGGCGAGTCCGAGCGCAAGGATGAGGGTGGTGAGACGAAATGTCATGGGGTAGTCAGATCCCATGGCGCCAACCGATCGACGGCTTCGAGTATTCCCCGGCGAGCGGGCGCGCGTCATCGCCCATCCTCATGCCTCCTCCTGAAGCAGAACTTCTTGAAGGACGGATACAAAACAGAGGCTGACGTAGGCCTGGAAGTCCTCGACCCGCTCGGGCGGTCGTTCCGACCAGCCGTTGTCCTGGATGTCGAGTTCGGTAGCCGTCATCAACCGCAGATCGTTGGTGACCCGCAGGAGGATGTCGATGTCCGCGGCGGTCAGGAGGAGGGCGACATTGCGCGGTCCGGCCTTAGCCGTGCTCTGCATGAGTCGGTCGAAGGCCTGGAGGGTGTCTTTGCGTTGATCCCACAGCATCGATCCGAGGAGTTGCCGATGTTGTGCTTCCTCCGCGGGGCGATTCTTGAAAGTCGGGGGGAAAAGCCGGTCGATGACACGCTTCGATTTTTCCGGATGTTTCAGGAGGTCGTGGAGTCTTTGGCTCAGCTTCGCGAGGTACTGATGCTCCAGCGCTTTCATCGTGAGCGTCCAAAGGGGGCGCTCGGCGCTCGCGGTGGTATGTCGTTGCAGCTTGGCCACGGGTCGGATCAGGCGCTGGTCACGCGCTCGAGGGTCGCTTGGAGGCCGTAGAGGTGCAGTCTCGAAGTGTGGTGCTCAGCCTGCTCACGATCCTCGGTGATGACCACCGAGCGGCCCTGCTGGTGGACTTCGAGCATGTGGTGCGTCGCCTTCTCCTTGGAGAATCCGAAGAGCTTTTGGAAGACGTGCACGACGTAGGACATGAGATTGACGGGGTCGTCCCACACCACCACGTTCCAGCCGCGGTCGTAACCGACCGACGATTCGGTGATCGGCTCCAAAACCGGCACCGGGAGCGGCTGATTGGCGAAGGGGGAGGGGAGGAGGTTGGGCACCGGCATGCGATTTCTGCGGACTTTGAACCCCCATGGTAACCGGGGATCGGGGTGGGAAGCTACGCGAGAAGGCGCGCGAGGAGCGTAGCGGGATGCAGGACGTCCACCGCCATCTTCCGTTCGGCAATTCCCGATCGCCACTGGAGGATGCACCCGGGGTTCCCGGTGACCAGGACTTCCGCGCCGGTGGCCGCGAGGTGGTCGAGCTTGCGGGCGAGAATCGAGCGACTCATTTCCGGCTGGTCCAGGTTGTAGATCCCAGCGGCTCCGCAGCAGAGCGAGGCCTCTTCCATCGGGACCATCTTGAGGCCGGGGACGCGGGCCAAGAGTTCGAGCGGAGCGGTAGTCTCCCTGACCGCATGGTGCAAGTGACACGGGGCGTCGTAGGTCACGACGAGATCGACACTGCGGAACCGGAGGGCCTGTCCATGGTCGAGGAGAAAGCGGGTCAGGTCTTGGGATCGGGTGGTCAGGGCTTGGCCGAGGTCGGTGCCGAGACTGCGGCCCGCCCCGGCAAACGCGGCGCCACAACCCGAGCTGTTGTGCACGATCGCGAGCAAGCTCGGGTCTGAATAAGCCGTGGAGTTTTGGCCCAAGAGAGAGTGGGCGGACGCAAGGTCGCCGTCGTGCTCGTGGAGCGCCCCGCAACAGGTGGCTTCACTCGGAACGACGACGTCGTAGCCCGCGGCGGACAAGAGTCGAACGGTGTCTCGGTTCACATCCGCAAACACCACCGACATGACACACCCTTCGAACACGGCGACCCGACCGCGCGCTGTCCCCTCCGCGGGAGTGAACGAGGGCAGTGGCAATCGTTCTGACTTGGGAGGGATTCTCGGCGAAAACGCGGCGAGCCGGCGAACGCGCGCCGGCAAGAGGCGGGCGAGTTGATCGACCTTCGTCACCTGAGTCAGACGAATGAGTCCGGCGAAACGGTGGAGCGCCGCCTTCCGGCCGAGGAGGCTCATCATCCAGCGGCGAATGCGGCCCGGCTTCCGCAGGCGGGAGCGGGCATCGGCCATGACCTCGCCAAACTGCACGCCGGAGGGACAGATCGACTCGCAAGCGCGGCACACCAGGCAGAGATCGAGATCGGCGACGAGGCCGGGAGTGGGTTCGGTGCGGCCTTCGAGCAGGGCCCTCATGAGGTAGATACGCCCGCGCGGATTGGCGCTCTCCCGACCGGTCATCAGGTACGTCGGGCACTGCTGCACGCACAGGCCGCAGTGGACACAATCCAAGCTCGCGAGGTACGCGGCGGATTCGGCGGCGGATTTGGGCGGGGCCGGGGCGGGGCTGCTCATGACGAGATGGCGAGAGACTATCAGGGCCGGCGGGCCAGCCGCAGGACCAGGCCCTGTGCTTCGAGATCTCGCACCGATCGGCTCGAGAGTCGCAAAGGAAAGACCCGCCCATCGCGCCAGAGCTCCAAGTCGAGGTGGGGCTGGTTCGCAAAACCCGCGTGAAGGTCTTCCAACGACGTCTGGCCAAGGACCGATTGACCGTCGTAGGCCAGGATGAGGTCTCCAGATGCGAGCTCCGCAGACTCGGGTCGCTCCTTGGGCGTGTTCGGCAGGAGGCATTCGATGGCCCAGGCTCTCGGCTCCCCGACTTCGACCACGCGGTCCCGCGGAATGACGACTCGAATGCTCCCGGATTGGCCGAGGCTCGAGCTTTCGATCGTGTAGTGACCGGCGGGGAGCTCGCGGATCTCGATTCGCCCGGAGTCGGCCCAGACGTGTTCCTGGCGTGCGGAGAATCCGCCGCGACTCTCCTGCACGAGAGTGAGTTGGCGATCGCGGAGGGCTTCGCTTCGAATCAGGGTGAGAGCATGGAGCTCGGGGAGTTGGAAGCGGTGTTCCTGCGGGCCTGGCACCAAATTCACGGTCTCTTCCGCGAGGCAAAACGAGACGCCGGAGTCGCCGCTCAGGCACCACCGCAGAAGTGCCGCTTCCGGTCGCCACGGGCCGGACTCCGCGGTGACGGGATCGCGAGCGTTCGGCAGGAGCGTGACCGAGCTCCACTTCGGCTGTCGTGCCTGTTCGATCACGAGGCTGATCGGCGGAGCGTGGAGGTAAGTAGTCAGCGCCGGGATGACGATCCGCAGGTGGGCGGGGGAGGGGAGGGCGATCCGGACGACGGGCTCGGGGGTCCAGGTCCAGTTCGAGGAAACGACGGGATAGCCTGGCGACCTCGCGATGACCTCGAGTGGCATGGTCGACCGCGAGAGAAGCCGCCGGGTTTCGGCCGGCAGTCGGAAGATGCTGGGGAGGCCTCCTCCACTCACCTGGGTGAGGTCGACTGAGAAAGCCCCGGGACCGGGTGGGGACTGGAGTCGGCAGTCCGACGCGGGTCGCAGCGTTCCATCCTCGGCGACCAACTCCAACCACAGTTCGTCCGCGCGCGGTGGAGCAGGGATCACGAGATCGCAGCGCTCGGCGCCTCGACTGACCGTGATCGAACGAGTGAGCAGGACCCGGTGGTCTCCGTCGAGCGCGGCGACTACGTAGACTCCGGCAGCGTCGACGCGGTGGCGATACCCGTCCCCCCTCGTGGAGCAGTAGTCGCCCGATTCCAACGCCGGGGTGGTCTCATTCCAGAGTGCTTCCGGCAGCACCGCTACGTACTGCGCGAGACCAGGCCGCTCTTCGGGATTGGTGACACTCCCGTAAATCATGAGCGTCTGTTCGAGGCGCAACTCGCAGGCAACGAGCGCGAGTGGATCACTGAGCTCGACCTCGACTCCGGGGGAATTCCAGGCGTCGCTACCGGGCGGCACGGGCCGGATTTTCCACTTACCGAGGGGGAGCTCGAGGATCGGATCCTCCTCGAGCCACGAGTCGGCGAACTCATCCGAGCGCGCCGGATCGAGGCGCTCGCAGCGCAGGCGCAGGCGCGTGGGTTTGGGGTCGACGGCTCCCGTTACCTGAAGGTGAACGCGCGCGACGGCCTCGCCCACCAAGGCCACCGTGTCGCCGGCGTCGGCTCGAATGCGGAGGGCATCAGAGGGACCTCGAATGCGGTGTCCCTCCTTCCAAGCGCAGAGATCGAACCTCGAGGCCGGCAGGTTCTCGAACCGGAACTGACCCCGCTCGTCCGTGAGCGCCTCGAATCTGCGAGTCCGCGCCTCCTCCGCCCGAGCGCGTTCGGCCGCGGCCAGTTGCTCGGGGGTGGGAACGAAGGGAGGAGCGGAGCGGAAGGGGGGCTCGTCGGTGCCGGGGGCCGAGGAAAAGACCGGGTCGATTCGGATGAGGACCCGCTCGATGGGGCTTCCCTCCGGGGAAAGAACTTCTCCCCGAAGGCTCCAACCCCCGGAGGGGGCGGAGGGAATTTGGCGCGTGCTCGGGCCAGGTCGAGTCTCGGACGTGGGCGCTCCCGCGGAGAGCTTGGGGCTTCGGAGCCCCGGCGCTTCGACCCCTGAGGAGGCCGGCGGGTCGACCAGGCCGGGGTTGGGGGCCCCAGAGCCGGTCCGCGCGATGGCTGAGCCAACCCAGAATCCTGCCGCTCCTCCGAGGGCCACGCCGAGCAACAGGATCAGGAATGAGCGCGACATAGGGGTAGCGAAAGCGTACCAGTTGGCGATTTCGAACCTCCAGAACGCCCGTGTGGCATGGCACAATGGCGGCGCTCCCCCTGGGACGTTTGTGAGTCTCTCTATGACCTGTCGAACCCTGATCCCCGTCTTTCTCGGCCTTGCCGGTGGTGTGCTCGGCCTCCGAGGACAGATTCCCCTCCCGCCCACCGCGACGGGCCTGCTCTATCTCAGCGGCTCCACGGGGCAGGTGATCGCGGAGTGCCAACCGAACGGCACCGTGCTGCGGACTCTGGCTCCCGCGGGGATGGTGACCCCCCGTGGCATCGCGTTCGATGACGACGGGAACCTGATGATCGTGTGCGAGGGCAGCGCACGGATCCTTCGCGTCCGCCTCGACGGCACGGTCCTCCAGACGATTCAGCACCCCGATCTCACTCTCGGGACGGGCATCGCGCGGGCGGCCAACGGCAATTGGTACGTGGGCAACTTCTCGCCCGGGCGGGTGCTCGTCTTCAGCGCCACGGGGACTCACTTGACCACGATTACCCGAACGGGGATGACCGGAGTCAACTGTGTGTCCTTTGATCCCAGCGGGGACTTCGCGGTCACCGCGGCCAGCACCGCGCAGGTGCACCGGTTCAGTGCCGCGCACGTTTGGTTGGGCGTGGTCACGCACTCCACTCTTTCTTCCCCGATGTCGATCGCGCGGGATAGTGCGGGCAACCACTACGTTTCGAACGGCGGTAACGCCCTCGTCACCAAGTTCGACGCCAATTGGGGATTCGTATCCAGTTTCGGGACGGGGGTGTTGTCGGGGCCCCAGGGAATCGCGATCGACGAGTTCGACATGCTCACCGTCTCGAATTTCTACTCCAGCACGGTGGCCCGCTACTCCGCTCAGGGTCTCCTGCTCGGAGGATTTGTCCACGCGGGATTGGGCACGGTGCGCAACCTCGCCTGGCAGGTCACGCCTACCTTGTTGGCTCGCGCCGGCACAGTGGGAGCGCAGGGCGGGGCCTACCAGCGACCCTTGGTGCTGAACGGCGGCACGGGCGACCTCCTCGGCGCGATCAGCATCGCCGCGTCTGCGCCCTTCGCCTTGGACCTGCTCTCTTACTCCGGTCCCCCGGGCCGCCCACCCCACATTCTCTTCCTCGAACTCGGGGCTCCGGGCGCGCCGGTATGGCAACCGCTCGGCCTGGAGTGGTTCTCTTTTCCGACCGCCTTGACTGGCGGGAGTCCTCTGGTGCTGAGCGACACCTTGGCTGGCGGAGCCTTCGGAGCATCTCTCCTACCGCCCCTCCCGAACGCTCTGCCACTCCTGGATCTGCCTGCGGGCTTGGGCCTGATCGGCACCTTCACCCTCCAGGGCTTCGTCCTCGATCCTCAGGCCAAGTCCGCGCCATCGTTGCCCATCAGCCCGACCAACACCTTGGTGCTGAACGTCTTTTGATGCGACTTCAGAACCCGAGTCGAAGGTCGAGGGCAGTGGTCAATGTGATCGCGGTGCCGGTGAGATTCACGAAGGCACCCTGGGTGTAGAGCTGCGAACCTGCCCAGCCGGGAATGCTCGGGAGGGGAACGGTGAGGATCGCGGGCTGACCGGGGCCCGACCATGGCAAGGGCCCGAAGGTCGCGATCAGGGCGTTGGGCGATGGATCAATCAGGAGCTCCGTCGCCCGGGCTGGGACCCCGAGATTCAGGGGAAGTCCGCAAGTCCCCGTGCCGTAGGGAGCGAGGCTCACGAACCAAAACGCACTGCCTCCACTCAAGAAGGGGATGCCACTCGCATCCATCGCGACGCCGAGGGTGGTGCCGAGTTCGGGGGGACTCAGCAGGCTGATCGAGGAGACAAACGCCCCGACCGAACACGGTGGCCGAAGGTTCGAGTCCCAATAGCGGTAACTCTCGACGCGGGCATTCAGGGGGACGACATCGCCCCCGATGATCTGCCGTCCCGCCACCCACGGTTCGCAGGGGCTCAGTCCGTCGATGGCCCACAGGCTTGGGCCGGAGACGGCGGCCAGAGTGTCGACTTCGACCCAGGCGCTGCCGTTGTAGCGAAGGACGGTTGCTCCCACGCCATAGATGTCCGACGCATTGAACGCCTTGAGGCGGGTGACGAAGTTGGGCGAAGGCAGGACTGACCACTGCGACCCGTTCCAGTGAAGGAAGAATGGGGTGAGCGGTCCGCTGGCTCCGATCTGGTAGTAGCCCGAGACCCAGACGTCGTTGGCCGAGACGGCGGCCACCGAGGTGAGGCGATGGCGATCGCCGGGCGTCGGCCCCGGGCGATGCGACCACTGACTCCCGTTCCAGTGCCAGATGAAGGAAGGCGTGGACATGCTGCCGGTGGAAGTGCCACCAATGACCCAGATGTCGTTCTGGTCGACGGCCGAGATGTCCTCGGTCACCTGCCCATTGCTCGTCACCGCCACGTAGGGGGTCGCGAAGGAGGTGAAGTTCGCACCATCCCAGCGCATGAGGAGGCCGACTCGCTGCGTGCCGCTCGTGCCCCCGAACCAATTGCCGCTCATCCAAACAGTGTCCGGACCGACCGCCTCGATGTCTTGGACCCAGGCTCCGGTGACGCCACCGCTGGTGCCCCAGTTCGTGGTCTGCGGCGCGGTCAGCGTGGTCCACTGACCAGCCTGATACTGCATGAGGAGGAGTTGACCGCCGGTCCATCCCCCTGACTGCTGATAGGTCTGTTGACCGCCAAAAAACAGCGTTCCGTTCGGATCGCGCGCGATACACCGGAAGTCGGACCAAAAGCCGGGGATGCCGACGGGCGGTACGGTCACGGTGTTCCACGAACTGCCATTCCAGCGAGTCGCGAACGGAGCCGTGGTTCCACCGCTCGTAGCGGCTGGCGTGGAGCGGCCGACCGCCCAGACGTCGTTGGCGGCGGCCACGGATAGCCCAGTGAGGACCGTGGTGCTCGCGCCGGTGGGCCAGGGGGTGTTCAGCACGCGCCAGGGACCGCAGGGATCCGTACCGGGAGGCGGCGGAGTCCCGGTGCCTCCCCAAAGTTGGAAGGAGAGATCCGCGTTTACGGTCCCGCCGATGATCTGGGGGACAAACCCCCAGGGTGTTCCGGTGGCGCGGTTGCGGCTGCGCAGCGCGGAGCCGACGGGCGCGTTGTTCGCGGCGACCCAGATCTGCCACGAGGAGGGCTCGATTGTCACCAACTGCATCGACACCCAGTGGGTGCCGGTCGCCACGAAAGGAGTGGCGAGGATGGCCTCGATCCCTGCGGGAAGGACACTGTTGAAAACCAAGCTCGCCGAGCCGGCGGGTAGGAACTCCTCGGACTCTAGGGCACCCGGCATGCCGCCTTGGTTCGCGTAGAAGCGCACCCAGGCGCCCTGCACGTTGGGCGGGAGGCAGGCGAAACAGGTGTTGCCGCCCATCACCACCTTCGAGATTGTGCCCGTCAAGGTGAAGTCGTCAGCGGCTTCGACATCTCCGCTCGTCGACCCGCTCCACTGCGCGCTCTCGATCGTGGTCCAGTTGCTCCAACCGGACGTGTAGAGCTGAATTGGCGCCTGGCCTGAGAGGTTAGTTCCCAAGATACCGACGGCCATCCATGCGATGAGGGCCGAGAGCGTGGTACGGGGCCGGAGAGTCGTGTACATGTGCTTCTACAAGCATGGCCTGTGCCACGAACGCGAAGCGCGTAAGTCCCTGCTGGAACAACGATTGGGACACGAGGGTAAGGTCTCGCGCGCTCGGGTTCAGTTATTGGACAGGGGGTGATGGAGGCGTCGACCGAGGAGAACGAGGGCGAAGGGCGGCAGGGACGGGGACCGGGGAGGCCTCAAATCATGAAACTTTTTCGCGCCCTGGCCGACGGAGTCCTATGCTCGTTCAATCGGTTTCCCCATTCGAACCCGCCGACTACGCCAGTTCCGCCTCCTCGAATTCGTGGGAGAACTGAGTGGCCGGTTGCCTCAGGAGCCCCGAGCCCAATGACGTTTCCGAAGTATCTCTTGGCCGTCGCCGCGACGGCGTCGATCGTGGTGGGACAAACCACGAACACTGCTTCCTTCAATCAACTCACGATCAACGGCAACGGGGCGGGCGCTACGAGCTGCATCAACGTCCTCTCCGGCACCGGCGTTGGTCTTACCGTGGCCTACTCGGCTCAGCCGGGATCGCCGATCGTTCTCGCGACGGATGCGGCTTGCGCTCCGGGCACGCTCATCCTCGGAGCGAACAATGTGGTGGACCTCAGCCTCACGTCCGCCCTCACCTTCCTTCTGGACGGGGTCACCGGATCCAACGGCTGGCTCAGTCAGTTCATGGTGACCAGCGCTGCGGGCAACTTCACCCTGACGATCCCCAACGCACCCGCCACGCTTGGTGCCCTACCCTTGCAAGGGGTGGTGTCTGGCGCGAGTTACGCTGGTGGTTTCAATCTGACCGCAGCGTTCAGCCTCCTCGTTCTCCAGGATCCAAACCTCGCCGCCGCTAATCCGGCGTGCAACGTCGGCGCAGTTGCCGTGACGGGAGTCGGAGACGACACGTCGACGCCGGTCAGCCTGTTACCCACCGCAGGCTCCACCTGGTTTCGGTTGTACGGAATTTCGATGACCCAAGTGTTCGTGGGCTCCAACGGCTATCTCACTCAGAACGCCTTCACCGACTTCAGCGAGAGTGTGGCCGACCTGACGGGCGCGCTGGGCGGGGCAAAAATCGCCCCGCTCTTCGACGACATGGTCGCGTCGGCCGGCCAGATGACGACCTTCGTGGACATCTCGGTACCTGGCGCGGAGATCGCGGAGTTCTGCTGGAACGCTGTGCCCGAATTCGAAACGCCGACCAATCTGAACTCCTTCAAGGTCACGCTGACCCCGTCCACCATCACCTTCGACTACGGGGTGATCGGCTCCAACGACGCCTTGGTCGGACTGTCCTCCGGGACCAGTTCCACCGTTGCCACCGCTTACAATTTGAGCCTGGGCGCGACCAACAACTTCAGTAACCCGTTGAATGGCAGCAAGGCTCCCTTCGAGCTGTTCACCGGCGTGGGGGCCTCGCGGCACGACCTCGACAACCTCCAGATCCTCTTCACCCTGGACGCGAGCGGCAATCCGATCAGCATGAACTGAGTCGATTCGGCGAAATCGACGCACTTCGCCCCGGGCGAGGTTGCAGGGCCCTGATTCCCCCGGGAGTCGGGGCCTTGTTCGTTGGTGGCGGGACGATCTCGCCCGCGCCTGATTCCCCCCTGAGGGTAGGATTGGGCAGTGGGCGCCACCCCGGAATGCTTCTTCCGAATTCGGGGCGCTCGCGTTCCGAGGTGATCCGTGTCTCGACGTCCTTTCGCGCCGATTCCATTCCGAGTGCTCTGCGTCCTCGCGGTTTGCGTGGCGATGTCGCGGCTGCCGGCTCAGGCTCCCGAACTTGGAGTCGCCAAACGGGAGCCGATCGTGGCCGATTGGCTGCCCCGCGGCACAGTCGTGCACGCGGAGTTTTCGTTGGCGCCGTTCTTGAAACATGGCGCGGAACTCTCCATCGCGCGCCTGTTGCGCGATCCCGAGGTGAAGCGGGTCCTCAGCGGAAGCACCAATCTTCTGGCCGAGCTCAGGACCAACCTGGCCAATCTCTTGGCTTCGGTGGTGGGGCTCCCTCTCGACGAATTGCGCCCGATCCTCCTCGCTCCCACTACCATCAGCTTTCAGGGATACCGCGAGCTCGCACCGCCCGGTTTGCCTTCGATGCAGATCCCGCTGTTGCTCGTCACCTGGAAGGTGGGATCCGGATCGGATGCAGCATCGACGCTGGTTGCGAATGTCGAGGAAGCGCTCGGGGAGAAATTCCGCCACGAGTTTCAAGAGATCCAAGTCGAGGGAATCAAAGGAAGACGATTCGTCTCGGCGGAGCCGGGCAGGCCGGCCCTGTTTTGGATCGTGCACGAAAAGCATTTGCTTTTGGCTACCGAGCGTTCCGTGCTCGAAGGTGCGGTGCGCCGCTCGAAAGACCCGGCACGGACCGATGGCCTCGGCACTCAGCCCGAGTTTGTCGCCGCCCGGAGTCGGATCGTGAACGATCGAACGTGGGGCTTCGTGCACGTCGAGGCCGAAAAACTCGCCCGCGATCAAGATGTCGTGGCGAAGCTCAAAGCGCTCGGCCTCAATTTGCCTGCGCGGTTCGCCTGGCCGGCCACGATCTCGCTCGGATTCAGCCTCGACGGGCCCAATCTCGTGGATCTCGGATTGGCCCAGTGGCGCGAGGAAGCACCGCCCGGGAAGGAAAGCTCCCCTCCCACTACACTCCCACCGGATGCGGACTTCCTGCCCGCCGGATCGCTGCTCGTCGCGGCGGCACGCGCGGAGCTTTGGCAGCGAACGCCGGGTGCGGCGGCGATCAAAGCGGTCTTCGGCGCCGATGCTCTCAACCTCCTCCTGTCCATCAGTGGCGGCGCCGAGCCGCAGGATCGCGAGCTTGGGCTGTTCGCACTGCCGCGGCCGCAAGGACCGCTACCCGACGTCGGGATGTGGATGCCCTGTGGGGATGCGGCCCTCGTGGAAAAGTCGGTACTCACCCATGCTGCGAGCGACGGGAAGCCCTCGTGCGTGCGCACGATCGATTTCCGAGGCCACAAGATCTTCCTCTTACGGGCGGATGTCCCGAGTCCTTTTTCTCTTTGGGGAGAGGACCCGAAGGACAATCTCCTCGCCTTGGCCATCCTCGAGGGGCGGCTCGTGTTGACTCTGTGGCCCCAGGCGATGAAGAACCTCATCTTGGCGCGGGCCACGCCCAACCCTCGCCTCACCTCCCTTCCGGAGTGGGCCGCTCTAGCGTCTCTGCACAGTGCCCAAGACGAACGGGTGGTCTTGGGCTGGGTCGACACGAAGTTCCTGGTGGGCATGGCCTACGACGTCGCGGTCCCGTGGCTCCAGGCGCAAAGCGACGGCGCGAAGTCGGGCAGCTTGGGAATTGACTGGCTCGATTTTCCGCCGATGGACCGCCTCGCTCCCCACCTCGGGCCGATCGGATTCCACCTGACGCGCGCACCGACCTCCGCGACCTTCTCATTGCGTGGCCCGGTCGACCTGGGAGTGGCGATCGGGCTCATGGCGGGCCGTCTTTTGCCAAGTTTACCGCGGAGGTGAGGTCGTCGACCGGGATCGTCGCCTAATAAGCCGGCGGCTTCGGCAGAACGGCCGATGGATCGAAATTGGACTTCAGGCGCGAGACCACGGCCTCAGCAGCCCGGGTCGGCGCGGTCCAAGGGAACAACACATTCCAGGCGTGAGCCTCGATCAAGTCGAAATCGCCAGTGAGAGCCGGGGTGAGCGGGGCCAAGGCGCCGGTGAATGAAGAGGCGGGGATCAAGTAGTGGTCCCACGTCTCCGGGTCGCTCTGCATGCGAACGAGCCCGGTTTCGAGATCGGCGACGAAGGAGACCCGCGAGAGAAACTCCGAATCGAGGGAGTTCAGCAGCGGGGCGATCTCGGACGGACGAATCCCCGCGCGAAGCTCGCGCCACTGTGTGGATTCGGTCGGAGCCACCGCGCCCGTTTGGTCAGGGAGGATTCGTCGATCGTCATCGCCCCGAACCAGGGCGAAACATTCCTCTCCAAGCGCTTCCACCAACGCCTCCTCGCCTCGGAGTCGAACCTGGATGCGCCAGGGACTTTTGCCCGCGGCGTGGGCGAGCTGGAGGGAGAACAGATCGGGAGCTCGAGCGCGCAGGGTCGCACCAGCGAGGAGGGCATCCTTCAAATCCGCGAAGTCGAATTCGATGCGACACGCCGCTCGCTCCTCCGCCCGTAGTCGCAGGGTGGTTTGCAGCACGATCCCGAAGGCGCCGCGAGAGCCCACGTAGAGCTTCGCGAGATCGAATCCGGTGACATTCTTCACGACCCGGCCGCCCGTGCGCGCGACTCGACCGTCCCCGTGCACGACAGTCATTCCCAAGATCTGATCGCGGAGACGCCCGTAGGCCTTCGCGGTCGGCCCGTCCTGGCCGACTGCCAAGTGGCCGCCGATCGTCGAGCGGGGCCCGCGCGAGTTGACGAAGGGGAGTTTTTGCCCGGCGGGGCGGAGTTGGTCGGAGAGTTCATCGATCGCGAGTCCGGCCTCGACGGTCACTGTGAGGTCTTCCGCCGCATGTTCGATCACTCGGTCCAAGAACTCGGTCGAAAGGAGGAGATAGGGGTCGGGATCGCGCCGGAAAGCAGAGGGGGCGGAATTGCCTCCCACGGGTTGGACCCTCACCCTCTCCTCGAAGGCAAGTCGCACGCAGGCAACGAGTTCGTCCTGGGAGCGCGGCAGAAGGTGCACACACGGGGGAGGATGCGGCGCGGTCTCTCCGTCGTCGACGAGCACCGGTTTGACCGACTTGTCGCCGAGGAGCGCCCCGAATCGCCGCAGGAGGGATTCGATCATGCCGGCTTCCTGGCGGCACTGCGGACTTCCACGCAAGCGCGGGGAGTGGGCAGGATCTTGCCGGGGTTTAGCAACTCCTGCGGGTTGAAGGCGGCCCGCGCGAGACGCATGGATTGTAGGTCGTCGTCTTGGAACAGGAGCGGCATGAACTCCTGCTTTTCAAGGCCGATCCCGTGTTCGCCCGACAGCGTCCCTCCCGCCTCGAGGCAGACCATCATGATGCGTCGGCCGGCTTCGACGACCCGCGCCACCTGGTCGGGATCCCGGCCGTCGTAACTGATGTTGGGATGCAAATTCCCTTCTCCCGCGTGGAAGACATTGGCCAGGGGCAGCCCGAGCTCGTCGCAGATCCGACCAATTGCCGGCAGCACTTCGGGGAGCTTGGAACGGGGAACCACGGCATCTTGAACGTAGAGATCGGGCGCGAGTCGGCCCATCGCCCCGAACGCACCTTTGCGTCCCTTCCAGAGCTTCGCGCGGTGGACGGGATCGTTGGCCGCCTCGATGTTGAAGGCCCCGTGTTCGAGAAGGATCTCCCGGATGCGAGCGCTCTGGGCGTCCACTTCCGCGGGATGCCCGTCGAGTTCGACGAGCAACACGCCGCCTGCGTTGGCCGGATAACCCGCACGGTAGACGCTCGATTCCACGGCCTTGATCGTGCGCTCGTCCAAAGCTTCGAGCGCGGCGGGCAGGATCCCCGCGGCGATGATGGCGGAAACGGCCCGGCAGGCGTCGACGATCGTGGCAAAGGGAGCGAGCAGCGTTTCGATGCGCGCCGGGATCGGCACCAGGCGGCAAGTGATTTCCGTGACGAGGCCGAGCGTGCCTTCGCTCCCGATCAGAAGTCCCCGCAAATCGATACCGTTGTCGAAGGCTCGCTCGGAGCCCAGGCGCACCACGTCGCCGTCAGGGAGAACCACTTCGAGCGCGACCAGGTGATTCGTCGTGGCACCGTACTTGAGGCAATGCGGACCGCCCGAGTTTTCAGCCGCGTTGCCGCCGAGCGTGCACACGGTTTGACTGGAGGGGTCAGGGGCGTAAGCGAGTCCGAGTGGCCGGACGGTTTCGGAGAGTCGCGCGTTGACCACACCAGGCTGAACCACCGCCACTCGGTTCTCGGCGTCGACGAGGAGGATCCGATTCATCCGCGCGAACTCGATGAGCACGCCGCCTTGCGCCGGAACCGCCCCCCCGCTCAGCCCGGTACCGGCCCCTCTCGGTGTGAACGGGATCTCGGCCTTCACACACGCCCGCACGATGGCCTGAACCTCGGCGGTCGTGGTCGGAAAGACGACGGCGGAGGGTCGCACTTTGAAGTGGGTCAGGCCGTCACACTCGTAGGCAAGAAGTACACCGGGATCTGTCAAGCAGCGGTCCGGGCCGAGAAGTCGCTCAAAATCGTGCAGCAGCGTCGGGGGGACCATGCCTTGAGCTTAGCTCCGGCGGGCTTTGCTCGCTCTTCGGACGCACTCCTTCCCGGGGGGCCGGTAGACTGGAGCGCGCGCGGTTGGTCCCCCGGCATCGCGGCGAGGAGGAACGACGGCGACCTTCCAGGAGACCGACTCATGCCGACGCGACGCAAGTTTCTTCAGAGTGGACTCGGCGCGCTGGGCTGGGGATTGGCCGCGAAATCGGGACTAGCGACGAGCCGCGCGATTCCCTCTCCGCCCCTCTTTTCGGGCCAGTCTCCAATCCTCTCGGTTCCGACCTCGCCGCAATCGGTCCTCGTCGACGGTTTGCCGTTTGCACCCTGGTTTTATGGTGACGATTTCGTCGATCCGCAGAGCATTCCGTTCCATGTCAGCTTTAGCGGGAGCCTGCCCGCGCCGAGCGAAGATGTCGACGTGGCGATCGTCGGAGGGGGAATCTCCGGCCTGACCACCGCCTATCTGCTCCGGAGACATCATCCAGTCCTCTTCGAGCTTCGCCCAAGGTATGGCGGCAACGCGTTGGGAGAGCGCTGGCGGGGAACTTCTTACTCCTTGGGATCGGCTTACGTGATCGAACCCGATCCGGGCACGTTTCCCTACCGCCTGTACCGGAGGCTCGGGCTCAGTCATCTCAAGCGGCGCAGCTTTCCTCCCGATCCCATGGAAGTGGGTGGGGTCTTCCGCGAGGACTACTGGACCGGGGCGGGCTTTGGCACCGCGGAAGCGCAGGCGTTTCGGCGCTATGCGGAGGTGGTCACCGGGGTTTCAGAAACGGAGTACCCGGAGATCCCGCTCTCACCCGACCCGGTCCTCGCCGAGGCGGTCCGAGAACTCGATCGCAGCGACTTCAGAACCAACCTCGAACTGCGCATGGGCATGCCCCTGACGCCGTTCCTGGCCGCGGGGATTCAAGCCTATTTCTACTCCTCGTTCGGGGTGGGCATGGAGCAGATTTCGGCCGCGGCGGGGTGGAACTTCGTGGCTGCCGAGGAATATGGCCGGTGGGTGTTCCCCGGCGGGAACGCGGCCCTCGCTTGGGCCTTGTGGCGTGAACTCAGGGAAGCCGCGGCTTGCCGTCCGCCCTTGGCTCCTTCTCTCCATCGGACCAGCGCTCGGGTAGTGGATGTCCGCCGGGTTGGCTCCAGAGTGCATGTGACGTGGGTAGACGAAACGAGCGCGGTGCGGACTCTTCGAGCTAGACAGGTGGTCATGGCGGGATCGAAGCATGTTTGTAAGTACGTGCTCCACGATCTGCCCGCCTTGGATCCTCCGAAGTACGCGGCCATGCAGCAGCTCGAGACATCGGCCTATCTGGTCGCCAATGTGCTTCTCAACGCGCCGATCGAGCGGGACTTCTACGATCTGTTCCTCATCGGAGACACGACCTTCCCCATGACCTCGGGGGCGTTCGAGTCCGCGTCGCGTCCGGTCGATGTCTTGAGTGGGCACTACGCGCGGGACGCCAATCTCCCTCGTGGTGTCCTCACCTTCTTCTGGCCACTCCCGTATCCCGCGGCGCGATTCTCTCTCCTGCTCAACGATCCTTGGCAGCACTACGCCTCACTGTTCGTTCCGAAACTCCACGCGGCCTTGGCGACTCTCAACGTCCCCGCGAGCGCCGTGCGGCAAATTCGGATGGCTCGATGGGGCCACGCCATGCCGATCGCCAGCCCGGGCCTGATTGCCGATGGCGTCACCGACGAATTGCGTCGACCATTCCAGGATCTCATCCACTTCGCCAACCAGGACAACTGGGCCCTCCCAGCCATCGAAAACTCTCTCGCCGACGCCGAGACCGTCGCCAATCTCATCGACGCCGAGCTTTGAGGGGCGTACCCGCACAGGGTCGTGATGGGCGGGGGTTGCCACGGGCGTGGAGGCGCCGTGCGACTGGGTAGGGAGGCGCCGTGGTTCAGGGGCGAGTCGGGATAGATCGCCGACCCCGACGGCGGGCTAAAGGGCGCTCTTCAGCGCTTGGACGGCCTCGACTTCGGCCTCGTAGGCGACGCGAATGCGCGTCTCGATTTCTTTGAGGAAGGCCTTCAGGTCGTCGCCCTTCAAGGCCGGGCTCTTGGAGTCGGCATCCCGCAGCGCGTTGAGCTTGCTGTGGCAGCCCTTGATGTCGGTGAGCGCGCTTTCGTTCTGCTCGCGGAACACCTTGGCCCGGCGATCGATGATCCCGCGGGCTTCCTTCAGGGTCGGGAGATGCTCGGGGAGCAGGGCATCCGCCACCTTGGACCACAGGGCGCCGGCCTCACGGTAGGCGTTGGAGGCCTGAAGAAGGCTCGGCTTCTTCGTGATCTCGGCCGCCTCCACGAGGAAGTCGGCGTAGAGCGGGCGCAAGAGGCCTCCGCCCGTGCCCTTCACTTCCAGACTCTCGTAGGCCTCGACCAGGGAGGCCAACATGCGGCCGCTCTGCGACATGACGGCTGGCCAAGCCTTTTTGTCGGTCTCGTCCGTGACGAGGTCCGCCCACTTCTTGAAGGCCGAAAGGCCGAAGTTCGCGATCGGCTGGTTGGACAACCCTTCGATGCAAACTTTGATGCCTTCGGTGGTCGCTTTCTTGAAGTCGATTGGATCGGTGGGAGGGCCGATCGTCATGACCCGATTCTTGAGCAGGGTGATTGCGGCCCGAGCGTAGGCGAGATCCGCGAGGGTGCAGCTCAGGGGTCGCTGGGCAGTGTCGCAGACCTGCACGCTCCCCTTGGAGTCGTCGACCCCGGTGATGAGGACGGTATGCACCCAGCCCTTGGCGTACTCGCGCGGCAATCCGAAGTAAGGCATGCCGGCCAATCCGACCCACACGATTCCGGGCTGCCCCATCGCGATGGTCTCGCGCAGGGCGGCTTCACCGGCCTTCGTGCTCGTGCTTTCGCGACGATTGGTCGGAACCCCGAGGCGCTGACAAGCGTTCTCGAAGAACTTGCCGTGCATGTCGTGGGGGTTGTGCCGCCCGCCTATGCGGATGGCCACCCAACCAAACATTTCATCGACCCAATAGGAGCCGCCAAGGCCCCCCGCCAGACCCAAAACCAGCGCTTCCGAGAGGGGCTCGCCGGTATGAGGCGCGACCACTCCGTGCCAGTTCAGCAAATGGCGGAGGATGGACGTCTCGGGATTGATGCCCCCCGAGTGCGCCCAGCCCTTGACGGACAGACCCTTAGACGGTTCAGGCGCGGTTTCGGTTTTGACGGCGGACACCCGAGCAGCCGCGCTCGACTGCACCAGGGTCCGCCTTGGCTGGCCAGGAATGTCGGTCGAAGCGGGCGCTTCCGGAGCCGATGCCGCGGCGGGCGCCGGAGCAGGAGCCGGAGCGGGCTTGGCTGCCTTCGGAGCCTTGGGCTTGGGAGCAGGCTTGGCCGGGGCCTTCACCACCGGCTTTTGGGTCAAGCGCATGGGGGCTGGAGCGGCCGCGGGAGCGGCGGCTTGGGGGGCGGCTGGCTTGGCCTTAGCGGCTGGAGCGGCCGCTTTCTTCAGGGCCGGCTTTGCCTTGGCCTTCACGGCCGCCTTTTTCGGGGCTGGTTTAGCCTTGGCCGCCGCCTTTTTCGTGGCTTTCTTTGCGACCTTGGGCGCCTTCGCAGCGCTCTTCCCGGCGGACTTCCGCCCCTTCCCGGAGGCCTTTTTGGCCGTCTTTGCCATGGAGATCACCCTTCTGGCTGCGCCACCCCGCAAGTGGCCGATCCTCGATCATGAGGCGACGCGACGGCTCGCACCGCCCAGGTTTAGCTGGCGCCATGCCAGCCAAGCCGACCCGGAGGCACCGCCCCCGATTCACGGCGGGATCGTAGATTTTTCCGAGGCGGACCGCAACTGTCGAGCGTCTAGAAAACAACCAGGCGACGCGGATTTTGGGGCGAAGTGGGCTTATCCGAGGCGCTTTTCGACGACATCCCACTGGATGTTCTTGAAAAACGCTTCGATGTAGTCGGCGCGGGCGAGGCCGTAGTCGCGGATGAACGCGTGTTCAAACACGTCCATGATGAGGAGAATCGGGCAGGCCCCGAGGTGCCCTCCGTCGTGCTCGGAGATCCAGGTGTTCATCAGGCGCTTCGACCAGTGGTCGTACACCAGGGCCGCCCACCCGATTCCGCGCTGTTTTCCGGTGCCCTTGAAGTCGGCCGTCCAGGCCTCGAGCGAGCCGAAGGACTCTTTGAGGGCGGTGGCCAAGTCGGACTTCGGATCGAGCGGGTCCTTGCCGCCTAGGTTCTCAAAGTAGAGCTCGTGGAGGCGCATGCCGTTCCACTCCCAGCCGAAACGCCGACGAACCTCGGCGGTGCCAGGTGCGGCGAGTTGGTTGGTCTTGCCGGCCTCCGCGAGCAACTGCAGGCAGGTGTTCGTGTTCTTGACGTAGCCCTGGTAGAGGGCGAAGTGGTCTTTCAGGGCCGCGTCGCTGAAACCCTCCATGCCGATGAGTCCCGAGAAGTCGCGGGCGGCGTACTCGGAGGGAGGACCGGGGCGGGTCTCTCGCAGGGAAATCCGGGTGGGGCTCACGAGGCTAGCTCCCAATCCGGCGGCGATGATTTGACGTCGATCCCAATGGGCTTCTTGAGTCATAGGGCCTCCAACGAGTGATGCGTTGGGGCACCGTAGCGCCGCCTAGCGTCGAGATCAAAGGACGGGAATCATCAGCGGATCCGAAATCGCGAGCGGCCCGCTCGGCGGCACCGCCACCCAGGCGACGTAGAAGGTGAGAGGTCCGAGGCCGGCTGGCAGATTGATGAGGGCAGTGCCCGTCCCTCCGGATCCGATCGTGCCCTGGAAGTTCAAGAAGATCGACGAAAACGCCGGATCCAGACTCACTGCCAAGAGTGCGTCGTTGGCGAGGGGAATGGTGCCGAAGGGCGTGGGGATGCCGGGGCTCGTGGCGAGGGCGGCTCCCATGATGTACGGATATCCCACGAGGCCCGGGGCCACGAGTTGGAGAATGATCGTGCTCGGGGCATTGGCCGGCAGGGGGCTCAACGGATTCACCTGGAAAGGGTTGGGTGGAGCCGCGTTGCGCGTGCACGCCCGGATGCAGAACACTCCCGAGTAGAAGAACGGGCAGAGATTGACTCCACTCACCATGGCCAACGCGGCGTCGCGCCAGCCTTGGCCGGTGATCTCGATGAGGCTCGTCTGCTGGGGGGTGGTGATGCCGTTGCAACTGAAGCTGAAGGCGGCGTTGTCGGTGAAGAAGTTGGCGTCGTATCCGGAGGCGCAGGTGTTGTTGACGCCGGTGTAGTTGTTCATCAAAACCGTGAAACACACGGCGTAGCGACGCGCAAGCGGAACGCCGTTGGGCGGCTGTTGTCCGACGATGATGTTGAAGGCACTCACGTCGAGGGTGTTCAGCGCGTGGCTCGAGACCGACATGTTGGCGCCGGCGTTCGAGAGTCGGAACACGAGTGTGCCCATGTTCGGGATCGGGTTCCCGGGCGTGAAGCTGACTCCGTCGTAGATCTCGACGTCGAGCAGCGCGGTCTGGCCGTTCACCCCCCCGGCGGCGCCCCAGGGGGCGACCACCTGGGTGACCTGCTGGATCGGCATCCCTGGAGGCAGGGTGAACACCACTCCGGCCGACTCGTTTTCACAGATCCCGCGCATGAGACTGACGGCGGTCAAGCCAGCCGGGACCACCGGTAGGGCGTCTCGCCGCCAGAAAGTGTCGGTAGGGGTTTGGCAGCCTTGGCCCAAGAGGGGGACCGAGCTCAACAAAAATCCGAGCGCACAAACTGAAACGACCGTGCGGATCATGGCATCTCCGATCAGGGAAAAGTGGCTGGTGGAGAATAGGCCACGCCGGGGGATCGGGTCAACCGAATCCGCGACTCGGTAAGATCACTTCCCCCCGAGGATTGCCCGCCCATGTCCGATGAAACCTTAGTGCCGCGTCAGGTTTTCCTGGACATGTTCCAGCGCGACCGCAGAGATGGGAGACAGCGCTCTCTATCCGAGTACCTCGCCGCCATCCCCGGGGACGAAGCGCAGATTGCCGCGGAGTATCTGGCGGCCCACCACGGTGGATCGGTGGTGCCGCCGTGCTCCCCGTCCTCAACACCATCCGGCTACGGTAGTTCCGACACCGGCGGGCGGGCGGAACCCGGCTCCTCGATCGGGCCCTACCGGATCATCAAGGAACTCGGCCGAGGCGGGCAGGGCGTGGTCTTTCTGGCGGAGGACGCCCGGCTCTCGCGCAAGGTAGCGCTCAAAGTGCTCACCAACCTCGGGATGGTTCCTGAGAGCGTGCTGACCCGTTTCCGTCGCGAGGCCGAGGTGGCTTCGAAGCTGGACCACCCCGGAATCTGCGGAGTTTTCGAGACCGGCACCTACGGCTCGGTTCCCTACATCGCGATGCGCTACATCGAGGGGAAAAGCCTGAAGGACATGATCGGCACCGCGATCAACGAAAAGACCGACTCGATCGTCATTGATCTCGAAAACGACGACAACAGCCCGACTGCTTCCGATGCCCAGGCCGCCACAACCGACCGGCGCGAGGTCGTCGAAATCGTCGCGCTCATCGAAAAGGCGGCGCGGGCGCTCCACGCTGCGCACGAGGTCGGGGTCATCCACCGCGACATCAAGCCGCAGAACATCATGCTGACTGCCCAGAGCGAGCCGATCATCCTCGATTTTGGCCTGGCTCGCGATCTCGAAGACGACCAAGTGAGTCTCACCCAGAGCGGGGATCTCTTCGGCACTCCCGCTTACATGTCGCCCGAACAAGTCACGGGGCGCATTGCGCTCGACCGCCGCACCGACATCTACTCGCTCGGAGTTACCCTCTTCGAGTGCCTCACCCTCAAGCGCCCGTTTGAAGCGGCCACTCGGGAGCAGCTCTACCAGGCGATCCTCACCGAGCCGCCCGTCGATCCGAGGCGCGCCAATCCGGCGGTCTCGAACGACCTGCGCGTCGTGATCGACACCGCGCTCGACAAGAATCGCGAGCGCCGCTATTCGACAGCGCTCGAATTCGCCGAAGACTTGCGGCGCGTGCGTCTCTACGAGCCGATCCGTGCCCGCCCGGCGGGTCCGTTCCTGCGCTTGGTGCGTTGGACCCAGCGTCAGCCAGCGCTCGCGACCACGGTAGCCAGTTTGATCGTCCTCGCCTTGGTGGCGTCGGCCCTGCTCTCTTACGGCCTCGGCGAGAAAGAGCGCGCCGCCGCCGAGACCAAGGCCCGCAAGCTGGAGATGGCTGAGGCCGATCGAGTCTCCGCGGAAAAGGGAGTCCTCGAACAGAAAGAGCGCGATCGTGAATTCAGCGAGCGCCTCGACAATCTCTCGCAGACCCTCGGATTTGCGCTCGGGCCCACGCAGGGTCAGTTGGACGTCTGTCCGATCGCTCGCGATTTTCTCATTCTGTATCGGGACTACGGCGTGACCTTGGATGGGGAGGAGCCGCCCCCCCAAGTCGCGGCGCGGATCCGCCAGGTGTTCGAACGAGGGCAGGCCGAAGGCCGCTTGATCATGAGTGGGCTCTACGATCTCTGCGGACTGCTCGAAGTGTCCGAGGTGTCACGGGCGGCGGAGCTGATCCGAGGCACCCGGCCGAGTTGGGCGGACGATCAGCAGGTCCAGGAGTGGCGCGAAGAAGCCGCGGCCGAGCCGATCCTCACTCCCTTTTGGCATCGTCTGGTGGAGATCATCGCGGCTGCCGAACCGGATGCCTGGCGTCTCGATGTATGGGGCGCGACCCGGGCCTTTTGGGCACTGCGGGAGGATCGTTTTGCGAACTATGTGACGGAGGAATTCCTCGCCAAGAAGAACCCCGAGGAACTCTCCTGGATTGCGGGCATGATCACGGCGCCCAAGCTCGATCGGCCGGAGTCGATGGACATCACGAATCGCGCGCTCGACTTGGCGCCGGCGAGTTTCGGTCTCCACTTCCTGCGGGCCGGCTTGTCGCTGATGCATCTCCAGCAGCCCAGGTTCGGCAATCCCAAAACTCCGGAGGACCAAAAGGAACTCGCGGAGCACCTGCAAGCGGTCCAGCTTCATCTCTCGATCGCGATTGCGCTGCGCCCCGACTCGCCTCTGCTCTACGGACTCCTCGGTCACAACATCGCGCGGCTCGGCGACGGACGACGTGGCATGCAATTCGTCGAAAAAATGGTGGTCATGGCTCCGGAAATGAGCCTGGCCTGGCTCATCCGCGGCATGTTCTACAAGTACGCGCCTATGCCCTGGGCGAAGGACCGAGCGCGTGAGTCCCTGCGCAAAGCCATCGAACTCGATGAAAAACTCGCGTACGCCCGCGAACTCCTCGCCGACCTCGACAAGGGGCAGTGAGGTCGCGCGCTGGTTTGCGCCGTCAAATCGACGGCGTGATCAGTGGCACGACTTCGGAGATGGTTTCGCAGATTTGTAGGCGGCCGGCCTCGAACGGGAGCGAGCTGCGGCGGAGGAGTTCGAGCGGCTCGGCTTGCACTCCGGCGATGACCACCATCCTGGCATTCTTGAGGAGGCGCTGCACCGCGGTCTCCAGTGCGACGAGGCCCGTGACATCCATGGCGGGCACCGCCGACATGTCGAGAATGGCGAGACGCGGCTTCATGGGCACGCGACCGAGGGTATTGGCCGCCTTGTTCGCGGCGCCAAAAAAGAGTGGTCCAGCGATCTCGAAGTAGAGCACGTCGGCCGGCAAATTCGCAATGTGGGGATGGCGCCCCGGTTTGAAGAGGCGAGTATTGCTCAGGCTTGCCATGCGCTTCATGAAGCCCAGCGCGGCGAGGACGACGCCCACGCTCACCGCGATCACCATGTCGAACACCACCGTGAGTCCGAAGCAGGTCACGAGCACGAGCACATCACTGCGGGGGGCCATCCGCAAAACGTGCCAGAGGTGTTTCACGTCGCACATATTCCAGGCGACGACCAAGAGGAGCGCGGCCATCGTCGCCATCGGCAAGTGGGACAAAAGCGAGGCGCCGAGTCCCATCGCTGCCACGATGAAAACTCCGTGAGTGATCCCGGCCAAAGGAGACCGCCCCCCGGCCCGCACGTTGGTGGCGGTACGCGCGATCGCCCCGGTGACCGCGAAGCCGCCGAACAGGGGAGCGATGAGGTTGGCCGCGCCTTGGCCGACCAGTTCGGCGTCGGAGTGGTGCTTGTGCCCGGTCAGCCCATCCGCGACCACTGCGGAGAGCAGGGACTCGATCGCGCCGAGCATGGCGATCGCAAACGCCTTGGGGATGAGGGCTCGCCAAAGATCCCAGGTGAGGGCCAGCGGAACTCCGGCCGGGCCGGGTTCGTTCCACGGCCAAAGGAAGCGCGGCGAGGTCGCCGGTAGCCCGGCTCCGAGAGTGCCGTCCGGCTGGGTGAAGGTAAAACGCGTGCCGATCGTGTCGGGCTGCAGAGCCGGCCAGAGCATGGGCAAGAAAAACCCGGCCGCCGTGCCCACGATCACCCCTATCAAGGGGGCGGGAACGCGCCGGGTCAGATGGGGCCAAACCAGCAGCGCCGCGAGGGTGATCAACCCGACACTCAGGTCGGCCACGGAAGTCTTGGGCAGGTCTTGGATCAGATGCCCGGCGCGGCTCAGAAAGCCGGACGCGCCGCCCTCGGCGGGGATGCCCAGAAGTTCATTGAGTTGGTAGACCGCGATCACGACTCCGACACCCGCGGTGAATCCCGCCGTCACCGGATAGGGGATGAACTGAATCCACTGGCCAAAGCCGCTGATCCCCATGGCGATGAGGATCACGCCCGCCATCAGGCTCGCGAGGGTCAGGCCCGCTAGTCCGAACTCCTGGGCGATGGGCGCGAGGATCACCACGAAGGACGCGGACATTCCGCTGATGTTCAGGCGGGATCCGCCGAGGAGGGCCGCGACGACTCCGCCCACCGCCGCGGTGTACAGGCCGAACTGGGGAGGCACTCCGGCGGCGATGGCCAGTGCCATCGAGAGTGGGATCGAGACGATGCCGACGATCAGGCCGGCGACCAGGTCAGCCCGAAGATCCGGGAATCCGTAGCCCTGAGCCAGGGTGGCGCGCACCGCGGTACCGAGCAGGAACTTGGGCGACGGCTCGCCGACATCAATCTGTTGGTAGCGACCAGTGCGTTCCGGGGCCATGGGCGGGGCAGACGCTACCACGCGAGGCCCGTAATCTTCGCCCGTGAGTTTTCTCTTCCAGCGTGTCGAGAAGGACAACCGTGACCCCTGCCGACGTCGTGACTTCATCCCGTGCGAGCCCTGACTCCACAGCGATCGCCTGGCGGAGCGCCGTCCTTGCGACCGCTGTTTTCGGGGCAGCACTGACCGCGGTAGTGGACTGCCTTGCCGCAGCCCTCCTTTCTCCGGAGGCGCCAAATCTCTCCGGTTTGCTGCCTTTGGCGGCCTTCGCGGCGGGTTCGGGTGGGACGGTCGCGCTGGTCCTCGCGATCGCGATGCTTGCCGGGATGCACCTTGGCTCCCGTCAGCGCACCGGCGAGGGACCCCGACGCGCAAGCCCGGTCTTCCTCGGGGCTCTCGTCACCATGGGACTCGGGATCGGCGCGACGCGAGTGTTGACTCGCACCACGCTCGTTCGCTTCGACTCCGTCCCGCTCCGGGTGGGCCTTTGGGCACTGGCGGCGCTGGTCGGTATGGGAGCGATGTCGGTTCTCGCGGCGGCGGCGAATCGTCGACTCGGGCGGAGGTGGCGGCCAATCTTGCGATTCGGCGCGGTAGTCGCGATCCTCGCCATCGTGATCGCCGATCGCTGGGTGGAGAGACATCGGCAGGCCAATGCACACCTCTTACTGTGGGCGGCCGCGTTCGGTTGCATCTTCTTCCTGCGTCTGACTTCCCTGGCGAAACCAAGGTGGCGGCCTCGGCTGGTCGGCATCGGTCTCGTGGGGGCAGGCCTGGTCGGGATTGCGGGCGCGGCATGGATGGTTGCTTCCCCCCGCACGCGCTACGACCTCTTGCATGAGAGTCAGTGGTCGAGACTCCCGCTCGCCAAGCTCCAGCTCTTTGAACGAGAATTGCCACCAAGGTCGGCGGTTGCTCCAATTCCTCTTCCACCGCTATCGGGGGAATTGCGCGCCAAGCTCGACCTCATCGCCCCGAAGCGGTCGGAGTGGTCGTGGCTCTTTCTCGGGATCGACGCCATTCCGGATCGCCTGATCGGGGACGAATCTCTGACTCCCAATCTCAGTGCGCTGGCCAGGGAAGCCGCGCACTTTCGGAATGCGTGGACGACCTACCCCAGCACCGATCGGGCGTTTGCGTCCTTATTCATGGGGCTGCCCGTTGAACGACTCCTCCCGAGTTACCGCAGCGAGTCTGATTCGGTTGCCGAGGGGCCCACATTCACCTCGCTCCTGGATGAACGAGGGTTTGCCACCGGGGTCGTCACGGGTTTACCCACGGCTCGCCTCACCCTTCATTACCGCCACAGCATCCGGGGATTCGAGACGGTGAATCCGGACGAATCGGAGCGGGGAGCGAACCGTGGGCATTTGGATGCCCCGGGAGTGACGCGGGAGTTGCTGCGGATCTTCGAGGCCGCAGGTTCCAAGTCGGCGTTGGTGTGGGCGCACTACTTCGATCCCCACGCGCCCTACGAGCCCAAGTCCGCTTCGGCACTAAGAGGCAGTGCCAAGGAGCGCTACCTGGCCGAGGTCCGCGAGACCGATGCCGAAGTGGGTCGTCTCCTCGCGGCGTTGCGGGCACGCGGTCTGCTTGATCGATTAGCGATTGTCGTGCTCTCCGATCACGGCGAGTCGTTCGGGGAGCACGGCGAGTTTTTTCACGGCGGGTCGCTCTACGAGACGCAGTTGAATGTCCCGTTGATCCTCCGCCTGCCGGGCATCGCCGGTCGAGTCGTGGAGGATCCCGTCGACTTCACCGCCCTCTACGCGACCGTACTCGACGTGGTGGGGATTCCCTATCCACCACACTTACGCACCCCGTCGCTCGTGCCGCGGATTCTCGGCGCCCCGCCCCCGTCACCGCCGGTAGCCGTCGCCGAACTCGCGGACCCATTGCGCGTCGTGCCGGCCCGCCAATTCGCGATCACCGACGGACGTTGGAAGTTGATCCGCGATGTCCCTTCGGGTCGTTCGATTCTCTTCGACTTGAGCCTCGATCCCTCCGAACTCGACGACATCGCCCACCGCCACCCCGAGATGGTCCGTGATCTCGAACTGCGGCTGCTGCACTCCAGGCAGTAGGTCACCACTTTCACGCCCAATTCTTGAGTCTCGCAATTCTGTTGCCCGTACTTCCAGCAGCGCCGAATTGGAGCTCGAGCCCGCCAGTATCACGAACGCAGGCGCGGTGGAGACTCACCATTACTGTAGGTCGTCGAGTACCGAGGATACTGGCATGTCGAAGTCATGGGGGTCGTAGTCTCAGGCTTCGTTGGCGAAGCCGGTTTCTACTGCAAATCGAGACTTGCGCACTGAATTGTCACTCAGGACGCCACGAGTTTCTCGACCCACTGGTTGAAATTTGGACACTCTGCGCGAATTCTGTCGAGGCCGATCGACTCTGCTATTGCGGGTCCATGGATAGTCTTCTTCCAATCCGGAAAAATCGATTCGAGCCGCTTGGAGGGAGCCGTTTTGCGACCGTCATTAATGTGCTCGGGAGTTGCGACGCCGGATCGAACCGCGTGAAGTCGGAGCACTTTACTCGCCCTTTCCCCGTCGGAGGCCGCGATCGCGGCGATCTTGTCCGGATCCGAAAACAACAATCCCTCGAACTCGTGAACGACAATCCCGGGTACGAAACGCTGGTCCGAAATCACGGCCGACATAAGGTTCTCGACATGACGAGCCTTGTCTGAAGGTGACGCCTGCGGGAGAGCTACTGCCCCCGGTATGTTGGCGGGGAACGCGTACAAGTCGAGCATGGTTGTGACCAAACACTTCTTGGGCCGCAGGAGATTCCGAATGTCAATCTCGATCTTCCGCCAATCGTTGCAGTGTCCCCCCTTGTGACCGGCGGACGTGTTGATGATCGTGGGGACGAACGAACGACCCCTGGACTGAAACCAGGGGACCACGACCCTTTTAAGAAAGAGCGCGTCACTCTTCCCTTCCGCCAAGCAGTAAATCATCCTCACGATTCCAATCCTCCGAGATTGAAGATCTCTTTTTGCCAGGCGTCTCCCAGAGAGTAGTCGTCGAGCCAGTCCTTCAGGGAATCGGCGTCGAGTTTTCGCAGAATCGTGGAACCGGCCGATGATCGATCGACGATGATCGTCCCATCCGCTCGATCAATCTCAGTAAGAAGATTCGGAGACTGGGTGCTGACCACGATCTGAGTGTGCCTTGCGGCTGCCTGCAGCAACTCGGCAAGGACCGAGATTGCCAGGGGGTGCAAGCCGAGTTCCGGCTCGTCGATCAAGATCGCGTAGGGAGCGTTGCGATTGTCAGCCGTGTGCTCAAGTGGCTGGAGAAGGAGTGTTGCTAGGCACATGAACCGGAGGGTGCCATCGGACCCTTGAAACGCTCGGACTAGATAATCCGAATTCCGCTCCCGCCAAGCCAACGAAATCTTGCCTCGACTGGGAGGATCCTCTTCGCCTCGACTGGGAGGATCCTCTTCGCCTCGACTGGGAGGATCCTCTTCGCCTCGACTGGGAGGATCCTCTTCGAGAACAAAATCGTCAAACTCCGGATAGACAATTTGAATGGCGGTCCGAATCTGGCTGTAGTGCCACGGGTAGGTGTCGCGGAGCCAATAAAGGAACGGGGCAAGATTTCCGGCATCCGCCCAAAGGAACTGTTTATCGTGCTTGAAGCAATCGGACTTGATGCGGGACCGCTTGGAGGTGTCGTGAAAATGATATGCGCGCCAGCGATCCAGACGAATCTTGATGAATTTCGCCGTCGCCCTGAGCTTAGGTCTTCCCGACTCCGTAGCATCTTTCAACCTGCTTTCGAGATCTCTGCCGCCCAGAGGAAACACCGCAGGCTCTCGCCCACCGCTTGGCTCGCAAAAGCGAATCTCCTCACTATCAAAGATGAGGTATCTGGGAGCAACATAGGAGAGCTGGGCTTCGTACGAATTAGTGCCTCTATCCGACTCGAAATCGAGAATGAACCCCATCGTTTCCGAGACACTCGGCCCGCGATGCAGGAATGACCCTGCTCCCCCCTCGGAAGCGACGTGGTAAGCGAGATTTTTGTCACAGAGGCGATTCAGGAAGGTGAAAAGCGAGAGAAAATTGGACTTGCCTACACCGTTGGCGCCGATCAGCACATTAAGTGGTTCAAGTCGGAGGTCCGCGGATTCGATGGACTTGAAGTTCCTGATCCGGACCCTCTGGATCGCTTCTTTCATGCATGGATTGTGCCATGGGGGCTCTCTCCGCGCCAGCACGCTCGGCCCCTGCGACGTCGCGTGATTCCGGGACCCCCAACAAAAAAAGGCCGGGCGCACCATCGGTGTGCCCGGCCGGAACCCAGGGGGGGAGGATCAGGGGATGTTCAGGTTCATCACCAAGTCGGAGCCGAAGAGGGCGCCGTAGCCGGGGACGAGCGGTCCGCCGGTGATCGGGAGCGAGTTCTGGAGATCGAGGAAGGTGCCCAGAGGACCAGCGAAGAACGGAGCGCAGGCCGCCACGGTCGGGCCGGGGAAGACGCGGCCCGGCACTTGGGAGGTCGCGACTCCGCAGACCACGTGGATCGGCCAGTTCGCGGCGTTGCAAGGGTCAGCGTATTGCACCACTCCGAAGTAGATCGTGAGGTTGCGGCCGGGGACCGTGGTGACCGGGCTCGGGAAGGTCCCGAGGGTCATGGCGACGAAGCCGGTGGGGGCGATGGGAGTTCCGGGAACCGGGACGCTCGACGCGCCGGTGGCCACGGGGCCGCAGCAGACGCTGAGGTTCAGGTTCTGGTGCTTCCAAGGTCCGACCACCGGGGCGATCGGGGCACAGAGGCAGTTCTGCAAAACGGTGTTCAGGTTGCCTTGGATCACGCTGGCTTCCGTCACGCACTGGTAGTTGAAGGGCGCGAGGTTGAAGCGGGAGGTGCGCAGGGACTCTTCGACGACCGGGCCCTGGGGCTCGGCGAAGGGTCCGAAGACGAAGGGCATGGGGCCAACCAGGTGGTAGCTGGCGGAGGCGGGGACCGCGCCGACCGGGAGCGGGCGGGCCGACCAGGGGGCGTGGGAGATGCAAGCCGGCAGGTGGTTGAGCGAGAAGGTGAGCAGGCGAGTGGGGGCCACCGCGGTCGGATTGCAGATGTAGTCGACGTGGCCGTTGAAGTGCACGGGCAGGCTCAGCGGCGGTTGGGCGCTGACGGGGACCGGGAAGAGGGCACCGACGGGTCCGGCGGCGATGTAGGTCGCGTCGGTGTTCAAGAGGAAGCGCCAGACTTGCGCCGCCATGCCGGTGCCGGGGTCGATTTCCGTCCAGGTGCGGGCGTACTTCATGAGCAGGGGGCCGGTGATGGTCACCCCAGGTGCCATCGTGGCGGTCATGTTGGCGATGGCGTAGTCGCACTGGAAGTAAGCCGGAGCAGTGATCGTCACCCCGGCGACTTGCTGCGCCAAAAGACCGCAGTTGTTGAAAGCGCCGTAGTTCGCCTGGAATTGGCTCGGCGGAAGGGGCGGGAGGTTGGGTTGCGGGATGTTGCAACAGCCGAGGTTGAAGCCGTCATCGCCAAGCACGCAGGGTATGAGCTGAGCGGAAAGGCTCGTCGCGAGCGCCAAGGAGACGCCAAGGGAGAGGAAAAGCTTGTTCATGGAAATGCTCCGAAGGAAGGATCTGGTCTTCGGGCTGGCTTGCTCATCGAAGCGAGCCGCCCACACCTCCACATGCGTCGAAACGGGGAACCCGGAAGAGAAATTTTTCGGGCGGGTGGATTTTTGGGGTGGACCGGCCTTAGTTGTTGGCTGGCAAGAACTTATGGCTGAGCGTTTCGCGGGGGGCGGGGCCCGGAACCGCCGCAGCACCGCCAGGAATCCGCGAAACCTGTCGCGTGCGGAGCCTCGCCCCTTGAGCACTGGCCGCGGCCGCTCCGAGTTGAAAGTTGCCCCCTACAGCCGATGGGAGTGGCCACCTACCATGGCCCAAGCGGCGGTGCGGGTATGGGGCGCTCCCGCGCTCGAGCCCGGGCTCCCCGCCAGCGGAGGATCGCCGGGTGAAGCTCGACACACGCGTGCTGATCGTTGGGGCGGGACCGGCCGGAATCACGGCAGCCATCGGACTCGCGAAGCGGAAGATCCCTGTCGTCGTCATTGAAGGCGCGGTCCACGCCGGAGCCGAGAATTGGTCCGGCGCGGTCTACTTCGCGGAAAACCTCGCGCGGCCGGAGATCTTGGGCGAGACCCTTCTCGAGCAGACGCCTATCGAGCGGCGCGTCGAAAAACGTGGCCTGCTTCTCTCTGACGGAGCGGTCGCGGCCGGCTTTGCGGTGCGATCCGAGGCGGCCTTCCGCCATTGCTACACCGTCCTGCGTCCCCTCTTCGACCATGACCTCGCCGAGAAGGCCCGGCTGCTCGGCGCACGCATTCTGAACAGCACTACGGCGCTTGCGCTGCTTCGTGATGGCGACCAAGTGCGGGGCGTGCTCACCGATCGTGGCCCGATTTACGCCGAAGTGGTGTTTCTGGCGGAGGGCGATGCTTCCCACCTCGTCGCGCGGGAGGGCCTCGAACGCAAACCGGCGGACGCCGACGGGCAGGTGCGTCCGGAATTCCTCCAGGGAATCAAAGAGGTCATCGAGCTGCCGAGCGGAGTGTTGGAACAGCGGTTCGGAGTGACTCCCGGTGTCGGAGCTTGTTTCGAAGTCTTGCTTCGCAACGGGATGCTCGACGGCAAGTCCATTCCGCTCAATGCGGGGGCTTTCCTCTACACCAATCGGGAGAGTGTGAGTCTAGGACTCGTGGCTCCGCTCGAAAACCTGAAAGCGTGGACGGCCCCCCACAACCTCCTCATGGAGTGGTTCAAAGGTCTGCCGGCGATTGCGCCTTTGCTTGAGGGGGGACGCAGCCGATCCTTCGGCGCGAAGATCATCCGGGGAGGCGGCTACCACGAGATCCCGCGCCTCGTGCTCCCGGGGCTCGCGGTGGGGGGAGCCGCCTCCGGGCTCGGGGTGGACTTTCCTTGCCCCAATTACACCGGTCCGGCGACGTTCATGGGCTTTGCGTTCAGTGAAGCCGTGCACCAGATTCTTGAGAGCAGGGGTGAATTCACCGAGGCCGCTCTGGAGGAGCACTACCTCTCCCGGGTCAGGCAGAGCCACTATTTCGCGGATGTCCAACACCTGAAGGAATGGCCGCACTTCATCGGTTCAGCGCGGGAGTTCTTCGGTCGGCAGGTGGATTTGGTCGCGGGGACGGCGGATTTTGCGACGCGTCGCGAGCAGGGCGGACGAGCTCTCGTGGCCCGCCATTGGGCCGAGACGCTGCCCTGGCGCAAACTCGCAGGCTTCCAATCCGAGATGAAACGTGCCGCCAGCGCGCTGGCCATCGGAAGGGTCGATCGACGGACGCCGAAACTCTTGGGCTGGTGGGTGTGGAACCTCGTGCGCGGATTTTGGCCCCGGGCGACGGAAACCGGCGCCACCGTGGAGCCGGTGCTTTGGCATGACGGCCAGATCGCACGCCGACCCGTGTTTCCGCTTCTGCGCTACGGTTTTCACTGCACGAAGGAGGGACTGGCGGCGGCGCTCCACCACCTCTACCGCAATGATCCGGTCCCGCTCGCGACCAAACTCGCCGATGCACGCTACGAGTTGCTGTCTCGCCTCTCGCTGCTCGATCTCGTGCTGATCCCGATCCTGTTTCTGGCGACCCACACCTTCGGAATCCTGCACCGCCTCGGGTTCGGCCTGTGGGTCAAACTCTCGGGGCCGAGCTTGGATCGCATCCTCGCCACGCCGTGGATGCGGCGCTCCCAGTGGGTGCGATCGCTCTCGGACTACCGTCGCGCGAAGGAACGGGTCGACCACGATCGCAAGCTCGCGACGATCAGTTATCGCGGCGACGAAGAAGGGCACATCCGGTTTCTGGCGGCGTACGACCAAAAAGGGATGCCGGACCACGCGGATTCCGCGCTGTTCCACGTCTGCCCCGCCAAGGTCTACAAGAAGGAGGTCGATCAGTCGCTTCAGGCCTCGGTCGCCGTCCTCCACGAGAATTGTGTGCGCTGCGAGACCTGTTGGCGGGCGGACGACCGCCACGTCGACTGGGGTCGGGCTCGCGGGCATCGGCTCGTGTACGAGGCCTACAGTTCGGCTGAAGCATGGTTGCACGAGTCCCGCGCGGCCGCCGGCTTAGCCGATTCGGAGCGGTCGCCGGAGGAAAGGTCGCCGGCTCTGGAACCCCCTCGCGTGGATCTTCCGGCCGCCGAGCTGGCGTCGATTCAGGCGACCTTCGAGAGTTTGATTCGCAGCACGCGGGCCTGGCGAGCCCTCTTTGTCCAGTCGAGTTCAGTGCTCTCGGGCGCGGACCAAGAGCTTCTCCGCGAACTCGCACGCGACATCTTCGGCACGGCGCGAGAGTTCACCCGGCATCTCGATCGGGTGCCGTCCGAGCACGCGAGGATCCACTTGCGCGCTCGTGCAATCGCGGCGTGGGGCGCGCTCGCGGAACCACGGGTCGAGCGTCGTCGGTTCTTCCAGATTGAGGCGGACTTGCGTTTGCTGGTCGAGTACCACCTGGCCGATCTGGAGTCGGGGCTCGGACTGACCGTGCCTCCTGCGATCCACGCCGCGGCCGAGGACAACTCCCGGCGTGCCGCGGTGCAGGCGCTGCTCGATCCGGTGCTCACGCGCGAGGCGTGCCTTGCGTGGGATGCCGACGCGCTGGCCGCGGAATCGGCGTTCCACCTCCTGAAGCGCCTACTCGTGAGCTTGGTGGATTCCGGGACGCAGACGCTCCCCGGTCCCGGGACTCCGGTGCGCGAACTCGTGCTTGCGGAGTTGGCGCGGCGGGCCCCTGGCCTGGCCGTGGTCTTGGCGCGCCACCTTTTGGCCATCGATCTCATGGCTCGGCCGGAATTGAAGGAGCCGCGGGCGGGAGCCCGGGCGGAAATCCAGCGCGAGCTTCTGTCGGGGAGGGTGTGGGCGACCGTCATCGACGACGAAGCGATCGAACGGAAGGACGCGCGTCTCCATGGCGAAACCGCGGCCCTGCTCGGGGGCGTCGGACTCCTCTTGGTCGTCGACTCGGAAGGCCTGGACGTTCTTGCCACGAAGGACGCTGGAGTCTCAGTCGAACGAATGGGGGGCATCGGCCTGCGCACCGGATCTCCCAGTCTCCTGCGCTTCGAAGCCGCCGCGGGACGCGCTCGTTTCGAGGGCGCGGTGGCCAAAGCCAACGCCCGCGCCCGCGGCGCGGTGGACCTCATCACGATTGCGGCCACCATGGGCGAGATCCTCGCCGCCCGGGCCTTGGATCACGCGCAGAGCCGCGTCCAATTTCCTGGCCTCTTCCGAGATCTGCGCGGCCGCGATGGCATCGCGAAGTTCGGAGCGGTGCAGGAGATGTTGGCGGGCATCGGCGCGGGACAGGCGGTCCTCGCGAGCCTGCGGAACGCCGCGTGGCCCGCGCAAGCGGCGGCGGCCCTCTGCATCGACTTGCTTGGCACCTCTCCGCGCTCGATCTCTTATCTGTCGGGACAAGTTCTGGGGGGCACTGCTTACTCCGAAGAAGATGAAGTCTGCCGTCTCTATCGCGACGCGGCGGCCCTGACGAGAATCCCCCTGCACGTCGGTCAAGCCTGGAAGGAACACGGCGAAGACGAGCTGCGCCGAGTGCGAGCGGAGGGTCAATGGCCGCTTTGGCCAGAGTCTGAATCACAGCGCAAACTCTCCGAACTAGCGCCGCCCTCGGCCCGCGAAGGCCTCGCCGCGACCGAATCCGAGCTCGAGAATTTGGCGCGCGCGCTCGCGGGGCTCGGCGACGCCGACCGTCGCGCGATCACGCGGGACGTCGGCCGCTTGGCCGCTCAGGCGACCGGCCTCGCCTTCCTGGCCCAGCGGGCGAAGGCTGCGCACGACCAAGCTGATCCCCGCCCGGAGCTGCTCTCGGCCCTCGAGTGGTTCGGAGCACGGGTTTCGAGGCGAGCCCGCCGACTGCGCGAACGGTTGGCGGATCTGGCTTCGTTGCAGGAGCTGGGTCGCCAGTTTCTCGAAGTGGGCGTGAGCGAAGGACCCTCGGGTGCGAAGGGGGCGAGTTACGCCGACTACTTACACTCCGCCAATCCTTGGAAGTCGGGGGACGGATTGAGGGTGACGTCTTCCGCCGCGACACTCGCCTACACTCCTGAGCTTCTCGAAGCCGACGCGGACTTGTGCGCGATCGATCGGGAGACCGCGGAATTGTGGAAGGCGCGATTCCAAACTCGGGACCGAGGTCAGCGCCCCTATTCCCGCGAGGTGGAGGCGCTCCACCACGTTCCGCTCACCGATATTCGCTGGCTCTTGGAGCGTGGTGATTTCCGCCAGGTCATCCCCAAGGCGTACTTGGGCCAAGGGAAAAAGAAGGCGGCCTATTACGTCGTGTGCTCGCGGATGATGCGCCACGGCGACCCCACGCAGGCCATCATCGTGATGGGTTCGACGTCGATCGGCACGACTCCCATTCTCATCGGCCTCGAACAGGACTTGCCGCAGGCGAGGAAAGCGCTGAGCGCACTGCGCGCGGATCCTGCTGCGGTGGACGCAATCGTTCGGAAACTGAAGGCGGTGCGGGCGCAAGCCGACACGCCCGCGGTCGTCAAACTCGCGGAGCCGATGAAGGCTTTGGCCAACGACGTGAAGAGTACCCTCGGAAGAGAGAAGGCCTTCCGTCGGATCTTCCAGGGATTCTTGGAAGCGTTCCAGGCGGCGGCCTTGGCGGGGATGCGTCAGGACTTGCCGGCGTTCCGGGCGAAACTCGACCAGGGGGCTCGAGAAATCGAGGGGTATCTCGGGAGAGTTGACGCCGAACTCGCCGAGCTGCCACACCGCGAAGCCGCGCACGCCTTCTACCTGAGGCTGATCTCGAGTGGTCGAATATCCGCGTTTGCGCTGACCGAACCGAGTGCCGGTTCGGATACCGCACGCATTCGGACGCGGGCCCAACTGACGAGCGTGCCGGCGGTCGCTGATCCGCGGGGCTTCTATCGATTTGTGCCGGAAGGTGGCACGGCCACGCGCAACCTCGTCACCTACGACCGAGTGCGCATCGAAGACGGCCGGCTCTGGTTCCTCCGTCCGGACGGATCCCCAACGCCGATCGAACTGCGCGACTTCGATCACGAAGCGGCGTCCGCGGGGGATGCGGCGTCGGCGAAGTACCGCTGGTTCGAGGTGGATGGCGAGCGCATCGACATCCATGACTTCGGGCGCGTGGAAATCGCGAACGGCCAATCGGTCTACCGCTACTTCCGCGTGAATGGCGCCAAGATGTGGATCACCAACGGCTCGATTGCCGGCGTCATGGTGCTCTACGCCCGCACTCCGGCTGGCCCGACCGGCTTCATGCTCGATGCCCACGCGGAAGGTCTCACCATCGGGCGCGACGAACACAAGATGGGGCAGCGGGGCTCCGCCACCAACGAACTCGCGCTTTCGGACGTGCGCATCGGAGTCGATCAAATCATCGGCATGGAAGGCCGCGGCCAAGAGAACGCGCTCGAAACCCTGAATGTGGGGCGGGCCGGGCTCGCGATCTGCAGCGTCGGTTTGATGCAGGAGCTCGCGCAAGAAGTGCGCGAGGGGCTGGCCGGTCGCCGCCCGACGGCGGACGAGTTGGTCGAACTCGGTCGCATGGCGGTCGATCTCGCCGGCAGCGAGGCCCTCGCCTACCAATTGGTGGGCCGGTTCGATCATCCGGGCACGAGTTCGATTCGTATGGAGTCGGCCACCGCCAAAGCCACCACTTCCGAGGCGCTGCATCGGCTGCTGGTGCGCGCGGAGCGGCTTTTGCCTTCGCGCTACGCCTTGGATGGCCACGAGCTCGAAAAACGGCGACGCGATGCCCGGGTGCTCACCATCTACGAGGGAACCAACGAGATCCAACGCTTTCTCTTGTCGAAGGACCTCGCGGATGTGTTGGAGCTCGAGCCGATCACTTTCGCTCCGGTGAGCGGTGAATCCGAAAGCCTCACCGAGGTGCGCGCAGCTCTCGAAGCGGGGCGGCGCGAGTTCTTCAAGACCATGGCGGAAGCGCGGGCCGATCTCGGCTCCAAGCTTTGGCAGCATGCGCCGTTGCAATCGATCGCCTTCCGCCTGGTCGAGGCGGGGATGCGCATTTCGGTACTCTCGGCGGCGGCGCATCGATTGGCCCTCGCCGAGAGGCTGCAGGCGAGCGCGGCCCGCCGGAACTACCTCGCCTTGGCCACGCGACTCTTGGCGTCGGACTTGCCACGCCGTCTCCACGAGTCGCTGGCGGAGTATCGGGAAGGTCGCTCGCGGCTGCTCGCCGGGGCCGATCTCGTGGCGCAGGCGGCGGCGGATCGTTGGCTCCTCGCACACGCCAAGGAAATCCACTCCCCCGCGCACCCCGCCTCGAAGGCACCATCGGTCGGAGCACTGCGCATCGCCGTGTTCATCGATCCCAAACCGGCCCTTTCGCCGGAGCCTCGCATCAGCCACCATCGCCTCCGCGAGCCCTGGAGCGAATTGTCGTCTGGCGATCGTGCGGCGGTGGCGGAAGCGCTCCGGTGGCGCGCGCACGGATCAGTCGAAGTGACGGTAGTCGGGGTCGGGGGAATCGAAGCGATCGAAGTCTTGGAGGAGACTCTGGCCCTCGGCGCGGATCATGCGTTTCTCCTGAACACCGGGGGACGTCACTTGCTGGCGCCGGAAGTGGCGGGCGCCTTGGTCGATCTCGTGCGCACGCGCGAAGGCTTGCTCGAAGCGCCGTTCGATCTGTTTCTCGGACCCACGAGCTCCCAAGCACTGCTCTTGCCGCTCTCTCGTCGCCTTGGCGTCGACGCGCTCCTCGGGGTCGAGGGGCTCTCGATCGAACGAACCGGCGAGCGGGCCTTGATCACTGCTCGCCTGTCCGAGCCGGCGATGGGGACCGAGGTTTTGTCCCCGGCGTTTGTGCTCCTGAACGGGGAGCGCACGGCTGCTCAGTCGACCTTTGATGTCGAGGGATGGCGGCGTGGCCGCACCCGCAGCGTTTCGGTGATCGACTACCTTCCCGAAGGCAGCGTGGAGCTTCTGCTCGAGGGCGGACGGACACCCGTCGCGGAGTCGACGACCGGCGTCGCAGATCCCACGCTCGATTTGCCGGAGGTGGCAGCTCGATTCGTGGATTTGACGGGGCTCGGCGGCGCGGCGGAGGGGGCCTCCGCGTTTGGCGGGGAGATCGCGCTCAGGTCAGTCGGAGAGTGGCTCTCGGACTACGCTTGCGTGGCGATCGTGATGGCCAAGGCGTCGGGGGAACTGTCGCCCGCCGCTCGGGCGCCGTTGATGGCGGCAGCCGAAATGGCAGCGGTGACCGGAGGCCGAGCCCTCGCGGTGGTGCTGCTGCCGGGTGCTCCGGCGGATCACGCGATGCGGCTGGCGGTCGCCGAAGTGCGCCAGGTCTCGCGCGCTCTCCGAACGGGGGTGCTCGCGTGGCCGGATTTGGCCCGCGCCTCGTACCTGACCACGAGCCGTCTCTTGGAACTCCTGCTCTTGGGTGACGGTGGCGCGCACTTCTACTCCGCCGATCTGCGGGCTCCGGCACTGCTCGCGGCCGAAGGCCTCGTGACCAAGGAGCCGGGCCGCAAGCTGATCGACAGTGCCGACCAACTGGTCGTGCAAGACGGCGAATTGCGCCTCTCCGGGGTTCGCTTCGACGGCAAGGTGCGCTTCCGCTTGGCGGTACCGGCGGCGATGGCCGACGTCATCTGCGCTCGGGAGCTCAGCCTGCCGGGGGCGCATGCGGGCTCGGCCGAGGACGGTGAAGTGGTGCTGCTGGACGAGGTTCCGCTACCGACGCAGAGCGATCCGTTGCTGCGAGCGCTCGCCGCCGCGGAGACCAAACTCGGGGGTTTCCTCGCCGACGCCGAGTTCATCATCGATGTCGGGTACGGAGTGGGCAGCCGGGACGGCATCGAAGAAGTCATCGAGCCTTTGAAGCGGGGTCTCGAACGACTCGGGATTCGCAATGTCACGGTCGGCGCGACCCGCAAGGTCACCCTCGACCTCGGCATACTCCCGGCCAGCGCCCAAATCGGCCAGACCGGCACCTCCGTGAACCCCAAGGTGCTGCTCGCGATCGGAGTCAGCGGCGCTCCGCAACATCTCGAATACATCGGCAAGCGGGCGGTGATCTTCGCGTTCAACAAAGATCCCGACGCCCCCCTGGTCACCCTCAATCGGACGCGCGCGGCCCCGATCGTGTACCCGATCATGGGCGATCTCTTCCGTGAGGTGCCCGCGTTCTTGACCGCGCTCGAATCCCACCTCGCGCAGAGCAAGGTGGCGTGAACGGGCGGGGCGCCGCTCCGGACCAATCCGCGATGAAAGGAACGACTCCGCGACCGGCGGGTGACGGCCCGACCCCGATCGAGCGGCGAGCGATGTGGCTCGCCCTCGTGGACGGGGTTCTCTATGCCGCCATGGTCGGGGCGGGGGAGTCGAGTTTCGTCATGGCGGCGAAGCACCTGAACGCGAGCGTTCCGGAGCTTGGACTCGTAGTGGGTCTGCCGCTCGCCATCGGGGCGATCGGGCCGCTCTTGGCGCTGCTGTGGATCGGCCGTTTTCAGAACCGTCGCCCCTTGGTGGTCATCGCTACCAGCATTCAGACCGCCCTCGTGTTCGTGGTCCCGTGGCTGGACCGCCTTGGTGAACATGCGCCGGCCGCGATGATCGGCCTTTGTTGCCTATATCAGGTGTGTGGACAGGCGGCAGGCACGGCCTGGGCGTCGTGGTTCGGCGATCTCGTGCCGGTGTCCGTACGGGCCCGTTACTTCTCTTTCCGAACCACTCTGGTTCAGGCATCCAGCGTGATCTTCCAGTTGGGGGCCGGATGGCTGTTGCAGCACTTGATGAGTGAGCCTTCAGAGGGGCCGAGACTAGGAATCGGTTTCCAGTGGGTGTTTGCGGTCGCCTCGACGTGCCGCCTCCTTTCGACTCTCTCTTTGGCGGCCTCTCCCGAACCTCCGTTTCCCGAGGCGACCCGCCCCTCGCAACTCGTACGCTCGCTGCGCCAAGACCTCGGCAGTGCGGGCTCTCGTCTGCTCCTCACGGCGGCGAGTGTGTCCTTCCTCGTCTACGTTTCGTCGCCGTACTTCGGGCCCTTCATGCTCCTCGGATTGGGCTTCGACCCGTTCGAGTTCATGCTGGCCATGGGCGTCGTCGGAGCGTTCAAAGTTCTGTTCATGCCGAGCTGGGGCCGCGCGATCGAGCGATACGGGCCAGGACCGGTCTTCCGCCTCTCCGCCTTCCTCGTGTCCCTCGTACCTCTGCCGTGGCTACTCGCGGACGGCCTGTTTTGGGCGTTGGTCGGCCAGGCGTTTTCCGGCTTTGCGTGGGCCGGGTACGAGCTTGGACTCTTCACGTTGCAACTCGGGGTCAGTACGAAGAAGTCGCGGCCTCTGCTGTTCGCCGCGCACAGTCTTTTCAACGGGCTCGGCCAACTCGGCGGGACGCTCGTCGGGGGTTGGTTCTTGGGCGCGGTGCCCCAAGCATCGACTTACCGGTGGCTCTTTTTTGTCTCGATGCTGGGTCGGGTGTTCTCGGCGTTGGTCGCGCGACGTCTCCTCCCGAGGGCGGATGAGCTCCAACCCATTCGCCAGCGGGACTTGCTGCTGCGCGTCATCGGATTTCGTCCCCATGGCGGGTTGACGCATCGGCCCGACCTGACGAGGGACGAACCCGCCGGGGACGGGCAGCCTCCGGGGCGCTGACGGACCGCACGTTTTCGAAAATTCCAGAGAGGTGCGGCATGCCTCGACAGGATGTCGGGAATGCTCTAAAACAGTGCGGGTCGCTTGGTCCACGCTCCCGAGAGGCATCCCGCCCATCGCGTGAGTTTTCGCCCAGGAGAATTTGCAATGTCAGTCGCTCCGACGTCTGCGGTTGTCGCTACCCTCCTTTTGGCTTGGACCACGAGTGCGCAGTGCACGATCTCGACGCTCGCCGTCACCAACAACGGGATGGGAGGAATCGCGTTCGATGTCGTCAACACCAGCGCACTGACCGTTCGGATCACGCGGATGGCGCTCGATCTCGATGCTGGGATCTGGGATGTGGATGTCTATCGGCTGACCGGGGGAGGCTCCGTCAACCCGACCAATCTCGCGCAATCGGGACTTTGGACGCGGATCGGGTTGTTCTCGGGAGTGACCAGCATTGCGGCCAACACTCCCACCGTACTGCCGCCGTTTTGCGCAGCCGTCGACGTGCCGGCGGGAGGAACGCAGCCTCTGTTCTATTTCGTCACCTCCGGCTCCTCGGTCAACTACACCACGGGGACCACCGCCGGCACTTTGGTGCTCAATGACGGCACTCTGTCGCTGCTCCAAGGATTCGGCACGGGCTCGGGCTTTGGCGGGACACCGATCAGCGGCCGTACTCCGAGCGTCTCGATCGACTACGTTTGTCCGGGGCCGCCCGGTCCGCCACCCCCCGTCGATTACCAGCTCAATCAAAGCGCGATTTCACTACTCGTCAACGACATCTCCGGAGTCTTTTGCTCCCCCACGTCGATCAGCCAGAGTGTCTTCGCTTGTACACCGGTGGCGCCCGCCACCGGCGAGATCGTCTTCAGATCCAGCCCCGCCGGAGCGTTTTGGGAACTCGTCGTGGGCACCGGCAGTCTCGTTCCGGCGTCATCGGGGGGCATGACGCTCGGACCCGGCCAGATCCTCAACATCAACCTCGCGATGCCTTTCCTTCTGCTCAACAACTTCTTTTCCACCCCTTCCCCGGGAGGCGGAGTTCCTTGGGCAAGCTCCAGTACGATCGAAATCGGTTACCAGCTCTCGGCGGCGGCGGATCTGAATTTCCAGGCCGCGATTCTGGACGCGAGCGCTCCGACCGGGATTCGATTGTCGCAGGCCACCGAGCTCCACACCGTGGTGATGCTGCCATCGGCCTCGGCCGCCGGCCCGATCGCCGACAACGCCAATGTTGCCGTGAACGTGGTGAGTGCTCCGAACTGTTGGGCCGCCTCCGGCATTCCATTTTTCGGAGTGAATCACTCCACGATCCACGTTGCTTCCAACGGGCGCGTGACCTTCACGGCCGGTGACACCGACGCGACCGCGACGGTTTCGGAATTGGCTACGGACGTGCCTTTTGTCGGCTGTTGGGTCGATTTGAATCCGGCCCTCGGCGGGAACATCACGATCACCAATCCGAGCGCGGGCCTTGTGCGCGTCGCCTACAACGCCGTTCCCTACGCCGGCGAACCCGGTACCGCCAATTCGTTCGCGATCGAGTTCAACACCAACAACGGCAGTGTTCGCCTTGACGGCCTCTCCGGCATTGTCGCGAACCCCCAGACGACCCTCACGACGGCTGACGCCATGCTGCTTGGGATTACCCGGGGCAGCCTGGGTGCCACGGTCGGGACGGCCCAGGTCTTCACCGCGGGCGTGCCCTCCCTCGCCACGAACGCGACCAACGCCATCTACGACTTCTACCTCCAAGTCGCGGCCGGGGCGGGGCGCTGCGCTTCGCTCGTGCCGGGCACGCTGAACGGGATCTTGTTCTCGCCCAGCGCGGGCTTTAGCCCGAACTACGACGCCTTCCCGTACTGAGAGGCACACGACCTCGTCGTGCCGACGCGCTTCCCCGATTCCGGGGCGCGCGTTTTTCTTGCCACTGTTGCATTGTGAATCGGATCGACCGTCACACTGCGAACGAGGGTGGGGGAGCTCGGCGTGTGAGGACGCGGGGCAGAACGGTGCAGCTTCGACAAGCCGCGGGCGGCTGCCCGGTGAGCCACAAGTGCCGAAGTTCGACGAAGGTCGCCGCGTCGGCGGTCAGGGCTCTGGCAGTGACAGGCGGATTGGCGCTCTGCGGGCAGGGTAGCGTGCGACCGGACTCGAGTCGGACCATGGTGAAGGGGAATGGGCAGAGTCCCCCTCGCCCGTCGAACAGGCGCGCGTAGGCGATGCGTGCGACTTCGAGAAAGTCCAGCGGGGAAACCGGCGTCGCGGACGGCCAAATTCGACGAGCCATCGGTCCTGTGATCACGCGTGGAGGAGGGATTTCGCCGGCAAAGCGCGAGTCGATGCCCAAGTCGTGGCGCTCGGCCAAGGCGGCGGCTTCGTCCCAAGCGCGAGGGTGACCGGCGGTGGCAACCGGAGCCAAGAAGATCGCGGTCTCGAACAACTCCTTCGGCCAATCCCTCGTGCCCCGGGCGAGTTCCCCTCCCGTGACCTCCAGGCGAACCGGACCCGGCACCTTCGTCGGATCTTTCCGCTCCAGCGCTTCCACCAAGTCGAGTAGGCGCTGGAGACGAGGCGGGACCGACATGGCGGACGATAGCGCGGGGGAGGCTCGGTTGATAAGACCCGATATGGCCTTCTCCAACCTCAATACCTGGTGGCGGCTCTCCCAAGCGGGCCGTCAAGAAGAGTTCCACCGCGCCTTCGAGGCGGCCTACGCCCAGTACTTGAAGGGCCTCGGGAAGGACCACGCCCAGTGGATTGGCGGCCAAGCCGTGCCCTCGAAGGGTGCGTGGGCCACCAAGACCTCCCCGACCGACACCAAGCTCGTCGTCGGCCGTTTTCCCGAAGGCACGGCCGAGGAGGCGCGGGCCGCGGTCGCTGCCGCGAAGGCGGCTGCCGCCGGTTGGCGTGCGGTCCCCTGGCAGGAGCGGGCCGCGCTCTTGGATCGCACCGCCGACGTCATGGTGCGGCGCTTCTACGAACTCTGCGCGGTGATGACGGTCGAAAACGGGAAAAACCGGTTCGAGGCCTCGATCGACGTGGACGAAGCCATCGATTTTTGCCGCAGCTACGCCCATCAAATGCGGGAGCGCCAAGGTTTCGTGACCACGATGGGCACCGCCTTTCCGGGGGAGAACAACGAAACGCGGTTTCTGCCCTACGGCGTGTTCGCGGTGATCGCTCCCTTCAATTTCCCGATCGCGATCACGACCGGCATGGTGGTGGGCGCCTTGGTGACCGGCAATACGGTCGTCCTCAAACCGACGATGGACACCCCTCTTTGCGCGGAGGAAGTGCTCCGTTGTCTAGTCGAAGCGGGCGTTCCGGCCGGCGTTCTCAACGTCGTTTACGGTGGTGGCTCCACCGTCGGTCAGGCGCTGGTCGACTCCGACGACGTCGACGGCTACGTCTTCACTGGCAGTGTCGGCGTCGGATTGAACATCCTGCGCACGGCTCAACGCAAGACGGCGAAACCCGTCATTGCCGAGATGGGTGGCAAGAATCCCGTCATCGTCACCAAACACGCCAATCTCGATCGCGCTGCCGAAGGTGTGTACAACGCGGCCTTCGGCTTCAGTGGTCAAAAGTGCTCGGCCTGCAGCCGTCTCTATCTGCACAAAGACATCAAGGAAGCGTTCCTCAATAAGTTCATCATGAAGGTGATGAACACGGTGGTCGGAGTGCCCTCCGAGCGCGACACCTTCATGGGGCCGATCATCAATCAACGTGCCCTGAAGACCTACCTCGAGGCGGTGGCCATCGCGGAGCGCGACGGGCAGGTGCTCTGTGGCGGCGAACAGCTCAAAGATCCCGGCCTCGACTGCGGCTACTACGTCCAACCGACGGTTGTCGACGGCCTCCCGAGTGATCACGAACTCTTCCGCCGGGAACTGTTCGTTCCCTTCCTCGCGATCGACACCTTCACGACGCTCGACGAAGCGATCAAGAAAGCCAACGCCGTCGAATTCGGTCTGACCGCCGGCATTTTCACCGACGATCCCGCCGAGCAGTCACAGTTCTTCGACGGCATCGAAGCCGGCGTCACCTACTGCAATCGCCGCCGCGGCGGCTCCACCGGCGCCGTCGTCGACGCCCAAACCTTTGTGGGCTGGAAAAACAGTGGCACCACCGGCCGCGGCGCCGGCGGCCGCAATTACCTCCAACAATTCATGCGCGAACAATCCCGCACCGTCGTGCGGGAGTGACCGCGGCGTCTCCCCCCACTCGCGATCCCCGCTCCTTTACGGCTGATCGCGGCCTCGTGCGCGCTTGATAGACTGGGGCGGAGCAATCGCTAGGCCAACCTTGGTCGAAAGAGGCTTGGCCGACTCTTCTGTCCAGTGTCAGCACGAGGCGATGATTCATGCGTAGAACCGTGATGTTCGGTACGATTGGGATCGGGATTGCGGCGATGGTGGCCTGGGCCGATCTCACCTCGGGATCAGACGGAGGCATTCAGCATAGGCCTGGTAATCCTCCCGCCTTGACCGCCACGGACGACGAGACGGAGGCTTCCGATCCCATCGCAGTGGTCCCCTACCGGAACGTCGAGGGAGAGCGCACCCCGTTCAGGGTCGTGGACATCGTGACCGGCCGCCCGCTGGAAGGGGCGTCGATTTGTGGATCCATCGATGGCGGCGGTGTTTATTCGATCGCGCCGACTGATGCCCTGGGAGCTGGCCAGGCCGTTTTTCCACCTGGGTGGACGGCCCCCGGCAAGGTGTTCGTCGTTCTACCCTCTGCCCTGGGGGGGAAGATCCTCGCTGCGACCGTGGAGCGAGCCCAGATCCCGACTCTTGCGGTTCCCGCATTCGCACGAATCACGGTTCAAACTGCGAGGCCGAATCTCACTTCGCCGTCGGAAGATTCCAAGCCACTCCGAGGCTGGCTTTGGTGCGTGAGCTGGCCGACTCCGGCCGAAGTCTTCAAGTCTCCTCCGAGGGATGTCGACCCGAGACGGCTCGCCAGTCTCCGGGACATGATGGGCATCATCTCCGGAGAAACGACCCAGAAGACCGAAATTGAATATCACGAGATGCTCCGGCGAGTCGACGGATGTGACCGGACTCGGCTGATTTGTATCCGCGACGAGGTCGAAGCAGGCTTCGAGCACAGCTTCGATATCGCGTATGGCGGTGAGACGCTGCTGAGTTACGACTTGCCGGACTTCAATGAGAGCATGAAGGTCAAGATCCGGGCTACCCCCGGCGAGACCACGAAGGTCCAGCTCCCGACCATGGATGCCCGGCGAATCCGACTGCGCGTCCTCGATGACACCGGCGAGCCCGTCGCAGGGAGCCATGTCTCCGTGGTGGTCCGCCGAGAATTGGAATCCGAAGATCCGCATCCCGATGGCGCTTTCTTCGTCTTCACTCCCAAGGGTTCCGAGAAGCGGATCTCGGTGCGCCGGTGGAATGACATTGCGGACCGGGAAGGAAGTGTCGAGCTCCCGATGCTCGCCAGACTTCCGGGAAGTCTCTTTGTTTCGGCAACGGCGCCCGGGCATATCGGGGAGGGTGTAGATCTTTGGAGTGGAATCGGAGTTCCGGATCGGGGCGAGTATCGCGTGGTGATCAAGCGTGCCGATCCACAGCGAATTCAACTGCTTCTCCGCGGCCAACCGGTTCGCAATCGCACCAATATCACCGTCACGGACCTGAAACCGATCTCCCTTCTCGGCCAGATCGTGTATCCGACGTTTAGTACGGACGGAGAGGGATGGATCGATCTCGAGCAACTGGTGGTTGGAAAGCACTACGCAATCGCCGTGGATTCCGATGGTGGTCTTCTCCAGCGTCAGTTCCACTGGGCCCCCGGCGTCTCGATCGAATTCTGATTCCGGCCCCGCCCTCTCCTTCCTGCCCTGAGTGCCAAGGGTCGAGATGTAATCCCCCGCTCAGAGTTTAGTGAAGTGGGCGACGAGGTTGCTACGTTTCATTTCACCGAAAGATCTACAGAGGAGACCGACCCCCGGTGCCCTTGCAGCGCCGGAGGGGGGGTCGGCGAGCGCAGCGAGGCCGGCCGCAGCGGAGGTGCCGCAGGGATGCAACCGGACCCAAGCCGCTCCACGCCCGGAGGCGCCCATAACGAGGTCGATGCCCGCCCCACCCGACGCCGATTCACCGCCGCTTCTGATCTCGCGATCGTCCGTGATGCGGATGCGGCGCAATATTCCGGGGGTGGCGGAGCCATCCTGCGCCGCGAGGGGTTTTACGCCTCTCACCTGATCAACTGGTGCCACCAGCGCGCCTCAGGCGAGCCCAGGACCTGCGCCGCGCCAGCGCGGGCCACAGGCCAACCGGGACCATGCACTCGCAGGCGAGTGCGAGAAACCCCGCCGGGAGAATGCGAGATTCACCGCCAATCTGGCCGAGGCGCACACCATCATTGACATCCAAGAAAAAGTTGCTGTGATGTTGGGGTCTCCCCTCAAGGGCGAAGGGAGCGACGAAGGGACCTCATGAGCGCCGTCACCGATCTGAGAACCGAGCTCCCGGTAACCTCGCTCTGCGAGGCCCAGGGAGTCTCATGCGCCAGCTACTACCGTCGCCCTCGCCAAGCGTCTTTTCGAAGCCGCTGCGATATGGCAGGGCATATCCGAAGGTTACACGCTAATCGTGGGGCTTCCGTGAGATCCAAGCCGCTTGCCCGACTCTCCGACGATTTCCAGATCCAGCGCTCCCACAGTCGGTCTCGAGTCAACAACGACAAACCCTACTCCGAGTCCCGGTTCAAGGCGATGAAGTACTCTCCCTCTATGGTCACGAGCATGAACACCACGATCCGAACCACGAACAGCATCGGGCTATGGTTCTGCGTTGTCCTGTGTTTGTCCGGTCCCAGGCACGCCGGCCAGAGCCTGCTCAACACCTATGCCACCACTTGTTTCGTGAACGGAGCGCGCCATGTTGTTTTTGTCGATACCACAACCGGGCGGACAAACTTCACCCTTCTGCCTTCAGGAATTGTGCCGGGTCATTTGGTAACGCGAGCGAAGAACGGGGACTTGTGGATCGATGACAACAACCTCCAGCAGGTCTATCGCTTTTCCGCTTTGGGTCAGTTGATGGCAACGATCCCGACCACGAGAAAGTCAGGCTATCTCGCGACCAATCGGGCCGGTAACCTCTTGACCATTGCCGTCAATTCGGGATCACCCCCGGTCCCACTTTCAATCGAACTGTCCGAGTTTTCGCCCACCGGAGTGCTGCTTCGGTCAGCACTCGTGGAGAGCATATTGCCGACACCATTCTCGAGTACCGCCGGTGGTAACTACTACTCGTATGTGCGCAATTTGTTCGAGGACAAACTAGGCTACGTTTGGATGAGCACCTCGGACACTCTGCACAGCATTGTGCGCGTCGCTCCCGACTGGCTTTCCGCGGAGTCATGGAACCTGGGATCCTCATGGTATATTGGACTCATGCCCGATCGAGATCAGGGAGTCGCGATCGGCTACGCTTCGAACAGCGGCACGATTACCCTTCCGCCGGGTGCTCCGAATGAAGGAACCGTCGGGATGGACTTCCAGGGCAACGTGTCTTGGATTTCGTATACTCGAGTCACCGGGAGTCGTTTTGACGGATCGACTTCCGAGCGCGTGCTGTTCACGTCGGGAACTTCTTATGCCGGAGGCGCAATGCGAACTCGTGTATACCTCACTCCGACACAGTGTTATGGACCGGCTTGCGTTCTCCCTCCGCCAGTCGCGCAGCCGACGCATTATCCATTTCCATCCACGGGCAGCGTAAACGGGGCACCCTTCTGCATGGGTGTCGATGGCGAGCAAGACATATGGACTGTTTTTCGAGCTCCTTTTTCTCTATTGGCGACGGCGCCTCTGGAAATGCGCCTGCGGGAAGTCAAGGGACAGCCACCCTACGGGCTCGGGATGGATGTTTACCTCGGTTCCCCCGCCAACGTCGCGATGATTTCCCCGTCCGACACCGGAGACTCCACGAGAATTGGCCAGGGGACACTGCACACGTTGGCAATGTCCAATGCCCCCGACGAAGATTTTGACGGCGATGGAATTCCCAATCTCACCGAGCTGAGAAGTCGGAGTAATCCCCTCGACCCACGCTCACCGAGTGTTGCCCTCGTAAGTTGGCAACCGGCCTTCCCAGGCGGCGTAATGACCGTCAATTACCAGGTATTTGGTGAGGGCGGATTCCCGTATTTTGCGCCATTCGCGATCTCCAATTCACCTACTCTCCTCCTGGATGGACGATCGCTGCCGTTTTCGTTCCAGGACGCACTGGTCTTGGAGTCGCTTGCTCCAACCATTCTGGGGATTGGTGGAACCTTGGGGTATTTGGATCCGTCCGGTCAGGCTACAACCGCGCTGGCTTTGCCCGCTATTCCTGCCTTGAGTGGCTTCACTCTCTTCTCCAGCTTGGCCACCATGAATCCCCAGGACATCGGCACACCCCGTTCGATCTCCCAAGCCTTCCCTCTCCTGATCCAGTGAATCTGTTGTGCGCTTACCGATCAGGTCCGGTTTCGCAGCACGGGGTACGAAGTCGAGATTAGGCGTGGGTACCTGCGCTGGTTGGAACACAGCCTGGGCGTAGGTGGGCGGCTTGTTGTCACCCTCAAGGGCCGAGGCTTGCTTCGAGAGCGAGCCCCGGTGGAAGTCCACTGGAAGCTCCCCGGCAGCGGGCGGGGCCGAGTCTCGGGCCGGTCAGATGTCACGGGAGAGACAATCTTCAGGGGTTTGACGGACGGTTCAGTGCGAATCCTTGTCACTGCCCATCGTGTCAACGGAGGTCCTCCGGTTCGGGGATCTATCACCACGACTCCGAGTGCGGAGACGCGGGCCATCCTCCTTTCAAGGCCCAGGCTGGAAATTCGTGCGATGGTGATGGTGCGGGATGTGAATAGGCGGGTTCCGGGCGCATCCGTCAGCATTGGAGACGGGGATGACTACCGCCACTGATGGCGCAATTCTATCGTCGCGCTGGCGCAAGCTTCACTTGTGAGCGCGCTTCCGATCGAAGGACCCCATTTCTGGCGGAATGGAATATTGCAGTCAGGTGAAGCTCGGTGGCCTCGAGGGTCAGGAAGGAGTGGGGGGCGCCGGAGTCCCATTGGAGGCCGGGGTGGGGAGCGTTGGCGGTGGCGATGATTTCGTCGTGGAGCGGGGAAGTGATGAATTCGTCGAGGGGGTAGCCGACGGTGGAGACGGTGTCCAAGCGGAGGTGACGCGAGCGGTGGATGTCACCGCTGACGAGGACGACGCCTGAGATTTTGGCCTCGCCGAGGAAGCGGAAGAGGGCGTCTCGTTCGTGGGGATAGTGGCCCCAATGGTCGGTCTTGAGGGGGCGGGTCGCTTCGTTCCAGATCATCCCCGAGGCGAGGACTTTGAAGGGGGCGGGGCTGGCGCGCAGGCTAGTTCGCAGCCAATCCCACTGAGCCTTGCCGAGGAGGGTCGGTTTCGAATCGTCGACGAAGGAAGGTTCGGTCGCGGCAAACCAGCGAGTGTCGAGGAGGAACACTTCGATCGGCCCAGAGCGGAACGAGGTGTAGAGGCCCTGGTCTCCGTGGCCCGCGGACGGATTGGGACGGTAGTTCAGAAAGGTCGCGCGGGAGTTGGCCTTGCCGACGAGGCGACCGTCGGAGTCGTTGGCGCCAAAATCGTGATCGTCCCAAATGCCGAACACCGGCTGTCTTCGGGCGAGCTCGGCAAACGCCGGCGCGCGAGCGAAGGCGCGGTAGCGGGCCCGCTGCGTGGCGAGGGCGGTCGAGTCGATGTAGGGCGTGTCACCCAAGAGGACCACGGCATCGGGGGAGAGGGCCGCGATCTTGCGCCAGGCCGTGGCGGTTCCCTGGTTCTCGCGGGCGCAGGAGAGAAAGGTCAGCTTGGTGGACCGGTCGTCTTCGGGAGCGGGCCGCGTGACGAAGGTGCCCGAGGGAGAGCGGGACGCAGCCGCGCTGGCGTCCTCGATGGCATAGGAGTAAGGCGTGCGCGGGCGAAGCCCCGCCAGTTCGAAGCGCAGGCACAGGTCGTGTTCCGGCTCGGCGTCGCCGAAGACCGTGATCGCCGAGGCCGGTGGGTCCGAAGCGGCGAGCAGACGCAGTCGATAGCGCCCGGCGGCGGTGGCCCGGGCTCCGATCGTGGCGGTGGAGGACGTCACCGCACCGAGCCACGGGCCCTCGCTGAGGGGCGGAGAGGCGGCGAGCCAGCTTTGCACTTCGCGCCGCGCTTCCAGGGTTGGGAGCACGCGGGAAAGCAGCGTCGCCGATTCCGGCGACGCGGCGGGTCTGCGCACAAACCGAGCCTTGTACAGACGTCGGCCTTCGAGGCGCCAAATCGCCTCCGGATTCTCGAAGCGGACGGTGTCGCTCCACCACTGTTCGTCCGTGGCCTGTATCCAAGCGGTGCGACCGCTGACCGAGTCCAGACTCGCGCTCTTGACGTGAGCGTGGCCGTGCGCGTGGGGATGGGGACGAAACTGCTCTGTCACCCGGTGGAAGAACCACACTCGGGCCTCGGTCGACACGAGCAGCTCGTCGGTTCCCGGCCAAGCTTGGAGGTCGTGTCCTCCGGGCTCGGCGGTGCCCGGGAGGCGAAAGCGAGATTCGATCTCAAGGCCGGTCACACTCGCAGTTGACGGCACTAATCGGATGCGGACCAACTCAGTCAGTCCGAGCGCCCACAGCCGCTCCCTCTCGGAGTCCCACACGAGTCCGTGTGCGCTCACCAGTTCCAGTGACGCGAGCTTCTCCCCGGGCCGGGAGGTGTCGAACAACGCCACACAATTGCCTCGGGCGTGCACCGAGCCCGCCACCGCGATCTTCCCGCCGGGCAGCGCCTCGGCGCTGTGAGCGTTGCCCACTTCGGCCCAAAAGACGGCCTGTCGAGACTGCCGATCGACGATCGCAACCCCGCCGCCGGAGGAGGTGATCAGCACTTGCTGCCCATCCGCCAGGGGTTTGCACTCGTCCGTGGTGCGAAACTTGTCTCGAAGATCCTGAGGCAGCCGAGGATCATCGACGGCCCGCCATGCCCAAATTTTGCTCGGCGGATCACACCGGCCGTCGAGTTCGGAAGGGGAAGGCAGCTCGTAGATCGACACCTCGTCGCCACCACACAGCCAAAGTTCGGCGGGGGACTGGGCGAGAAGATCCGCCCGGAGGCTTAGGGCGAATAGGGCCCAAAGGTAGAGGGTCGAGGCGCGCAGCAAGCCCTGGAGCTTACTGCGCGCGGCCGATCACATTGGCCCGGCGACGTCGAAATCCGAGACCGGGGGGGCGGGCGGAGGCGTGGGTTCGCTGCGCGGAGCTTCGGGGGCTGGGGAATGGGCTTCAGGGGCGCGGGGTGGGCGCTCCCGTGGCTCTTCGCGGCGGCGCGGCTGATCGACGATCCCGGCCTGCATCAGCGCGAGGCCGAGGTTGCCGAGCGAGCCGCCGCCACTGCGGCTGACCTTCGGGGAGGAATCCTCCGGGGCCGCCGGGCGCGGCGTGTCCTGGCCGAAACCACGGCGATCGCCGTCGGGCCGGGGTCCGCGGGGCCCGTCGTTGGGCCCACGATCCTGACGGGGAGGCCGGTCGCCGCGCGGTCCGCGGTCGCCACGCGGCGGACCGCTTTCGCCTCCGTAGGGAGGACGTCCACCGCCGAACCGGGGCGGACGGTCACCGCGAGGAGGACGATCACCACGGGGACCGCGGGGAGGCCGACCGCCGCCCTCGCCCTGGGGGCCGGGAGCGCCGCCGGCGTCGCCCGCCTGAGCTTGGCCTTCCGGCGCCGGGCCGTCACCCTCGCGGCGCGGGCCGCGGCGTCCACCGCCGCCACCGCCACCCCCGCCGCCACCGGCTCGATCGTCGCGACGGCGTCCGCCGCCTCGCATGCGGGGGCCGCCCGGTCCGCCTTGGTCGCGCGGCCGAATCATCCGCAGATCGACGCCTTCTTTGACCGCGATGTCGAACGGCAGGGTCTCGGCGAGCACCCCGAGCGCGGGCGACTCCACGAGGAACGCCACTCGGTCGAGGAGGCTCACGATCTCGTAGTCCTCGTCTTTGAGCTGACTGCCGGAGACCGCGGTCGGGCTCGTGTTGACGTAGCGGTTACGGGCGAGCGCGAGGAGCGGCCACACGGTGCGGAGTTCCTCGACTTTGCCCTGCACGGCTTCGCTGCTGAGGATGAACGCGGCGACATCGCGCGGCCGCACCTGTTGGGCTCCCCCGCTCTCTGGGACATCCATCCACGGTTGCACGGGGTTTTTGCCGTAGGCCTCGAGGCTGGCCGACAGCATGGTCTCGCGGCAGTGGAGGGCGCACAGCGGCAGGTTGCCGTTGTGCAGCGCTTGTCGGGCGAGCAGGAGCTGGCGGAAGCTCGCGCGTTCTTCCCCGAGGTAGGGGCGCACGGCCTGGCGCAGCACCGAATCGAACATGCGATAGGGGTGGGAGTAGGGGAGGCGCGGCAGGCGACGGCGCTTTTCTTCGACGAGATGGGCGCCCTCCACCACTTCGGCGAGCGCGCCGAAGCGCACGCCGCGTTGGAAGCGGACGTAGGGCCCGGCGAGGCGCTGGAGGCGGGGATCCCCGTTGAAGAAATGGTGCAGATCGCTCGGCACCCGACCCTGCATGAGGTCGCGGAAGAGCCCCATCAGGCCGAGCATTTCGAGCGGCCCGTCCAAGGAGGTGATGGGCACGACGCCAAACGCGTCCCGATGCTCGGGCACCGCGACGAGCACCGAGCCGATGCCGATATCGGGGCGGAACTCGCGCAGGTAGTGGAGCGCCAGCAGGCTCACGGTCGGGAACGAGCGCGGCCCGTTGGTCGCCTCGATGTGCACCATGTCGCCCGCGATGGGCGCTTCGATCAGGGTACGGAGCACCGAAAGCGAACTGCGCGGGTCGCTCGGGTCGGAGCTGACGATGCACTTCACGTAGTCGAGGTGCAGGGCTTTTTGCAGGCGATACGAGAGCGCCGCCAAGGCCGCCCGGTCCGGACGACCCGAGACTCCCATCGCGGCCAGCCGCTCGCAGAGCGGGCGGAGATCGGCCTCGTGGTGTTTCTTGGGAACGCTGGGCGCGGATGCCTCGGGGGCGGCGGCAGGAGCTTCGCCCGCGTTTGCCTCGGGGCTCGGCGTGGTTTCGGCGCTTGCCGGGGCCGGGGCCTCGCTCGAGGGAGCCGCCTCGGTGGCTGCAGCCACCGGCGCTGCCTCGACCGCGACCTGGTTCATCGCTGCCTCGCCCGCGTCCCCGCTCGGCGCCTCGGGGGCCGCGGCATTCTCAGCGTCCGCGACGTCCTGGGCCGCTTCGGCGCGCGCTTCCGCGGCCGCGGCATCCTGTTCCTCTTTGCGGTGGATCTCCTCGACGGGGGCGTTGCGCAGCTCCTCCGGCAGAAGTTCGCAGAGGCGGTCGAAATAGGCGGTCGCGGTGCCGACCGCGACCAGCTTCTTGGCGCCGATCGCGCGAGCGAGCTCGAAGCCCAAGTGAGGCGTCTCGACGATGCGCTCGCCACCAGGCAAGCGATAACGATCCACGCGGTGGCCGGTGCGATCGACGCCCGGGCCAGCGTCTCCAAGGACGGTGATGAGAAGGTTGTTCATACCGGAAGCTCCGGAGGGAGGGTGATCCCTTGACGAGATGTGGGGGAAGAGGGGGATGGTAGTCGGCCGGACCCTGGATTCCCAAGGTCAGGGAGTCAGGGCGGGGCCGGATTCAGTCCGGCGACGCGACCAAAAAAGCACGCTTCCGACGGAAATCATGGCCAGGCACAGAAATTGCCCCATCGAAAGGCCCAGCCAAAGCAGGCCCAACTGGGCATCCGGCTCCCGGGTGTACTCCAAAAAGAAGCGGAGGATCCCGTAGCCGACCAGGAAAGCGGCTGAAATCCGGCCGGGAGTCTGAAGGAATGCGGCTTTTCTGAGCGCCCAGAGCACCACGAAGAGGAACAGTCCCTCGGCCAGGCCTTCATAGAGCTGGGAGGGGTGACGGGTGAGGGGGCCCGCGTCCCGCCCGGGGAAGCGCATCGCCCACGGGACATCGCTCGGACGACCCCAAAGCTCGGCGTTGATGAAGTTGCCGAGGCGGACGCAGAGGATGCCGGGGGTGGCGGACAAAGAACAGGCGTCCATCACCCGAAACAGAGGCACCTTGTACTTGCGGGCGGTGGCGTAAATGGCGACAGCCACCCCGGAAAGGCCGCCGTGGAACGAGAGTCCGCCCTTCCAGACCGCGAAGGCCTCGAGCGGGTTTTCGACGTACGCGTCCCGATTGTAGAAAAGCACGTAGCCGAGCCGCCCGCCGACCACGGTCCCGATCATCGCGAAGAAGAGCAGATCGCTGACCCCGGCCTGATCGAGGGGGAGGCGGCGCTCTTTCGAGAGCCGCAGGAGCAGGAAACGGGCAATGAGGAAGGCGACTACGTACGAAAGGCCGTACCAGCGCACCGCCAGCGGGCCGATGCGGAAAAACACCGGGTCGATGGCCGGGTAGGCGATTTCGAGGAGGAAATTCACGGCGAAGGAATCTCGAAAGACCGCGACAATCCGAAACTTTGTTGGGGAACTCGCCCACGAAAAGCGTCAGAGAGACAGCCTCGGTGATACGGAACAAAAGTCATGGCACGGAGACAGGTCACCGGGGACAGGGGCAAATGTGGCGTGGGCGCGGTCGTGTGACCGCGCCCTTTTTTGTTTCTGGTCATTGGGCCTTCCGGTAGCCCTTGACCACCCGGTGCACTTCTTCGTCGGAGAGGAGGTGGTTCGAAGCCTTGGCGGCCGCGAACACGTGGTCCACGAGCGCGGCGTCGTTGCCGTCGAACCCGTGGGAATCGAGCCAGAACACGACGTTGGAGCGGCCACTCATGTAGCCGATCGCGATCCTCTGAGCCTCGCCGAACTCTCCCGCGGGCACTCCCGAGTAGACCCGGTCGGCCAGCCAAGCATCGCCCTTCTTCAGGGCTTTGATGACGGCCGAGGCGTGGACTCCGGTGCCGGTCAAAAAGGCGTCGTTCCCGAAGATGGGGTAGTTGTGGGGGATGGGGACTTTGAGGGTGCGGCTCGCGGTGCGCACGTAGTCGCCCAACTTCGAGAGGTCGTGGTCGATCCAACCCAGGAGTTTGAAGTTCGCGAGGATCAGGTCCATGGGCGCGTTGCCGGCACGCTCGCCCACCCCGAGGGCGGCCCCGTGAACCTGGGTCGCGCCGGCCTCGACGGCGGCCATGCAGTTGGCGAGATCGAGGTTGCGGTCGCGGTGACCGTGCCAGTCGATGCCGACGCGCCTTCCCTTGCGCTGGACGAGGTCCGCCACGAAGCCGACGACGGCGCGGGTGCCTTCGGGGGTCGCGTGGCCGCAGGTGTCGCACACACAGACCCGCTCCGCCCCAAGGTCGATGGCCAGTTCGTAGAGGGCCTGGATGTCCTTCGGCGACGCCCGGGTGGTGTCCTCCGTCACGAACATCACCGGAATTTGGTGATCCCGGGCGTAGCTGAGGCTCTTTTCGACGTGCCCGAGGAGGGTATCTATGGTCCAGTTCTCGGCGTACTGGCGGATCGGGGAGGAACCGATGAAGCAGCAGGCCAGGACCGAAAGGCCGGTCTTGTCCATGATCTCCCGGACCGGCTCGATGTCGCTGATGACGGTGCGGCAGGCGACGTTCGGACGGACTTTCGAGCCGGTGCGCTGGAGGTGCTGGGCCATCGCCAGGATGTCGCGGCGATGGGCTTCCCCGGCCCCGGGGAGGCCGAGGTTGGCGGTGGCGATCCCGATTTCCGCCATGCGGTCCAAAAGCTCGCACTTTTCCCGCAGCGGTGGGTCAAAAACCGAGGGCGACTGGAGGCCGTCCCGCAGGGTTTCGTCGTTCAGGGTGATCGTCGGGCGAGCGCGGCCGACGGACCCCGGCCCCGACAGGTTCCAGTCGTGGATGAGTCCTTCGTGGTTGGATGGCGTACCGGTGGACATGGCGCGAGACCTCGGGAGCGCCACGGAAGTTTGGGCGTCTTGCCGATTCTAAAAGGGGGTCCCCCCCCCGCAATGGGGGAAGCACCTTGCCAAGCGAGGGCTCGTACCCCACCATGGGGCCCGAAAAGGAGACCGCATGCCGCGCAAAGTCGATAGCCAGTTCGTCTGGATGGATGGGAAAGTGGTGGCCGCCGAGGACGCCAAGATCTCCTTTTTCTCGCACATCATTCACTACGGAACCGCCGTTTTCGAAGGCATCCGCTGCTACGACGGCAAACTCGGACCCGCGGTCTTCCGCCTGAAGGAGCACCTCCAGCGCCTCCGCCGGTCGGCCAAGGGGTATTTCATGGAGTACCCCTGGACGGACGAGCAGCTCACCGCCGCGATCAGCGACCTGATCAAACGCCACAAGTTCAAGGAGTGTTACATCCGACCGGTGGTCTTGACCGGCGAGGGCTTCATGGGGGTTCGTCCCCGCGAGTGCGAGATCAACACCTGCATCGCGGTGTGGTCCTGGGGGGCCTACCTCGGTCCCGAGGCGCTCGAAAAGGGCATCCGGGCCAAGATCACCCAGCAGCGCAAGTTCATGCCGACCGCGCTCGACCCGACGATCAAGGCCTCCGGCCACTACCTGAATTCCGTGCTCGCGACCAAAGAAGCCGCCGCGGGTGGTTACCAAGAGGGCATTCTCCTGAACGCGCACGGCCGCGTGGCGGAAGGTGCCGGCGAAAACATCTTCATCATCAAGAAGGGCACTCTGATCACGAACAGCAGCGAAGAATCGCTGCTTCCGGGCATCACCCGCGACTCCGTCCTCCAGATCGCCGAGCACCTGAAGATTCCGACCCGCATCCAGCAGATCCCCGTCGAAGACCTCATGTCCGCCGACGAGGCCTTCATGACCGGCACCGCCGCCGAAGTCACGCCCATCTCCGAAGTCAACGACATGCAAGTCGGCGAAGGCCGCCGCGGCCCCTTGACCGAGCGCCTCCAAAAGTCCTACCTCAGCGCCGTCCGCGGCAACCTCGAAGGCTTCGAGCACTGGCTCACCAAGATCTGACTCCCGGCGACCACCTCGACGTCGCCTCTATTGATCGAATCCCGGCCAGCGCCTCATCCAGAGGCCGAAGAGAGTTCCACCTTTCAGAATCAATGTCTTCGCGTGGGGTGAATTCGCGAGCCGTGCCAGGAACCTCTCGATGCCGTAGCGCACCAGGACATGCTGAAAGTTCTCTTTGTCCCGTTTCGCGATCCGCTGGAGTTGCACGTAGGCGCTCTTGCCACGCCCGGAGTTGCGGTCACTCACAGCAGCGCCTCGATGTAGGGGCGGATGCGCGCTTCGACTCCGTCGGCACGCGCGGCCAGGGTGAGGGCCTCGAGGTCGTAGCTCGACTTGGTGCGGCGTCCGGTCTTTTGGCCACGCCGAGCGACGAAGTCCTTGAGGGCGGCTAGTGCGACCTCCATGCCCACGTGCCGTCGGTAGCGAAAGCAGTCGGCAACGGTCTTGGCGGGGGATGTGATCCGAACTCGAACCCCCTCGATGTGTCGGAATTCGACACCGTGGGTTTTGGCGCGACCACTGGCGCGGACCACTTGGAGGCGCACGGCCTCGTACCGCGGTGAGCGGGCCGCGCGATCGATCATGATCCACACCGCCGCGGGCATCTCCGTGGTCAACTCGTGGATCTGGAGAGCGCTCAGCAGGCAAATCGTCCCGTTCGGAATCTTGGTGGCGACGTCGCTGATCGACTGTAAGGGAGATCCGGGAGAATCGGAGCTCCGGTACAGCCCCCGCTCGACCTTCTCCAGTTTCCCCTGGAGGACGAGCCTCGTCAGATACGCCCGGGGAATCCCCAGGCTGGCTAGGTCTTTCGACCTGACCGGGCCTCTACCCGCGAGATCCAGAATCTGTCGGACACGAGCCCCCCGGTCTCGTCCTGAGCGCTCTCTGGGACTCTTCTCGCCGTTTTCTTGCGTTTTCACCATCGCATTATCGCCGCAATGTTACTTTTTGTCGATCAGGAACTCTTGGGATCGACGTTTTGTATCCTCTTGATGGATCTGGATCTCTTGGAACAAAGATTTGTCTTTCAGCCAACTTGCTGAGAGTGGTTTTCACCAACTCTGATCTTTGGCGCGCAGTTTCCTTTTTTGATCGATCTTGTCTTTTTCTAAAGCACTTTTGACGAGCAAAAGATACAATATGTTGACTTCTATGATCAGGAGTCGACAATTTGTATCAAAGAGAATCCTCGGTGTAGCGGCAAGAAGGGGGCCTGACCACCTTGGTGCAATCAGGGACGGCAGCCGCGCAGCTCGCGGGATCGACACAAATCAATGGCCTCGGGAGACTTGACCAAAGGAAAGCCGCCGATATGCTTCGATGCTGTCTAGCCGGCAAACTTGCCGGCTAGACAGTATCGACGAACCCGCATGCTCAACCTAACCTGGCCTTCCTCGTCAGAAGCTCGCGAGTCCACCCGCGCCGGGCTCAAGTTGAACCCTGGAGGGGCTCACACGAGTCGAACCATGATGCTGGAGGAGCTGGGTGAAGTCCTCGAAGCGGTCCCGGAAGACAGCGGACGAGAGGCCTACTTAGCGGCCATCGTCGACGAAAACCGACTAGGAAAACCTACGGTCGCGAGCCGAAAAGGCACTGCCCAGAGACTGAGCGAGTTCTACGCCCTCGACCCACGCATTCCGATCTTCCGCGTACTACGCCGCCTCTGGGCACTCGACCCGACGTCCCGCCCTCTTTTGGCCCTCCTCTGCAGCCTAGCCAGAGACGGATTTCTGCGAGCTTCCGCGAACGCGGTCCTGCCCCTCATGCCCGGCGCAGAGCTGTTGCGCGCGAGCTTGACGGAGGCCCTCGCCAAGCCGAGTGAGGGCAAACTCAACGCCTCCTCCCTGGACAAAGTGGCGCGCAATACGGCGAGCAGTTGGTGCCAGTCCGGTCACCTCGAGGGCCGCGTCCGCAAGCTGCGCCGCCGCGTCGTCCCCACCCCCGCAGCGACGGCGTTCGCGGTCTGGCTCGGCGCTCAGGCTGGCCTTGCCGGCGAGTTTCTTTTGCGCACGCCCTTCGCAGCCGTCTTGGACGCTGGTCCGGCCCAGCTCTTAGAGTACGCCCTTCGGGCCCATCAGCAGGACCTCATCGTGGCCCGGTCCTACGGACAGGTCGTGGAGCTGGACGCTTCCCCCCTCGATCCAGCCTCGAAAGGACGATGACCATGGGTCGAGTCGAAGAACTAGCCGCGCGCTACGAGGAGCACATCAAGATTCCCTGGCAGCCCCTCCTGTCCGGGGGGCAGCGCGTTCTGATGGTCGTGTACGAGAAGGAAATGGAGCGGAGCTTCCGAGCTCGCAAAGCGGAGTTCGAGCAGCGTACGCGGAACCACGGGCTGGAATGGACCGAATTCGATTGCACGAAGCACTTTGCACAATGGATGGCCCGCGAGGATTACCGCGAGTCCTACTTCGAGAGCCCGGACGACCTCGTCCTCAAACTCGAAATGAGCTTTCTGGAATCGGTGTCCGCACCGCTCCGCAATCGGCTCGCCCAGGGGCATGACCGGACCGTCGTGGCGCTCACCGGGCTCGGGTCGCTCTTCGGCTTCACACGGGTCTCGGACCTCGTGCGCTCCGTCGAATCCGCCATACCGGGTCGGTTGGCCGTTTTTTTCCCGGGGACTCGAGACGGCACGACTTACCGACTGTTGGATGCGCGGGACGGCTGGAACTACCTGGCTCCCTGCATCACTCTCCACGGAGCGGGCGTACCCACATGAAGATCCGCGAACTCCTCGAACGTGATCCCGTCGCCCACGCACTTCCGAACAACGGACAAGCCCGCATCGACGCCCAAGGCGACCCCAGTATCGCTGAGCGGGAACTGCGCGCCGAGCTCGAGTCGTTCGTGTGCGAGGGAGAGTACGCGAAGGCCACCGAGCGGATTCTCGAAACGTGGTTGACCAGCCAGTCCCGCGGATCACGGAGCCCATCGGCCTGGGTAAGCGGGTTCTTTGGAAGCGGGAAATCCCACCTGCTCAAAATGCTCGGTCACCTGTGGGTGAACACCCGCTTCGAGGACGGAACCACCGCCCGCACCTTGGTGCGCGGCCTCCCACAGACGATCACCGGGCTCCTCCGCGAAATCGACCGAGAGTCGATGCGGGCGGGTAAGCCCCCCGTGGCCGCTGCCGGCACCTTGCTCGCCCACAGCCAAAGTCACGTTCGATGCAGTGTCTTGAACATACTGCTCAAGGCCGCCGACCTCCCCGCCAACTACTCCTTGGCCCGCTTTTGCCTCTGGCTCCGCGGCAACGGCCAGGAATCCCAGGTTCGTGCCGAAGTCGAGAAGGCCAATCGGGAGTGGTCGAGCGAACTTGCGCACCTCTTCGTCAGTCCCCACATCGCGCTCGCGATTCTCAAGTTGGATCCGAGTTTCGCGGGTTCGGAACGAGAAGCGCGTGACATTCTCAGGAAGCAGTACCAGCGCACTGACCAGGCAGGGGATATCACCACCGAAGAATTCATGAGAGTAGCTCGCGCCGCTCTCGGCGGAAGCGACCCGCTCCCTCCGACGCTGCTCATTCTCGACGAGGTCCAACAGTTCATCGGCGACTCGAGCGATCGTGCGGTCATCATCACGGAATTGGCCGAGGCGCTGCAGACCCAACTCGGCGGCCGGATCATGCTGGTGGCGTCCGGGCAGTCCAGCCTTACCTCCACGACTGGCCTCCAGAAGCTCACCGATCGCTTCCGCATCCCCGTCCAGCTTTCCGATACCGATGTCGAAGTGGTCACTCGCCGCGTGCTCCTCGCAAAAAAGCCACGGGCGGAAGCGGCGATTCGCACCTGCCTCGACCAAAACGCGGGAGAACTGTCTCGACACCTCCGTGACACCACCCTCGCCAGTCGGCCAGCGGACAGTCAAACGGATATCGTCGACTATCCTCTCCTGCCCGCTCGTCGCCGCTTTCTGGAAGAGTGCTTCAAGCGACTCGAGCAGAACGCGGGAACCCGCAGTCAACTCCGTTCGCAGCTCCACATTCTCCACAGTGCCCTCCGCTCGATCGGAGATCGGCCCCTCGGTTGGGTCATTCCCTGCGACATCCTCTACGACGCCCTCTATCAGGAGCTGATTCAAACCGGGGTCCTGCTGAACGAAATCTCCACCAAGATTCGCGCTCTCGACGACGGAACCGACGAAGGGCGCCTGCAAAAACGCCTGGCCGCGACCGTGTTCCTGATCGGGAAGCTCTCTCGTGAAGCCGGTGTCGACACGGGCGTGCGAGCCACCGCGACGCACATCTCTGATCTCATCATCGAGGACATTGGCCAGGATTCGGCGCCATTCCGACGCCGCATTGCCGAAGTCCTCGAGCGACTCGCCGACTCCGGCGTTTTTCTCCGGATCGGTGACGAGTATCGGATGCAAACGACGGAGGGGGCCGCGTGGGAGAGTGAATTCAAAGAGCGGTCCACGAAGGCCCTCAGAGACCCTCCCGAATTGAACGCCCGCCGGGAGGAACTGCTCCGCACCGCCATCCAGGAGATCCTGAGGCCGATCCGCCCCCTGCATGGCGAAGCCAAAGTCCCGCGTTTACTCACCCTCCATGCCTCGGACGAAACTCCACCTCCGGCTTCGGCCGAACTCGTGGTCTGGATGCGCACGGGATTCGGCAGCGCCCACAAGGAAGTGATCCAAGAGGCACAACGGCGCGGCCAGACGGACGCCGTGATCCACCTCTTCATTCCCAAGCAGGATGCGGACGATCTCCATCGCAGCATCGCCGAATGGGCCGGGGCTAAAGCCGTCCTTGATCATCGCGGCACCCCCGCCACCAAGGAGGGGCAGGAAGCACGCCAGAGCATGATCGGGCGGGTGGATAGTTATGTGCGGGCGCGTGACTCCATCGTGGCGAGGCTCTTGTCGTCGGCGTGTGTCTACCAGGGCGGCGGAGCGGAGGTCTTTGGCGAAACACTCGCGGCCAAACTCCGAAGCGCGGTGGAGGTGGCCCAGGACCGCCTCTACCCTCAGTTCCACGAAGGCGACCACAAAGGCTGGAGCACCGCCCTGAAGCGCGCGCGGGAGGGCTCCGATCACCCGCTCCAAGTGGTCGGCGTCGCTACCGGGCAGTCGGAACACCCGGTCGTTCGCCGCGTCCTCGAAGCCGTCGGCAATGGCCAGCGCGGTAGTGAGATTCGTCGGTCGCTCGAAGGCGCTCCCACTGGCTGGCCCCGCGATGCCATCGACGCCGCCTTGATCATCCTGCATTCCGCGGGCACTCTCAGCGCCACCCAGAATGGGCAGTCCGTGCCACCGCGCCACCTCGACCAGAACAAGATCTCGACCACCGATTTTCGTCCCGAGAGTGTTCAGGTGGGCACGCCCGACCGTCTGAAGGTCAGGGGCCTTATTCAAGCCTTGAGCATCCCCGTTCGTTCCGGGGAGGAAGAGGCCAGAGCGCCCCAGTTCGTCGAGGCTCTCAGAGGACTTGCTGAGGAAGCGGGAGGAGAGTCACCTCTGCCCGAGGCTCCACGGTATGCCGCCCTCGATCAACTGAAACGGCAAAGTGGCAACGCACTCTTGGCCTCTCTCGCCGCATCTGCCGAGACGCTGAGTGGGCTGATCCCGGAGTGGCAGAAGCGAGGCGAGATCGCCCGAAAGCGCAAACCGACCTGGGACGAATTGCAGAGCCTGCTGGCCCAGGCTCACAATCTGCCCATCGCCACCGAAGTCGCCGCCGATCTCGAGGCCATACACCGGCATCGGTCTCTTCTCGCCGACCCCGATCCGGTCCCACCGATCAAGGCGAAGGTGAGTCAGGCGCTCCGCGGGGCCGTGATCGAAGCCGAACGCAGCATCGAACGCGCCCAACAGGATCAACTCGCTTGCTTGGCCGCAGATCCGGAATGGAACTCCCTCGCGGGGCCAGAGCGGCAAGCCATCCTGCGGAAGTTCGGATTCGAGCGTGAGAAGCCCGCCTCCCTCGGAAGCGACGCCGAGCTCCTCGCGACTCTGTCTCGGGACCCCCTACACGCCCGATATGCCGCCGCCGCCGCCGCTCCCGAACGCGCGGCCGGAATCCGCACCGCCCTGGCGCAACGCAGCGTCCCCTCGGCGAGACGCTGCTCCATCCCGGCCGCCACGCTGGCCGACGCGGCCGCCGTCGACCAGTGGGTTGCCGCGACCGCGCAGCTCCTGCGAGAAGCCGTCAAGCAAGGCCCCATCATCGTTCCCTGAGGCCGCCCATGCCGTTTCTGACTCCCTCCGATCGCCGTGCTCTCGAATCCGCAATCCGGACGGCTCGCGCTGCCGCGGATGCCGGTGCAAAAAATGCCCTCCAGACGCTGTCAGTGGGTGCGGCCCAAGCCCCGGATTTCATGGGGGAGAGCGCGCGTCGCCTGCGGAACCGACTTCGTGCCCACGGCCGGTCGCTCGGTGACACTTACGATCGCCAAAAGGGTACGCAGGAAACGCGCCGACTCGAGCGCGAACTCGCTTACGAGCACTGGCACAGGATGCTCTTCGCGCGCTTCCTCGCGGAGAACGAGTTGCTGATCGATCCCGCTTCGAAGGTCGCGATTTCTCTCGCCGAAGCCTCGGATCTTGCCCACCTCGCCGGCCAAGATCCCTGGGAGTTTGCTGCGCGCGCCGCACAAACGATGCTTCCCGGCATCTTCCGCCCCGCCGATCCCGTCTTGGAGGTGCCCCTGGCTCCCGAGACGCGCACCCAACTCGAACGCCTGGTCGCCGGCCTTCCTGCCTCCGTGTTTACCGCCGAAGACGCTCTCGGCTGGACTTACCAGTTCTGGCAGGGAGCGGAGAAAGAAGCGGTGAATCTGCGGATGAAGAGCGGGGAGAAGATCACCGGCGCCACGTTGCCCGCGGTCACTCAGCTCTTCACCGAGCCCTACATGGTGGACTTTCTGCTCCACAACACGATCGGGGCCTGGCATGCCGGCAAGGTGCTTGCCCGCAATCCGGAGCTCGCGATTCACGCTCGGAGCGAGTCCGAACTGCGCGCCGCCGTGGCACTGCCCGGATGCACCTTCGACTACCTCCGCTTCGTCCGCGAGCCGAGACCCGACGATGCCGAAAACGCTCCAAGCGGTCCGTGGCGCCCGGCCGCCGGAACCTATCCGACTTGGCCCCCCTGTGCCGCGTCGCTCACCGTGCTCGATCCCTGCGCGGGCAGCGGCCACTTCCTCGTTGCCGCCTTCCAAATCCTGGTTTCTCTGAGGCAGGACGAAGAACAATCCACCACCGAGGCGGCCGTCCGCAATGTGCTCGCGGAAAACCTCTTTGGTCTCGAACTGGATTCACGCTGCACCCAGATTGCCGCCTTCCACCTCGCCTTCGCGGCGTGGAAGCGTGTTGGCCGGCCGATGGAGCTTCCGCCCCTGGCGGTTGCCTGTTCCGGCCTTGCGCCTTCGACCTCCAAGGAAGATTGGCTTCGCTTGGCGGCTCAGGCGGCGGCGGAGGGGGGAATGCCGGTCAAGCCTGATCTCTTCGATTCCGAATCCACGCTCCTGTCAGCGACGATCCGGAGTGGATTAGAGAGCCTTTACGAACTCTTCGAGGATGCACCGGAACTCGGTTCCCTGATTGATCCGCACTCGCTCACTGGTTCCCTTTTCTCCGCGAACTTCCGAACGCTCGAACCGCTACTTACGACTCTCTTTGACGAACCTGACGACGACACTCGCGAGCGCGCCGTCGCGGCCGCAGGATTGGCCCGGGCCGCAGGCATTCTCGTGGGCCCGAGCCAGGGCTATACTCTCGTCGTCACCAATGTCCCGTACTTGGGCCGAAAGGGTCAAAGCAAATCGCTGACGGATTGGATCGACAAGCACCACAAGGACGCCAAGTCTGATCTTGCGACAGTGTTTCTGTCGCGGATGTTGCGTTGGATTAGAGAAACCGGCACGATTGCCGCAGTTACCCCTCAAAATTGGCTTTTCCTTACAGCTTACCGACACTTTCGTGAGCGATTAATCGTGAGCCGAACCTGGCATTCTGTTGCTCGCCTCGGAGCAGGGGCCTTCGGCACCATTAGAGGCCACGTCGTCAACGTAGCGCTCGTTGTAATTGGAGGTGCGAGCCCGTCGAGAGACCACAGGGTTGCAGGGCTAGATGCAAGCGCCGCAGAACATGCATACGAAAAATCTCTATGCCTTAGTGGCCGGCACTTTCAAGAGGCGCCATCGTCTGGGGGCGTTCTCGATAGCGAGTCGATTGGCGATGACATCGAATTGAATGAAATTGCCCCGATGGGGGCGTCGATATCAGTGCCTTCAGGCGCCATTCTTGTTTTTCCCCAACGATCGATAATTAACGATTCTCATTGCGTGATACGACTGCAGCCGTTGCTTGGATTGTCGCTCCTGGGAGAGATTGCCCGAGTCCGCGGCGGGACTACGACCAGCGATTCTGCTAGGTTTCGAAGACAGAAATGTGAGTTGCCGTCGAAGTCCATCGGTAATGGCCGGTGGTCATATGTACAAGCCTCATCGAAGCTGTCGACTGAATTCTCGGGGCGTGATCTTATTCTCCTGTGGGAGGATGGGATGGGTGCTCTACATCGGTTGACTGGTGGGTTTGGAGCGACCATTGCCGGAAGAGAGGCCTGGGGAAAGCAGGGAATTGCCGTGGCATATACAGGAGCGCTTATATGCACACTGTATACCGGCGAATTATTCGAGAACATTATCTGTGTGATGATTCCCGAAATTGAATCAGATATTCTGCCAATCTGGCAATTCGCGTCATCTTCTGATTTTTACCGTTTTGTGCGAACCGCCAACCAGAAGCTCAGCGTTGATGTTCGCTACTTTGAAAGGATCGAATTTGATCAAAAGCACTGGAGCGAAGTCGCAGCGGAAAGATATCCCTACGGGCTCCCGGAGCCCCAGTCCAACGACCCCACGCAGTGGCTATTCCATGGACACCCCGCGGGAATGCTCGCCAGTGGGGAGGCAGCCCGGTCGCCGTGGGGGATTGCCGACCCTGTGGGAGCGCAGCGGCATCCGTCGCTCTTGTGTCGCACCCCCAACTTGAAGGACGTGCTCCAAGTCGCGGTCGCTCGCCTCGTCGGCTACCGATGGCCCGCGGAGGAGGATGTGACCATGCGGCTTGATCCCGCCGTGCGCGCTTGGGTGGAAAGGTGCCGCGAGTTCGATGACTTCTGTGATGGCGACGGCATTGTCTGTCTCCCGGCCCTTCACGGTGAAGGCCGTGGCGAAACTCGCCTTCGCAAACTCCTAGCCGAAGCGCTGAAGGAACTGCCCGGCGGCTTCCAACCCAGCCACGAACGAGCGCTGCTGTCCGCGGCCGGAGGTGCCGAGAACCCGCCCGAGTCGCTCGAGCAATGGCTTCGGGACCGGTTCTTTGAGGAGCATTGCGCGCTGTTTCACCACCGACCCTTCGTCTGGCATATCTGGGACGGAAGGCGCGACGGGTTCTCCGCCCTTGTCAACTATCACCGCCTCGCCGGACCCGATGGCCAAGCGCGCCGTACCCTTGACGCCCTCGCGCAAACGTACCTCGGGGAGTGGATCGTCCGTCAGCAGGCCGAAGTGCGAGAAGGTGTGGAGGGTGCGGAAGCCAGGCTTGCCGCCGCGATCACTCTGCGCACCGAACTCGAGCGGATCCGCGAAGGCGAACCCCCGTACGATCTGTTCGTGCGCTGGAAGCCATTGCATGCGCAGCCCGAGGGTTGGGCGCCCGACTTGGACGACGGCGTGCGCCTGAACATTCGCCCCTTCCTCCTCGCGAACGCGGTCGGCAAGAAGGGCGCTGGGGTATTGCGCGCGAAACCCAACGTGAAGTGGACGAAGGATCGTGGCACCGAGCCGCGCTCTCTGCGGCCCTCCGCCGATTTCCCCTGGTTCTGGGGTTGTGCGCCCGAAACCACTCCGGCGCATCGAACCAACTTCGGCGCCCCGGTGGCCTCCGCGCCCCCAACCGCCGCCTTCGACGGCACACGTTGGAACGGCCTTCACTATTCTCGTGCCGCCAAGTCCGCGGCCCGCGCCGCCTTCGATTCGCGCGCCTCGGGGGAAAAGGCGGCTCTATGAGTCAGAGCACGCCCCTCTACACCCAGGACGAGTTGATCCAACTCCTGAAGCGCCCGGAAGGCCTTCGTCTGGAGTTCAAGTCGCTGTGGGACCGGAGCGAGGGGTCCAGAAAGACGTTGGACCGCGGTGAAGTGCGGACCATGATCGCCGAGGTGACGGCGGCGATGGCCAACGCCGACGGTGGAACCTTGATTCTCGGTGTGGATGACGACGGAACTCCCTCGGGTCACGCGTACCCAGGAGAGGCGGTGGCGGAGTTCTTCGCGGTTCCGGAGAGGCGGTTGACTCCGCCCGTCCGGTGCCAAACCGACCGCGTTCGGGTGGACGGCCATGAGTTGCTCGTGATTGAAGTGGCCATGACAGCGGAGGCTGTCATGGTGGTGGGCAACGGATTCCCGTTCCGGGTCGGAAGCAGCACGCTGCGTGAGCCACAGGCGGCGATCAACGCCAGGAAACAGTCCTACGTTCGGGTCGGATACGAGCAACGAATTCGTCCCGATGCCACCCTCGACGATCTGGATCTGGGACTTGCGGCGGAGTTCCTGCGGCGAACGGTGGTCGGAGACCGGCCGGTCCAAGAACTCCTCGAGCGATTCGGATTGATCGAGCCGCGCCGGGGTGGACCCGCCATCACCAATGCCGCGTTGCTTCTGTTTGCCAAGGAGCCGGTTGGCCGATGGCATCCGCGGTTCGGGCTGCGCTTCTTTCGAGTGGAGGGGACGGAGCGCGAGCATGGGACTGCACGCAATGTCACTCAGCTCCCGAGGATCGAACTACCGATCGCGGCTGGACTACCCGAAGCTCTGCGCTTTGTTTCCACGCAGGTTCGAAAGTCGGAAAAACTGCACGATCTCTTTTTTCGGGAGACCCCCGAGTACCCGGAGTTCGCTTGGCAGGAAGCAATCGTGAACGCGGTGGCCCATCGCGACTACGAAGTGCAGGGCCAAGAAATCGAGGTCTGGTTCTACTCCGATCGAATGGAGGTGAAAAGCCCAGGCACCCTGATTTCGCCGGTCACGATCGAAGGCTTGAAGGAGAGAAAGTCGCTGCACGCGAGTCGCAATCCGCGGATCGTGGGCGTTTTGGTTGCGACCCGGATCATGCGTGAAGAAGGAGAGGGCATCCCTCGCATCTTTGATGAGATGCAACGGAGCTTTCTCCGAGAGCCTCTGTTCGCTCTTGAGTTCGGGCAGTTTCTGGTGACGCTGAGAAACACCCCCATCTTCGAGGGGCCGTCGCCGGAGTGGGCGTGGATCGTGGCCGGGCTCAATTTGACGACTCCGGGGCGTCGGGTGATGCTTGCCTGCCCCGGAGGATTCACGAGCGCGGACTACCAGGAACTCAATCAGGTCGATCGCGATGTGGCCTACCGCGAGATTCAGGAACTCGTGGCCGCCCACCTCGTTTCCTCGCCGGGCCATCCGGGGCGAAGCGCTCGCTACCAGATCGCCCCGACTCTGAGGGAGCGGCGGATCTTCCTTGAGAAGCGGACCCCCAAGCTCCGGAGCTTCTTTCGATCCCGCGAAGTCTTGACGAATCGCGACTACTGCTTGCTCTTCGGGGTGGCCCGGCCGGTAGCGACGCGAGAACTGTCTCGGCTCGCCGGCGAGGGGTACCTCGTGAGGGAGGGGGAGCGGCGGGGGACCTTCTACAGACCCCGACAGGATCTCCTGCCCCCGGCCGGAAAGGAGACGGGATGATGCGAACTCGGAGCGCTTGGGCGGGCCTTCCTCGGTACCGACGACTTATGAGCGTTATGAACGGGTTATGCACGTTCATAACCCCCGGAATTGCGGTAGCCGCAGGTTGTAAGTCATTGAAAAACAATAACTTAGGGCGAATTCTCTTGAGTAGGATCCAGGCGGGCGTGAACGTATGAAACGGGCCCCAGAAGCGCCATTAAACCTCGTGGAAGCGCTCGTCGCCGCGCTCGGAACAGCTCGGCGGGGGGGTGCCGATGGCGTCGTGCCGCCCGCTGCGGTCTTGTGGACGGACCCCGAGGGCCAATGGCGCAATGTCGCCGCGGCGCTCCGCGGAGCGATTCCTGAGTTCTTGGAACTCGGCGATTACGCGCCGGAGCGGCGGACCGGCCCGGCGATTTGGCTGCGATGTGTGATCGATCGGACCCTCGATCCGTTGCCGATTCCGGACGGAGTGACCCCAGTTGTCTATCTGCCTGGAGTGGCACGCCAGGACCTGCGGGCCGGTGAGGAGTGTCGGCTCGCCCTGCGTCCCCTCCTCGAATTGGTGCATCGGGGTGCGCTCTGGCTGCACCCTGCGGGGCATGATTGGACCGTCTCGGCGTTTCTGACCCAGTGGAAGCTCGAGGTGGGTCGGGATCAGGAGACCCAGGCGGCGCTCCTTCGGGCGCTGCCCGAGCTCGCGGGTGCGCCGTTCGAGACGCTGCGCGGGAAACGACTTCTCGCCTCCGACTTTCACGCCCTGCTGACGAAGGATGTCGTGCGCGAACTCCTGCGGTGGATGGGAGAGCCAGTGCAGGCCCGTCGTCGGCTTGATGCCGCCACCTGGGAAGCCTTCTGTGCCGAAGCCAAATCCGGCTTTGGCGTGAACCCGGCGGGCGATGACCCGACGGTAGCCGGAGAGATGCTGGGCGCGGCCGAGGGACCTTGGGCCATGGTGTGGGATCGCTTCGAAGAAGCCCCGCTTGCCTTTCCCGGGGTGGCGGAGGTGCTGGCGGCGGTTTCGACTTCCGACCTACCATTTGCTCCGGAGCGCTGGCCAACCGAGAACGCTCGCCGCGAGGAGACGCTGCGTCGAGCGCTTGAGGGGACGCTGGCCGCGCCGGCGTTTCGGGCTCGCACGGAGATCCTCCGACTCGAAGCCGAGCATGCAGGCCGCCGCAACTGGGTGTGGGCCCGACTTGGCATGGCACCGTGGGCCGGCATTCTGAGACCCCTGGCGGAGATCGCGCGTGGGACCGAGCATCCGATAGCGGGTGCGACGCCGGAAGAGTGTGCCAGCATCTACCGATCGAGCGGCTGGCAGACCGATGCGGCCGCGATCGCAGCGCTCGCGGAGTGCCGGCACGACCAGAAGACGGTCGTCCACGCATTGGTGCGGCTTCTTACGGCGGAATGGCTGGACCAGAGTGCCAAGAACTTCCAGAGGGTGTTGGCCGATGTCGCGCCGGTTGATCCGACCGCCGGGAATGGCGAAGTGGACCCGGGCGGCATGGAGCTTTTTGTCGACGGATTGCGGTTCGATCTCGGCCAGAAGCTGGCGCAGGCGCTGTCGGACCTCGGGCACGAAGTCCGTGCCGGCTGGAGGTGGGCGGCGCTTCCGACGGTGACGGCGACCGCGAAGCCAGCCTCGGCACCGCCGTGCTTCGAGGTGGTCAAAATGCCAATGCCCGACCACTTCACTCCATCGTTGCCGCCAGGGGGAAAGCCGATTACTGCGGCGGTGCTCCGCGAGCGCCTCTCTGATCGGGGGTTCCAGATTCTCGAACGCGGAGGGGAGTTCACGCCCCTCGATGGAGATGGGCGCGGTTGGTCCGAGATCGGGACGCTGGACGAGCGAGGCCATGCACTCGGAGTGGATGTCGCAGGCGAGGTCGCGTCTCAACTCGAGGGCATCGTCGCCCGAATTCGTGAGTTGCTCGCTGCCGGGTGGTCCTCCGTCCGCGTGGTGACAGACCACGGCTGGCTCCTGCTTCCCGGTGGACTCCCGAAGGTGGAACTCCACAAGCACCTCACGGAAAGTCGGTGGGCACGCTGTGCGGTGATTCGTGGCCGTTCGACCGTGAACGTTCCCACATTCGCCTGGCACTGGAACCCGGAAGAGCGCTTTGCGACCGCGCCCGGCATCGGGTGTTTCAATCAAGCCGTGGAGTACGCCCACGGAGGGGTCAGTCTCCAGGAGTGCCTCGTTCCGGAGCTATGGATCGGAGGCGAAAAGCGATCCCCGAGCGTCGCGCGCATCACCTCGATCCGGTGGCAGGGTTTGCGGGCAGTCATTCGGATCACTGGCGACGGGGGTCCGTGGATCGTCGATCTGCGCCGCGGTCGCTCGGATGGCCCGTCCGTCGCCAATCGGGCGCGCGAGCTGTCCGAGCCCGGCGAGGCCCAACTCTTGGTGAAGGACGATGCGGACGAACGCGTCGATTTGACGGCGGTGGTGGTGGATCCAAAGAGCGGTCGCATCGCGGCGACCGTCAAGACCCGGGTGGGAGTGGAATTGTGACGACGATGCAACTGGACGAGTTGGACCTCCAGGGCGCCAAGGCGTTCCCGGGCTATCTCGTGCGCAAGGACCTGGTTCGGCGGTATTCGAGGCAGTTCCCGCTGCCGACCTACGTCGTGGAGTTTCTCCTCGGTCGGTACTGTGCGAGCACGGATCAAGCCGCGATCGACGAAGGTCTCGAAATCGTGCAGGCGCAGTTGCGGGACCGCACGGTGCGAACCGGGGAGGAAGAGCTCTTCAAGGCGCGCGCCCGGGAGCAGGGTTCCGTGCGGCTGATCGACGTGATTCGTGCGCGCTTGGACGCTCGCAACGACTGTTATGTCGCCGAGTTGCCGAGCCTCGGGTTGCGGGACGTGCAAATCGCGGACGCACTCGTCAAAGAGCACGAGAGGATGTTGACCGACGGCTTCTACTCGGAAGTGACCCTCGAATACGATCCGATCATCGCGCAGGAAAAGGCCGGGCGACCGTTTCGCATCGCGGCGCTGCGCCCGATCCAGATGTCGAATCCCGATGTGCTGGCGTCTCTGCGTAAAGGCAGAAGGACGATGACGACGGATGCGTGGCGTGATTTGCTCCTGCGATCGGTCGGACTCGAACCCCACACGCTCGAGCCGCGCGCCAAGATGGTGGCGCTGCTGAGGATGGTCCCGTTCGTCGAGCGCAATTTCAATTTGGTGGAACTAGGGCCGCGGGGAACCGGCAAGAGTCACCTCTACCAGCAAATCTCGCCCTATGCGCACCTGATCTCCGGCGGCAAGGCCACCGTGGCCAAGATGTTCGTGAACATGGCGAGCGGGCAGCGCGGCCTCGTCTGTCACTACGACGTCGTCTGCTTCGACGAAGTGAGCGGTATCTCCTTCGACCAGAAAGACGGCGTGAATATCATGAAGGGTTACATGGCCTCCGGGGAATTCAGCCGGGGCAAGGAGAGTATCCGGGCTGATGGTGGCATCGTCATGGTGGGCAACTACGATGTCGACGTGGCGCAGCAGCAGCGCACCGGGCATCTTCTCAGTCCGTTACCTCGGGAAATGAGGGATGACACGGCTTTTCACGACCGGATCCACGCCTTCGTACCCGGATGGGAGTTTCCCAAGCTCGACCCGCGTCAACATCTGACCAACCACTTCGGTCTCGTGAGTGACTACCTGAGCGAGTGCTGGAACAAGCTGAGGAGCACGAGTCGGGTTTCGGTCCTTCAACATAGGATTTATTGGGGGGGGGCACTTTCCGGCCGCGACATTGAGGCGGTTCAAAAAACGATCAGCGGATTGACCAAGCTCCTGTTTCCGGATCCGGATCAACCAGTTCCGGACAGCGAACTCGAACTCATCGTGCGCACGGCCCTGGAGGCGCGCCGTCGGGTCAAGGAGCAGCAGAAACGCTGCCTCAAGAGCGAGTTTCGCAACACCCACTTCAGCTACACCCTCGGGGTCGATGGGGTCGAGTCCTTCGTGGCCACACCCGAATTGCACAGCGACGAGGCGATCGACAGCGATCCGCTGCCGCCCGGCCAAGTTTGGGCGGTCAGCCTGGGTGCGGAGACGGGTCATGGGCTCGTCCGCATCGAAGCGACCCAGGGGCCAGGCTCCGGCGTCCGCATTCTCAACCAGCCTTGCCCTCCAGCCTTCCGCGAAAGCCTACACACCGCCCACCAGTTCCTGCTCTCCCAGGCCAAGGCTCTGGTCGGCGACCGCGACCCCCGCTCCCACGAATTCACCTGTCAGCTTCGCGCGCTCGACGCGGACCGTACCGGTGCCGGCCTCGGTCTCCCGGTCCTTGTGGCCTTGGTCGGCGCGCTCCTCGAGCGGCACACCCGTGGAGGCACCATCATCGTGGGGCCACTCCTCCTCGGCGGCACCATCGAATCCATCAACAACCCGATCGCCATCGCCGAAATGGCCGTCGACAAGCGTGCCTCCACCCTCCTCTTCCCCATCTCCGCCCGTCGCGCCCTCACCGACCTCCCCGACCCCCTCTGGACCAAAATCAACATCGAGTTCTACAGCACCCCCACCGACGCCGTCTTCAAGAGCTTGGGAGAATAGGAAATAGTCGCCGACTCAGGCGGCTTTTCCTGGTTGTGGAGGCAGCAGTTCCTCCATGAGCTCCCACAATTCTCGAGTCTGTAGCTTATTCGTCCATGCAGACCTTTTGCCCGCGCATAGCTTTTGAAGTTCCCTCAGGCGCTGCGTCGGAATGGTTTCGATTTGATTCCACGACGAATCACAGCGAACGAAAAGTTCCCTACGGCAGCCGATAAGATTCTTCGGGTCATTCAAAAAGCTGTCGCGATGGACCCACTCTCTTCCCTCCCTCCACTGTTTGGTCAGAGGGGCGAACACGCAGTAGTTCCTTGTGCACCAGAGCACGAGAAAAGGGCGGGGAGCGGAATAGTGAAGCTCATCATTTTGGACTGTTCTCCAGATTTGCTCCGGATCACGGAGCAAGTTCTCTACGTTCAGAAAAACAATCATCCCCTCAACAAGGTTCTTGGTGGTCAATTTCGTGATCATATTGCGCTCTCCGCTGTTCCGACCACTTTCGTGCCGACTTGTCGCCTCTACGATTGAGTCGATTTATTTGCGGCAATTACTTATGGTCAGTTTTATTGTTTGATTGTTTGATATTGACAGGTATAATTCGTTTGATGGATTGGTTGGCGCTGCTGTTTTCCTGTGGATTCGCGCCACAGGCAGCTATTACGCCTTATTGTAGTTATCAGTTATTCCAGCCGAATCTGACTCGAAGATGTTCTCCGGACATCGCAAACTTAATTGGCCTGTTATTGGACTTCCTCTTCATTCTATTCGCGACAACAAATCTGATAGCAATTATTGCTTATTTATAATGATGAGGGCGGAGCGCTGAGGCATCTGGGGTGGCGACGAATATTCGGTTTTTCGGGTCGCCAAATTGGACCCCTCAACTTTAACCCCTGCTTGCCGGTTGTGCCACGCGAAGAAATCGGCAACTTCCGAGGGCTTCAATGCTTGCCGGGGGGTAGTGCGAAAAACGTGCATTCGGGCCCGGGAAAAGTCGAATTGGAGAGGAGGCTGGTCGAGACTGGTACGAGAAGGGCCGAGCAGATTCGAGTTGGGATGGCCAGAATGCCCGGAGAATCCCAGAAAATCCCGCGTGCCTGTCTGCGCCGCTAGGAGGCCGATCGTGTGGGGCGTCAGGCAGTCTGTTCAGCCCCGACCTGCTCACTCACGCAGGTGTCTTGTCACGACCTGTTACCCGAGTCGGGATTGACTTCCGCTGCTCGCTCCGGGCGCAAGTCCATTGGCCAAAGCTCCGTCTCCTCGATCATTTCCCAGCTCTCGGCGACGTAGCGAGGTGCGAGTCGTTGCCACGAGCTATTCACCCTCTCGTAGTCGTCGGATACCAGGTTCGGAGCTGCCAAGTCCATGAACCCGTGCCATCGCAGTTCCTTGGAAGATTTACCCAAGTCCATCAAAACCAACGTCTGAAAGCCCAGGCACCAACTCTGGTGGCTTTCGAGAGACAGGCCTTTGAGTCTCCTCTGCCATTCAGGTGGGTGCTCCTCCAGGGCCCTGAGAAGGCGTCCAAAGGAGTGTTCGCCAGCGACATTCCGTTTGGGAAAGATGCAAAGAATGGCGGCGCCTTCTCTCAAGGCCTCGATCAGGTTGTCGCGGTGTGCACCGTCCCATTGGCCACTGGAAAACTGGTCGTACGGCTTCAGGATGCACACACGCTCGGCCCGCTTCATCCGCGCGGCGATCTCGTCATCAATCTTGCCGGAAGCTGATGCGGGCGCTGAAGAAGCAATGCTCCGCCGAATCCTCTCGACCTGCATTGCGGTAGGCGGGTCGCCCTTGGCCCACCGCGCGATTGTGGGTGGCGTTACTCCGACCCGACGAGCCATTTCGCTGTTCGAGACCCCAAGTTTCGCGAGCAGCGCTGAGAAGGTGTGGCCAAGTAGGTCTCGTGATGAGTCAGAGGCTCCAGATCTGAGGTTGGAGAGTTCGCGTAGGTAGCCCTCGAAGACCGCGCCGAGGTCAGGTTGGGTTGCCATGAAGGTTTAGTTCCATCCATCCGAAACATTTATCCTGAGTTCAACCCAAGCAGTGTCGCCCAGAGGAGGCCTGTTTTCAAGTGGGAGATCTCAAGATGGCCCCTGATGACCGTTCTGTTTTTTCCGAGTTATTTTTGTTGGTGTAGCGTTTAACGTTGACAGGCTGCGTTCGACGCTGTCAAATGCGCGAACAAGGAACCGATTCCCATGACGAACCAAGTTCTCGCAGTTCTGTGCCTCGGCGTTCTTGGCTACCTCCTCGTATCCTCCTTGCTATTGGTCGGGTGCGACCTTGGTGGCAGGGCGGGGATCGCTCGCAGGATGGGCAATCGTCGCCGACGTCTTGGTGCGCCGCTTCGCCACGCACTTGACCCGTTTGAGATGGAATGGCCTTCAGATTCGGACGAGACGCCACCGAGCGCCGCGAAACACCGCAGCTCTCCGCCGGGCGGAGGTTGCGACGGGCCCAAGAGAGTTGAGCGCAAGCTCGCGACCGATGAGGATCAGGAGGTGTAGGGGGTGGCGGTGAGGGTGGAGGGGTCGGGGAGTTCGGCGGCTTTGGCCATCTCGAAGTAGGACTCGAGGCGAGGGTTCATCTCGTCTTGGCAGGACTCGACCCGTTCGGGGTCCATTTCGTCGTCGAGGGAGCTGTCGCCGGGGCCGGGGGCGACGAGGCCGCGGCGGTAGGCCTCGATCGCATCGAGGAAGTCGCGCTCGAGGTGATGAGCCCAGCCGCGGTGGAGATGGAAGTCTTTGAGCGGCTCGGGATTGCCCCAGAACTGGATGACGTTGAGGGCACCGCGCCAAGCCTCGGCCGCTTCCTTGTAGCGACCAGCGCCGAACATCGCGTAGCCGAGGTAGTAGAGCACGTTCTCGGAGAAGACGTCGGTCTTCAGGCCCGAGGCATCGAGCTCGTCACAGGCCATGAGCTCGCGGATCGCACGACCCCAGTCCTTCATGCGGAGGTAGGCCTTCGCGAGCTGGAGTCGATGCTTGCCCCACTCCGAGTTGAGGCGGCACGCCTTTTCGAGGGCGGCGACGGTGCGCTTGCCGTCCCCGGCCAGGTCGAACGCCTCCGCCACCGCGGCCCACACCCGATCGGCCGGGTCGGTCGAGTAGAGGGTGGCGTACTCCTCGTACTTGTCGATGAGAGTGCGATCTTCGGCGCGACGTGCCATGCCGCCCTTTTACCCCGAGCCGACCCCTTCCGTCAAAGTCGGGCGGAAGGAACTCGGTCAAGGAAAGAAGAAGGCGTGGGCGGAGGAGCGAGGGCGTGACCAAGCGTCACGGAAACGACCGCACGCGGATGCGCGCGGAGACAGGGGACGCCCGGGGACCGGACCCCTGAACGGGGGATGAGCGGGTGCAGTCAGCGGGCCCCGAGCGTGCCGCTCAAGAACCGCCAAAGATTCGGAGATCCCCGGAAGCGGCTTGATCGGAGTCGCGGGAAGCGCGGCGGGGAGGCCGGAGCCCAGCGCGCGGGACGCCATGCACGCCCGGGGGTCGCGGTCAGAGATTGCGGAAGAAGTCGCCGGAGTTGTCCAAGCGTGTCAAATAGTCACGGAAGCGAGCGCGATCCGAGGCGCTGAGAGCACCCAGGAAGTCGGCGCCTTCGATCAGGCGTTCGCTCACCCACCCACGCAGGTAGGTGAGGGCCATGAGCGGCTTTTCGTCGATCTCGATCTCGAGACCCACGAGAGTGCTCGCAACGAGGCGGCTGTCCGGGGCGAGGATTTTGCGGCGAAGCAGAGCCTCACTTTCGTTGGCGGAGACGAGGCGGATGAGATCCGCGGCTTCGAGCAGCCCCGCGGACGAAAACAGCTCGCGGAAGAAGAGCTCGACGATGATGATTTCCTCCTCGTCGGAAAGCTCGCGTTCGCGGCGGAGCTCCAACACGGGAAGGCGCACCTTGGCCGAGGTCGCAGCCTCGCGGCGGTGCAATTGATCGCGCGCTTCTTGGATGGCGTCGGTCAGGTCGGTGGGACGCTCGAGCGGATCCGGGTGCATGTCGGCCCAGAGGCTCTGAGGAAAGAGCAAACCGGCACGGCGCTCGTGGAGTTGAACGATTTCGCGCAGGGCGTGGAGGTGTTCGAGCGCGGTGGCAAAACCCTCGGCCTTGGCGCTGCGGCGCTTGGAGCGCAGCCCGTGGAAGGCCCGGTACGCGCGCTGGAAGGAGCGTTCGGCGAGTCGGAACGGCGCGTCGAGCGCCTGCTCCGGGGTGCGGATCCGCGACTCGACCAGGCCGGACTTGAGCAGATGACTGCCCGGGTGCAAGAAGGCGGCGTGTTCGAGGAGGTCGCTCGGGCTGTCGCCGAGGAGGCGAACGAGTTCGCGCCCGGTCGCGATGGGCGAGGGCGCGGCAATGCGCCGGTACAAGAGACCCAACAGCAACACGAGTTCGCTGTCATCGAGCTGCACGCTCCCCTTCAGCTTGGTCAACCACGCGGGGGCGCCTCGCTGCGTCAACCCGGCGACGTGGCGGCGCAGGCTCTTCAATAAGTCCTTACGCCGCGCTTCCGAGCGCTTACGCGCGCCGTTCGCCGAGGCATGCGGCGCTCCGAAGTCGAGTTCGTCGAGCTCGGCCATGAGCTCGAGAACGCGGCGCAAAGTTGTCCTCTCAAGATCGGTGATCATAAGAATCGCTCCATACCGCCGGGCCTCTGCGTGGAAGAGGGATCGGTGGTCATTCAACTTGGTTATACGACCCGGGGGGGACGGCCGACTCCGGAGGCGGCGAGCGCAAGCCCGAAGAATTCCTAAGTCATGGCCAGCTTGAGAGTTAGGGGTGATGTAAATTCGGGTTCTTCGCCCTTCGGACGGAATCTCCAAAACCGAAGGCCAATCGCCTGTTTGGGGCCAATTTCCGCTCTAACCTGTTGGCTGGACAGGCTTTGATTGGGGGAGCCCGGGGTTAAGTTCCTCCCTCCTGCGCCCGCGCCCGTTCTTGGCCCCCGGAAGGTCCCCGTGGACTCCCCCCAGACCCTGGATCCCGATCAGCTTCCGAGCCTCCTGCGTGAGCGGCTGCTCGCGGCGGAAGACCTCGCACCGTGGCTCGAACGGATCAACCCGATCGACGTGGCCCACGCGCTGGCGGATCTGGACGCGGAGGAGATCCCGCGGGTCTTCGACGCCCTGACTCCGACGGCCCGGGCCGAAGTGCTGGCGGAGGCCGACCCGCAGACGCAGGCTCTGTTGCTCCTGCACGTCGGCGAACGAGGGACCGCCGACCTCGTCGCCAAGCTCGGGCCGGATGACGCCGCCGACGTCCTGAATCTCCTCGAGCCGCCTCAAGCCGAAGGAGTCCTCAAGACTCTGGAAGCCTCCGAGGCGGCCGAGATTCGGGATCTTCGCCAATACCCGCCCGAGACGGCGGGTGGCTTGATGACCCCGGACCTCATCGCGGTCCGACCGGAAGCCACCGATCGCGACGTGCTCGCCGCGATCCGCTCCCAGCCCGATGCCGAGACCATCAACCTGATCTATGTGGTCGGTCCTGCCCGCGAACTCTTGGGAGTGCTTTCGATCCGCGACCTCCTCATGGCCCCCGCCGGGTCGCCGGTCGCGCAGATCATGACGCGCGAGATCATCCGAGTCCGCGCGACGGAGTCGCAGGAGGAGATCATCCGCACGATCGAGACCTACCACTTGGGCGCGCTCCCCGTGGTGGATGAACGCGATCGCCTCCTCGGCATTGTCACCGCCGACGACGCCCTGACCGCCCTCGAGGCCGAGGCGAGCGAAGACGTGCTCACGATCGCCGGCTCCACCGGCAATCAGCCGACGCGGCAATCGATCTTGGCGCGCGTGCGGGCGCGACTGCCCTGGCTTTTGATCACGCTCGGAGGCGGGCTCATCGCCTCCGTGGTGATCCGCGAGCTCGGACGTTGGTTCGGCCAGGAGGATGCCGTGGGGCAGGTCGGTCGCTACCTTCCCTTGGTGGCGGGTATGGCTGGCAATGTGGCGATGCAATCGGCGGCAGTGATGGTTCGAGGCTTCGCGACGGGGGAGATCGCCCCGGCGCGGCTCCGCCGCATCGTGCTCTCCGAGGTTGCGGTGGCGTCGCTGGTCGGGATTCTCTGCGGCCTCGCCGCGCTCGGAATCGCCCTCGGGACCGGGGTCGCCGTGCGGCTTGCGGGAGCGGTCGGGCTCTCGATCGCCTCGGCCTCGACACTCGCGGGCGTGTCCGGCACCGTGATCCCGGCCATTTGTGTGCAACTCGGCATCGACCCGGCGATTTCGGCGGGCCCGTTCATCACCACGCTGAACGATCTGCTCGGATTCATCATTTATATGACCGTGGCCCTGACCTTCATGGGGGCGGCCATTGGCTGATTCCCCATGAACTCAGTCGTAGATCCGAGCGACGCTGAGTTTTTCGTACAGACTGCAGCGGTGTTGCCGGTAGCGGGGGCGCCAGTCTCTCCCGGTTACGTACACGTCCGCGATGGAAGGATAGTCGCGGTGGAGGCGGGCCTGGCGCCCCGCGACGCGCGGGTGATTCGAGGCGGCCCTTCGAGCGTCCTCATGCCGGGCCTCATTTCGGCGCACACCCATCTCGCCCTCGGCCATCTCAGCCACCTGGCGCAGGATCGCCCCTTCTTGGACTGGATTCTCCACGGGATCGTGCCCGCGCTCGCGACTTCGGCCGCCGATCCCTCCAGTTTCGAACGGGGAGCGGAGCAGTCGCTCGACGCGCTGATCGCCGGCGGAGTCACGGCGGTCGGCGAGAATTTCCTGCGTGACGAAGGAGCCACCGCCCTGCGGCGCCGAGGCCAGAGCGGCGCGTACTTCCACGAGATTTTTGGCAGCACCGCACCGGACTTGGACGCGTACTGGGAATCGCTCCAGCCGGAACTGGACCGACTGCCGACCAGTCGTGCCGACTTTCAGGTCGGCTACTCCCCGCACACCCCCTGGACCTGCCCGCCGGAGGTGTTTCGCCGGGTGGTGACGCGCGCGCGCCGCGAGGGTCGCCGCCTCAGTTATCACTTGGCGGAGAGCCCTGCGGAGGACGCGTTCTTCCGCCGGCGTGAAGGCCCGCTGCGAGACTTGCTTGCCCGCCGCGACTACCTCGACCGTTATCCGTCGGGGATCTCGCCCGTGGCCCTGGTCGAGAGCCTGGGCGGCCTCGGGCCGGATGTGGCGGTGGCCCACGCGATCCACCTGGACGAATCGGACATCGAACGCCTCGCCCGCACGCGCACTTCGGTGGTGCACTGCCCGACCTCCAACTTGCGTCTGGCGGAGGGAATCGCTCCCGTACTGCCGCTGCTCGAGGCGGGGGTGAACGTCGCCCTCGGAGTGGACTCCGCCGCCAGCACCGGCCGACTCGACCTCTTCGACGAAATGCGCCTCGCCCTTTTGCTCGGGCGAGGGCGGGAGCGGCGCGTCGGTTTGCTCACCGCCCCGACGATCGTCGCGATGGCCACGATCCACGGGGCGCGGGCGCTCGGCCTCGAGGGCCAACTCGGCACGCTGGAGCCGGGGAAACGCGCCGATCTGCTTTTGCTCGAATTCGATCCGGCACGTTTCTCCTCTGCCCCCACGAGCGCGGATCTGGTGATCCAAGACGGCGGGCGCGACCGAGTCTCCGAAGTCTGGGTCGCGGGCGTTCCCGTCCGGGGTGGCCATGGCCGCTGAGATTCCCGAGTCGACCCGACGGCCCTCCCGACGCCGCCCGACCGCGAAGTTTGGTCGTCTCCTATTCCTGGCGTTTCTCGGGCTGGTCTTGGTGGTGGGAGTCCGGCGCGAGGTCATCGACCTGTTCGCGGTCCGCGAGTACTCGATGTGGCCGACGCTGGTCGGCGGCGAAGATCGGGTTTGGGTCTACAAATTGACGAGTCATCCGCGCCGATTCGAGGCCTGGGTGGCCATCGACCCCGAAGCTCCGGCCGGCCGCGAGCGCTTCGTGAAGCGGGTCCTCGGCCTGCCCGGCGAATTTGTCGATTTTGTGCGCGGCGACGTGTGGGTCGGCAGTGATCGTCAGCGGTTGCAGCGCGCGCTCCGTCCGCCCGAACTCTTGCAGTCGATGTGGATTCCGATTCTCCATGGCGACGAAGCCGTGGACCCGAAGCGGTTTCGCGTGGAGGGCGGGATTCTGCAGCCGGAGCGGGGGAGGTCGTTTTCCCTGAGGGCAGAGGTCCCGACCTGTGTCGCGGCCTTGAAGGGAGGAAGGCGATACACGTCGGAGGAGATCGTCGACGACTTCCGCACCGAGACTGGATGGGTGGCGGGAACGCGAGCGGTCGCCGACGTGCAGGTGGGGCTCTTCATCCGCGATGTCACCTTGGGAGCCACGTTCCGCGTGCGCCATGAACTGGGGCACCAGACCTACCGCGACCTCGAATTTCGCGCCGGCACTCTCCGCGTCCTCGATGGCTCGCCTCGGGAAGCGCCGCGGATTTTGGCCGAACGAGGAGGAATCGCCCTCCCGGTTTGGGTGCAGATGACCACTTTGGACGGGACCTTCGAAGTGAAGGTTGGATCCGGTCCGGCGCAGGCCGCCCGGATCTACGAAGGCGAGCGCCGAACCGAGGAATTCGGGAGCTACTCGCGGGTGACTTTGGGGCTCGATCGCGGGGCCGCCGAGCTCGCCGCGCTTGACGTAAGGCGCGACGTCTTCTACGGTTGGCCTCGCGAGCGAGAGCAGGGCGGCCCGGAATTCGTGCCCCCCGGCCATGTCTTCCTGGTGGGAGACAACGCTCCGGCCAGCGATGATGGGCGCGCGCGCGGGGCGACTCCCGTTGCGCGCTTGATCGGTCGCATGGTCGGGCGCTGGTCAAGCCGACCCCCTTCTCCTCCGGAGTGAAAGCAATCATGGCGAGCTGGCTCGATCGCTTGAAAAAGCAGCCCTCGTCGGAGCTGATCGCCTGGGTCCTCGACAAGGCTTGTCCGTCGATCCAGTATCGATTGCTGACAGAGGTGATGGGTAAGGGGCCGACGGATCCGCAGGTCCATCGCGCTCGCGAAGGCGCCGCGAACACGGAGGCGCTGGTCAAGATCTCGCGCGCCCAAAAGGAGACCGGGGTCTGGCTCGACAAAGTGCTCGAGTTCGAGGCTCCGAACCCGAGCCGCAATCGCGGCCCGGCGATGATCAACCAATATCTCGCCCTGGTCGAACACGGATGGGATGGGTCCCATCCGATCATCCACTGCTCCGCCGAGCGTCTGCTCAACTACTTGACCGAGGACCCGAAGGCTGACCTGTTCGAGCTCAAGGGCTACGCGGGAACCAACCCCAAAATCAACGTCTCGATCCGGCGTTGTCTATCCCTGATCGCGGCCGCGCTCTTGTCCCGATCCGGATATGCAAGCCATCCCGGAGTGACCGCCGCAGCCGAGCGAGTGCTCGCGGAATTGGATACCCAGTACCCCGCGAAGGGTGAGCCGTCGCTCTACGAGGGCGTGGCCGAGATCGAGGAAGGGGACCACAAGGTCCAGCTCCGGGTGGTGAAGGAGGGCGTGCATCCTCCCGACATGTTCCTGTTCTATTTGCTGGCCTTTCATCCCCTTTTCACCGCGACGCCGGCGGCGCGCGCGGTGGTGCACCGGGTCGTCCAACACTTGATGAAGGGCGATTCGGTGCCCCGGCGGGTGCGGGAATCCGAAGGCCGTCGCTGGATCAAGATCGCCGATCTTTCGATTGCCAACTGGCAGGAGTCCGATTACTCCGCGGGCAAGATCGGGTTCCTCCTGCACGACCTCGAGCTTTTGGCGCGCACGGGAACTCTTCCCGCCGTGCCGCGGGCCATGCAATTGCTCGACTGGCTCTTGGCCATGCAGGGTGAAGACGGCGTCTTCAAGAACGACCCCGGACTCGAAAAACAGGTCACCCGCTCCCAGTACCACTACTTCCCGCTCGAAGATTCGTGGCGCGGCAAGCACAAGAAGTACACCGACTTCTGCTTTCGCATGATCCTCATTCTGAAGATCCTCGACCGGACCGCGCCGCTGTCCTGAGGGGAGGCCGCTCCTCGTCCTTGGGATCAGTGCAGACTGCGCCGCGGCGGCGTCACGCTGAATTGACCGTTCGGAAGCGTGGCCACTCCGAGCACATCGAGACCGGAACCCGGCGGGAATGTGAGCGTCGGGAAGAAGAGGGCGCTCGTGGGATAGAGCGGAGCCGACACCGGAAGCGAGAAGTGGAAGGGGTTTCCGGGAGTCGCGGCGGGGTTTGCGGTGATGATCTGGAAAGTGAAGGTATCGGGAGTGATCCCGAACACGGGTCCGCCACCCGGAGGGGCCGAGAGGTCGAGGCTCGCGACCGTCCATCCTCCGAGTGATCCCGCCGGCATCGATCGCAGGGCGAGATGGGCTGATCCGCTTCCCGTCGGCGTGAGATAGCTGCGAAAGTTGCTCTGTACGCGAGCGACTCCGGTGGCGGCGCCAATGACGCCTCCCGCGGTGCCGAGCAGGATCGGAGTGCCGCCGGCTCTCGGTACGCGGTAGATCTGGCCGAAGCTCGCGCCGACGATGAAGTCGCCGTTTTCGTCGACGTCAATGGCGTTGGGTCCGGGGATCGCCCCCGGATTGACCAAATTGGTGAGAGTTCCGCTGCTCGACACGCGCACGACGCGGTTCACGGTCAGGATCGTAAGGACGGGCTCGAAGGAGAGCGGATCGATCGCGATTCCGGTCACGAAGGCCGAGACACTCGCGCCTTGCCACCCGGTTGCGCGTAGTTGAGGAGTGGCGGAGCCCGGTGGGACTTCCCACAGGCCGCCGTTGCCGCCGGCGTAGATGACCCCGCTCGTGGGGTCGATGGTGCACGCGTTGAGATCCGCCCCCCACGGCTGCGGGCCGCTCGTGATCGGCGTCACCGCTCCGGACTCCGGATCAAATCTCTGGAGCTGATCGGAGTCGAAGTCGGCGCTGACGAAGGTGGCGCCGTCGTACCCGAGTTGGACCGCGAGCCCGGCGGCACCCGTGAGCAGCGTGTAGGCCGCGCTGCTTCCGGTGATGGTGGCGCGACCGATGAAGCCTCCCCCCGCGATGAGGAAGCTGTCCGGAGTCGTGGGGTCGAGCAGAATCGTCGAGGTGTTTCCGGTGCCTTGGAAGGAACCGATATTGAACACGGTCGAGCCACCGGCCGCTCGCAGAACCGAGAAGCTGGAGGTGGAGAGCCAAGTGACTCCGATGTCCCCGGGATTGAGTTGGGCGGGGAGACTCGAGGCAAGGAGTGCGAGCGCGAGAAGTCGAAGAGTGGGCATGGATGGACTCGGTGGCGGGAAGTGCATCCTAGACCCACCCCTCCGGCTTAGTCCAGTGGCGGGACGATTGGTCGGGTGGCAGCTCTGGGCCGCGCGCCGACACCTTCCACCGGCGCGGAGGTGGTTTCCAGGACAGCTTTTCCGCCCCGCTTGAGGGCGCGGACCACTCCGAAGCCGCGCCAAGCGCACGTGTCGTCATCGCCACCAGCCGCAGTAGGATGCCGGATGCGCCATCCTGCCGGGGGCCCTTGTCACAGGGAATGTCTCGTTCCACGTTTGCCGGGAGGACGCGGCGGAAGTGGCCGAACCGGCTCCGGCGCGCGGGAAATTCGGCGTCGGGTTTCAGAAGCCACCTCCCCCTGTCCGAGAGATGTTCGATGCGCGGATTCTTAGGTTGCAGTGTGCCGGCGATCGTCCTCGGAGTGCTGTTCGCGGCGGGAGCCGACCTCGCGGTCGGCCTGAGCCGCCCCGGCGCGCAGGTTCAGGGATGCTCCGGCTGGTTCATCGTCCTGGCCACCGCGCTGGCGCAGGCATCAGTTCTGGCGGCGGTCCTCATCGGCTTGATCGGACTGGTTCGGCTCCTGGACCGCGGCCCTCGGATTCGACTCCCCTGGCCGGTGAGGGGGTCGGTCGGAGGAGTGCACCTGCTCGTGGCTGCCGCCATCGTGGGCGCCTTCGAGTACCTGAACTGGGACCTTTGGAAGGGGGGAGGCATCAGCAAAAAGAGCTGGGCTTCCACCGCCGAGGCGATCTTCCGCTACGCAGGCGGCTTGGGGGTTTGGCTGGCCGCGGTGGCGGCCCAGGCCTTGGTGCTGAAAACCGGTAAGGAGAACCGTCCGGGGGTGTCGTGGCTGATCGCGGTGGTCTGCGGGCTGCTGACGGTGGCCGTCATCTATGCGAATGCCACGGTGCACCCGAACAATCCGGGGTACGCCCAGTTGCATCTCCAGCTCTCGGGGCTCGCGGCGCTCCTGGGGATGGGCGCAGTCCACTTCGCCATGAAGTCACGAGTCGCTACCGGAGCGTCGGTGGGACGGCCGCGCCTCGGATGGCTGCTGCTCGGGCTGATCATGATTCTGACCATCACCGGGGGGGTGGCTCGAAGCCACGCCCAGTACCGAGCGCTGAAAGCGCCCTTACTACGATTCCGCACGACCACCGACTGGGCTCCCCTCGCCGACCGATTCCTGGGGAAGTTCGTGACTCCCAAGGAGATCGAATCCGTCGACGTTTCGGCCATCCTCCAACGGCTGCGAGGTCGCCGGGACAACGCGAGTGTGGAAGCGGAGGTCGCCAAGCTCCTGCCGACACGATCGCGGATGAACGTCCTCTGGGTCGCTCTCGACACGGTGCGCGCCGATCACGTCTCGGCCTACGGACACAAGAATCGAACCACGCCCAACCTCGATGCGCTGGCCGAGGAGGGATTCCTCTTCGAGCAAGCATGGACGGCCTACCCGACCAGCAACTACTCCTACTCGAGCCTTCTGACGTCCCTGCCCGCCCGCATCACGCCGGCGTACTCGATCAAGTATTCAAAGCCCTGGAAGTTCGGGGCCGATCAGGCGTTTCCTTCGCTCCTGAAAGAACGGGGGTTGTCCACCTTCGCGGTCAACGGGTTCGACCGCAAGACCGCGACCGACCCCCAGTGGTTCGGTTGCCTGCGCGACGGATTCGAAGCCTGGAACCCGGACCAGCAGGACGCGGGAATGCAGGCCCCCGCGATCACCGCTTCCGCAATGGGCGCAATCGACCGCGTGCTGCACCGGCAGTGGTTCGGTTGGGTGCATTACCTGGATCCGCACGATCCCTACGTGCGGCACCCCGAGTTCGACTTCGGAACCGGAATCAAGGCCGACTACGACAGCGACATCGCGTGGACCGACCACCACATGGGGATGTTGTTCGCGCACCTGAAGAAGACGGGAGTTTGGGACAACACCATCATCGTGGTGTTCTCGGACCATGGCGAGGAGTTCCTCGAGCGCGGCGGCAAGTTCCACAACAGCAGTGTCTACGAGGAGCAGGTCCGGATTCCCCTCGTGATTCGAGTGCCCGGACTCAAGGGTCGCAGGATTCAGTCCGCGGTCAGCCTCCTCGACATCGTCCCGACGTTGACCCGCCTCCTGGACACTCCCGACCAGTCCCGCCGATTCGGGCGTTCCCTTTTGCCGCTGATGCTCGGGGGCGAGGACGAAGACGGGGGTCTCGCCTTCAGCGAGTGGTTCGAGGTGCGCCTCGGTGCGCATGAAAACGACGCCTTCGCGGTCGTCCTCGGCAAGAAGAAATACATCTCGAAGCCGCAGCGGGACATCGTGGAGATGTTCGACTTGGCCGCCGATCCTGGTGAACGCCAGTCTCTGGCCGGGAAGGGCGATCCATCGGAAGCCCAACTCGCGGGCCTACTCAAGGACTGGATGAATGCCGTCAGGGAACATCACGGCCGAGAGGCTCCCGTCGAACCGCTATCGGAGAAGGTCGATCGCTTGCTCACCGAGGTGGAGACAAGGGTCAAGACCCCGACTCAGGTGGCGGAGGAGCTGCGGAAGGCGCTCCTGAACGGGTACGACGCGTACTCCGACACCGCACTCCGCACGATCGGAGCCGAAGAGCTGGCCAAGATCGGGGCTCGCATCGCGGCGATTTGCGACGACCGCGGTCTCAAGGACCGAGCCGCGCTCGTCACCATCCTTGCGAGTAGCCGTGATCCGTCTCTCCGTGACTGGTGGGCCCAGCACGCGAAGAACAAGACTCTTCCGGCGTTGCAATGTTATGTCGCCCTGAGCCTCATCGGCGACGACAGCGGGCGCGAGATGCTCGCGCTCGCCCTGGAAATGCCGATCCTCGCCCAGCCCCAGGATGTCGCAAATGCGTTGGCCAGAATGGGCGACGTTCGATCCCTGCCGTGGCTACGCATGAACGTCTCGGTGCAGCGATTCGGGCGATTCCTCCGCGACGGGATCTTGGCCCTGCCGGCGGTATCGACCCACATCGGCCTACCTTCGCGGTGGATCCGCGATCGGGTGTTCTTGGAAGAGGGTCGGCACGCCGAGGTCAATCACGCAGTCTTGGATATTCTGGAACCCTGTACGGACGAAGACGCGCGGCGCATGATTCTCCTCTTTTGCCGAGACCGCGTGGAGAGTGTCCGCGTGCGTGCATTGGCGTTGGCCGCACGGCGGTGGGCCCCGGATGTTTTGGAGCGCGACCTCGCGGCCCTCGACCACGAGTTGGCGGCCGACCAAGCCTCGCTGTACGGTCAAGATCAATGGCCGGAGGCGGTGCGTCACTACCGCGAGGCCATTGGCATGGGGTCGTTTGGAAACGTGCATGCGCGACTTCGCCTCGGGCGAGCCCTCCACGGCGCGCGCCGACACGAGGAGGCGGTCGCGGTGTACACCGAAATCGAGAACGATGCCGAGGCGCATCCGCTCGATCGGGACATCGCCAAACGCTTCAAACACGAACAATCGGTTTGGCCCAATTTCGGGGACTGGAAGCCCGAGGTGACGGGGGAAATCACCCTGCCCGAAAAGATACAGCCCTCCAGCACGATCGCGGTGACGGTCGGGATCAAAAACGCGGGAGAGAAAGCCTGGGCGGGCGGATGGTATCGCCCGAATTGGCGGATGATCGTGGGTTGGCTCGATGAAGCGGGAACGCTCCACCATGGAGCGAGGGGACGCATCGAACTGAATCCGCTCCCCGAACTCGGGGTTCTCGGCGGCGAGTCCACGGTGCTGCCGCTGCTGGCTCCGATTCCGGAAAAAGACGGTGAGTACACCCTCGTTCTGCGCATGGAGTCCTACCTCGGCGAGCTGCCGGACAAGGGAATCTTTTTCCGCGATTCGAAGAAGCTCATCGTGGGAAAATGATCGGGATCGGCCCCCCCGGCGGATTGGCGCGTCAGGGCAGCCTTCCCGGGTTTGCGGTGGTATGAGGAAAGGCATGGCCAACCGGTTGGTGTCCCGGATGCTGTTTGGGGCGGTCCTGGCGATCCAAGGGCTCGGCACCGTGGCTTGCGTCGCGAGGCCGGCCGCCATCGACGAAAATAGTGCGCCGTCGATCGTGGTCTTGGGCTCCGCTCAGGATGGTGGGTATCCGCAAATCGGCTGCGAGCGCGCGTGCTGCGCGAGGGTACGCGTCGATCCCTCGCGCCGTCGCTTCGTGAGCTCGTTGCTGATCGTGGATCCCCGGAGCGGGAAGCGGTGGCTGATCGACGCCACGCCGGACCTCCGGGAACAGATGGCCATGGTCGCCGGGCTGCCGGAGACGAGAGCCGTCGATGGTCCGCGGCCCCCACTGTGTGAGGGCATCTTTCTCACCCATGCACACGTCGGTCACTACGCCGGGTTGATTCACCTCGGGCGGGAGATCTACGCGGCGGACCGAGTCCCGGTCTATGCGAGTGCGCGCTTCCGGCGATTCTTGGCCACCGAAGGACCGTGGAGTCTGTTGGTTTCCGCGAAGCACATCGAGCTCATGCCCCTCGAGCCCGGAGTGCCGGTGGAACTCGCGCCGGACTTGTCCATCGAACCGTTCTTGGTGCCGCACCGGGACGAGTTCTCGGACACCTTCGGCTTCCTGATTCGCGGGCCCCGGCGGCACGTGCTGTTCATTCCCGACATCGACAAGTGGGAAAAGTGGGATCGGTCGCTCGAGGCCGAGCTCTTGGGGGTGGATCTGGCCCTCTTGGACGGGACGTTCTTCGAGGACGGGGAGGTTCCCGGCCGGGCCATGGCCCAAGTGCCCCACCCCTTCATCACCGAGACTTTGAATCGCCTCGCCCCGCTCTCGGAAACCGAACGAAAAAAGGTGTTGTTCATCCACCTGAACCACACCAATCCGGCGCTCGATCCCGCTTCCGGCGCCGCGGCCGAGATTCGAGCCACGGGCGCCGGAGTGGCCTCTGACGGCCAAAGAATCGGCCTCTGAGCCGACCGCTGCGGCGCCCACACCCGGCGCTTCGTAGACTCTCCGTCAGCGGGACCAGGATGGGGCGCCCGCGCAGGGATGCCACGCTCATGAACCGTTCGACGATCTTGCTCGGTGCACTCACGCTCTGTGCGTACGGGTTCGGCCAGACCTCGCTCGATGCGAGCATCAAGACCGAGTTCCAGACGATGATGGATCTGCTCGCGCCGAGTGGAGCCAACGAAAAGCTGGATGAAGAGGCGGCCCGGGTTCGGGTCGAGAATTTCCAGCGCCGCCTCCAAGACTTCTTGAAACGCTGGGAACTGCGCCAGGTCGACTTGAAAGAAGGGCGCTTCCTCTACGCCAAAGCGCTGGCGCTCGGCGGTCGTCCGGCGGATGCCATCCCGCAATTCGAGAAGTTCGTGTCGGCCCACGGAGACTCCCTGGATTGGGAGGAGGCGATGGTGTCGCTCGGGTCGGCGAACCTGGACGCCAAACGACCCGAGGCCGCCGTCCAGGCGCTCGAGAAGTACCTCACGGACCGACCGAAGGGCGATCAGCGGCACGTGGCCATGTTCTATTTGGGCGTCGCCAAAGATCAGCTCCTCCGGTTCGACGAAGCGCTGGCTCTTTTCAAAGAGGTGCAGGGGAGCGGGCTCGAGACCCCGATCGTGGGCGACGCGGCGCTGAAGTCGATCGAGATCCTGCGCACTCTCGGTCGCGTCGACGAGGCCAAGGCGATCTTGGCGGCGGCCTTGCAGAAAGATCCCGAAGCCGCTTATCTGAAGGCGCTCGAAGAGCAGCTCAATTTTCTCGGTGCCGAGGCGCCCGAGCTGAAAAACGTGGCGGCGTGGCTGAATGCTCAATCGACCGCCCTCTCCGGCCTGCGGGGCCGCGTCGTGGTCCTCAACTTCTTCGCGGATCGCTATGAGGCTTGCCAAGACGAGTTGCAGCGCCTCGGGGCCCTTGCGCAGAATCGCTCATCCGGCGACATCGCCTTCATCGGAGTCACCAAGTACTACCGGCCGGTGGAGCAAATGCCGCGCGCCCAGGAGCAGCGCCTCCTCCAGGACTTCCTGACCAACGCCAAAGTCTCGTTCCCGGTGGCGATCGCGGAGGATGTGTCGAATTTGCACGCCTATCTCGTGCGCGGCGTGCCCCACACCGTGGTCATTGATCGCCAGGGCAAAGTAGCCTACACCAAGACCGGGGGGAGCCGGAAGAGCGAGCGCAGTTGGAACGACTTGGTGGCGGCGATCGATCGCGCGATGAAGTGAGGAGTTCGTTCTCGGCCCTCGCGCGGCGCGCTTCCGGCGGGCTGCGATCCCCGCATCACGGATAGTTGACGACTGTTCTTGCGATCACGTTGTTGCCGCAGACGACCGCGACTTCGATGCAAGCACCGGTTAGGCCGGGGACGTATGGAAATACGGCGATTCCGCGGTTGCCATCCCAAGTCACCCCGGGGACCGGCGCCCAGTCCGGGAGTCCACAGAATCGGTATTCGACTCTGAGCCCGCTGGGACACTCGATTCCGTCGGTCTCGAGCACAAGCACTGCGTAATTCAGCAGTTTGAACATGAAACCCGAAACGCTCGGCGACTGGCCTTGAGCAGGACTGCTCACCGCCAAGAAGGAAGAGAGGCAAACAAGAACCGGGAGCATAGTTTTCATGGGTGATCTCGCGGGCTGTGGAAACGGAAGGCAAGAGTGAAGGAGAGTCGAAAGCTCTCCACCTGACAAGAATTGAGCTTCCGGTTCCGATCCGGACAATTTTTCGATCGCCTTCCGATCGCGGAGTCGGTGCGAGTCGAGCTCGATCCCGAGTGCCTTTTCCGCTGACCACGTCGCCAGCGGCATCCCGGGAATCCGAAGTCCCCGCTGCTACCGTCCTGCGCGATGTCCCGCGCCCTCTTCTCCGATGTCAACTTTCGTTGGTACTTGGCTTCGGTTTTCTTGCTCACGCTGGGGCTCGGGATTCAGATCGTTGCCGTCGGTTGGCAGGTCTACGCGCTCACCAATGATCCGCTGGCACTCGGACTGATCGGGCTCGCGGAGGCGATCCCGAGCATCGGCATCGCCCTTTGGGGGGGACATCTCGCCGATCGGTTCAACCGCCGAAGACTCGTGGGACTCTCCACGCTGAGCTTGCTCGTCGCCGCCCTCGCGCTCTTCTTCCTCTCGTTCGTCGGAGGCTCGCACGGCCTCTTGATCGCGATCTACGGCGTCATCGTTACCACCGGACTGGCTCGCGGAATCCTCGCGCCGGCGCGGTCGGCCATGGGCACGGAGCTCGTGCCGGCGGAGTTGGTCGGCCCGTCCGTGAATATTCGCACCGGGGTGTGGCAGACCGGCGCCGTCGTAGGCCCGGCCTTGGGCGGGTTTTTGTGGGCGTGGGGAGGCCCGAAACTCGCGTACGGCATCGACGCGCTGCTCATTGCGGCCTCGCTCGGCTGCTTGGCGATCGTGCGCTACCAGCCGAAAGCGGAGCGGAAAGTGGCGGAGCCGTTCTGGTGGAGCGTCACGCGCGGATTGGCATTCCTGCGTACGGAACCGGTCATCCTCGGGGCGATTTTCTTGGATTTGTTCGCGGTGCTCTTTGGTGGTGCGGTCGCGCTCCTCCCGGTTTTCGCGCGCGACATTCTGCACGTCGGCGAGCAGGGTCTGGGGGTGCTCCGGGCCGCTCCGGCGGTCGGGGCAGTGGCGATGTCCCTCTTGATCATGCGGTTACCGCCGATGCGTCGCAGTGGCGCGGTCATGCTTTGGTCAGTAGTGGGGTTCGGCCTCTGCACGATTGGTTTCGGCCTTTCGCGGTCCTTCGAACTCTCGGTGCTGTTCCTGTTGTTGATCGGCACCCTCGACTACGTCAGCGTGTGTGTGCGCCACACCCTCATCCAAACCCGCACGCCGACCGAACTCCTGGGTCGTGTGGCGGCCGTCAACACGATGTTCATCGGCAGTTCCAACGAAATCGGGGCCTTCGAGTCGGGAGTGACCGCGCGTTTGCTCGGAACGACCAACGCGGTTGTCTTGGGAGGAGTCCTGGCCATCGCCGTCGTGGCCGTAGTCGCTTGGCGCTGCCCCGGATTGCGTCGTCTGGACCGCCTTTCCGCATCGCCGCACTGAGGAGCGGATGCACAAAGTCACGGCAAGCGGCGCAGCTCCTCGATGTGCACATGGACTTCGCTCCAGAATGCCGACCATGCGATTCGCTCCGTGAGGGGCAGGTCGCGCAGGCACACCGGGTCGCGGACGAATTCCGTTTCGAACGCGCCGCGCCACTCCTTCAGGGTCTTCGACACGTGAGCGAGCGCTTTGTCCGAAGTCTCCTCGTCGATCGACCAGGCTCCGAGCAAGGCGCGCAGTTCTCTCAAGGCGCGGGATCGAGCTTGGCCGAGATTCAGGCCCGGCGAGGCACGGGAGGCGGCCAAGAGGAGGACCATGGCGGCCTGGTCGCGTTCTTCGTCATCGGCACGACTCGAGTCGCTCAGGCCCGAGAGCGCGGACTCGGCCCAGCGCACGGCCGAACCCGCATCACCAGCATGCGCGGCGACCCGCGCGAGGGCCAGGATTTGGTGGGGGTCGTCCGGAAGCTCCTTCGCGCCGTCGCGATAGTCGGGCAAGGCCGACACGAGTGTCGCCGCACGCTCAGCAAGTTGCAGCCAAGCTTCGACGGGAAGAGTGGACTTGGTCGATATCGGTACCGCGAGTGCCCGGTTCAGCAGTTCCCGGGCCTTGGCGTAGTCGCCACGTTCGAAGTGGCCACGGCCCAGGTAGGCGAGAGCACGATAGTGCTCGGGCGCGATTTCCGAGATTTTGGCCCAGTGTTCCATCGAATCGGGGAAGCGACCGTCTCGGATCAGGAGCAACGCCAGCTCTTCGCGCGGTTCGACTGCATCCGGCGCGAATCGGATTCCGTCGTTCAGCACTCGGATGGCCTCCTCTGGACGGCGCAATTCCCCCTCGAGCATGCGTGACAGGGCTTGCCGAATGGGCCAAGGCGAGGGGTCGAGCTCAAGCGACTTCGCGAAATGCTCCGCGCTGGCGACGAGGTCTTTCTGTTGCACCAAAGCGATGGCCTGATTGCTCCAGGCCAAAGAACCGCTGGGGTTCGCGGCGATGGCGGCGCGGCCGACCTCGATGGCCTCGGCCGTTCGACCCGAGTTGACGAGGAGGCCGGCTTTGGTGCGCAGGAGAAATTCGCTCGCCGGTAGGCGCTTCAGGCCCTGGTCGAGCAGCTTCATTGCTGCCTCAGGCTCACCCAAGTTGATATGGGCCAGCGCGGCGGTGTTCCAAGCCTGCTCGGAGCGAGGCAGCCGCGACTGCGCGTGAGCGAGAGGTTCGAGACAATCTCGGAATCGATGGAGGCTGTAGAGTTCTCGGCCCAGTGCGAGCGAGGCCACGCCCGTCGATTCGGTGAACTTCCGGGCTTCCCGGAGTGTCACCAACGCCTCCTCGCTGCGGCCGAGTTGAGAAAGGGCCGCCGCCCGGTTGATCATCGCCTCGGGAAAGTCAGGTCGGAGAGCCAAGGCACGATCGTAGGCAGCCAAGGAGGGTGCGGCCTCCCCGACGACGTTCAGCGTCCAACCGGCGGTGAAGCAGACGGCCGCCGACTCGGGCCAAGACTCGAGCATCGTTGTCGCTACGGCTTTCACGCGGTCGCGATCCTTGTTCAATGCCGCCGCGGTGGCCAAGGTCGAGTGGTAGAGAGCACGCGGCCTCGGGGCGGCGAGAAGGGCCGCTTCCGCAAGGGCGAGGGCCTCCTTGGCGTTCGGTCCGTGAAATTCGTTCCGGTCGGTGAGCAGCCTTCGCGCGAGGAAGAGCCTGTCCTCTGAGCTGGCGGGTGGTGGCAGGTCCTCGAGCAGCCCCAGAGCCTCCTCCCGGCGACCGAGCTTGGCGAGTAGGTCGGCGCGATAGACCCGAACGACCCTCCGAAGTGTCGGTTCCGAGGCGAGGCGATTCAGCCGCTCCAGGGCCAGTTCGTCTTTGTCGCACTTCATGAGCGCGATCACGTGCAGCATCTCCCCCTCGGGGCCAGGGTCTTCGAGGCGGCCCAATTCCGAGAGGGCGTCCGGGCTGCCTTCGAAGACGAGAAGGGAAACGTGATTGAGGAGTTCTTCGCGGCGCTCCGAGTCCAAGAGCGCGCGGGCGATGGCAACATCACGTGCCTGCGCACGATGGCCGAGGAAGAGCCAGGTGATGGTGGGGAGCGCGGCCATCAACGCGAGGAGCAGGCTTGCGAGCACGGGTTCGCGGCGGGCGGCCCGGCAGAGGCGTCCGAGCGGATTTTCGCGGCGGGCCCGGATCGGCGCTCCCTCGAGCACCCGCTCGAGATCAAATGCAAGATCGGCGGCGGTGCGGTACCGCAAGGCCAGAGAGCGGTGGAGCGCGGTCGACTGGATGGTGGTCACGTCGCGCGGGAGATCGGGCCGGAGTCGACGCAATTCCGGCAGAGGTTCGGATTCGATGGCCCGAAGGAGTTGGAGGCGGGTGGCGCCGCTGAAGGGAGGCGCTCCGCTGAGCATCTCGAAGAGGACGGCGCCAAGTGACCAAACGTCGGTGGCGCGGCCGAGCGGCTCACCCCTCGCTTGTTCCGGCGACATGTAGAGGGGGGTTCCGATCACTTCGCCGGGAGTGCTGAGCAGCGAGGCGTTCGAGTCCTCCCATTGGGCGAGGCCAAAGTCGAGGATGATCGGCTCACCTGCCTCCGTGATCAGGAGATTGCCGGGCTTGATGTCGCGATGAACCACTCCTTGTTCGTGGGCGGCATGGAGCGCGCGAGCGATCTTGGCGACGAGAGCGAGGTCCTCCCGCCAACCGGATCGCCGGTCGTCGGAGCGGCGGGATGCCAACCGCGAGGCCAGCACCTCGCCTCGCCAATACGGCATTGCGATGTAGGCGTAACCCTCGAGGGTGCCGGTTTCGTGGATCGGGCAAATGCCCGGATGATCGAGGCGGGCAAGGAGCCTCGCCTCGCGCTCGAATCGCTTGAGGAGCGCCACGCTCGGCTGCATGAGGATTTTCAGCGCCACGGGCCGCGAGAGCCGTCGATCCTCCGCGCGGAAAACGACGCCGAATGACCCACGGCCGAGTTCTTCCTTCAGAACGTAGGGCCCGAGCGTCAACCCCACCGTCAACTCCGGACGCAGGCCGACCGTGGTCCCTTCGGGAGTCGTCCGGGACTGTCCGGAAAAGTGTCGAGTAATCTCGGCCTTGGCGGCGGGAAACAGGCGCTCGTATTCGGAGAGACTCCGTTCCCGCCCGGCGGCGAGGTCGCGCACGTACAGGTCGAGAAACTGGTCCTCCGGCTTTTCCTCGATCGGCATGGCCTACTCCCCGTGCACTTCGTCCTGGATCCCGAACTGGGCGAGGACCGTGGTGGCGAAGGAACCCTTGGGAAGAAAAAAGGCGAGGCAGGGAACGCCGTCCGCTTCGAGCTCGACTTCGGCCTCCCTGAGCGGCATCCGCAGGGAGCGGCGGGCACCTTCGGCGGCTCGCACGCTCGTGGTGGGCCATGCGCAGCCCTCGGCCAGGAGCGCGTCCGCCTCGATCCTCGCGGCTTCGCCGGTCGGATGGAGCATCTTGCGACCGGGGAGAGGGCCGGTGGGGGAGACCTCCATGCGCGCGGCGCGGGGAGCTTCCGCCCCCTGATCCTCGACCAGGAAGCAGGCGCTGTTTTCGTGTTTCATCGCGGCATCCCCGAGCATCAGCGTTCCGAAACTCTCGATGCGGGCGCGCAGCACCGCGTTGAACAACGCGGACTGCCAAGCGGAGATCAGAAAATCACGGCGAGCATGGGGGAGCGTGCGCAGGCCTTCGGGCCGCTCCAGGCCCATCCGGCCGGCGTGCGCCAAATGGCGTTCGATCACGAAGGACTTCGGGAACAGGCGCAGCGCGTCCGGGAATCGGTGCTCACGAAGGGCCGTTCGCGCCTCGACGACCCGTGGACTCTCACCGCGAGTCACCGGAGACCCCGCGAGTTCGTAGAGCGCATTGGCGTCACTCTGGATGATCGCCCGACCCCATACCGCGTTTTCGCCGCCGTGGCCGAATCTCTGGGGTCCAAAGGCATTGGGGACGCCTTGTTCCGCGAGTTGGCCGAGGCGCGCGCGCAGGATTTCCACGTGTTCAGCGCCAAGCCCCGGGAGGCGAATCCGAAAGCGATTCCCGGCGAGCGCTCCCAGGCGCAGCTTCCGGGGACGACGTTCGGCACTCAGAATTTGGAGGCCATGAATCGCCACGGTGGCGACGCGATCCTCACACGCGGCCGGCAGACTGATCCACTGGCGGGTGACCGCCCGACGGTCCTTTTGCCCCGCGACGCCGACCTCGCGCTCGGGAATCTCGAGCACTTGGGCAAGGAGGCCCACGGCCGCGGCGGTGGTCAGGTCGCGCTTCTGGATTTCCACATGGAGGTGCTCTCCGGTCGGCTCGTCCGGCGCGGCCCGGCCGTCGAAGGGCACCTCGGTGACCAGGAAATCCTCGGGGGTCTCGCGGAGCCGAACCGGCGGCAAGCTCGGAATCGAGCCCAAGCGGGGCACTTCCAAGGGGTTTTCCATGGCTGCATTCTCGGCGAGCGGCGGCTCGGATAAAACCCACCATCCCCGGAGATTCCCGTGAAGGTGCAAGTCCAAGGCCAGGCCCCCGACCCGTTCCTAAAGTTGCTGGACAACTTGGGATTCGTGCGGGTGGAGTCCGAGCCGGAGGCGATCATCGCCTACGGAGGCGACGGAACCTTCATCGGGTCGGAGCGGGTGGCACCCGGCGTCCCCAAGCTCGGCATCCGCAGCGATGCCACGTGCCGGAAATGTGAGGTCCACCGGGACGATCACTTCCTCCGCCGCTTACAGCGTCGCGAATTGCCGGAAACCGAACTCGTCAAGTTGTCGGGGCGTTTTCTCGGCACAGAAGTGCTCGCGCTGAACGACATCATCGTGCGCAACGGAGATCCCCGCTCGGCGGTGCGGTTCCGCGTAGCGATCGACGGCGAAGCGCAGAGCGAGGAAATGATCGGCGATGGTCTCGTCGTGTGCACCGCGTTCGGGAGTTCCGCGTACTTCCGCTCGATTACTCGCTGTGTCCTGCGGGTGGGATTCGGCGTCGCCTTCAACAACTGCACCGATCCTCTCAATCACCTCGTCATCTCCGAGCGGAGTCGAGTCGAGGTCGAAATCACGCGCGGTCCCGGCATCCTGGCCGCCGACAACGATGACCGCACTCACCAACTCCACTCCGGCACCAAAGTCGTCATTGAACGAGCTTCCGCTCCCGCGCGGGTGATCGGAATCGACTCGCTCCGGTGTCCCGACTGTCGCTACGTCAACGCCCCCAGGCGTCGCTACTGATTGTCACCATGTACAAATTGTCTGTCCTCCTCGGGATCGCTCTCTTGGCCGCCTGCACTGGCACGAGCGTGCACTTCTTCGACGAGACCCTGGTCGAGGGGCATCCGAAGACCGTGGCCTCGCCTCCGCTGCGCATCTGGACGGCCGTACCGGCGCAAGAATTGGCGGCCGCTCTCGCGGTCGACTACGCGGTGACGAGCGAAGGGGACGAAATTTGGCTCGTCGCACGTCAGCGCATCGAGCGGGGTGGCCCGGCCCATCGACGTCTCCAGTTGCGCACGGAGGTCGACGCCGAGGAAAGGGCGGAGGCCCTGCTCGACGGACGCTGCGACGCGGCGTTTGTTGCCAGGGAGCGGCTCGAGCGCTTCGCGGACCGCAGTCGGTTTCGGCTTTTTTCCAACCGAGTCTTGGGCCCGGGCCGGGAGACGCGGGATCTCGTGACGACTTCGCGACTTGCGACGGACCCACCTCTTTCGGGTGAGGGGGAACTGGAGTTCTGGGGGCGTCTGTTGCTGGCGGGGCGCTGATGCAGCCCTTGGAGACTCGAGGATGACGGCAATACACGAAGATTGGCTGAAACGTTGGGAGTCAGGGCAGATCGGGTTCCACCTCGACCGGGATCACCCTCAGCTCCTACGCTTCGCGGATCAGTGGTTGCCTCGCAAGAAGGAGCGGGTGTTGGTCCCCCTCGCCGGTAAGTCGCGCGACTTGGTGTGGCTGACGAGGCGGGGCCATTCCGTGGTGGCGGTTGAATTGTCCAAGCTCGCGGTGGAGACCTTTTTCCGGGAGCAGGGTTTGGTTCCGAAGGTGAGCGAGAGTGGCGCGCACGTTCGGTATCAGGTTTCCGGGTTGGATTTTTTCTGTGGCGACTTCTTCACTCTCACCCCCGAACAGATTGGGAAGGTAGACGCAATTTGGGATCGCGCCTCGATGATCGCGCTGCCGCCGGAAATGCGTTCCCGCTACGTCCGCCAGTTGTTCGATCTGGCCCGCGGAGCGGTGCCGACGCTCCTTGTGACCTTGGTCTACGATCAATCCCGGATGACGGGCCCTCCCTTCTGTGTCGAGGCGGCCGAGGTCAAGCGCGCGTACGGGTCGACGCACTCGATCGTTCCGTTGGCCGATGCCGACGCTCTTGAGCCCCGCTTCCGCGAGAAGGGCCTCGTTTCCCTCCGCGAGCAGGTGTGGCAGCTCGTTCCCTACTCGATTTCGGCTCCGACCGCGTGATTCCGGTTGCGGACCGCTCTCGGCCCGAAGACACCGGGGATCTCTGCCACGGTCAATCCGAGCGGAAACTGGTTCGGCGAGCAAACAATCGGCGTTGCTGAGGGTTTTTGCGTTCTCGGGGTAATCCGCTCGGTCCCCCTCTTCAGGTAGGCTTCCCTTGTTCCTGATTCACTCGTTCCTTCAAGGAAGACCCCATGCTGCGAAGTTGGATCCCCGCGATGTTCACTCTGGGAGTGCTGGCCAGCACTCTCTCGGCTCAAGCCGGTAACGGAGGCAATGGCCAACTGGACACGAGCCCGCCCGGCCTCGGCCAGAATTGGACCATCCGAGTGTCGGGTGCGGTGGGCGCGCCCTTTTCTGTCTACCTATCGAGCCAGCCGGCGCAGATCGCCTTGCCCGGCGTGGGCACGCTCTGGATCGACCCCTCCACTCCGGACTTTGGCGAAGTTCTCAGCGGGGTCATTCCGGTCGGGGGCGTCTTCCAGGTGGTGATTCCGCTGCCCATCGATCCCGCTCTCCTGAGCGTCGTCGCCTTCGCCCAAGGCGCGGTCGGAGACGGCGGACAGCCCTCCGGAATCGCCCTCACCCGCGCGGTGCGCGTCGACTTCGAAGCCTCGGACTCTTTTGCGGCGATGCCGAGTCTCTCCGGGACGCGGGCTCTCGCCACTGCGGATCTGCTCTTGGATGGCCGCGTGCTCCTCGCGGGCGGCGGTGGTGGGTCGATCACGGCCCCGGCCGGCACGGCCACCACGGAGATCTTCAATCCCTACCTGCGATCCTGGAGCCCAGGTCCGAGCATGTCCTCCGCCCGCGCGTTTGCCGCCAGTGCACGCCTGGCCGACGGGCGTCTCTTGGTCATCGGCGGCGCGAATGCCACAGGCGCCGTCACCGCGAGCTGCGACATCTTCGATCCCGTCGCCAACACTTGGGGAGGTGCGGCCCCCATGAACTCGCCTCGTTGCGGGCACTCGGCCACGGTGCTGAACGACGGTCGCATCTTCGTGGCCGGAGGGGTCACGAACTTCCAGACCCTGCCAGGTTCCACGACTCCGCTGGGCGACGCTTTGGGCACCGCGCAGAACACGGGGGAGATTTACAATCCCAACACCAACTCCTGGACCAACGTTCCGGGAACGATGGCGTCGCGCCGCTTCGGCCACACCCAGACGCTGCGCGCCGACGGTCGGGTGCTTTGCGCGTCCGGCCTGAACGGCGCCACCACCCTGCTGGGCATCGAAATTCCGACCTGGACGACCACCACCACCTACTACAACCCCGTGACCAATGCCTTCTCGGCCGGGCCGGCGTTGTCGACCCCCCGCGTCGGGCACCGAGCCACCTTGATGGGCAATGGTGAGGTCTTCCTCTCCGGCGGCCTCGCACCAGTCAGTCTCTTCGGGATCACGACGGGAATCACCACCACCGCCAATTGCGTCCGCCTGAACACGGGCGGCACTGCTTGGAGCGCCGCGGGCAACCTCCCCGCCGGTGCCCTCATGCACGGCCAAGTGCTCCTCAAGAACGGCAAAGCCCACATCTCGGGCGGCGGCTCGATCAGCCTCTCCGGCACGACCATCGTGTTCGGTGGTGTGAGCCTCTGCGGCACCTACTCCGCAGGCGCCACGGTGGTCGCGGGAAGCAATCCGCTCCCCGGCAACCAGGGCACTCATGCTGCAGTGCTCTTGCTTGACGGCAGCGTGCTGATCGCCGGTGGTTCCGATGGCAGCACGGCGGTCTCGACGACGCTGCTCTACACCCCGATCCCGTAGCCGATCCTTGGCGCGCCCACCGCGTCAGCGAATCTTCAGGCGCTCGACGTTAGTGAATCCGATTCTCGGAACGGTGGGCTGGAGGTCGGCGACCAGCGCCTGGAGAGGGAGCTCGAGTCCGACCAGCGCCGGATCGGCGATTGGCAGGAGCAGGTTCCAGCGGCCATTGCTCCCCACGTTCGTGACGAGAACGGAGACGAGCGAAGCGGGCTCGAGCATGAGATAGCCCGCTACGGTGGGCCCGAGTATCTCGGGATTGGTGTTGGGGATGCCAAGAGCGAGGTGGAAGAGCGCTCCGGGCGCCGCGTCGATCTCCAGTTCGACCGTGCTGCCGACGCCGACTCCGGTTTGGCGGAAGGCGAGACCGCCCCGCTCGAGACCGCCCATGTCGACCCGCGCGATTCCGTCGTGGTCGCCGTCGACTACGCGGAGGTGGCCATAACCCTGAGCGTCGAAGAGGCTCGAATAGGGAACGATGAGGGGGTCACCGGCGTCGATGCCGGGTGACGTGTCCTGCAGACGGAAGTCGGCGGCGTTTTGGTCCACGAATGCAGGCGACGCGTACAAGCAGCCCGCGACGCCAGAGAGGGAGGCGTCTCCGAGGATGGAGGTCTGGAAGAAACCCGGGCTCACACCGGAGAGCTCGACCGTGTTGCCGAAGACAATCGAGTTCCCGAACTTGGCGGCGGCGTCCGGCAAGAGCCCGAAGCGCTCGAAGCCCACCGCGTTCCTCGTGACCGTATTGCCGACGAAGTAGGGAGAGGCTCCATCCTCCAGGACCACGCCGGTGCCGGCGTTGTCGAAGACCAAGTTCTCGACGACCGAGGGATGGCAAGGACCCACCAAGTGGATGCCGTGGCCGGCGCAGTTGCGGATCCAGTTGCCCCGAATGATGCGGCCAAATTCCGGGCCGCCGCTTTGGACTTCGGCGTAGATGCCACCTCCGTCGGCCTTCGTGACCGTGAATCCGTTGAGTTGCGCGAGCACGTCCATCGTGACGGCGTAGTCGCCGGCGAGGCCGGTGGCATTGATCACGGTGCGCTCCGGACCCTCGATCGCGGTGATGAAGACGAAGAAGGGGATCTGCAATGCTTCCTGGTACACCCCCGGTTTCACGAACAGAAAGTCGTGCGGAAAGGCGTAGTTGATGGCGTCCGTGATCGTGGTGAACGGATCCGCTTCGGTGCCGATTCCGGGGCCGGGCGCCGAACCGTCGACGAACACGAAGATGTGCTCGTTTTGGCCGGGGGCGGGAGGCCCGAATCCGAGGACCGCGACGAGGATCAAGCAGAGTCGAATCACTGAATCGTGACCGTCACGCTGGCCGCGTCGTAGAGAAGAAGGTCAGATGCCGAGGAAGCACTCAGGGTCAAGGTGACGTGGAACGGGCCCGCCGGGCCGGGGAACGGGAGCGGCAGGAAATACGGCCCTTGGGCAAGCACGCCGGACGGCAAGAGCAGCGGCACCCCGATCAGCGAAGCGCTCCCGAGTCCCAATTCTTGGACGGTGAAGCTCAACTCGACAAAAATCGGGAGGTCGGTGGAGGTGGTGTTCTGTCCGCTGAGCGTGAGGGCGATGGTATCGCCCCAGTTGTAGGTAGCGGCGCTCGCGGTGAGGCCGGTGGTGACGGGGGAAAGGTCGAACGCAAAGACCCCGCGCGAGAAATCCGCGACATAGACGGTGTCGCGGTCATAGGGGAAAACCCCCCACGCCCCGAAGGTGAACGCGTTGGCGCCGGTGAAGGTGTCGTAGTGGGCGATTTCTACGGGATTGAGCGGGTTCCGCAGGTCGACCACCCGCAGCCCCTCGGTGTAGTTGGTGATGAAGGCCAAGTGGTCGACGATGCGCAGATCGTGCATCACCGCGATGGGGCTGGCGCGCCAGGTCGCGGCCTCGGTGATGCTCAGCGGATTGGAGACGTCCCAGATGCGCAGGTACCCGCCACTCACCTCGTCCGTGGTCGCGACGTATTGCCCGCTTCCGAGCGGATAGGCATTGTGAATGAGCGAAGTCGGGACTTGCTTCGAGTAGAGGAGGGGAGGATTGGCGGGGTTTGCGGCGGCATCCCGGACATCGAATCCCCCGGAGAGCCAGGAAACATAGAGCCGACCATCGACCTCGGCGATGTCGTGGAAGAGCGCGATCGGGTAGGAACTGCCGAAGGAGCCGACTTCTTGGGGCATGCTCGGGTTTGAGATGTCGATGACGGAGACGATGCCGGTGACGACGCATCCCGCATAGATGGTGTTCCCTCGCACCACGAGGTTGTTGCAGGTGGGGAGGACCAGCGAGCCGAAACTGGAGACCTGCACGGGGGCGGCCGGGTTAGAGACATCGAAGATGTAGATCGCTTGCCCGTTCCCGGATTCGTTGCTGCAAATGGCCAGGTTGCCACGGGTCTTGATGTCTTGGATGAAGAGCTCCGCGCGTCCGGACCAAATCGGCACGAGGTCGGTGCGATCGCTGATGTCAAAGATCGCGAAACCCTCGCCGCGGCGGGCCACGAAGAGGCGATCTCCGTCGAGCCACAGATCGGCACAGGTGCCTACGGGATAGGGAACTTGGTCGTGGAGGCTGAGATTTTGACTCGACTGGGCTCCGAGGAACGAGGCGAGGACAACCAGGATGCCCGCGGTGACGTGAGTGATTTTCATCGGTGGTCCTCAGCGGGTGATCGTGCCGTTGATCGTGCTGCCGCGCATCGTCACTTCCTCGAACATGAGGTGGATCCACTCGGTGCCCACTCCGACGACGGGGGAGTTGGCGACCGGGTTCGGAGTGAAACGCGTGGGCGGGACGTGCACGTGGAGTTCGAGGTCGTCGGGATCGACCTCGTCGTTGCTCCCGGTGTAGGGGCCGGTTCCACCGGCGGCGCCGGGACTGTAGGTGTCGTCGGCGGTGCCCTGGCACACCATCACGTGGATGAGCCGCTGGTCGTTGCCCGGCAGGAGTTGGCCATCGATCAGGACTTCGCCTTTGGCGTAGATGAGGCAGTAAGCAAAGGTCCTTGGGGTCAGCTTCGAGCCGATACCCGTCTGGCCGTGTACGAGGGTGTTGGTCCCGACTCCGCCGAAGAACGGAGTGAACGGTCCTTTGGGAAGAGCCTGGTTCGCGCGAATCGTGATTTGGCGACCGAACGGGTCGACCACGCTGCACTCGAAGGAGAGTTCGTCCATCGTGGGGGACGTGTAGGAGGGTTGGTCGGTTGGGGTGCGGTCGATCACCCGCAGCGTAGCCGTGTGCACGCCGGGGAGGTGGGTGGCGTTATTCGATTCGGCGACGGGGAGAGCGGTGGTGGTCCAGTTCCCCTGGCCGTCGTCGTTGCGGTCGTAGAGAGGGACGCCGAAGGAGAACTCGGTGCCCAAGGGATTGTCCACGGTCCCGAAGACTGCGGGATCGAGGTTGCGAACGCCTGGGTGATGCCAGTGCGCGTGTTCGGCCGTCGCGCTGAACCGCACGTTCAGGTCCCCGAGAGACACGGAGCTGGGGGCGACTGGACCGGGAGAGGGAGGGGAGGTCGGCGAGAACTCGCTTGGCTTCAACGCGGCAGTGCTCAAAACGCCTGCCAACGCGCAGGCGATTCCGACGGAGATCGTGCGGGACATAAGATCATCCAGACTGGAGGGAGTCGGGGGCCCATCTGACCACCCGGCGGAGAGATCGAGGCAAGTGCGGGGTCAGTTTAGGGGATCCAGCCGGATTCGGCCAACCCTAAATGGGCGCCGGGCCGCTCAAGGCGGAGACCTGCAGTCAGGGGTCGCTGCACGCCGCGCGGGAGTCCGCAATTCCCGAAGTCAAGAGGCCGCGAAACGGCCGGCTTTTGTCGCCCTCCGGTTACCTTCTCCCATGACCGATGAGGTGATTGCGGCGGTGAGCCGGGATGGGGCCCTCCGCGCTCGGGTGGCTTTCACGAGCGAGTTGGTCACCGAAGCGCTGGTGCGGCATCTCCCCAGTGAGCTGGGAGCGATCGCGTTGGGGCGGGCACTCACTGCCGTCGCGATCGTGCCGGCTTCGATCAAGGACTGCGATCGGCTTTCGGTCCAGTGGCTGGGTCGAGGCCCCCTCGGCGGGGTTATGGCGGAAATTCGTGAGCCCGGCCATCTGCGGGGTTCCTTACGGGCGCCGGGAGCTCGGGTCGAGGGGCCGTTTTCCGGGGCTCGGGGCGTGGGTTACGGGCTGCTGCCCCAGGGAATCGTCTCGGTGATGCGCCAGATTCCTGGTCAGGGTTTCGGCCAGAGTCAGGTGCCGATGGTCAGCGGCGAGATTGACGAGGACCTCGAGGCGTGGTTCACCCGGAGCGAACAGACCCCTACGCGGCTACGGACCGGGGTCGGACTCAAAGACCACGGCCTATCGGCAGAGAGCGCCGGCGTGCTGGTTCAGGCCCTGCCGGGCACGGATCCGGACTCGGTGCCGAGGCTTCCGGCTGATGCCGCGCTGCTCGGCGCGGCCGGACCGGAGGACCTCCTGCATCGGACCTTGGCGGGCATCGACTGGCAGGTCTTGGAGCGGAGGAGCTTGGTGTTTGCGTGCACTTGCAGTCAGGAGCGTATTGCGGCCGGGTTGGCCCTCCTCGGCAACGGCGAACTGCGGAGCATGATCGAAGAAGATCACGGCGCCAAGATCCGCTGCGACTTTTGCGCGACTCACTACACCTTTTCCGCAGCGGATCTCGAGGCGTTGATTTCCGCTTGATGGGGTGGGCCGGTCGGCAGGCCTGGGTTCGCTCGCGTTGCGGCGGTGCAACGTGCGTGCCCCCGCCAACCTCAAGGCACCCCGCCCCCCCCGGCATGCGCGCCCCCCCGACATGCGCGCCACCCCCCATGGGAACGCGGATCACCAGATCCGCCAGCGACTTGACGCCGTAGCCCAGGTCGACATCACGAAGCGCCACCGACGGCCTGGTGATGTCCTCTCCGCTTCCGGTCCCTCTCTTGGAAGGAAACAGCGGCCCTTTGGCCCGCATCGGAACTTCTGTTCCTGAGCCTCGCCTCGACCCCTCATCGCCAGCGTGCGGATCTGGTGATCCGCGTTCCCACCGTCCCCACCGAGCTTCGCGCCACCCCCAATGTCGAGGCCCCACGCCCCCTCGCGACGTGCGCGCCACCAAGAATGTTGGAATCCAACACGCCACCCCGACGTGCGCGCCACCCCCTATGGGAACGCGGATCACCAGATCCGCCTGCGACTTGACGCCGTAGCCCAGGTCGACATCACGGAGCGCCACCGACGGCCTGGTGATGACCTCTCCGCTTCCGGTCCCTCTCTTGGAAGGAAACAGCGGCGTTTTGGCCTGCATCGGAACTTCTGTTCCTCAGCCTCGCCTCGACCCTCCATCGCCAACGTGCGGATCTGGTGATCCGCGTTCCCACCGTCCCCACCGACCCACCGACCCACC
>CADEGH010000014.1:13809-110672 GCA_902826835.1 uncultured bacterium | reverse complement strand
GCCCAGGGAACATGCCGAAATTGCGGAATAATTGCAGGCTTCCCGAAAGGACACAGAAAGAGAGTCCCCGATGGTCTTCATCGGCGCCTGGAACGTGCCGCAGATGCGCGCCGACTCAGGGACATCCGAAGTCGTGGTCTCGAGCGGATGCAGCCCCGGGACAGAGGCGCGCCCGTGACCGGAGTCCTCGGTCTTTTCAGGCTCGGGATTTCGAGGCGGCTGCTTCTTGTCCGGCGGTTTCTCGGACCGCTCCGACTTCTTGCCGTAGAGCCGGTCGACGAGCATTTGGGAGATAGTGCGTAGCTCCGAGCTTTCTCGGCGCAGGGAGTCGCGCTCCGCTTCGATTGATGTCGATGCTTCAGGCATCACGGGCGGAGTATACAGGCAGAGCTTGGATTTTGTGTGCAACGGCAACGAAAAAATGTAGAGCGCGATCGACCGTGACAAATCGTCACGGTGATCGAGGCTCTCTCCAGTTTTTTTTCGCTCCCGCCGAGGCGAGCCACTCGAAGAGCAGCAAGAGCTCTCCGACCTGAAGCTCGAAGCTCGCCTTCATCGAGGAGGCGGCCTCCAGAAGTGAAAGGCCTATCTCTACAATCGCTTCGCGATCAACACATGCGCCCGCTGTGGTCCCAGAAGAGAACCTTTCCGGTTCCCTCCACCGTCCTCAGCTTTCGCCGGTGGCGAATCTTCCACCAGAAGAACCGCGCGGAATCAACCCGTGGCTCTGCGAGAATTCTCGCTACTTCTTCCCGCTCCCTTCGAACGCGCGCACCAACCCCAGCATCTTCCGCTCGGTCGGCGTCCACTTCGGTCCATGGTCTTCTGAGTGCCTCAGATTCTCCGTGCACCCAAAATTGGAAGGAGCTAACTATGATTCGGAGGGGATTCAGCGGACGTGTCCGGATGAACAAAGTTCTTCTTGCAAAATGCTTCAGCGAATGGAAGCGAGCTTGACGCTATAGGTGAGGGGGGTGTAGCCTCCCCTGAACAAAGTGGCGTGCTCGGCACGTCCCTCCTTCCTGGGAATCTTTGTGAAAGGTTCGTTCAAGATGGCCAAGACTTCTTCACTTCGTGCGGGCGTAGAGAGTTGCGCCCTGGTTTCCTTCACGCGGGCGACCGTCGCAGGGACTAAGGTCAAGTCGCTTGTGGTCGAAGGCACGGCTCCATGCCTCAACATGAAGATCTCGCTCCTGCCTCGCATATACATCGATTGCCCCACTCACTGGGGAATCGAGGTCGTCGGCTGCCTGCCCGGCGGTCTCTGTCTACCCGCAATCAAGAAATTCAAGGTCACCATCAAATTGCGTGGTATCGTTGGGTCGAAGGGCATTGAAGTCATCGGAGCCAACAAGTCAAAGAAAATGAAGGTGGCCGGAGGGTGCAGCCCAGTGGACTCGACACGTAAGATCGCGGGCGGCGGCGGAGATTTTCCATGGCCTGGCGTGTGAATCAGGCTGAATTCTGAGCGAGGTAGGTCCAGCCATCACATGGGAGCAGGCAGACTCGGGGTAGAACCCATGGGGCTCAAGTGGCTGGTTTTGCTTTGACCACAGGTGGCTGGTTTTCAACCGTTCCCTGACGCCTTCCGTGGTCGGCGGCAGTGGGGCGTGCCTGGTGCGCGGTCGAGGACTCTGATCTTGGGCGGGTGAGATTCGCACTGCCAGGGATTCGTATCGACCTTCGCGAGGGGTGGGTCGGCGTGGTCTTTGCCAGTTGTTCGAGGTCATCCTCATGATGGTAGATCCGTCTTCAGTCCGGGCTGCGCTGATTCTTCGTGTGCCTCGGTCCGGGGGGGGGGCGGCACACGAAACAGCGGGGCAGCTGGAACGAGGGGTCAGGCGTCCTCGAGTTCTTTGAGGGACTTCCCATTTTTGTCTTTCCAGGCGATGAGCCCGTTTGCGCTGCCACCGTGAATGACCGCAGCCGCGGCGCTGGGGCTGGTGAACTCAACGTCCTTCGTGAAAAGGTACACACCATCCTGGTCGATGAGCGTCTTGTCTTGGATAAGCCGTTGGCGAAGCGCGATCGTATTCGGGTACTGGCTCTCGGCTGATGGACGGACCGCGAGAACGGCTGTCGACTTCGCGAAGACGACAAAACCACTCTCGGTTCGACGACCGGTCGCCACCGCGTTCTTGATCTTGCACACGAGGTGAGGTTGATGCTGCGTAGGCCTGTTCGATCCGGCAATCGGCGACAGCAGGTCAGAACCCAGAACAGGCAGGACCTGACGGATGCGGGACAGATAGACCTCCATGTCCTCGCGATCAGACTCGGGGAGCTTCGGTTTCGTCGTGTTGTTGTTCTCGAGCGCGTAGCGACCAACCATTCTCGCTTCGTTCAGGAGGCGGTTCTCCAAGTACCTGATGTGAGCTTTGGTCAGGTTTTCATCCTTGCTGACAAACACGACCACAGACGTCCAAAAGTCCCTCGTCTTATGCTGTTTCAGGCGATCTCGGATGACTTCAGCCTCGCCGATGTATGCGAGGCTGTCTCCAGTTTCAGGATCGACACCCAAGAGGAAGTAGACGCCCGAGCTCTCGGTTTCTTCGCGGGCCAGTAGGTCATCAAGTTCCGTTCGAGGCGCCGCGAGAGCCTTGCCCGTCCAGTTGGAGACTTCGCCAACTCGCAGGCGCCTGGCATCTCCATGGGGTAGGAAGAGTTTGATCGTTGCTGAAGTCATGAGGTGCTCCCCTTCCTTGGGAGCACGAAGGGATCGGGGGTCGATAGGTTCGGAAAGGGACGCTTCGTAGGCATCCTACGAGGCGGAGGAGGATGAGATCGTCAGCGAGGGGGGAAAGTCGGGTGCTCAATCGCGATCGGATCAGGCTCATGGGCGTGATCGAAGGGGAGAATGAGGGTGGTCGTCTGTCGCTCTCCTTGGGGTGCAAGACGCGTGGACGGCTCTTCGCAAACACTGGTGTGGCAAGAGGATAGAGACGGGGGGGACAGGGGCAGAGTGGTGGATAAACCGCCTCGATTCCGAGGGATTTTCCCAGAGTGGGGACAGCGCAGTTCATTGGGGACTTGTCAGCGAGTGGCCTCCAAAGCGGCCCCACCGCATTTCGCTGGCGTCGAAATCGTGAGCCACTTCCAGCCTGGTCCGATCGATGGGAGTTCGCCTCGGTCGGGGCGTTTCGAGTTCAGCGGAGTTCTACCTGCCCTCAATTTCCACTGCGGGCGTGGTTGTTGTGACGGGAATTCACGCGCCCCCCGTTGCCGGACGATCCGCGGTGGCGGCGGACGAGGTGGAGGTTCTTGGGGGGCGGTCAGGCGGCGTGGTCGGTTTCCGCGCGCGATGCCATGTCCGCAAATCAATCTGGACATTGTGGGGCTTTCGTTTTCGTTCCGTGACATCCGATCCGACAAGCCTTACCTGGGGTTTCGATCCGCGTGGGATTTCGCGTGCGGATGACTCGTCGGATCCGCCTTTCCGAGAAACGGAGACGATTTTTCGCCCGCGGGCGGTCCGAGGACCGTCCATGAGGGCCGGGGAAGTGGGCAAGCGCGATCGGCTTGCTCGGATGATCCTGGCAATGTGGCTCGGAGACGAACTCTCGGAGCGCAGAGGTTCTATGATGCTGTTCACCACATTCCTCATGGAGGAGGCGTGCATGGATAACCCCCTTCGGGACTTGCCCCCTGAGTTGGTCTACGAGGTCGCTCGTGCCATGCGAAACCGCCTGCCTGGACACTACGGTGCCACAAGCGTGGCCACAGAGCTCCTCTTGAAGTTGTTGAGAAACGGCGCGAAAGGAAAACTATCAATGGAACCCGCTCGTAGGCGGTACATCGAAGTCGCATTGATGCGCATCTGCATCGAGCGACTACGTCGGGATCTCAATCGCAAAAACAAGGAACAGGAGGCGGCTGCGCTGACACCGGAGTCGCTCTTCACATCGCAAAACATCGAGGATCTGCGTCAGTCCGTGCGCGAGGCCATGGAGAGGTTGAAGCAGGATCATCCCTTCTGCGGCACGATCGGGGAGGCCTTCTACCTTGCGGGTATGAACTACGGCCAAATTGCCGTCCAACAGAGAGTCAGCATCAGTATCGTGAAATCTGAACTGGCGAAATATAGGGGGTGTTTCCCGAACTATTGGAACCCGACGTGACCATGCAGCGGATCCGATTCGAATCCGATGATGAAGCGGCACACCTCCTCATCAAGGCGATAGCTTATTTCACGGATGAGGAGTGCCCGATCGTCGCGAACCCAATCACTCTGCTCAGTAAATTGCACGAGTCGTCGCACTCGACGATCTACGTAGGGACTCTGGACGGTGGCGATCTGCCGTTCGCCGTCAAACTTGAAATGATCGACAGCCTGGACGTTCCTCAGGATGCGACCGACCAACTGGTGGCGTCCATGGAGGATCGCTTCCGGAAACTCGAGAGTCTGGGTCCCTCGGCCGTCGGAGTGATCACGCATATCGGGACGTTGCCGGGCATCATAGTCACCCTCCGCCCGTTCCTGAATGGCGGGACATGCAGAGAGGAGATAGAGGATTGTCGAGAAGCTTGTTCCGGTCAAGTGCAATGGGACAAGTGGAGGCACTTTGTCGGAATTGTCGCCGCTACTGCCCGCACGGTGGGTCGTGCCCACTCCCTCCTGCCCAGCATCGTCCATGCTGACCTCAAACCCGAGAACATCATCCTCCTCGAAGGGCGCCCCGTCGTGATCGACTGGGACCATTGCGTCTCCGCGACCCTATCGACATCCCACTGTACAATTCCACGCTGGGGTACCGAAGCGTACCGCCCGCCTCCCACGGTATCTCCCTCCTACCTGACACCGGAATGGGATGTCTGGTCGCTGGGGCGCATCCTCTTGGAGGCTCTCACGGCCGCGGGCGCGCGCTGGAAGTCGGAAGGAGATTACGACGGTTGGAAGTCCAGCCCGGAGTACCGCGCCGGTGACGCCGATCTCGCCAAGTGGTTCGAGGACGGAAATCGAGGGACGACTCGCCAGGAGCGACTGAGAATCAAGTCCTTGGCGAGAATTCTCGGGAAGGCCTTGGAATGTCGGCCCGAGTACCGCTACTCGAACGCGCAGGAACTCGCGGACGACCTCCAACGCTGGTTGGATTCGAAACCTGTTTTCGCGAAGGGGATGAGTCTCAAGCGACGTTTTCGTGCGCTGTTTCTGCGTCGACCGCTCTGGGTCGCCGCGATGCTGCTCACCATCGCGACGCTTCTGGCGTTCGGTTTTTCTCTGTGGAACAGCATGGCGCGCCGAACCGCGCAACGCGCCCAGACCTTGAGAAACCTCGGCCGTGAAGTGGAGACGATCCTCGACCGCCCAGAGTGGGGGGCCAGGGATGCCGACTACCTTCGCTATGCGCTATGGGTGGAGGAAGCGAAGGACGATGCCGATAGCCTGCGCCGCCTCGGCAGGCTTGCCGACCGAATCTCCGAGGCGGGACGCCACGGCTCCGGGGATGTCCTGGCTCGTCGTATTGGCGAGCACGCATCCGCCCTCGGCCGGGAAGCCGGGGACATCAGAGCTCATAGTCGGCTCCTTCGCGCGGAAGCCGCGATCGTTCGGACCGACTTTGAGTCGGCAGCGCGCATGCTTGATGAGTCCCCCGACGAAGACCTCCAGAGTCTCCCTCCTGGACTTGCGGACCGCTGGGGCTGGGCGAAGCACGTCTCCTCGGCTTTCCGGGCGAGACGTCGCGTACCGCTGGGCGATCGGCTCGAAGCCGCCGATGGAGCGTTGCATGTGGTTCAGGTTGGAGATCCAGGCACATCAGTCGCCAAGACGATCGCCATAGCCGGTAGGGAAGTCGATGGGGGCTTTGCCCTCTCGGAAATCGTCGACTTGGGGGCGCAGCTTCCCTTATCCGTGTCGGACCTGCCTCCGCTTCAGGCGCCCTATGAACTGCGCGCGGTGGCCGCACCTGGCTCTCTTCGGATCACAGACGTCGCGGTCCATGATCTCGCGCTCGGAAGTGCTGTGGTGGCGGCTGTGACCTACGAGTCGCGGGAATCCAAGCGCGCGGCCAAGGTCCGGCTCGGAGCGGTAGTGGAGTGGGAACTTCCCTCTCCCCAGGCGGCGCGCTGGGCCCTTGGGCTCTCGGCCCCGGCCGGGCCGCCGGGAGTCGGGCGCCGCCATCAGACTGGGGAGACTTTCCTCGCGGTTCGTGGAGGAAGTTCGAGCCGAGTCCTCCACCTCGTTCCGAACTGGCACCTACGGGGGAATCACCAGCATGACGTGATGGAACCGACGACGGTCATGAAGGACGATGATCTGCAGGACTTGCTCATCGACACCGAAGTCGACGGCGGCGATGACAGGATGCTCTTGTCCGTGCCTGGGCACCGCACGCCGGGAATTCACCAGTTCGAGTACGGCGCCCGGAGATCCGTGGCCCGCTTCCTGCCGGGATTTCCGATACGTGGCCTCCTCAAGGACGAGCGTGGTGGGGTATCACGGTGGATTCTCGCCAAGAACTTCACTCCCGATCGCGCCGGGTACGACGCCGCGCTGGGCCTGGAAGCCGCGATCTTCGAAGGCCGGGAGCTCACGTCTCCCGCAGGCTTAATAAAAATTTGGTCAGCGCCGCGAGGGTGGAGCGCGTGGGTGCAGATCAATGAGCTTGCCCCCCTGTCGATCGCCGAGCCAGGTCTCTTGGCGCGCGTCGTCTGGAAGTACGAGATGGAATCTCATCGTTCTCAAGAATGCGCGGGAATACTCTTGACGCCCTCGAGATCCACGGCAAATGGACCGGCGCGGGGTCTCCTCTTGGATCAGCCCCGAGTTCCAGTCGTGCTTCCCGGGTCCGGAGGACAAGAGACGCGGCTTTGGCTCTGGCGCCAGAATGGAGTGTTCTTGCACTCCGCGTCGGGACGGTCCGATACTGATTCGGCACCTTCAGGGACACGATTCGAAGCCCTCGCTCAGGGAGATGCCGCGCTCATGGAGCTCGCGCTGGTGATCGCGACGGAGCGTTGGGACCGCCTCTCTGATGCGAATTCTCTGGCCCTCCGGTCCCTCCTCCTCTCGGGCCGCTCGGCGCTCGCCACCGAGGTTTGGTCTACCTGGTTTCCGGACGGCAAGGAAATGGGTAGGAACGGTGGCGACCCTTGGGTCGAGCGTGCGATCAAGGTGGAAACCTTGAGCGTGTTGGCGCGCCACGGCGCCTTCGCAAAGCATGAAGTTTCGCCGCACTCCGCAACCTGGCAGGAATTGCCGGAGTTGACGGAGGACTTCGAAGACAATTCCACGGAATGGCGAGCTCTCCGCAGCCGAGATCCGGATTCCACGCAGCCCGTACCCGCGGCCATGGAGCGCTCGTCCGACGTGTTCGGTTCGTTCGGAAGCCGATTCCATCCGTCGGGCGAGGCCCTGAACAACCATTGGTTCGGATGTCTCCGTGCCAGTGTAGCGCCTGGAGATACGAGCGAATCACACGGCATTACAAGCCCGACCTTCGAATGGAGTGGAAAGAAACGACTGCGTTGCCACGGTCTTCTGTGCTTGGAGGCCTTCCACTTTTCTTCCTGCCTCTCGATTTCACTGGAACGAGAGGATCCCCGACCCTCGACCGTGGCAGCCATGACTTTGTCGAGGTGGCGCAATACGATCATGGAGCCGGGCGAGATTCTGGGCCTTTCGTTCGGTGAGGTTGAGCAGAAGATTAAACCGTGGATCGGTTGGGCGGTCTTTCTGTTGGAAATCGACCCCGTCACTCATCGCGCATTATTCATGTTGATGGACCCGCACGGACGCGATCGGGAACTCTACGGCACGTTTCTACGATTCCTTCCCGAGGGCTCCCTTACGTCGGGGCGTCATCGTTTGGAGATCAAGGTCCAAATCACCTCTCAGGATCCCGCCCGCATTCCGCTCGTCGTTGTCGGCGAGCAGACGGAAATCGCTCGGGCTGGCGGCGAGGTGATCGTGTTGGTGGACGAGTGGGTAGTCGACTTGGAACGCTGAGCACCGCGCCCCGGAGTGATGGGTCAAAGGCGAAGTGGAGAGGGCCAAGTCAACGTCATACCCAGAGGCGATGAGGGATCGAGGAAGGCGGCCTGCATGGAGCCTGTCGATCCCCACAGTGGCGGAGTCGGGAGGACCAGGGGAATCGAAAGTCCACCTTGGCTGTCCAATGCGGTCGGCAGAGCGGACCCCGGTGCGATCCCGAGCCCGTCGAAGACGAAGCTCATGCCCGGGCTGCCGACCCCGAGAACGAACGAAGACGGGACATCCGGAAAGGGATAGACCGTCGTGAGCGCCGGGTCGATGGCCAAAGTCAACGGTGCCAAAGCGGCGCCTCCGGCGAGGCTCAGGACCGCGGCGCTTCCGGGGCTGGATCCGTAAGGGGTAATGACCTGATGCCCTTCGTTTTGGCCCGCGCCTACGGTGAGCACAAGGCGGTTCGTGGGAAAGCCGGAACTAGACGCCACGCTGATCACGATTCCGCCTGGGCTGCCGGGGGCCGGCACGGAGAGATTCCCCGGAATGAGGGCCTGGAGCTGCGAGGGAGACAGCCAGGTGGTCAAACACGGGGTGTCTTGAGCGAAAACCACATCGCTTGGTTGGAAGCACTGGCCAATCACCGCCAGAGGCAGGCCGAGCGAAGTCCAGGCGGAAGTCGGAATCTGAGCGGGCGTGAGGCTGCTCAAGAGCCGTGTCGAAACCTGAATCTGGTGAACGGTTTGCGAGCTCCCGCACGGAGATACCGCCGTCAAGGTGACCGGATGAGAACCCGGCGTCGCGTAGGTAACCATGACACTTTGGCCCGTGGCGGTAGACGGACTTCCCATGGGCAAGGTCCACAAGAAACTCGTCCCTGTCCCGGTGGCGCTCAGGGTGATGGTCTCCCCCACACAGGCCGCGGACGGCGAAGCCGTGATCTGGGCGAGTGGGGGGCCTTGCACGTTGACCGCGAAGGGAATCGGCGCCGATACGCCGCATGGCCCCTGCACGGTCAGAAGCCCGGAGTAGCTGCCTGGAGTGGGAAACACGACACTCGGGCTCGGTCCCGTGGGGCAGCATGGCTGAGCACCCAAGATCAACCAATTGTACGCGGTGATGTTGCCGGTCGCGTTGGTCGTGAGGAGGACCGGAGTTCCGACGCAGGGGGAACTGCTCACGAAAACGGAGGAAACCGAGGGTGGCGATCCGATCGTCACCATGTGTTGAATCGGGGCGGATGGGCCGCAGGGTCCGGTCACCACCAACGAAGCGGTGATGTTTCCCGAGGATGAGAAAGTGACCGTGGGAGAGGTGGCGGTGGAAGTACTCGGCACTCCCCCGGGGAATGTCCACGAGTAGCCGGTCACGGGCCCGAGAGGTTGAGCAAGAAACGTGACGGTTTGCTGGGTGCAGAAAGGCCCCGGAGTGGCGGTGTTGATGGACGCCGAAACCACAGGGGCGACCGTGACGGGGGTCAACGTGGCCGTAGCGGATCCCGCCGTGCCGGAAACCGTCACCGTCGCGGCAAGTTGACTTCCCGCGGCAGCATAGGCCACGGAAGGGCACAAAGCCGTGCTCGTCGATGGTGTCCCCCCGGGGAAATTCCAACTCACCGAAGAGTAGGTTCCGGTGACGTTGGCGCAGTAGTTCACGATTCCTCCGGAGCAGAGATTCGTGGCACTCTGAGTTGCGGTCACGGTGGGTGGCGGCGGAGGAGCAGGGCAGGTTCCATCCGTCCAGACCCAGCCTTGAATTTGAAAATTGCCCATCGCTTGACCCGAGGCGTTGGTGTCCCAGGCCAGGAGATAGCGGGCACAGGACCCTCCGGAGTCGGCGGCCACGGCGGGCGACCCGTGATCGGATCCGCCGCTCATTCCGGATTCCAACACGGTGGCGCCCGTGGAGATGCGCGCAACGGCGATCGCCCAAGGCGATCCTGACGAAGTAGCGGCGCCGCGTGCGTAGGTGATCAAGTACTCGTTGGCCGGAGAATCCGCGACGGAGGGTCGAATCTCGCGCTGGTTCGCGAGGGTGATCGGCATTGGCCCTCCGATCGACGGTGAGCTCACGGAATGCGCGTAAATGTCCCAATCGAAGTTTGCGTATTGCCGCTGGTAGACCACCGCGTAAGACGGGTCATCTCCGGCAATGTCCGGCTCGCTCTCGTCTGCGGAGTTTTGGGAGACCCATGCCGGAAAGCCGCTCCGGATTGCGAAATTGGTGTTGACGTTGTCGATCACGGCGATCCTGATGTCGCCTTGGCCATTCACGATCTCCACCCACACGACGGCAAGGTCGTCTTCGGATCCCGAGCGCGTCTGGTGCGAAATCGCAGGGCGAAATTCGTCCGCAGTGGCCGACCACGGGAAAGGCACCGAGCCCCAGGTTCCTGTTGCCGTCCTACGGAAGGCCACTACGTCCCGGTCGGTCGGCCACTGTTGCTCGCAGACGAGGATGGAAGCGCCATTCCCCCCGAGGTCGCCGCTGGCACCGAGATCCGGCATCCGCTCGTCTTGAGTGTTGCTGCTTCCATAGGAGGTTTGCGACACGTTGACGACCGTGAACGACGTTTGGCTTGCCGGAGGAACCAGCGTGGCAAAAATGTCCCAGTTCGAGGACAAGGAGGTCTTGCCGTCCCAAGCGACAACAAAGCCGGTGGAAACGGGATCCCAGCAGACGGTGGGGTGAGAATCAGCTCCGGATGGCAACATGGTTGTCGCAATCTGAAAGGAGGCACCGGACAAGACTCCCATCGGGGTTCGATACTGGCCGTGAATTGTGCCGCCGTTCGCCCAAACACAGAGATACAACCCGCCTCCGAACGCGACATCAGGCAGCTCGTTTTGCCCAGCAGTCGTGACCCAGGTAGAAATCGGGCCCTCAGGAGGAACCGACGTGGGACTGGACCGGGCGTCCGGGTCCCAGAGTTTGAGGGAACCCAAGCCGCAGAGAGCCAGGTAGACAACAGATTTCCAGATCATGATTATCCTCCAAGAAGGAGACGCTCGAGCGATCTGCGTCCGGCGACATCGGGTCTCGACCCGTTACAGACCTTCTGCGCGGAAGACCCGAAGGACCGGCTGCGTCGCTTTCCTCTCTCGAGACGGTTTTCGTCTCCGCGGTGGGCGAAATCCGCCGAACTCTGTTTCTGACGACGATCAGGGTGGCTTCATTGACCCGAACGATGGCTGGCTTTATCCGGCGCGTGGGGAGGAGGTGCGAACGTCCGCGTTGACCTCGCGGCCGATCGACATGCACCACCCGGCACCTCGGGTCCGCGTTGATTCGCCATGAGCACCCCTGAAGGAGAGTGCAACAGCGGTGCGCTCCGCGCCTTTGCTCAAAATGGCTGGTTTTGATTCGACTCCGGGTGGCTCGTTTTGACGGTTTTCTGACAAGCACCCCGGATGTTTGAAACCAGAGACCACACGCTTTCCGAACTAACCGTCGACAACGAATGGCAGAATCACGCGGGAGAATGATTGCCTATTGACGGTGAAGGGTTTGGTGCTGACCGTCCGGCCGCGCAGATCGTAGACTGACAAATGGTAGTCGCCGTCTGGCAATAGTGTGCCCGCAGCGGAACCCACTCCGTCGAGGCCCAAATCGAACTCGCGGGACGTGATCGACGCCATCCAGGCGTTTGACGCAAAACCCTGGGCAGTGGACCCTATGAGCTTGACAACCGAGAGTTCGCCCAAGTCAGGGTATGCCATGCTCACTTCGGGTTCTGACACTGTTACCGGCACTGTTGAATGGCCCGATGGCAAGGAAACGAGATACCGACCATAGGGCACATCAAATACCCAATCTGCGCCATCCGAACGACTTGAGAAATGGGATTCGTCCGCCTCTCCGATGACAAGAGGAGGGAGGTCGAGATGCAGGTGTTTGTGTACACGGATTCTCCCCGCTACGCCGCATTGGTGCACCCAGCGCACGACTGCAACATCGGAGGGATGGAATCGATCGATTGGTACGATGTTCGCGGATATGCTCGTGCCTTCCACCGAGATCTCCGACCTGATTCCGGCGCTCGATAATGGTGGTTTTTCCGACTCGCAGTAGACGTCGACGTGTCGTGCAACAGTGGTAGATCCGAGAGGCGCCATTCTGTTCAGGGCTTCTCGTGCGAACTCATACGTCCAAGGATGGCCGTACGAGGTCATCGCCTGAAGCCATTGAGGCTCCACGTAGCTCAATTTCGGATGCGGACGGGCACCACATCCGGCGGGGCATTGGATATCGACAACGCGAATATAGATTGGACTTGTCTCCAAAAGCACTTCCCCGGGAGCCTCTACCACTGCAACCCTCACCTGGTCGCCGACGAAACAGACGTCCGGTCGTTCCATCGATACGAGATACGAGCCGGGTTGTAGCCCCTCTACCGTCCATAACCCGCTTTCGCTTGTCTTGCCCCTGCGGGTCTCCAGTACGTTGGGGCCGGTCGGCGCCCACTCGATGTGAGAGCCAATTGCATTCTCATTCGCCTCGTTGACCTTCGGCTCAGGGTAGCCTGTCGGGCGTGCCACCGGCCCTGTAAGCGGACGCAACCTGAGGCCCAAGTGCGCGACAGGGAGCTCCGAGGCGTAGTGACGAACCCGCATGCTGACCGTGGCGCCACGAACCAACTTGACGGTTAAGGGAACGTCGGGTGAATCGGGAGCCTGGATCACGGGTGACGTGAGATAGTGAGGGTGGGAAACAACCACTCTGGTGGCGCCATTCTCGAACCGCGCTCGCCCTTGCTCTCCACATTGAGCCGTACGGCCATGGTCGCCATGGACGGTTGCACCGTCCAAGAGCGCCTCGGTTTGGGCGTCCATCACGATGACGTCCAGGTAGTTGTCACTGCCGCTCGACGAGTCGTACGGTCGAGAAGTGATCGCAGCGTTCTGCGGTCGTGAAGGCGTCGGTGCGGGCTCGCGATCACTCAGGTTGATGCTGTGATCTTGGTGACGACTTGGCGGTCGCGCTGGGAAAATCCGCGGCTCGAGAAGAAACCCCAACAACACGAGAACCGCGGTTGCAGTCACGAGAGCAAATACGACCCTGCTTGAACTCCGCATCTGCGTTAATCCGTGAGTCTTACGCAGGCTATCAAGTCGCACCAGAACCGGAGTTCTGCGCCCGTGCCGAGGAAGGACGGCGGAAGCTGCTGGAGGCAGACTGAAACGCGGCTGGATTAATTATGTAAGTTAATCCTTGGATTTGGGATTCTTGCCATGCGCAAAGATCCTACGGATTTCTCCACGAGGCATACGGATCTCAGATGCAAGGTCGATCTCGTCGGCACTTTCCGCTCTCCATCGCCCGCGAGGAGTGTTTGATCGTTCCACACAATCCGAGAGACACCCTTGCGATTGCCGGAAGCGTACCCGAGCCAGCCAGGTCGTGTCAAGCCTGCGCGCCGAATTGCTCGCGGTCACGCGTCGCGTTCGTTGGTGATATGGATTCGTGGTCTTGGACGACAGGCTCGGAAGATGGGGGGAAGAGGTGGTATTTTTGCGGGCGAGGCCGCGGAACGGGGCTGTCCGGACTTTGAACAGGGGAATGGACGGGGCCGTGGGAGTGCGGTGAACTTGGGATGGGAATTTGTTGGGAGATGAGCATGTGGGGTTGGACGGTGGGAGTGGTGGCGGTGGTTTGGGGGCTCGGGACGGTTTGGGGGGCGAGTGGGCAGCAGGAGGAGGGGTTGAAGGCGCTGGGAGGGGAGTGGGTTTTTGTCGAGGATCGGACGGAAGGGCGGGCACTGGAGCAGTTGGGACCGCCCATGAGTTCGAGGTTTTCGATGAGCGTCGAGGATGGGGCTGTCACCTTGGTGCGGGGCCACGGGTCCGGGCACAAGGATGTGCGGGTGGCGCTGGACGGCACGGTGACGGAAGTGCCGGGACAGAACGAAACGGCCCGCTACCGCGGCGAGTGGAAGGACGACGTCTTCACGTATGTCGTTGACTTTGTGAGCGGGGGGAACCCCACGCCGCGGACGGTCATCAGGAGGGAGTTTCAAGTTACGCCGGACGGGTTGATCGTGCGGTTCCGGGATGCGGTCGCGCTGTATCGCCACGAGAAGGACATCGTGTTGCCGACGCCGGCCAAAGCGGCGATCGGGGATATGGGGTGGCTGGCCGGAGCGTGGGTCGGGACCAGGGGTGCGGAGGGGGCGACCTCGATCGAGGAGCGGTGGAGCCCGCCGCTCGGGGGGGCGATGCTCGCGAGCTCGCGCACCGTGACCGGGGGCAAGATGCGGGCGTTCGAGTTTTTGAGAATCGTCGAACGTGATGGAGGGTTGGTCTACATCGCCCAACCTGGTGGGGGTGTCGCGACGGAGTTTGTGCTCACGGAGATCAGTGGAACGCGTGCGGTTTTTGACAACCCGCTGCACGACTATCCGCGGCGGATCGTGTACGAGCTGTCGGCGGGAGGGGGACTCACGGCCACGATCGGACAGATCAAGGGCGGCACTCCGCGGAAGTTCGAGTTTAAGCGCGAGGCGGGTAAGTAGCGAAGGGGCGCGGGTCGCGAGGGTAGGGCGGCGGAGGTCAAGTAGGCTGCGGCATGCCGCGGGGTCGTGAACAGCTCAGTTTTTATGTGCCGAGAGAGGTCGCGGCATCCATCCTGACACCGCGGGGGGGGCAGGTGGCGACGGCATTGTCGCTGGGGATGCTGGGGATTTGGGTCGGAACTTTTGTTCTGGGGGTTGAGGGGCGTCGGTGGCGGGCGGATCTGGTGATCCGCGGTCCCATTGGTGGGGCGCGGCGGCCTCAGTGGGGCGGTAGGATTTGGTGATCGGCGGTCCGATCGGGGAGGCGAGAGGATCACATCCGAGGGGGAACTGGGGTGCTGGAGAGGGGTGACGGGTCCTCATTCGACCACGGGCGGCTGGTTTTGAACCGCTCGTTGATCCTGCGCCCCGGACGATTCTCCGATAGTCCTCGACTGGGCTGGCCTTCGTATGGTTCAGCGCCGAGCACGCGACCCTCGGGTCCACGGAGTCGGTCGTGGGGTCGCGATCGGGAACGCTGCGGCCAACTCGTGATTCCGAGGAAGTGCACACGTGGCGCTTACCCGGATGTGTGCCCGTAGGTTCCGCTTACGGAGGGGAGTGGACCAGCACCCGATCATCCCCTTGTCCGCATCCACACACACCTCGGTTGGCCGCCGAGAGACTCACCGAAGGATCAAGGTGCGAAGCGGAGAAAGAGCGACACCCAGAGTGGCGGTGGGATCGAGGACACCCCACTGGGCATACAATCGTACTCCCTCAAGCTGCAAATTGAGGGGTACCGGAAGTGATAGATTTCCCTGACCCTGTGCGTCGGTAACGACGAGTCCGAAAGGATCCGCCGGCAACACCAATAGATTCCGGGCAAAGTCGATGAGTGGTCCCCCGCAGGGACTGGCATTCGCGGAATATCCAAGAGATAGACCAAGGGCAGCCAGAGATCCCGGTTGGGCCTGATCCAAACCGACAGAGAAAGTCGAATTGCCGAGGAAGGGCCGTCCTGCACTGAGCGTAGGGTACGATGCCCCTCCCATTCCGACGCATCCCGGTCCCTGTAGGACGTCGTTGCGAAGAATCGCACCTTGGCCGAACAAGTCCAAGTGAACGAACAAATCTCGATCTCCGTCCGAATCGTTGTCAAAGGCCCCATCAGTGGCGAACCTGGCCAATTCCGCGGTTTGGTTCGGGAAACTGAAAGACGTGGCCAAGGGAAGCGAAAAGTTTCCCGCCCCATCATTGACGAAGACCTCTAGCCATTGATTCGTCAAGACTCCCTGAGCACTCCGGAGCGCGACGACAACAGCCAGGTCCGGTATGTCGTCGCCACTCAAATCCGTCACCATCAGCTCTCCGGTTCCAAGTTGGGTCGTGGGCGAAAGCGCGAGAGGTGAAAATGGAGTGATCAAGGCTTGGGGGTCGCCTCTGGCAATCGCAAATCCCTGCAGGGTTGGAGACGTGTAATTGTAGGCGATCAGATCGTCAAATCCATCTTGGTCAACGTCCCCCACGGCTATCGATATCGACTCGACGCCGCCGGAAGCGCGCGCTTGAGAGGGTGGAACGGTGAGACGGAGGGGCGTTCCCAAGTATGGTGCACCGGCCAGGCCGGGAATCGCGACCACATCAAATGCCTCGATGGTCGGAACCGGACCTTGTGCGAAAATCCTGGCCCCCACTCCGCAAACGTCTTCCCTACCATCGCCGTTGAAGTCGCCGGATTGAGTGATCTCGAAGGGGCGCATCTCCCCTGTCGGAGCGGGGACCGACACGCTCGAGACCAATAGAGGCATACCGACATTATTGATAGAAAAGACGTCGAGGACATACGGGCCGGAAGCGAGCGTCGAGACGAAACTGAGCCTGGAACTGATGATCTCCGGACGAGTGTCTCCGTCGAGGTCTGCACAGTGGGTAAAAGTGGGCTGCCCTTGTACGACACCCGGACTGGCAGGAAAGGGCAGCCTCGGTGCGAAACTGCCGCCTCCGGTTCCTTTCAAGAAGTAGTTGGACACTGGATTTGTGGCACTATCTAAATACGCCGTTACTTGCAAATCCGCTATTCCATCGGTGTCTAAATCGCGGCATCTGATTTCACGAACGACGAAACCGGTCGGCATCTGCAAGAATGACGAGGGGCCCAGTGTCAAATCTGCCTGCCCTGGGCTTAGATAAATGCAGCAACCAGCCCCCCATGGCCTGATGAGATCGGACAATCCGTCGCCCGTGGCGTCCGCGAATGTAGGTCGTAATGACGGACCTCCGGATAGCCACTGCCAGTTGGTGGAAGCCAAGTAGCCGGTCGGAGCTCCGACCGATGGCTGAGCGAGGCAACGAATCGCTGTCGACAGGAGAACTATCGAGCCGATCCAGCAGTGTGTCGTCGTGCGAGAGGAAGGCATGTTAGTACTCGACTCGGTTGATTCCCTGAACTGGCGATAGTGACTTTTGTTGTCCACCCAATTGCTGTTCTCTCACCCGAAATTCGAGGGAGACAGGGCCGGCTGTACGGAGGATTTCGTCTTCCCGGATCGACCAAGTCGTCAAGTTGGGTGCAGCCGGTGGGAGCTGGAACAAGCCCAAGTCGGTGAACGGTGAACCATTGACGAATAGCGTGGGCTTTGCGAGTGGAAATTCGTGCTTCACCGTGATGGTGATCGTCTGACCTGAACCGGGCACCGGCCGAACTCTCGGCAAGATCGACACCAACGGTCGTGATACCTGATCGATTACGAACGTCCCGTTGACACCTTGCTGAAGCATGACCTCGAGAATGGTCCCGGCCACGACTTCCATACTTCCGATGCTTCTCGGTGCCCCCCCCGGGAGAGTTTGCTCGTTGCTCTGCAAACCGAACTGGGGATGATCCATCATATTGTTAGGGGTTCGCAACTCGTTGGTACTGCCTGGGTTGTTGAGAAGGTCGGCAAACCCCGGGTTGAGGAAGGCTTCGTTGATCCACTCCGAGAAGTAGCGAGTCGGAACGTTCAGGCATTCCGGCCGTTCCACCAGGAGATCGACGACGGGGCGAGAGAGTGGTGCAATAGGAATCCCTATGATCTCGAAGCCCGCGGATCCCGGCTGGTTGGTCGCGGTGTCCCTTCGGCCAACCACGTCGCTAGGAACTAGTCTGGCTAAACCGGAGAGAGTTGCCCGGGACGGAGGGCCCCATGATCCCAGGGGCGAACCGTAGCCTCTAGTCATGGCGATCACATTCAAGAGTGGTAGCGGCGCCCCGTCGTCGACGCTGCGGACGTAGCCGCGAACGGTTGCGGTCCGATTGATGATCGGATCAGTGACCGAGGTGGATGGAACCGCGGTGAGATTTTGCGCCGTGGCGGGGTAGATGTAGGAGAGGGCCGCGGCGTCGTCTATGTGGACGTTACTCACGGTTCCCAGGGGGCTTGACGGACTTGGATACACCAGGTCGAGAGTGTTCAAGCCGGCTAGCGGTGGGTTTAGCATCGCTGGGGGTGGGAAGCGGCAGATCGTGCCCGTCATGGCCGGAATGTGCTGAGGAGTCAATGGGCTGTTGGTGAAGCCCGCACTCATCGTCGGCGCAAATCTCGCCGCGAGGGGTGGAGGGAGCGGGCTAACCGGTGCGCCGAATCTGAAATCGCCTCCCGGATGAAGATTGGTGTGCCCAAGTCCCAAAGCGTGTCCGACCTCATGCATGAAGGCAGAAGTATGGTCAGGCCGGATTTGCCCACCTAATCCCAAGCCGATGAAAAACGAAGTGTCAAAAATAAGATCGCATTCGATGATGCTGCCATCGGCTGGATTGACCAACATGCTGCAAAATCCACCGGGGCTTGGAGTCGCGATCGTGCGATTCTGGAGCAGGATGACATCGTTGGACTGGTTGCCAGTCGGTCCCTGAAAACCGGAGGGGCCAGGGCGATTGTCCCAGACCAGCACTCCCGCTCCGGAAGTGGCATCCAAGGGCGGGATCGTGCCGGGCAACGTACCAATTGGTGGTACCGGGTCGCACAGGTCGTAGAAGGTCGTGTCGTTGTAGTTTGTGTTGACGATAATTTGAATATCGGCAGTTTCTACGTTGTCGTAATTGATGAATGCTCGCTCGATCTGCTGTTGAAAATCGCTCCAGCGATACATGCCGAGCACCGATTGCTGAGCAACCCCGAGGAAGGGGCTGATATTCGGGGCGGCGGCCAGGGACGGGCGAATGCGGATAGTGAAGGTTGGACTCGTCGTCCAGTGCCGAGTCGTGTTGTGGTGGGCCGGATTGGTGGACGGAAAATTTGGGTTGGGTGGTGGGTTCGCGGGATTCCACGTGTAAGGCGCCGTGGTGGGTGGCATCACGAACCAGCTCATGTTCGAATAGACTGGCCATCCAGGCTGCCACGCCAGCGTTTGCCCTGGGCCTCCCACGGAGGCAGGCGAGCAGTTGCCCACCACTCCCGTGGGAGCGCAGTAGGGAGGCAACTGGAGTACAAGCCATGGAACATCGAAGTCCGCGGTAGCTTCTGGAGGTTCAGTAGACCCACACGTCCACATCACATGCTCCAGGCTGGTGCCATCGCTGAGCGACACCAGCGTCCTGGTCAGGCAGTTTGAAGCTTCTATGATCTCGCGTGAGATAACCATCGGCATCGGAGCATCGGGGAAGGAGTCCCGATTGTGCGGCCCCTGCGGAGATCCCCCACCGAAAAATGCGGAAGTTTCTGTTTTGGAAGGCATCACCGCCGGTCCTCGTTGCGGTGTGGAAGTGGCGGCGACGGCCAAGAAGCCCGTCAACCACGGGATCCAACGCCCTCTCGATTCAATCGAAGTCATCAGCGCACTCCATTCGTTGACTGGTGGCCGCCTCCCAGTCAGGGAGGTAGGTTCAAACGATCGCGGCCTTCGAGGGATGGGACTGTAGGCGACAACTTCAGAAAATGCAAAGGTTCCCTGGGAATATTTTTCCCGGGGAGGGTGTTTTTGGTCCCGGGTGTCGGGGCAGTTGTTGGTTCTTGGCGGTTCTCCGAGACTCTTGAGTCAATCAATGCGGGGCGCCAAGGTTCAGCGCAAGGCGATGAGCGGAGCCTCAGGAATGCAGGCCACAACTAGTGCAACCCGTTGGCCTTCAATGGTTAACACCAGGCTGAGATCGCTGGGCGCTTGATCACAGGGTGTCCGCGATCTGTGGCACAGTTGTTCTTGCTCGATGATGTCCACGCCCGGATGAAATAGCCACGCACCGCGCGAGCGCGATGCGCATTCTTCATCGTTGGACCCACACTCGACCTGGTCTTTTGTCCGGAATCGTGACTATTTGGTCGGGTTTCTCCGGGGGGCTCTCCGAGGTTAGGAGAGCGTCGTTCCAGTGTCACGGGTCTGATCGCATTCGCTGAACAACTGGACGACACCGGGGGGGCCCTTTGAAAAACCGACCTTCTACGGATTCCCGACCTGGGCAACTGCCTGTAAATCGGGGCAACGACATGGCACCGGGCCGAGTTGGTGCGACGGTGAGTCGAGAGCCGGTGTTTACATCGAACCAAGCTGACCAGGGACCATGTGGGCTTCGCTGATGCGATTGCGGCGATCGGATATCTGCGGAAGGCACTCTGATAATTCCACATTGAGTCGCGACTGTGATCAGCGCAGGGGGGCTGGGAGATTGCGGTCACGGATCAACCACTCGGCAAAGAGGAGATTAGGAACCCAGCAGAGCCAGGAGATGGCGGGGTAGGCGATCTCGAAGGGGATTTTGAGAGCGAAGCTCGAAGGGAGGAGAAATCGGAGGGTGACGGCGGCGAAGGTGAGGGCGTAGTTGCGCACCATCCATTGGCCGTGGATGACATATTGATGGGAGCGGGCGTGCCGGAGGCCGAGAACGGCGGTGGAAAGCCAAGCGAGCGCCAGACTTCCAAACCCGAGTTTTGCCAGGATGCCGCCACTGGCGTGGAGGGACATGAAGAGTCCAGCCAATCCCCCCACTCCAACGCCGATGATCAAGTAGAGGGCGCCGAGTATTTTGTGCAGCGCGAGATGATTCGCTCGCAATCGGGAGGCAAACTGCATCGGCCCGAGAAGCAGAGCAACGCAGGAACCAAGAACGTGCAGGAGGATGCCGAGTCGATGCTCGCGGAAGACGGCCCGCATCGACGGACTCACGGTTCGGCCCGGCTCAAGGACACCGTACGCGTAGACGGAATAGCCCACGACTCCGATGGCGAGCAATTGCAGGAGAATCAGCGCGTACTGCGGTTTGGATTTCATGGGCCGGAGAGTCGATTCTGACACCCGCCTGGGTCGGGAGCCACGTCGGAGTCCACTTACCGTGAAGCCTTGGGCAGGTTGCGATTCTTGGCGCGGGATTCTTGAGCCATGCGAGTTCGAAGATCGGTGAGACGGGCGGAGAGGCGGGAATCGCCGAGGGCGAGAATTTGCGCGGCGAGAAGGCCGGCGTTGCGGCCGTTGCCGATAGCCACGGTCGCAACGGGAATGCCGCCCGGCATTTGGACGATCGAGAGCAGCGAGTCGAGGCCGTTCAGGGCCTTGCTCTGCACCGGAACCCCGACGACCGGCAGGATCGTGTGACTGGCGACCATGCCGGGAAGATGCGCGGCACCGCCGGCTCCGGCGATGATGACTCGAAGCCCCCGCCCGGCGGCACGGCTCGCATAGGAGGCCATGTCCTTCGGAGTGCGGTGGGCACTGACGACGCGGGTCTCGTAGGAAACGCCCAATTCGGCGAGCGCTTGCGCGGCCGGCTCCATGGTCGGCCAATCCGAGTCGCTCCCCATCACGATGCCCACGAGGATCGGCGCTTTGGACTTCATGTTCGGTCTCCGAAACGGATGTGGCGGGCGGCGGCGCGCGCGGTGGCCAGGGCTTCGGCCGGAGTGGAACCCAATGCCGTGACGTGGCCCATCTTGCGCCCCTTCGCACTGCGCGTCTTGCCGTAGACGTGCACGTGCGCACCGGGGACCGCGAGGGCGTCCTTCATTCCGTGCGGGGCACCCTTCCCGTCGGCTTCCCCTAAGAGATTCACCATGGCCGCCGCCTTCGCCACGAGCTCGGGCGATCCGAGCGGCCATCCGAGGACCGCGCGCACGTGATTCTCGAATTGGGAACAGTGGCTGGCTTCAATCGTGTAATGCCCGGTGTTGTGAACCCGCGGCGCTATTTCGTTGATCAGCAGTTTGTTGTCGGCGAGCAGGAAGAACTCCATCCCGAACGTGCCTACGCCACCGATGGTCTCGAGAGCGCGCCGCGCCAAATCGGCCGCCGCCTCCGCAACCGAAGGTGCAACCGCGGCCGGCACCGTCACTTCGTGGCAAATGTGATGATGATTGACGGTCTCGACGAGTGGATACACTGCCACCTCGCCGCGCTGACTGCGCGTCACGATGATCGCCACTTCGCGCACGAACGGACAAAACTCTTCGACGTACAGCGACTGGTGGTCGCCGTCGAGCCGCGCCCACGCGCCCACCAGGTCGGCCGCACTCCCGACGGAAGCATTGCCCTTCCCGTCGTAGCCGTTGCGGCGCCGCTTCAGGACCGCCGGGAGGCCAAACGCGCGGATGGAATCGATCGAGTCGACGGCGGCAAAGCGAACCACCGGCAATCCCGCGGCTTCGAAGGCACGTTTCTGTTCCAATTTGTCTTGCACGATGCTCATCGTGCGGGCGCTCGGCCACAGAGGTTTTCCGAGGCGCTCGATGGTCAGAAGGGCTTCGCTCGGAATGAACTCGTTTTCGAGCGTCACCACATCGACGAGTCCGGCGAGGCGCGCGAGATCCTCCGGGCGATCCCAATCTCCGATGATGGTGTGGGTATCGAGGCTCTGCGCCGGAAAGTCGGCGGCGCGCTCGAGAATGACGACCTCGCAGCCCAGCTCCGAGGCCGCGCTCGCCGTCATCTTCGCGAGCTGGCCACCGCCGATGATCCCGAGGCGAGGGGCGGGCAGATCCGAAAGGGGGCGCAGGCCCGAGCCGACTTCGTCGCGGAGCATGGCGGAGTCTCCCCCGAGTCCGGCCAGGACCCAAGCTCGCCTCCCGGGCCCATGGGGCGGATCAGGCCAAAATGTCGCGAATCGGGGTGCCGTGTACGTCGGTGAGGCGGAAGTCGCGCCCGGCGTGACGGTAGGTCAGCTTTTCGTGGTCGAGGCCGAGGAGGTGGAGGATCGTCGAGTGCCAGTCGTGAATGGAGGTTCGGCCGTCCACCGCTTCGATGCCGTGGTCGTCGGTGGCGCCGTAGGAGAATCCGCCCTTGACCCCTCCCCCCGCCATCCAGGTGGTGAAGCCCTTGTGATTGTGGTCGCGGCCGTCGTTCCCCTGCGCATAGGGGGTGCGGCCGAACTCGCCGCCCCATAGGACGAGCGTATCCGCGAGCAATCCGCGGCGGTCGAGATCCCGGAGCAGGGCGGCAATCGGTCGGTCGATCGCCCTGGCATTGCGGGCCAAGTCCTCGCGGAGATTGCGGTGTTGATCCCAACTGCCGCGATTGACCTCGATGAAACGCACACCCTTTTCGGCGAGGCGGCGCGCCATCAAACACTCGGTCCCGAAGCCCCGCGTTTCGTCGTCGTCGAGCCCGTACTCGGTACGGACCGACGCGGGCTCTTTGTCCAAGTCCAGAAGCTCGGGGATTTCGGCCTGCATGCGGAAGGCGAGTTCGAAGGATTGAATGACCCCTTCAACTCCCGATTCCTGGCGATCTTGGCGCTTCCGCTCGGCATTGAGAGCGCCGGACAAATCGAGCTGGCGGCGCTGCGCCGCGTCGCTGAGACGCGAATTGTCGATATTGGCGACGGGCTCGCGCGCTTCGCCCCGCGCGGCCATGCCCGCCCCGCGATCGCCGCCGGTGCGCAGACCCTGGTAGATCGCGGGCAAGAAGGCGCTTCCGTAATTCTGTGCCCCACCCTGCCCGCTCGGAGGATTGATGGTGACAAATCCGGGCAGGTTGCGATTCATCGTCCCGAGGCCATAGAGGGTCCACGCCCCGAGCGACGGTCGCACGAATTGGAAACTCCCGGTGTGCAGCTTGAGCGCGGCCTGGGGATGCGCCGGAAGATCCGTGTGCATGCCCCGCAGCAGACAGAGTTTGTCGGCGAGTTTGCCGAGCTCGGGAAAGAGTTCGCTGATCCACAGTCCGCTCTGGCCCGATTGGCGAAACTCCCAGGGCGAGGCAAAGAGCTTGGCCCCGGCGCGAGTGCGGCCGCTCGGCGCCTTGCCGTGATCGGCCTTGAGCCCCGGCTTGTAGTCGAAGGTGTCGACGTGCGACGGACCCCCCGACATGCAGAGGAAGATCACCCGCTTGGCGCGCGCGGGAAAATGTGGCGGTTTCGGCGCCAGAGGATCTTCCTGGGGCAGGACCGACTCGAAGCCGGAAAGCCCGCGGAAGGCGAGCCAGCCAAAGCCGCAGGAGAAGGCCCGGAGCACATCGCGGCGGGTATTCATCAACGGGCCCGCGGGACACCCGTCTTCGGGCAGCAGTCGGTCAATCGACATAGCGGAACTCCGCGGTCTGGAAGAGGGCTTGGCAGAACGAACTCCATGGCGCGAGCTTGGGGTCGGCGGCCGGCGGGGTCTCGGCGCGACGCGCCGCTCCACGCCGACGGCGAGGCGGAGCCTCGACGGGCTTTTGGTCCTTGCCGGCCTGACGCAGGAATTCTCGGCAAGTCGCAAGCTCCTGGCTGGAGGGCGAGCGGCCCAGGGCGAGCGCAAATCCCAAGCGGATGCGATCGTCGTCGGTCTTGCCGTCGCGCACCAGGCGAGCCGCCATCGCATCCGCCGTCCGCATCACCTCGGGATCATTCATGAGGTAAAGCGCCTGAGTCGCCACATTCGTCTCTTCGCGATCCCCGGTCACAAACGAAGGATCGGCGAAGTCGAACACATCCAGCGCCTCGGGCACCCGGTCGCGCAGAATCGGGAGATAAACCGACCGCACCGGACCCAGGGACGAAAGCGGATCCGCCCCCAATTCTTGCCTACGCAATTGCCCTTCGAAGGTGCCGACCGGCGAACCGACCGGCCGCTTCGCATCGAGAGTTCCGGAGACCGCGAGCATCGCGTCCCGAATCGCCTCTCCTTCGAGGCGCCTCTTCGGCATGCGCCACAGATAAATTCCCTCGGGATCCTGCTCGGCGTATTGCGGATGGAATTCCGAGTCCATGCGGTAAGCCCGCGACAGGACGACCCGCTTGATCATCTGCTTCACAGACCACCCGTCCGCGACGAAGGTCGTGGCCAGCCAATCCAAGAGTTCGGGATGGGACGGCGTCTGCCCGCTCATGCCAAGGTTATCGGGAGTCGCGACGATGCCAGTGCCGAAGAGGTGCAACCAAATGCGGTTCACCATCACCCGCGCGGTCAGCGGATTGTCCGGCGCGGTGATCCAGGCGGCGAGCTCGCGGCGGCCGCTGCCCTTCTTGATCGCCGGAGTCAAGGGGCCGCTCAAGACCTGAGGGAATCCCCGCGCGACCGGGGCTTTCGCCTTCTCTAGTTCCCCGCGTTCGAGGAGGGGCGCATTGCGGGGCCGATCGGCTTCGCGCACGCCCATGGCCATGCGATTCTCCGGCCGCGGGTTGCCGTTTTCGTCGAAGCGGGACAGGAGATCTTCCAGCATTCCCACTTGCTGGCGCACGGTGCGCTCGCGGAATTGCTGCTGGCGGCGCTCCTCGGGAGTCGCGGGCTTGGGAGTCTCGCCGGCGGGAGTTTGCTCTTGGCCGGGTCGGCGTCGGGCCGGAGCCTCACCACTGAGTTGCGCCTCTCCCCGCTCCTTCAGGCGCGTGAGCACGAGGCGCTGTTCCCGCGCCATCGTGGGACCGTCCGGGACGTCGGCGGTCCACGGGAGCTTCAGCAGATCACGAGGATGGTTGCTGCCCTGAACCCGCGGAGTTCCGTAGCAGGTTTCGGTCGACAGGAAGACACCGGCCAGGGCGTAATAGTCCTCGGTGGGAATGGGATCGAATTTGTGGTCGTGGCATCGGGCGCAGGCCACCGTGACGCCGAGCATGGCCTGCGTCGTGGTGTCGATCTGTTCGTCCGCGAGATCCATGGCGAATTGACGCGGGTCGCGAGTATTCAAACTCTTCGCACCGATCGCGAGGAAGCCGGTCGCGATCAGATTCTGAGCCTGTTCGTCGGGGTCATCCGTGGGGAGGAGATCTCCGGCCAATTGTTCGGTCAGGAATCGATCGTAAGGCTTGTCGGCATTGAACGCGTCGATGACGTAATCGCGGTAACGCCACGCTTGGGGGAAGAGAATATTGGTCTCTTTACCGGAGGACTCGGCGTAGCGGGCGACGTCGAGCCAATGCCTACCCCATCGCTCGCCATAAGCAGGCGAGGCGAGATATTGATCGACAATTTTCTCGAACGCTTCCGGGGTTTGGTCCTTCAGGAATTGTTCGATTTCTTCCGGGGTGGGCGGTAGGCCCCGCAAGTCGAAGGAAAGACGGCGGATCCAAACGCGCTTGTCGGCGTCTTTGGCCGGAGCCATCGACCGCTCTTCGAGCTCGGCCAGGACGAAGTGGTCGATCGGGTTCAGCGGCCAATTCGAATTCTTGACACTGGGAACGGCCGGAGCGGTGGGGGATCGATAGGCCCAAAACTCCTTGCCCTTGGCGATGTCGATGGTGCGGTAGGTCGCCGTGGCTTCCTCGGCGCCGGGCATTGCGGCGGGATTGGCATCGCGGCGGGGATCGGGGGCCCCCATTTTGATCCAGCGCTCGAAGTCGGCGATGACCTCGTCGCCCAGTTTCCCCTTGGGCGGCATGCGCAGTTCTTCGTGCTCGTAGCGCATCGCTTTCAGGAGCAGACTGGCGTCCGCGTCGCCCGGGACGACCGACGGACCACTGGCCCCGCCCAAAAGGAGAGCCTCGCGGGAATCGACCCGCAGGCCGCCGCGCAGCTTCGGGGAATCCACGCTGTGGCAGGAGTAGCAGGACTTCACGAGCACCGGCCGGATCTTCTTCTCGAAGAAGTCCAGGTCAGCCGGAGTCGGCTCACCGAAGTTCGCCGGTTCGGCCGCTTCCTTCGCCGCCGGTTTGGCGGTCTCCTCGGGTTTTGCGCCCGGGACGTTCGGGAAGTCGTCGCGCGACAGGAAGCCGTCGCGGTTGCGGTCGAGCCGGCGAAAACGCTCCTCCCCTCGCGGGAATTCGCCGGCCGAGATCCGGCCGTCGCCGTCTTTGTCCAGCCTTTTCAGCAGGTTTTCGAGCTCTTGACCTCGCCGCTCCTGTGCCAAGAGAGGCCAGGCCGCGCAGATCAAGACAATCCAAGTGTGGGCAGTGGGTCTCATGGTGTGCCCCTCCCTATCGGCTGGGCCTGCTCCCTACGCCTGAGAAGCGGCCTCCTTTCTCGCCGGTCGGCTGGTTCCGTCGGAGACCAGGGTGCAGGACGGGGCGGAGGCCGGCCCAGTGACGGGACGCACCACCGTCTGGACGAACTCCCAAGCCTTGACTGGCCCCCACCCCGGTCGTGGCGGCCTCCCATCATGAGGTGATCCGGGAGCGCCGGCCGGACTATGCTCAGGGGTTCGCCGGGTCGGAGTTCGAATGGGCGGAGTAGATGCGGCCACACGGTCCGTCGATGAACGCGCGGACGCGATAATTCCAGGTTCCCCCCCGAGTGAGCCCGGTGGCAGCGGTGTCTGTGAAAGAGAAAGTAGTCGGCGCCAGATCCCCTCCCACGTTGTTCCAGGCATTGGGGTCGTTCTCATCGCCCCCCGGGGGTAGTCGGGAAACCCGGAATCCACTGATGGGAGGGCCGGAGTAGCTCCAGGTGACCAAGATCGGATCGACCGCCGGGGTATTCCCCTGGCGAGTTGCCACACAGTTGAATGGGGCCGGCGGGGCCGGAGGGCAGGTCGCGGTCGTCACCAACAACGGACCGACCTGGGGCGCCGGGCACGTGGAGTTGAAGACGCCGATGGCCCGGACGCGGAAGCGATAGGTCTGCCCGGGTTGAAGCCCGGTGACCGCGAGGGTCGTGCTGTTGGGAGGAAGAGCGCCACCAATGTTGTCCCAAAGCTGAGGATTCCCCGGATCCTCGCCGGGGTCTAATTGGGAGACCCGGTACTCGACTTCGTCCGTGGCCAAGTCGGTCCAAACGAGATTCATCGAAGTTGAACCAACACTCGCCGCCGCAAAATTGGTGGGTGGCGTCGGGGAAACGCATGGAGTGGTGACAGTCGCATAGTTGCTGAACGATGAAAAGCCACAGAAATTCTCGGCCCTAACTCGGTAGAGGTAGGTCGAGTTTGGCTGGAGGCCGAAGTCATTGAGACCTTGAGTGCCCGCCGGCAAGGAAACGGCGCCCCCTACTTGGTCCCAGTTCGCCTGGATATTGGGATCTTCTCCGGGGTCGAGTCGACTGACCCGGTAGCCCGTCTCATTGGTCGCGAGGTCCTGCCAAGTCAGGGCTACACTCGAAAAGCCCGTCGCTGTCGCATTCAGTCCGGTGGGAGCAGTAGGGGTGCTGCAACTGACATTGACGACGACCGCGCTACTGAACGGCGTATAGCCGCACGGCACGATGCTTCGGACCTTGAATCGGTAGGTCGCCCCGGCCATGAGTCCGCTTACGACGAAACTGGTTGTTCCCGCCACCAGGTTGCCCCCGACGTTGTCCCAGTTTGAGAACACGTTCGGGTCCTCGCCGGGATCGAGCCTCGCGACGCGTCCACCTATTTCGTTGGGGTCCCGGATGGTCCAGTCTAGCCGTACGGAGGTCTGTCCGGGTGTAGCGATCAAATTCGTGGGGCTCAATCCGCAGATGTGGAGCTCGGAGGGTCCCGAGAGCGAGAAGCCGATGGGGGTAGTGGGATTTTCGACTATGACCTGAGTGGCAATGCGCGTACGAAGATCCAGAGCGATGACGGGCCCGACAAAGGTAATAGGAGTAGTTGTCGCACCGACAGAAGCAACCGGGGTAGGTAGCACAGTCCCGATTTCCAAATTGACGATCTGCCCGTCAGGCAGAACCAACCCACCCGCCGACGGGGTCACCGTCGTGGCTCCACCCATGTACAGAGTTGCGGTTCGGGGCGTGCTGGAAGCCGTCCGAATCGAAAGAACTGGTGCATCGCCAACCCCCAAGGCGGTGATCGCTAGCTCGGTTGGGGTGCCTTCGTTGCCGTTCACCACGTACTGGGCGTCAGCGGAGTTGACTTGGTACTGGGCGAGGGCCGAAGCCGCCAGCGCCACCAAGTTGATGAAAATTGCTTTCATTGGTGAGCTCCCCTGCCCGAGTCCTCGGACCGCCAGGGGCGGAACGAAAGCAGGCAAGATTCATGGTGGATAGCGTAGGCGATCGCCTGACATGCTCAAGATTTGGGCCCAGGTCCAAAAATTCCTCAAGTTCGCCGCCCCCATCCCCGGTCGGAATGACCTCGGGTCGTCGCTCTTGCGACCGCGGATAGGGGGAGATCGACGCACCGCAACCGCTCAGAGCTCGCCCGCGTCCCAACAACTACGACCGGTGCGGACCCTTGATCGGTCGACCCAGCGGACCGTTGAGCGCTCCGTCCAGGCACCGGAGCCACAACCGTCCGGAGCCCAGGGGGGTGTTCAGGAACGCGGTGGCTCAGGGGTTAGCGGGGTCGGAGTTTGAGTAGTCGGAATAGACGCGACCACAGGGGCCGTCCAGGAACGCGCGGACGCGGTAGTTCCAGGTGCCACCCAGGGTCAAACCGGTCGAAGCCGTGTCGGTGAAAGAGAAGGTGTTCGGTCCGAGGTCACCGCCCAAATTGCCCCAGGCATTGGGGTTATTGGGATCTCCTCCGGGTGGCAGTCGCGATACGCGGAAGCCGCTGATGCCAGGGCCGCTGTAACTCCAGGTGACGAGAATGGGATCCACAACACCGGGCGTATTGCCCTGTCTCGTGGCCAAACAGTTGAAGGGCGCGGGAGGGGGGCCCGGGCACGATTGCATTTGTACGAAAATCGGGCCAACGTACGGGGCCTGGCAGAAGGAGTTGAAGACTCCCGTCGCCCGAACCCGGAATTGATAGGTCTGCCCACCCGTGAGTCCTCCGACAAACAACGAAGTCGTGGTAGGGGCCAGGGCTCCCCCCACATTGTCCCAGTGGGCGGGGTTGTTGGGATCCTCTCCGGGGTCGAGTCGCGAGACGCGGATTTCGGTGGCATCACTCGCGAGATTGGTCCATGCCAGAATGAGCGCGTCGATTCCGACGCTGATCGGGCCGAAGTTCGTGGGCGGTGTGGGGTAGGGACAGGGCATGACCACCCCTCCGTAGTTGCTGAAGCCCGACAGGCCGCAGAAGCTCTCGCACCGGACTCGATACATGTAGAATCCGTTGGGCGTGAGCCCCGCGTCCGAGAAGTTTTGGGTGTTCGGTGCCAAGCCCTGTTGTCCGCCTACCTGATCCCAGTGAGCGGGGTTATTGGGGTCTTCACCGGGGTCGAGACGGCTGATGCGATAGACGAATTCATCAAATGCCAAGTCTTGCCAGGACACGAAGACCGAACTCGGACTGGTGGGGGTGACACTCAGGTTGATCGGCGCAGGCGGAAGGCTACACACCACGGGAATGGTCACGATGCTACTGAAAGGTGTATAGCCGCAGGGAACGATGTTTCTGACTCGGAACTTGTAAGTTGCTCCGGGAGTCAATCCGGTCACGACGTAGGAGGTCGTCCCCTGAGGGAGGTCCCCACCGACGTTGTCCCAGTGTGCATAAACGTTTTCGTCTTCCCCGGGGTCGAGCTTTGCAACGCGAGCACCTGTCTGGGCCGGGTCTTGGTTGACCCAGTCGAGTCGTACCGCGCTCTGACCAACGAGTGCTGTTAGCCCTGTTGGGCTATCCCCGCACACGTGCACCTCCGCAGGGGCCGACATGGTCACTCCAAATGCCGAGGCCGGATTTTCCGTCGCCGCCTGGAGGGCCATTCTTGCCCGAGCACCATGCGGGATTGCCGTGCCGTTGAAAACGATCGGCGTGCTGGAAACTCCGACGATGAGAAGCGGGGTGGTGTTGACACTACTGGGTTCGAGATTGATGATTTGGCCATCAGGCAAGGCCACTCCTCCAGTCGAGGGCGTTCGGACCGTAGTCCCTCCGATGAAGAGACTCATGGCGCGCGGTGCCGTGGTAGGGCCCCTCAAGTAAATCGAAGGAATGACGCCACTGGCGAGGGCGGCGATCGCCAACGTGTTGGACGTGCCTTCGGTGTTGTTGACCGTGAACCAGGAGAATGCGGAATTGACCTGGTACTGGCCGAGTACTGAAATACTGGTCACGAAGAAAAGGAGAGCCATTCTCATGATGGCGAGCCTCGCGAATGATGGCGCCTCGCGCGTCGACTCCACGAAGACTCGACCGCACCAAGCTCATCCTGAGAATCGCGGCGCACCCCTCTCAGCCATCAAAATTGCATTGAGGAAAAACCTCAAAACCAGCGATTCCGGTTACAGGCGGCGCCGACGTCGTGCCAGTTCCTGCTCGATCTCCAGGCGCTTGGGCGACGCTGACGGGGGTAGAGCCGTAAGCGCCCTTTCCAAGGCATCGGCGGCTTCCCGATTGCGTCCCAGCCGGCTCAGGAGCTTGAACCTCATCATTTGGAGGGGATGACTCTCGATGCGGAAGTCCGCCGCATCGAGCACCTCTTGGACGAGATCCCGCGGTGGATCCTCGGAGTCGACGATGAGGCGTAGTAGTTCTCCGGTGACATCCGGGGTAGGTGAGGCGCCTGCCAACCTCGTCAGGTCTTGGAATGCCGCCTGACGCAACGACTCGGCCAGTTCGGGATTCCCGACCTGCGATTCGAGATTGGCGCGCCGCAACCTGATCGAAATGAGATCCCCACGGTACGCGCAAGACGCGTTTGCGACGGAAAGCGCCCTTTCGAGGAGCCTCTCCGCGATCTCGAGGTGGTTCACCGCTGCCGAACTCGACTTCGCGTCCATGGCCCCGCGTTTGATGTCCTCGGCGATCCACTCGTGCCAACCCGCGAGGGATCGCAAGCGAGTCGGGTTCTCGGGTTCTTCCTCCGCGGCCCGCTTGGCCGCGTCGAAGGCGAAGCACGTCTCTCCCTCTGTCCAATTGATGATCGGCGCCTCGCGCCTGGCTGCCGCCTCCTCCGCTTGCGCGGAGTGCAGGATCGCCGGAAAACGTGGATCGTGCGGGAATCTCGCCACCAATTCGTGAGCCACTGCAACGCCTCGAGCCAAATGGAATCGGGATGTCGTTTCGTCGCGGAGATCCCCCGCCAACCGAGCGAGGTAGGAGTGGCTGCAGTAGAGATTGTGCCAAGACGAGCTGGATTCCGGCCGCCTTTCCGTGAGGGTCATCGCCGTCTCTATTCGTCTGCGCCACAACTCCTCGGCTTGTTTGTAGTCGCCTCTCCGCCAAGCCAAGACTCCGGTACGCTCGAAACTCCAACACAGTTGATCTAGGGCGACCAAGTCGGCGGAGTCCGTTCCCACGAGCGCCTCGTCAATCGACTTCGCCTCCAGATATTTCTCCTCCGCCCCGGCGAAGTCACCCTCCTCATTGCGTATATCTCCGAGCTTGACCAGGCTGACGGAAATTCTTCGTGCGATCAGCGCGTCTCTGTTCGTGATCTCCAGCGCAGCGCGGCGGGTTGCCAACGCCTTGGTCTGCATCTCTTCCGCCCGATCCAGACGGCCGAGCTCGAAGTAGGCGTCGCCCAACTTTTCTTCCACGTCGGATTGGACGATCCGTAGGTTAGTGTCGGCTCCGTCCCGGCTGTCGTAGTCGGAGGCAAATTCCTGGATACACGACAGCATGTTGATGCGATCCTTGGCGGCGCTGCTCGGTCGACTGACTGCCGCCAGCATTTCGGCCAATTTGCGCGAGGTCTCCTTCTTCTCTTCTTGGAGCTCGATCGCCAGGGAGTGTGCGTTCGCAAAACCGATGACCGCTGCCACGGTTCCGGCGAGGACGGCAACGAGAGCGACGGCACAAGCCGCGGTGACCCCTTTGTGGCTTCGCACCCAGAGTCGAAGAGACGCGGTCAGACCGATGTTCGAGGCGCCGATCGGAAAGCCGACGCTGAAGCGCTGCAGGTCCATGGCAAGTTCATGGCACGACTGATAGCGGAGGCCAGGATCCGCGTGGGTGGCTTTGGAGACGATCGCTTCCAGATTGCCACGCCATGCCCTCTTCACCTGCCCGAGTCGTTGGGGCGCCTGAGTGCGCAGCTTGACCAACGCCTCCGCTAGAGGCAGGTCCCTTACTTCGACCGGGCAAAGGCCCGTCAGGAGTTCGAATACGAGGATGCCGAGCGCGTAAACATCACCCCGAACATCAGGAGGGACTCCCTGGCCCGACCAATATTCCGGGCTCGTATAAGGCAGCGTTCCGAGAAAAGGTCCTCCCACGGTCACGCCCACCGACCCGAGGACTCCCGCGTCCATCGCGGCCGCGACACCAAAGTCGATGACGATGGGCTCGTCATCCTCCTTCACGAGAATGTTGGACGGTTTGATATCCCTGTGAATCACGCCTCGCTGATGCGCGGAGTGGGCGATTTTGGCCACCCTGATCAGGCAGCGCAAGACTCTCGACTCGCTGCGTCCGATGTCCCGCGCCCACTCGTCGATCGGTCGTCCATGGACCAAGTCCATGACGAACCAACTCAGCTTGCGATCACCCTCGACATGATCTCCCGCATCTTGGAGGCGCGCGATACCGGGAATATCCAGCGCTCGCAGGGCCGCGATTTCGCGTCGAAAGCGTCGTTCGGCAGTGGAGGAGTGGCTTTGGAAGTCGAGGACTTTGATGGCCACGCTGCCTCCGCGCACACGATCTTCGGCCGCGTAGACCTCCCCCATGCCACCCCGTCCCAAGACCCGCACAATTTCGTAGTCACCCAACCGGAAGCCCGGACGCAGCCACTCCTTCTCCGACGCGGCCCAAGAGCCCGATTCCGAGGTCAAGGCGGCGAGCACGGGTGGAAGCGGCGTGCGCTCGGCCGCGAGCATCTCCACGATGTCTTCCGCGAGTTGCGGATCTTCGCCGCGAATTCGGTTCAAATGGTCGTCCTGCATGGACGGATCTAAGTCGCAAATCCACTCGAAGGCGGATAGGGCACGGCGCAAGCGGTGGGTTGTCTTGCGAACATTGGGTTGGTGGGGAACTCCCTCACTCATGTTTCAGGCCAGCCGAAAGAAACGCCAATCCGGTCCGGCAATCGCGTTCGGCTGTCGGGATCGATATGTCCAGGAGTTCGGCGATTTGGGCGACACTCAGACCGCCGAAGTAGCGAAGTTCGATGACTTGCGCCTTTCTGGGCGAGGCGAGCTGAAGCTCGGACAAGAGCTCGTCTAACACCAAGAGGTCCTGCTCTCGGAGCGGGGCCTCGGGTTCGCACTCCCCGATGGAACATCGGAGCCTGACATCGCGCATCCGGGTCGTTCGCTTCCGCGCGTGGTCGATCAAGGCACGGCGGGTCGCCAAGGCGATCGTGAAGTAAAGCTGCTGCGGATTGAGCCGAGTCTGGTCGGAGTGAGCGCAGAGTCTGAGGATGGCCTCGTGAAGGAGGTCGGTTGCGCACAGGGTGAATCCGGCAGGCTGTTTTCGGATGGACCGGGTCGCAAGCTCCTTCAGGTGATCGTAGATCGCCGGCAAGGTCTCTTGAAAATTTGCGGGTGTGAGGTTGACGATCGCTTCCGGCGGGATGGAATCGGTCGGCTTCAGCGGTTCGAAGACCATGGTCCGAGTGATCCTAAGGCCTACCGGCCCGAGCAATCACGATTTTCGGGAGGGGCGATAGAGCTTAACCGGCCGCAATCCGACGGTGGCCTGCCGATGAGACGCTTGCAGGCCAAACCGATTCCCCAAGCGAGCTCGATTGGCCAAGTCGTTGTAGCTACCCCCTCGCACGGCACGGCTGTCGCTCGGAGGTGCCTCCACGAGCAGGCCGTCGCCGGCCCGGAGTTGCCTCCCGGTCAAAAGGTAGGAATCTCGGCACCACTCCCACACGTTTCCGTGGACATCGTGCAGGCCGAATCGGTTCTTTTCGAACCGACCCACCGGGGCGTGGGCCACCCAGCCATCGGTCCAGGTTTCCGTCGGCCAGCGTTCGTCTTCGTAACTCGTCCGCAGCGAACGATCGGCCAGATTGGCCACCGCCTGAGTCGAGTCGGGCGAATCCCCGTTGCAGTAGGGATACGGTGACCCACCTCTCGCCGCATACTCCCACTGAGCCTCCGTGGGCAAAGTGTAATCCATTCGTCTCAAAGCCCGATCCGCTTCCTCCCAGGTGATCGATTCCACCGGATGCGACCAGGAAACCGGATCCATCCCCGGATGCCTCCAGGCCTTGCCGGGGTAGAACGCCGAGGGGTTCTCTCCCGTACATCGTTGCCACTGTCCCTGAGTCATCTCGAACATCGATATGAAGAATGGGTCCAGCTCCACGCTCACGATCTCGCGGTCGTCGATGTCCGCGGAGTCGTCGAACAGCGGTTTCCCGTCGTCGTCCGACTGGGTTCCCATTCGTGTCTTCCCCCCCGCCAGGAAGACAAATACGACGCCGCTTTCTCCGTCCATGCGAACAAACCCGTTCTCGTCCCGAGTAGGCTCGCTGCCCGTGGTGGGGTCGTAGAACAACTCCAAACCGGAATGGGCGTCCTTTCCCAAGGGAATGAGGCCTAGGCAGGGCTCCAGGTCGACCTCGGAGAACTCCGATCGCAGTTTCAAGCGGCCCCGAGCGGAGGCCCAATCGTCTTTGCAAGCCTCCAGCGTTCTTGCAACGAGCTGGCTGGATTCCCGGCGTCGACGGTCCACATCAGGAATCGTAGGAAACGACGGTCCCAGGTCCGACCCGAGGGACCGCAGTCCCTCGATCAATCGGGCCAGCTCCGCCTCCTGGAGGGACAACTTCGCGTCCGAAAAGCGGTAAGTACGGCGAGGAGGGATTTCTTGTTCGTCCGCCCTTTGTTCGGCGAGGAGATCGAGCAGTCTGCCTTCGGCGCGGGTACGCGCCTCCAAGATGCGGGCGTGGCTCGACTTGGCTTCCGGGCGGCGATCCAAGGACACTGATTGGATCTCCACCGAGAGCTTTTGGGCGATGTCGTCGCACTGGGCAATCGTCTCGCGCGCGACCTGGATTTGTTCGGCACGCTTGAAAGCTCGAGCGGCCACCCATGACGCGTGTTCGTCCCGGTCAAGGGCTCGGTCCTTCTCATTGTACGGGAGAGACTGACCTCGGAGTTGCCTCAGAGAGTTTTCATGGACAGGAAGCCTGAGCGTGAGCTCCCGTGTGCGCACGAGCCAGCTCTCGGCCCTATTCACCAAGCTCGGGTGGATGGGCCACAAATCGTGATCGGCCTCCTTGATCAGTTCCTCGAGACGTACCCGATCGGCGAGTCGCTCCCAGTCCGCTAGAGCCAATTCGGCGCGATCCCGCTGATTCATGGTGGCGATCAGTCCGCCGGCCAAGCTCAGGAGTGCCGCCAAGGTCGCGGCCGCAATTCCCGGATGGCGCTTGCACCACATGCCGGCTTTGACCCAAACCGGTTGCGGCCGAGCCTTAATGGGCTCCCGGCAGCGAACTCGGCGGAGGTCCTCGGCCAAGTCCAGTGCACTCTGATAGCGGCGGTTGCGATCCTTGGCGATGGCGGTCTGAACGACCGTGACGAGATCCCGCGCGAGGTTGGGATTGTGTTTCCGCGGATTGGCCGGCTCCGAGACCTGAATCGCATGGAACAAAGCTTCGCGTGTCGGCGCTTCGAATGGTCGACGCAACGTGAGCGCCTCGTAGAGAGTCACGCCGAGGCTGTAAACGTCGGTGCGAGCGTCCAAGACCACGCGTTTGGCTAGTAACTGCTCGGGGGACATGTAGGCAGGCGTGCCAAAGAGATCGCCACTGTGCGTCAGCGAAGCCGACTCCCCGTCCGTTTCCCGGGCGAGCCCGAAATCGAGAACGACCGGATCGCCCGATTGGGCAATCATGATGTTTCCAGGCTTGATGTCTCGATGAATGATCCCCAGCGTGTGCGCGTGGTGGAGCGCATGCGCCACCTTTTCGATGATCAGGATCGCTTCCGTGATCTCGTGAAGGGTCTTCGGTCGGTCGGTGCCAGAGGGCTCGACCACTACGGAGGCTTCCGCGCGACTGTCGACTGCGGAAAGTCGCAGGTGCGCCGTTTCGAGGTCGGTGTTGCTCGCCCTCTGCTTGGAGAGGACCGTGGCCAGCGTTTCGCCTTCCACGAAGCGCATCGCCAAGTAATGCGTGGACTGGCTCGAGCCCATCTCCAAGACACTGCAGATCCCCGGGTGGTCCAATCTGGAGGCGAGTTCGGCTTCGCGACGAAACCTCAGCACGACTTCCGAGGATTCTCCGCTCAGGTTCTTCAAGACCTTGAGGGCAACCCGCCGATGGAGCCTCCGATCGTGCGCCAAGTAGACCACACCCTGGGCGCCTCTGCCGAGTTCGCGCTCGATGGTGTACGGTCCGATCTCATTTGCGCGTTCGCTTTCGGCTTCCGGCGCCAAGAGTCGCGCCAACTCCTCGCAGATCAGAGCATCGGCACCCGGAAATTGGGCGAGGTAGTCGGAGGCCGATCGCCGGTGGCCTGCGGCGAGATCCCGATGGTATTGGGCGAGAAAGGCGTCGCGCTGGCTTTGGGGTTCCAAATCACCCTCGCATGGGTCGCGTCGCTCGGCGACAAGCCGACGAACCGGGTCCCGGAACGAACCGAGACTTCGGCGGAAGGAAATGTATCAGCCTGTACGAAGTGTCAGAAAACCGTGACCTTGTTCGCCCAAGGGCTTCGACTCTGAATCGCGATTCGGAGGCATGGCTTGGACGCGCTCCACCCCCAGTCGATCAGGATCCAACTCTTGCCGAGGGGCGCCACAGATCGAGGAGGAGCAGGAGGGTGGCGAGGCCGAAACCGAGGCCGAAGAGGGCGCCGCCTACGGGGACCAAAGCGGCGGCGGGGGTCCAGGAGCGGGCCCACCACATGCCGACAAAATCCAAGAGGAGGCCAAAGCCCAGGGCGAAGCCGAGGAAGCCGATGAGCCCTCGCGGCCAGCGCGTCGCGGTCAGGAGGAGGACGTAGGCCATGGCCATGATCCCCAGGCTCAGCGCGTGAGTGTGGGTGGAGATGGTCAGGATTTCCTTCGAGATCGGGTTCAGGGTCTTGGCATAAGCAAATTTGCGGACCTCCGGCCAGCGGCGCAGAGGGATGCGCGCTCCTACTCCATCACCTTCGGTGGCCTCGGTGGCGTGGCAGCGCACGCAGCGGGTTTCGAGGATGTCGGCGGGCAAGAGCGCATCCTCCGGCATGCCGGGGGCGTGGGCGTCGTAACCCGATTCGACGGGGTCTCGGCCGCCGCCCGAGACGGTGGCACCGCGGGCGAGCCAATCGCGCAGCACTTTTTCTTCGGGGGGCGTGAGCCCGGTCGCCCACTTTTCGCGATGGCGGGGATCGTCGAGCGCTACAAGCAGCGGAGAGGGTCGCTCCACGCCGGCATAGGTGCCCACGATGTCGGTCCAGGTCAGCTCGGGATCGTCGTCTTTGCGGCCGACATGGCTTTTCAGGTGCGCGAGCGAAGCGACGTAGCCGATGACCATCACGAGCAGAACGCTCGAGAGGCCGATCTTCGCGAGGATTGGGAGACGGCACAAAAGAGGATTCATCCGCCGACCTCGAAGAGCTTCGCTGGGAGTTCCACCTCGTGGTTGCCTCGGATGGCCTCGTGTCCCGCTATCGCGAGCACGGTGGCGGCGAACGCATCCTCGGCGCTCACCACGGGGGTTTGGTTCTCAGCCACCGCCTTCAAGAAACTCTCGAGACCGAAATAGAGCGGGGGGTGGGGCAAGCCGATGCCCTCTTTGAGCTTCCCTTGGGCGGCGAGCTTTGTGGCGTCCGCAATCAGGGTGATGCCCTCATCCTGATGAAATTGTTGCCTCGAGGCGTAGACCTCCCAGCCTTGGATCGGGGCGTCGGCCTCCTTGAACAACCAGCCATGGCGCTCGGAGAGCTTGATCGTGCCCATCGAGCCGACGAGGAGTTCGTGGCTCCCTTCGAAGGAGCTCCCGAGCGTCGCGTCGACCGCCACCTCGACCCCGCCTTCGAACAGGAACTGCGCGCGGATGGTGTCCGGAAGGGTGCGTCCGTCCTCATGCAAGAGCACGGCCCCGCCGCCGCGAACGCGGATCGGTCGTTTGTCGACGAACCACAGCAGGGTGTCCAATTGGTGGCTCGATTCTTCGCCCAGAAGGCCGAGCGAAACCGCCGGATCAAGCCGCCAGTTGGTCTTTTTGTCGTCCGCGGGATCGGAGACGGCGGTGCGCCAGTTCGATTTGCGACGCCACAGGGCACGCCCGGAGAGCCAGCGATCGATGCTTCCCGAGCGGTAGAACGACCGTGCGAGCTTGTAGACCGGGTTCGTGCGCCCGAGGAAGCCCACGTGCAGCTTCGATTGGGCGCCCCGCGCGGCCTGGACGATCGCCACCGCATCCTCGCGGGTGGACGCAAGGGGAGCCTCGCAGTAGACGTGGTGCCCCGCTCGCAGGAGCGCGAGCACTGGTTCTTTGTGCAGGTGGGTCGGGGTGGCCACGATCCACGCCTTCGTCGCAGACTCCGCTGCGAGCGCCGCGTCCAAGTTCGGATACCCCTTCGCGGCCTTCGTGCGACGGAGCGACCGCCCGAGCCTGACCGCCTCGGGCTCGACCACCGCGCTCACTTCCACGTTTTCGAACTTCGCGAGTTCGCCCAAGATTTCCCGGCCCTGCCGCCCGGCCCCGATCAGCCCCACTTTCTGCGGCTCGGCCGGCCTCCACGGCACCCCCAACTCCGGTAGAAGCTGCGTCCCCAAGAGTCCTCCCGCCGCCCCCGCAAGAAACGACCGACGATCGACCCAGCTCATTCCGGCTCCTCGATTCACCACCCGTCCACCGCACCCACCTCGCCCCAGCCACTCGGCAGGACCCGCGGGTTCCGCACTTTAGCGCGGCCCTTCTTGCTCCGGACTTGTCCAGTCGGGAATCCGATCCACCCTGGTCCAACCTGATCCTCGGTGCGGCGCAGAACGGCACCACCCAAGTCCATAAACCCTTGGGTCGGGCTGTCTTGTCCATGATCGGTGCCAATGCTCGGCTCGTTGGCGATCTTTGCAGGGATCACGCCTTTCATCTCCCGATCCCGACCGTAGCTATCTCCTGTAGCTAGCCAGGTTCCAAGCGGGTTCGAGGACTCGCGCGCGGCGAGGGCCCTTGTTTTGTGCAAGGTTCGCCAGGTCCTCGCTCTAAGACGGAAACTCCCAGCTACGCGAGATTCGTGCCATGAAGAGTGGTCGATCGGCTCTCCTTGTGTGGGCTCTGCTGCTGAGTCCTGAACTGAGCAGGGGCCAGAACTTGCCCGTGTTCGAGGCGGCGATGCGGCTCCTCCCCCCCACCGCGGACCCAATTTGTACGACGATCGACGCCGACTCTGACGGGCTTCCCGACCTCGTCACCCTGGGTGTCCCAGCGGCGAATCAGGTTCGGATTTCCCTGTACCGCAACCTGAACGGCACTAGCGTCGCTTCTTGGTGGACGATCACGCTAACTGGAGTAACCACGTTGGTTGCTCGCCCTCTCCACGCGGTCCAGTTTGACGGAGTCGGAGACCCCGAGTTGATCTTGGTGCTTTCCGACCGAGTTCTCCTCTTCCGATCGCTGAACAGCACGCAGGCGCCGACCCCCACGGTTCTGCTTTCCAACGCGGGCGCGATTCTCGGCGGCCTTCCCCGCGATCTCGATCAGAACGGACAGACCGACATTTTGGTTTGGCACGCTGGCATGCTTACGGCGATCGGGGGGGCTGCAGCGGGAAGCCTGGCCACGGTCCTAACGCTCGCGGCGGTACCCGTCGGCGATTCACTGTCCCGGTTCGGCGTCGTCGATCACCCCGACGGATCCACGACGGCGGTGATCGTGGAGAGGTTTCCGTTTCAACCCACGCCGTTGACTCTGGTCGCAATTGCCCCGGGGGCAGTCAGCACGACGGTGCTGCCTCCCCAGTCATTGGGGTCCTTTTGGTGCACGGACATCGACTCGGCCACCGACTTCAATCAGGACGGAACACGGGATGTTTTGTTGTTGTCCTTCGCTTCGCGCACCGCCATTGTGGGTGCCGTTCCACCGGCTGGCGCCGGCAATACGATCGCCTTTGGATCTGGAGTGCCCACGGGAGCACTCCGTGCACCGACCACCGGCGACCTCGACGGCGACGGTCGGGCCGAGATTGTGACCCATGATGCGTCGGGATCAGCTCCGCCGTCCTATTTCGTTTCCTACCGGCTTCCCTCTGGGGCCTACGGTGAACCTCATCGAATCGCATCGCTGGAAGCTTCCAATTGGCTCAATTTGGTCGACTTCAACGGGGATGGTGTCACGGACTTGCTGGGAGCTCGCGAAGTCGTTCTGCGCACTTTGGGCCTTCAGCCGGGAATCTTGCACGCCAGTGTGCCCATGGGAGCGACCGGCACCATCACCTGGCCCCTCAACTTCCATCCATCGCACATCGCGGACGGCGATGGTGACGGCGATATCGACGTCGGATTCGCACCTCTCCGTTCCGGGTATCGGAACGATGGCACCGGAAGGATGACGGCCGTTGCCAACCGCAGTCTCCTCGTCGGCCCACCGGTCAATTTTGTCGGGTCGCCCCTGTTCACGGATTGGGATTCGGATGGCGACCAGGACACTCTCTTTCGCAACGGCTCGGCCTCGACCCAGATCCGACTGCTTCGGTCGGAAGGAGAGGTCGTGGTGCCGTCCACCGTGGTAATTCACACGATTTCCGCCGCCTCCGAATTGGGTCCTCTCCCGGATGTGTCCGCCTACTCGGAAGACCTCACCGGCGACGGAATCCCAGAGCTGATAGTCACCAAAGAATCCGACTATGCGACCGGGGGAGGCAACGCCGACCAGACCACCATCTACCTCGGGACCGCGGCTCCGCCCTACACTTCGTTCTGGACCCTCCCATTCACGGTGAAAGCAATCGCCGACTTGGATGGGGACGGAAGGCGCGACCTCGTGGTCAGCAATCTCATCGGGACGATTGCGTGGTGTCGCAATGTCGCCACGGGGGTCTTGGCCTCTCCTGCCGTGATCGGCACGACCTACACGGATGGCTTCCGGGATCGCATCGCGGTCTTCGATCTCGACGGCGATGGCGACCTGGACGTTCTGGCTCCCACTCGTGCCTCAGTGGCAGGGACACCGGTCGAGGTGGCTGCGTTTCGAAATCAGGGCGCAGGCAACTTCACCCTGATCTCGGGCCTCTTCGGCGGACTCGGGACGCCGTCGACCGTGGGTCCGCAGCTATCGGTCCGGGTGGCGGATCTCAATCTAGATGGATGGCCCGATGTTCTGACCTACCCGGCCCTTGGCACAAACTGGGGCGCCTCCGTTCACATGGGCACTGGATCGATGACGTTCGCGCCTCCCGTCGTTCAAGCTCTGCGTTCCGAATTTCTTGCGGACTTCGACGGGGATGGCCGGGTGGACGTGTTCGACCCCTACACCCGCGCCGTGCATCGCGCCCGCCACCCGGTCGGGAACTTCGTAGGCTTCTACGGCCAGTTTGGCGACACAATTCCGTCCAGCAACAACACCAAGCTCTTATTGGGCGCGAGCGGCCCCTTCCGCACCGGCAACACCGTCACCATCAAATTGCGGGGGGCATCGTCGGTGCCCCCGCAGTCCTCGGAATTAGCCGTAACCTGTTAATCCAGCCCTTCGGATCGGCAGGAGTGATCTACCTCGACATGTTTTTCCCTGGCACCTTCTTCACTCCCTTCACCCTGTCAGGCGTCGCTGGCCAAGTTGGAAATGGCCAGGCGGACCTACAGTTCTCGATCCCTCCGTCCCTCTTCGGCACCACGATCTTCCACCAGGCCGCCTCCCTGGATCCCCTCGTGCCCGGTGGTATCGCCCTCTCCAATCCCTTCTTCGCGACCTACGGCCAGTAGACCCATTTGCCTGTCCCGGGTATAGCGACTGTGCCGCCGCTCGTTCCTGAAACCGTGCCGCCGGGAGGCGGAATACACCCGTGTCCGAGCTGGTTGTTCGCGGGCCAGGTTCGAGAGTTTCTCTGATGGTTGCAGGGTTAGACGGGCCAGGTCGGCACGAGTGATGGTTGCACCTGGTGAAATTTAGAGCTACTAATTTGGAGGCGGCGTTATGCGCGGTTCCCGATCCGACTCCGCAATTGCGGTTGCATAGGTTTAGGGTACCGCCGGATCGGGAATCGCGAGGTTTACAATTTCGTTTTCAGCGCTGCCCAGGATTTCAATGATGTTGCCGAACGTGGGAGGCTCCTTGGTTCCGAAGAACATCTCTCGCATTTTTTGGTAGTCCTTGACGAGCTCCGCTTCGTGTTCCTTGGCGGGAACCAGGCGAAGGCGACTCTGTATCGCCTCGTGATATTTGGCGTTTGGGTCCGCGAAGTACGCTTCTTTGTGGGCAACGACTTCCGCAAGCAAATGCAACTTCTCCAGGGCTTTTGCACGGTACGCTGATTTCCACAGAGCGGCGAAGTCTGAGTAATGGCGTGAGTATCGCGATTTGGTTTGCTTATTGTTCTTGGCGCGATGATACTCGGCATGGAGAATTGTCGCCTTTTCCCAGAATGTTTTCTCCACTGCCAAGGTCGAGATTTTTGCCTCGAGATCGTCGTAGGCATCCAGCAGTCCTGCCTCGTCAGCCAGCAAGGCTTGAATATGGGTCGTTTGCGTCGGAATTTGTCCTGGAAGGGTTCCGAACTCCAATTTTACGTTCTGCTTTATGTACTGCTGTGCTTGGCTGATGACTGCGGGGTAATTGAAAGTGAGGTCCGATTGACCTGCATCGCTGATCCAGCCGTTCGACGTGTTTCCGCCCAAACTCGACTGGATGGTTTTTTCCAGGGCGGGAAGTACGTCCTCCCGAACGAACTTCGAGCATTTTTGTTGAAAGTTGTTTTTTTGGAGTTCTCGCTGATTACCGGTTTTTTTGGGTCGAAGGCTCTCTCCCTCGAGTCCAACGAGGGCCGGATCTATGGCTAAATCCACATCTTCCGAGAAGCGCGCTATGGCCTTGTAGGCCTTGGAGAGTGAGGTCCCTCCTTTGAAGACCATCTTGCCTGCGTAGGCGGGGATCTCTGTGATTCGAGCGAGAATCCATGTCACCCAGAAATCCTTCTCTACTATGATCGGGTTAATGCCTCTATCAGTGGCGATTTGGATGATGATCGTGGCTCGTTCTCTCGGGGTTTCGGAGGCGAAGTTTTTCACGAGTCGGACACCAGGGTCATGAGGTGCGGACGCATCCAGGCCGGGGCGAGCGGGATGTCGCGCTTGATGGCGGAGCGCTGACGCGCACTGAATGCAGCTTGAAGAGGAACCAGTCGAGCGGCGGAAACGTGATCTTTTCCGAGACTGCGGAGTGCCGCCGTTACCAGGGCGCCGGTTTCACTCAGTTTGCGGTGGCCACCGGTGCCGACTCGTGGCAGTCGTCTCGGCGAGCGGTGCTTGAAGTTGATCACTATGGGAGGATGTGTGAGTCGGAAGGTCCGCGAGGCACCATCCGTTTCGTAGGTGATCCGGGCCGGAACCTGCTCGGAGAGTCCCAATTGATTCGCTGCGACTGCGGGTCCTGGCTGGATCGTCGTTCCCAACTTGCGCGCCAGGGCGTTTGCGATCGCATCGGCAGATGGATGGAGGGTACCTAGGATCCGATGAGGTCTCGGGCGATCGTACAAACCTCGGGCGATGCGCCGGATTGTGCCTTCCCGCAGAAGTCGCGTAAGGGCCATCCCCACGGCGTAGGGTGTCCCGAGGTCCAAGAAGTCGAAAGGGGTGAAGACCCACTCTCGGCCCGACCGCGTGCGTTGCTCGATCCGCTTCCGGGTGCGCATTTCGATGGTGTCCTGGCGAGGCTTCCTTGGTCGACGGAGCTTGTCGTTTAGTTCTTTTTTTCCCGGGATTTTGTGGCCCGATGTTTTCTTAGACTTGGGCATAGATGTTAATATAAAGTTGGAATAATTTAAACAACTTGCGAGAACTTCAACTCTGAGTTTCCCCTGTTTCTTCTGCCCAATTGCTGTTAAATAATGATGGCTACATATTTAACAGATATCTCACCGAGGAACTGACTGCTCGGCCAGGCTCTCGCGAGCAGGTCAGGTCCATGAAGCAGAGTACCCTTGCGGAGTCAGACGTGCCAAGTGGCATGGTTGTAGCCGGAATGGCGCCGCTGCGAGTTGAAGGAAGACAGACTCGACCAGTTACAGGTCTATGGACCAGCCGAAGGAAGCCCATGAGGTGTTGATCTATGGGACACAACGGGCGAGTTCATTCTCCAGGCATTCGGGGGGGTGAACTCGACCGGGCCGGAGGGGGGGACGAGGAGGGTCGGGACCGGGGGGTCATTGCGAGAGCGGTCGAGAGGGGCGCCGGGGGGGGTGAGGATGGCGGCGGTGGAGAGGGCGTCGGACCAGAGGGCGCGGGGGTGTTGAACGGCGGCCAGGAGGTAATTCTCGTCGGAGGTTGGGCCGACGAGGTGGCTTTCACCGCGGGAGTTGCGGTGGCCGTGGTGGGCGGAGACGCCGAGCGAGAGGCCATCGAGGGAGCAGAAAGCCAGGGGGGCCGCGGTCTTTGGGTGAGTCAGCGCCACGCGCCATGGGCGGTCTTGGTAGTCATGGCCCCAGGCGAAGATGCTGCTCGTGCCTGCGTGCAGGAAGGCGGATTCGATGCCGTGATCGCGGAGACGTTCGGCGACCTGGTCCAACGCGTAGCCTTTGCCGACGGCTCCGAAGTCGAGCTGGACTGAAGGGTGGTGGAAGCGCACGAGGGAACGCGGAGAGTCGAGTTCGATGTCGGCGAATGAGACCCGCTCATCGGTGGGAGGGATGGCTGCGCCGGCCTTGCGAGCGGCGAAGGATTGGCCTCGCGCCGGGTCGAATCGGCCCTCGGTCCGCCGCCAAAGTGATTGGCACTCGGTCAGGAAGGCGAAGAACTCCGGATCGACCAAGACCGGTCGACGGTTCGCGTCGCGATTGCAGAGGCTGGTGAGGCTGTCGGAAAGATAAGCGCTCAGGCGAGCCTCGACGCGGAGGATCTCCGCGGCGGCTTCGGACAAACAATCGTGCAGGAAGCGCGCGTCGGATCCGGCGATCAAGAACTCGAAGCGGGTGGCCATCGCGGCCACCGCCCCCCGTTCGATCAGCCGGTGCAGCGTTTGGCCTCGAGGGTCGCGGGATTGAACGAGTACGCGCAGCCGTCCCACATGGAGCGGGTGGCAAGGTCGACCGCCACCATCACTTTCATGCCGAGTTCGATGGGGCTCTCCGGGGCCTTTTCGCCCCGCACCGCTTTCAGGAAGTCGAGCCGGAGCAGGTCTTGGCTGCCGCCCTCGAGCTTGATCTCCTCGCCGTCGATTTCTTCGGCGTAGATGTTCTCGGGAACGATGCGGCAATTGTTGCCGCTGAGGTAAAGGGTGCCTTTGTGGCCGCGGACGACCGGCGTGGGCCCATTGGCGTTGCAGGTGGATCCGGTGATCCGCATGGTGTGGCCCTTCTCGAACTGAATCGTGATGTCGACTTGGTCGTGGTTTTCCATCGCCTTGTCGACGTAGTGCCCGCCGGCGGCGATCACCCGCACCGGCCAGCCCTGGTCGATGCATCCGATCAGGGGGGTCATGACGTGCACGAGCAGGTCACCCACGACGCCCGTCGAAAACCTCCGGTAGCGGCGCCAGCGAGCAAAAATCATCGGGTCCCAAGGCTGCTTTCCGAGTGGACCGCACCAGCCATCCCAATCGAGAGCGGGGCCCGGCACGATCTCCGGCTCAATCTTGTAGTAATTCCACTCACCGTCCTTGGAGTTGCGGCAGTACCCCGTCTCGCTGGACACGGGTTTGCCGATGCGATCCTGCGCCAGAAGCTCCTTCGCCTTCTTATACTTGGGATCCATCACAAATTGGGTGCCGACCTGCACTGCCGGTTTTGCGTTCTTGGCCACGGCCCAAAGCGCGAGGGCGTCCGGCAAGTCGAGCGTCATCGGCTTTTCGACGTAGACCGGCTTCCCCGCTTGAAGCGCTTCGATCGCCATCTTGGCGTGCCAGTGCTCGGGGGTGGCGATCAGCACCGCATCGATGTCCTTGCGATCGAGAATCTCGCGATAGTCGGCATGGGGAGTGCACGCGACGCCCTGGGTTTTGGTCGCACGCTCGGCCCACGCGTTCCGGCGGGAGGTGCAGACGTCGTTCACCGCGGTGAGGAGGACATGGTCGAGCTTCTTTTGCTGGAAGTTCAGGAAGGCTTCGCAGTGGCCTCCCCCCATCCCGCCGACGCCGAGAACGGCCAGCCGGACCGGGTCGGCCGGAAGCTGATTCGGCCGAGGCAAACTCGCGGGCGCCACGCCCCGGGTCACGAGGGCTGCAGAAGCGGCGCTGGCCAAGAGGAACTCGCGGCGCGAGGCGCCCGAAGGTGAGGATCGGCGGTCGGTCATCGAGAGGCTCCGAGAGGTTGCGTTCGACCCGCGGATCCTACTCCCGAGCCCTCGTTCTGAGGAGCGGCCACCTCCTCTCGTGCTTCGGACGTGAGTGCGCGGGCAGATCGGCTGCGATGCGCGCCAAACTGAGGACTGAATCGACCTCCGTTGCGCCTAAGTTGTTCACAGAAAATGATTTGAGTTCCTGCGTCGAAGGTGGCGACCCGGCTCGACCACCGTGGATCCAGCTTCTTGACAACAAAAGTTGTCAAGGCTACTCTGGGGGCGATGTTGACCTGCGAGGTGATCGACGATCCCAAGGCGGCGGTGGTGGCGCTGGACCCCACTCGCAGCCGCCTTTTGGCCGAGCTTTCGGAACCGGCCAGCGCAGCGGAGTTGGCCAACCGCCTCCAGATCCCACGGCAGAAGATCAACTACCACCTTCGTGCGCTCGAAGGATGCGGGCTCGTGCGGCCAGCCAGCGTGAAAAAATGGGGCGGCCTGACGGAGCGGCGGCTGGTCGCGACCGCCCGCGGGTACGTGGTCTCCCCCGAAGCCCTCGGGGTGGCGGCGATCAACCCGGAACGAATCGTGGACCGCCTTTCGGCCGGATATCTAATCGCTCTCGCGGGGCGTGCGGTGCGCGAAGTGGGAAGACTCGCTCGCCAGGCCCTCGCGCAGGATCAGCGGCTCGCCACCCTCTCGGTCGACACGGAAATCCGATTTCGGAGTGCTGCCGAACGCGCCGCGTTCAGCCAGGAACTGACGCAGAGCATCGCGAGCCTCGCCGCCCGTTACCACGATGAATCCGCGCCCGGTGGGCGGTCCCACCGGGTCATAGTCCTGGCCCATCCCCTCCCCCATTCGCTCGGCGATGTGCCGAGCCCGCCCTACCCTTCGGAGTCGCGTCTATGAGCGTGAAGAAAGAGCCGTCCGGACGGCGCAGCGTGCAGGTGGAAGTCGAAGTCCCCGGCAGTCCCGACCAAGTTTGGCAAGCCATTGCCACGGGCCCGGGTATTTCCGCTTGGTTCGTACCCACCAAGCTCGACGAACACGCTGGCGGCAGCCTCGCGTGCGACTTCGGCGGGGGAATGATCTCGTCCGCGAAAATCACGGAGTGGCATCCCCCGCATCGGTTCGTGGCCGAAGACAGCACTTGGTTACAGGGCGGCCCACCCGTCGCGACCGAATGGGTTGTGGAAGCAAAGAGCGGCGGGACTTGTGTCGTCCGCGTCGTTCACAGCCTCTTTGCCAGCACCGACGACTGGGACAACCAGATCGAGGGCACCGAGCACGGTTGGCCGGGTTACTTCCGGGTGCTGCGCCACTACCTGAAGCACCACCCCGGACAGGTCGCCGCGTCGTTCACCCTCATGGCTCCGTCGACCGAAGGTGCGGCCGAGACCTGGCACACGATCGCGCGAGCGCTGGGGATTCCAAACCCTCGAGTGGGTCAGCACGTGCGATTCGATGCGGGTGGCGGCGCCGCGTTCGCGGGCATCGTCCAGGCCATCGACAACGTTCCACAAGGCCAAGGCGCGATGATTGTCGTGGATGAGCCTGTTCCCGGCATCGTCTTGGCCAGCGGCATGGAGTGCATGGGAATGCGCATGGCCACGGTGCAGGCGTATTACTACGGTCCTCGTGCCGCTACCGCCGCCGCGTCCGTCGAAAGCTGGAACCGCTGGCTACTCGGGCTCTTCCCGGCGCCCCCGGCTACGTCCCCGACTCAGTGAGCCTGTGCGCACGCCGAGGATCTGATTCACCGCGAGGACCGCGGCGATTCGGCCGCAGGTTCGCCAAGAGCCCTCGGGTTCGGGGGCTCTTGGCAACCGGAATCACGGACAACCGAAGGTGATGGTCAGGCCGTTCGTGAGCCAGTCCGGGAAGGCCGGAATGGGCCCGGGCACGGCGGGATTGCACACCCGCGCTTGCAGCGTGACCGTAATCCCGGCCAACGCCGGAATCGGCGGAATCGGGAAGCTCAGGGTCACGTCACCATTGGCGTCCAGGAGTCCCTGGTCCATGAGCACCATCGTGTTCAGATCGACGTAGATGGTGCAAGTGGTCGGGAACACCGGGATCGGCACCGGCATGCCCGGGCTCGCGATCAAGAACCACTGCGCGTTGGCGAACTCCGGAATCGGCGCGTTGATCGTCACGTCGGCGATCGCTCCGAGGAGAGGAACATCGGCGGTGAGGATCGGGTCGAGCGGGAGGCCACATCCGGGGAGGACGGTGACGCTCGCGCTTCCCCCGGTGCAGATCACGCAGAGGCCGGCATCGACATCCTTGTTTTCTTCCCCGAGGCCGAGCGAGATCGAACCGGTCTTGCCATCGGCGGGATTCAGGTCGCTGTCCTTCGTGGGATCGCCACCTTGTCCGGCCGCCGTGACCGTGAACACCGCGGTGTCGTAGCCGACACGAACGCGATACGTGCCCGGATCGACATAGAACTGGTAGTTGCCGGAAGCATCCGTGAACGTGACTTGCAACACGTTGGTGCAAGTTTGGTCATACAGCGCCACGGGAACGCCCTCAACTCCAAGCTCGTCGGCATCCTGATCGCCATCGCAGTTCGCATCGACCCACACGCGGTCGCCGAGGCGAGCGACGTAGAGGCAGACGGACTCCGCGCGCACAAGGATGATCTCCGCGCCGTTGCCGCTCGGGCTGTTGCCGTCGTCGACGAGGCGCAGTCCTTTGAAGCGCAGCGCGCCGGCCGCGAAGCCGGGCACGAAGGCGTCGATGTCGATGTCTTGCGTCCCGCTGAACAGGTTCGGGAGCGCGAAGAATCCGCCGGTCTGAGCCAGCCCGGCTGCAATCAGGGCCGCTTCGGTCGTGCCCGTCGCCGGCTGCACGAGGACATAATATCCCTCGGGAGTGCTGTACTCCTCGATATGGAGATCGGCGTTGCCATTGCCGCTGTTGGCGTAGATATTGTCAAAGCAGAGGTCGATCGAACCGCTATTGCCGAGTGGATGACGATCGGCCGGCGTGTTCCCAAGAATGCGCGAGGGCACCGTGCCAGTGTTGAAGCCGGGCACGATGGCCGCGATCTCAGAAGCGTATCCAGGCTCGCATTCGAGGGGCGTGCAGACCTTCTCGGCGCGGATGAGGATGATCTCGGCGCCGTCACCGGCCGAGCCGTCGTCCTCGATGCTGACGCCAAGGAACTTCAGTTGCCCCTGGCTGAAGCCAGGCAGCAAGGCATCGATGTCGATGCTGTTCGTCCCGCAGTACTGCGAGGGGAGGGAGTAGTACGTGCCGTCGAAGTTCCACCCGGCCGACCCCATCACCGCAGCAGTGAAGGCGTCGTTCGAGGAGAGGCCGACGCGGTAACAGTCGACCACTCCAAACTCTTGCACGGTCAGGTCGGCATCGCTCGTGCCCGAAGTCGAGAAGGTCGACTCGAACGAGACGCAGAGGCTTCCGCGGCTACCGAGGCTAGCGTAAGTGGAAGGCGTATTGCCGAGGACGTTGGTCGGATCGACCGCCTGCGCTCCCGAACCCGCATAGTAGCAGTCGAGGCGGCTCGCGTAACGAGGCACGCAGAAGGACGGCGGTTCGGCCGGAGGACAGACCTGGTCCACGCGGATGAGGATGATCTCGCTGCCATCGCTCGTGGTGCAAGAGTCTTCGATCATCACTTCCGTGAACAACAACTGGCCCTGGGCGTACCCGGGAAGATACTGATCGATGTTGATCGACGCGCTCCCGCAGAAGTTCTGCGGAATTTGGAAGTAGGTGCCGTTGTTGGTCCAACCGGCTCCCTGGAGGACGCCCTGGGTGAAGGGATCGGTCGTGGCGAGGCAGACCCAGTAGCAGTCGTTGTTGTTGAGCTCCTGGATGAAAAGATCGACGGTGGCATTGCCGGAAGTGCTGAACGGCGCGTCGAAGGACACCACCAGGGTGCCATTGCAACCAAGGCTGGCGCTGGTGTTGGGGGTGTTGCCGAGGGCATTCGTAGCCGGAGTTCCCTGGGCGCTGCTGCCGGCGCTGAACGAAACCACGCGGCTGGCGTAACGCGCCACGCAGCCTCCGGTCACGGGCGGAAGCGGCGGGCAAAGGAAGTCGGCGCGCACGTATTCGATTTCCGCGCCGTTACCGCCGTCACCATCGTCTTCGAACTTGAGTTCCGAGAAGCGGAGGCTGCCGGCCGCATGACCGGGCAGTTCGATGTCGATATCCAGTCCGAGCGTGCCCCACTCGAGCCGCGGAATGCGGAAGTAGGTGCCGTCGTTGACCCAGCCCGCATTGGCGAGCACGTTGTAGGTCGCGGAGTTGGCGGCTTTCACCCACCACCACCAGCCATCGTTGCTATTCCACTCGGAGACGTAGAGATCGATCGTGCCGTTGCCCGAGTTCGTGAAGTCGTCGGGGAAGCTGACGATGACCGAACCCCGATCGCCGAGGCTCGCGTAGTCAGCGGGAGTGTTGCCGAGGGCGTTGGTGCCGGGCGTCCCGAGGTGATTCGAACCCGGCTGGTAATTGACCAGGTTCGAGGCGTAGTCGCTGTAGCAAGTGACGGTCTGCGCAGCGACGACGCAAGACAGAACGAGGGCCAAAGGGGCTGAAAGCCACCGACAACTCATGTCAAAACTCCGTGACGATTCGACTCGGCGACGACGTCGGTCATGCCGTGATCGCAGAGCTGCGCACGGCAACCCGAAGGGGCGATGGTGTCGACCACCCATCGGGTCGACTGGGGGATCCAACGCGACCCAGGGTCCAAGTCAGCGAAAAGGCTACCGCCAAAGGAGCTTAAGAGAATCATCCAAAACCAAGAAAACCCAATCCAAGGGAGTTTTCGCGCAATCTTGATGATTTGGATTGCGCTTTTCTTGGCTTTGCGCCCCGGGTCGTTGATCCAATCAAAACGTCAGTCGGGTTTGGAACACGAGTCCGATGATCGTGTCGTCGTCGATTCCCACGAGGCCCTGGAGTTGATCCTCGGGGAGGACCACGAATCCGGCAAAAATGAACACCAGGTTCTCGCTGTGGACGTACGCCGCCCACAGGTCGAATTCCCAGCCCCAATCATCGTTGCCCGTGGAGACGATTCTCTCGTCGCTCGTAGACCAGATAGCCGTGGCCCCCACGAGCCACGACGGATCGGGCTTGAAGTAGAAGCCGAGCTGAGCCGACAGAACATTGAACATCGGCAGGGCGTCGAGGAGGCCGTACCGCCCGAGGAACCCGCTGTTCGCGTGTCGATTCGGGAAGAGGGGGACGTAGCCGGATTGGTCGTCGTCCGGACCCTCGGCAAACAGGAACCGACCGTAGACGCGGAAGGCATCCTTGGCCGAGAGGGTGAGGCCCAATTCGGCCTCCAGGCTGAAGCCTTGGACATCGTCGCGCCCCGTTCCGTTGGCATCACCAAATTGGAAGGCCGCTTCGAGGTTGTAGTCCAAGCCGTCGGCGACGTCACACTTGCCGGCGAATCTGGCGCCCACGGTGTGGAAGTAGGCCGTATCGCCAAAGGCGAAACCCGCCCCTCCCACCGGAGTGCCCAACGACCCCGTGCTCGTGCCAGAGCCCCCCGTGGCGCCACCGTGGCCGTTCACGTAGATCCAGTAGAGGTCGAGAGTGTGGTCCTTGATCGACTTCAAAGTGAAGTACAAGGCGTAGAGCTCGTCGTCATCGTGCGGGCTCAGCGCGGTGTGCAGTTGGTTCACGTCCGCGTCGTTGCTGCCGAGTTTGAGGCCTAGACCAGTCAGTCGGAAATTCTCCGAATCCCATTCCACGCGGTATCCGTCGAAGGTCCAACCGCTGTACCACTCGGAGTTTCCGAACTGAAATTGGTTGCCGAGAACCACCTCTTGGCGACCGACTTTCATGGAGAACTCGGGGGCGCCGAAGAGATGCCCGATCTCGACCCAGGCTTGGTGCAAGTCGACATCCGTCGAAGTGGCCCCGAACTCGAGCGGACCGAACTGACTTCCTCCGGAGGGAGCGGAGCCATCGCCAAAGGCCCAGTGGGATTGCAGTTGTGCGAATGCGCGGACGTGATCAGTGAACTGGTATCCGAAACCCAGACGCGCCAGGGAATCGGTCCAGTACCCGTCGAACTCCTCGCCTCCCGTCGGCTGGACGGTGGCCCACACGGTTCGGAATCGGAATTCACCCGAGAGCGAAATCGGGTTGGCCTTGCTCTCGACCGTGGTCGCGTACCGGTGGCTCAGGCTGTTGATATGCCCTTCGAGCGTTCGCTCCTTCTCCGCCGTGTTCAGGTCCTGTTCGAGGCGCTGGTTGGCACTCTGCAATTCCGATTGGGCCGCCGACATGCGGCCGAGCTCTTGGCGGAGACTCTCGTTTTCTTGCGCCAGTCTCGTCTGGTCCGCGGCTATCCGCCGCATCGCCTCCTGCAGGGATCGAAGATCCTGCGCGGGTGTCTCCTGAGCGACCAACCTGCAGGTCAGGCTCAGGGCGAAAATGCACAACAGTGGTCCGATCCGAGTCATTCTTCCCACTCCCATTCCGAGGGTTCGGGGACTTTTCCGCCCTGCACACCGCGCGCCGGGCAGGGCGCGGCGTTGCGCATGGACCATGCCGAAACCACGGAAGGAAGGTAAACTGCGACTCGATGTCAAGTCTCGCGAACCGGTCGAACGAGGCACAACAGGAGGCCGCGCGCCTCCGTCAAGAGTGGGAAACCCGGGCTCGCACGCCGCACGGTCGCTTTTTCATTGCTTCGGCCCCCGGCTGGTCGGACGAACTGCGTTTCTTCGGCGGCGGTCGCGCCGACTGTGGGTTCATCACCACCGGACTCGAGCCGGAGTTCCTGCGGGAGGCCCACACTCTGGAGATTGGCTGTGGAGTTGGTCGCTTGGCGCGGCCGCTGGCGCCCCGAGTCCGAACTTACACCGGAGTCGACATTTCGAGCACGTATATCGAAGAAGCCCGACGAAACTGCTCCGAACTCGAGAATGTCCGCTTCGCCCTGAGTGACGGGATCTCCCTGCCGGATTCTTGCCGCGACCGGCGTTACCACTTCATCTTCGCGGCCGCGGTTTTCATCCATTGCCCGGAATCCGTCATCGAAGCCTGGATCCGAGCCGCCATCGTCGCACTGGCGCCGGGCGGGGAACTGTGATTCCAACTGCTCGGCGACGCGAGTGACCATGCGGGAATCGATTGTCCGACCGTGAGCTCAGAAGAGATTGCGCGCTTAATCAACGAACGCGAGCAGGCGGTGGAACGCGAAGCTGTGGAGCTTCCGGATCAGGAGCTCTGCCGCGGAACCGGCTACATGGGGGCGAACTTCACCTGGGAAGGCGCGCGAAGATTCCTGGATGGGCTGGGAGTCGGCTCGTTTTTTCTCTACCGGCCCAATCCCGCCTTCATCTACGCGGCCTGGCGGGCGCCTGGGGCTTGATCGATCTTCCTTCCACCGGAGATTGGAGCCATGAATCGTCGAGAACTGCTGGCCTTGGGCCTGACCTCTCCGCTTGCCGCCAAAGTCGTTGCCTCACCGACCCCGAAGCGCCCGACCACTTACCGCGGCGACACAAAGTTCGCGGTGAACGTCGAAATGTGGTGGAACAAGCTCCCCTTTCTCGAGCGGGTGCGGAAGACCAAAGAGGCGGGGTTCTCCGCGATCGAATTTTGGCCCTATCAGGGCAAAGACTTGGAGGCGCTCGCGGCGCTGACCCAAGAATTGGGTATCGAAATCGCTCAGTTCACCGCCTGGGGCTTTCGCCCGGGCCTGAACGACCCGAAGAACCACGACACCTTCGTCGCCCGCATCGAGGAATCCTGCTTGGTTGCGAAGAAGCTGCGATGCCGCGCCATGACGGTCGTGGGCGGCGACGATCAGCCGGGCATGACGCAGGCGGAGATGCACCAGAACATCATCGCCGGCCTCAAACGGGCCGCCCCCATTGCGGCGCGGCACGAAGTCATGCTGATTCTTGAGCCCATGAACATCCGGGTGGACCACAAGGGTCACTGCCTCTACGGGAGTGCTCCCGCGGTGGCGATCTGCCGGGCCGTCGACTCCCCTTGGGTCAAGATCAACTGGGATCTTTACCACATGCAGATCTCCGAAGGCGATCTTTGCGGTCGCTTGAAGGAGGGGTTCGATCAGGTGGGCTACGTCCAACTCGCCGACCATCCTGGCCGACACGAGCCCGGAACCGGAGAAATCCACTACCCGAGAGTCCTGCGAGAACTCTCGAATTTAGGGTATCGTGGTTACGTTGGACTCGAGTGTTCGCCTATGGAAGGCGAAGACGCGGCGATCCAACGTGTCTCCGCCGCCAACCGTTGGTGAAAACCCGCTCGTGCCAGGAGGGCGCCCATGCGACCCCCGCTTCTGTTCATCGGTAACTTCAGCATCCCCGAGGTGATGATCATCCTGGTCATCGGCCTGCTTCTCTTCGGTTCGAAGCTTCCTGAAGTCGGCCGATCGCTCGGCCGGGGCCTTTTGGAGTTCAAGAAAGGCCTCCGAGGAATGCAGGATCAAGTGAACGACATGGACCGCGAGGCGGATCGACGCATCGACGCCGAACTTGCCGACCGCGACAAAGCGCGCGCCGAGACTCCCAAGTCCTGACTCGACCTGCCGCTCAAAGTATCGGCGAGAAGAGGGCGGCGAGGCGCTGGGCCAGGATCAGCAGAAGGCCGCGTTTGCCTTCGTGAAACGGGCTGAGTTTTTTCGCCACTGCCAGTTCCCGATCGAGCCAGGTCAGAAGCCCGGCAGTCGCGGGGCCGGCACTCAGCACGAGGTCGGTCTCGAAGTTCAGAAAGAGACTCCTCGAGTCCAGGTTGGAGCTGCCGAGCAGGACCAGGGACCGATCGATCACTGCCGCCTTCACGTGGATCATCGGGGGCGGATGCAAGAGAACTTTCACTCCCGACTCGACGGCGTGGCGCAAGTGGTCTCGCATGGCCCATCCCACGAGCCGGTGATCCGAGCGCTCCGGGACACACAATCGCACGTTCACGCCCCGCCGGGCGGCGACGACGATTGCGTCCGTCAGTGAGGAGTCGGGCACGAAGTAGGGCGTAAACAGCGTGACTTCCGACTCCGCGCGGTAGAGGGTTTGGAGTAACAGTCGGTGGAATCGCCCGTGGTCTTGGTCAGGACCGCTCGTGACCAAGAGGATGCGTTCGGAGCCGCTAGGTTCGGAGGTTTCCCACGGCAGATCGTGAACGTCTTCGCCGTTGGCGTAGAACCAATCGCTGGCAAAGGCCTCGAGCAATTCGCCCACCACGGGGCCGCTCAGTTTCCATCCGAGATCCAGTGATGTTCCCCCGGATCTTGTCAGGTGCCTCGCACTGATGTTGAGGCTACCTTGATACGCCAACCGCCCGTCGATGATCACCAACTTCCGGTGGTTGCGGAGGTTGATCTGCCAGCGCCGGCGGAGCGGTCGCATGGGCATGAACGGCGAAACCACGGCGCCCGCCTCTGCGAGGGGTTTGAAGAAGCTCGCATCGACGGACGCACAGCCCACTGCGTCGTAGAGGACCCGAACCGCCACTCCGGCGCATGCGCGTTCGCAGAGCGCGGCGCGAACGCTCCTACCGACGGAATCGTCGTCGAAGATGTAGAACTGCAATGCGATGGCGTGGCGAGCTTGGCCGATGGACTGGAGGAGGTCCCCGTAGAACTCCTCAGCCTCCCCGAAGAAGTCGACTCGATTACCTTCGGTAGTCGCCCGACCAGCCAAGGCCTCGTGCGTATCCGAGCTCCGGTTATCCGCTTGATCGCTCGGTCGGCGGCTTGTCCTTCGGGTCCGAAACCGGGCTCTCGCCAGACGCAGCCGAAACGTGCGCCTTCGGCCGATGCGATCCTGGCCAATCGTTAGATAGAAGAACGCACCGAGGCCGGGGAGGACGACGCAGACCACGATCCAAGCCAGGGTGCTGGCGGAATTGCGGCGTTTGTGCAGGAGGGCATGCGCAGCACAACTGATCCCGACGATTTCGGCCAGGAGCGCGAGCAGGAAGGTGATGCTGCCCAGGCTCGGCATCGCGCCCTCAGACGTCGAGGTGCGTCACCGCGAGCGCGTTCTCTTCGATGAACTGCCGACGCGGCTCGACATCACTGCCCATGAGCACGCTGAAGATCTGGTCTGTCGCGCCGAGATCGGAGAGTTTCACTTTGAGGAGCGTCCGACGAGCGGGATCCATCGTCGTATCCCAAAGTTGCTCGGGGTTCATTTCCCCCAGCCCTTTGTAGCGTTGGACATCGATGCCTTTTTTCCCGAGCTGACGGATGGCCTTCGGCAAGTCGCGCAGGCGCGGGATCGGGAGCGTGTCTCCCTCCGCCTTCACGACAAATCGGAACTCGTCCGAAGCGTCCGGAATCCGATCGCCGGTCGCAAAATCGAAGTCTTTGGCTTGGAAGCCGGTCTCGTGAAGACGCTGGAGCAATTTGGCCAGATCTTGCGCGCCGTAAATCTCCGTCAGCACGAGGTCGGCTTGCTGCCTCTCCTCGGTGGGGGCGTCGTCGTTCGCGATCGCCACCGGCCGACCCAGGCGAGTCTCTTCTCCTTGACGCCAGGCCTCGAGATCCGCGACCTCCCGGAAGAAGACGGTTCCCTGCGCGGTATCACCTCTCCACACCGGGAGCTGGCAGCGTTCCCCTTCCGCGCGCCTGAGGAAATCGGAGAGCTGCAGACCCGCCCGTCGGACCTGGGCTTCTTTTTGATCGAGTTTGCTCACGATTTCGGCGATGTTCGCGACATCGCCTTCGCCGATCGTTCGGCCTGACGCGCCGCGAACCTCCAGGGTGACTCCGGCGAGTCCGAGATCCATCAGCTCCTTCTCCATTTCTTCTTCGGTTTTCACGTAGCGGAGCTGGGATCGTTTCTTGACCAAGAAGAGAGGAGGTTGGGCGATGTAGATGAAGCCGTTCGCCACCAATTCGTGCATGTGACGGTAGAAGAACGTCAGGAGAAGCGTCCGGATGTGGGAGCCGTCGACATCGGCGTCGGTCATGATGATGATCTTGCCGTACCGCAATTTCTCGATGTCGAATTCGTCGGTCCCGATGCCGGCCCCGAGCGACGAGATGATGGCCTTGATCTCTTCGTGCCCGAGCATCTTGTCGATGCGGGCCTTCTCCACGTTCAGGATCTTTCCCTTGAGCGCGAGGATCGCCTGGAAACTGCGATCGCGGCCCTGTTTGGCGGAGCCACCGGCCGAGTCACCTTCGACCAAGTACAACTCGGTGCGATCCCGATCCTTCGACGTGCAGTCGGCGAGTTTGTGGGAGAACCCAGCACCGTTCAGGGAGCCCTTGCGCCGGACGAGCTCGCGGGCTTTGCGCGCGGCTTCGCGGGCCGCAGCGGCATCGACCGCCTTCCTGATGATCGACTTCGCGATGGCCGGTTTCTCTTCGAAGAAGGTGCGCAGCCGCTCGTAGACGACCTGGTGCACGATCGTCTGGGCATCGCGGTTGGCCAGTTTGATCTTGGTCTGACTTTCGAATTTGGGATCGGGCAGGCGCAGCGAAATAACGGCAATCAAACCCTCACGAAAATCTTCGCCGGTGAGTTGAGTGCCGTCCTTGAGCAGGTTTTCCTGCTTGGCGTAATTATTCAACGCGGAAGTGAGCGCCGTCTTGAACCCGGAGAGATGCGTTCCCCCTTCGATCGTTTTGATCGTGTTGGCGAACGAATAGACGATGTCGTTGTAGGAGGTGTTGTATTGGAGGCCGACTTCGACCTCGTACATCTCGGGTTTGCGGCCTTCGTGGGTGATCGTGTGCTCGACGCGGAAATAGATCGGCTCCGGATGGACGACTTCCTTGCCTTTATTGAGATTGACGACGAACTCGCGCACTCCGTCCTTGAAGTGAAAAACGTGGGCCTCAGCCGTCTCGTCGCGCTCGTCCTTGAAGTTGATGATGCTGCCCGGATTCAGATAGGCGAGTTCTTTCAGCCGATGCAGGAGCGTGTCGGCGTTGAACACCGTCACCTGCATGATCTCCGGGTCGGGCTTGAAGGTGACCTTGGTCCCGCGGAGCTCGGTGGCGCCGAGCACTTTCAAGGGCTGGACGGTGTTGCCCTTCTCGAAGCGGATGAGGTGGATCTTTTTGTAGCGGTAGACCTCGACTTCCATCCATTGGGCGAGCGCGCAAACACAAGAAACGCCGACACCGTGGAGGCCGCCCGAGACCTTGTAGTTGTCGCCGTCGAATTTCCCGCCGGCGTGCAGCTTGGTCATGACGACTTCGACGGCCGGCTTTCCCTCTTCCTCGTGCATATCCACGGGAATGCCACGACCGTTGTCGGAGACACTGATGCTGCCGTCGGCATGGAGTGCGACTTTGATCTCCGTGGCGTGACCGTTTTGGACCTCGTCGATGGAGTTGTCGACCACCTCGAAAACCAGGTGGTGAAGCCCATACTCGTAGGTATCGCCGATATACATGTCCGGCCGTTTGCGGACGGCCTCGAGACCTTCCAGCACTTTGATGTTGGAAGCGGTGTAATTGCCGCCGTGAGGCTGCTCTGTGCTCGACATCGTGGGCTTCACTCCGTGAAGGCGCCGTGGCGAAATTTGAGATCCGACACTTCACCACCACCTGGCTTGGCCTTGATCGCGAGCAGGAGTTGATCCTTCTCGAAACCGGCCAGTCGGTGGCAGAGCGGCGGGGAATCGACTTCGATGGTCAGGACGCCGCGCAACAAGGAACGCACTCGGGTGTGCGTGGTCAAGTCATCGCCGGCAACCGCCATCCACGCCTCGCGGGCCCGATCGACCCGCCTTTGGCGCTTGCGCGTCTTCAAAAAAGCAGCGAAGACGCTGGAAAGTTCGCGGGGTTCGTTCATGCGATCAACCGCTTCGCAGCGTGACCGGCATCACGATGAAGATGTAGTTTTCCTCGCCGTCGATGCGAGCGGGCGTGTCTTTGCCCGAGCAGCAGAATTTGACCTGCTCGGCATCCATGACCTTGAGGCCCTCGAGGACGTAGTCGGGGTTGAAGGCCGTGGAGATCACCTCGCCCTCGTATTGAATCGGCTCCTCGATCTTGGATTCACCGACGTCAGCGGCACGCGAGGACAGAACCAGTTGACCATCTTCGATGGTCATCCGTACCGCCTTGCTCTCTTCGTTCGTGAGCACCGCCGCCTGGCGGAACGCCCGGGCCAGCGCTTCCTTTTCGATCGTGATGCGCAGCGGCGTTTCTTTGGGTATGACGTTTTCGTACCGGGGAAATGCACCCTCGACGAGGCGGGTGGCCACCTCGGCTCGCCCCGATCGCATGATGACCTGCTTGTCGTCGACGAGGAGGCGGACCTTCGGATCCTCGGAGGAGAGGACTCGCTCCATCGTGGAGAGGCCCTTGATCGGAATGACCGGTGGTCGTTCAACCACGGCCGGGGAATCGAGGGTGACCGTCTTCACGGCCATCTTCTTGCCATCGGTGCCGATCATCCGGAGCTTGTCGCCCTCCACCTCAAGCCGCACTCCATTGAAGGCGTAGCGGCTTTTTTCGCGGGCGGCGGCGAAGGAGGTCTTGCGAATCAGGGTCCGGAAGGACTCCCGGTCGACACTGAAGGAGCCTTCATCGGTGAAGCTGGGGATGCCTGGAAATTCGTCGGGGTCTTCGGAGAGGATGCGGAAATGGCTCTTCCCGGCCCGGACGTTGACGGAGCGCTCCGACGCTTCCACCGTGACGGTGTCGCTCACGGACTCCCGAAGGATGCCGACGAGCTTGTTGACGGGCAAAAGCAGGTCGCCGCCTTCGGTGACCTGGCCGACCTCGAGTCGATAGCGGACCGCGACCTCGAGGTCCGTGGCCAAGAGCGTGACCCCCACGGGATCCACCAGGAGCCGCACGTTCTGGAGAATCGGCTTGATCGACCGCGGCGGCACCACCGTGCTGACCAGGGTCACGGCGTCGAGTAACTGGGCGCGGCTCACTTGGAAGCGCATGGGCACTCCGCTTCGAACGGGATATCGAGAGGGCCTCGTCCTCGGTGGCCGAAGTCGCCCTAATGGCTTGGATCTTAACCCACCTTGCGAGCGCTCCGAAGGCTCGCCGACCGGGGCGGTAGAGGTAGATCGGACGGTGAGGTCGGACGATGAACGGCCGTCTTGGCCGTGATCTCAGCCGCGCTTCGGGATCGCGAGCTCCGAATGGAGGCGATCAACCCGAGATCGAAGTTCCGGGTCCGCGGCCAGCCGCGCCTCGGTCGATTCGACTCCGTAGAGCACTGTGGAGTGGTCTCGGCCGCCGAAGTGCTTCCCGATTTCGTCCGAGCTGTGCTCGGTGAGGCGCCGGCAGAGCCACATCGCGATCTGGCGCACCCGCGAAATGGCTTGGCCTCGCTTGGGCCCGAGCATTTCTCCCAGATCTACCCGGAAGAAACGAGCCGTGGACTCCGAGATCGTCGGTAAGGGGATCTTTTTGACCTGACCCACCTTCAAGTCCCGCAGGAGGTCTTGGACGAGTTCCACCGATGGCTCGACTTGGGCCAGCAGCCGACGCCCAACCAGCCGAACCACGACCCCTTCGAGTTCACGAACATTGGTGGCCACGCCCTCGGCCACCGCGTCGGTCACAGCTCCGGAGAGTTCAACCTCGAGCTCCGCGGCGAATCGGCGGGCCAATTCGGCTCGCTGGTCGCAGAGTGGCAGCGTCAAGGGAGCCAGAAGGCCCCACTGGAACAAGTTGACGAGTTTGTCGGTCAGCCCCTCCAACTCCTGGGGGGGACGGTTCGAGGCCACCACGATTCGGGCCTGGTTGCGGTGCAGTTCTTCGAAGGTCTGCTCAAACTCCTGCTGGGTCCGGTCTTTTCCGGCCAGAAGGTGCACGTCGTCCATCAAGAGCACATCGACTTCGCGGTAGAAGGCTCGAAACGCTTCAACTTTGCCTTGGTCCACGGCCGCGATGAAGTGGTTGACGAAGTGCTCGCAGGGAACGTAGCGCACCCGAAGCGCGGGGTTCTCGAGCCGCAGGCCCTGCGCGATGGCTTGGAGTAAGTGTGTCTTGCCCAACCCGGTTCCGGCGTGGATGTAGATCGGGCTGTAGCGATGGCCCTGGCCCTGCACCATCGATTGGGCGGCCGCGACCGCCACCCGGCTCGTGGGACTCGCCACAAAATTGTCGAGGCGATACCGAGGGCTGAGAAGGACTTGGCGAAACGCCGGCTTGGCCGCCAGCGTGGCAGAGGGTCTCGAGGGGGAAGTACCACGACCTCCCGCCTCCCGTTGAACCCGCGCGAGCAGGTCCGCGACCGCCCGAGACGCCGTTTCTTCCTCCGGAGCGCTGCGAGCGGCCGACTCTGGCCGAGCGGTGACTTCCCCGAGGTTGATGCTGGAGTCGCTTCCCTGGGCTCGACTCGAGGTCAGCCGCAGTTCAGGTTCGCGCCCACCGAAGACCTCCCTCGCCGCGGCGAGGATCACTTCCCGGTAGCGCTTTTGCAGCCACTCACCGGCGAAGGAATTGGGGGTCGCGATCTCGATCAGCTCCTCGGTGCAGGTGCGGAGCTCGACGCCCCGGAACCATGTCTCGAATTGCTGATCGCTGATCCGATCCTGGACGCGACTCAACACGTCCGACCAGAGTGTCCCTGGCATGGGCCCAACCGACATGAAAGCTCCCCTAACCCGCGTAAAAACGCGGGTTCCTCACCAACAGCGGAAAGAGTGCGGAGGAGGTCCACCAAGGTGGGCTTGGCGGACCGGCGTCCCCAGGGGAGCTCATGGGTCCCCCTCGAGACGGCGCGCAATCTACGGACGGGCCTAGGGCATGGAAGACCTCGCGCGGTCGAATTTCTCCCCCGCTCTCCCCCGCCTCCTCCCTAAGCTCGTTAGTGCTTTGCGGAATTAAGGTTGGGACTGATCGGCTCTCAAAAAAGTCACGCCCGACGCGGCACCGCACTTTTTCATTCTCGATTTCTTAATCGGGTTGCTCGATGGCTGCGGGAGGGAGCCAGGCCAAAGATGCGATCGTAAGTTCTGGCCACAAAATAACTTAGGAGCATCGACCTGGGCCGCAGCGACCGGAGAACCGCCACAAGTGCTCTCAGGAATTGAGTTTGAGGCGGAGAACGTCGTGGATGACCTGGGCAGCCTCCGTCCCCTCGCCGAGGGCCTGGGTGGCGCCAAAACTGATGCGCACCGATTCCAGGTTGGGGAGTTTTTCGACTCCCATCGCCCGCAGCACTGGGCTCGGTTCGGCGGCTCCGCTGCTGCAGGCGCTACCGAGGCTGATGGCGACCCCGTCCAGGTCAAGCGCGATCATGAGGCGTTCCCCTCGGACCCCCGGAAACCGCAAATTGAGGGTTCCGGGAATCCGCAGCGCGGCGGTGGCTGGGCCGTGGCGTTCGAAGTTCACCCCATTCCGGTGTAAGGCAACGAGGAACTCCGACTCCAGCGCGGAGAGCCGAGCCTGGCGCGCCGAAAGTTCCTCCCGGGCCAACCGGAACGCTCGACCCAGCCCCACGATTCCGGCGACGTTTTCGGTCCCGGCGCGGCGACCGCGTTCCTGGCCTCCCCCCCAAAACAGGGCTGCGATCGGGAATTCCTCGTGGCACCACAACGCGCCTATCCCCTTCGGGCCTCCAATCTTATGACCAGAAATGCTCAAGGAACTCACTCCCGGTGGAGGCGTCCCGAAGTCGGCCTTGCCCCACGCCTGCACGGCATCGACGTGGAGCCATATGTTTGATCCCGCCACTTGGCGGGCCACCGCATCGATGGGCTGAATGCTCCCAACTTCGTTGTTGACGGCCATGAGCGCCAAAAGGGCCGGGTTCAGTTCGAGGGCTTCGTAGAGAGAATCGAGCCGCACGACTCCAGCCTCATCCACCGCCAGGGTGCCGATCGGTCGGCCAGTGGATTCACCTAAGTGCTTAACGGCGGCCAAGATAGACGGATGTTCGATGGCCGAGGCTACGAGCGTACCCCGCCCGTGCTGATGCGCCGAGAAGATCGCGAGGCTGTTGGCCTCCGTGGCGCCACTCGTGAACGTGATCTCCCGAGCAGGCACCGCCATCGCTTGGGCAATCTCGTCCCGTGCATCCTCCACCGCTCGCCGCGCCAGTCTCCCCTCCGCGTAGAGACTGCTCGGGTTTCCGCAGTGTTCTCGAAGCCAAGGCTCCATCGCGAGGAGGACCCGTGGATCCGGGGGCGAGGTTGCGTTGTGGTCCAGGTAAACCCGCTTCAAGCTGTAGCCCTCCCCCGGTCGAAAAGAACCTCGCTGGGAAGGTTCCAGACATGTTGCTGGGGCTTCGGTAAGGGACGGATCAAGGCTTGCGGGACGGGGACCCTGATGAGCATCGTCAACACTCGGGACAAGATCATCACCTGCAAGATCGTGTACTACGGCCCGGGGCTCGGAGGCAAGACCTCGAGCTTGAAGGTCGTACACCGGGTCTTGGATCCGGATGAGAAGAACAAGCTCATCTCGCTCAAGACCGACGAGGAGCGAACCTTGTTCTTCGACTTTCTCCCCATCGAGTTGGGCATCGTGGGGGGCTACAAGATCAAGATCCAGGGTTTTACCGTACCTGGTCAGGTCAAGTACAACTTGACCCGCAAGTACGTGCTCATGGGCGCCGACTGCGTGGTGTTTGTCGCCGATTCTCTCGCCGCTCGCCTCGATGAAAACGCCGAGAGCATGGCCAATTTGCGTGAGAACCTCACCGCCAACGGCCTCGACTTCAACACGATTCCCCTGGTCCTTCAATACAACAAACAGGACTTGGCGGGGACCCACGTCCTGAGCACCCCCGAGGAGTTGGGCGCCGCCCTGAATCCCCGCGGGATGCCGTCCTTCCCGACTTCGGCGACTACCGGACAACACGTCTTCGACGCCTTCGTCACGGCCGCCGAGCGGATGCTGCAGACCGTCGTCAAGCGCTACCTGGTGGGAACCAACCCGGAAGCGGTCGGGCAAGCCGCAGCTCGGTACCTGAGTCGACTGGCCGATCGCACCGCCGTGTAGGGAGCGCCTTGGCGCCGCACGCCGTCCGCGGAGTCGTCACGGAGCTTCGAGGTATTTTGACTCGGGACGATGCTGGCGTCGTGCGATGACGTCTCGATAGACCTGCTCGTACTGCGGTACGACCGATTCCGTCCGGAACAGCTGGGTGGCACGCGCCCTGGCCGCGAGTTTGGTCGCCTCCAAGCGTTTGGGGTCGCCGAGAAGAGCCACAAGCCTTTGACCCATCGCCCGGGTCTGCCCAACCTCTTCGAGTATTCCCTCCACCCCGTCTTCGAAGACCTCGGGAAGTCCACCGGCACGTGATCCCACGACCGGGACTCCGCACGCCAGGGCTTCCAACGCGGCCAGTCCGAAGGACTCGCCGTCAGACGGCAAAAGGAAAGCGTCGGCTTGGGCCGTCAACTCGGCGGCATCCGGCAGCGCGCCGGTGAAGACGATGCGCTTTTGCAGGCCCAATTCCTTGGCCATGCGCTCCGCCAAGGGGCGATCGGGACCGTCCCCGATCATCAGCAACTTGGCAGGCAAAGCCCGGGAGACCTCGGCGAAAATCTGGACGACGTCGCCGATGCGCTTGACCGGGCGAAAATTCGATGTGTGAACCAAGAGCCACTCGTCGGGTTTCGCGAACCGCAACCTCACCGGACTGCGGGGCGCCGGTTCGTAACGGGTGGTGTCGACGAAATTGTGGATGACCTCAATGCGGCACGCTCCGCAGATTTTTCTCTGCGTTTCGAGCGACAAGAAGCGGGAAACCGCGGTTACGGCGTCCGATTTTCGCAGCGCGAAGGTGGTGGCAGGGCGATAACTCGGGTCAGCGCCGACCAGCGTGATGTCCGTCCCGTGCAGGGTTGTCACGACCCCAAGCGTGTCGTCGCCGAGGATTTCCCGCGCCAGATAGGCGGCCATGCTGTGGGGAATCGCGTAATGCGCGTGGAGTATTTGCAGGCGAAAATCGGCGGCAACTTCGGCGAGTTTGCTCGCGAGCGCCATGTCGTAGGGAGGAAATTTGAAGAGCGGGTAGGTCGGAACCGCGACCTCGTGCAATTGCACTCCCCCGCCCGCTTCCAGACGAAACGGAGGCGCGTAAGAAATGACATGGACCTCGTGTCCCCGCGCCACCAATGCTTGCGCCAATTCCACCGCTACCGCACCCGATCCCCCGTACGTCGGGTGGCAGGTCATGCCGATTCGCAAGGGTTCAAGTTGGGTCATGACGGGTGCGCTTGGATACGGGGTAATAACCAAATCCGGAGAACTGCTGGATCGGATCGTGAACCGGAATCGGGCCCTCAAAATGGAAAGCTTCCCCGAACTGGGCCCCGATGGTGTGGCCGGCGTGACGGGCTCGGGCTTCCCACCATTGCCAAAATTCCGGGCGGGAAATGTAGGTCGCGGGCTCCTGACTGGCGGGATTGTAAAACTGACTCCGGTACGCGAGACAGGCCTGGCGCTTCGCCTCGAAATGCGGCGTGATGTCGATGACGAGACTCGGAGGAACCTCGGTATGCGACAGGTATCCGAGATAGGCGCTGGGACGATGGGGTGGATCGACCTGGTCGTATTTGGCGATGCCGGCCAGGAAACACGCGTCCTTCAGAGTGCGGCCCGCCCAGGCGTGGTCCGGATGGAGATCCCGCTCGAGCGGCCCGAGGACCAGGGTAGGACGCCTTCGCCGCAGGATGCGTACGAGGGCCCGACGAACCTCTTCGGTCGGAAGAATCCCACCATCCCCGAGGTCCAGATTGTCCCGGGTGCTCACGTGCAAGAGCTCGGCCGCAGTCGCCGCTTCCTTCGCCCGGATCTCGGGGGTCCCGCGCGTTCCGAGTTCACCTCGGGTGAGATCGACGATCCCCGTGACGTAACCCTGGGAGTGCGCGAGCAGGAGGGTACCTCCGACGGCTAAATCGGCGTCATCGGGGTGGGCACCGAACGCGAGGATATCGACCTCCTCGAGATCGTCAGTTCGGGAAGGCAAGATCGGTCTCCTCCAATACCATCAAGTGATGTCGATAGTCGAACACGTCCACTTGCGCAGTCCACTCCCCCAGGCGACCGGGTGGCTGGCCCGCCGCGAGGTTGAGGAAAGGAAGGACGCGCTCCTGGGGCAATCCACGAGGGCGAACCAAGGCGGCCAGTCGATGGCGGGCCAATCGACCCGCCTCGCCGCGCCGCTCCTTTTCCTTGCTGATCGCCGAGAAGAACTTGCTCTCGGCTTCCTGCCATTTGCCCTGCAATTGGGCAAAGGCTCGCTCCAGCGGCTCCCCTTCGACCATCGCTTGAGCAGCCGCTTCTGCAAACTGCCGCCGCTCGGAGATTGTCTGTAGTTTGGCGGCATCCTCACCCATGGGTGGTTCCGGCCAGGTTTCCGGATCAGCGAAAATCGCCTGACCACCCAACCCGAGTTCTTGGCGCCACTTCTCTTCCCGGGGACGGAGCCAGGTCGCCGTGAAGCGAGGTAAGGCTGCCGGCACCGGGAGCCCCATGGCCCTGATCATGGGGGAGATTTGTCCGAAGTAGGCCAATTCGGTCGGCCCGAAGACGTGCCCCACGACCGGGAAGAACCATTGCAAGTAACTAGCGCGGAGGGCCGCATCGGGAGACCGATTCGGACCCGACGATGTTGGAAATGCGGTTTCACTGAGCCGGACCCGTCGACCATCCGCAAGCAATTCGAAGGCAAACGCCCCGGAAGGACTCTGCAGGGGAGCGGGCCCGAACTTGGATTCAAACGCCCTGGTTCCATCCGCAAAGGCGCGAGTCATCTCGGGCCCGCGCGCCTGCGCCGCGGTCCAGAAACTGTCCGAATACGGACGAATCACACGCGGTTCCACGATGACGAGAGGAATACCGTGCAGGGTGGCCAGGACGCCCTGCGCCGACCAATCGGACCATTTCATTCCGACCCGGGGCACCAAGCTAGCCGGATCTCCGCGCCATCGGATTTCCCGAATCTGTCGGTCGGCGAAGCCGGCGAGGTTCTCGTCGATCAAGACCGATTCAGCCGTGCGGTGGGGATCGGAGAATGGAGCGTCTTCAACCTGGACTTCTTGGTTGCGAAGCAGAGCACAGGCCGCGACTTCGGCGAGATCGTGATCTTCCGCGTGGTTCCAGTACAGCGGAATCACCGGGACCCCCAGCTTCTGCTCGAGGGACTCCGCAATTTTGACCATGCTGAGCGCTTTGTGAGCCACCATGGCTGGTCCGCCCAAGGCATGACATTGTTGACCCGTAGTCACCACCAAGGACGTGGGGTCGCTCAATCTACGGGCCAGAGCGGCGCCGGCGGGATTTCCTATTTCTTCGTTCGCGGCCGCCAGTGCGTCGACGAGGGATTGGGGCGGACGACGCCACTTTTCTCGAGCTCCGTGGCGAGCTATTCCATCCAGGGTCGGCGCGACCGGATAATAATCACGGACTTCATCGTGCCGCTGGTTCCGCAAGTAGAAATCCGGAGTCTTCGAAACTCCGGTGGGGTTGCGCCATTCGATTTTCATGGCGCTCGTCTCGCCAAGTGAATGCAGCGTTGCCCTTGCAGATAGGGGGTGCCTTGGAAGTCCCCCCAACTCCGCAGGATCTCCAATCCCTGTTGCTCCAGGATCCGGGTGAGTTCATCGGGCTCGAAGAGCATCACCGACTCTTCGTATTCGCTGCGAACTCGTCCCGAGGCGTCTGCCCAACGGACTCGTTTCTTGAGTCGCTTTCCTTCGATAGTGCGATCTTCCAAACAGCGGACCCCGTTGAACTCCCGCTCCGTGTGAGCTTGCAGATGAGCACGGATCCAGTTGGCGTCCAGGTAGTCCAACAGGTAGATGCCCCCGTTGGCCAAAACCCTACGAACCTCCCGCAGCACCTGAATGTTCTCTTCCAGCGTGGGGAAGTAGCCGAAAGCCGTGAACATTTGGATGACCAGGGAGAAGCTCGCGCTCGCGAACGGGAGACTTCGCATGTCCCCACGAACCACGGAAGTGACCGACTTCTTCACACCTTCGCGCAAAAGTGGCCAGGAGCGATCAAGACCCACGACGGACCAGCCGTATCGCCGTAGCGCCCTCGTGTGCCTTCCTTCACCACACGCGAGATCCAAGGCCCTGCCGGACACGGGGAGCCGACTCAGAACGTGGAGAATCTCATTGCGGGCACTGCGATCATCCCGATGGGCATATAGATCTATATAGCTGGTGCCGAAGGCTTCGTCGAACCAGGCACGAGGTTGATCGGACCCGTCGGTCATGGGGAGAGTCCGCCCAAATCTGCCTGCATCTTGTGAAGCGCGGCGGTCAGCGCTTCCTGCCAATCACGCGGAGCCTCTCTCTTCTCTCCCCAGGGAAACACCAGGCTGCGACTCGCGTTCACGAGGATCCCGGAGCCGTCCGGCTTGATCGCGCCTCGAAGATCTTTGGCTTGGGCTCCCTGAGCACCGTAGCCGGGGATCAAAAAGAGGGTGTTTGGCAAGATTTCCCGGGCTCTAACCAAGTCACGGGGATGTGTGGCGCCTACGACGGCTCCGAGATTGGCTCCGGCATTCCATTCCTCCCCCCATTGACGCAGCTTTTCGGCGACGATTTCCCACACCGGCTTCCCGTCGACCCGGAGATCCTGGAAGTCGCGCGATCCTTCATTGCTCGTTTTCACGAGCAGGAAGACCATCCCGCTCGCCGCCTGGGCTCGAGTCACGAAAGGACGCACCGCGTCGCTTCCCATCCACGGATTCACGGTGCAGGCGCAAATCGTATCGGTGGATGAACCCCCGAAGCAAGCCTCGGCGTAGGCTTCCGCGGTCGTTCCTATGTCTCCGCGTTTGACGTCGAGAATGACGGGAATGGATTGGCCCTCGGCATACTTGCGGACTTCGGCCAAGGCCGCCATGCCGGGGGGACCAAGCAGTTCGAAGAAAGCCGATTGAATTTTCACGGCCGCGAGGCCTTGCTTCAGGAGTTCGATCACCGAACAGCCGTATGCGGCGAAGGTTTCAGCCTTCGTTCGGGATCCGCCGCTTGCGGTCGTCGCGAATTCCCTGGGAATCCCTTCCCATCTCGGATCCAGACCCAGACAAATTACGGACCCCTGGCGACCGCGGATTTTTTCGACGACTCGACCAAAGTCAGACATCATGAATAGGATCCGTGAAGGAAGTTTCGGATCATCCGTGGTCCGAGGGGAGTTCGGTAGGACTCGGGATGAAATTGAATCCCGAATCTGGGGAGACTACGATGCCTGATCGCCATGATGCACTCGTCGGAGTCCCGAGTAGAAGCTTCGATCAGCAGTGACTCGGGCCAATCTTGACGACTCAATGCCCAGGAGTGGTAGCGCATGACCAGGGCAGGAGTCTCGATATCGCGCCAAAGCCCGGTCCCACCGTGGTCGACCATCGAGGCACGCCCGTGAACCGTTTCCGGGGCGAGAACCAATCGTGCTCCGTAGGCAACCCCCAAAGCTTGGTGACCAAGGCATACCCCGAGGATCGGCAACTTAAGAGGAGCCTTCTCGATGAGCTCCAAGGTGATTCCGCGGGCTCCGGGGATTCCCGGGCCAGGAGACAACACGAGGTGGGTCGGCGCGAGGCTCAAGACATCCGCCACCGACGTCCGGTCGGCCCGCAAGACCTGATAAGGGGCTCCATCACCCGCCAGAAGGTGGACGAGATTCCAAGTGAAAGAGTCGTAGTGATCGAGGATGACGATCATGCCGGAGCTTCTTGCTCGGTCCAAATCTCCAGCAGTTCCGAAAGCAGTCCGTCCAGGACCCACCGACCCGACTCGGTGAGGATCAACCGGTCTTCGACCATCACGGCATGTTTTCGGGTAATCCAATCCCCTATGAGATCACGAACTGCGGTCCCTAAAGGGACCTCGCATATCGAGTTCAATATAACCAAGTCGACTCCCCTGATCGTGCGCAACCCCGCCAGGATAGTTTCGAACTGTCGGCTTCGAGGGTCGATCCAGTCGTTTTCCACGAGGGTGGTTTCACCGGAGAGCACCGAGTCAGAGTACTTACGTGGATTGGTTTCGCGGCGATATCGATAGCCGTCTTGGTAACCCCAAGCGCCGGCGCCGAGTCCTACGTAGGAGCGATTCAACCAGTAATTCCAATTGTGCAGTGATTCGTGGCCAGGCTTGGAGAAATTGGATATTTCGTAGAGATGCAAATTGCCGAGTTCTAATTTGTCCCTGGCGACTCTGTACATCTCCAACACCAAATCCTCGTCTGGCGTTTCCAAATCGCCTCGAGAATGTTCCTGATGAAATTTAGTCCCTTCTTCGATTTGGAGCGCGTACAAAGAAATGTGAGGAGGGTCGAGATCCAAGAGCCTATCGATATCGTGCGTCCAGTCGGAGAGCGATTGCTTGGGAAGCCCGTAAATCAAATCCAAATTGAAATTGTCGAGCTTCGCTTCCCTGAGCATCTTCACCGAGCTCACGACGTCTTCGACCAGGTGACGACGACCCAAGGTAGTCAGCCGTTTTTCATCCATGGTCTGGACACCCATACTGACTCGTGTCACCCCGTGACGGTGGAAGCCCCGGATCTTCTCCGCATCCAGGGTGCCTGGGTTCGCTTCGACGGTCCACTCGACCCGAGGGGCTAGCGGGACATACTTTCGAATCTGCTCGAAGAGTCGATCCAGTTGGTCCGCTGAGAGGTAAGTAGGAGTCCCGCCCCCCACGTAGATGGTTTCAATGGGAGTCCGGAGTTCGCGACCAACCTCCTCAAGGTGACGAGTGAGTGCCGTCACGTAACGAGTGGTCTCCACCTCATCCCGGCCGGCGTAGGAGTTGAAAGCGCAGTAGAAGCACTTTTGGACGCAGAACGGGATGTGTAGGTACAGGCTTTGAGGCGGAGGACTCGCGGCTCGGGCACGGAGCGTCATGGAAACCACAAGTTACCAGTGGGGATGGACTGGGCTTATCCTTCTTTCTAGAAGATCATCAGCTTCATCATGGGTCGTTCGTTTTGTGGAGAACGACGGCTGGTGCTGTAAGGGTAGTCTTTACAAGACTTTACGTTCGGAGGCTTGAGCATTGTTCGCGAGGAAAGTCGGCGGGCTTGTAGGTGTTTTTCGGTGCCCAACCTACCGGAGCTCTCAAGTTAGGTGCCGATCTTGCGGTGGTGACTTCCGCTTCTTGCGGCGCCGGGCCGAAACGCCGGGATCCATGCATTTGGGGAGATCCACGGGCTTCAAGCAGGTTTGCTCTGGATAGCAACCAGGTCACACCCCTAAGGCAAGTACCTGGATGCAGGCTCGGCCGCTCCAGTTATTGAAATGCAACCGCCGGTGGAGAACTGAAGGGCCAAGACCGCGGATGTTCGATTAGGCCTCTGGAGCCAGGATCTTCTGAAGTCGCGACAGGGCCTGGTTCTCGATTTGACGAACACGCTCCCGAGTTAGGCCGACCTTCTCCCCGATTTCTTTGAGTGTCAGCGGGGTTGAGCCTTCGAGACCGTGCCGTAGCCGGAGAATGGTGGACTCTCGATCGGTAAGGTCTGCCAAGAGACGTTGAAGCTGTTCGAGTTGACTCTTTTCCAGCATCATTTCGTCAGGTGAGAGCTGGCGGTCGTCGCGAATCTGATCCGCGGCGGAAGACTCCCCGTCGATAGGTACGGGCTGAGAGCTTCCCTGGGTGGTTTCGAGGGCTCGTTTGATCGCGGTGACGTTTTCTTCGGTAGTTTCGAGGGCTTCGGCTAACTCCTCAAGGCTCGGAGAGCGACCGAGGTCATCTTGAAGTTGGAGCTGAACGGTCCGCAGTCGCCCGATGAGCTCCACCATGTAGGAAGGGATGCGAACCGTCTTCACCGTGTTGGTCAGGGCGCGTCGGATTGACTGCTTGATCCACCAGGTGGCATAGGTGGAGAAGCGGCAGCCCGCGGCTGGGTCGAATTTCTCCACCCCCTTGATCAGCCCCATGTTTCCCTCCTCGATGAGGTCCATGAAGCACAGTCCGCGGTTCACGTACTGCTTGGCGATGCTGACCACCAGGCGAAGGTTTGCCCGGATCATGAGTTCCCGAGCCTCGTGATCCCCGTCTTGGATGCGGAGGGCTAGTTCTATCTCTCTATCCGCCGTCAACAGGTCGATGGTGTTGATTTCTCGGAGGTAGAGGTTGAGGGTGGCTTCGGCAGCGATGGGTAGGCCCTCCGAGTGGGCCTTCCTCCGCTAGTGACCAGCCCGAATCGGTGGACGGGTCGCGGCGCGGAGAAAGGTCGCGGTTAGGACCCAGAGGTCAAGCGCCGGAGACCACCTGCGGAGGTACATGAGATCCGCACGAAGGCGCCCATGGAGCGACGTGTTCCCCGTGAAACCCGTCACCTGGGCTAACCCAGTGATTCCAGCCTTGATCTGGTGTCGCAGGGCGTAGTTCGGCAGTTTGGATTCGAAGGCTTGAACAAAGTAGGGACGTTCGGGCCTCGGTCCGATCAGGGAGAGATCACCGCACGCCACGTTCCAGGCCTGGGGCAGCTCGTCGAGCCAAAAACGCCGGAGAATTCTGCCCAACGGGGTGATCCGGGGGTCGTGTTCTTCTGGCCAGACCGCCTTCCCGTCCGGCTCGGCGTCGACGACCATGGTTCGAATTTTCCAAATCTCAAAGGACCGACCGCCGGCGGTCACCCGAGGTTGGGAGTAGAAAACCGGTCGTCCTTGGCGAACTAAGGCGATGAGGGCGCAGATGCAAGTTAATAGACCAAGGACGGGGGCGCCCACCGCGATGAGCCCCAGGTCGAAGGATCGTTTGACCGCTCGACTCATGCCACAAATGGACGATTCCGGGCGTAGGGGTATTCTGCCGTGCTCTGGATGGTCCCAGGATGCGGAGAGGTCATGGGGACGCCAGCGCGGAGGTTCTATGGGAAGACCGGATTGACGGTGCAACGAATTGCCAAGACCTGGAGTTGCGCGCACCACTTTCGCCAGATGGCGAGCTCGGACGGGACTTCTTTGCACTTGGCCAAGGTCGAGAGGAAAGGCAAGCCCGAAAGCACAAGCGACCGCATGCCCCATCCATGGCATCGCGAAAAGGGGTAGCCCTGACCCCCATTTCAGGTCCGCGCCGCACTCAGTCGCGAGGCTCAAGAGTGCCCATGCAAGCGTGGAGCAGAGGATACCGGCTGCGATGACCACCGAGGGCCGGCGCCATTTCACGGGCTCGTGATGGTGAAAGACCACCAGCGAGATCGTGCAGAGGACGAGGTCTCCAATCCGGGGAAGTTGTCCGGACGCCACGCCCACCATCGCTAAATCAGCGATGAGCGCGATGACTCCCAGCCGGCGCTGGCGGAGGATTAAGGTTCTGGATCGCAAGACGAGGTGGGGTATCGAGGGTAGCTGTGAACAGGGGGGATGGTATCGGCAGAGTTCTCGGGCGGAAGTCACGGTGATGGAGGCGACAAGGGCGGACACGTAGAGTCCCGCGGACCCTTCTTCTCCTCCCCTGTTCTACGGTTTCCCTGGAGAGCTTTATGTGGATCGGAGTGATTAGCGACACGGGCGGGGTCCTCAGCCCCCGCGTGTCCGATGTCTTTCATGGCGTGGACTACATTTTGCACTGCGGCGGGATAGGTGATCCGGCAGTCCTTGATTCTTTGTCTCACATTGCCCCGGTGGCGGGTGTACTCGGCCCGCAAGATTCCCAGGAAGTCTATCCCTTCGGTCGAATTCTCTATCGCAAATGGCATGAAACCGGCATTCTGGTCACCAATCGAATTGGTGACCCGATGAATTTGCAAGGTACCATCAAGAAAGACATCGAAACCCACGACCCTCGTGTGGTTCTATTTGGCGGAACCGCCGACGCCTTCAACGGCAGAGTCGACCACCGGCTATTCGTTTGCCCGGGTAGTGCGGGTGGGCGCAAGACGCGAGTCCCCAAGAGTATTGCGATGATCGAGTTGGACGGAGTCTCCGTTCGAGCGGAAATCATATTACTGGACAACGGATAACGAGAGTCGGCTCCGCTTCCAACGAAACGGCAATTGGACTACGCTGGTATTCCCTACCGTTGCGCGAATTGCGAATAAGAATTCACAGGGAAATTCGGCGAGCGGAGTAAGTCAGCGACCCAAGGAAAGACGTTGTGCGAGGGCTACAGGAAGGCCCGCACTGACGATTTTCGCGGCAGTGCGATCATCGTCGTAAGATTCGCGGAATAACGTGTATTCCATCGATTTCGTATCAAAGAGCGCGAACGCGGTTTTCGGATTGTCGTCGCGCGGTTGTCCGATGCTGCCTACATTGATGAGGGCACGGGAAACATCGCGTAGGCTGAAACGTTCCGCATTGGTGTGTACGATCGTGTGCTTCTGGAGAAACGCCATGGGGACATGCGAATGGCCCATGAAGCACGCCGTTGTGTGCAGTGCGTTGAGTGAACGGTGCGCGTCGTAATAAGTCTGAATGTAGTCGAACGCCTCAGGTTGATCCAAGGTTGCGTGGACGAGCGTGACGTGCTCGTCAACCTTCACGACGAGAGGCAGCGACTCGATGTAGTGCAAGTCCGACCGGGAGAGAATCGATCGGGTCCAAGCCACCGCTTCGCGAGCGTAAGGATTGAAGAAGGTGGTGTCGAGTTTGCCGGCAACCGCCCAGTCGTGGTTGCCTGCCACGACGATCGCCCGGAGATCCTTCAGGCGTTGAATGCACGCCGACGGATCCGCTCCGTAGCCGACGATATCGCCAACCTGGAGAAACTGGTCTACTCCCCGCTTCTGCAGAAAGGTGACCGCGGTTTCCAGCGCTTCCAGATTGCTGTGGATATCACCGAGGATGCCGTATTTCACCTAAGTCCTTATATCTGAGGCATTTATAGCTTGCCCCTTAACTTAGCTCAGATCGCGTGGCTCGTCAACTTTCGACCCTTCTCCTCCTCCGACTGATGGAAGGTCATCCCGATCAAGGCAAAAGCAGATGCCAAGGCAGTCGTAGCCACCAACCGCGCGATCGAGACCGGAGCGGATTCGAGTGGTGACGACCTGGCGAGGCTTTCGAGTGCGACGTTAACAACCGAGGGAGCGCCGATCGCCTGCAGCGCGTCTGCGCAGGTGGGTCCGCCCACTAACCAGGCCAGCGACACAAACCTACCTGTTGTAGGTCCCATCAAGATGGACCCCAAGAAGACCATAGCCGACAACAGAACTGTGAAGTTCCATGCCGAAATTCCCAGGCTCACGATTTCCGAGTTCACCAGCCGGCCCTCCCCCATCATTGACCCGAGCACCACGCCACCAACCAAAAGGAGAACAACGGAACCCAAGGTAGCAGTGGCCCAGCCGACTCCCATCATTCCGTCCTTAACCGCCGGGGAGCCAGGCCACAGGCTCCAAAGAGTAGATGTTGGAGTCAATGCGGTAGGCAGCGCAGCCCAGAGCAGTCCAAAAGTGTAGAGGCTGGTTCCGATGGCGAGCTTCGTGTGATCTTCGGCGCTGAGAAACGGCCCGCCCAGGAGGATGAGGGTGGGGGTAAGTGCGAACCCAATTGCCACACTCCACCATAGGGTCCTTGACCTCAAGTGAATGATTGAAACGTGTGCCACAACCCTTCTCATCGAGGAAAGGTGGATCATAGTCTGTTCCACGTGAAACGTTGATCTACACTGATCCTACCGAGCAGTAGGCCTGGAAACCACGGAACCACTTCCCATTATAGGTCATCCCTGCGCCCCTGACAGAGAGTTCTGATGCAGGTATGATCTTCGACCGCTACCTATCGTGGAGTTCGGCCACTTGGGACGGGGAGTCTCCGGAGTCGGAACTGAAAGCCTGAGGACGGAGTGGGTGAGGTTCTCTTTGGTTCAGGGTTTTGGGAATGGATTTTATGACGGAAAAAGAACGCAGGCTCGGAAAAGGACTCGAAGCCCTCATCGGGGCCGCGCGAGATCGATCCTTAGACGTCGAACTTCTGAAGAAGGCTGGGCATCGCGTCCAAATGGCGGCGACGGACTTGATCCGACCCAACCCATTTCAGCCGAGAACTGAGTTTGCTGAGGAGCCTCTTAACGACCTGGTCGAGTCTCTCAGACACCATGGTCTCATGCAGCCGATCGTGGTTCGTCGCGTTGGGTCTGCGTTCGAGCTCATTGCTGGCGAGCGGCGATGGCGAGCGGCGCGCGAACTGGGATGGGACCAAATCGAAGCGGTGGTCGTTGAAGCCGACGATCGTCGCATGGTTGAGTGGGCTCTTATTGAGAATGTCCAACGCCAAGATCTCAATCCGATGGAGTTGGCTCGCGCTTTGAAGCAGATGAGCCGGGATTTTGGGCTAACTCAAGAGGAAATTGGCAAGGCTCTCGGCATGAGTCGTCCAAGCATAGCCAACCTCCAGAGGCTCCTGGATCTTCCCGAGTCGATTCAGGCTAGCGTTTCACGTGGAACCATCTCAATGGGGGCCGCCCGTGCGCTTCTTTCCATTGAAGATCCTCATGCGATGGCCTCGGCGGCAGCAAGAATCGAAAAGGGAGAGTTGACAGTGCGCCAGGTCGAAGCACTCGGGCACCTTTCCTCTACCGGAGGGGAGAAGCCGATGCCTGATGACCGGGCTGATCCCAACTTGGCAGAACTGGCTTCAGAGCTCCAGTCGACTTTGGGCACGAAGGTCGTGATCTCGGGCTCTACCAAGCGCGGCCGAATCCAGATTCACTTTCATTCCGCGCGACAGCTTGATGGACTGGTTCGGCAGATTAGGGCCAAAGTGGACCAAGTGTATGGAGAAGCTGAGGCCGAGTCGGAGGATTGAGGCCTCAAGCAGGAGGGTCCGTCTGGATCAGGCGGGGGAGGCCTCGGCTAAGCACAATTCGTCCGGGCGGAGCGCCCGGCAGGACCCAAGACGGGCAGTGAGCTCGAGGCGGTGGGTCACTTTGGGGCGTCTTCAGACTTCGGCACCGCCGGCGCCCGGAAGATCCGCGAGAAACCGCCCGGATCCGAGGTAGCCGGAGCCCCCTGAATCGTCGCTTTCTTGATGGTCCACGCGTCCTTCGGGGGAAAAGCCCTCACCTGACCGGTCGGCAAAGGTTTGTCCTTGTTCGCCGCCAAAGACGAGAGCTTGGTCAGAAGCTCCTCACTACCCTTGACTTCACCGAAGATGCAGCGGTCATGGTCGTTGGCCTCGTCAAGCAGGAACAACACTACAGATAGTGGTTGGGACCCTACCGGGCTGTTTCGCTCCAGCCGACGTTCCAGCGCAATGCGACCCTTCTTGGCCGCGAGACGATTAGGTTCGATGGGAACCGTGAAGCCGCATTCATCAGCATCGCCGCCCCAGAGGTCGCTGCGGTCTGGTGCCACGGCGGAGAGTGCCGAGCCCAGCAAGGCGGCGTGATTTTCCTCAGTGTTGGCATCGTCTTGTTGCAGTCCAAAGACACGAGTGTTCGCGAATCGTCCTTCATTGACCATGGCCAGGAAGGTGTGCACCGAGTGGGGGGCGTCCTTCGAAAAGAACGCGATCTCAAGTGTGTGTTCTTTGCCTTCTGGGTCAGCCAGGGTCAGAGTGGCTGAGCAGTTTGCATCAACAACCTCGGCGCTGGAACCAGGATTGGCTTTCAGCCAATCCACCTGGGACTGCAGATAATCTTCGAGTTCTTGAGGAACCAGCTTCGCAGGGGTTCCACCCGCCATGGGTGGCTTTGGCGAAAACGTGTTGAACAGGGCCTTCGGGCCCAGTGCCTTCAGGCTCTTGACCGCCTCAAGTCCTGACTCGAACAGGCTTAGGCGATCCGTGGGATCGCTGGATTCCAAGGCGGCGTCGCGAAACGTAAGTGCTTGCTGCATAAGCACATAAGCTTCGCGGTCGGTGCCTTTGGCAAGTTCGAGGACCGAGGCATAACGTTTGGCCCGATCCGCGAGTTCCGGCTCGGCTCCGACCTTTTGGAGACGATCGAAGAACTCGCCTTCCTTGTCCTTCTTGCCTTGCGACAGGAAGTGCGTGGCCAACCACGCTACCAGGACCGCCGCGGTGGCGCCGATGACCCAGGTGACAACCTTCGTGGGAGGCACGGCCATTTTGCTGGTGAGCTTATCGACCGTGTTGTCATTGGCGGGACTTGAGGACCGCGATGGAGTCGGCGCCGCCGCGGCCGGACTCTTCGGCTGTGCATTAGCCATGATCGTACCTATTCGCGACCGGTGATGGTCACGCCGATGTAAGTTGCGTTGCTTTCACGGGTTAGAGCAACGTTGCAGTTCTGCGAACCCTTCTTCCAGTTCAGTTCGTTTCCGCCCGAAGTTGGGGTTTCATCGAGCAACTCCCAGCCGTACGCGCGAAGCGGCAGCGTGCGGCGGTAGAACTCCGACACTTCGTCGATCGAGGCACGCCCCCAGTAGAGAAACCGTCCCACCCGCACGCCCCCGTCTGCGTAGCTGAACGAGCGATTGCCTCGGGTGACGTACTCGAAGCCAGGGGGGACCGGGATGTCCTCAAACTGGGCCCGATGCAGCTCCATCGACTTGGTCGCATTCACCCCTGGCTCGGTGGGCACCATCACACGCGGATTCTCGATCTGCGTGCAACCGCCGAGGGTCGTGCAGGCTAGGCCTAGAAGCATGGAGATGCGTCGGACGGGAGTCATCGGTCGCAGGGTCTCGCGGAGGAAAGGGGGGCCATCCTAACGTCCGCGGCGATCACCCCAAACACCTTGCGGGTAGTCCATCGGGAACCCGCCGTCGACGGAGAGCTAGGAAAGGGCGTATACTGAGAGGCGAAGCATCGAGGGGGGCACCCTTCGTGCCGGAATCATGCTCAACGACCCAACTTTGGTGCTTAACCGGTCGTGGGTTGCCATATCCACGACGACCGTTCGCGAGGCACTCTCCATGGTCTATCGTGGAGTCGCCAAAGTCATCCAGCCCGAGACATTTCAGACCCATGACTTTGCTTCGTGGTCGGACCTGGCGGCCCGGCGAGACGAGCCGGTGATACGAACCGTTCGTTTCGATCTCCGCGTCCCTGAAGTCATCTTGCTGCTTCGGAACGATCGAATGCCGGTCCGCTCCGTTCCGTTCAGCCGGCGCAACCTCTATCGACGTGACGGATATTGCTGCCAGTACTGCGGACGGAAGCAGCCGACCAGTGAGCTGAGCATCGACCATGTCGTGCCGCGGAGTCGCGGTGGGAAGACGACATGGGAGAATTGTGTATTGGCCTGCATTCCGTGCAATGTGACGAAAGGCCATCGGACGCTGGAGGCCTCGGGGATGTATCTCGTGACCAAACCGCGCAAGCCGGACTGGTCGCCGTGTCTCACGGTGACTGTGCAGAGGCGGCGGGCATCCTGGGAAAAATTCGTATCCGAACAATACTGGAATGTGGCACTCGACGAAGAAGAATAGAAAATAAGATTGGGAGTGTCGGTAATCGGCAACGGTCGTTGATCTGTCAATCAGTGCAAATACGCCTACTCGAATGCATGGAATCATCCTGCCGAAGTCGGCTTTGACAGGTCCGCGTGCCCGAGTTCCGCAATCAGTTCATCCAACACGCCGCGAATGCAGCGCGTGAGAGAATTGAGAGCCGCGCTGGATAGTCCACCGACCGCGGCCGCCACTCCGCGATCTTCCGAATTCAGTTCTTTCTCCAGGAACGTGCGACCCCACCCATCACGGAGCTGAAACAGCACTTGGCAGCGGGCTTCGACCGACGAGGTGGGGATCACGAGCGGCAGAGTCTCGACCCCTTCGGTGTAGGACCCGTAGAGCCTCAACAGGGTGACATCCAGGATGAGGTCCGGATCCTCCTGATCCAGCGTTGCCGCAGAGGCGAATCCGATAGTGACAAGATCGCGGACCAGCACCCTGAGAAAGGCGACGTCGGTCGGTTCGCGCAGCTCAGCCGAACCGATGGTGGACCGCCCCTGGAATCGTCGGCGACCCCGTTCCTCCAGCGGCCGTTGGTCCCCCTTCAGGCGGACTAGGACCCGTCGACCAGGACCTGGCGATTCGACGGAGCCGGAGGGGGGCGGAACACTTGCCGCCAGGTCACGGGGTCCCGAGCAGCCCAGCGAAAGGGTCACGAGGAAAAGTGCGGTAGGGACTCGAGCCCAAGAGGGAAAACCAGCGTGGAAATCGACTCGGGGGAAACTCACTCGACGATCGTACTCGCGAGATGCCCCTTTTCGGAGAGCAGGGCGGCTCCCTTTTCTTCGACCGGACCGTCGACCAGGACATAGCCCTTGATGGGTTTTTGAGGATTTTGGGTCTGGAGGGTCCCCACCATGGCCATGAACGCCTGCGCGTCCTTGAGCGCAAAGCCGGCCTTCTTGGGCCACGGAAGCAGGGCCCAGGTCGCGGTTCTCGACTTGGCCATGACGACTGGGTCCTTACCTTTTCCGCCCAGGTCTTTTTGATCAATCTCACGGATTTCGGTGAACCGTGGAAGGCGGATCGTCTCTTTTTCAAGCAGGATGGGGGCACCCTTCTTGAGACGGCGAATGATGCCGTCCGTGGTTAGAAGCTCGCTCAAGGGCACGTCTCCGGGGTGGGTTTGCAACCTTCTCCGCAGAAAATCCGCGCCTCGGCAGGGGCGAAAGCGGATCCTGGGGTGGGGTCGGGGGTAAATCTCGGCTCGGAGGGGGCCAAGCCAGAAAAATCCCAGATGAGCAGAAGTGTAAGGCCCGGGACGTGCTTCTGTCAACTAGCGTGACGATCCGTCACGCTGGGACAACTGAAGGGCTTGCTCCAGATCGGCCTGGAGGTCTTCTCGATTTTCTACCCCGACCGACAATCTGACCAGGTTGTCGGTGATGCCGCGGGCTTCGCGCTGCTCTTTCGGCACCGAGGCGTGGGTCATGATCGCGGGGTGCTCGATCAAGCTTTCCACCCCCCCGAGGCTCTCGGCCAAGAAGAACAACTTGGTGCTCGAGCAGACTCGCCTCGCCGCTTCGAGCCCGCCTCTGACGCGCATCCCGATCATGCCCCCGAATCCGGAAGCTTGGGTCTTTTGGACCGCGTGTCCGGGGTGAGAGGGAAGACCAGGGTAGATCACCTCTTGAACAAAGGGGTGGGAGGAGAGGAACTGCGCCAGGTGTCGGGCATTGGACTCGTGGGCAGCCATGCGCAGAGGCAGGGTCTTGATGCCGCGCAGAGTCAACCATGCGTCGAAGGGACCGGGAACGGCACCTACGGCATTCTGTCGGAACTTGATTCTCTCGTGCAGGTCGGGATTGTTGGTGCCCACAAATCCGCCCACGACATCCGAGTGACCCCCGATATATTTGGTGGTGCTGTGGACCACCATGTCGGCACCCAATTCGAGGGGTCGCTGCAAGGCCGGGCTCATGAATGTATTGTCGACGGCGAGCAAGAGACCGCGGCTGCGACAGAGATCGGCGACTTTCCTGATATCCGTAATTCGCAACAGGGGATTAGTGGGACTTTCGACCCACACCATGCGAGTCTCCGGTCGAACCGCAGACTCCAGAGCACGAATATCGGACGTGTCCACGAACGAGAAGGACATTCCGAATTCCTTGAAAATCTTGTCGAAGACACGAAATGTGCCTCCGTACACGTCGTCCGTGGAAATGACGTGGTCACCGGACTTGAAAATTGTCAATATTGTCGAAATTGCGCCCATTCCGGATGAAAACGCCATCCCGTGATTCGCGCCTTCGAGTGATGCGAGACAAGTTTGGAGGGCGTCGCGCGTGGGATTGCTGGTTCGACTGTACTCGTGCCCCAAATGATCGCCGGGAGATCGCTGTGCGTAAGTCGAGGTCTGGTAGATTGGAACCACCACGGCTCCGGTGGTTCGCTCCGGTTCTTGTCCGACGTGGATCGCTCGGGTCTCGAATTTCATGCTTGGTGTCCAAGGCGAGCGGAAGGATCGTTCCGGCTCGGTGCCGAAGGTAGCAGTCGGAAGAGACCGGTAGCGACGAGAGGCCTAGGGGGCAGCGCCGTCGCCCCGTGCCAACTGCGCGGCGATGCGCCGGTAGGCGTCTCGAAAGGGAACGCCCTCTTGTTCCACCAGGCGGTAGGCGGCTTCGGTGGCATAGAGCGAAGAATCCAAGGCACTCCGGCAACGCTCCGGTCGAAACCTCACCCCAGGAAGGGCTCGAGCCATGACCATTTGAACGTCGGCCGCTTCATCCAGCAACCGGAAGATCGGCGCCTTCAGGAGCTGCAGGTCCCGGTGATAACCCGATGTCATCTTTGAGGTTAGGGCAAGGAGAGCCTGAAGATCCCCGCTAGCTCGAGCCGCCCGACCCCGCACCAGCTCAAAGACGTCGGGATTGCGCTTCTGTGGCATGATCGAGGAGCCGGTCGTGAATTTCGCTGGGAGCTCCACGAACCCGAACTCCGCCGTCGCATAGAGGCAAAGATCGGAGGCAATGCGTCCTAAGTCTTGGAGCAGTAAGCAGATAGCGAAGCCAAGTTCCGATTCGGCCTTACCGCGGGAGTTTTGGACGGCGGTGACCGGTTCGTGCGGGGCGGCGAAGCCTAGGAGCTCCGCGACGCGACGGCGGTCGAGGCGCAGAATGGGAACGCCGTAGCCGGCCGCCGAGCCGAGGGGGCAACGATCAAGGCGGGGGAGGACCCGGGAGAGGCCCTCCAAGTCGTCGAGCAGCTCGGCGTGCCAACCCGAAGCCCAAAGGCCCACCGTGGAGGGCATGGCCCGCTGCAAGTGGGTGTACCCCGGAAGCACCACGGACCCCTGCTCGTCCTCGATGGTCTTGAGAGAGAGCAGGACCCGGAGGCCCAGTTCCTTCAACTCGGCGACCGCTTCTTTGAGGTAGAGGCGCACCGCCGTGAGGACTTGGTCGTTACGGGAGCGCCCGAGGTGAATGCGGGCTCCGGCCTCACCGATGAGGGCGGTCAATCGGGTTTCCAGGGCGGTGTGGACATCCTCGTCTTGGAGGGTGATCTTCCATTCGCCTCGGGCAAACGATGCGGCCAGCTCCGTAAAGCCGCGCTTGATGGAAGCGAGGTCCTCGGCACTCAAATAACCGGCTTCGAACAGCATCGTGGCGTGAGCGATCGAGCCCCGAATATCGTAGGGGAGGAGCCGAGCATCCCAGGTCGGATCGTCTCCGACCGTGAATCGCAGCACGAGGTCGTCGATTGGCTCACCCTTGTCCCATAGGCGACTCATGGCGCGACCTCGGCAAATTGGTGGAGTAGGTCGACATAAAACTGGTAGCCGTCGACAATTTCGTCTTCCTGGACAAATTCATCGGGAGTATGGGAGCGCTCGGATCGGCCCGGCCCGCACTTGATCGCGGGGACATCATGGAAATAAACCATGTCGGACATGGTTCGGGATCCGTAGATGCGCGCGGAGGGACGTGCGCGCGACGCGGCTTCGACGATCGCTTCCGACTCACTCGTCTCGCGCGGTCCCAATCGGGACGAGTGCAACCGGATCTTGCCTTCAATGCGACTCTGGACCAATCCAACGATACTGTCGGCCGCCACCCCCGGCACCGTACGGAGATCCAACCACGCCACGGCCTTGGCCGGCAGCATGTTGCGCCGCTCACTCCCGCTGATCATGGTCGGTTCGCAGGTCGTGAATCCGAGCAACGGGTGCTGATCGCCGATGGCGAGGCCTTCGAGGGCCACGAGGTCGCGGGCCAGCGTCCGTACGGCATTGCGGGCGTGGAGCGCTTGGGCATTGGCGGAATGGCAGGCATCACCTTCCGCCGTCATCTCCAAGACCAAGAGTCCTTTTTGAGCTCGGGCGATATCGAGATTGGTAGGTTCACCGACCACGACTCCCTCCGGCATGAAGCCTTGCCGTTTGGCATGGGGCCAGGCGATTTCCGTACCCTTCCCGCCGGTCTCCTCCTCGGGTACGAGTAACAGCATGAGTTCACAGGGTCCGCCCTCGTGATGATTGTTCAAGAAAGCCGCCAACATCGCCGCGCAACTGGCCTTGGCATCATTGGCACCGAGCCCGTAGACGCGTCCGGCTTCGCGCGTGACGACCCATGGCGAACGGGTCCACCCGTCCTGGGCTGGAACGGTATCGAGGTGGGAGTTGAACAGGATCTGACGACCCGCTCCCGCGCGCGCCATGACATTGTCACCCAAACGCTCCACGGCGACCCTATGGTCGCGCAGGTAGCGGCACACGAAGTCGGCGATCGCGGTTTCCGCGTGCGAGACCGAGGGAATCGCCACGAGCTCACGATGGAGCGACAGGAGGGAGTCGCGGTCGAGCTTCAAGACTTCGCGCCTTGTCCTTTGTCCAGCATCATGGCGAGCCGGGCTCCCGACGCGGTCTCTTCCGGGGCGAGTTCCTTCGTGTCCAGCACGACGAGAGTTCCCGAGCCTTCGTTCGTGAAGACCTCGGTGAGCAAGCTGTCGCCGATCTTGTGGGAAATCACGTGCACACGGGCGACACCACCGTACAGAGCGTCCTTGATGGAGGCGACCTTGGGCAGCATTCCGTCTTTGATCGCTCCGGTCTCGAGCAGGGCGTTGATGCCTTTGACATCGGTGTAGGAAACGAGGGACCCGGGATCGCCGACATCACGGAGAATGCCGGGAACACCGGTCACCAAGATGAGCTTCTCGGCCTTCAGTTCCTTGGCGAGATGAGCGGCGACGACGTCCGCATTGATATTGAGGAGAGTTCCGTTGTCGTCGGCCGAAATCGGGCTGACGATCGGCAAGAAGCCCTCCGCGTGCAATTTGGTGATGACTCCGACATCCACCGAGACAATGTCCCCCACGAAGCCGTAGTCGACGGAATCTCCGTTGTCGAGGCGGCGCACCGGGCGCTTGCGAGCGCGGATGAAGCCGGCATCGACCCCCGAAAGACCGAGGGCGGGAACTCCGAGGGCGCGACACGTCGCCACCAGCGAAGTGTTCAGGCTGCCGTTGAGCACCATCGTAGAGACCCCGAGCATGGCCTCGTCGGTGACCCGTCGTCCTTCAACAAATCGGGTCTCGACCCCCAGCTTCTCGGCCATGGTCGTAGCTTGGGTACCTCCGCCATGTACCACCACGATGCGGATCCCGAGCTGGTGCAGAATTCCGACTTGTTCGAGCAGGTTGCGCAGGCCGTTTGGGGCGGCAAAGACTTCGCCGCCAGCCTTGATGACGAACACTTTGCCCTGAAACAGGCGGAGATAGGGGATCGCCCGGCGAAGCGCTGCGATTGCGAGATGACGTTCGGATTCCACGGACATTTCAGCGAACTCCCAAGGTTTCGAGGAGCACAGCCTTTTGGACGTGCAGTCGGTTGCCAGCTTGGCGGATGACACGCGAGCGCGGCCCGTCGAGGACCTCGTCTCGAACTTTGACGTTGCGGCGAACGGGCAAGCAGTGCATGAAGATTGCGGTCGGCCGGGCTGGCCGGAACCAAGACTCGTCGATGCACCAGTCTCGGAGCGGGGCGCGCAACGCGGCCTCGCTCGTAGGGTCGCCGTAATGCGCGGGCGACTGCCAAGATTTTACGTAAAGCACGTGGGCACCATCCATGGCCGCCCGCCGGTCGGAAGTCTCCACGTAGCTGCCACCGCTTTTCTTGGCTTCGCTCCGGATGCGCTGCGCCAATTCCGGGGGAAACGCGTACCCCTCGGGCCTAAGCACGGTGAGATCCATGCCTCGTCGGGCCGCCATTGTGCTCGCGGCGGCGGCCACAGCCAGGGGGAGGGGCTTCGGATGGTAGGCCCAAGAGAGGACGAAGCGGCCGCCCTTTCCTGGGATCTGCTCGTCGTCGAGTGTCTTCCAGTCGGCCAGCGCCTGGCAGGGATGATCTACCGCCGATTCGAGATTGAGGATCGGCTTGGTCGCGTGACTACGAACCGCGGAGAGCACCGGCTCGGCGAAATCCTCCTCAAGGCTTCTGCCACCGGCAAAAGCCCGAACCCCGAGAACATCCGCGTATTGGCACAGGACTGGGATCGCCTCTCGGACATGTTCCGCAGCGATGCCGTCCATGACCGCACCATCACGGATCTCCCAACCCCAGGTGGCCTGTCCGGGCGTGAGGACAAAACTCGAACCGCCCAATTGGGCCATTCCCGCCTGGAATGACGAGAGGGTGCGGAGCGACGGATTGAGGAAGACAAGCCCGAGGACCCGGCCCCTCAAGACTTCGGATATCGGATTCCGTTCGACCTCCAATGCCCGAGCGAGTAGGCGCTGAATGCCACCATCGGGAGTGTCAACCAGGCTAGAGAAATGGGGGAGCAACTTCATGAGGGCAGGCTTTCCAAGGCTCGGCGCAGCGCAGTCACGTGGTCTTCCTGGAGAATGAGAGGGGGGATCAGGCGGACAATGTGGGGATCAGCGGCGCCGCCGGCGAGAATTCCGCGATCCAGGAGTTCGTTCAGGATTGGGCCGGCGGGACGCTTGGTGCGAAGGCCCAACAGCAGCCCCCGCCCTTGGGTGCCGATGACCGGACCGACCACGCAGGTGCGCTGGATCAAATCACCCATCGCTCGGACGTGGGTCAAGAACCCCGGCTCCGATAGGGCCCTGGTGACTTCGACGATCAGTGCACAGGCCATCGGGCCACCGCCGAACGTGGTGCCGAGATCTCCTGACTTGAGCAGATCGGCGACAGCGTCGGACATCAGTAGGGCCGAGGCCGGATATCCCCCGGCGATCCCCTTCGCGGTGGTCAGAAAGTCCGGTACGACGCCGGCCTCTTGGATGGCGAATGGGGTTCCCGTGCGACCCATGCCACACTGCACCTCGTCGGCAATGAGGAAGGCGCCCCGCTCGGAAGTGATCCGTCGGGCCGCGCGCAGGAAAGCCAGAGACAAATCCCGGCCCCCAGCTTGACCCTGTACGGCCTCCAGAACGAGGGCCGCTACATCGGGACCAATCGCTCGATCCAAGGCTTCGATGTCGTCAACCGGGATGCGGGTGACCTCGAAGGGTGGGCGTGGAAACCCGTACCACTTGGAATTGCCAGCGGTAAGCGCGCCAGCTCCGGCGGTACGCCCGTGGAACGCCCCTTCGAGGCAGACTACGCGGGTTCTCTGGGTGAGACGAAACGCCAAACGCAAGGCGTTTTCGTTGGCTTCGGCGCCGGAGTTCACCAGAAACACTCGCCCCAGTTCCGGCGGGCCGAATGCGGCCAAGGCCTCGTGGGCGCGGCGGCGAACCTCGAGATCCACGGCATTGGTCTGGAAAAACAGCCGCTCGGCTTGCTCGCTCAAGACCCGCAGGAGCCGGCGATTGCGGTAACCGAGAACCGCTACCGCGTGCCCACCGTAAAAATCGAGCAATTCCCGACCATCCTTGGTCAGGACATTGACTCCGTCTCCCTCGACGATTTCGACGGGGAGGCGAGTGTAGACCGGGGCCTCGGCTGACTTGATCGCCGAATCTGGCGAAAGGGGGGAGTCTTTCATTTGCGTCATGACAACTAATTCCAACCCAAGGACGGCAGCATGAGACCTTCGGTTTCCGGCCAATCCCACAGGCGGTTCATCCACTGAATGGCACCGCCCGCGGCTCCCTTGGTCAAATTATCGAGGGTGCTGAATATGACGGCGTCCCGCCCGCGGGCGGCGACCCCGATCCGGCAGCTATTGGACCCGACGATGTCCTTGACCTGGGGGGGGCTGGCTCCCACCGTGACAAACGGGTGCCCCGCGTAAAACTCTCGGTAGATTCCGAGCAGATGCTCCGCCGTGGTGGATTCACGGAGGCGAACGTGGAGGGTCGCGTAAATTCCCCGCGCGAAGGCGCCGGAGTGGGGAACGAAGAGCAGTTCCGGAGTTCCCTTGCCCAGCGCCCCGAGGATCTGGCGCATCTCGGCTTCGTGCCGGTGCTGCAGCGGAGAATAGGCCCGGAGATTACCGTGTCGCTCGGGGTGATGGGTGGTGGCGCTGGGCTCGCGGCCGCTGCCGGTGCTGCCGGTCGTCGCGCTGACCGCAAATGGACCATCCACCAACCCCGACGCTTGGATCGGGGCGCCGCCCAGAGTGACACAAGTCGTGAAACAGCCCGGATGAGCCACAAAGGCGGGTCGGACCGCTGGCGACAGTTCGGGAACTCCGCAGTGCCAATGGGTGAGCAATTCCGGCGCCGCATGGGCTTTGCCGTAGATGGACTGGTATTGCACGGGGTCGCGCAACCGAAAGTCGGCGGATATATCAACCACGCGCGGGCGATCGGCGCTTGGCCGGTCCATGGCGCACCACCGACTCAGTTTTGAGGCCGATTCGCCATGGGGGAGGGCGCCAAACACGGCCAAAGGGACGCCGGAATCGAGCAGAGATTCGGCCTCCTCCATCGAGGCGAATTTCTGGCCGCGGTACGGCAAGCTCAGATGGGGAAAGACGGTGTCAATTCCGGTTCCCGATTGGGACCCCGAGACGGCGTGGGCGACTCGTAGCCGAGGGTGAAAGCTGAGCAAGCGTAGAAGCTCGCCGCCTACGTAGCCGGTAGCTCCCAGAATGACGACCGGTATTTTCGTCACGACTTGCCCTTGGGGGAATTCTCCCCCTGTAGCTGCTTCCAGACCAGGGCACTGAGTTCGGAAGGTGAGGTCCGAGCGTTCAGGGCCGGCGTGCTCATCCGATCCCGAATGAGATCCGTTCCCGCGGCGTTGTCGGTGGCCGGTCCGGTGATAACGGTGGCGGTCAAGCCGTAGTCCTCTTTCAACTTGCGAATGCCACCCCAGACGCCTACCGGATCGTTGGCGGCCAGAACGAGGGCTCCAAACGACCGACGAATGTCCGGCGCGTCCAAGATGGCATCGACGCCGTAGTCGCCCATCATCCCGTCACCCAGTTCGAGGACGATGACGTCGGGTTCGTCCGCCGCGAGTCGATTGAGCATGGTGCGGGTCAAAGCCGGCGCGTTCTTCGCGCTGGTCGTCACGATCCCGAAGTCGGTAAACATGACGGTGCGGTCGGCCCCGGCGTCCTCCATGCTCAGGATGTCCCGCCGCAGGCTCACGCCGGTGGCCTTGGCTGCCATGACGGATAGCCTCATCCGGGTGAATTCCTGAACTAGCGACTGACAAGCCTGGGTCTTGCCCGCATTCATGCAGGTCCCTACGACCGCCACGATCGGAACGCCTCGAACATCGAGCACTTCATCCAGCGGAGGCACGGCATGGCCGATGTTCGCCGGCACTCCGATGCGCTCCCCGAGGTAGGGGAAATGCAGGACTTGACCAAGGACTTCAACCTCGAACGGTGATCCGAGATCGGGATTGACGGAAGTGCAGATCCCGAGCACCCCGCCCAGATTCAAGATGTTGATCTTGTCGCCGGTGGCGAGTTTTTGGGGGATATGACCGGCATAACCCAGCAACGCCCGGCGGTGCCCCAACGCACCGGCGATGACGTCACCCGGGCGAACATTGGAGAATCGCCCTGTCGTGAGCTCGAGGGTGTTGTAGGTGGACTTGCGGGTAAGTACCCGCACCGCCAAGACGTCGCCTTCGCGACACTGGTACTCGTCCGAGACTTTCACCTCGCGCGCGAGCTGACAATTGAGGGTGACCGACGCGATCTTGTCGAGGACTACCGATCTCAAGAAGCACCTCCAGTGCGTCCGGCGCGCGCATGCAACATTCCGGGCAGAGCCAACAGGCGAGAGAACCCCCGCGCATCCTCCGGTGTCCACTCGCCGATGGCTTCACCGTAAACCGACTTCGAGGCGTGACGCAGCGACCACGGGGACTGCACTCCCTCGACAAACGAACATCCGGTGCGGAAGAGGAGGCTCACTTCGCCGGCGACTCTGGTTTGAGTGGAGCGGAACAGCGCCTCGATATCCCGGCAAGTCGGTTCGAGAAACTGGCCTTCATGGACCATGTCGCCGTACAGGCGAGCCGCCAAGTCCTTCAAGGACTGCTGACGCCCCGTGAGCACGAGCTTTTCGAGTTCTCGGTGGGCCTGGATCAGAATGGTGGCGGCCGGAGCCTCGAAGGCGACGCGGCCTTTCATTCCCAAAATCGTGTCACCGAGGTGGATCCCTCGCCCGATTCCGAACGGCCCCGCGATTTCATCGAGCTTCTCGATGACCGCCACGGGGTCCATGGGCTCACCATCGAGCCCGGTAGGACGGCCCAATTCAAAATGAACCCGATGCGTCTCCGCCACTCGCGCTTGGTCGAATGCACCTTTGGTCTTCACCCAGGCGCTCTCCGGCAGCGACTCCTTGGTGTCGGTCGTTTCTTTTCCGCCGATCGTCACACCCCAAAGACCCGAATTCACGGAATAAGCGGCCCCGAACCCGGGGATCGGAAGCTTCCGCTCTTCCAAATAGCGAACTTCGTCCTGGCGACTGGGATGAAGATCGCGAATGGGGGCGATGATCTCCAATTCCGGAGCCACGGTCCTCAGGGCGACTTCGAAACGGACCTGGTCGTTGCCGGCCGCGGTGCAGCCGTGAGCGACGGCCTTTGCCCCGAGCTCACGGGCAATACGCGCGGATTCCCTGGCTTGGAGGCTGCGCTCGGCTCCGACACACAGCGGGTAAACGTTGCCGCGCAACACGTTACCCATGATGAGGTACTGGAGGCATTCCTCGAAAAGCGTGCGTCGTCCGTCGACCCAAATGTGACGCGCGGCGCCGAGAAGTCGACTGCGGCGTTCGAGATCGGACCGGGCGGCGGCGTCGAAGCCGCCGACATCCACGGTGACGGTGACGATCGAGGCTTCGCGCGATTCACGGAGATAAGGCACGCACCAACTGGTGTCGAGGCCACCCGAAAAGGCGAGCACCACGGTTTCAGACATGAGTCGGAGCTCCACTCATCCAGGCGCGAAGCCGGGAGAGAATCTGGGTTTGGGTACGGCGACCGGTGGTAGCCACAAAAATCGTGTCGTCGCCAGCCACGGTACCCACCACCTCGGTCCACCCTTGACGATCGATGTGGATGGCGATGGCCGAGGCGGCTCCCATCGCGGTTTGAACCACGATCATGTGGGGACCCGCGGGCTCGATGCGACGCAGCGACGCCATGACGGCCGGGGTCAGAGTGGTGGGAACCAGGCCAGGCGCTTCTTGAGGCGGCTTTGGCAACACGTAACAGCCGCCCACCCGCGCCGCACCGAGCTTCCGCAGATCGCGTGACACACTGCTTTGGGTGACATCGTGTCCGAGGCGGCGTAGCTCCTCTTGAAGCTCCGACTGCCCGTGCACTTGGCGGTTCCGGAGGAGGGACTGAAGGGCCTCCAGTCGAGCGCTGCGTTCAGGGAGTTGGGTAGACAACGAGCTGCAATTTTATGCGCAAGTTTGCTCCACCACAAGCATGATTGTGCGGCTGCCTGACAGGCCTGAAAAGGTGGCAGAACCTCGGGCCATCATCGGAGGGGTCGAGATCTCTTCTCCCCTGCATTCTTGCTAGGATAGTTGCGCGTAAACGATTGCTGGAAAATGGTTTACATGCGCTTGGCTCGCGAAGTCTGATCTTTGGCACGGAACTTGTGAAGGGGGTTGTCGCCAGCGCAAGTGAGCCTGGCGCACCGATCAAACCTCGTGACTTGGAGATCAGGATCATGAAGAACACCGTAGCTTGCCGTCCTTTCCCGGTTTCCCTGTTCGGCGATCGTGACTGGGTGTCCGACTTCCTCAAGGGAGTCATGACCCCGAGTGCCGGCGAAGGCATGGGCAAACTGAGTCCGGCCGTTGACGTGACCGAGACTCCCGAGTCCTTCGTCATCCGCGCCGAATTGCCCGGAGTTTCCCCGGAGGCGATCAACATCACGCTGACGGGCGACACCCTGACGATCCGGGGCGAAAAAACCACCGAGACGACCCAGGAGAAGAACCAGGCCCATGTCGTCGAACGCACTTACGGAAGCTTCGCCCGCAGCTTCACCTTCCCGACGCCGGTCGAGTCCGACGCGGTGGAAGCCGAGTCGAGCCACGGCGTCTTGACCGTGAAGGTGCATAAGGCGAAGGAGTCGCGTCCGCGTCAGATCACCGTGAAAGCTCGCTGATCGAGCAGCGGTCGAACACGGAACTGAATGAGATTTCGGGGGGCGAGCTTCGGCTCGCCCCCCGAGTTTTTTTCGGCGAGGATTCGGTTCTGAGTGTGAGGCTCCTGTAGCCCTCTCGGCCCTGGCACCCCAAGCTCACGGAGAGCGCATGGGGAGATCCGGGACTCCTGGCCCCGATCTATCGTCGAACGATCGCCGGGGGTGGCGCCATGGTGCCGGGTCGGCGAAGATCGGCCGAAAACCACGCCCCCCGGACCCTGCGATGACCAAGACCCGAGAAAGTTCATCTCGAAGCGGAGGGATCATCATCCCCGCCATTCGCTATCACGACGCCAACGCGGCCATCGCCTGGTTGAGTCGCGCGTTCGGCTTCACGCCGACACTCGTGGTTCCAGGTGAGGGGGGTGGCGTCGCCCATGCGCAGTTGCGGCTGGGAAACGGGATGATCATGCTGAGCAGCGTCCGCGACGATCTGTTCGCAAGACTGCTCCGAACCCCGGCGCAGGTGGGGGGAGTGGGGACGTTTTGTGGGTACGTCGTGGTCCCGGACGCCGATGCCCACCACCATGGGGCTGTCGCCGCGGGAGCTCGAGTCGTCTATCCCCTGACCGATGAAGACTACGGAGGCCGGGGATATTCCTGCTTGGACCTCGAGGGCCATCTGTGGAGCTTCGGTACCTACGATCCGTGGAAAGAAGTCCCGTGAGGACTCTCGTCATTCTCCGCCATGCGGAAGCGCTGCCGACCCCGCCAGGTGGGCGCGACTTCGATCGACGGTTGTCGCCTCGCGGTGTCGATCAGGCACGATCCGTGGGCCAAAAGCTCGGCACTTGGGAACCTAAGCTGGTCTTGGTGTCGCCAGCCCGTCGCACCGTCGAAACCTGTCGCGAGGTGCTGGAGGGTCGGACGCTCCCGACCGACCCCGAGATTCAAACGCTTCCATTCCTCTACGACACCTGTGGCGAGGGAATCGTGGACCACCTCCGAGGCCTCGATCAGTCCACCCGCGATGTGCTGGTGGTCGGCCACAACCCCAGTATCGCGGAGTTGGTCTTCCTCCTCGACTCGGACCAGGCGCGCGCCGCCCGTCGAAACTTCTCTCCCTCGAGTTTTGCGCGTTTCGAATTCTCGTCGGAATGGGTTGACCTCGACGCATCGACGGCCGTGCTGATCGAAGAAGGAACGGGCTAACCCCGATCACTTCGCGGATCGAGTGGGAGCGAGCTGAACGAGTCGGCAAGCATCAATCACCAGACCCTTCGGCGCCTTGGCCCGGACGGCGATCGAGACGGCCGCTGGTTGGTCGACGGTGATGACGCCCGCGCGCTGCCAGCGGCCGCGCCCCGCCGCTGGCACGAGTTCGAAGTCTTGGTCGTGGCTGGACACTGCGATCGCTCCCGGAGCGACCCCCGCCGGCCACCAGAGCTCGATCGCGTATTTTCCGGGTAGTTCAACTTTGGTCGCCCATTGCGCCGAGCTCCCTCCATCCGCGCATTGGGCAAAATCGACGCCCAACACATCCCGGCCGCGGTCGCTGCGTTGCCACGCGTCCGCCGGAAGCAGTACGGCCTCTTCCGTGTCGAGAACGATCACATCGAGAGCCCGGATCAAGATCGCGTTGGCCACGGCCCGTTCGCCGACGCGATCGTGTTTCTTGTTGTCACAAGGGAAATTGACGATCCCACCCTCCGGCTCGCTCCGCACCCAAAGGGTCGTCGAGCCGCCGCCGTCGAGATTGAGCGCTTCGCGACAATCCAACTCAAGCATGAGGTCGGCGAGTTCGTGGAAGGTCACCCCTTTCGATTCCGGGGTACGGCCGTCGACGGCGACAAAAAGAACGTGCCCCGAGCGCGTGATTCCGACCGCGGTGCGCGGATGGCGATCTTGGTTCCACCCCGTAGCCGAGGGGGGCTTTTTCCCTTCGTCGAGCAGCCTCGGAGCGGCGGTCATGACGTTTCGGAGCTTTTCGAACCGAGTCGACAAGTCGTCCAGGATGTCGATGCCCAAATTTTCGTCCAGCACCAGTCCGGTTGTCCGGTGCTGATGAGGCTCGCCGTGGTCGGTGCCATCGATCCGGAGGATCCCCGTCGATTTGGCCTCCTTGGTGAAGAAATTCCCGTTCACCGCGGCAATCGCACCGCCGTCCTCACCCAGGCGGCTGGTCCTCACCAGTTTCCCGGGAGAAATGAAGTCCAGGTCCACCCCCGGCGCTTTGGGGTTGATGTCCAGGTAGTTGATCGACTGAGGCAGGTCCCGCCAATGGGTGGGCAGGTAACGCTTCCAAAGAACGCCCACCGCGACTTCCTCCTCCGCCCAGGTCGGTGGAGTGCTCGCTGCCTGCGCCGGCACGAGGACAGAAAGGACCAGATATGCCCCGAGGGTGTGGAGTCGCATGCCGGAATCTTATGTTCAGCAACGGCAGAGAGATAGATGCTGGAGGAATCGTCAAACTGGCTTGCCACGGGGGAGTCCGGGGCGGGTAAATTCAACGGAGATTGGCCATCCCATGAAGAACCGATGGATCAAGATTGGTCTTTTTCTGGCCGTAGCCACACTTGGCCTATTCGCAGTTCTTTCCCACCGGGGGACCGACGCTCCCGAGGATCGAGCACCTTCCGATCGGACCGGGAAGGCGGTCTCTGAGATCTCGCCAGCACATCCGCCGAGCAGTCCGACACCAAGCGGCGTTCAAACGCGCCCCTTCGTAGCGAATAGTCAAGACTCGTCGGCTCGTCGGCGCATTCGCATCGTGGAGCGCGGCACGCTGGTTCCACTTCCGGAGGCCGAACTGTGGTGGACCCTGGCCACGAAACTGGAGGACCAAGGTCTGCGCGCGCTCTTGGTCGAGGAGAGATTCTCGGATCCGGAACTTCTGATTCGGGAAATGGGAGAGAAGCTCATTGCAGACGCAAACGGCATGGTCGAATTCCCAGAACCGGGGACTCGCGTTGTCGGGTCTAATTTCCTGATCGCCGCCAAGACACCGACTCACAGCGGATGGGAATCCGTGACTCTCCCGCCGGGAGGTGAGTTCCGGCTGTTGCTCACCCAACCGAAGTCGATCGAGGTCGTCGTGCGCGACCGGCATGGCGCACCGGCGGGTGGGGTGCCGGTGGGGATCCAGCGCTCGACTACGGTCCTCACCCGCGCCCAGACCGACCCGCAAGGTCGGGCGGGGCTTTCCGACGTGGACCCCACCGAGGCTCGAATGCCGCGCAGAGTGGCCGTACTTTTGCCGGGTTTGGCAGATGTGTCCAAAGCTCTCCAGAGTGGAGTTGCGGAGCATGAGCCCGTCGAACTGACTCTGCCGGCCACGGGCGAAGTCGAGGTCTCGGTTCCGAGCGAGTTGCGTTCCCGGGTTGGCAAGCGGGCGTTGGTCACACTCTCGACCGTTGGTTCCAAGACCCCTTCACTGCCTCCGTGGAAAGAGCCCATCCCCGTGCAGCTCCTTGAAGGGGAATCGGTGGTGTTCCGGCATGTCGGGCTCGGACTGGCGTTGCAGGCCACGCTGCTCGGGGTCAACGCCACCGAAGTTCCGGTGGTCATGGACACCGGGCCGAAGCGCGAAGGAGAACGAGTCACCTTCGCTTTCCCGGCTGAACGAGCCTCCTGTGTGCTCCGAGGCCGGCTGCTCTCGAAAGACGGAACTCCCGCTTCGAAAGTGACTTTCGCGGCGAGGTTCGAGTTGCCAGAAGGGAAGCGGAGTGGACGCCTGAACACACCCCTCACCACGGATGACGGGGGCCGATTCGAGTTCGAGGTTCCCGCCGACATTCATGCCAAGCAGCCCGGAATCGTTGCACTGGAGTGGGCGCAGATCTTTCCACGCCCAAAGAGCCTCGGGACGGCTTACGCCGACTTGCCACGCCCCCTCACCCTCACGAGCATCGACTTGGGCGATCTCCGAATCCTACTGCCGGAAGTTCTCGTCAAGGGGCGAGTTGTGGATGAACAGGGCCGAGGCGTGAGCGCTTCTGTCGATCTTTGCTCCGATTCCCGAGGCCGCGGCGGCGCGTTGGATTCCGGATCGCGCGAAAATCTGCTGGGCACTCGCACCGACGCGGAGGGGCAATTCGAATTCATCGGGGCGCTGAGGCAAGACTCATTCTGGATTCGAACCCGCGCCTCCGATCGTTCCTGGCCGCCCTTGCGGAAAGTGAATCGGGGCGACCTCGAGGTCACCATCCTCGCGCCCTCCGATGGCCAAATCGAGATTCGGGTCTTACTCGATCCCGGTGCGGAGCTGCA
>CADEGH010000014.1:0-13709 GCA_902826835.1 uncultured bacterium | reverse complement strand
CCTCCGATGGCCAAATCGAGATTCGGGTCTTACTCGATCCCGGTGCGGAGCTGCACCACTTTGAGTTCGAATTGGTTCCACAAACGCCGCATCAAGAACTCCTAGAGCGCATTCAGGCGCCCGATCCCGTAGCAGTGGGCGAGAACATAATCCGATTCGAGCGCGTCCCGCCCGGCGATTGGGGACTGGTGGTCTCTCCTGCAATCGGGTTGCCGACGCCGGTTGCTGCTTTCGTAGGACTCAAAGTCGTTGGTACGGAAACTCTCCTCGATCCTCGCCTGAACCCCCTCGATCTACGGAACACGATCAAGACGTTTCTCATGACGGTTCGGGACCATCGGGGTCATCCCATCGAGGGCGCACGATTCGGCAGTGAATTTCCCACCGACGCCACCGGGCGATCCAGAATCCCCGCGATGTCGAACGAGGGCATCGGCGTCGAGGCGGAGGGATTCATGCGCGAGTACTTGACTTCCGTGAATCGAGACATGGAAATCACTCTGGTGCGCGGGCGCGATTACGAGGTTCAGATCGATATCCAGGGCGGATTCGTAGCGCTGGTGGATGACGTCGCGAACCTCGCGGCCACGGAGGGTGGATTGTCCGTCCACTTGTACCTTGCAGCGGTACCGATCGATCAGGTCGGGACGGTGAATCCGGAGCAGCGGCGCGGGCGCGGATTCGAATTCCGGTCGAGCGGGGTTCTGCCGTTGACGGCCGAACCGGGCAAGACCTACACGATTGGTGCCGTGTTGGCGGTGTTCAAGAACGACGCGTCGTCCCATGTGCCTCTGACGTGGCCCGACTCGCCCCGACTGACACTCCCGGCCGAGCCTCCCGAAAAACCGATCCTGCTACGCTTGTCCCGCGACGCAGTGTTCTCGGCGGCTCGAGAGGCGATTACGGGGTTGGTCGAAAAGAAGTGACGAATTCACTTCGGGGTGTAGGTGTATCCGCTCTCCACGCCCAAAGGAAAGCCGATTTTCCAATAGACGAGCAAATAGACGGTCCAGACGACGAGGAAGGTCAAGCTGTAAGGGATCATCAACGAAGCGAGCGTGCCGATGCCGGTTTTCTTGACATAGCGCTGGCAGAACACCACGACCAAGGGGAAGTACGGCATCATCGGAGTGATGATGTTCGTGCAAGAGTCTCCCACCCGGTAAGCCGCTTGCGTGAACGGTGGGGAGATTCCGAGTTGCATGAACATGGGAACGAAGATCGGTGAGAGCAGGGCCCACTTCGCGGAGGATGAGCCGATCAGGAGATTCACAAAAGTGGTGACCGCGATGAGGCCCACGATCGAAACCCCAATCCCCGCTTGCTGGGCCTTGAGAAACGCCGCGCCCTTCAATGCCAGGAGGGCCCCGATGTTGGATTTCGTGAAGACATCGATGAAGATCGCCGCGAAGAACACGAGGACGAGGTAGTAGCCCATCGTGCCCATGGACTTGCTCATCCCTTTGATGATGTCGCGGTGATTCTTGACCGTGCCAGCGACGTAACCGTACACAACGCCAGGAACGATGAAGAGGATGAAGATGAGGGGGACGATCGCGCCCATGAGGGCGGCACCACCCGCCCCTACCTTGGTCAGCGTGCCGTCAGCAGCCCGCAAGGCGGACTTGGGGTCAAGCGCCCACACCGCGATGATGGCCCCCACGAGGCCCATCGCCACCAATCCCGCGATGAGGCCTCGTTTCTCTTTGGCGGTCATCGGTTCGAGCTTCGGCATGTCGGCGGGGTCGCCGTCCACCGCCGTGCCTCTGAGCCGGGGCTCGATGACCCGATCCGTGAGGAACCATCCAACCAGGACGATGACGACCGAACTCGAAGCCGTGAAGTAGTAATTGCAAAGAGGGTTTGCGATCATTTTGGCGTCGAGCACACTCGCGCCGGCGGTCGTGATCCCGGCCAACATCGGGTCGAGTCCGCACACCAGTGGATTGGCGGAGAAACCCCCCGAAACCCCCGCGAACGCGGCGACGATTCCGGCCAAGGGGTGGCGACCGGCGGCGTAGAAGAGGACGCCGCCGATGGGAATGACGAGCACGTACCCGGCATCGGCTGCGGTGTGGGAGAGGAGCCCCACCAAGATGAGCACCGGGGTGAGGAGCATCTTGGGTGTGATCGACAATATCCCCTTGAGCCCGGCGGAAATGAAGCCCGTGTGATCGGCAACGCCCACCCCGAGCAAGGCCACGAGTACCACCCCGAGAGGATGGAAGTCGGTGAAGGTCTTCACCATGCCCGCGAGGAAGGCGGCTAGTGCCGGCAGGCTCAGCATGTTGTTGACCTTGATCGGTAAACCGTCGGGGTTTTCGGTTGTACGCGTACGCGGATCAATTTCGCCGAAGGTCATCCCGCTGAGCCAACTCGAAAGCAGCCAGGTGATGACAAGTCCGATCAGGAAAAGCACCGCCGGATCGGGGAGCTTGTTCCCCACTTTTTCGATGCCGTCGAGCATCCGCTGAACGAAGGACTTTCGGACCGGTGCGTTCGAGTTGGCCATGAGCCCTGGGTTTCCGCTTGCTGGTGATGACCAGCTCCGCAGCCCCACGCGATGAGGGTGGGGGTCCATGGCCGGTCGTAAGTCGGGTCCAATCGTAGCCGCTTCGGGAAACGGAGTCATCGGAACCCGCTCGATGGACGGCCAAGCCTGCGCCAGGAGAGTGGCGAATCGGCGCTGGCCTCAACGCTCGGCGGCGACCGTTCGGGCGAGTCGCCAGTGGCCAGGCCCACCCTCGAAGTGGCATACCGCCCGAACCCCTTCGGCCGGAATTTCCAGTGAGACTTCGGCCCTGGTGTCGTCTGCGGTCAACCCCGTGAATCGCCAGGCTCGGCCCTTTTCGACCAGCTCGCGCGGAAGGAAACGAACCTCGATGTCTTGGTCTGGCCACGGAAAGGGAACCGGGAGCACCTCGGTGAACTCGACTGTGATGAGGGAATCGCGCGCTGCTGGTCGATCGGCGGCGTAGGCGCGCAGTTCGGGGGCCCGGAGCGCTTGTCGGAATAGGGACGCGTGATCTGCGGACACGGTTCGGGGAGGGAGAAGGAGGAAAATCCTCGACAATTCGTCGCGAGGTTCGGCCTCCGGCCCTCCTGGTCGCAGGGCCAAGACTGCCTTGGCACCGGGGTAAATCAGGTCGGGTCGCAGGTAGGGAGACTCGTGATCGACTAAGGAACTCCCAGCGACCAGGTGATGACGAATCTCGAAGGTTATCGGCCGCGTGGGGCCGAGAAGCTGCTGATCGACTCTCCATGCGACAGTCTGCCGGGTGTCGAGGATTCCGCACCAGATCCCGGGGCTCGCGACGACGCGCTCAACCGTTGCGACTAGGATGGTGTCGACATCGGGGAGTGCCCGTGCGGAAGCTACGGCCTCTTCGGTCTTCTTCGCCAGGGTCACAGGGTCTGTTGCACCCTCGTCTTGCCCACGAATTCTTGTTCCCGGGATCACCAGGCACAGAATGAACAGCATCGTCTTCATACCGGTCTCCGGGTCCAAAGACGGATACCGCCGCCTCGAGTTCCCCGAATGGGCCTAAGGGATCACGATTTCCGGGGTGAGGATGGTCGCTAGATCAGATCTTGAGTGGTCTTGAAGTGAACCTTGGCCACCTCGGGCAGAATCTCTTGGCCCTTGGCTACGAGCAACTTCTTCCCCGCTTCGAGGACCGGGGCGCCGGCACCCTTCGGAAGCGGCATCCCGGCCACCTCTTTGAGGCGGCGAAGGCCGGTCAGAAACGCCGCCCGAGCAAGGATCGAGGCCGCGGCAACCGCCGGATTGGCCGCTTCGGCCCGCACCATCGTCGTCAGGTCGACCTCGCCTCGTCGTGGCCCCAAGGCGCGCAGGACGATCTCCCGGTCGGCAAATTGGTCGAGCACGACGGTGCGGCACTGCGTCTTTTCTGCCACCGCCAACATCGCTTTGGCGTGGGCCCAGGCAAGGAGGGTGTTGACGTTGCGGAAGGATTCGTACATCTCGTTGTACCGGCGAGGGCCGATCACGATGACCTCATGCGGCAGAATGGGTTTCAGTTTTTCCGCTGCGGCCAACACCACCGCGTCCTTCAAAGTCTTGCTGTCCTGCAAGGGAATATCGTCGAGAAACGGTTCTTCCTCCGGGGACAGCGCGCAGGCCGCGACGACCAGCGGCCCGAAATAATCGCCCTTGCCGGCCTCGTCGCATCCGATGGTTCGTTCCGAAAGTCGAGCTTTGCGCAGGCCTACGATGTCGGCCAAGCGGTGGACGCGAAAATCCTCGCAGCCTTTACCCTGAACGACCAATTTCCCGCTCGAGTACAAAGTGACGTTCACACTCTCCCCGGATGCACCGAAGATCGCGTGGGCCACGTCCTTCATCGTGAAGCCGACCCCTTCGAGTTGGGACTGCAGCGTCGCCCCCTGTTCGGGCGTCAGCGCGGTCACGTACATGTGGGATCCGGTCATGCGGTGGGCCTCGAGGATGGGGGGAGTGTGGAACGATCGGCTGGAGCATCGGGGGCGAGTCCGAGACAAGCGCGCGCACGATTCGTGACGCGGGCCAGTTCCAGCGCGAGCCGCTTCCGAGTCTCGTCGAGGCTTTCGCCAGGATCCACCACGATGGGCGGGCCGAAAACGAGCGCAATCTTGGTGAAGGGTTTGGGAATTGTGAACCGATCCCACGAGCGCAACTGCCAGCCCCTCTTTGCCGCGGCCCCAAGGGCAATAACCGGCAGGTTGGTTTTTCGCGCCAGCCAGGCAATGCCGGCCTGAAACTCGTGCCGCGGCCCCCTCGGTCCGTCCGGAGTGACGGAGAAGACCTGCCCGGGGCCGGCTTTCCGCACGATGCGATGAAGCGCGCCGGTAGCGGCTTTCGAGGTGCTCCCGCGGACCGCGGTGATTCCAAATCGCTGCAGGACTCGGGCGGCAAACTCGCCGTCCCGGCCGAGGCTCATCAGTGCGTGAGTGTGCCGCCGCGAACGGTGCCCGAGGGGCAGCATGAGCGAGTCGTGCCAGAGCGCCACAAAAACCCCCGGACCGTTCCGTCCGGCCGCCAGGAAGGCTTCCGCACCTTCCACTTCGAAGCGAATCGTCGCCAGCAGCGCCTTGACTCCGCACGCGGTGAGACCACACAGCGCGCGGTTTCTAAATTCACGAAAAGTCCTGCTGCCGAGCCAACCCATTCCGGAGGTTAGCTTCCCTGATGGTGCGTCACGCACTTCTGCCATGGATCCTGGCACTTCTGGCCGTTTTCGAGGGAGCGGGAGCGCAGGATCTGCTGCGCCTCGACGGCCCTGGCGTGACGGTTCGTTACCGCGCACGCCACGAAAACGCCGCCATCTATTGCGTGAACCAGTATTCCGAAGTGCGTCACCACGCGGAGGTGCTGATCGGTGGTCAGTTCAAGGCGCCGATCATCGTCGAGCTCTCGGATTCCGCGGAAACGATGATCGCGAGGTGCGCGGAGTTGGGGGTGGAAGCGGTTCCTGAATGGGCGGGCGGACTCGCAATCGCCGAATTGCGCACCGCGTTCTTGGTGGTTCCATCACCTCACAACTATGAATGGGGGTTGCGCCGCACCCTGGTGCACGAGGTCGTGCATCTACTGGTGGCGGATCGGGTTGGGGCGCATCCGGTGCCCCGCTGGCTCGACGAGGGAGTAGCGCAAGTCGCGGAGGGTTATGCCACCGCCAATCTCTGGCTCGCGTTGCCGGTCCGCGCGTTTTTCGGCTGGCTCCATCCCATGTCCAAACTTGACGAGAGGTTCCTCACGGCTCTGGAGGTCGCTCCGGCCTTGGCCTACGTGCAGGCGGATTCCTTCACGCGGTTCCTGGAACAGCGGGTCGTCGACGGCAGGCTCGCGCGGATTTTCGACCATCTGGCACGAGGCGAGAGCATCGAGCGAGCCCTCTATCTGTCGACGGACCTGACGTTCGCCGATCTGGAGGCGATGTGGCACGGAGAGCTCAAATCGGATCGCACCTGGATGCCTTGGCTCTGCTCTCAGGTCGGCTTCGGTCTCGTGGTGTTCTTTATGCTCGTCTTGGTGTGGCCGCGGGCTCGACGCAGGAAGGCGGAGGCGGACGCCCGCATGGAACAAGAGGACGCGCTCGCCGATGCCGAGGAATCCGAGGACGGTTTTCCGGACGGCAGGACGCTGCGTCGGATGACCGGATTCGAGGTTCGCCGCCTCGAGGAGGGCGAGGACGAACCGAGGGTGTGATCAGGGCGTCCCGGCGGGCGCAATCGATCCCGAAGCGGTCGTGGGATCGGGCACCACTTCGATCAGATAGCCGGCGGGATCGCGCACGATGAACGAACGAGCGGCCTCGTTGTTGTCCACGAGAACATTTTTCATGGCCTTGCAGCGTTTGAGGCAGAGGTCGAAATCGGGCACCCTCATCACGAACAGGGCGCCCCATCCACGGTGCTTCTCTTGAGGTCCGTAGCCGTACTTCTTCCGCTCGTCTTTGTTGAAGTCCCGCTGGAGCGCCACCGTGAAGCCCCCGAAGTCGAACTCCAGGAACTTGCCGTCCGCGGTCTTGCGCTTCGGCTTGAGCTTGAACGCCTTGTCGAAGAACTCCCCCGATTTTTTCACGTCGGGGCAGGTGAGCATGATGTAGCTAATCATCGGACCCGGGATGTGCTTCTGGGTTGGGGGAGCCGGGGAAATCGCCGCAGGCGCGGCGGTGGCCTTGAGGCCTACGGACGGTGAGGCTGCGGCCGACTTTATGGCCGAGCTGGCCGGAGAGTTCTTGGTCGGGGAGAGGGGTGGCCGCGCGGCCGGGTTGGAATTGGAGATCGAACCCGCCGCTCCGAGTTTTCCGGGTGCGGGCTTTTTCGGTGCCGACTTAGACGGAGGATTCATCGGCGGCGACGTTTCCTGTCCGCCGTCGAGAGCGCGCCGTGTTTCCTCCACGAGAGGAACCAAGTCCGGGAGACGGTCGCCGTGAAGAATCGCCGAGATGGCCTCCTTCGCCGGTTCCTTCTCCGGAAGGAACGCATCGTAGAGCTCACGGAGACGATCGAGCGCGAGCGAGTTCTTCGGAGGCAGATTGAGCTTCTTGCGTTCCGGATTCGGCCCGATGAACCGGTAACCGCGGTCGCCAGCCTGGGCTCGCAGCGTGAAGACGGAACAAACTTTCCCGCCGAGCGGCCCCTCGAACGAAAGCGTGAGGCTCGACTTGGCGCGGGTGAGGCGGAGCACCGCGTGGGGGTGTAGTAGCCAGTTTGCCGCGCACTGACGTACCAGGCGATGGAATCGTGCGCGATCGTCCGGCCTCTGGCCCGGCACGGAACGCGACGACTCTTCGCTCAGGAAGCGTTCAGCGACCTCTTCCACGGCGGCCATCCTCGCCGTCGGGTTCGGATCGGTCAACTGAGAACCCGGGAAAGTCTCCGGCAGCGCCAACGAAGAGCTCGAGGGCGCCGGACTACTCCTGGTTGTGGGGGCTGGCTTGGATGAGTCCACGGCTTGGGGATGTTGCATTCGCGGAGAGAGGCACTACAGTGGTCTCTCCTCCCGCGACCCTCGTCTTATTTCTAAGTGCTTAAGTTTCAAGCTTTTAGAAGACGACGTGCGCGCACTTAGGGGCGGGGGAGGACGTGCGGGGCGGTCGTCGACGGGGAATGGGCTCGGCCAAGGGGGCGGAGGGCTCGCTCGAGTTGGCGGCGGACGGCCCGATCGGGGAACCTGCGAACGTGGGGCGGGGCAGGAAATACCTCCTGACGGGGGGTGGGACCGGGGGCCATGTCACCCCCAACATCGCGATTCTGACCGAGATTCGGGCCCAAGAACCCGATGCGCGGTATCTCTACGTCGGCAGCCGCCACGGGTACGAGACCCGGGTGGTCGAGGCGGGGATCCCGTTTCGATCGGTGTCCTGTGCGCCTTTTGTCTCGCCGCGCCGACCGATTCGTTTTTTGCGGATGTTGCTGAGGATTTTTCTCGGGGTCTGCGGAGCGTTTTGGGTCGTCGCACGCTTCCGGCCCGACGTGGTGGTCGCCTCGGGTGGGTACGTCTCGGTTCCCACGGTGATCGCCGCCTGGCTCCTGCGCCGGCGGATCTACGTCCACGAGTCCAACGTCCATCCTGGGCTTGCCAACCGACTCCTTGCTGTTCTAGCCACCCGGGTCGGGGCCAGCTTTCGTGAGTCCTTGGCGCAGCTCCCGGCCGGAAAGTCGTTCCATGCCGGCTACCCCGTTCGCCGGCAAATCTGCGAGGGATCGAGCGATCGAGCGCGCGTCCGATTCCAAATCCCGGTGGAGCGCCGGGTTGCCTTCATCGTGGGGGGCAGCATGGGGGCAAGGTCGATCAATCGGGGCACCGTCGAAGCCCTGAAGACTCTCCTCAAGAACGACAACATCGCCGTCATCCACTCGACCGGGCTCTCCGCCACCGGAGACTACGAGGCCTACCGCGACACGAAGGCACGCTTGGAGAAAAGCGGGATCAGCGACGTCATCCCCGGTCGCTACATCTGTCAGCCGTTTTTCCAGGACATCCAGGACGTTTACGCTCTCGCCGACCTCGTGGTGGCACGGGCCGGCGCCGGGACGGTCATGGAACTGGCAACGGTGGGCAAAGCGAGCCTGCTGATCCCCAAGAGCGACGTTCCCGGCGATCATCAATTGCTGAATGCGGTGGCCTTGCAGCGGGCCGGTTCGGCCGAGGTCTTGTTCGAGGAGAAGGCCAGCGACGGCGGCCGGCTGATTACCCGGGTTCGCGGGGATGCGTTGGCCCGCAAGATCTCCGACCTGCTCGATCAGCCCGAAGAACTGAGGGCGATGGGCGCCAAAGCCCGGCATATCGCTCGGCCCGATGCTCTCCTCGCCAACGTGGAGTCGGTGAGAAAATTGGCCCATGCCGATGTCTTGCCGGAGACGGTCCACGAAAAGGTGCGGGTGGGATTCCTCTCCGCGCCGGGCGGCTCGAAGCAGGAGCTCCTGTTCCACCGCAACGTGATCGGCGCGGGTCTGTTCGCCGACATCAAACTGCGCCGCTCCGACGGCAAGGCGCGGGCGATTATCGTTCGGGCCCGCTCCGAAAACGGGGTTGAATACGAACTAGTTCCACGCCGCGGACTCGTGACCGTCAATGGCACCGCCGTCTCCGGCCGAACTCGCCTGGCGCCGGCTGACCGCCTAGACTTCGGCGGCGAAGCCCTGCACTTTGAATTCGAAGAGCGGGAAGTCGAACGAGTCGTCGATCGTGGCGGTTCCGGCATCAAGGTGATGGTGACAACCATCGGCACCTTCGTGTCGAGAGTCTTCGGTTTCCTGAGGGAGTCGGTTGCGGCTGCCGTCTTCGGACTGGGCAACATCACCGACATCACCGCGGTGGGTATTTCCATCGCGAATTTCTTCCGCGGGGTCTTCGCCGAGGTGGCGGTCGACACCGCGTTCCTTCCGACCTATTTGCAATTGCACCGCACCGGTCGAAAGGACGCGGCGAATCGACTCTTCAGCGCGGTGGTTACCTGGTCTTTGGTGTTGACCGTGGCGGTCACGCTGGTGGCGGTATTCACGATGCCGGCTTGGATGCCGCACCTGGCGGGGGGCTTCGCCGAACGCGGGATTCTGCCCGACGCGATCCTCGTCACCCGGATCATGTTCCCGTATCTGATCCTCGTTTCGCTGGCGGCGATTATCTCCGCGGTGCTGAAGGCGTGTAATCGTTTCGCGGTACCCGCGTTTTCGTCCATTCCGTTCACGCTCGGAATTCTCGCCGGCACACTCGGGTACTCGCAATACGGATTGCCAGCTCTCGGGGTGGGAGTGTTGATCGGCGGCCTGGGCCAGGTGCTTTGCCAGCTACCCACCTTGTTCTCACGCGAAGTCTGGCGCGGATACGGACTCGCCCTTCGGCCTACTTTCGGGTTTCGGGAACCCGCGGTCGGAAAAGTGGGCCGCGTCGCTCCCAATATCGTGCTCGATGTTTCCATCCAAAAAACCAGTTCGGTCGTCGACAAAGCCCTGGCCTCAGGAGTGGGTGCCGGGGCGGCGGCATCTCTCTACTGGGGAATGCAGATTTTCCAGCTCCCCTTCGCCCTGATCTCGCAGTCGATCAACACCGTCATTCTGAAGGAACTGAGCGAGAGTCAGGCGACGAAGGAGAAGGAGTGGACCCGGCGCCTCCTCGCGAGCGGCATCAACTGGACGATGTTCACGCTCCTACCCCTGACAGTGGCGATGGTGGTCTTGGCGGAGCCGATCGTGCGCCTCCTGTTCGGATACGGGAAATTCGGTGAGGCGGATGTCCAGCGCGTGGCGACGACGCTGCGATGGTACTCCGTCGGATTGGTCGGATGGGGTCTCACCGGGCTCTTCGGACGCTTCTTCTCGGCTCGAATGGAGCAGATGAAGGCCACCTGGACGAGTGTGATCGGACTCGTGGTGAACATCACGACTGCCGTCCTGCTGGTCCGGGCCGGGCTCGGGGAGGCGGGAATCGCACTGGGTACGAGTGCTTGTTTCCTCCTCACCGCCGGGCTGCGCTTTGCCCTCCTGAATAGTTCCCTAAGGCTGGAGGGCATCGCGGTAAGGCCGACCGACATCGTGCCGAGTCTCACGCAAACCTGCCTGGCAACTGCCGGAGCGACGCTCGCGGCCGTGGTGGTATACCCCGCGGTCCGGGACTTCCGGGCGTTTCCCGAGTTCCTGAACCGCTTGTTCGTGCTCATAGTGCCCATGGGTTTCGGGGCGTTTGCGTTCGCCGCAACCGCTTTGCTTGTTCGCAGCGAACAGGTCGAAGAGCTCCTCCTGAGGCTTGGGCGCAAACGCGGCGGCCGGGAAGGCGGGGGTTCCGAACCGACGCCGGTCAATCCCTACTGCATGGAACCGCCCACGCGTTTGCTTTCCTGGGTGCAGAACAAGGCGAATCGTGGAGTGCGTGACCAATTCAACCTGGCGCGCCGGGCGACGCTGTTCCTCGAGTCCAAGGATTGGCGTACTCGCAACATAGGCATCAAGTTGATCGGTGAACTCAAACTGCGAGCGTTCCGCTACGATTTGTGCAGCATCGTGAGGGATCGCACCCCGGCGCCGCGCTTCGAGCGCATGATCGGGGGGGATTTCCATCAGCCCGGCTTCGTGCGCCGCAACGCGATTGCCGCTCTGGTCGCCCTTGAGGATCTTGACGAGGACATCGAAAGGGCTTTGATGATGGCCCTCCAAGATCCTTACTACGAGGTTCGAACCGAGGCGTGCAAAGCTCTCGGAGGATGGTCGAGGGAGTTGACGGGGGCAGGCCGCGAGGAAGCCACGGTGCGGCTATCCCGCCTCGCGCTCGAGCGCAATTTTGAAGTCGCCTGCGAAGCGACGGCGGCATTGGGAAAAATCGCGCCCGACGAAACCGTCGTCGCGACGTTCAAGCAACTGCATTATCACCGCAACTGGCAAGTGCGAGAGCGGCTAGTCCAGGCTTACGGCGATCTGTACTCACGCGGCATTCTTCCGGATTCGACGCGAGTTTTGGCGCTTCTCGACGACGTCCTCACGACCAGCGAAGGATTCACTCCTAGGTTCGTACTGAAGGAACGCCTGAGTGAGCTCCAAAACCGGCTCCTCGAACGCAGAGAGCCTAAGCGGGAGCCACGGGTCGTCGCTCCGACTCCGGCCCCGGAGAACACCGCGGAGGCGGCGGCATGATCGATGTTCTCTATCTTTGGCTTTGTGAACACTGCACCTGGCTGAGCGATGCCGGCGAGGTTCAGTCGCTCGCCAGCACTCCACTCCGCCTCCTGCATTTCACGACCTCACGGATGGTGATGGCCTTCCTCACCGCCTTCTTGGTCACGTGGTTCTTGTCGCCCCGCATCATCGCCATGTTGTACCGACGCGGGATGCGCGACCGCGTCCGCACCTACGACAAGTGTTTCAGTCAGAGCAAGTCCGGGACGCCGACGATGGGAGGACTGATCATCCTCGGCGGCATCATGGCGGCGACTTTGCTTTGGTGCAATCCAAATTCACGACCAGGGACTGGATCGACCGGACTCGCGACCCCTTCTCCGATTCCTCTGCTGATCATGACCATGCTGTTCTACGGAGGAATCGGCGCCATCGATGACATTTTGAAGGTGAAGAGAGGGGGTTCCGACAAGGGGCTGTCCCGCAAGGTCAAACTGGCGATGCAGACCCTCTATGCCGGTCTCTTCGCGATTCTCATTTTGGCCGACGGCACTTCTCCCCTGCCGACAGAGATGCGCACCCAGCTCTATCTACCGGGAATCCCGGCCAATGTCTTCCCTCCCCCGGACCTCGGCCTGTTCTACTTCTTGCTCGTGGTGGGCGCATTCCTGTGTATCAGTAACGCCATCAACTTTGCCGACGGGCTCGACGGATTGGCCATTGTGCCGTCCTGCCTCACCGTACTCGTGTTCGGCGTGTTCGCGTACGTTTTCAGTCATGCCGGATTCGCCAACATGGTCCGCTTCGCGCATGTCCCCGGTATGACGGAAGTCGCGGTATTCGCGGCCGCTTTTCTCGGAGCCGGAATCGGGTTCCTATGGTTCAATTCTTATCCCGCCCAGATCTTCATGGGGGACACCGGCTCGATGACGATCGGGGGATTGGTGGCCGCCCTCGCGATCATGACTAAGACCGAGCTACTCTTCCTCATTCTCGGCGGAATCTTCGTTTACGAGTTCATTTCCGTGTTCATTCAGGACTACATCGGAATTCAGCGCCTGGGAAAGCGTCTTCTCTTCCGCGCTCCCGCCCACCACTCGTTTCAGCACCAAGGGGTTGCGGAAACCAAGGTCGTCCTCCGGTTTTGGATCGTGTCCTTCTTGTTGGCCCTGGTTTCGCTCGCTACGCTCAAGCTTCGTTGAGGTGTCAGGTGTCAATCGCCTTGCTGGGCGGTGACATTTTTGCGGTCGAGCGATGGCCGCAGGTTGGAGGGACCCCAGGTGGCACGGAAGTAGAGACTGGAAAGCCAGTGTCGACGATTCCACCCCCGTGATACCCACCAATGTCGCCTTGGGGCGGGCCATGGTCTCAAGTCGTGGTGCAACACGATGGGCAAGATGATCGGAATCGTCGTTGCTTTGGCGTGATCGGTTCGCCACCACCTCCAAATTTCGAGGAGATAGGAAAGCAGGCAATGCCATGAACCGCTGCTCTGAACTTTGGTGCTCCATCAAGATGTACACAAACCCGGGGCGCTCCGCCGCTCCAACGGAGAACAAGAGATCCACCTCTTTCTTTCGGAATTCCTCCGTCACAAAGCTCCGCGGCACGAGCTTCAGAGTTTCAAGCTCCAAGGCCTCCAGGATCTCCTCCGGCAAGAACGCCCGCAGATGAGCTGCGGCCTCCTCGGCCCGCCCGAACACTGCCCTCACCAATGAATCGTGCTCCTGCTCGCTCACCCACTTCCCAGACTCCGCCGGGACGTGAACGGCCATAGAATTGCGAATCTCTACCTGAGCCTCGTAGCCAATCAGCGGTGAAACCACGCATTCAACTCGCGGTACAACGCCGCAGTTCTCGCGGAGTTCGAGGGCCAAGTCAATATCCGCATCGTGGGATAGGGCCGCTGCGAACTACGATCGCCAGATCTGTTTCGAAACCCAAAGTGAAGAGCGGCCTCCTGAACGACGTCTCTGCCTGTGACGTTGCCAGCAGAAAAATCCGGACTCAGCGCGCGAAGCCGGAACTCGGGCGCACCTAGGCCGAAGTTCCGGGCGCTAAATCGCCGTAACCCGATTCTGCGCAACGAGTTG
>CADEGH010000013.1 GCA_902826835.1 uncultured bacterium | reverse complement strand
CAAGGAACGCCGCCTGAAGTCCTCGGCCAGAACACAACTCTTGAAAGTATCTCCCTGAGGGTCGGATATTTCGTCTATTTCCTCTACCTCGATACCTTCGGACCCCTGTGGACCAACTGGGTCACCCGCGGCCTCGGACACTCCTCGGATCTACTTACCTCCGGATCCCCTCCTCTCCGGCCTCTCCTTCTACCTGGCCGGCCTGTCCTTAAACCCCCTGACCCAAGCCCCCGCCGACCTCACCGGCACCTCCCGCCTCACGATCCCTTAACATAGATCCAAAACCATAGCGCTGAAGTACTTACGTCGATGTATGTCGAGTTTATCAAGTTTTGATAAACCACAATAAACTCGGTATAGTCCCCCATGGACCCCTCAGTCAATCCTTTCGCACCCGGAGCCGGAACGGTTCCGCCAGAGTTGGCGGGACGTGATGCTCTCATGGGTCAGGCGCGAATCGCGCTCAAACGGATCAAGAATGGCCTGAACGCCCAGAGCATGCTCCTGGTAGGCCTGAGGGGAGTCGGAAAGACCGTGCTTCTGGGCAAGATTCGGTCCGAGGCGCAGTCCGCGGACTACCAGTGCATTTCAGCGGAGGCCCCCGAGAAACGCTCCCTCCCCGCCTTGCTCGCCCCGGAACTGCGTCTCGCTCTCTTACGTCTCAGCTCGACGGACCGGGCGAAAGACCACGCGAAGAGGGGTCTTCGTGCCTTGGCCGGCTTCATACGGGCATTCCGCATCAAGTATGGTGACCTTGAGGTAACGGCGGATGCAGAACCCGAAGTCGGATTAGCGGACGCCGGTGACCTGGACCACGATTTGTTCGCCCTACTGGAAGCGTGCTGCACAGCCGCTCGAAACGCCGGGTCCGGACTCCTTCTCTTTATTGATGAGCTCCAGTACGTCGCCGAGGACCAACTGGCTGCTCTGATCGTAGCGCTCCATCGTTGCACCCAGCAGCAGCTTCCGCTGGCCTTGTTCGGAGCCGGGTTGCCTCAGTTGAGAGGGCAGATGGGAAGGGCTAAGTCTTACGCGGAACGGCTTTTCTCGTTCCCCACCGTAGGCCCACTGGACTCCGAGCAGGCGAGAATTGCCCTGGTGACTCCTGCGCGAGAGGAGGGAGTCGAGTTCGAGGCCGCGTCACTGGACTCCATATGGAACCAGACTCAAGGGTACCCCTACTTTCTCCAAGAGTGGGGAAAACACACTTGGGACCTGGCTGAACGATCCCCCATTACGCCAGACGACGTGGAACGGGCGTCGCGTGCCACCTTGGGTTCGCTCGACGAGGGGTTCTTCCGGGTTCGATTCGACAGACTCACGCCAGCCGAGCGCCGCTATCTTCGGGCGATGGCCGATCTCGGAGCCGGTCCTCACCGATCCGGAGATGTAGCAGTCAACCTCAAGCGAAAGGTGCAGAGTCTCGCACCCACCCGAGCCCACCTCATAGAAAAAGGCATGATATGGAGCCCGTCACACGGTGACACCGCATTCACCGTGCCCCTATTCGATCACTACATGAAGCGAATCATGCCCGGCGCTGCATGGCGGGAAGAGTAGCGAGTGTCCAATCCGGTCTCTCCCCACCACTCCGTTGATGGTGAGCTGGACGGAGTTGGTGATGAGGAGGGAGGTGAGGGAAGGGGCGAGGGAGGAGTCGATGGCGTAGACCTGGAAGGCGAAGGTTTGGCCGCCGAGGACGGGGAAATTGGGGACGGTGAGCGACCAGGTGGGAGTGGGGGAACCGGTGGAGAGGCCGGGCAGCGGAGGGCCGAGCAGACCCAGGCCATCGAGGGCGATCAAGGACGGCAGGGGCGCGAGAATTGCCACCGCCCCAGTCACCTCGAAGCGCGAGATGCGCTTGCCCCGCGGCGTGCTGTAGGTCCAATAGGCGTAGAGGTAGGGCCGCGCCCGGCCAGCCCGGATCCACCGCGATATCCTGGAGGCCCCAGCTGGCTCCGATGTACATGTTCGGGACGGTTCCGAGCGTCCCGACGCTGCCCTGGGCGATGACCTTGATTGTCGCGGGTGAAGCCCGCCGGCAGGGTCTGTCCCATGCTCGGGGTCGCAACGATCGCCCAAGCCAGGACGATCCCCATCACCAACTTCCGACTGGCATTCATGATGATTGTCTCTATGGAGGGAGCCTGACGCTCCCGTTCGCCCGCATCATAGCCGATGTCCCTAGCAGCCCATGAAGCGCCGGCCCCGCGGTGCTAACTCCGAGCGATGCGCGCTGCCGCTTCGACCCTCCTCCGCCTGCGGGTCGGATATTTCGTCTATTTCCTCTACCTCGGTACCTTCGGACCCCTGTGGACCAACTGGGTCACCCGCGGCCTCGGGCACTCGAGCGCCACCGCCGGCACCCTGGCGCTGCTCCTGGTAGCGGGCCTCATCACGTTCGGATCCACCTTCGCGCGACTCGCCGACCGCTGGCACTGCCGAAGGCGGTTCCAACGCGGACTCAGCTTGCTCGCGATCGGCAGCACCCTTGGCTGGCTCGTCGCCCGGGACCAGGGCGCCGCCTTCTTCCTCATGGTGCTGCACGCGGGGCTCGCGCATCCCCACGTGATGTTGTTGGACGCGACGACGATTGACGCCTTGGGACCGGATCGCCATCGGTTCGGCTCGACTCGTTTGTACGGCACCCTCGGCTACGGAACGGCCGCGCTCCTGGTCGGCCTACTCCGCGAAGGCGAACCCCGGCGCATCATCGACGCTGCGGTCGCGTTCATGACGCTCTTCCATCTCGTGACTTGGTGGCTGCCGGACACCCAGATTCGCGCGGAACGCGGCGAGCCGGTCCAGTCCTTCGGATTCCTAAAGCTCCGGCCCGTGCGAGGGGCCCTCGGCGCGCAGCTCCTCGTCGGAATTTCGTTCGCCCCCTACGAGATCTTCGGGAGCTGCTACTTCGAGGACATCGGTCTTTCGAACGCCGCCTACGGTCGACTCCTGGCGGTGGGAATCCTCTCGGAAGTCGTGGTCTTTGCGTGGGCGCCGCGCTGGCTTTCCCACCATTCGGCCTATCGCCTCGCCGGAATCAGCGTGGCGGTGTCGGCGCTGCGTTGGCTGCTCATCGTGCACTTCTCCACCGAGATCCCGCTCTTGGTTTTGCAGCTCACCCACGGAGTGAGCTTCGGCCTGTGGTACGCGAGCGTGTTGCAACTCCTGGCCGCTTACGTCTCCCCCGAGAATCGAACCTTCGGGCAAGCGTGTTTCGGCATCACCCTGTCGGCCGGGTACGGACTCGGGGGATTCTTGGTCGGGCGCGTTCGCGGCGACTGGCCAGCCGCTTGGATCTTCGGGAGTGCGAGCGGTCTCGTCCTCCTGGCGGGGTTCCTTCTTCTCCAGTCAGCGCGCCAGCGTGGCGATCAACCGGAGAGCGCCGAACCAACCCGGCGGAACCGGGCGACGTAGAGCACGGCCGCGAGGCCAATCGCTCCCAGCGCGGAAATCACAACCTTCCGGAAGTCGTCCCGTTGCGCCAGGGCGAGGATCGCGCCGATTTCCGCCATCGCGAACAGAAGCCCGGCCAGCCGCTCGAGGAGAGTCACTCGCGCGCCGCGGCGATGCAGGATCCACAGCGAAAACGTCGTCAGCGCGAAGAACACCGCGTCGACCACCACCACCCCGGCGGTGATCTCGTCGACTCGGTCTTTTCCGAGCGCGAGGAGCAGCGCGCTCGCAAAGCCCGCCAGCAACAGCACCGCTGCCGCGGGAGTGCGGAATCGAGGATGCACCCGGGCAAACGGCGCGAAAAAAAGTCCGTCCGCGGCCATCGCCTGCGTGAGGCGGGGCCCGGTCAGAAACTGGGCGTTGAGCACACCCAGCGCGGAAATCGTGACTGCCGCGGCCACCGCGCGCTCGCCCCACGCTGGCACCACTCTGCGCACGGCCTCGGCGGCAAGCGCTTGGCCATTCCTTACTCCATCGAACCCAAGCAGCGCGAAGAATGCCCAATTCACCGAGAGGTAGACGCCGGCGACCACGAGCACGCCCAAGAGAATCGCTCGCGGCACCGTCCGTTCGGCATCCTTCACTTCCCCGCCGACCCAGAGTGCCTGTTGCCAGCCGCCAAACGCGAACATGGCGGGAATCAACCCGGCGAGCAGCATCGACGGCGTCCAGGTGCCCGTGGACGCGGGAGCAGTGGATGGTGGTGCGGCATCGGATCCCACCGCCAAAAGAACCAGCGTGAGCAGGGCCGCCAATTTGGCGACCACGGTGAGGTTTTGGACCTTCGCTCCCGCCTTCACTCCGAGAACATTGACGAGCGCAATGACGGCGATCAGCACCACCGGCACCACCACCCCCGCCGCGTTGGTGAGCGGGTAGCCCAAAACCGCGATGGCGCCATACTCCGCGGTGATGCTGGCGATGATGGCGACCGCTCCGGTTTGCACGAGCGTCAGATTGCACACCACATACAAAAAGGCGGGGGCTCGGCCGTAGGCCTCGCGCAGGATGACGTACTGCCCACCCGAGCGATCGGTCCGCTTTCCGAGGGCCGCAAATGAAATTGCCCCAAGGTAGGCGACCACCGCGGCAAACCCCCAGACGAGAAGCGCTTGGCCCGGCGTCGCCACGAGATTGGCGACCGTCTTGGGCGTGAAGAAAATCCCCACCCCGACGATGCCCCCGACCACGACACAGAGGGTGTCGAAGAAACCGAGGGCGCGAACCAAGGTCGGTGCCATCAGCGGATCAACTGCAGGGTCGATAGCCGAAGGAAGCCGCGGTCGGAATGCAGGGTCAGCTCGGCAGCACCCAAGACTCCCGGCGGCAGGGCGAAGAGGCCAGGCTGATCCTCCCGCCGCACGAGTTCGACGCCGTCCAAGTCCGCCCGCAGGCTGTACACCTCGTTGCCTTCGATGCGAAGCCTGGTCTGGCCGGGAGCGATGTCGATGGTCTTCTTGAAACGAGCCGGGCCGTGATGCCAGGCGCCTCGCCCGAGATCGACCAGGGGCCCGCGCGCGCCCAGTCCCGATTCATCCCACGAGAAATCTCCCACCACGCGGAGGGGGCGGAGCGTGACGCCCCCAGTCTTCGCCTCCCCGGTGTCACGATCTTTGGGTGGGTGCCAGGCGTAGGACCACGTGACTAAATGCTCGCCCACCGCGAGCGGACTCGGCATCACGTAGCGACAGTAGTCCTTCGCCGCGCCCGCCTTCGCGGGCACGAGATAAGTCTTGCCAAAGCTCAAATTGCGCTGGCCTTCGGCGGTGGCTTCGAGGAACAACCCCGTGAGCGGAGCCTTGACCGAGAGCGTGGCCTGCAAGACCACGATGGCGAAGTCATCGGCCTCCTCGAGCCTGCGCTGCACTTCCACGACTGGTAGGACCCCCCAGGCGTCGTCATCGACCTCGGCCTTCGCCTTCTCCACCTCGAGTTCGTTCGGCCCGAGCGGCTCGACCACGAATCCGTCGAAACCGAGCTGCTGCTGCCCCTGGTCGATACCCATACACACTCCTTTGGGAAGGCGAGAGTCTACGCAAGCCGAGCGCGGGCGGAACGGAATCGAATCATCGACCTCCCACCGGATCGGGTGCCCCGTTCGCCTTCAGTGCCCACCCTGCGATTCTTGATGCAACACCTCTGAGCGCCGAGCCACTTCGCGCGCTCAGTCCGGCGAAGGGGCGGTTCGATTTCTCCGGAAAGCGCGATCGTCCGACCGTACTAGATTGACCCTCGAGTCTGAGTCCGTGGGTCGACTCTCCTGCCTCGCACCCGCATTTGTCTGAGTGAAGGAGAGTCTGATGTCGATTTCTCGACGCGGCCGAAGCCGCCCCGGCGCAGGGATTCTGCGCATTTCGTTGGCTTTCAGTGGCGTCGCCGCATGGCTCGCCCTCGGAGCCTCGTCATGGGCCCAGATGTGTCCTTTCCCGCCGGTCTACTCCGGATACGGGGTCCCCCATTTTCCGGCGCCCACTCCGGCTCCGGCCCCCGCTCCGCCCGTTCCCACGCCGGAACCCTACAATGGGCCGGTTGGCGGTGGCACCACCCCTCCCCCGGAGCCGTACGGCGGACCGGCGGGCGGTGGAAGTCCGAGCGGTCCTTCGGAGCCAGCCGGACTCGGGGGCCGCACTCATCCCCCGAGTGGCGCTGGCCCTGCCGCGCCTGGCGGTAGCGGCAAACCCGCGCCGTCCCGAGCGCCTTCCGGCGGTTCGCCCGCCACTCCTGGCTCCGGACGAGGAGCCGGCCCCGCGCGAGCGCGACCCAAGTCTGTGACTTCGACTTCGGACTGGGACTACTGGTGGAACCAGAACGCCTGGATTCGCTTCGGAGAGTTGGCTCGCGATCGCCGGCATCGGCCCACCACGGGTTCAGGGCACAATTCCAAGGTCCCGTTAGCCGAACTCCCCGAGAGTGGAGCTTCGGTTGAAATCCGAATCCTCGCTCGACTCCGAGTGGGGGCCCGCGATGGGGACGCTGGCCTCAGAGCCGCGTCCCTGCTCGCCCTCGGCAAGTCCAAGAACGCCGCCAGCATCCTCGATCTCAAAGACGCGCTGATGGACCCCGAACCCGAAGTGCGGGAAGCCGCAATCTTGGGCCTCGGCATCCTCGGCCGATCCGAGGTGATCGATCACCTCGGGGCCATCGCGCTATCAACTGCCGAGGCCTCCGGTCTCCTGGGCGGACGCGTGCCTGATTCCCGGGCGAGGGAAATGGCGCTGTTTGCTCTGGGTTTGTTGCCCGACTCACGCGCCCACGGGATCTTGGCCCAAGTCGCGGCAGCTTCCTCGACCGAGTCGGATCTGCCCCGCGATGCCGCCACGATCGCGATCGCGGCCCTCGGAATTCACGGTGACCCGACCCATCGGTCGCTGCTGATTGGAATCCTCACGGCCGCCTCCCGCAGCGACCACGAACGCGCAACCGCGGCGGTGAGTCTTGGCCGCCTCCGCGACCGAGACCCCGCCGCCGTCAAGGCGCTCCTCAACGCTCTCGGCGCGAAGAGCCCGCTCATCGTGCAGGGTGCATCCCTCGCGCTGGGTGCAATCGCCACCCCGAGTGATCGCAACGTCATCGAAGCTCTCGCCGCGGCGATTGACACGCAACGCGATCCGCTCGCCCGAGGCCTCGCCCTCCTCGCCATGGGTTCCATCGGAGGACCAGACGCCTACCAGCGCTGTGCCGCGGAGCTTCAAGCGACGGGCCCCACCGCCGGATACGCCGCCTTGGCCACCGGAATTGCCGCCCACAGCGCCGGAAAACCCCGCGAACTCAAAGACCTCCTGTCGACCCTCTCGCGCCGGTCCGGAGATCCGAAAGTGAGAGCCGCCCTCGCCTTGGCGCACGGCTTGGCCGGCCATCAGGGCGCGACGCGCGAGCTCTCACGAGACTTGTCCGACGCCTCCACCGGAGACGAACGTGCGATGAGCGCGTGTTCCTTGGCTCTCTTGGCGCACCGCGAGTGCGTTCCGGCTCTCCGCGAAGCGCTGAAGGATGACGACGATCCGACCTTCCAGCATCACGCCGCCCTGAGCCTTGCGCTCTTGGGCGAAGGGCCCTCGGTCACCGCTGATCTACTCCGGCTTCTCCAGTCCGAGCATCACCCCTACGTCGGCGCCGCCAGTGCACTCGCGCTCGGCTGGGGAGTGCAGGATGCGGAGATCTCGGGCCTCCTCGACCTGCTCTCTTCCGATAACAAGAAGCAAGACCACCGCCGCTACGCGGCCGGGGCGCTCGGGATCTACCTCGGCCGCGGCCGACCCGACCTCCTGCATCGGTTCCGCGCGAATAACCTCTACCACTTGGAAGTGCCGACGCTGCGCCGCGTCCTTCTCCAGCTCTGATCGCAGGCGCGCCGGGCCCGCGCGCGCACTTCAGTAGAAGGTCACCGGGAGCGCGGAGGAGATCGAGCGCACGCTCGCGGGCAAGCCGGGCACGACGGTGACAAAACACGCGTAGATCGTGAATCCACTGAGGCCGGGAGCGACCGGGATATTCACGCGCACCGTCGCCTCACCCATCGCGTCGAACGCGCCCGCGGTATCGGGGAATATCAGGGCGCCGGGCCAGGCGATATCCATGGACATCAGGAATATCGGATCGAACTCCAAGGCACTCCCGAGGCTCAGGGGATTCACCGGCAGGGTCCGATAGTCGGCGGTCGCGAGGCCGGACATTGGGAAGGCCGCGGAATTCAACGTGAAGGGCATCAAGTAGGGAGTATTGGAATCACGCCAGGACTGGATGCGGACGGCCATCTGCGTCCCGATCTGCGGCGGCGCCACCCACGTGAACTCGGCTCTCGAGGGAACGCTCTGGGCATCGCGGGGATCAGACCCCCGGGCCAGCTCCTCGCGATTGGAGACTTGGTCTTGGTCGAAGTCGCCGTCAGGGTCGACGACGCGAATGCGGTGCATGCCGGAAAAATCGCCGATATTGAAGCAATAGGTGGTGGCGAGCGGGCCCGCTGGGCACACATTCTCGCTCGCGATCGAGCCATCCGGCCTGATCACGGTCAGCCGCGAAGTCGACGAGTATTGAAAGACCTGGTAGTTACCGCCGCTGTCGACCGTCACCGAGGTCGGAAGGCCGAAACTGAGACTTCCGGAGAGAGTTGCCCCCAGCGGATTGACCAGGCGACGGTAGCCGGAGTGGCAAACCATGAGACGTCCGTCGAGACCGGCATGGATTGTCCGTTGCGTACCCCCGGAAAAGTTGAGGTTCCAGTCCGCGACCACGCTTCCATCCAGTCGCAGTTGACGGACATGAGTGCTCGTCGGATGGTGAGTGACGAAGACGCGTCCCCACTCGTCGGCGTAGACATGGTTGGGAATGCCGGTTGGAGGGACCGGGGCCGAGAGCAGGAGCGTTCCGACGATGTCATACTTGAAGACGAGGCTGCTCTGGGGTCCGGTGGCGTAGTAACAATGCACCCAGAGGTTGCCTTCGGGATCGAAACAGAGGCTGCGAATCGAAAATGCGGGCACCGTGAATTGGTTGAACATCGTCCCGTTCGGATCCAGCACCGTGATCGTGTTTCCACTGTTGGTGGGATCCCCCACGAACACCAGGTTGTCCCGACTGATGGCTACCGGCCCGACCGTGGAGTCGTTGGTGGGCGCCGCCAGACCCGCCGGGTATGTACCCACGATCAATCCGGCCGAGTCAGCGCACGTGATCGTGTTCTGGCCGAGCACGTAATTGGTCGACCAGGTGCGCCCGAACCCGTCCACCGCGATTCCCCAACTTCCGGCCGCAAACCCCGAGTTTTGCACCACCCAGCCGGTACCGTCGAACGCGAGCAAACGATCGCCCACCCGCATCCACTGTCGACCCTGGCCAAGGGCGGCCGGAGAGAAAACGGACATCACCAGGATCGCGGAAACGACGAACCGATACGTACCGCGATCGACTTTGATAGTTCCCATTTCAAGAACTCCACTTCGATGTCGATGCCTTCGCGGACAGAGGGAATTCCAGCGTAGTCGTACCACCGGTCCCCCCGAAAGAGAATTCCGGAACTGATAGAATGCGGACGTGATCCAGAACGACCGAATGCCTCCGATTCACGGCCTTAGGCACGTCGCGCTCTACGTCGCGGATGTCGACCGGAGCGTCGCGTTCTACTCGAGTGTCTTCGGGATGCGGGAAGAGTGGCGGCCCGATCCGGACAACGCCTATCTGACCGGCGGGACCGACAACTTGGCGCTCCACCGCGGACGAGTGGAACCCAAGTGCAATCTGGATCACCTGGGCTTCCTGGTTCCGGCCCCCGAAGACGTCGATGCCTGGGAGCGCCGCGTGCGCGCACTCGGTCACCCTCCTTTGGCTCCCGCGAAGACCCACCGCGATGGGGCACGCTCCTTCTACATGAAGGATCCCGATGGACACACGATCCAGGTTCTCTTCCATCCTCCGATCAGCGGGCGTTGAGCTCGCGTTCGTTTTGATCTGGGCCGGCGCGCTCTCGGGACAACGAGATCGCCCCGCTCCGCCGCCCCGCCCCGAGACCGGGATCGTCAACCTCCAATTCCAGGAGCGTCACCCGCTGAGCGCCATGGCGGTGCTGCGGGAGCGCTTCGGCTGGACCAAGGAGTTCATCCAAGAGCACGATCCGGTCGGCGACTACGACCTCTCCAAGCAGAACTTCGCGGCCTACGTTCCGGAGAAGTACCAAGACAAGGTCCCCCACGGCCTGCTGGTTTGGATCAACCCCATCGACGATCCCTGGTTCCACCCGGAGTGGGCGCCCGTCCTGGACGGCGCCCAGTTCATCGCCGTGGAGGCGCTGAAGGCCGGCAATGACCAATTCGTGTGGCTCCGCATCGGACTTGCCCTCGACGCCGTCCACAACATGCGCAAGCTGTACAACATCGACTCGGCTCGCGTCTTCGTCGGCGGGTTTTCCGGCGGCGGCCGCTGCGCGGCCTCCGTTGGCCTGCACTTCCCCGACGTCTTCCAGGGCTTCTACGCGATGGGGGGCATGAACTGGTTTTCGTCTATCCGCAATCCCGACCCCATCGGAGTTCCTTGGCAGCCGCAAATCCCCCGCCCCCCTTCCAGTCGTCTACGGGTGGCAGCGAAGGAGCGTCGCCACGTCATCATGGTGGGCGCCCAAGACTTCAACCACGCCCATGCCACCCTGGTCCATCGCGACGCCCTGAAAAACGAGGGTTTCACGGCCCTCCTCCTCCAGGAAATGAAGGACTCGGCGCACGTGCCGGCGGATGGCAAAACCTTCAGCGAGGGGCTCAAGTTTCTGGTCAACAAGGGCACCCCGAAGGGAACCAAGCCCCGCTGATCTTGGGGGTCGTGCCGCCAAGTGGGAGACTCGCCGTCCCCGGGGCCCGTCGGCTTCGGAGCAACCTCCACACCTCGCAAAGGATGTCGGCATGAGCACTCAGATCACCCCGGTCCGAGTCGGGGGCGCCGTTCCCGACTTCAAGATCGACTACTTCGACCCCAGTATCGGGGACTTCGGTTCGACGACCCTGGAGACGGTGAAGAAAGGCGGGAAGTGGGCGATCCTCTTCTTCTATCCCGCCGACTTCACCTTTGTCTGAGCGACCGAGTTCGCTGCTCTGGCAGAGCAGCAAGAGCGGTTCGCGAAGCTCGGGGCTGAACTCATCACCGTCAGCACCGACACGAAGTTCGTCCATCTCGCCTGGCAGCGCGAGGAAAAAGAGCTCGCCAACGTCAAGTACAAGATGGGTTCCGATCCGACCGGCAACATCAGCCGGATGTTCGGCATCCTGGATGAAGGCTCGGGCCTCGCCCTGCGTGGCACTTTCATCATCAATCCGGAGGGCACCCTCCTGAACGCGGAGACGAACTTCTACAACATGGGGCGCAACATCGAAGAGCTCCTCCGGAAGTTCAAAGCCAACCTCTACCTGAGCCGCAAGAAGGACGAAGGCTGTCCCTCCAAGTGGAAGGACGAGGGCGACAAGACCCTGAAGCCCAGCGCCCAGATGGTCGGCCGGGTTCACGACGCCCTCAAGTCCTGATTCCGCGCCCGGCCCCGGGCCAATTGTTGAGCGAGGGGCTCTCTCATCGAATAGGGGGCGGCTTCGCAGGTACACTGCCGCCACCGGAGACCCCTCGCCTCCATGGAAGTCGCCCTCTTCATCGTTGCCGCGGTTGGCCTCGTGACTCTGGCCGCCGTCTTCAGCCACCGAGCCCAACAAAAACGCATGGCGGCCATCCAGGCCTTCGCCGCCGCGCACGGACTCAGTTTCAATCCCGCCCGCGACGCTCGGGTCGAGGATCAATTCCCGGAGTTCGCCTGCTTTCGGCAGGGGTCCAACCGCTACGGCTACAACTTCTTCCGCGGCCCGTGGAAAGAACGCCCCCTCCTCGCCTTCGACTACCACTACGAGACCTACAGCACCGACTCGAAGGGGCGGCGCAGCACTCACCACCACCATTTTTCCTGCGTCCTCTTGGATCCGGGCATCCCGCTCCGCCCATTGACCGTCCGGCCGGAGGGGGTGTTCGACAAACTCGCGGGCTTCTTCGGCTTCGATGACATCGACTTCGAGTCGGCGGAGTTCAGCAAGCGCTTTCACGTGAAGGCGCCGGATCGCAAGTGGGCCTACGATGTGCTGCACGCCCGGGCCATCGAGTTCATCATGGCCCAGCCACCCTTCGAGTTCGAGTTCTCGGAGCGGCAGGTGCTGATCAAACGCAACCGACGGATGAGCCTCGACGAATTCGCGCAAGCCGCCCACTTCGGCACCGGCCTGCTCGATCAATTTCCTCCCTACCTCGTGGAGCAGCAGCGGAGTCTATGGAACCAGCAGTAGCGATCGCGCTCGGGGTCGGCTTTCTCTTGTTGCTTTGGGTCGGTGGCACCTACAACGGTCTCGTGCGTCTCCGTAATCACGTGAAGGAGGCGTTCAGCGGCGTCGATACCGAACTCAAGCGAAGGCACGAACTCATCCCCAACCTGGTCGAGACTGTCAAGGGCTACGCCGCGCACGAGAAGACGGTGCTCGAACAACTGGTCTTGGCGCGCCAAAAGGCCTCCGCGGTCCACGGGGGCGCCAAGGAGATGGCTCGGGACGAAAACGCCTTCGCCTCGGCGCTGCGCCGGGTCTTCGTGGTGGCGGAAGGGTACCCGGATCTGAAGGCAGATCGCAATTTCCTGGCCCTCCAGCGCGAACTCGCGAACACCGAAGATCGCATCCAGTCCTCCCGACGCTTCTACAACGCCAACGTCCGGGACCTCAATAACCGCGTCGAGACCTTCCCGAGCAACCTCCTCGCTTCCGCCTTCGGCTTTCAGCGCGCCGACCACCTCGAATTGGAAGACGTCGCGATGCGGGCCACTCCCGAGGTCAAGCTCTGAGCGACCATCCTGCGCCTCCCCGCTACGCGCCCGAGCGACCTCTTCCGCAATCGGCCTACGTCCCGGGCCGGGGGCCACACCCCCGGACGTCGCGGGCCGGTGACGACATCGAGATCGAGTGGCCTCCCCTCGGGCGAACGATCACCGCGGACCACGCCGATCACCGCTACGCCCTCGATCTCTACCACCACGGTTATTACTGGGAGGCGCATGAGCAGTGGGAAGTGCTCTGGAAGCGGGTGTCCAAGTTCGGACCCGAGTGGCACGCCCTGAAGGGCCTGATCCAAATCAGCGCCGTCGCCTTGAAGCGGATTCAAAATCACCCCCGGGCCGCCGAGACCTTGCAGGCTAGCGCCCTCCGCCACTTGGAAACGGCCGCCGTGCATCCGAGAACTCGCGGAGCTCCCTGCCTAGGTCTCGACTTGGTTCATTTGGCGGTGGCTGCCGAGGCGGCGTGGAAGGCCGGTCAAACTCCCACCATTCGCCTGGTGAATTGACGAAACGGGCCAATTCGGGGGCAGGCGTGGCCGCCTGCCGCGCGGGGTGCTCTGGCGCATCGGGAAGGGGCCCCCTACCATCCTCGTCTCAAGCCAAGGAGACTCCCATGCCAGCTCGCCCCCTCTGCTTCGTCCTCATCGCCGCCCTCGCTTCCGCCTGCGCCAGCTCTCCAGACCACAGCGCGCCAGCAAACCCCGCCAAAGAGGAGAGCGGCTCGAAAGCGGCAGCCGCCGAAAAGAAACCCGCATCACCGGCGAAGCTGACCCAGCTCCGCCACGGCGTGGAGGTCGCCCGGATCAAACTGGAAAAGGCACGGATGGATGCGTCGCTCGTTGCGTCGGACAATGCGACCAACCTTGATCGTGCCAAAGTCGAACTCGAACTGGCCGCTCGACGCTTCGAACACTTCCTCAAGTCCGAGAAGCCCAACAAGACCGCGGAGACGCTTTTGCAACTCCAAGCGATCAGCAACTACTACGACGAAGCAGTCGAAGAGCTGCAACAGTTGGAATTGATGTACAAGGGTGACGAACTGGGCGACATGACCAAAGAGATCGTGATTCGACGCGCGAAGCGCCAGCTCGAGCGCTCAAAGACCAACCTGGAAATCACCAAAGAAAGCACCAGGCACACCATCGAAGACAAGCTCCCTCTCGAGGAGCAGCGTCTTCGCTTCGAGCTGACGGCCAAAGAAACCGAACTGAAGCGCGCCGAGCGCCAGGGCCGCGAGGCCGAAGGGGACAAACGCATCGGTGTGTTGGAGGCAGAGTCGTCGCTACTCCGTGCCGAGACCGAATTGGCCGAGGCCGAGAAAGGCGGCTCGTGATTCCCAAAATCGCGAGCCTTTGCCTGGCACTCGCCGCCCTGGCGTGGTCGCAGGGTGACGCTCCGCCGAGCTTCCCCACCGATGTCGAAGTTCAAAAGGCGATCCAAAGCGGGATCGACTATTTGCTCGGTGGCAAACAGAACAAAGACGGCAGCTTCGGCGGGACCAAGAACAAGATGTTCACGGATTCCTTCGCCAATATCGAGACGCACCACGCTTGGACGGTGGCCACCACCGGCCTCGTCGTGACCGCCCTGCTCGAATGCGTCAAGACCCGCCCCGAGGTCATGGATTCGGTAGTGCGCGGCCTCGACTACATGGCCAAGAACTCTCGCCTGAAACGCCCGGACTTTTGGGACAACGACAACGTGTGGGGCCAGGTGTTCGGGCTTCAGGGCATGGCGCGGGGCCTCGCGGCCCCGGAGCTCGCGAATCACCCCAATCGACCCGCTTGGAGTGAGGGCGCCGCCGAACTCGCCCGGGGACTGCGGCACTACCAGTCGCCCCGTGGCGGCTGGGGGTACTACGCCGATCAGGAATCCGCCTGGCGCCCGGAATGGGCCACCACGTTCACCTCGGCTTCGGGCGTCGTCGCCCTGGTCGAAGCGAAGGCCGCGGGTGTCTCCATCGATCGACCCACCCTCGACCGGGCCGTGCGCGCCGTCGCACGCGGCCGCCTTCCGACCGGGGCCTACACCTACGACGTGATGACGATTCCCCGCACGGGCGGACTCGAAAGCATCAACGACGTGAAGGGCTCCCTCGGCCGCATCCAGGCTTGCGGATACGCCCGCCATTTTGCCGGCGACAGCATTCCCGAGGCGGAACGGATTGCCGGACTCGAGCTCCTCTTCCGCGAGCACAAGTGGCTCGATTGTGCGCTGCGCAAGCCGATCCCTCACGAGGCTTGGTACGCCAATGCGGCCTACTTCTACCTCTACGCGCATTACTACGCGGCGCTCATGGTCGAGACCCTGCCGGTCGAAAAGCGCACCCCATTCATCGGCCCGCTTCGACGCGAGACCATGAAGACGCAGGAGAAGGATGGCGGCTTTTGGGACTTCTACATCTCGGACCACACGAAGCCGTACGGCACCGCCTTCGGCATCATGACGCTCCTGCGTACACTACCGCCCCAGTCCTGATCAGGGGATGATGACCAGCGCGGTCTGGCCCGGCGTCGGGGAAGTCGGATCCGAGACCGAGGTCGCGCCGACCACCCCGACCGGAATCGCCGGGGCCGGAAAGCCCTGCAACCACAGGTCGCGCAATGCGACGGCCTCGGGATGCGGCAAGGTCTGCACGATGTTGTCGCCGCCATTGGCCAGGAACTGCACATAGGCGAACGATGAGGTCTGGTAGAAAACCGTGGCCGTGACCCGTATCGGCCTCGGCGTCGAAGAACTCACGGGAATGGTGTAATTGGTGGTGTCCCAGTGTTGCCCGTCGGGATAGAGCCCTCCGGTCGGGAACGGAGCGAGAATCGGGTCGTAGGAGTCCGAACCTCCCATTCCCTTCACTTGCACGCCGCCCTTCGGCAGGATGCGATTGTCCTTCCAGGGGCGATTGTTCAGCCCGAAGTGGAACGAGGGGCCGAGCAATCCGAGCTGCGGATATTCGAGTCCATGTTCGGCCTCGTAGACCTTGAGGGCGGGATCGTGGATCAGCTCGCTGTTCGCATCCAGGAACCCGCTCTGGAAGATCGTAGTCCCCTGGGCGTCTTTGGCGGCGATTTGGATCCACATCCGCCGCCCCTCGGTGTAACCCGTCGGCAGTTTGTGACCGGTCAAGTTGGTGATCTTGACTTGAGCGCTGATGGTGCCGGGCACGGGTTCGGTCGCGACCAGGTCGACGCTGGCCGCTTCGCGATGCTTTTGAATCGCGGAGGCGGTGACCTGATCCCACACCGTATCCCGTCCCGCCGGGCCGTAATAAGACAGGCCGACGTAGTTGTTGCCGGTGGTCCAGTTCGTGTCCACGAGCGGATAGCGCTGCTTCAAGATCTGGGGAATCCACGCGTTGCCGCCGACAAACTCGTGCTTGCGGATCTGACCCCGCACTTTGTTCCAATCACCGTAGGTCGGATCACCTCCACCGAGGGTGCAGGCCATCGCATTGGTCACCGCGGGCATGTGGCATTCTTGGCAGCGCTTGTGGTCGGGGCTGTTCGTGCGGCCGTAGGCGGAATTGAGCCATTCGGTGTAGGTGCGCTCCACCGCATTCCCGTTCAGCGGATGCGTGATGTTGTGGCAACTCCCGCAGAGCTCCGACTTGCGCGTGAAGTCGCTGTACTCCGTGTCATGGCCCGGAGAATTGGAGCTGCCCTCTTGAACCGGAGGATTGTGGGCCACCGGAGGGGCCGCCAAGGTCTGCGGATTTGCGAGCGCCCCGTAGGGAGTCTGGCTCCCGTAGGTCGTTTCGGAGATACCGGGGAACGGCCCGAACTTCGCGGTCGAAGGCGAGAGGATGAGCTGCGCGTTGTCGGGGTGCCCGGGGATTGCCCCCGAGGATGGAGACCGGTTCGGCTCGTAGCCGACGGTGCGATGGCAGGTATCGCAGACCACCCCCTCTTGATCGAGGGCGTGGGCCTCGTTGTAGATCGCCGGGCGAAACGCCGAGTAGGTGCCGTCACCTTCGAACCCGGACCGCCCCGAGTACCACGCATTCGTGGAGTGGCAGCGGATGCAATAGTCGGCCGCGAGTTCCCCGCCGAGCGGAGACAGGCCGTGCTGCTCCAGGTGCTCGAAGCCCGCGATCGCGATCGAAAACGCCCCGAGGAACATCGGGTCTCGCGCGGCGTTGGCCATCATCGTGCCCATGTAGGTGGGCCAGATCTCCTGCACATTGCCGTGGCAGAGGTAGCAGTAGTAGGGATTCTGGAAGACTCCGTGCACCGGCGCCTTGCCGTCGAAGACCGTCGTCGGTCCTTCGAACCCGGCAGTCCCGAGGGTGGGGAGGTCTCCCGGCAGGGTGCCCGCCGGGGCCAGCAGGTTTTCCGTACCCTTCGCACCCTGCACGGGATCGAAGTAGAGATGCGCCGGAAAGGACGACGAGAATTGAACTTCGATTTGCGCGGCCGCACTCAGCCGAAAGCCGAGCGTCGACAGGGGATCTTCGACCGCCGCTTGGACCGACACCTGCGCTCCGGGCACCGCCAACCAAGGCATCTGATAAGTGACCGAGAAGCGACCGCTGGCATCGGTGCGCGCGAGTGGATTGCTCGTGCCGTCGACCAAAAGTCCCGTGATCTGATCGAGATGAAAGAACCCCGCCGCGGTTTGGACGGGGGTCGGCGCCTCGGTGCCGGAGATCAACAGAACGCTGCGATTGGGCGGCCCGCCGATCTGCACCTGAATCAAGTCACCCTGGGCGATGCCGACGTAGCCGATCGCCGAGTTGATCAGCATCGAGGCTTCGGGGCCGTTGGCCTGACCTCCTTGGCCAGGGAGCAGCGAGGCGCCGCTCGCGAGCAGCACTCCGCACACGAATGAAGTTCGAGTCATGGACGAGGGTTCCTAGACCAGAGGCTCTGCCGGATCGGCCGGGGGAAGTCCGAATCCGCTCGCAGAGCGTAGCGAGCGAGAGCCTGATTTCGAGGCACTTTCCCGACGAAAACCGCGACGGTGCGGCGCAGTCCTGGACATCCCCGCGGACGCGCACGACGAAGCCTCTACAATGCCGCCGGAGATCCGCGATGCCCCTGCGAGCTTTCATCGTCCTCACCGTGCTCGGAGTTGTATGTCCTCTGGTCGAGGCGCAAGGAAACCGGAAGATTCGTACGGTTCCTTCGGAAGCGACCCGCGCTGCCGGCTCGGAAATCCCCTGGCTCCATGACCTCGAGGCGGCCCTCGCGCAGGCCAAAGCGAACACGCGGCCCGTGTTTTGGTACGTGCCCAGCCTCAAGGACAGCCCGATGGACAGGAAACCCGAAGTGGATCTCGCGATGATGGCCGGGCCGTTTGCATCACCGGAAGTCGCGGCCGTCTTGGCGCGGCGGTTCATTCCTTTGAAGCTCGTGGGAGGCGACCAACATCGCGAACGGTACGGCCTCGAGCGCCTGCGTTTCATCGAACCCGGGTTCTTGGTGCTGGCGCCGGACGGAACGCTGCTCAAGTCCGTAGATCGCATCACCACGCTCTCGAACGACTGGTTTCTTTGGCAACTTCGCGATGCCCTGTCGCGGGGCCCCGAGCTTGGGCGACACTCCGATCAGATGATGAGCGCCCGCTTGACGCCCGAGGGCTTGGCGACGCTCCACCTCGAGGAAGGCGACGGCGCGGCCGCCCTGGCCGCACTCGGCGCTGCGACCGAAGGCGAATCGGAGGAGCGGATGCTTCTGCGTGCCCGCGCCCAAAACTTCCAACGCAACTCGAAGTCGGCTCGGCCCCTCCTCGAGAAGCTCGCGGCGAAACCCGGCCCGCTCCGGGGCGAGGCCGCCGTCGAACTCGGCAGACTCCTGATCCGCGAGGGGAAGTATCAAGAGGCGTCGGAGCGCCTCGAATCGGCCGGGCGCATCGTGGGTGCCCCCACCGAGGTCGCGCTCTTTTTCAGAGCAGTGGCGGAGCGGAGCCTTCGGAACGAGGGCGCCGCCGAGCGCCTCTTCCAAGAGCTGGGACAGCGTCAACCCGCCACGCGCTGGACTCGCAAGGGTGCGGCCGAAGCGCAACGCCTCGGACCGTTCATGCGCGGCCTCGAGCGGTTCGAGAATCTGCCGGACGATGCCTTCCAGGCCCAACCGGAGGGAACCAGAGTTCCGCGACCCATGGATCACCTACCGAGCATCCTCGCCCGCGCCGTCGACCTGCTCCTCCTCCTGCAAAAGAGCGACGGGTCCTTCGACGACTCCATTTACGACTTCGGAGGCACCGACAGCCTGCCGAATGTCTACGTGGCGGGAACCGCGCTCGCCGCGATGGCCTTGCAGTCCTGGCGACACCTGGATCCCGAGCGCATCGACCCGGCGGTCGAGCGCGCGATCGGGTGGATTCAGGACGACTCTCACCTCGCGCCCAAAGACGAAGACGAAATTGTGTGGGCGGAGGCGTACCGATTGATGGCAATCGACGCGCACGAGCGGAGCGGAAGCGGCAATTCGGCTGCGCTCAAGGCCAAGGTCACCGCCATCACCAAAGCCCTCATCACGCGGCGTGATCGCAAGGGAGGCCACTGGCGGCACGAGTACCCCAATCCCTTCGTCACCGCCACCGTGATCGAAGCCCTCGCGCTCACCCATCCGCGAGGAATTCCTCTCTCCGTCGAGGATCGAGCCCTCACCAAACAGACACTCCAAGATTGCAGAGGCGAGGACGGGTCGTTTACCTACGGACTTTCGAAGCGCCGGGGGAACTCACCACCCGAATTCAGCGCTGGGCGAGCGCCGATCGGGGAGCTCGCCCTTCTCCGACTTGGGGCCTCCGATCAAACGCGGCTCGCCGCGGCCATCGATCTCTCGCGGCGCAACCACGAACACTTGGAACGGGTTCGCAAGTACGACGACCACGCCGACCGCTTCGGCAATGGCGGCTTCTTCTTCTGGTACGCGCTGCACGGACGCCGCCTGGCCATTGATGCCTTGGAAAACAGTACCGCCAAGGAGGCGGAGTTGGCCGCGCTGCGCAGCCTCGTGGTCAGCCTCGGCGAGATCGACGGAGGCTTCATTGATTCCCACGAACTCGGACGCAGTTACGGCACCGCGATGGCGCTGCTCTGCCTCGCCGGAGCCGAACTGAAGAAGGAATGAGATGCGACGCTCCCACCTGATTCTTGTTGCCCTACTCGCGGCCTCGGTCCCCGGTCAAAACCTGTTCGAACGCTTTGATCGGGCCCTGACTCGGCCGTACGTGTCAGGAGTTCCGTTCATGCCCACCGGCAACGCGCTGTGGGCAGCCCATCCGGATGGCTTCGGATTTTCCGGCGGCGTGCACGACGACCTTTGGACTGAGCCCGGCACTCTCGGATATGCGCTCCGCCTCACCCACGAGGGAATCGACCTCGCGGTGGGCCAGGCGATCTCGTCGCTTTCCCGCGTCGAACTCGGAGCCGAGCGGGGCCATCTGTCGGTGACCGGCGGCAAGTGGATCAGCCAAGACGACGCGATGGTGACCGAGTTGCAGCTTCGCAATCGGGGCGACCAACCACTCAGCGTGCAGGTCATGGCCGAATTCCACTTCGCCGCGACCTCGTTCACGGGCGGGGTCGCCGAAGCCACGCTCTCGCGATTCCAACGCCGACGCCACCTGTGGGCCACCGCCTATCCCTTGGACTTTCGGGCTGAAGCTCGACCAGTAGCCGACCCGAGTTTGGTCGAGGGCGAGGCGTTTGTCGAACAACGGGGCTCGCAGGGCGAGGATCGCAAACGGGCCGCGTCGGGAGGCCGGCTGCTCGGAGCCAACTTCGGCGGCGAAGCGGATCACTTCGCCCGCTTCGATCTCAAGTCGACGGCGGAGTCGACGAGTCTTTGGGTGCGTTATTCGCGGGCCTACGACTCCCCCGCCCAATGGACCGTCTCGGTCGATGGAGTCGCTGCGCCCGAACCGCTGAAGTGCCCTCCGACGAAGGGTTGGGGCGCGCGGGAGGAAGAATGGGCTTGGGCGGTGGTGCCCTTGGGCAAGCTCGAACCAGGACGGCGCCGGATCGAGCTGCGTTCCTCGGCCGCCCGGAACAACACCAACGTCGATGCGCTGGCGTTGCGAGACACAAAAGAGACGACCCCTCCGGCGCTGCCGCGGCCCCCTGGCACGCTCGCCGCCGGAGAGATCACCGTCGAACCGCACTCGGCACGTCTCCTGCGCATCGCTCACGGAGTCGCCAATTCCGCGGAAGCGGCGCAGCGCAGCCGCGAGCGCTGGCAGCCGACCGAAACGCCCGAAGTCCTCACTTGGCCACAGCAGAAGCGAGACACCGAACGGTGGTACCTCACCCACGCCCCCGATTTCCGGTGCTCCGATCCCGAGATGGAGCGCATGTATGCCCATCGTGTCTACCTCATGCGCAAGAATTTGAAGCGGCTCGGGCAAGGCGCCCTTCCCGAAGCCGGCTTTGCCGAGGGCCGCTGGGACTCGACCTGGTATCCCAACGTGATCAGCTACGGCGCGGCACACCAGATTCGCGAGGCTCGCTGGCTCGCGGACCCGGAGATCGCGGAAGCCGCTCTGCGCGGCTTTGCCCAAAACCGCAAGGCCGATCAGGTGTTCCCGTCGCACATCACCGCGGAAGGGCCGGCGGGAGGGCAATACACCGACTGGATCGCATCGACCGTGATGGACCTGTGGAACCTCCACGGCAACTCGGCATTCCTGAAGTCGGTCTTGCCCGGGCTCGAGGCCAATGCACTCGGGTGGTACGCCGTCTATGACCGCGACCAAGACGGACTCCTCCTCGTCGACAGTCACTGGTGGACCGGCATGGAGTTCCAACCGAGCTTTTTCGCCTTCTCCAATTTCGACCTGAAGAAGGACCACCACCTCGAACGGGTCGATCTCAGTGCCTACGCCGCCGGCAACTGCCGCGCGGTGGCCCAGGGACTTCGAATCATCGGCGAGGTGGCCAGGGCCGAGGTCCTGGAAGCCCTCGCGGACCGCACGGTGAAGGCGCTCACCAGCCAATCTTGGGACGCCGATTCCCGGTGGTTTTACTCCGTGCATCCCGACGATTCCCGGCGCTCGCCCGTGCGCGAGGTGATTGGTGTCTACCCCTTCTACTTCGGGCTCCCTCCGAAGAACGGCAGCTTTGAACGTGCGTGGTCGGTCCTGCTCGACCCGCAGGAGTTTTGGACGCCCTGGCCCGTCGCCTCCTGTTCGCAGCGCTGCGAGGTCTTTGGCCAAGGCGAGTGGCCCGGCCACGGTCGCGTGGCGGCCTGCCTCTGGAACGGCCCGACTTGGCCCCACGCAAACAGCCTCGTGCTCTCCGCGATGGGCGAGACGCTGCGGTCCTATCCCGAGTGCGCGCTGAAGCCGGCCCACCTGTGGGAGCTGTTCGCGAGTTTCACGAAGGCCCAAGTCTCGCCGACCGATCCTCCGTTCCCCTTCACCGGCGAGTACTACCGCGGCGACAACCGGGCGTGGCTCACCGCCGAGCGGGACTATTTCCACAGCACCTGGATCGACGTGTTGTTCGGAGATCTCATGGGGATTCGGCCGAGCCCGGACGGGGCGCTCGTCATCCACCCTCTAATCCCGAAGGAGACCTGGTCTTCGTGGGCGGTGCGCGGGGTGCAGTGGCGCCAGCACCGACTCGACCTGTCCTGGGAAAGCAACCCGCCGCGGTTCGTGATTCTCCTGGACGGTCAGATCGTGCACGAAGGAAACCGCCTGGAGCGGGTTCGCTACCCGCGCTGATCAGGTTCGCGGCACGATCGGCCGAAACTCCTGGCGGTCTGCCTCGTAAGCGAAGAGCTCGGCATTCGCGATCTTGAACATCCAGGCGTGAAGGCGAAGTCGGCCTTGTTCGATGCGCTCCCGGACCACTCCGTAGGTGCGCAAGTTCTCGATCGCGAGGAGGACGTTTTCCTCCGCCGCGACGATCGCCCGACCCTCGGCCGGCACGAGGTTGGCGTAGGGCCCGTTGAGCAGATTGCGCACGGACGCCGCCAGCTCGAGCCATCCCGCCAAGTGAGGCGTCTGGTGCGGTGCCGCGAGTCCGGTCAGGAGCGCATCCATCGCGCCGCACTGGGTGTGTCCGCACACCACGATGTCAGTGACGTCGAGTCCGGCGACCGCGAACTCGACCGCCGCCGCGGTCGAGTTCGGCCCGATCGCGACCGAACTCGGAGGCACGATGTTGCCCGGATTTTTCACCACGAACAGATCCCCGGGGGCGCTCTTCGTGATGAGCTCGGCCAACACGCGGGAATCGGAGCAGGTGATGAAGAGAGTGTGCGGACGCTGTTTCTCCTGGGAAAGTCGATGGAAGAGACTTTGATACTGACCAAAGTCCTCGGCGCGGAAACGGTGCACCCCTTCGATCAATCGATGCATAGGAGAAGCGTAGCGTCAGCCCTGGCCCGAGCCAGGCCCGGATCGCAATTCGAGCTTGGTGATTTTTCCGGTGCCAGTCTTCGGCAGCTCCGCATGAAACTCGATCCGCTTGGGGACTTTGAACGAGGAAAGCCGGGATTTGGCGTGGAGCAGTAGCTCGTCCGCGCTGGCGGCTTTCCCCGGGCGCAACACGACACACGCGGTCACAGCTTCCCCCCAAGTCGGGTCCGGGCGGCCCACCACCGCGACCTCCAAGACGGCATCGTGCTCGTAGAGAGCGGCTTCGACCTCCGTCGAAAAGACCTTCTCTCCGCCGGTGATGATCATGTCCTTCGCCCGATCGACGATGTTGACAAAACCGTGGTCGAAGCCGACCGCGAGGTCCCCGGTGCGCAGATAGCCGTCGACGAAGGCCGCCGCGGTCTCGATCGGGCGCTGCCAGTAGCCGGGTGTCACCGTGGCCCCGCGCACGCGAATCTCACCGACGGTGGCTCCATCGCGGGGTACCGGCTCCCCCTTCTCGTCGACCAACAAGAGTTCGACCCCGCGGAACGGCCGACCGGTTCTCGCCTTCCACATCAACTGCAAAGGCGGCGCGAGACTCTCGAGCGAGGGAGGCAGCAGGCTGAGCGTCAGGTACGGACTCGTCTCGGTCATGCCGTAGGTCTGGACGTAGTCGCTCCCGAAGAACTCGACGATGCGGCGCACGAGATCCGGCGCGATCGGCGCACCTCCGCTCAAAATCGCGCGCAGTTTCGGGAACCCTTCGCCAACTCCGCCCGGGTGTTTCACCATCGCGTTGAGCATCGTGGGCACGAGGTTGGTGATCGTGACTCCGCCCGACGCGAGATCGGCCAATGCCGCTCCCGCTTCGAACTTCGGCAAGAAACGATGCGTGCCCTGGGCCAGCGTGATCGCGAAAGTCGCCCACGCGTCGGCGAGATGGAACAGGGGCGCGTAGTGCCCCCAAATGTCAGTGGGGCAAAGCCCAAGCTCAAAGACGGCGGAGCGGGCGTGTTCGGCGACGTTGCGATGGGTCAGCATGACCCCCTTGGGGCGCCCGGTCGTTCCACTCGTGTAGTACAGATGCGCGAGGGTGTCCATCGGGAGAACGCGCGGGGCCAGGCGCTCCGTGCTCTCTGCGGTCGCCTCCTCCCAGGAATACTCGGGCCAGTGCCCCAATCGTGAGTCGGGAGCGTCGCCACGCCACTGGACTCCGAGCCCTGGCAGTGGGGAAGCACAGAGCTCTCGGACTCGAGTTTGATGCTCACTTCCCGCCACCAGGATCCGACTTCCCGCGTCGGCGATCGTGAAGGCGAGCTCTGCCGTAGATAGGCGCGTGTTGAGCGGGTTGAGCACGTACCCGCCGGCCGCGGCCGCGTAGTACACGATCAGGTATTCGAGGTGGTTGCTGTCCAGGATCGAGAGGCGATCCCCGGGGAGAAGCCCCCGGCTCCGCCAAAAGCCGGCGAGTCTCAGCGCCTGGCCGTGGGCCTGCGCGTAGGTGAGGGAGACTCCACCCTCGATCAGGGCAGGGTGGTCCGGTCGCTCGGAGGCCGCCTTCGCCAGGAAATTCCACAGGGACATGACGGAGCGCGTTAGGGCATTTGCAAACGAACTTCAAGTCCGCCCGGGAATCTTCGGGAATCCCGCCTTTCGACCGAAGTGCCCTGCGCTATGGTCCGCCTCCCATGGCCGAAGAGCGCACGGATGTCGCGGCAACCGCGATGCATGGTTTGAAACACGGAACCGGCCTCGCGGGGCTGGTGATCGCCGCGTTAGGCGTCGTCTACGGCGACATCGGGACGAGCCCGCTCTACGCGATCCGCGAGTGTTTTTCGGGCGACCATGCAATCCCGCTCTCCGAGGCGAATCTGTTCGGGGTCATCTCCCTCGTCTTTTGGTCGTTGGCCGGAATCATCTCGTTCAAGTATCTGACCTACATCCTCCGCGCCGACAACCACGGGGAGGGTGGAATTTCCGCCCTCTTGGCGTTGCTCCCGGGCGCTGGCCACGGCACCGGAGCTCGCACCCACCGAACGCTGATTCTCCTCGCGATCATCGGAGCGGCGTTGCTCTACGGTGACGGCATCATCACTCCCGCCATTTCCGTGCTCTCCGCCCTCGAGGGCATCGAAGTGGCGACCGAGGCGCTCAAGAGCTGGGTGGCCCCTCTCGCTTGCGTCGTCCTGTTTGCGCTCTTCTTGGCGCAGCGCGTCGGGACGGGCCGAATCGGCAAGGTCTTCGGCTCCGTGATGATGGCGTGGTTCAGCACCATCGCGATTCTGGGCATCGTCAGCATCATCTCGACGCCGGCCATTCTGAAGGCCGTCAATCCCCAGTACGCGGTCAAATTCCTCTTCGGGGAATCCAAACTGGCGTTCGGCGTCTTAGGCTCCGTTCTGCTGTGCGTCACGGGAGGCGAAGCGCTGTACGCGGATATGGGGCACTTTGGCCGCACCCCCATCCGACGCTCCTGGTTCTACTTCGTGTGGCCGGCCCTGCTCTGCAATTACTTCGGGCAAGGAGCCCTGCTGCTCCGTGATCCTGCGGCCGCCGCCAACCCGTTCTATGCTCTCGTTCCCTCTATCATGCTCTATCCGATGGTGGCATTGGCCACCTCCGCGGCCGTGATTGCGTCTCAGGCGGTGATCTCCGGGACCTTCTCGCTCACTCGATCGGCGATCCAGTTGGGCTTTTTGCCGCGCCTGAAGATCGTCCACACCTCCGCCCTGACGCAAGGCCAGATCTACATGCCGGCGGTGAATTGGGCGCTCGGGCTCGCGTGCATCGCGCTCGTCCTGACCTTCCAGCGCTCTTCGAACTTGGCCGGAGCCTACGGCATCGCCGTGACCGGCAACATGACCATTACGAGTGTGCTCTTCTACTTCGTGGCCCGGCACACCTGGGGATGGCCCCGCCACAAGTTGAAGCTCCTCGTGGCTCTCTTCCTCGTGTTCGACCTCACCTACCTTGGTGCCGCGATGGCCAAACTCACGGGCGGAGGGTGGATGCCGCTCGCCCTGGCGGTGCTGATCGCCGCCACCATGACCACCTGGAAGGCCGGTCGGTGGTACCTCGGAGCGCGCCTGAAGAGCGTCGCGCTGCCTCTCGAACTCCTGCAGGAAGATCTGCGGGAGGGTCGCATCAAACGGGTTCCCGGAATCGCCGTGTTCATGGCCTCGAACCCCGATGGTGCTCCCCCGGTCCTCTTGCACCACATCAAGCACAACAAGGTCATCCACGAGCGGGTCGTGCTGCTCACGATTCAGACCACGAACGAACCCCGGGTCCCGTCCAAAGACTCGCTTGCGATCAGCGACCTCGGGCAGGGTTTCCACCGCGTCGTCGCCCGCTCCGGCTTCATGGAAACCCCCAACATCCCGAAGATCGCCTCGCTCGCCCACTGGCACGGCTTGGAGATGCCGCTCGAACGCACGAGCTTCTACCTGGGGCGCGAGACGCTCCTGCTCTCCGAAACCTCGAACCTCCCGGGCTGGCGCAAACGCCTGTTTGCCCTCTTGAGCCGCAACGCGCAGCCGGCGACTCTCTATTTCGGCATCCCCGCCGATCGGGTCATGGAGATCGGGATGCAGGTCGAAATCTGAAGTCCCCCGGCTCACATAGGATGGGGGCATGCTCCGCGCCTTAGTCCTCTCGATTTTGGTCCTCCCCCTCGGACTCGCCTCGGCCCAATCCCTCCCCGTCCCTGCCCCCGAGGCCTTTGCCGAACCGGGGGCCACCGGCCGCAGCGCGGCGGCTCTCGCCACCGCCCAGCGATTGATCAAGGAAGGCCACGCCAGTGAAGCCGCTCCCCATCTCCAGGTCGCGCTGACCGACCATCCGTACTGCCCGAGTCTGTGGCGGGAGTGGCTCACGGTCGCTCCCCCCGAACTCCGCGGCTTCCTGGCCCATCGCTGGCTCGGGGCCCTCTCCGATCCGAAGGCGCGGCTCAATCCCGACCCGGCGACCAAGCGTCTGCTCCCATCTCCGGTCTTCGAAAAGCTCGCCAATCAGCGCATGGAAGCGATTGCCGAACTCGTCGCCTACGCCTCCAAACTGAAGCCCACGGTGCCAGCCGCACCCGGCGAACTCCTCACGCTGCTCCTGACGCGGGATCTCCTCCAAGTCTTGGTTCGGGAGGCCCCCCGCGCCGCCGCCGCGGCCGAGGAAACCCTCCGCGCCGCGACGGTGCGCCTTGCGCCACGCAACGAGACCGTGATCGCGGTGCTCGACGGCTGGCTTTCCAAGGCGACTGCCAAGCGCGACACCGCCACGGCGATGGAAATCGCGCGACGGATCCTCGGGCTCGCCGCGCAGGCCCGTTTCCACGACCTCGAAGGCGAAAAGCCGCCGGAATTCAGCGCGGCCGAGGCCAGAGCCCAGGAGGCGCTCGCCCGCTGCCGCCAAGAAATTCGGACCGCCGCCGGCGCGCCTTTGACCGTCGAGGCTCTCGCGGCGATGACGAGAGAGGAGCGCGAGGCGTTCAGTGCGGCGCATGCGACACCGTCGCGCCCCGCCTTCGCGCTCTCCGCCGAAGGCCGATACATCGTTGAGACTTGCGCGGGCCACGCCACGCTGTTGGGCGTCGCTTCCACCATTGATCATCACCACAAACGGCTCGCGAACTGGTTCGGCGTGGACCCCTTCGTGAAGGAACAGGGTCTCGTCCGCATCGTCCCGGAGGCATACGAGCTCGAAAGCGAAGGCACGCCCTACTGGTGGGCCGGCGGATTCCAGAGCGGGTCGGTCACTCAGATGATCTTCCACACCGGGACGATCGAAGGCCTGGGGCATGGACTCACTCACGAACTCACCCATCGGTTCGACGGATCTCTTTTCGCGGGCCTGCCCTCCTGGATGGTGGAGGGCAAAGCGGTGTGGACGGGGGCGGCCTACGGAGTGACCGCCGAAGAGAACTTCGTCGAGCACCACATCTCGTTCGGGACGGTCGAGCAGGCCTTCATCAAGGGCTACGGCGACAAGAACAAACTCGAAAAGCTCATTGTCGGGACCATCGACGATTACCGCGACAACTACACCGCCGGCTACGCCCTCTACGTCTATTTGAAACTGTGGGCGGAGCCCGCGAACCGGCCGCTCTTCGCCCCTCGCCTGAACGAATACATGAAGGGCTACTTCAAAGGCAAGAACCGGCCGATGGAGTGGTTCGCGCGCCACTTCATCGACGGCAAGGACGGGCGGCCTGAGAACTTCGAAAAGTTTGCCGAGGGTTTCTCCACCTTCCTGCGAGGCTTCTATTGGGACAGTCGTGCGCCATGGACCGAGCGCTACGCCGTGAAGTTCCGCGGCGGCAAGGACGGCTACGTCTACGACGCCCCGACATGGACACGCGCAAGGGAGCGGGCGGAGCCCTTCTTCGGTCAAGATCACCTGAGTGCGGCGATGGCCCTCGGCGCCAAACTGCTCGAACATGCGGGCGTAGTCACGCTCGGGTTGCGGAGCCTCTCGCTCGACGAAGTGAGCGACGAGGACATCGCCCTGCTCCATGCGTCCTTAATGGCGTTGAACCAGGCGGAAGCGGCGAGTTCCCTCGCCCTTTGGCGCCACTACCGGGGGCACGCGGCGCCCGCGCCCACCCAATCGCCCTTGGTCCGGTGGCCCAAGCTCCAGGCCTGGCTCGGAGCCCTCACCGCAGCGCGCACGGAACTCGAAGCCACCGGAGACCCGAGTCTCCGCGCCGGCCTGCTCGGGGAGCACGATGCGCTCGCCAGACTCGCGGCTGCGCCTCGGATCGGCGCCCCCGAACCGGCCCCGGATCTCCCCCCGACCCTCGAGGCCCCGGCGCACCGCCTCGCGCTCTACGGATACGAGGAGGACGACCTCGTCGGATACCAGGAGCGTCGCGTCAAGAACCTCTGGTACGAGGATCCGGCCCGGGAGCTCCATGTAGGAAGAGCCAAGCCCCGCGAAGGCACCGGATCCCTCGACCGCCACGCGCACCAGCGCGATGCCTTCGCCCGCTCGCGCCTTTGGAACGCACCCGGCCGCTACCGCGTGAAGGCACGCATCCACATCACCACCTCCTTCGTGTCGGGCAGCGTCGTGCTCGGGTACACCCGCCGCGACCGGTTCGTCCGACTCGGGTTTTCGGCGGGAGATTGGCTGTACGCGATCGGCAAGAAGGAGGACAAGACCGAGATCGATTCCGTCGGCTTCCACTTTCACGGCAGTCGAGTGCGCGATCACCATCTCGCCGGGGCTTCCCCCTCCCGGACCGTCGAATTCAAGTCTCCTCGTACTTCGTTCGAACTCGAGCTCTTGGTCGACGGAGGCATGGTCCAGGCCTGGGTCGAGGGTGAGTTCATCGGCACGTACCACACTCAGGACGGGGCCAGCCTCGAGGGCTTCCTCGGATTTGCCGCCGGTCAGGGCGCCTACCGCGTGGAGGGTGCAGCGATTCAGCGCGAGGACCATCGGGCCGCTCATCGGGCGAGTCCCCGGACGAGCCGGGCGCTGCGCCTGGGCGAGCCTGGCCCGGTGACTTTCGCCAGCTTTCGCAACCATCGGGTGGAGGGTCTCTCCCCCCATGCGGAAGGAATGCTGCTCCTGGTGATTCCCGACGCCTACCTCGCGGATGCCCAGGATCCGAAGTCCCCGGACGCGATCATGGATTTCCTCGAGAGACTCAAGTCGAAGCTTCAGGCAAAGGGCTTGGACACGCCTACCTTGGTCTATCTCCCGAGCACGGCAGTACCTGAGCTGCGTCAGGCGCTGATGACGGCCGGGCGCAAGCTGAGCGGCGCCGCGGTCGAGTGGGGCGAGCACCGCCTCGAATTTGCCAAGGAAGAATCCGACCCCTTCCTTCTGTTTGTGGACCCGGCCCACGTGCTGCGTTACGAGGTCGAAACGGCCGCCTGGTCGGACTCCCTGGACAAGGGCCTCGAACATCGCCTGCGGGTGTCTCGCCGCCCGGGGACCGGGCCATGAAGCTGCAGACTGGCTTGCTTCTCCTGACCCTCTCGCTCTCGATCCTCGCGCAGGATGGGGCTCCACCGATGAAGGTCGAGGCCGAGATCAGAGCGAGGATCGCCGCTTACGAACAGGCCGTCGATCGGGTGATCTCGGATTCCAAGGCCCTCCCCGCGGGACCGGAACGCCAACAGTACTTGCGGACCCATCTCCCGGAGAAATCGGCGGTCGCAAGCGCCGTGTTGGCCATCTGCGCCACGCACGGTCACCCGAGCGAGTCCATCGAGGCCCCCCTGTGGATCCTCCAGGTGCGGGCCGGCGGCACCTCGGAAGACGAAGCGCGGCAAATCCTCTTGAACCACCATGTGCGCCATCCACGGCTGCCGGCCTGGATCAGCCAACTCGAGTGGAGCTCCGAGCCCTGGTGCGACGCTTGGCTTCGATCGATCGAAGACCGGACCGGGTCGCGTGAACTCTTGGGCACTTCTCTCTACGTCCGCGCGCGCCGAGACATGCGGGCCGCGGATGCGCTCTGGGCAGATCTCGCGCGCATTCCTGCCAAGAGCGCGGTCGACCCCCTGCGATCCTCGGCCGAGGCGCTGCTCTCGCGAGTGAGCGCCGAGTTCGGGGACTTGGGAATCGACTCGAGCTATACGCTCGGCCAGCGAGCGGCGACGGACCTCTACGACCTTCGCACGATCGCCCTCGGATGTCAGGCCCCGGATATCGAGGGTCCGAACGACCGGGGCGAAATCATGAGACTCCGCGATCTGCGGGGCAAGGTGGTGGTGCTCTCGTTCTGGGGCTTTTGGTGAGGACCCTGCGTCCTGCGGCACCCGGACGAGCGGTCGCTCGTCCAACGATTTTCCAGCGAGCGGTTCCAGTTCTTGGGTGTCAATAGCGACGCCAAGACCGACGCGAAGGCGGGCCTCGACAAGGCCGACCTGCCCTGGCGGCACTGGCTCGACGGATCCACGGACGGACCGATTGCTCGCACCTATAACGTCACCGGATGGCCGGCCGTGTTCGGAATTGACGTGGAAGGCCGAATCCGATTCCGCGATCTCCACGGACCAGGACTCGAATCGGCCGTGCGCAGCCTCCTTCCCCGGGATTAGGTCCCCCGGCGCCCCCGGCTGTTACACTCCGGCCGGAGCGGCGGGTTTCGACCTGCTTCGATGGTCTCAAGGAGTCTCACTGATGCGCGCACTCTTCGGCTTCTGCCTTCTCACCCTGGCAATTTCGACCCTCGCCTCCTGTGGGGGGAGCGCGGACTCCGCGCTCGTGGGCAAGTGGTCCACCGACTCGGCCAGCATCGACGCATTGCTCGGCGAACTCGGCAAGAAGAGCCCGGTTCCCATGGATCCCAAAGTGCTGAAGGAGATGGCGGCCGCGATCAAGATCGAACTCGAGCTGAAGAAGGATGGGACTTTTGTCGTCAGCACCGGACTGCCCCCCATGTTCGGCGGAAGCACCCGCGCGAGTGGGACCTGGAAAGAAGTCGGCAAACAAATTCAGCTCACGACCAAGGAAGTCAACGGCGAGAAACAGGCGCAGGAGGATGTCGCATCCCATCAGTTCGATGGAACACAGATCCACCTCTCGATGGGCGACGACGGCCCAATCCTCAGCCTAAAGCGCGCTTGATCAGCGAGCCTCCGGCGGCCGGTTGCGCCACGCCAGCACCGTTCTCACGAGGGCGTCGGGGAGCGGTGGGTCGAGACAAGGGGGCTCCGAAGACGTCTTGGCGAGCCTGATCGTCTGCTGGTACGCGTCGAGGTAATCCTCACACTCGGTGCACAGCTCCAGATGGAGCGCCAGACTGCGGCTATCAGCCCCAGACATGGTGCCGTCCAGGTAGTCCGCGAGGGAATCGATGACCTCTCGGCAGGCGAGATCCCGGAGCGGCTTCACGAGGGCGGTGCACTCGGTGCAGCCGAGGATGTGCGCGCTGAGCGCGTCCCGGTCCGCCGCCGGGAGCATCTCGCCCACGTACTCGGCGAGTTTCTGACGCAACGTTTGGCAGTTCATCCTCGTTTTTCCAAGAGGTAGGGCTCGATCAAAGTTTTGAGCGCTTGGCGCGCCCGATGCAGCCGCACCTTGACGGCGTTCGAGGTGATTCCAATAAGCTGAGCGGTTTCCTCGGTATCGAGCTCCTCGATATCGCGAAGGACGAGCACGGTACGAAAGGACTCCGGCAACTCTTCGATGCCGCGTCGGACGATACGTTTCATCTCTTCCGCCGAACAAACCGACTCGGGGTCGGCCCAGGATTGGGCATCGATCTGGTGACCACCGCCGTCAAACTTGGGCAACAAATCCTCGATCGACGTCTCCGGCCGCCGCTTTTTCGAGCGCAAACGCATAAGCGGGGCATTGATGGCGATTCGGTGGATCCAGGTCCCCAGGCTCGACTGTCCGGAGAACTGCCCCAAAGCCCGAAAAGCCTGAAAGAACGCTTCCTGAACCGCGTCTTGAGCCTCTTCTTCCTGAACGAGGATGCGCCGCGTCGCTGCGAGCATGCGGGGGCCGAACTGCTCCACCAGGCTCGCGAAGGCCGCTTCATCGCCGCGCCGCAGGCGCTCGACGAGGGACATGTCACCGTTGGCAGGTGACAAAGCCCCCAATTCGGAAGGGTCCGAATCCATGGCGGCATCGTAGGCCACTTCGGCCGGTTCGACCAGGTCTCTTCTCGGATTGGGCATTGACAGATGACCCGGGTCGATCTGTAATTCCCGTGACTTAGCCGTTCGAGTTTCCTGAACCGCTCCTGGGGCCATGGACCGGCCAAGACCGTGCCTGGATCCGGAGCCAAGTTGAGAGTCCCAACATGAAGAAGAGAGTAAGTCTCCTCCCCGGAGGAGTGGTCGCAGTTCTGGCTTTCGCACTGGTGGGGGTGGCCCCCGCGCAGTTGACCCTGGATTTCGAGAACAACGCCACCCCGGAAAGCATCAACGCCTCCGGCGCGGGTGTGCCCTTGGCGGGACAGCCGGCCGGAAATCCGGTGGCCAACCAATTCTTCAGTCCAGCCGGCAGCACCGCATTCAACGCGTTCACCTACGCGGGCAACGTGCTGGGCATCCCCGCCAATTCAACGGGAGGCGCTCAATTCGTCTCCGGTAGCGCTAGCGCCGCTGGGCCGGCCCGCGGACAGCGGGACGGAGTGACTTACCCCCTCACCGGAATCGTACGGGTGTCCGTCGACGTTTGCTTCAACTACCAGGGCATCCTTCCGACCGCGCAAAACTTGGCGAGCCTCTCGTTGGCGACGTACGGGGCTCCGCCCGCCTCGACCAACCGGACCGCCATCCTGCTCTTCACCTGGAATGACATCAACACCGCCACCGGCTGGGGGCTCAACATGGTCGGCACCAACGCCGCCAATTCTGCCGCCGTCCAGGTCGCGATCACCGACCCCGCATTCCAGAATCTGCCCGTGAACACGTGGCATCGAGTCGAGTGGGAATTGGATTTCACGACCAACCAAGTGCTGGCCATCCGCGTGAAGCCAGTCGGCGCGACCTGCTGGTCGGGCGCGGTTTCCTTTGCGCCCGGGTCGCTCTTCCTGAATGGCGGAGCCACGCCTGCGGGCACGCCCGCCGGCTTTCGGTTCTTCTCCGGCGGCGCCGTCGGCAACACATCCGCATGGGACAACTTCGACCTCGCCCTGACCGGCACGGCGGCAGACTGGCAGGTGAACGGCAACTCCAGCTTGACCATCGACGGCGTCACCGCCTCGGCCGGAGCCAAAGCCCTCACCTCCTCCTGCACCAACAGCACCGCGACCTTTGCCGTCAACGGCACCCCGGGATCCCTGTGGGAGGCCGCCATCAACTACTCCGCGACCTTGCCGGGATGTGCGACCGGACTCGTGTTGCCCGACGGGCAGATCATCAACATCAACCCCGCGGACATCACCACGTTTTTCCTGAACGGCGGCCCGAACTTCTTGCCGAGCCCCTTCTTCGGGGGATTCACCGCCAACGCCAACACCGGACCGGTCCCCGCAACCGTTTCCGCGCAACAGGTTCACATCGACGGGACCATGCCGTTGGGCTTCGCCCTGAGCCAAGCCTGCCAGCTCGACATCGCGACGCCCGGCCCGGTGGCGGGACCGAACGGCGATGACTCCGTTGTCTCGGTGAGCCTCTCGGCTCCGCCCATCTGCCGGCCCGGCGCGACCATCCCCTTCTACGGAACGAGCTACAGCATCATGCACGTCAGCTCGAACGGTCGTGTCACCTTCGGCGCCGCGGATATCGGATTTGCCGCCAATGTCACCGCCGCCCTCACCGGGCCCCCCTTCGTGGGCTTCTGGGGTGATCTCGATGCCAGTATCGGCGGCGCCAATATCGCCATCACGTCGCCGACTGCCACCACCTTCCGCGTTCAGTACACGGGCGTGCCCCACTTCGGGGTCGCTGCCGCGAACACCTACGGCATCGAGTTCGACACCAGCGGAGTGGTCACGATGGACGGCCTCGGCGGACTTGCCGGTCACACCGCGCTCATGATGCTCGGCATCAGCGCGGGCAACACCGGGGCCACGAACGGGGGGCAAACCGCCTTCAATAGCGCGGGTGGACCGGCGGCCGGACCCAATCCGGGTACCCTCGGCATGATCTACACCCTCAACTCCGCGACCAACATCGTGAACGCCCTCGCGACGAACACCGTGGGCAGCATCACCTTCACGCCAAACGCGGGCAATTACCTTTGGGACGCTGCCCCTTGATCTGAGCAGTAGCGGCAACTAGCCGCCGCGTGGAGAGGGATCTTCGGACATTCGATGGCGGTGCGTTTCCACAGGTGGAGATGCGCCGCCATCTGCATTCCGAGCAAGGGCGCCCCCGTGTAGATCCAGTAGTGTTCCCAATGCCCGGCCAGGACGAACGATCCGAGAGTCCGGGCCGGGTTGATACTCATTCCAGTCAGAGGAGCCGCCAGGAAAATGTAGGCCGCGACCAAGCACCCGGCCGCGGCGGGGGCAGCGGCTTTGAGTCGTTCCCGACTCGCGAGTTCCAACACGATGCCGAACAGTGCGCCAGCCATCACCAACTCCGCCGCGAAGGCGATCGCCGATCGGCCTGGCGTCGGCACCGTGGCGACAAAATCCACGGGTGGCTGTTCGCTCGCCACCCCCAAAATCAGGCGGGCAATCGCGACTCCGAGCAGCGCCCCCGCACATTGGGCAGCGATGTAGATCATCGCCGCGGCGCGGGACAATCGGCCGAGCCTCAGGAACGCGAGGGTGACCGCCGGATTGAAATGGGCGCCTGAGAACTGGCCCAGGCGCGAGCGAATCAGGAAAAACGCGGTGAATCCCATCAAGGCGCCCATGAGCAGTCGCCGTAGGGACGCCCACGGGATCAGGCTTGGCACTCCCCAAACCGGGGCCTCCAGAATCGTTGCACCGGTCATGGCAACCAGCATGAAGATCGCCAACCCCAATCCGTCGGCCATGGCTTCGGACGTGACGCGATGTTTCATGACCGCACCACCAAAATTGAATTGGTCCCTCCATGACCATCGTCTTCCTCCGCGGATTGCGCAGGATCCGCCACCCACACCGTCCCATCGACGCGAAACTTGTAGGGGTGGCGCCCGGAAGTGAGGCCGTCGACTCTGCCGGTCCACACCCCGGCGGGGTCGCGCACCAACTCGACCGGAGAATTCTCCCACTCGGTGAACGAGCCGCAGAGTTCGACGGAGGTGGCCGCCGGAGCGTGAAAGTGGAAAGTCGCGCTCCCCCGCGCGCCCTCCACTTCCTGAAAATGGCCGGGCAAGTAGGGGGACCCAGCGTCCTCGGCTCGGCTAAGCGCCCTGCGGGCATCCACCGCCCCGAAACCCTGCTCGCGCGAAGACATTCCCGGGATGCGGTCCGCCGTCCCGAGCATGATTCTCTTGACATCCGCCGGCGTGAGGGAAGGACGAGCCTCGATCAGCAGGGCGACAATCGACGCGACGACCGGTGCGGCAAACGAGGTCCCGTCCACGTTTTGGTAATGGGCGCTGACGACCCGGCTCTGCTGGAGTCGGCGCTCGACCTCGCGGCGGATCACGTCCGGTGTGTATTGCGCGGCCGCCGCCGGCCAGCCCAATTCCGTCGCGTGTTGTTCCACGAGCTTTGGAAGGGCGTAATCCGGCGCCACTTGCAATTCGGAGAGGGCCACCGCCTCCCGTTCCGCGGGTGTTCCCGGCAGAATCGGCGCCGCGACCCACGCCGCGGGGGCGACCACTTCGGGCTTGGGCATGCCAAGCGAATTGGGTCCGAAACTCGAATGCCACGGCACCCGCACTCGCCCGGAGAGCTGGTTTTGATCGTCGTAGCCGCCGACGGTGATCACGGACGGGGCACTGGCGGGTGGGAGCACGGCCCACCGGCCCTGGCGCCCGCCGTTGCCGGCGGCTGCGACCACGACAATGCCCGCCCTGACCGCGCGCTCGGCCGCGAGATCGACCGGGCTGGAAGACGCACCCGTCGGAACGTCGCCGGCACAGGAGAGGCTGGCGACGCGAATTCCCAGCCGTCGCCGTCTCCGTCTGATCCAGTCCAAGCCCCGTACGAGCGCGTCGTCCGTGATGCGCCCCCCCTGCCCGACTTTCACGAGCACCACCTCCGCAGCCGGCGCCAAACTCCGGTATAGCCCATCCGACAGCCATCCGTTCCCGGCGGCGACACACGCCGTCTGCGTTCCGTGCCAGGCCTGCTCGCTCGGACTACCGCTACCATCCAACTCCGCCGCTTCGCCACTGAGATCCACGTAAGCTTTGATCCGCGATACCGGCTGCACGAGATCGGGGTGGGGAAAGAACCCACTGTCAAGGATCGCGATGGTAATTCCCTGCCCCTCCCGTACCGGGTCGATGCCGAATCGCGCGCTGGTCGGGAGCACGGCAAAACGATTAGGGAGATGGGAATGCAAATGGCCTTGCAAGGCGCTGTCCGCACGAGGTGTCATGATCCACCTCCCTCTGCCCCTACACTCGCCATCAATTCCCGGGGTGGTCGCGAGGCGGAGTGCCGAGGCGCCCCCTGAAACTGAACCAAGTCTTTACTGAAGAACAAATCGAGAGTCCAATCCAACATGACCCGCAGCTTCTTCTCGATGCGAGGTAGCTTGAAGAGGTAGACGGTCCGCCAAAGCCACCACGCGACGAAGCCACTGAAGTTGCAACCGAGAATGCGCGCTACGCCCGTCCGGTGACCCAGCGATGCCAACTGCCCCAGTGCCCGGAATCGGAAGGGACGAGGTTCGCCGCGACCGCGAATTGCGGCGACAATATTGTCCGCCAGGATGCGGCCCTGGCGGCTCGCATGCTGCGCGGTCGGGGGGCAGAAGCCCGAACCTTGGCAGTCTGGGACCGCGGCCGCGTCTCCGAGGGCCCACACACCCTCGTGCCCAGGCACCCGGAAGGTGGCGTCCACCGCAATGCGCCCCCGCTCTTTTGGCAAGTCGAGGCTTCGAATCAACGGGTGAGGCGAGGTGCCGGCCGTCCAAATCAGGGTGGCCGCCGAAGAGCGCGTTCCGTCGTCCAAAGTCACCACGCGGCCGGTGAAGGAGGCCACTTTGCGACTGGTGAAGACTTCGACGCCCCTCCCCTCGAGTTTCTTGCGGGCATAACCACCGAGCGCAGGCCCGAGTTCCGGCAGCACTTCCTCTCCAGCGTGGATAACCTGGACACGAATCGACTCGCTTCGCAAGTTGCCGTAGAAAGGCTTCGCCTCGGAAAGAAAGTCGTGCACGGAAGCCGCCGTTTCGATGCCCGCGAAACCACCACCTGCCACGACGATGGTGAGTAACTCCCGACGCAGTTCGCAAGCACACTCGGTGTCAGCGGTTTCGAGGCACTCGATGAGTCGACTGCGGAGGGAGATCGCGTCATCGATGCTCTTCATGTCGAACGCGTGCTCCGAAACGCCCGGGAGTCCGAAGTGGTTCGACACCGATCCGAGCCCGATCACGAGATGATCGTAGGGAACCTCGTGCCCGTGGCCGTCGTCTCCGTGCTCGACCTGCACGACCTTGGCCTCCCAATCGACTCCGGTCACCCGACCTCGCAGGAAGTTGGCCCGGCGAATCAGTTTCCGAATGGGATTGACGATGTGCGTCGGATCGAGATCACTTGCTGCCACTTCGTGCAGCATCGGCGTGAAGAGGAAAAAATTGTCCCCGTTGATCAGCGTGACCTCGATGTCGTCGCTCCGTCTCAGGGTCTTCTCGAGGCGAAGCGCGGTGTAGATACCACCGAATCCACCGCCCAAAATGACGACACGAGTCTTGCCTGGCCGCATAGCCGCTCCTTTTCGAGGCCACTATTCGCGCCTCGCAGCGGCAGAGCCCCTATCGGCTCGGTCCGCGCTCCTTGGATGCCGCGGAGGGGCGTCTCGGTTGCAACAATTTTGCGACGAGGCTGGTCCAACCGGTCTGGTGCGAAGCCCCAAGGCCGCGTCCGCTCTCCCCGTGGAAGTACTCGGAGAAGAGCACGCGCTCGGAGAGTCGGCCTTCCGATGACAAGAACGTGCCTTCGCCAAAGCTCGGGCGGAGGCCGCGCGAGTCCTTCAGGAAAAGGGACGTCAGGCGCGCGCTCAGGGAATCCGCGATCTCCGAGAGAGAACAGAGGCGGCCCGACCCAGTGGGAAACTCGACCCGAAAATCGTCCCCGTAATAGTGGTGGAACTTCTGCAGCGCTTCGACGAGCAGGAAGTTGATCGGCATCCAAATCGGTCCCCGCCAATTGGAGTTGCCGCCAAAGAGGCCGCTGTCGGATTCCCCAGGTTGATAGTGCACCGACCAGCTCTGGTCCTCGACCCGGAACTCGTAGGGGTTCTCGGCATGGAACTTCGATACCGACCTCACTCCGAACGGAGACAGGAACTCGGCCTCGTCCAGCATGCGGCGCAAAAGACACTTGAGACGATGGCCGCGAAGCAGGGACAAAAGCCGCCGCTCCCCGGCGCCCGGGACTTGCCAGCGGGAAATGAGGCTCGCGAGATCGGGACGGTAGGCCAAGAACCACTCCAGCCGTCGTGTGAATTCCGGGACTTTCGCGAGAAGTTCCGGCTCCAGAGTTTCGACCGCGAGCATGGGCAAGAGTCCGACCAGGGACCGCACCCGCAGCGGGATTTCGCCGTCGTTCGGGACGTGAAGAATGTCGTAATAGAACTCGTCCTGTGGATCCCAGAGGGCGGCGCCTCCTCCACCGACGTTATTCATCGCCCCCGCGATCATGAGGAAGTGCTCGAAGAACTTAGTCGCCAAGTCTTCGTAGATCGGGTTTTCGAGCGCCAGCTCGAGGGCGATTCGCATCATTTGCAGCGCGTAGGCCGCCATCCAACTCGTGGCATCCGCTTGCTCGAGATGCCCCCCGGTCGGGAGGGCGGCACTGCGGTCGAAGACTCCGATATTGTCCAGTCCGAGAAAGCCGCCCTGAAAGACATTGCGCCCCTCGGCGTCCTTGCGGTTCACCCACCAAGTAAAATTCAGCAGGAGCTTGTGGAACACCCGTTCCAAGAAGGCTCGGTCGGGCGCGCCCCCACGGACCTTGGCGTCGATCTTGTAGACTCGCCACGTTGCCCAGGCATGCACCGGAGGATTGACGTCGCCAAACGCCCATTCGTAGGCCGGCATCTGGCCATTGGGATGGAGAAACCACTCGCGGGTGAAGAGCACCAACTGGTCTTTGGCAAATCCGGGATCGATCATCGCGAGCCCGAGGCAATGGAACGCCAAATCCCAAGCCGCATACCAAGGGTACTCCCATTTGTCCGGCATGAGGACCACATCTGCATTGTTGAGATGGCCCCACTCGCGGTTCCGCCCCGCCTTTCTCGATTCCGGAGGCCGCGGAGGCTTCGGGTCACCTTCCAGCCACTTGGGAATGTCGATCGAGTACCACTGCTTCGACCAAAGAAGGCCGGCCAGCGCTTGGCGCTGCACGAGCCGACGGTCCGGGTCCGCGATCCCGCAGTGAGCCCGGTCGAAGAAGGCGTCCGCCTCCGCCTCTCTCTGTCGGCAGACTTGGTCGAAGTCACCGAACGGGTCTGAGCGTTCCGTGGCGGACATTCGCAATCGAAATTCGGCGGTGCCGCCGGCCTTGATCGTGCGCTTCCACAGTGCTGCCGCTTTGGTGCCAATTCCATCCGGATTGACGGTCGGAAATCCGCTGACTACGTGATCATTGATTCCGTCCTTGGGGAAGCGCGGGCTCGACGCCGCGCCGAAAAGCCGTGCGGTGTTGGTGTCGTTGTCGCAGAATAGCCACTTATCCGCCTGATCGGCAGCCACGACCAAGGCCGGGAGCCCAGGATGGGTGACCACCACTCGCCCATCGCCCCGCCCTCGCAATTCCGGACGAGGCGCGCCCTCCTCCCAGGACCAGGTGTTGCGGAACACGAGCTGCGGCAGCACGTGGATGTCCGCGGCGACCGGCCCCATGTTGGTCACCCGGATGCGCATCAGGATGTCGTCATGATCCGCCTTCGCGTAGTCGACGACCACGTCGAACCACCGTGACTCGGAGAGGATTCCGGTATCGGCGAGTTCGAACTCCCCGTCGGTCTTCGAGCGCTGAGCGTTTTCACGACGCAGCCGCTCGTAGGGGAAAGCCGCTTGCGGATACAGATAACTCGCCCTCATCCACGAGTGGCTCGGAACGTTGTCCAAGTAGGAGTAGATCTCCTTCACGTCTTCGCCGTGATTCCCCTCCGGCCCGGTCAATCCGAAGAGCCGTTCCTTCAGGTGAGGATCGTTCCCATTCCAAAGCGCCAGGCTCAGACCAAGGAGTTGCTGGTCGTCGGAGATCCCGAGGATGCCATCCTCGCCCCAGCGATAAGCCCGGCTGCGGGCATGTTCATAGGGAAAATAAGACCACGCGCTTCCATCGGCGCTGTAGTCCTCGCGCACCGTTCCCCATTGACGCTCGGACAAATAAGGGCCGAATCGTCGCCAACGGGAATCACCAGCGTCCGTTTCGCGGAGTCGGTCGATCTCGGTCTGAATTTTTCGGCGCTTACTCATGACGAAACGCTTTCTGCACCACGGATACGCGGTGGTGGTCGGGCGAGGTCCATTCCTCCGTCGAGGAAGGACGAGCCGTAGTCGGGACCCGGAGTTCGGCGATGCGGGACCACGAATTGCCCCGCGGCGCGTGCGACGTCAGCACCGACGTCGTCGGAGTCAGATAATCGAGCAACTCGATACCCGGCCCCTCCGGGCCGCGCAGGAGCGTGATGAGGACGATTGCCCCGGGGTTTCCCCCGAGCCGCTCCTGCTCCGCGCCGGAATTGAGGCTCTGCCCCACCACTTTCAAGCCACAACGGTCACGCCAAAAGCGGAGGGACGCTTCGGTGTCTTCGACCACCACGGCCGAGTGATCGATCCCCAAGAACAGTCCCCGTTTCTGGTCGGCCCAGCGTGGGTCACCAACGCCCGGGGGGAACGCGATGAGTTCCAACGGATTGCCGTCGGGATCGCGGAAGTAGAAGGCCCCGATTCGGCGAGCGCGCGGATTCCAGTTCGGCAGGACCTGGGGTGACGCCGAAATCTCCGTGATTCCGTAGCGACGCACGCGCGCCACGGCGGCAGCGAGATCGCTGACCACCAACGCGAGATGCTGGAAACCGGGCTCGAGGCTCGTCGGCGGACTGGTCCTCGCGTTGGGTGACTCCGGGATCCGCGTCAGTGTAATTCTCTCCTCGCCGAGGACGAGGTCGCAAGACATGACGTCCTTCGAACCGGCGACTACGAAGTCAAGCACATCCACGTAGAAATCCCGAGAGCTTCGAAGGTCTCGCACGGGAGTGACAAAACCGTCGACCGAGGCTCCTTTCGCCGGAATCTGGCCGAACAGCGAAGCCGAGAGCCAAAGAGCAAAGAGGCATGGGCGCATGGGTGGAATCTCGTGCAAGGTTACTCAGATCGTGGGGCTGTGGATGCGTCGCTGCAAGACGTTGTCCAGGCTCCAAGACCCCGCGCCGAACGCCATCACTACCAACATCGCGAGAAGGAAGACGACCGGAGTCACGTCCGTGAGCCCTACCGCGGCGGAGCCCCGCAAGGCCTCGAGAAAGCGACTGAGATCGGCAGTGAGAATTGCCACCACCATGGTCGATGCCAGGGCCGCGGCGATCGGGCGGGCCACGAATCCGAGCATGAGGAGCCCTCCGCCGACGAGTTCGAGAACGGAGACCAACGCCGCCTGCGCCGTCGGAATCGGCAGCCCGAGGCTGTCGAAGAACTGCACGGTGGATCCGAAGTTCATGATTTTCCCGAGTCCAGCGCGCAAGAAGGCCCACCCGAATACTATTCGCAAAGCGAACAGCGCGAGGGGAGCCAAACGAAGCCCGATCATGCGGGCCTTGGTATCGAAAGTCTGAAGAGTGGCTACGAGTTGCATGGTTTTCTCCGATCGATGAGGGACACCACCGGCGTCCCGCGGCATGGTCTCGGATGCCGGATTTCCCACCCGGTTTCGTGAAGACGCGGCCTGTCACCAATCGCCCATCCCGGCATCCAAGGCGGACTCACGGAGAACTCACCATGAAATTGGATTCGACTTGCACTTCTGCGTTGCCCGTTGTGACCATGCCCACCTGTTCCACCCCGCCGGTGCTGGCGGGGCAGGTGGCCTTGGTCACGGGGGCGAACTCCGGCATCGGCAAGGGCGTCGCCTTGGCCCTGGCTCAGGCGGGGGCCGACGTCGTGGTCAACTATCGGGATGGCCGCGAGGCCGCCGAGTCGGTCGTGGCGTCGATCGCCGCCGCCGGCCGGCGAGGCTTGGCGATCCAGGCGGACGTTTCCGACGAACGCGCGGTCGTGGCGATGTTCGATCGCGCGATCAGGGAGCTCGGCACCATCGACATCCTCGTGAACAACGCGGGCCTCCAGATGGATTCCCCCTTCGAACGCATGACTCTCGCGCAGTGGAACACCGTGCTCGCGGTGAACCTCACCGGCCAATTCCTGTGTGCGCGGGAATCAGTGCGGGAATTCAAGCGACGCGGCGTCCGCCCCGAGATCTCGTGCGCCGCCGGAAAGATCATCTGCGTCAGCTCGGTGCACGAGGTCATTCCCTGGGCGGGCCACGTGAACTATGCCGCCTCCAAGGGCGGAGTGATGCTCATGATGAAGAGCATCGCCCAGGAGGTCGCTCCGTACCGAATCCGCGTCAATAGTGTCAGCCCGGGGGCGATCCGAACTCCGATCAACACCGCCGCGTGGAGCACCCAGGACGCCTACGACGACTTGATGCGTCTGGTCCCCTACAAGCGCATCGGGGAGCCCGAGGACATCGGCCGTGCGGTCACTTGGCTCGCCTCCGACGCGGCCGACTACGTCACCGGGACCAGCCTCTATATCGATGGTGGCATGACGCTCTACCCCGGCTTCGAGACGGGCGGGTGATTTTTTTCCGGAGGCCTGAAACCTCGGGCGCTCCCGAACATCAGAAGCGCTGTACGAGGTCGCGGCGCGCACAGTAGACGAGCCCGCCTCAATCAATCGGAAATCGCTCACAAGGAATGACTCTCATGAACAAGTCTTCGGTTTCGAAATTGGCGGTGCGGGCGGCTTTGGCCGGGGTGTTTGCGGGACTCGCGACGCTCGGAGCCTGCAGCGACGGCAAGGCAGCGGCCAAGACCGACCACAATGGTTGCAATGGTCCGAACGGTTGCGGTGGCAAGGAGAACAAAGACGGGAAGAACAGTTGCAGCGGCCCGAACGGCTGCAATGGCACCGAGAAGAAGGACGGCAAAAACGGTTGCGGTGGCCACAACGGCTGCGGCGCCGAGAAGAAGTGAATCTTTACTGAGTCCACGAGTCGAACCGAGGCCGGGAGGTATCCCATGCACCGTCTCCGCGAACGCAGTACGCAGCTTGGATTGGGATTGGGCCTGCGCGGCCCTCACTTCGAGGCCCTCGAGGCCTCCCTCCCGCGCCTCGGTTTCTTGGAACTGCTCTCCGAGAATTGGATAGATGCGCCGGCGCGGCGCCTTCGGCACCTGGAGACCCTGCTTCCTCGGTATCCAGTCGTCCTCCACGGGGTTTCCCTCTCCATTGGCTCGACTGATCCGCTGGACCGGGACTACCTGCAGCGACTGAAGCGACTGATCCGCGAGACAAACCCGCTCTGGGTCTCCGATCATCTGGCCTGGACCGGCGTGCGTGGAATCAACACCCACGACCTGCTGCCCCTCCCCGCCACCGAGGAGGCGCTGCGGCACGTGGTCGCGCGGGCTCGAGAGGTCAGCGAGATCCTCGAGCGACCGCTCGTATTGGAGAACCCCTCGGCCTACCTCGAGTTCCCCGGTTCGATGTCGGAATCAGAATTCGTGGCGCGGATCGCCGAGGAAGCCGACATCGGTCTGCTTCTCGACGTCAACAACATCTGGGTCAGTTCCCGGAATTTGGGCTTCGATCCTCTTGAGTACGTCGACCGCATGCCGGCCGATCGGATCGTTCAAATCCACCTCGCCGGGCACGAGGATCTGGGAACCCACTTGCTGGACACGCACGGGAAGCCGGTCAGCGAGGAGGTGTGGCAACTCTACGCTCGCCTCGTTCGCCGGATCGGTCCCCGCGCCACGCTGCTCGAGTGGGATGCCGACGTCCCCCCGCTCTCCTCGGCTCTCCAGGAATTGAAAAAGGCCGAGCGGTGGCTCAGCCCGGAGCTGGTCTATGCAATGGCGGGATGAGCTCCCTCTTCATCTCCTGCAGGCTCGGTTTCAGACTCTTCTGCTCGCGCCGGAGCCGCGGGAAGAGGAGCTACCCCTCTCGCTGAAGGGTGCCGGAACCCTCGGCTCCGAGGGGGCCGTGAACGCCTACCGCAGGATGGTACGAGCCCGTCTCCTGGGCGTGCTCAGGACGGATTATCCGATTCTCGCGCAGTGGCTCGGCGAAGCCGCCTTCCGGGCCCACGCCTTCGCCTACATTGCGGCACGCCCCTCATCGAGCTTCACTCTCGACGGCTACGGTGCGGACTTTGCAACGTGGTCTTCTTCCGAAACCAGCGACGTCGTCTCCGCCGCCATTGCCCAACTCGACCGCGCCATCGGGGACAGCCAAGAGGCGGGGCTTCCTCTCCGCTCCGCGGGTGCCACCTCCGAGGGCGAGGCACGCCTCTTAGTGCATCCCTCCGTCCGCTTTGTGGACGGCGAGTTCAATCTTCTTCCGCTCCTGACCGCATACCAGCGCAACGCCGGGCTGCCACGACCGGTTCGGGGGCGATCCCACCTCGTGATTGGACACAACCACGCCGGCGTGGTCGGCATTCCGCTCTCGGGTCGAGCGCGGGCCCTGCTCGGGAGTTTGAGCCTCGGAATCCCCGTTGAGGAGGCCCTGGAGGAGGCCGCCGGTGTCTCACCCCGCCGCCTTGAGCGATGGTTCACAGCCTTGGCAGCCGGCGGGATCATTTCCTTCGCCTGAATGGGCGCCCGAATAAACGAAATGGCCCCGGAGCCGAGGCTCCGAGGCCATTTGCGATCAGACTCGACGGACGCTCAAGCGCCCGCGGCGAGGATCAGAAGCCGGCCCAAGTGTAGTTGGAGCCGGAGGGGGTGAAGACGATGCTCGCGAGGCCGGTCTGGAGCGAAGCGCAGCGATTCAGCCCGTTCGGGGCGTTGGCAACGGTTCCATCCCAGTAGTCGTAGATCATGTCGGTGGCTGCCATCGGCGATCCACTGCCAGCCGGAGCAAAGACGGTCGGGCCGCCGTTGGTGGCCGCGCCGGCAGCTCCACGTGACAGGCCGAGGAACTGGGCGTCGAACGTGCCCGTCGGAGCGGGAGTGCTGTTTTCGGGGATAGTCGTCGTGTTGACCGTGATCACCCCAGTGACTGGATCGAACACGACCGAGAAGGTCACCGGATTGGCGGTAGCGAAGTAAACGGTCCCGTTCCAGTTGACGCTCACCAACGAACCGGCAGTGCTCACGGAAATCGTACCCGCAGGAACCCCGGCCGGATTCAGGTCCGTCCAGCAGCCGACCGCCGGGTTATCCAAGAGAGCTTCCGCAACCGTGGCGGTGTTGTCGGTATCACCCGCCGCGCCGAACATCACACGACCGTTCGAGTTAACGAAGAAGCTGGTGTAAGTCGTGCCGCAGAAGGGGATCGAGGCTGGGCCACCGCAGAGGGTCGGGAAATTCACCGCCACAGTGCTGTCGTCAGTCAGCGTGAGGTTGTTGGTGACCGAGCTCAGGATGTGGAGCTGGGCCAACGAGCTCAAGCGAACGCCATCCGGATGACCGGGATCGGCCACGACCATTTGCGCCGAGATATTGGGGATCGGGGTGCCGGTCAGAATCGGGATGTTGAAGTTGGCGGCGAAGAGGGTCGTGAAGGTCGCGTTGTTGAGGAAGAAGAGGAAGGGATCGGCCAAGTCGATGTTGATCGTCTGGCCGCCTGCGGTGGTGATGCCGGTTCCGACAGTGCAAAGGGTCGTGGGCGCAACTCCGAGGTTGAAACCAACCGCGAGGTCGTACGGCAGGCCGATCAAGGTGCTGGCGAAGTTCGCGTTCGACGTCGCGTTGATGCAGCCATTGACATTGATGGGGGCCGCGGCGGTGTTGGTGCCGCCATCGAAATCAAAGCTGCACTCGGGACTATTGGTTTCCCAAGCGGCAGGGCCAGGAGCGATCGGGACGATCGGTCCTATCGAAGTCTGGGTCGCGGCACCAGTGGTGTTGATCGCGCCGGGGGTGCCGACGTTCGTGGTGGCATCGTGGCCCCAATCCGCCACACTGTTCGTGTTGGCGTTGGTCAAGCGCTGGATGTGGGCGAGGCTGGCCCCGGTCGTCCCTACGTTACCCAAAGTCCAGGCGCAGGTCCCAAGGTTGGGGGCTGCCACCGGGAGGGCGGTCGAGGCACGGCGCAAGTACACGTAGGCGACGCAGTTGCCGCCCGCATCGCTCACCTTGGCTCCCATGGAGGAACTGGAAGACCAGCTCGCCGGAAGCCCGCGCATGCCGTGAATGCCGGTGAGGGTGCCGGTGTTGGGCATTCCGAGCAAAGCAATCGCGGATTCCTGCATCACCCAAAAGCCGTTGGCCGGGATGATGTGCCGCCCGTCAGCTTGGCACGGCACGACCACGCTGGTTCCAACCGCGGTGTCGCCAGCCCAGATCTGGATGGTGTGTCCGGCGAGGCTGTAGTCCGTCGAGCCCTGGTTCCACAGTTCGAGGTAGTCGCCGGGAAGGACCGGCGCAGCTCCGGCGCCAAAACCGTGGACTTCGTTGATGAGAATGGGTTGAGCGGTGACCGCCGCCGTGAGGGCGAGGCCTACCGTGAGAGCACGGAGTGAAGACAACTTCATGACTTTGGGAAACTCCTGAGCAAAAAAAGAAGGGTGGGAACCGGCCGAGCCCGGTGGGGCCCTGGCGTGCCACAAGATTAACCCGTCGCTTCACCTGATCCGGGGAAGAAAAAAACCACAAATTCATGGCCCGCGGGCCAGCTCACTCGCGCCTGAACAGGGCAGGAAGGAATCGAACCCTCAACCTGCCGATTTGGAATCGGCTGCTCTGCCAGTTGAGCTACTGCCCTAAGGAGGTCGCGACGCTGGCAGGCGGCGCGACGACGGAGGACAGTCTACGGAGGGCAGGCCGCCGCTCAAGGTGGGAGGGGGCGGTCTTCGTCGTCCGGTTCATGGGTGGAACCACGTTCCCGGGAATCGATGTACAGGGGATCCCCCGCACACAGGCTGACTTCGATGGAAAAGGAGGAGACCCGCCAGGAAGTGGAGAGCTCGTGTTCCAGAATGCTGCAGAACACATCCATCGCGGCCACATCGGCTTCGACGCCTTGCTCGTAGATGAACGGAACCGTGGCTTTCCAGTCGAATCGATTCGTGAGGAAGGCGTGGATCTCGAGGTGATCAGGCCCTCGGTCGAGCATCGCGAACACGACGCCAACCGGGCCGTCCCCCTGCTCGAACTCGTCATGAAAGACGACGTACTTTTCCGCCTCCGCGGTTCGCATGGTGCGGTGGATATGGAAGCGGTCCTCCTCGCGGAAGAGCTGCTTGAGTCTGGTTTCCCAGCAGCGCGAGCAAAACCGAGGCTCCCCACCGCCTTCGGGCAAAGTCGCGGTTTCCTTCTGACAGATCAAGCATAGTTCAGGCATGGATCACCAACACCAAGACGGCCCATAGTAGAGGCTCGTCCGATAGACCGTCGCGGCCCGGTATCTCACCGGTAGAAACCGCGTGCGATGAGGAGTCTCTTCTCCGCGGAATCGGTACGACCAAATCAAGCTCAGCGAGCCCGTGGTCCTCAAGACCCGAGGGCCGCCGGCATCGAAAAGAATCTCAAGAGAACTGCGGACTCCCGCGGGAACCAACGCAAAGTCGGTCGAGCTACCCGCCGGCAGATTCGACTCGATTCGCTGATAACGACGCTGTTCGTCGTCCTCGAGCGCCAGGTTGGCGAGCGGAATCTCGATCGCCGCATCGCTGCGATTGTCGACGGTCAGCCGAACCCGAGCGGTGTCCGTATTCCGACCGTCCAGTTCGTCGTTCCGAATGCCGGTGAGTTCGACCGTGACCGCGCCCTCGACACCCTGCGCCGATTGCAGGGTGTAGCGGACCTCCGGAGCCGTCGACCCCTCCGGGCCCACGCCCTCGAACCAAGCTTGACTCGACGAAGAGCAGCCGACCAACACAAGCGAAGCGATCCAGAAACTGCAGAGTCTGATCATGGCAGGAAACTCGATGCCGCTCCAAGGCCCTCGAACTTAGCAGGGGGTCTAAGCCATGATGCGATCGATGCGGGCGAGCACTTCGGGAGTCAGTTTCGACCGATGCTCCACCGCCCCCAGGTTTTGGCGCAACTGAGTCGGATTGCTGGCGCCAAGAATGACGGTGCTGACGTGCGGATTCGCGAGGCACCACGCAATGGCCAACTCGGCGGAAGAGGCCCCGAGTTCCTTGGCAAGCTCCCCGAACGCTCGCGCTTTCTTGATTTTCGCCTCGTCCAGCCGGGCGCGCAGCCAGTCGATGCGGTCGAGTCGACTGCCTTTGGGCACTCCGTCGTTGTACTTGCCACTCAGGATGCCGGAGGCGAGCGGGCTCCAGATGGTCGTGCCCATCCCGAAGCGGCGGTAGATCGGCTGGTACTCCTTTTCGACGCGCTCCCGCACGAACAGGTTGTACTGGGGCTGTTCGACGACCGGAGGAATCGCGCCCAACTCACGAGCCACGAGATGAGCTTCCATGATCTCGACCGCCGACCACTCGGAAGTCCCCCAGTAGTAGGCATGCCCCTGCCGGACCAAGACGTCCATGGCGCGCACCACCTCTTCCATCGGGACATTGGGATCGGGTCGGTGGCAAAACAGGAGATCCACCGCTTCGACGCGCAGCCGCTTCAAAGAGGCCTTGGTGCCCTCGACCAGGTGCTTCCAAGACAGCCCGATGTCGTTCGGGCCCTTCCCGCCCCAGAAAAGCTTGGTGGAGAGAACCAGGTCCTCTCTGCGGTAGTCTGCGAGCGCTTGGCCCATCAGCGTCTCCGCCTCCCCCTCCGCGTACGCTTCGGCGTTGTCGAAGAAGTTCACGCCGTGGTCGAAGGCGACCTTCATGCAGGCCTTGATCTGCGCGAGGTCGAGCTGCGGCCCGAAGGTGAGCCACGAGCCGAACGAGACTTCGCTGACTTTGATTCCGGCCGAACCGAGGCGGTTGTACTTCATGAGTCGCTCTCCCGAGTGAACCGGCTGCGAGCATGACCAGCCAGGAAGCCGAGAGCAAGCGTAGGGACCTGGAAGCCTGTTTCGCACGGCTCCGAGTGAAGACTCGCGCGACGCCCGAACAGACCAAGGACCCCATCCAGGCCTATCTCCTGCCGTGGGCTCCTGGCTCGCCGCCCCGGATCGTGACCTCGGAGTCTCAACTGGCCCTCGGACCCATGGATCGCTGGGGGGAGGGCCTGCCGCCCGGCGAGATCGCTGGCGCCGATCGCAGGCCCGCGACGGTGCGCGCCGCCCTCCGCGAAGCAGTGACTGGCAAGGAATCCCTGCTGGCTCGCTGGAGCGCCGAACCCTGCGCGCAAACTGCGACCTGGGTCAGCGGCTTTGGCAACCTGGGAATGAACCCGGGCACCCTGGCCCGACAAGGCGGACTGACCCTTGGCAGCCCCGGTGGCCACGATGGATGGTGGGTCGTCGAAGCGGCCACCGGACTCGCGCTGGCCGGTCCCCGCCTCCTCCAAAGCGGCGCCGAAGTTCCCCTCGCGAGTTCATCCTGGCCAGATCCGAGGCACCTCTTCTTGCTTCCCTATCTGCATTCGCAGGAGGGGGGTGCGTACCACTTTGGGGTTCGCCACCTCCTCGGAAACCCCCTGGCTTACTCGGACGCCATCGACGGACTCGTCATCGCAATCCCGATCGGAACCGAGCCGCGCTCCCCCCTCGAAGCCGCCTTCCAAGAGAAGGGATACCAGTCCACCGAACGGCCGGAAGCACCGGGGGACTACCACTTCGAAGCCGACCACGTCCGCGTCCGTCTACGCCCCGGCATCTACCCCCACCACCTCCTGGTGGCGTCGGAAGCCGGGGCAATCGCTGAGCTCTTCCTGAGTGGTGCGAGCAACCGGAAGGGGGTCTTCATCCGCGAACTGGCGAGCGCGTTGGCGGAGGCGCGATTCCGCGAAGCCCTGGTCTTGGACAATGGGGCTGACGTAGGTCTCTATGGTGCGCGCGAAGGTCGATTTGAGATGGTCCCGGGAAGCGCTGATCGAGTGCCCGAGTGGCCGATTGCCGCGATTTTTGTCCACTGCGATCCGTTACCATCGGAAGCAGCCCTGGGCCGGTCGATAGGAAGCCCGGCCTCGCGTTTTCTATGGAAGTCGTGCGAGCCTGATCCCGGCTCGACTTGACGCCGAACCTCGAAAGACCACGCTCCATGCTTCGAATCACGGTCACTTCATTAGCCCTTGTCGCCACCCTCGCGGCTCAGCAGGCCGGCAACACTCAGCGTAACTACACGATCAACGGGGTAGGCGACCTTGCCGCTTCCTACGTGCCCAGTTCGGCCGCGGTGGGCGGCTCGGTGCTGAATGACTACCGTACCTCCTCCGCCGTGGCCCCGGCGATGTGGATCGCGAGCGCCAACGGAAACGTCGGCTGGCAAACCACGGCCAGCAACTCGGTCGACATCGGCCCCCAAAACCTGATTTTTCTCGTCAACGCCTTCAACCCGGCGGACCCCTTCTCGGGTGTTTTCTTCACCGACGCGACGGGGCGCTTGGTGTGGTCGGCCCCGGTTCCGACTTCATTGAACGGTGCCGCTTACTACTTCGCCACTGCCCACGGCACCCCGAGCTCCCCGGACGGCTACTTTGTCTCCCAAACGCATCTCGTGACCTTCATCCCGGATCCCAATCTCCAAACCGGCAACGCCACCTGTGGGATGGGCGCCACCGCCCTATCCCTTGGCGACGACGCCACTGCCCAGGTCGCCTTGACCGGCGGCTTCAACTTCTACGGCACGATGCACACCCAGGCCTTCGTAGGTTCGAACGGCTTTGTGACTTTTCTTCAGCCCGACACCTCGTTCCAGGAAACCGTCGGCGGATTCCTTTCGGGAAGCCCCCGCATTTCGGTCCTCTGGGACGACTTCAGTCCGAATAGTGGCGGCACGGTTTCCTTCCGCGCCGCGGCCCCGACCTTCGAAATCTGCTGGTCGAATGTGCCCGAGTATCCCAATGCCGGGGCCAACACCTTCAAGATCACGCTGAGCGCGGCGCAAATCACCTTCGACTATGGGGCCTTGACCTGCACCGACGCCCTCGTGGGACTGAGCCCGGGCGCCAATCTGGGCGCGGGCTTCCCGATCAATCTCAGCGCCGCTCCCAATCTGATGAACTTCTCGACGGCGGTGCACGCGCCCTATCAGATTTTCACGCCCGGCCAGCTCGATCTCGTCACTCGTCGTGTCTCCTGGCTCCTCAACGCCGCCGGCCGACCGATCACCCAGCTCTGACCCCCTCCGCGGCCAAGGCCGCGATCCACGCGGGATCAACGTTGCCGCCACTCACGACGGCCACCACCTTCCTACCCCGGAAGAGGTCCCGATGAGTCCAGGCGGCGGCCACGGAGGTGGCGCCGGTCGGTTCGGCGAGGGTCTTCATCTCGAAGAGGCAGCGACGAACCGCGGCACGGATCCCGAGTTCGGAGACGAGGAGGACGTCTTTCACTGCGCGCTGCACCAATGGAAAGGTGACGGATCCGGGGGTCAGGTTGCGCATGCCGTCGGCCGCGGTGTCGGGCAGGGATATCTTCACCCGCGCGCCTTGGCGCAGCGACTGCCAAGTGTCGTTCGCTGCTTCGGCTTCGACTCCGAACACGCTCACCTGGGGACGAGCCGATGCCAAATAAGTGGCGATCCCGGAGAGTAGTCCTCCTCCGCCGCACGGAACCAAGACCGCGTCCACCTCCGGAAGATCCTGGAGCACCTCGACGCCGACGGTGCCCTGTCCCCGCACCACATCCTCATGGTCGTAGGGGGGAATCATCAGTAAGCCTTGTGATTCGGCGAGGTACGCGGCGTGGCCCAAACGTTCGTCCGAGGTCCGGCCAAACGCAATGACTCGTCCCCCGGCCCGCTCGACCGCTTCCCGCTTCACGGTCGGGGCGTCGGTCGGCATAACGACGGTGGCCCCGATGCCGAGTTCCCGAGACGCCAGCGCCACCGCGGTTCCGTGATTGCCGCTCGAACCGGTCACAACCCCGTGCCGTCGGGCCCGATCCAGGTTCTGGAGGAGGGCGAAGGTCGCGCCCCGCAGTTTGAACGCCCCCCCGCGCTGGAGGTTTTCGAGTTTGAGCCACAGTTCGAATCCGAGTTCGTCCGCCCAGGGGCCAGCCGCAAGCAGCGGGGTGCGGACGATCCGGCCGCGCAGAGCTTCGGCCGCGGACAGAATTTCCGTGTGCGTAACCATAGGTGGTTTCAGAGGATACCTTCGGGCAGAATAGGGACGAGGTCGCGTCGAATAGCCTCCTTCACTATGCCGCCACCACCTCTGAGCCACACTGCGCAGATTCCGCGGCGCCGATTTTTCCCCCGGGGCTACTGGGTAGCGGTCGCCCTCGTCGTTGCGATTTACGGACTCTTCGACGGGCTCTATGTCCTCCGCCAACGCCGCAACAGCACCGACCGGGACCTGACCACCCTCGAGCGCTACCTCGCGAGCTACATCGCCAAGGACCACCTCACCCTGAGTCGGCTCGTGAGCGAAGAAGCGGAGCAAACCCACCGATTGTCCGGCCGTGGGCCCACCGGCGTCTTTGGCGACGCCCTCGAGTGTGACCTGAAGCGGGTCTACCTTCTGGACACGACTTATCTCGGTGAGGACCGCGTCGTCGCCCGCCGCATCGCCTCCCTGCGGGTGTACAGCGTAGTCCTGGAATTCGTGGGCACCGACAAAAAGAGCCGACTCGCCCGGTGTCGCGTCGCGTTCGAGGGGGGAATCCGGCCGACGATTTACAGCATCGAAACCGAACCCCTGGTGGGGGCCGCGCGCATGGTTTATCAGGCGAAGCGACGCGTCGGCGAGCGCTGATCACCGCCCGATCGCAAGAAGGCGGCTGGCCAGCGGCTCCGCGAAATCAGGCACAAACACACGGACCAGGAAGACGATGCAAACCGCGATGAGCGCAAACGACAGCCCAATGAGCACCGCGCGGGAAAGCCAGGCCAAGATCCATCCCAACGCCACGAAGGGGATCCGCAGAAAACAGCCGACCCGCGATCCCAGGAGCTTTCCCGACAAGACCTGAAAGCCCTCGCGCCACGCCCGCTCGAGCGCCTTCGTGGAGCGGTGAGCGACGGGCAGACTGAGCGAAGCCACCAGCGCGAGGGCGGTGACCCCCACGCCAAATCCGATGAGGTTCGAGGTGAGGCCCTTTGGGAGTTCGCGGAGCTGAATCTTGCCCTGCGCCCAAAGGACCCCAGTCACCCCGAGCGCTCCGAGCGGGAGCAGGTTGAGCAGAAGAAAGGTCGCCAGCCACGACCGGCGGGGGGAACTGTCCCGTCGCGGGGACCGCCGCGGTCGTAAAGTCGGACTCTCGGTCATAGAGGTCGAAATGGTAACCTCGGTCCTCACCCCCTCCGGTGCTCCGAGGTCTCGTATGCGACTTTTTCCCGTATCGCTCGGGCTCTTCCTGTCCCTGGGTGCCTCCGGTCTCTTCGCCCAAGACCTCCACGGGGCTCGCCGCGCGTTTCAAGACGAACTGCGCAAGAACGGCAAAGTCGAAACAGCGGTCGACGGTCTCGTGGCCACGGCCGACCCGCGGGCCGTCGACGACTTCCTGGACGCCCTTACCAAGCTGGAAAAAGACCTCTCCAAGCTTCGAGAGCGGATCGAAACCAAGGGCAAGGAAACCCGGGAGCTTTGGAAGCAGATCGACGAGCAAGGCGCCAAGGGTCGGCCGGTTTCCGCCGGTTCGGCGACCGGCGCCATCAAGAAACACGAGGCCCTGCAAAAGGAACTCGCCGAGCTCAGCGATCAGCAGGACAAGTTCGAGGATCGCCAATCGCTCCTCCGCAGTGGAGCCTCGCGTCTCCTTGACCGCCTTCCCGCCGAGTCCCGCGCTACGACGCTGCTCGGCTTTGCATCCAGGATCGAGAAGAGCAAGCGGATCGAGGAGCAACTCGGCCTGATCGAGATTCTGATCTCCGCCGCCGCCCCTGAAGCCTTCGACGCGCTGGCCGGTCTCGCTTCGAGCTCCACGGGCGCGGAAATTCGCACGGCCGCGGTGGAGGGGCTCGCCCTGAAGCGTTCGCCGCGAGCTTGGCCGATCCTCGAGAAGGCGCTCGCCGACGACACCTGGACGGTGCAAGTGGCCGCCCTCGGCGGCCTCGCCAAAGCCACCAACCTGGACGCCGTGCCCGCGATCATCGAACTCTTGGACAAAAGCAGCGGGCGCGCCGCCGAGGAAGCCGAACTCGCGCTCGTCGAGCTCTCGGGCAAGAACTTCCACGACAACGCGACGATCTGGAAGGAGTGGTGGACCAAGGAGGGGGAACGCGCGAAGGCGGTCCTCACCGAGCTCGCGGACGAAAGCCCGCTGAAACAGGCCAGCGCGATTCTCGCGGTGAAGGACACGGGCCTCCTCGCCGGTGCGCGTTGTTTGGTGGAGAGCCTCGGGATCGGCCCGCGGATGCCCGGGACCGAGCCCAAAGCGCTGCCCCCGGCGGATGACCCCCTCGACCACGCACGCCGCGAAGCGGTCGCCGAAGCGCTCTCCAAGTCGGAGGAGCGGGCTCGGGGCCGGCTCCTCGCCGATCTGTTCCACCGTCCGTTCCGCGCCGAAAAAGACATCGCCCGTCGCGCCGCCTACCTGCGGGCGTTTGGGGGCGTGCGCGACGGATCGGTCCGCACCTTGGCAGCCCGTTTTGCCGGCTTCGATCCGCTCTCCAACCCCCACACGAAGGAGCCCTACACCGACGACGAGCGCAAGACTCTCCGCCTCGCCGCGGTGAAAGGTCTAGCCCTCCAAGGCTCACCGGAGGTGGCCCCCCTCCTGCAGAAGTGCCTGGACCTCGCGAAGGACAAAGACCTGAAGCTCGCGATCGCCGCAGGCCTCGGCAATATTCGGGACGGGGCTGCCATCGAGCCGCTCCTCCGCCTCCTCCAAGACGGTGAGGCCGAGGTCGTCGCGGCCGGACAAACCTCCCTGAACGCGCTCACTGGCGAAAACCACGGGACCGACTACGCCAAGTGGCGCGCCTGGTGGAATGGCGCGAAGAAGACTTGGAAGCCCAGTGGCCCGCCGACCGCGGCGGTGGCGGACGCCGCGAAGAAGGGCGGCACCGGCTTCTACGGCATCGAAACGAAGAGCCTGCGGATCATGTACGTCCTCGACCGGAGCGGCAGCATGACCGCCAACGATGCCGGTAAGGAAGGCAAGACGCGCATGCAGGCCGCACGCGAAGAATTGATTCGCGCGATCCGCGCCCTTCCCGACGACGCCACCTTCAATCTCATCTTCTACAACCACGCCTACGAAGTCTGGAACAAGGCCATGATGCCGGCGAACAAGGACAACAAATCCGCCGCCATCGCCTGGGTCGAAGCGGTCGACGCCGCCGGCAACACCAACCTGTTCGACCCGCTCGAGCGGGCCTTCGAGCTCGCCGGCCGCGGAGCCTTCGACAAGGCCTACGGCGTCGACCTCGACACCATCTTCTTCATGTCCGATGGCCAACCGAACCGCGGTCGGATCATCGACCCGAAGGAGATCCTGAAAGAAGTCAAGCGGATGAACTCCCTGAAAAAGGTGAAGGTCCACACCATCGGAGTCGGCGACGGACAGGACGAGGAGTTCATGCGCGGACTCGCCGAACTCACGGGTGGCCAATACGTCCGTCGATGAGAGCGCCCATCCTGCCTGTGACCCTCGCCTTGGCGATCTGCATCGGGGCGTGTTCGTCCCCTCCTCCCCCTCCGCCGGCCGGGCTCGTCTCGGAAGAACTCGCGGCCTTGCCCGATCCGGCCGTGGCGATCCGGGAGCGCGTGGCGGCCATGGAGCCGTTGCTTCAGGACTCCAGTGGCGACGCCGAGGAGTCGCAAGCCACGCTCGAGCGCTTGGCTCGCGAAATCAGCGAACTCTGCGGCCGCTCGTTCCTGGACGATCGTCCCCTCCTTCGCAGCGAACTGCGAACCCTCGTGCTCTTCCTGCCCGTACGCCGCGATCCTGAGCAAGCCTCGAACTATGCACGGGTCGCGGCCCTGGCCGCTACACTCCCTCCATCATGATGAGCGAAGTCTCGGTGGTGACGCGGAGGGATGAACTCCAGGCCCTCATGACCCGCCTGCGGGGGGCTCCCTACCTCGCGCTCGATTCCGAGTCGAACAGTCTGCACGCCTACCGCGAGCAGGTCTGTTGGTTGCAACTCGAGTCGGGAGGCGCGATCCACCTGATCGACACGGTGGCCCTGCGCGACCTCTCCCCGCTTGCGCCGATCCTCGAAGATCCCCGCACCCTGAAGATCCTGCACGGCGCGGACTACGACGTCCTTTGCCTGAAACGGGACTTCGGCCTCCGCATCGAGAACCTGTTCGACACCGCGGTCGCCGGCAACCTCCTCGGTTATCCGGAGCTGGGCCTGGCCGCCCTCGTGCAAAAGCACTTCGCGGTCACCCTCGACAAGGCCCTGGCCAAGCACGACTGGCGCGCCCGACCGGTCGATCAACGCGCTCGCACCTACCTCGCGCAAGACGTGGTGTTCCTCTACCAACTCTGCGGGTTCGTCGCGGACGACTTGCGCCACGCCCATCTCGAAGAGGAGGCGGAGATCGAGTTCGCGCGCGTGGCCGCCCAGGTGCCCAGGGTCGGGAAGGATCAAGAGGAGGAGGGCTTCCGGCGCATCAAGGGCGCTCAGTTCCTCGATCGCCGCAGCCTCGCGGTCCTGAAGGAAGTCTGGCGCTACCGCGAAGGTCGCGCCGCGGCCCTGGACGTGCCTTCCTTCCGGGTGCTGCACAACGACGCGCTCATCGCGCTGTCCGAACTGAAGCCAAGGGACTTCGACGCGCTGCGCCGGTCTCGGGTCCTTTCCGAAGCGCACCTGTGGAAACACGGGGACGCCTTGATCAGCGCGATCGCCCAGGGGCGGGATCGCGAGGACGAGATGGAGGTGGTCCGTGGCGAGCGAGGCCCGCGCCCCTCTGAAGAGCAACTGGGCATCGACGAAGGGCTACGGGAGTGGCGCAAACGGCGTATGGGCCAAGAATCGAGAACTCCCCTCGCGATCCTGCCCAACCCCGTGATCGAACGGATCGCGGAACGGCAGCCGACCACGGAAGCCGAGCTCGCGCAAATCGAAGGCCTCGGCTCCGGCCGATTGGCGCGCTACGCGAAGGACATTCTCGCCATCGTCCGGAATCCGCCGGCGCCCACCCGCTCGCGCTTTCGCCGCAATGGAGTGAGAGCCGGGCCCGCGGCATGAGTGCGGCGTTTCGGATCGGCTACGCCTCCGCGGGGCTTGCGGGGCACCGGCTCGAGGACGCATTGCGGGTCCTGGCCGAACTCGGGTACCAGGCGGTGCTGCTCACGCTCGACACGTGCCACCTGGATCCGTTCGCACCTGATGCCCTGACGGAGGCTGCGCGCGTTCGCCGCCGACTCGATGATCTCGGACTTACGGTCGCGGTCGAAACCGGCGCCCGGTACCTGCTCGACCGCCACCGGAAACACGAACCGACGCTGGTCTCCTCCGAGGGCTTCGAGCGTCGGTTCGATTACCTGCGGCGGAGCCTGCGGATCGCGACGATTCTCGGCGCCCGCGTCGTTTCTTTGTGGTCGGGCGCACGGGAGCCGCGGATCTCCCCGGATCAGGCCTGGGGGTGGCTCGAGACCAGACTGGCGCCTCTGGTTCAGGAGGCCCAAACCTTCGGCCTCACCCTCGCGTTCGAACCCGAACCCGGGATGCTGGTGGAGACCGTCCAAGATTTCCACGCACTGCGCACGCGACTCGGAAGCCCCCCCGCCCTGCGCTTGTCCCTGGACTGTGGCCACCTCCTCGTAACCGGCGAGGGATTACCGGGCGAAGTCCTCCGCCGCGAGCGCGAGTGGCTAGCCCTGGTCGCGATCGAGGACATGCGGCACAGAGTCCACGAGCACTTGCCGTTCGGGGAAGGGGATCTCGACCTGCCGGAACTGATTATTGGCCTGCGCGATTCGGCGTTCTCCGGCATCGTGGCGGTGGAGCTCGGGCGCCACTCCCACGAGGGTCCGAAACAAGCCTTGCGCTCGCGGGAGATACTCGCGGCCCATGGCGTGAGCTTCGGTCCGAGTCCTTCCACATGCTGACGGCGCTCTCCTGTGCCCTGTTCGCCCTCGGTTACGGAGTGACGCACCTCCTCCTGCCACGGCTCGAATCCGCGGCCACTGCCCAAGGCCTCGTCGACCAGCCCGGAGGCCGCAAGTCCCATGCGCGCGCCACGCCGCTCGCCGGGGGAATCGCCATCCTCGCCGGAGTGGCGATTCCCTGCGGCCTCGGTGTGCTGTGGGCGTTTGCCGCGCCCTCCCTCGGCATTCCCGTGCCCGAGGCCCTCGGCACTCACCTGCCGGGAGTGCGCGCCAAGGCCGCCGACCTCATGGTGATCCTGGGCCTCGCCGCGGTGCACTTGGTGCTGGGGCACCTCGATGATCGACGCGATCTCGCGGCCTGGCCACGGCTCGCCGTCGAACTCGCGGCGGGGCTCGCTCTAGCGGCGATCGGAATTCGCATCACGATCTGGATCGACACGCCGGTGCTGCATTGGATCCTCACCGCGGGGTTCGTGGCGTTTGTCACCAACGCCATCAATTTCCTCGACAACATGAATGGGCTGATGGCCGGAGTCACCTATCTCGGGTGTGTGCATCTGCTGGTCTTGGGGCTCGCCTCGGGTCAGTTGTTCATGGTGGCGATCCTGCTCTGCGTCGCCGGGGCGCTCCTCGCGTTTTTGGGCCGCAACTTTCCGCGGGCGAGCGTGTTCATCGGAGATGCGGGGACCCTTTCGATGGGCTTTCTCCTTGCCGCGCTCACCGTTGCGTTCACCTTCGATGAGCCGACGGAACGCCCTCGGCCGGCGGTCCCGGCCGCGGTGTATCTGCCCCTCCTGGTCCTGGCGGTCCCCCTGGCGGATGGACTCTTCGTGACGATCACGAGGCTCCTGCGAGGGGTGCATCCGTTCACCCCGGGCCACGATCATCTGTCGCACCGCTTGGTGCGTCTCGGGCTGACGAAGGTCCAAGCGACCCTGTGCCTGTGGGTGATCGCGCTGGGGTCTGGTTTGGCCGCGACCTTGCACGTGCCGTGGCGCCTCGCCGCCACGGTGTATGGGCCAGCTTTACTCCTTCTCACCTTCACGGTGATCCACAATCAACGGAGGCGGGCATGACGAGCCCGATTCGCCACCTCGGGGAGTTCCTGTTCGGCTTCGGGCTCGCCAGTCGATTCCTACTCCCACCGGACCCCGTGGTTTCGATCACGCTCAACGCGCTGCCCACCTGCCTTCTTGCTGCCGGGTCAGGATTGTTGCTGCTCGACGCGGTGCTCTCGAAGGCGGCACGAGTCTCCATTTGGCCACTGGTCGGACTCCTCGCCATCGTGCCGGCCGCCGCGGTCTCGAGCTTGGAAGGGCTGGCTCGCGCCGGTGAACTCGCCGCGGCGCTGCTCGCTGGCACCGCGGTCTTCACTCTGCGGGGTCAATCGCCGTGGGGCGCTGCGGTCCTCCGGGGGGCCTTGGCGGTGACGGCGTACCTGTTGCTCGTCAGCCTGGCCCAGTGGGGTTTCCTGCACGACCAAGTTCGCGAAGCGGTCGCCGAGGCGCCGCCGGAAGCGCTGCGAAGCGACCTCGGTCGCCTGTTCCTCGCCTCCAACCGGGCGGCGGCGACCATGATCAACCCCAACGCTTGGGGCGGCTTCTTGCTGCTCGCAACGGCCTGGGCGGGACAGTTGGGGCTGTTTGCGAGTTCGCGGTCGAGACTCTGCATCATCGCGCTCTTCTTGGCGGGCCTCGGATGCTCGGGGTCGGTCGGCACCGCCGCGAGCCTGGTGCTCGCGCTCGTGTTCGCCGGGCTTTGGCATTGGAAAAGACTCACCCCCGCGCTGCGCGGCGCGTGCATCGCGGCGCTCGTGGTCCTGGTCTCGCTCCTCACCGCAGTGGGGCTCGGCTGGATCTTTCCCGCGAAGGCCGCCTCGTTCGGAGACCGGGCGGACTACTGGCTCGCCGCCCTGCGTCTTCTCCCTGAACTACCCTGGACGGGATACGGCCACGCGAGTTTCGGGGCATTTTCACCGTTGGTGCAAGACCCGGGCGAGGCGTGGAGCGCACACGTCCACAACGGCTGGCTGCAAGGACTCGTGGAAATCGGCCCCCTGTTCTTGGGTCTCGTGGGATGGCTCGTCTACGGCCTGCGGAAATCCGGGCCGCCGACGGAGGCCGCGGCGGAGACGCGGTCAGCCCGCGCCAGCGTCGCCTTCCATGCGGGACTTCTCCTCGCGGTCGGTGCCGCGCCTTTGCTGTGTCGGCTCCTCACGGTGTTGCCAGCCTCGGTCAATCAGCCGGCACTCGACGCCGCCATCGGATTGGGCGTGACTGGCAGCGTTCTTTGGGCCTCGAGAAGGCTCCAAGCATCTCCGAGTCGATCCGGCCTCGCCGCCATCGGCTTCGGCGCCTTCCTCGTGCACCAGGCCGTGGACTTCGACTTTCAGATCGCGAGTGTCGCCCTCGCTTTGGCCATCACCATTCCGTGGTTCGTGCGAAGGTCGGCCCGGCCTCAAGCCCGCTGGCCCAGTTTGGTCCTGGCCATGATCGGAATCGCCATTCCCATCCCGCTCGCGTCACTCGCAGCGTTGCGCCAGGACCTGGTGTGGATGGTCGAGGTTCCGCCGACGGATGTCCATGAGTGGCCTCGTTTGGTCCGGGGGGCTAGCCGGGATCCCGCCGCGTTTGCATTCTTGGCGAATAGCCATCATGTCGAGCTGGCCCAAGCCGCTTTCGAAGGGATGCCGCCGTCGCTGCGGGCGATTCCCGAGACCCGCGCGCTGGCCGCCGCGCTGATCTACCGCTCTGCGACTCGCAGCCATCTGAGGCCCGAGGAGAGATTGGCACAGATCATGGCCCTCGGGCCGGATTCCGGGCGCCACGGCGCCACCCTGTTCGCCTACCAAGCGGCGCTGGAACTCGAGGTGAAGGGGCGTTCCGACGCCCAGCGCACCGCGGATCGCGCCCGAGACTTGGCGAACCGCTTCCAGACCCCCCTGCCCCAGATTCTGCGCGCCCTGGATCTCCTGCGGTAGGATCGGCTTCCACAAGGAAGCCTCCATGACGCCTCGCCTCACGCTCCGAGTTTCAGCCCTGTGGTGTCTCATTCCGTTGCTTGCCCACGCCCAAGAGCAGTGCGGCACGATGGCCGAGCACCAAAGACTCCTCGCCACCGACCCCCAGTATGCCGCGGCCCAGTCCGCAATCGAAGCTCAAACCCAAAGCTTCACCTCCCAGTATCTGCCGGGTGCCGAAGGCATGCTCATCCGCATTCCCTGCGTGGTGCACGTGCTTTGGAACACCCAGAGCCAGAACATCTCGAATCAGCAGATTCTCTCGCAGATCGACATTCTGAACGAAGACTTCCGTCGCCAGAACGCCGACGCCGTGAATACACCCGCCATGTGGCAGGGCATCGCCGCGGACAGCGAATTCGAGTTTTGCTTGGCGACCCGCGATCCGGGCGGAGCCCCCACCACCGGCATCACGCGCACCCAGACCAACGTCACCTCGTTCAATCAGAACGGCAACTTGATGAAATTCACCGCCTCGGGCGGACGCGACGCCTGGCCCACGAACCAGTATCTCAATATCTGGGTGTGCAACCTCTCCGGAGGATTGCTCGGGTACGCGCAGTTCCCGGGAGGGGCGGCCAATACGGACGGGGTCGTCATTCGGTTCGACGCGTTCGGCCGGGTCGGGACTTTGAGCCCGAGCACGGCGGCCGGGCGTACGACCACCCACGAGGTCGGCCACTGGTTCAACCTGCGCCACATTTGGGGCGACAACCAGCCGATGTGCGGCGACGACTTCGTCACCGACACGCCGATGGCCGACGGCCCGAACTACGGCTGCCAGGTGGGGACGAGTTCCTGCGGTGGCACCAATATGGTCCAGAACTACATGGACTACTCCGACGACACTTGCATGAACCTGTTCACTCAGGGCCAAAAGGTCCGGATGCAGGCGTTGTTCGCGCCAGGCGGGGCCCGAGTGAGCCTGCTCACGAGCCCGGCGGCTTGCTCCAACATGCCCAATGCCGCGGCCTATCAGGTCAATCAGGCCGGAGCTACGGTCACCTTCAACGGCCAGCAGGGCTCGACCACCGCACCGAGCATCACGCAGGTAGGAACCGGCGTGGCCGTCCAGTTCGCGATGCAAACCAACCTTGCCGCCCCGCCGCTCGAGTTGGTCCTGTCGTTCGGACCGCTGATCGCCCGCAGCGCTGCCACGATCACGAGCGCCGGGGGTCAAGTGCTCAACATCGACTTCTCCGCTCCCTACGTGTTCCTCAACAGCGGTGGCCCGCAGCCGCTGTTCGCCCCCCTGCCGATCAACTTCTCGATTCCCATCAACTTCGCCGCCGCCGGATCCTATGCAGTGCAGATGGCGGTACTGACGCCGACGAGCCCAGACGGCGTGTTGCTGAGCCAGGGGTGCCAGGCCAACGTCGCTCCCCCTTCATGCAATCTCACTTTCCCCGCCGGACCCACCGGAGACGACAGCACTTTGGCGGTCCCGTTGACGAGCGGTCCGTGCAGCCAGCCGGTCACCTTTTACGGAACCGCCTACACCACCTTGCACGTGTCTTCGAACGGACGCGTCTGCTTCGGCACCGGGAGCACCACTCCGAACGTCACCCTGGCGGGCGCGATGAGCGGCCCCCCCTTCGTGGGCTTTTGGACCGACTTGGACCCGAGCGCCGGCGGCATCATTCTCATCTCCAAACCGTCACCGACGGTGATCAGTGTTTCTTACAATTTTGTCCCCTACTACGCCGAGCCGACCTTCGCGAATTTCAGCGTCGACTTCGACACCCAGTTCAATCAGATCCAGATTGACGGACTGCAGGGGATTCTGTTCAACACCCTCACGCAAGCCGCCAATCAGGGACAAAACCAATTCCTCGGCCTCTCCCGCGGCGTCGGCGCCACCAACAGCGGCTCCACACTGTTCACGTTCGGTGGCCAGGGGGTCGCTCCGAACAGCACCGCCATGATCTACGACGTCTACGACGTGACCGTCAGCCTCTCTGGTCTCGTGCCCTCCGTGGCCGTCGGCACCAATCGTGTCGTCTTTGTGCCGGCGACCAACGGCAACTACGCCTGGTTCGGCTTCTGAGTCCAGCTCAGGGCGCGGCGACGCGAACTCCGTTGGTCGCGGCAAGTCCGTTTGCTGCCACCGCGTCCACGAAGATCACCTGCAAGAACAACTCTTGCCCCGAGAGTAGGCCGGCGGGCCACGGCGTGATCCAGTCGAGCGCACCCTGCGCGTCCAGCGTGAGCCCGGCGAGCACGAGGTCCGGGCGAGGCACGAGAATCCCGCCCAACACGGGCTGATTCGCAGCCTCCAGCCCGACAACCAAGTAGGCCGGAGCCGTCGGCACCCCGTAGCGCACCTTCAAGGTGGTCGGGCTGCCCGCGACGAGGCTTCCACTTCCAGAAAGCACCGCCGGGCCAAGGCTGCCGGGGAGCCCACCTCCGACACTGACGAAGGGGGAAACCGGCGGGCGGAAAACCCAGATGCCGCGGTAGGCATTGGTCGAGGCCGGATCCGCCACCGCACTCACCCCGAACGAACCAAAGAAGACCGGATACTGGGCGCTGGCGTCAGCGAGACCCCCCTGGCCACCCATCAGGCTCGAAGTCCACCCGCTGATGAAGTTGTAGCCGCCAAAGGTGGTGTAGTACTCGAACGTGGGGTTGAACGAGCCGAAGAAGCCCAACGCTGGCAGGACGTAGTTCGCGCCTTGCACCGACCCGGTGGCCGAAATTTCGGGAACGAACTCCGCAAACATCTCGGTGACCTGGGCGGTCGACGCCCAAATCAGCCCCGTCACATTGACTCCACTCAGAAGTCCGGACGCCGGGGTCGCCGCGTCGGTGGGAAATACCGCCGCGATCTGATTCCAGCTCCGGTTCGTGAGTCCGTTCATCTCGCGCCACTCGCGACCTTGCGAGTCCACGTAGGCCACTTGGGCCGTGAATTCACCCGAAACGATTGCGAGCGAGCAACAAAAGGCGGCGAGGGTGCCCCCCGACAGACGCGGCACATTTGGGATGTTCATGATGATGACCGAGCAGGGTTTGGGTCAGGGCCGGCGTGAGGGGCGCACGGCGAGTGGATCGTGGGGGGACACGAACGCCCGGATTATACCTGCAGCGACCCTCAGCGGGCGAGGTCGTTGGCGATCAGCTTGACTCGCACCGGGATCTGGACCTCGGACCAGCGGCGGGCCGACGGGGTGTCGGGGCCGTTGTAGTGGAGAACCCGGACTGGACCCGCGACTTCGAGTTCCGGCATTTTGGCCAACTGCGCCTGAAGGAGTGGCAGTTTCTCCTTGGCGAGGTCTAAGCCGTAACCGCCCTGAACCCCGAGACTCAGAACACTCAGCGGCGCGGTATCGGCGACGATCACCTCCCCGTCCGGGCCGACCTTACCCATGTCTTCGGTGCGGTAGAGGAAGGCCATGAGCCAGGCCGAGGATTCCGACTCCCCGTTCGACTTCAGGCCTGGGTACTCCATCTCCACCGGCGAGGTCATGGCGATTTCGTGTTTCTGGATGTGCTCGAAGAGTTTCCAGAATCCCACGTTGCGACCGAGGGTCGGCATGCTCTCCCCTCGGACCTCGGCGCGCCGGAGGCGCGGGTAGGTCTTCAGGGTCATTTCCGCCGGGGCGGTGGGACGAGGGTAGCCCCGGGGCAGGGCGGTGGTGATCGCCGCAGTTCCGGACCGCCACTGACCATCCTTCTCCGCCGCTTCGAATTTCGGGGCGTCCCCCTGGCGCTGGACGGTGCCGGCCACCGGGAGAGAGAACTTCGGAGGGGCCGTAGGTTCAGGCGTGCTCACGGGGACTTGGCCTTCGAAAGTCATGGACAGAAGTGCAATTAGCGGCAGGATTCGCAGCATGGCAGGTCTCGGAGGAAATGAAAAAAGGCGCACCCGCACGGGCGGGTGCGCCAGGACTGGGAGGATCACTCAGGCAGAAGGACGGAGTCGATCACGTGCACGATGCCGTTTTTGGCGTCGAGATCGGCCGCCACCACCGTGGCTTTGTTGATCATGAGCGACGCACCGTGGGCCTTGATCGTGAGCGCGCTCCCCTCCAGGGTCTTCGCCTCGTGGGCGCTCGCGGCCGCAATCGAATCGACCCGGCCCGCCACGACGTGGTAGGTCAAGATCTTCGCGAGCTTGGCCTTGTTTTCGGGCTTCAGGAGGGACTCGACCGTGCCAGCAGGGAGCTTGGCGAAGGCTTCATCGGTCGGGGCAAACACGGTGAAGGGGCCCTGAGTGGCCAGCGTCTCCGCGAGTCCTGCCGCCTTCGCGGCCGCAATCAGCGTGTTGAAGGTTCCGGCGCCCGCGGCGATGTCGACGATGCTCTTGTCGGTCGGGAGGATGACCGTGTCGATCACATGGATCACCCCATTCGAGCAGCTCACGTCGGCCTTCGCCACGCTGGCGTTCTGCACCATCACGGCGTCGCCCGCGATTTTGAACGCGATGCGCTGGCCGTTGGCGGTGAAGGCGCCCGAGCGCTTGACGACCTCGGAAGCCGGGAAGCTCCCGGGCACCACGTGATAGGTGAGGATGCTGACCAGCTTGTCTTTGTTCTCGGGCTTGAGGAGCGACTCCACCGTCCCGGCGGGCAGCTTTTTGAACGCCGCGTCGGTGGGGGCAAACACCGTGAAGGGCCCGGTTCCCTTCAGGGTCTCCACAAGGCCAGCCGCCTTCACCGCTGCTACCAGGGTGTTGAACTGCCCGGCCGCCACCGCGGTGTCCACGATGTCTCCGGTCCCCTGCGAGCGGGCGTGAGAAACCGCCACCGACCCGCTGGTGCAAGCCCCCTTCGTTCCCTCGCACTGACCGACCAAGAGACCTGCCGAAGCGACCAAAGCCAGACCCAAGTTTTGAATGCTCACGTTGGATTCCTTTCCCCCCCTCTTTCGGGGGGCGGAAGGATTATGTCCAACTTTTTTTCCGGGCGAATAGCTTTTTTATAAAACTTTCCGTCCAGGACAGTCGCGCCGAGCTGGCGAGCCTACCCCAGCTATGCCACTCAGCGGCCAACCACCACGATGGCATTGCCACTCGCCCAACCGCTCCAGCACGAGCTCGAATCGGCGTAGTAAATCGGTTGAATCGTGAAGGAGAAGGGGGAGTTGACGGCAGGAATCACGAACGAGTACCCCGGCTGGTTGGAGGGCAGAAGTGCGGGCAGCGGGTACTGGACTCCCCCGATTGGAATGGAGGAGGCAAGAGCCTTCACAGCGGGATTCTGCGGGTTGTAGATCAGGTCCATCCCATTGAAGCTCCCGGCCATGTTCGTGCTCGGGACTCCCTCCATCACCAATACGACTGCCGGTGCAAGGCAGGTGGGTCGCAAAGTGACGGTGATGTCCTCGTGGATGTCGACCAGTACTCGTCCGAAAGCGGATCCATTTTGCCCGTTCACCAGCATGGTCGCTCGTCCGAGTTCGATTGGGGACTCGTGGCGGATCTGGCCCCTCCCAAACATCGGGGAGACGGGGTCCAGATGGAAGAGGGCACTGATGTCATCCTCAGGACGAAGCTGAAGATCGGCGGGCTCCGCCCAAATGTGGGGAGGAGATGCGGCCTGGCCGTTCGCGCCAAAGTCGATCGAAAAAATGTACGCACCCGTATTGGGCGAGCCTCCGAAGACACTGGCGCCGTGCGCAAGGCTGAAGGAGAGAATATCATCTGCCGAATCGTAGGAGATCGCATCCACGATATCGTCCTCGGCGATTCCCAAATCGACGTGAGTCTTGAATATCCCGACTGGCGACGAGGCGGAAGGCTTGATGAAGATGCACGAGGGATACGATCCGGCCGGCAAGTTCGCAGCGCTGGCGGTGATCGCCGCCTGGTCCAGGGTGAAATAGATTGGATACCTGTCCTTGTCCACAATCATGCCGATGGCATCGATGTGGTAATTGGCAGTATTGGAGCCGCTATCGGTCAGGAGATCCGGAGAAAAAGTCACCCCATCCTCGAGAGTCACCCAAAAACTGTGTGATGGGATCGTCGACACTTGCCTGCCGAAGAAAATCGAGGTTTGATCCTGACTACCGGTGGAACCAGGGTGAAGGGTGTACTGGGCCGCGACCCAGCGTCCAGCCAGCTCTTGCTGAGCGGCTGCATACATCATTCTCACGCTGTAGGGGCCGTGGAAGGTCACGTCGTCGGTCCCGTCGGAAATCCCGGTGAGATTTCCGCCCAGAAGTCCCAATTCGGTCGGCCCGTGAGTCACCTCGTCATCCCCAGAGAGGGCAATTGACCGGCTGGTCAGTGGTCCATCTCCGTAGGGATCGGCAGCGATCCCGGGGGACGCAGGTGGACCGAAGGAAACCGAGAGGCCAAAGCCCTGGCCCATGGCGATCGAAGCAAGGAGGAGCGAACAGGGAAGAGCGAATTTCATTGGGGTGTTTTCTCCATTGAGAGCGTTCGGACCGGGATAGTTGGTGGGAAATAGCGGGAGCGGACAATCTGCTCCCAGTTTCTCGTTTTTTTTCCCCTAGCGTCCTGACAAGGAACGAGCGGGCCTGAGTCCGACTTCTCGGCTCTTCGCGGTGGGCGGGCTGAACCCTCGGGTGAAGGAACGAGCGAGGCTCGTGGGCCTGACCGCCCCTCCACCCCGATATGCCCGTCGAGCCTCGAGGCCAGGGGAATCCGCCGCCGGCGCCGGGGGGTCGAGCCAAGCGTCGGCGCACCATTCGAGGACGTTCCCCATCGTGTCAAAGAGCCCGAAGGGGTTTCCTTCGAAGGTCCCGACCGGAGCGTTGGTGGCATATCCATCCCGCCACGGGACGGGCGTCCCACTTCGTTGTTCCTCCGGCAGCTCCAGACTCTGAAGGTTCGCGTACCCCTGGGTGCTCTCCACATCGTCGCCCGTGAAAAAGGCGGTCGTCGTGCCTCCCCGGGCGGCGTACTCCCACTCCGATTCGAGGGGAAGTCGGAGGCCCACCGAAGCCAGAACGAACACGGCACGATGCCAGTCGACCTGTTCGACGGGGTCTGTCGGGAGGATCTTGCGCCGTTGATCGGCCAAGCCTCCGAGCTTCCCCGCTTCGTAGTACGAAGGATTCTCGCCTTCGGCCAAGCGCATCCACTGAGCCTGGGTCATTTCGAAGCGGCTGATCAGAAACGGCTCGACGTTGACGCTGCGGGGTGGCAAATCGGCGACTCTGGCCGAACTTCCCTCTCCCACTCCCCCCATCGTGAACTCTCCCCCCGGAAGCAGGACCAGGACGATTCCGGAGTCCCCTTCGATTCGCCATCGATTGCGCTTCTGGTCCCACTTCGGTCGCTCCCCCGAATCCACGACCAAGAAATCCCAGAACCCCGTTTCCGGGTCCTCCTGCAGCGGCATCAGTCCTGATTGCCGCGGGATGTCGAGGCCGCGGTACAGTCCGTTTAGGCGGATGGACTCTCGGCACTTCTCCCAAAGATCGTCCGACCCGGTACGTTCCCGAAGGCTCTGCGCCCGCTTGATGCGCGACTGAACAGCCTCCCGTCGCCCCTCCAGTCGATCCAACCGGTGGAGGATCTCCTCCAAGATCGCCGCATGCCACTTGGACTCCGCGTTGGATTCCGAATTTGGTGGCGAGCTCTCGATCTCCAAGCGCAGATGTCTCAAGCCCTCAGTATGAACGGAGCGGCGAGACAGCAGCGAATCCACGTCGGAAAGCCAGAACTTCGCGCGCTCGGGGAGTCCCTCATCCACCGGATAAAGCGACTGCTCCGACTCCAGGTACCTCCCGGCTCGATCCACATCGGACGCTCGAAGCAGGTCCGTTCGAAGTCCCCGCTCTCGAGCCAGGAATGCGAGCGCCATCGTGAGGCCACCGAGAAGGCAGACGATGAGCACGACGACGCTGGCGGCCATGGCGGGTTCCCGCCGCATCCAGCGTCGCCAGCGCAACCAGACCGATGCGGGTCGCGCGGCGATGGGTCGATGTTCGATCCAGGCCGCAAGGTCGTTCGCCAAGGCACTCGCCGATGCGTAGCGGTGTTCAGGCTCGCGCGCCATCGCGGTCGCGAGAATCACCTCGAGGTCCCGATCGACCGCGGGATTCGCCGTCCTCGGATTCGGGAATTGTCCCGACACAACCATGCGGCGGAGGTCCTCGGGCGTGGAGGCTTCGTGCGGGAGAAGGCCCGTCGCCAGCCGATACGCGATCACTCCCAGGGAATACACGTCACAAAGGGCGGTGGCTGGTCGCCCTTCGAGCCGCTCCGGAGACATGTAGGCGGGAGTCCCGAACAAGGCGCCAGTCGCCGTAAGGCCGTCGGAGTCGTCGGCCAGCCGGGCCAAGCCGAAATCCAACACCACCACCTGCTCGTCCGGCATGAGCATGAGATTGGCGGGCTTGAGATCCCGATGGACGACGCCCTTGTCGTGGGCAAACTGGACGGCGCGCGCCGCCTTCTCCACCCACGAGGCGCAAACTCGCAATTCCGACGCACTCGGCACTCCCGCCCTCCGGTCCAGGGCGGCAGAGAGGGTCTGGCCGGGCAGTAGCCTCATCGCGATGTAGGAGCGTCCGTCTTCGCGTCCGACTTCGAACACTGTGCAAATACCCGGGTGGTCGAGCCCCCCGGCGAGTTCCGCTTCGCGACGAAATCTCACCAGGGCCTCGTCATCCGGGAAATCGCCGCGAAGGACCTTGAGCGCCACCATGCGGCCCAACTGCTCGTCGAAGGCTCGGTACACGAGCCCCTGGCCGCCCCGACCCAGGACTTCGATGAGGCGATAGTGCCCGATCCGATCGACGCTTCCCTGAGGGATGCTCGAGCCGGTCGCCGTCGGCTCTTCCCGCAGCAGGAAGTACTGGCGGGCGATCGCCTCCTCAAAGCCGGCCCAGAGCTGGAGGTAATGGGCCAACGGCCGCGAAATCGAGGCGTCCCGGTCCTTCAGGTACTCGGTGATGAACTCGACGATCACGCGGTCTTCGCTGGTATCCATGGGTTCCTTCATGCTAACGATTCTCCCACCTATGCCGCCACGATCCGAATTCAGTCAGCACTACGCGCCGGTCGCTGCGGCGCTCTTCGCCTGGGCCCGCCTGCGGGTCATGGGGGTTTTGCGCCGAAGGCTCGACCCAGAGGATGTCGTCCAAGAAACCCTGGTCCGCGCCTACGATCGGTTCGAGGTCTTCGATCCGAAGGTAGGGAGTTTTCGGGGCTGGATGTTCGGGATCGCCAACAACGTGCTGCGAGAACTTCTCACTGAACGTGCTCGCAAGCCCGCCCCCGCCGTCGGCGCCGGCGACATTCTCGATCTCATCCCCGCCGACGCCACCTCGATCAGCCGCCGCGCCGCGCGCAGCGAAGAGATGAAGAGGGTCATCTCCGTGCTGGAAGGCCTCGACGAAGCGGATCAGCGATTCTTCGCCTACCGCATCCTCGAAGAACTCGAACTCGCCGAAGTCGCGCGAACGCTCGGGATCACCGAGGCTGCGGCCGAAAAACGCTGGCAGCGCCTCCAGCCGCGGCTCGCTGATTTGCTCGAACCGTTTCGCGGAAGACTCGGCCGCTGAGTTCACCCGTCATCCTCTCGAATCAGAGCGAGGCTCGGAACTGCCAGCAGTCGCTAAAAACTCCGAAGTCACTGAAAGTCTGAACCAAGTAAGTTTGTCCGGCGGTAAAGCCCGCCACGATCGGGAAGGTAGACGGCGCGCTGCGCTGGAGTACCCCGGACGCCCCGGGTTGCGGGGCCAAGAAGATTTTGCCGGCGTTAATGAAGCCTGGAGAATTGGGAATGAAGCGCAAGTAAGAGTTGTTGATACCTCCCTGCGCTGGAGGGATTAGAGCGCACGCCGATGGGTGCAGCACCAGGGTTAGGATATCCGGGAACAGAGGAGGAGGGCCTTGACCACTCGGCGGACCGCTCACCACGATTCCGCAGAAGCTGACCGTGTTGGTCAGCGAATTGGGAATCGTGAGCGGCTGTAGGATCGAGATCGTAGGAGCGAAAGCCGTCAGAGGAGGCGGGGGCAAGGCCGCGGAGAGACTCGGGATCGTGCCTCCCCCAGCCGCAATTTCCCCCCATCGGGTCTGCAGATCGGATCCCCAGGCCAGGCCATAGACGCCGACCGCAGGTCCAGCACCCATGCAATTGGCGATCTGGATCGTCGGACCGCCGACATTCACCCCATCGACGATCCTGGTGCCGTCCGTGATGGCAATGTGCATGGTCGCACTCGTCAAACCCGTGCACACCGGCGGGGCGGCAGTACCCGGACCGTTGCTGTTGTCGACATCGAGTCCGCTCCAACATGAAGTGGGGCCGCCGCAGGTCGCCGCCGCCCCGGCGACGTTGAACGTCGCGATGACCGCGCCGGTCGCGGCATTGATGTTGTAGACGGTGCCCAACTGATCGCACGCCCAGAGGGTCCCGGTGAAAATCTCGAATCCGAGTCCGGTGAGGGTCCGGCCTGGCAAGAGGGGGGCGACCGGCCCAACCACTGCCGCAACCGCCAGGGCAAATGGGACCCGAAATCCACTCTGGAAGTAGAGGATGTTGTTGTTGTCCACGTAGTACAGCCGTTGAGTGGGCGTGTCGAATGCCAGCCCCGTGACCACTCCCGTGGGGGGAACCGCGTAGATCAAACAAGTCCCTCCGAGGCCGCCACCGAAGTAGGTCGGGTGCGGAAACGTGATCAAGTTCACGCCATCCGTGCTGTAGAAGTCCGGCAATGGTCCGCTGTCAAGGGCAAGCCCGCCGCGCAATGTGGACTCGACAGTTCCACAAGGAGGGAGCGCGCTCCACGCGCAGGGGTTGGGTCCCAGGGGGATCGCCGCAGCCACTTCCGGGACGCCGGACGCCGGACCGGCGCCGCCGGGGTAGAGCTGACCCGGAGCGAATGACGACCACACCTGGGACGCGTTGGTGGGGTCGTTCACATAAAACACCTGGGCGCATAGGCCGGCGGCGAGGATGATCAGCCAACAGAGAGTCCGTGAAACCGACATGAAAAACTCCTTCGAAACCGAGAAATAAGAGCCACTCACCTCGAGTCGCTCCCCGCTCGTACCTTGAGAGAGTCGGTGGCCAACGGACAACCGAGGAAAGAAATCTCGGGATGGTGACTTTTCTTGTCATCGAAGGACTCCGCCGACAGCTAAGGGAATGGGATCGGCTCGGATGCAACGCCGAAGTTCGAGACCGAGGAGAACCGAGATGAAGACGCTGTTCAATCCCGGGGCATTGGCCCTGATTGTGATTTTGTCGGTTTCAGCAAGCGCGCAGTACGTGGTCGCACCGCTCGGAGCCAGCACTGCCGAGGGCACTGCGAGTGTCCCCTTCTTCGCCACCGCGGGGGCGACTTACCAGGTGCAGTACGACGGGCTGCACCTTCTTGATCTGCCGGTCTCCTCGACCATCACGGGTCTGAGCCTGCGATTGAAACGCACCACTCCCACCTTCAGCCAGTTCCCGGCCTCGGAGGGTCTCACGTGGACCAACTTCGAGGTGACCCTCTCGCGCAGAGCCAACGACACCCCAGTGCTGTCGACGAATTTCACGGCCAATCAGTCCAATCCCGTCATCGTTCGAAGCGGCCCCTTGCACATTCCCGGTGGGTCCTTCGCTCTCCTGCAGTCGCCCAACGAATTTGGCATCGAGATCCCCTGCATCCCCTACATATACCTAGGGAGCCAACTCAACGTGACGATCCGCGCGGCCGCCGCGACCCTGACCACAAGCACAGTGGTGCTGGACTGTTTTCCCGAGAGCTCGACGGCCCGAGGCCTCTTTGCCAACTCCTCCTCTGCCACTACCGGGGCCTTTGCCGGCGCTGCCGCCCTCCGCTTCACTTCGATCCAGCAGTTCCAGAAGAACCAGCCGACCGCGTCGATGACCCACTTGTTCGAGGTGACCAACGGGGCGACTCCCGCGATCGCGAACGCATGTGCCAACGGCCCCCTCACGGTCGAAACCTCGAGCACCCTCACCAATCACCCCCATGACATCGTCATTGCCTTCAATCCGCTGGTCGGCCGCAGCCACGTCGATTCCACGCCGTTGATCGACCATCAGGTCATCAATGTGCCCCTCGCCGATCCGAGCCTGATCTTCCTTTGGAGCGGCGGCCCCACTCCCGCCTTTCCGGCCTTTTTCCCGCTCTCCCTTGCGTTCAATGCCCCTCCCGCCCCAGTCACCTGGTGCAGCCAGATGATCGTCATCGATCCGAGCCGCCCCTCCTTCTTGTCTTTGTCCCAAGGCACGACGGTGGGCATCAACCCTCAGAGCTTCAACTCGGTTTCCGGCCCCACCGGGGAGGACCAGTTCTTTGAATACCGATTCGGACTCACGCCGTTTTGCGCGTTCAGCACGATGCCGTTTTACGACCGCAACTACGACTCGTTCTGGGTCAGTGCCAACGGAAAAGTCACCTTCGGCAACTTCGACAACGACTTTTCCGCAACCATCTCCGAGGCCAACTTCGGCCACCCCTCGGTCATGTTTTGGACCGACCTCACCCCCTCTCCCGGCACGATCAACGTCGTGACGTCGCCCGCCGGGGTCAGCGTGAACTTCGTAGGCGTGCGCTACAACGGTGAGCCCACCTCGTCGAACACGTTCTCAATCGAGCTCTTCGGCGATGGCGACGTCGCGATCAGCGGTCTTGCGGGGATCAACCCCACTCCTCTGACCTCGACGACCCGGCTGGATGGTGATGCCCAGCTTCTCGGAATCACCAACGGTTTCATCAGCACCAACAACACCATTGCCCCCTTTCCCTTCGGCACTCCCGTGGTGGGCGCACCCGGCCAGGGCTTCCTCGACTTTTGGCAGGGGACTGCCGTCACCGCTCCCAATGGCCTCGGTCTCGTCAGCACCATACAATCCAACCGCGCCGCCCCCGGCAGCCTGGGCCGTCTCGACTTCACCCGCGTCGGCACCGGCTACACCGCCCTCAGCCACTAACTCGCGGCCAGCTCGGCGAGCTTGGCCTCGTCGACTTCCACGCCTAGGCCCGGGCCGAGGGGGACCTGGGCCTCGCCGTTTTCGACGTGAATGGGATGCCGCAGGATGCTGGCCGTGAGGAACTGGGGGCCGTTCAGGGCCGCCGGACGGTCCAGGCCGAAAGCGGCATAGAGCTGGAGGGTGGCGGCGAAAGAGAGGTCGGGATCGGTCAGGCCACTGCCGAGCCACCAGAGTCCGTGCTGTCGGCAATATTCGATTTGCGCGCGAGCGGAGAGGAGCCCGCCGGAGCGAGAGGGTTTCATCGCCACTCCGTCGAGCATGCCGAGGGCATGGAACTCCTCGAGGTCCGTGGGGGAGATCACGCCCTCGTCCATCAAAATGGGCAAGGCGGCTTGGCGGCGGAGACTCTGGTACCCACGAATTCGATTGGGTCGCAGGGGCGCTTCCAGCACATCGACCCCCGCCGCAGCAAGCCGCGGTGCCGCATCCAGGGCCGACTCGACCGTGTAGCCACCGTTGGCATCGGCCCACAAAAAGCCGTGGGGTGCCGCCCTTCGGACCAGCGCGGCGAGCTCCGCGTCGAATTTGGGATCGGGGCCGACCTTGATGTTGAAGTGCCGATAGCCGCGCTCGCGGCCGACTTGCATGACCGCTTCGACCTGCGCGAGCTCCGTGACATTGACGGTCCACGAGAGCGTGAGCTTCGGTTTGGCGGCGAGCCCCCAAAGCTCCGGAACCGACTTCTTGTGACGTCGGCCCATCCCGTCATGCAGAGCCAAGTCGATGCCCGCGCGGGTAATCGGCATTCCGGTGCTGAAGCCCGGAGCGATCGCTTGATCCAGGGCCTGATGCGCCCCGACCAGATCTTCGGGGTCGCGTCCGATCAAAGCCGGCCCGAAGTACTTCTGCAACGCGACCGTCGACGTCTCCAAGGTTTCATCGCTCCACTTCGCGATCGGGACCGACTGCCCGTATCCCACCACCCCATCGTCGGAGGTGATCTTCACGACCACCGCCGCGCGACCAGTCGATCCGTCCGGACCGGCGAAGAACTTGAAGTAGCCGGTCATGGGGTAGCGGATCGGAAAGACCTCGACCCGCTCGATGCGCGGACGCGCCCCGTCCTTCGTGGCTCCACTCCCCGCCACACAGCCGGCGAGGAACGGCGTCGTCGCGGCCGCCAGGAACTGGCGTCTATTCACCGCGGCGTCTCCGCCATGAATTGACGGTAGCGCGACGCGATTTTCCCCGAGATCTCATCCCCGCGATGCACGAGGATCCGCACCGAGCCGGTCAAGGACTCGCCGGGAGCCAAGGTGAAGTTTGTCCCGCTCTGGCGGTCCGGACGCCTCGGCCCGAAGGTGCCGTAATCCCTCGCGAGCCACCGGCACCATTCATGTGGCTGATTGCGGAAGATGGCCACTCCTTCGGTCACGCCTTCGATGGTCGCACTCGCATCGACCCAATTTGCGTACTGACCATGCAGTCGATCCGACCCCACTCGCCCCTGATCGTCGACGATTCGCCCGCCCTTTTCCGGCGAATACTGGGGATGAAGCCGCAGATAGGGCCAGCCGTAGTGAATCCAATCGCTCAGAAATCGCACTGGCCCCGAAGTCGCCTGCCACTCCCAGGAAAGATCGAGCACCCACTCGCGATCTGGCAGGAGCTCCAAGGAGGCGCGCCTTCGGTCCGTCACCACCGATCCGATGCCTTCGATCACCCAGTCCAGCGTGGAGCTCATCCGTGCTTGCGATCCAACGATCGCCGTCTCCGGAGCTGACCGCTCCCGCATCGCGTGGTGGTAGCCCTTCGTCACGTCGGCCGGATCACGCTGATTCTTGGGGTAGTGGTAGAAGTCGACGACCTTGCCGCCTTCGGGCTGCACTTTGTCGGCGAGCCACAGGCCTTGGTGATGCGGGTACAGCTCCGGAGTTTCGGTCAGAAGATCCCGCCCCGACGGTGTGCGCAGCGGGAAGCAATGCGGCAGAGGAACCTCTTCCCCGAAGCGCCATCCGAACACGAGATGATCGTCATCCCAAAGGCGAAGGTGCCCCGCCCGCTCGTCCCGTTCGAATCTCAGCGCCATGGCGGTTTTTCTCAGAGGGTCCAGGGGGCTCGGTGGGTGTAATCGAGAAGGGCATCGGCCTCGGAGTCATTCTCAAAGCGCTCTGCCTTCGGATCCCAGCGGAGCTTGCGCCCGGTGCGCATCGCGATGTCGGTGATGATGCACAGTGAGTTCGAGCGATGCCCGACCTCGACCGGGCATATGGGATCCTTGCGGTCGCGCACGGCCTCGAGCCAATTGCGGTAGTGGTGCGAGCTGGTCGCGAGCACCGGAGCGCCGTCGGGGATCTTGTCTTTCAAGATCTCCGGCGGATCGGCTTCGATCTTGCCGCGCTGCACGAAGATCGATCCCCGCTCACCAAGGAAGCGCACTCCGGCGGGTTCGCCGGTCTCCTGGATCAGCTCGACGCCGTCTGCGTACCGCCCCACGGCTCGGAATTTCGTGTGCACAGTGAATAGCCCGCGGCTCGGATACTCCGCGCTGGCTTCGATCTCGACGATTCCACCGTCGGCATCGCCGCCGTGTCCCCATTGCGCGATGTCGTTCATGTGCGACCCCCAGCCCGTAATCATGCCGAGGCAATATCGGCGGATCTGGAGCCAGCCTGGGCGGCCGAAGTCGGGCTTCGTGCCCTTCGAGATCGGATGCACTCCCGCCTCGGCGTAGGGAACGGCCGCGGTTGGCCCGAGCCAAGTGTCGTAGTCGAAGCCACTCGGGGCGGGAGAAACCTTGGGGTCTCCCTGACCTTTGTCCGGCGGCAGAAAAACGTGGATGCGCTGCAGCTTGCCGAGTAGCCCCGCCCGCACTCGCTGGCAGGCATCGCGAAATCGCGCGTCGGAGCGCTGCTGGGAGCCGACTTGCAGGGTGACGCCGTGTTTGCGAACCGCCGCCACCAGGAGCTGCCCCTCGCGGTGACTGTAAGTGAGCGGCTTTTGAAGGTAGATCCCCTTCTTCGCCTCCGCGGCCGCGATCGCATTGAGGGCATGCCAATGGTCGGGCGTGGAAATCACGACCGCATCCAGGCCGTCTTTTTCCAGCAATTCCCGATAGTCACGAAAGATCGCCGGCCGATGATCGCCGGCGCCGACCTTCTTCGAATAGATGTCCCCGATGACCGCGCGCGCGGCGAGTGCTCGGGACTCGTCGAGGTCACACACCGCCACCACGCGAGCCGGGACCTCCGCCCCGAGGCCGACTTCGATCACCTGCTTGAAATCGCCGGTCCCCTGGCGCCCACACCCGATCACCCCGATCGCCAGGGTTCGGCTCGGCGCTCGAGTCCCGAGAATTCGGCTCGGAAGCACCAGCGGCGCGGCCAACGCGGCACCCGAGACTTGCAGAAAGCGACGGCGAGAGAGTTTGGTGCGTTTCATCGTCCAGCTCCGAGGGGGGTCGCGTGGAACTCCCGGGTCGCGGCTTCGAGTTGCTCCGCGCTCCACCGCCCCGGGTGGACGTGCACGCGATAAGCGAGGCGAAACGACTCGCCCTTGCTCAAGGATAAGGCATCCTGGCCGAGCACGGCGGGCGTGAAGAAGGTCATTCCGGAAGAACAGACCGAGTACCACGGCGAGGGGGTGCGCGAATTGGTGGAGTGGTCGATGATCGCGACGCCCAATTGCTCCCCCTTCAGCCGGCCGCGGTAGTCGAAGGCGTGCGCATTCACCCGGAATCGCTCGTGTTCGTTCCATTTCACGAGGCCCTGACTCGTGCGCGCGTCCCGCTCCTCCAGTTGGACCAGGCGGCACGAAAAGCCGGCGTAGCCGCCGTTCGACTTACCTCCCGGTTCGTGAGGAGGGGGCGTGCGATCGAGTTTGCAGTCGGCCAAAGCCTGAAACTCCGCCGACCAGTCGATGAAAAATGAGGCGTCCGCCGCCGGCACCGAGGTGCGAATCCGACGCTTCTCCGTGAGCACCGGAATTCCGTCCCGAGGCGCGTAGGTGAGATCCATCGTGATCAACGCCGAGCCGTCGTCCTTCCGATCGATCTCGGGGCGCGACCAACTCGTCTTCCCCGTGGGGCGGCCGGTCTTCGGGTCGTGCTCCCAGAAATTCACGCCATCGATCAGCTTCCAAGAGAACCAGAGTCCGTGGTGCCAAAGGTGGTCCTTCGGTGCATCCACCGTGAGCACTCGTCCCCCCGGCAGCGCCAGCGGATGAAAGCCGGGCTTGCCGCGTTCCTCGCCGAAATTGAAGCGCCAGCAGACCTCCCCGTTTGCGCGAAGCTCCAACGAGCGGCCCTCTTCCAAGTTCCACTCGATGCCGGGGGCCGGGTCCCCCTGGGCCACCGCCATCGAAGTCATGACCAAGAGCAGGTACTTCATGGTGAGCGAGTCCTCAGGTGGATGCGAAGCTGGGTGAAGGGCGGCGTGCCGTCCGCGACGAAGTACCGAGCGGCTCCCTTCCAGACATAGCCCATCGACTCGGCGAGCTCGCAAATCTCGGCCTCGCGGTAGTAGCGCATTCCGAAGGTGTCCGAGGCCGGGGGATCCGGGGGCAACGTCCCCACCGGCTCCGGAACCTGGAAGACGAAGTCTCCCCCCGGACGCAGTACCCGAAGTGCGTCCCGCAGGTACGACGCCGCCACTTCCCGCGGCACGTGCTGCAAGACGATGTGCGAAAATACGAGGTCGAGGCTGGCCGGCTCGACGCCCTGGAAATCGGACCCGCTCACCGCGAGGAACCGCACATTGGACTGATCGGCCAGCCGGGCCTGGGCTTGCCGGATCATCTCCGGGGACACATCCACTCCGACCAGGCTGCGAACCCGCGGTGCGATCACCCGGTCCATCCTCCCAAGCCCGCACCCGAGATCGAGAACGTCGGTTTTGGGCGTGAGCAGGTCCTCGAGCCCCGAAAAGAAGAAGGCGACATCCTGCACCCCCGAGGCATGAAACTCCGCCTCCCCGCCCTCCACACTCGAAGCGATGAACCAACGAGGGTTCGTCACCGCCCGCTCGTCCCAGTCCCGCCGCATCCGGCCGCGCAGCTCTTCAGAAACCTGTTCGCTCATGGGCCCGCTAGTCTACAGAAAGAGGGGCGGCACGCCCCCCTCCAGTTGGTCGGACGCGGAACGCACTTAGGGCGCTTCCCACCCTAAGATAAAAACTTTTATCTTACGCCCAGCCCTTCCCTAAGTCTCGACGAGAAATGGAGTTATGCCGTCGCCCTGTCAACTTGCGGACTCAGTCTTTCACCGCAAGGACGGACATAAGGTGACCTGGCAACTCAATTGGCAGCCGCGGTCGGGTCGGTGACGCGGCCGCAGAAGAGGATCGTGCCGGTCGGGCGGTGGCGGATGAAAAAGAGGAAGGGGTGGTCGGCGACGAAGGGGATGGGCTCTTCGGTGTTCGGGCGGGCGCCGGCCCGGAGGGCAACGACGGTCGCCGCGGAAGCTTCCGTGCCCTCCTCGTCGACGGCGATGAAGGCCTTGTGGATCACGAGTCCGATGTGGAAGGGCTCGGACTTGCACATGGCGGAGAAGTCCGCGGCCTTGGGATCAAAGGCCCTTTGCATGCCCATCGACTTGAGTGGTGGGCCGAGTTCGTAGCCGCTAGAGAAGGTGAACCGAGGGATCTTGATGTCGACCCTTGGCAGTTTTTCGTCCAGTGCGGAGACCCAAGAGGCTGGGTTTTCCCTCGACGCCACCTCACCGAGCCCATGCTTGGATTTCGGAAGGACGACCAGGAAACCCGTCTCCCCCTGTCCGTAGCTGAGGTCCAAGACCTGAGCGAGCGCGGTCTCGCCGTAGCGGCACTCGCCGACCCGGTGCATCATCTTGGCCGTGACCTTGCGGTCGGCGGTGACGTGGAAGTCCTCGTCCTTCGTCCCCTTCTCGGAGAACTGTTTCGTCCACATCGCCTTGAACCACACTGCGTTCGCGAGGACCACTCGCATCTCGGCGGAGAGCGTGCCGGGCGCCAGGATCTCCGGGATGCGCTCGTGCGTGCGTTGATTGACCCACAGGTTGATCGCCTGCCGAGCCTCCTCCGCGCGCCGGAAGTCCACCGGCCGGAATCCTGAATCGTAGAGGTCCTTCACGCGGCCCGAGAAGCGGGATTCGAACGACGCTCCTTCCTGAACGAAGAGCGCGTTGGCGGTCTCGAACTGGTACGAAGGCGCCTCGTCACCCCGACCCCGCGGCCGAACCTTCGGTACCAGGGCGGCGGTGAGGTCGCGCCAACTCGAGTCAGGCCCGCCCGGGGGAAAGTGGAGAACCTTGTCCATCTCCACTCCGGTCTCCCCCGCCGCCCCCTCCCTGGTCATGCCCAGCGCAGCACCAATCGAGTAGGGAGAAAAGACAAGATTCCCATCCGTCCCCGCCAGCATCCGGTGCAGATCCCAGCCAAATCCGTTGACCGCCCGGACCGCCGGCCCTGGGTCCTGAGCCCTGCCCGAACCCACCAGGAAAATGGCCGACAACAACCAAGGAAACTGCTTGATCACGATGTTTCTCCGAAGGCGTTTTGTCATTGGACTCCCGACTCGGCGAGAAGTTCCCGGAGAAGTGAACCCTTAAGGCTTCAGCGGACAAATCGGATCGGTTCGGAGAGGCAGGCGTGGAGGGCGGGTTCGTCGAAGAGGCGGCGGCGGAGGAGGCGCTCGGCCAGGGATCGGGGTAGGCAGGCGGAGAACTCGAGGGCGGAGATGGCATCGTCGTCGAGGGGCGGAGGTCCGAGCTTGGTCCGGGAGGTGAGGAGACGCTCGGCTTCCTCGAGATCGGCGTGATCGTGGAGGGCGATCTCGAAGTTGTCACCTTGCCCGGACACCGCGAGGACGGTGCTGAACGCCTCCGCCAGCACTTGATTGGCCCGCAGGCCGGCAAACGTCCACCAGGTGGAATGGCCCGGCCGGGTCGTCACGACGCAGGTCGCGTCGTCCTGCACCCAGGCAAAACCCGCGAGAACGGTGGTCAGATACTCCTGCGCTCGGTTGGAGAGAGGGGTGCGCGTACGCCCCGACGCGAGGAGCGTGCGAATCGCCCGACACAAGCGAAAGTGGAGGGCCTGACCGGGTCCCAGCCAGTGCGAACGACCCCGGAGTTCCACGGGCTCGACGTACGCCACGCGCCGGCCTCGATCCAAATGCGTGACCCGCCAATTGCGCCCTGCCAAGAGAAGAATGGGCGCCCCCGCCTGCCGGACGTGAAACATCGTCTCGTCCACCGAGCCGATCTCGTTGCGCCCATGGAAAACCACGAAGAGGGGCGGCGCCGAGAAGACCGAGAACAGTTTCAGGAAGTTCTTGGCCCCGTACAACCGCTCCGCCTCCGGCCCGAGGCCGAGCAGGCCGCCGTCGGAAACGAGGATGCTCCGCTCGAACATGTGATCGAAGATCGCCTCCAAGTCCGCGGGATCGAGGCAGGCAAACCCGGACATTGCCCGGAGAGACTGTTTGATCGTCTCACGGTCGACCCCACCTTCCTGGAGGATGAACGCGAGCACCTGCTGCGCAAACACGTGCAGAGGCTCGGGAGGAGGAAGGGTGGGCTCGACAAATCCGTCCGCCCACAATTCAAGCAGTCCGAGCGCGCGCAAGAATCCGGTTTCACTGGTGGTGAGGAAGAGACAATTACGCTGCGCACCGGGGCGCCGCCCCGTTCTCCCGAGCCGCTGGAGGAAGGAAGCGACCGTGGCCGGAGCGTCAATTTGGATGATGCGATCGAGATCGCCCACATCGATACCCAGCTCGAGCGTGCTGGTGGCGACGATCACACAGTCACGGCCCGCGGCAAACGCCGCCTCCGCGCGACGCCGCTCGTCCTGTCCGAGCGAACTGTGGGAGACAAAGGTGGAGACGCCGAGTTCGCGCAGGCCGATGCCGAGCTGCTCGACGCGGGCGCGGCTGTCGCAGAACACGAGTCGCTTCTCCCCGCGGTGTAACGCCGCGATCACTTTCGCGGCGTTGGCGAGCGATCCCACGTGGTCCACCAAGATCTCCGGGGGGGAGGTCACGGTCGCACTCGCGACCCGAATCACCTCGCGCGGCCCGGGCGCCGAGGCCGCGAGCCAATCGACCAAGACCTCCGGATTGCCTACCGTCGCCGAAAGCCCGACGCGCTGCACCGGGGCATCCACAAGGCGCGCAATCCGCTCCACCACCGACAAAAGGTGCCACCCGCGATCGTCCCCCGCGAAGGCATGGATTTCGTCCACCACCACCGCCCGCACGCCGGAGAAAAATTTCGAGGGATCGGCGCGCCGCGATAGGAGCATCACCTCCAGAGACTCCGGCGTCGTCAGCAGGATGTCCGGCGGATCTTTCCGCATCCGCCGTCGCTCGGACTCCGAGACGTCACCGTGCCACACCATCGCGCGCCGCCCGAGCCATCCCGCATACTGGGACAATCGCACTTCAAGATTATTGAGGAGGGCTTTGATCGGGCACAAATACAGAATGCCGAGCCCGCGCCATTCCTCGTTCAACATGCGGGAGAGCAGGGGGAAGAGCGCCGCCTCGGTTTTGCCACCCGCCGTGCCCGCGAGGATGAGCGCGTGATGCCCGGCGAGCAAAGGATCGATCGCCGCCTCTTGCAAAGGCCGTAGCTGCCGCCAGCCCAGCGAATTCACGATGTGGTGCTGAATCGCGGGATGCAGGCGTGAAAAATCACTCATGGATCCAACCGCACGTCATCCGGCGATACCAAAGATCGCGCGGCCCGCTCGGAATCGTTGAGTTCGGCATCGACCACCGTGGGGGCGTAATGCTCGCGCGGATTGAAGTCGGGAAATTGGTCGATGCGGTCGAGCAGGTCTTCGACCAGTTTCTTGAGAAACAGGCGCGGAGCGACGCCCACCCGACCACCGAACGCGCCGGCCACTCCCCGCGCGAGATCATCGATCAACGCGTCGTCGGCGCGCGCCGCCACGCGAGCGGGTTCGTGGGCGCCCTGGACGTAGAGGTCACGCACGCGCCGACCCACCGCCCCGAGCGATTCCAACGAAAACCCGGGGAGACGAATCTGCACCGCCCGCGGATTGTCGAATCGTGCATCGGTCCGAAAGTCGGCTTGAAGGCGCGCGGCCAAGGGAGGCAAGCGCGCCACTCCCTGCGGGCCTTCGAAAAACGCCGGGGTGCCGGTGATCATGAGGTAGAGACCGGGAAATCGACCGCCGTCGATCTCGTCGATGAGCTGCCGCAGGGCATTCAAGCCCTTGTCGCGCACGTCGCTGCGCACGCGCTGGAGGGTCTCCACCTCGTCGAGCACGAGCACGAGGCCGAACATGCCGGCGTCCCGCAAGATCATCAATAGGCCCTGCAAGAAACTCAGCGCTGCGAAGTGGTCGACTTCGCCCTTCACGCCGGCCGCGCGCTTCGCACTCGCCCCGACTGTCGGTTGCCCGCCGAGCCACGCGATCAGGGCCTCGGCGGTGGCGGTATCGTTCTCCATGTCAGCGGCGCGGTAGGCCCGCAGGGTGGCCGCAAACGCCGGTGCCGTCGCCTGAATCGCGAACAGGCGTCTTTCCATGAGGTCGCGGATGCTCTTCTCCAAAGCGGCGTCGTCGTCCTCCAACTGCGGCCGTTCGCGCTTCACATCCTGTTCCAAGCAGTAAAACCACTGGTCGATGATGCTGCGGAAAGCGCCCGTCCTCATGGATGTGGTGGAGAGGCGTTCGGTCAGCCGGCGATACACCGTTTCCAACTGATGGAGCGGAGTCTCCCGTTCGTTGATTTGCACTTCGCAGGCCGCCATCCCCAAGGACTTGGCCCGCTCCTCGAAGTGCCGCGCGAAGAAGGTCTTGCCGCTGCCGTACTCGCCGCGCACCGCCTTGAACACCGCGCCGCCTCGCTGCACGAGCGCGAGTTCGTCTTCGAGGGCGGCATCGAACCGACCCAAGCCGACGGCAAAGGTGTCGAGGCTGTGCTCCGGAACCGTACCGCGGCGCAGGGCGTCGATGATGGCGCGACGTCGCTCCGCGCTCGGCTTGGACCTGGCTCCCGAATCAGAGGTCAAACTGCCGCTCCAAAAGTTCCCGATCGAGACGAACGGTGTTCGAAGGAAGATCGAACTCGAGCACCGTGGTGCCGTCGAGATTGAGCACCCGCTGGCTGGCCGCCAAGAGCGCCCGCAGCCGCGGGATCTGGAGCCTCAAGGCTCGCGCCAGCGCATCGAAAGTCAAGCTTCCGCCTGCATCCAAGACCGCCGCCAACAGACGCTGGAGTTCTTGTTTGGGAGGCGCCGCCCGCTTCGCCATTTTCTCCTGGTCTCGAAAAATCTGGGACTTCGCCAGCCGCTCGTAAAACTCCGGCTCCGTGACCTCGGGGAAGAGGCTGCCGGTGGCCGTCGGCTTGGACTCGACAGGACGCAGCGGCACGATCACTGCGCTCCCGAGATCCCACCAGGCAGGGATATCGCGCGGGGCAAACTCGTACCCCGAGGGGGGCGTATCCGAGGCGACGAAAATCCCGAGGGGAATCACCGCCTCGGCCGGGCTCGCCCCGCCGTGATAACCGTGCTGCTTTGCTCCGTAGCGAACGCGGTCGCTCCAGGCTGCCACCACCGTATTCCCCGCGCTCGAGAGAACGCGCGCCCCAGAGAGCCGCACCTCCCCAGGATTCAGGGTGCCGTCATCCGGGCGCGCTCGGGCATTTTCGGTCGTGTGCGACCGGAGCACCGACCCGCGCTCGAGCACATGTCCGTGGTCCCCGGTCAGGACGACGGTGTACTTCTCTTCCCGAGCCTCCCGCAGGATTCTCGCGAGCGGTCCGATGGATTCTACCGTCCACGCCAGATGCATTTGATCGCCCTTCGCGAGATGATCATCCACGGTGTTGATCACGATCCCGACCACGCGCTGCTCGAGCCTGATCGGTTTGGCCACCTCGGCTTTGTGCAGGAGGACCGGACGCTGGTTGGCTCGCGGCGCTCGTGTCCATAGCGGGTGATTTTCGAACGCCGCCTTTTCGGTGTCGGCGGACCCGAGTTGGAGACGGCCCGCGAAGAGACTCGTGCGCGAACTGCGGGTGAGCGTCGGGAGGGCCGCAAGCACGGAGCGCCGCTCCCGCTCTCCGGTGGGCCGTATTTCGAGCCACTGATGGTGCGCGAGACTCTCCGCCAGTTCCCGAAAGACCGCGGCGGAGAGTCCGTCCAACACCAACAACAGGACTCGAGTTTCCAGGGCGAGCGGAGCGACGACCTCCGCGATCAACGATTCGACTCCCAGCACGCCAGCGGGGAGTTCATTGACCCCGCTCTGTGCGAGGATTTGCGCGAAGCGCCGGTTTTCTTCCTCGCGCTCCTGATCCACCGACTCGAGCAGAGTCCGAATCAGGGGACCGAGTAAGGGATCGTTCCCATGCGCGGCCAGGACGGGGCGCGCGCGATCCAAGAACGCTCCCTCCGCGGCGTAGTGGCGCATCGCAGTGACCAGATCGGAGGGGGTCGCCCGGGGGCGATTCTCCGTCCGCCTCCGCAAGAGGCGCTCGGCCATGTCCACGGCGGAGAGCCGCGCACTCTCGTGTGAGGCTCGGCGGTAGTCGCGCGCCCGGTCGGACCACGCGAGGACCGTTCCTAGAGTCTCGGCGGCACCGGAGTTCGACCACCAAGTCGCCGCGGCCGCTGCGAATTGGCGGAGTTGCAGGTCGAAGCCCGATGGCAGGAATCGGCTGGAGTGAGCTTCCTCGGCCGCCTTGAGGCTCACGAGAATCGCCTGCGCTTCGGCGAGATGAGCGTGCGCGGCGGCGACGTCCGACGATCCTTCGAGTCCCTCCAGACAATGTTCGGCAATGTAGGCCCAGCGTCGCGCGACTTCCAGCGAAAGCGAATGCCCGCCGAGCCAAGCCTCCAGGCGAATCATTGCCGCCTGGGCGGTCGGAGTTTCAGGACCGGAGGGTCCGGAGGTCGTACCGACCAACGCCCGCAGAGCGAGGCCGAGGGGCAGCGCCTGCGTCCCCCGATCCTGATCGATGAGCCAAAAGACCGCCTCGCCGACCTTGCCCGCGCTCTCGATCACCCACTGCGCGACTCCGGCCCGCATCTCCGGCGGGGCGGCCTTGAATTGGGCCACCTGATCCGCCGAAGTCGTCCAGCGCAGGAGGGCACTCTCGTCCATCCGCGATTCCCGCATTCCCAAGCGGGCGCGGAGCAGCGTGGACATGGCGCGCTCTTCATCCAGCACGCGACTGCGAACAGCGAGGGGAGCGTTCTCTTTCGCAACCTCGATGAGGGGGCCCGGCAACCAGGTCTTCCCTCTCAAGCGAGGGTCAAGTTCATGGGCCCCGAAGAGATCCAAAACCACATCCCACAGCTCGATCGACCACAGCCTTCGCTTCGCGAGCCGGGACAGGGCATCCGCCCCGATTTCCTGCTCCGTGCGATCGGTGAGCAGCACGATGGGGCCCTCCCCCTCCGGAGGAGACGACAGGGCCTCGCGCACCGCCAACACCGAGGGACACACGATCACCTGGGCTTCTTCCTCCCCGGCCGTGATCCGCGACGGACCGGTCCAATTCCCCGCGAGCCGGACCCCGACAAATCGGCTCTGACGACTCCGCGCCCGCACGCTTTTCACATGCGCGCTCAACACCGCCGGAGTGAATCCGCAATTTTGGGGGACGCTCATCCTGACCCTCGCTCGGTCGCCCCCATCATCTCCGGCCGCCTCCCCTGCGTCCAGGGTTGGCGTCTTGACAGAGGACCGCCCGGGGTAGACGCTCCGGGTTCAGGAGCCCCGGTGGAACCCACCCCCACGATTCCTAACTTTCGGATCGAGCGCGAGATTGGCCGCGGCGGCCAAGGGGCCGTGTACTTGGCGGTGGACGAGCGGACTGGCCGGGAAGTCGCGCTGAAGGTCTTGCTCGGAGTGGCCATGCTCGGCGACGAAGCGAGGATCCGATTTCGCCGAGAGGCCGATCTCTCGTCGAAGCTCCGCCACCCCGGGATCCGCGAAGTCCATGAGTTTGACCTTGAAGCCAGCCCACCCTGGATTGCGATGCGCTATGTGGAAGGAAAGATCCTGACCCGGGCGCTGGGGGAAACCGACACCCTGCCGGAAGGTCCCAATGTTGCTTCCGCACTGAGAATCCTCGGCAAAGTGGCGAACGCGCTCCACGCCGCCCACGAAGCGGGGATCATCCACCGCGATGTCAAGCCCGGGAACATCCTGGTCACCGACGCGGGAGAGCCGGTGCTGCTCGACTTCGGACTCGCGCACACGGAGGAAGTCGACCTGCCGTCCCTCACCCAGACCGGCGATCTCTTGGGTACGCCGGCCTACATGTCCCCGGAGCAGCTCACGCGTAAGACCCTCCGAATCGACCAGCGCACCGACATTTGGTCCTTGGGCGTGGTGTTGTTCGAACATTTGGCGAAGCGCCGTCCGTTCGAGGCGCCCACCCATCAGGGCCTGTACCAGGCAATCCTGACCCGGGAGCCACCCCGACTGCGGCAACTCAATCCGCGGGTTCCGGCGGCCGTGGAGGCCGTGGTCGAGACCATGCTCCAAAAGGACCCGGCACGGCGCTACTCCTCGGCGGCGCTGCTGGCCACTGATCTTGCCGCCGCGGCCAGGGGTGGGGATGTCATGGCTCGCCGGATCGGTCCGGTGGGGCGTCTCACCAGGTGGGTCCGCCGCGAGCCGGCGTGGGCTTCCTTGCTTCTTCTCCTGATCGTGGCCCTACCGACGATCGCCACGCTCGTCGCGACTCATCGCGCGAATCGCCCATTGATTTTGGCGGCCGAAGCCGAAGCTCGCTTTCTGCGGCAAGAGGAACTGATCAGCGCGGCGTACCACGAGGCTACCGAGGGATCCGGGAGGGCGGCGATCCCTCTCTTCGAAGCGGCAATTCGGGTGAATGACGGGAGCGAAGATGCGGTCATTGGCTTGATGTACACGCTCTTCAGGACTGGGCGGCACGACGATGTCCTTCGACTGGCGGCCGAATATCCGGCAATGATGGCACACAGCGTGATGTTGCAAGGCCTCGTTGCCGACGTGGAACGACGGCGCAGCCCAAATCCGAATGATCCCGCGCCCGAGGCGAGCCAGCCGATTGCGCGAACGCCGTACGACCTCCACCTCACGGCGTGTATGCTCATTGACGCGGGGCATGACGGCGACAGGTCGGCGTTCCAGAAAGCCTTGGACTTGGCGAGGCTCGCCGTTTTGAAGTGCCAACGGCCGAGGCTCGCCTATTACGACACTCTTGCCCACGCCGCGATGCATGTCGGCGACAAGAAAATCCTCCACGATGCCACGGCCATGATGACCGAGAACTGGCCGGGGTCGGCCCTGCCTCACTACTGGCGCGCCCTGGCATGCGCACGCGAGGGACGGTACGAGGATGCCATCCGCCACCACGAGGCCGCACTCGCGCGGGATCCGAACGCGACTCGCTCGCTACTCGCGATCGGCGAAATCCGTATTGGCCAGGGGAACTTCCAAGCGGCCCTCGAGGCCGCCGAAGCCGGTATGACTCGGATCGGCCCGGATGCGAACCTGCTCGACCTGTTGGGACGGTCACTCACCGGATTGGGCCGAGGCGAGGAAGCGCTCGTACGCGTGCGTGAGGGTCTCGAACGCATCACTAATCCGAGCTCTCTTCAGAAAATCAGAGTCCGGCAACGCCTCGGTTTCATTCTCCAACGCCTGGGCCGAACGGAGGAAGCCCTGGGAGAATTCCAAGCGGCCCTGGACGTTGCCAAGGACCGGCCGACCTCGGACTTGAAGACGGACGGAATTCTCTCCGAGATGGCGGGAATTTTGCTGAGGAAGGGCCAACGCGTCGAGGCACTCGCCCTGATCGAGCAGGCGCTCGCTCAAAACCCCAATAACAATTACGCATTGAGAATGCGCGGCACCGAGCGTGTGCGCGACGGGAAGCTCGATCTGGCCGAAGCGGACTATCGGGCCGCGCTCCCGAACTGCGAATCGGACAGGATAAGAGCGGAAGTTCATTTTCATATGGGATCCCTTCTGAGCAAGAAGAAGCGGCGTGAAGCGGCCTTGGCCGAATTTGTCGAGGCGGTACGGCTGCGACCGGATTACGCGACAGCCCACACGAGCCTCGCGAACACGCATCGCCTGCTCGGCAACTTCGAAGCGGCCCTCGACTGCATGCGGAGAGCCCATGAGCTCGGGTCCAAACTCCCGGACTGGAAACATCCGACCGGCCAGTGGATTCGGGATTGTGAGGCTGAGGTGGCCAAAGCGCAGCGCGTCCGGCAGGTCGCTTCCGGCGCAGAGGTCTGCGCCAGCGCCCAGGACCTGGTAGAGCTCGCGGCTTTCGGTGAGCGATGTCACCTGCCGCGAGCGGCGCTGCACCTCTACCGAAGGGCTTTCGAGGCAGATCCGAGCCTGCTCTCCACCACCGGCTTGCCGCATCGTTGGTCGGCGGCGCGATCGGCGATTGCCGCCATGAGTGAAACCGGAGCGCCTACTCCGGGCGTGCCGATCGAGAGTGCGGTCGCCCTCTCGTCGATGGCGCGGAACTGGCTCATGGCTGAAGTGGCGGCGCGGGCCACCTCCGGTTCCGGAAGTACGAACAGAGACGAGGCATGGGAGGCCTTCCTGTTGGATCTGCTTCAATCGCCCGATTGGACCAATGTGCGTGATCAATCCCGCATGCTCAGCCTCGGAGGCGACGAGATGAAGGCATGGGCGGAGTTTTGGGCGCGGCTCGCAAGTGAGCGCGAAAAGCTCTAAGCCACGTCGATGAGGCCTTCGGACACTCCTCGTTCGATCAAGCGCTCCCGCAACCTCTGCCACCGCTTGCGGACCGCCTGAGCGGTCAGGTCCAACTGCGCCGCCACCTCGTCGTGGCCGGTGCCCTCGAGTCCGCGGGCTATCAAGAGTTTCCGGTCGACTTCGTCGAGTTCATGGATCACCCGGACGAGCGCGGCGACCCCCTCGTTCCGGGCGGCTTTGCGGCTGGCGGTCGTGATTGTGCCGAGGAGATCGGCGTGATGGGCAGGGATGGCGGTCACATCGATCTTCCCCTGCCCCGCAAGAACCTCACCGAGCACCAGGCGCGCAAACCCGAAGACCCACTGCCGGAAGTTGCCCCGTGCGGGATCGAAGTCGGAGATCTTGGGGAGGACCCGCAGCCAGGTCTCTTGGATGATGTCCGCGGCCTCGACCCGCCCTCGCTGGTTCGGGGGGATCCGGCATCGCGCCCAGGCGTAGAGCGCCGGCGTGATCGCAACGTACATCCCCGCAATTCCCTCGAGGGAGCGATCGTTGGGGCGGCTGAGTGGTTCCGGCATCGCGAGGCAAACTCTACCAGCGCCCGAGCCCGATGCGATTCACGACTTCTCACTGTCTGCACGACGCCCCGCCTTGATTTGCGTGGTAGGGTAGAGACCCCGCCCGGGACGAACATGAACAATCATCAGAGCTCGAAGGCATCGTGGGCGCGTCGATGGGTCGTGGTGAGCTTGGGGGTGATTCTTGCCGGCCGAGGGTCCTTGGCTCAGGTCGATCCTCGGCCCGGTCCCCCGAGCTGCACGGTCGACCTCACCAACTCCGGCTCGATGAAGGACGTGGTGTGGAACGCGCTCTCGCTCGGCTTGGGCGTGAAGGATAGAGAGGTCGCCGCCTTCATGGTTGCCGCGGAAACCCGGTATCAGAGTGGCCAGGCACTCCTTGAGGACGCGGCGCGGAACTTTCGGATCGAAGTGCCCAAACTCCAGGCCGAAGTGGAGCGCTTCCGGCACTGTAACTGCACGCACGAGGGAGGGGGCTCGCCGGTCGGAGACAAGGGCACTCCCTCCTCCGCCCTCGCGGAACACGAGGCCAGTGCCACCCTCTCGAAGTTCGCCGCAGACGTCATCCTGCACGTCGTCCTCCACGAAATCGGGCACGGCCTCATTCGGGAATTTGACCTCCCGGTCCTCGCAAACGAGGAGACGATGGCCGATGCCTTCGCGACCCACTACCTGACCCATCACCTGCCTGATCGAGCACCCGATGTCCTCTTGGCCCGGGTTCGTTCTTGGATGATCGAATCCGCGGAGGTCCCGCGCGCCGATTGGCCGGTCACCGGGGAGCACAGTAGTGACGCCCGGCGCGCCTACGAGGTCGCCGCCCTGGCGGTCGCAGCCGACCCCGAGCGCTACGCCGCGGTGGCCCAGGCGGCGGGCCTATCGGAGCGCGAAATCCTCAAGGCCACGGACTACGGCGCCGAAATTCACCGCGCCTGGCGCCGGGTGCTGACCCCCCTCTGGATGCCCGAAGGCACCCCGTCACGCGAAGCCGCTGTGACCTTCGATCAGGGCTCCTCCCTGCTCCGCCAGTTGCAGCCCCAAGGCACCCTCACCGAAATCGAATCCGCCCTCCGCCGCTTCGACTGGCACTCCCTCGTGAAAGTCCACTTCGCTTCCGGCGAAGGCGGCGCCGCCTGGAGCCGCTCCTCCCGCACCATCACCGTCCGCAGCGGCTACCTGCTGCGCTTCATCACGCAGGGCGAACGGGTCGCCAACTCCGGAAAAGTCGCGGGCAGATGATTGTGGGTTGAATCCGGTTCCCCTTGAGCGTGACTTAGGCGTGCCGCGGAGCCCTCAGTTCCCTTTGGAACTGAGCTTGCCCCCACTGCGGTCCTCTGCCTGAATACTCAAGGCAAGCGAGGTCGCGCGACTCCCCTGGACCAGGAGCACTGGCTCCACGATTCGATTGAAACGGGCCACGGTGAGAAATCTCCGGCCCCCTCGTCACGATCTCCGGCAGCAGGCACTCAGGAAGTCGTTCCTTTCAAACCTATCGGAGAAACAACATGCGGTCGCATTTTCAGATCATTCTGTCCTTGATTTCGTTGATCGGGGCTTGCATTGCGCAACCCTTCGACGAAAATGTCGTCTATAGCGTCTCTACGTACCCGGGGTTTCCATCTGCAACCTCGACGTTGTTCCTGGCCCGATACAGCGGAACGACCTATCTCGGGGACACGCAACTCAGCACTACCGTGCAGGGGCGCATTCGGGAGATCCACCAGGATGTGACTACATCCCAAGGCAACATTTCCGCACTCTTAGTCGACAGACCCAGCGGGCTTCCCCAAATCATCTCGGTCGTGAACCCGTTCGACGGCTTGGCCCAGCCGGTGCAGGCTCCCACGGTGATTGCAAATTCGCCGAGTGGGGTTCCGATTGACGATTTCGCAATCGATCGTTCCGGAGCGGTTGCTGGTGCGGACTCCGTCGTGATGGTTGGTGTCGATGCGAGCAACAATATCATTGTTCAAAGACTCGGACCAGCGAATCAGCCTGGCATATCGATCGGAACCTCCACGGGTGGTCGATACAACGTCGCGGTGGATCCGGTATCGGGAGAAATCTGGGTGGTAAGCCGTGCAGGAATTCTCCACCGTGTACCGGCCAACTTCGGAGCACCCATCGGTCCGACTATCATCAACCTGGGCGGTTTGATCGTCTACGACGTTGAGGACATTTCCTACAACGCCACCGCGAATGCCGCCGCACCCCTCATGGTTGCTTGCAAGCTCGCGTCGACCACGAGCAGCGCTTACTGCCGGGTCGACAACAACGGAACGGTGGTATTCAATTTGCCGATCTCAAGTACCAACCTCCTGAGCTCTTCCACCGACCAATTGGGGAGAATTATTGGTCTTCACGATACCTATGCCCCGAGTGCAGGGCTTTATCCGTTGAATCGCCTGGATACTACCAACACCCTGACTGCTTTCACAACGACTCCCACCAACATGGCGAGCCCTCCGACTAACAGCCTGGCGATGGCTGTGGCCTGGATCTCGATGACTTCTTGGAGCACTACGAGCCTGGGACCCAACCCTCTTCCGGCCGCCACGATCGCCCCACGGCCCGATGTTGGAGCCACCATCGCTATCAGCGATGCGGGAATTCTGCCGTTGCCGCCGGGCGCCCCCATTTGGAGCCTTTTTGTCTCGGATGCTATTCTCCCCGTGGGCATCCCCCTCGGCGGTGGCAATACGCTCGAAGTGGATATTTCGAGCCCCCTTTTCTTCAGCATTACTGGAGTCGCCCCCCCCTGGGCCTTCTTTGTATCCCCGGCTTTCGCGGGCGCAGAGTTTTATCTGCAGTACGGATGGGTCGACAGTGCTACTGGCGCACTCGCCCTGTCCAGCACAACCTACTTCACGGTCGGGCTGGCCCGAGCGGCCGCGTCGGAATGACGGCACCGCACGGCCTACTTGAGCAGAGCCTGTCGTAAGTGAAGCCCCCGACTGAGTCCACGCGAGAGTCACCGGAACTTCGGAAGACCGTCGCGACCAATATCCGGTAGCCCCTCGGTCGGGGGCACCTCCCCAAACGGGCCCAAGCAGGTCGGATTCAAGGCTCGGTAAGATCAACGCGCCGGGAAGATTGGCCTGCCCGAAGTTGCGTCTGAACCACGACTTGGAAGCGTCGGAGATCCAAGCCTCCATGGCGAATGGGCGGGGATCGGAGGCGGGGCGGCCGTGGTCCGAGAAAATTTTGACCGATTTGGCCATCACGAGCGTCTTTGGGGGCGTGATGGCACACGAGCGCGATCGGAACGGGGGCGGAACCCCGGACGGGCCTGGAGTCGAGGACCTGGACCGGAGGCTCCGGACCTACTTCAACCTCGCGGTCGAGCCCAGCGACCGGGGGGAGATCGACGATCTCGTTCAGGAGTGCATGCTGCGACTGGCCCGCTACGACTACCGCTGGCCGGCCGCCCGGAAGATCGCCAAGTCGGTCCACGTCGATTTTGTGAGAGGTAAGCGACGCCGCAAACAGCAGGAGGAAATCGTCATGCAGCACAAATCGGCTCCGCATTTCGTCAGCGACCAGCACGGCCTCCGCGAGGAGGCCGACCGGACCACCGCGCGAATCCGCGAGGCGGCAAGCAGCGACGACGAGAAGAACTTGGTTGCATTGGCCTTGGAGATCGCGCAATCCGGGGCGCCCCTACGGATCAGTGCGCTCGGTCCGAGAGTCGGCATGTCGGCTTCCTGGGCCAGAAAGACCTGGGCCAAGCTCCTCCTCCGAATCGAGTCCATGGTTCCCCACAAGGAGGTCAACAATGTCTGATGCCCTCGACGCGGTCGATCCCGATGTGTTGGCACGCCTCTGCGATGAGACCACCGCCGACACTGCCCCGGAGGTGCTCTGTGAGCGGATCATCTCGGACCCGGTCGCCGGGCCCCACTCCGAGCACTACGCGCGTCTGCTACGGCACCACCAGGACGTGTTGCGCGCTTCCCGTCCTCGCCGAGTCGGGCTTTCCCTCGGTCGCAGCATCACCCGGACTCTCATGATTGCCGCGACCCTCATCTTGGTCCCGACCCTCCCCTCCCCACACTGGGTCTCTAGTGCCCGGACCGCCGAGCCCGGGCAACTCCCCGAATTCGACTTCGACGACGTCGCGTGGCTCCGGATGGTCGCCAAGAAGGGCCTGACTCTGAACACCTCGATGATGGAGGCCTACTTCGCGGCCTGCGAACGTCACCAGGTCATAGAGGCGATTCCCTTGGCATGGCAAAGCGTATCCAGGTACCGGAAGCAGATGCGGTTCGACCGTCTCGGAGAAGTCATGCGCGCCGACGGTTTCTTGCGCGGGTTCACCGAACAACAAATCGGAGACGCGATTCGCGCTGCCCCGCATATCCGGATCGACGACTTCCCTCTGCTGAATCCTGCGTTGCCTGACTACCTCGGCAGATAAAAACAGAATCTTCCGAACCAGCAGACTCGCTCGACACGCTCTCCCCTGACGAGGCCGATGGACGCATGGTGCGCCCGGGAGCCCGTCACGGGAGTAGCACATGGGTACGATTCCAGCTCACACGGACTTCTCGCGAGACCTTCAAAACTCGACTGGCGTGTTCCTCGTCAAAATTGACGGAGTCTCGATCCAGGCGACGATCACTCACCTGGGGGACGCCAACTATCGCGTCGAATTGGATGCTACCCAGGTCACGCCCCCGGGCGGAATCCTGAGCATTGTGGACGGCAATGGTGACCTTCTCTTCGATGCCAAAATCGTCTGATCTCGCAATCCCTCTTCGCAACCACTGACAATATCCTCTTCACCATGCTGGTGCGGCACCCCTTCCGGGGTTGCCGCACTGGTTCGATCCGATATGCAACAACCTGAATGGAGTCATGACCGAGATGCTGATCTCATCAGTAGCCGATCGTGAAGACTACGGCGTTGGTGACGCAGTAGCAGCCGGGGATGACGCAGGGTGTGGTCGGAGCGCATGTCGGGTCGAATACGATCGCTTGGAGTAGGCCCGTGAATCCGGGCCAGTTCGGAACCACGCCGTTGAAGGTGAAGGGCAGGCCGCCGGTCGAAGCAGTGCTGATGATGGCATGGGCGGCCAGATCGATGTGGAGCGGACACCCGCAAAGATCGAAAGTGGTGCTCCCGGGCGGACTGTAAACGAGGTAGACGGTCGCTGTCGGGGCCAATGGAGCTACGGTACTCGTGAATGGCTGACCGATGGTCGAGGACGAGAGCGTGAGCACGGGAGGAGGAGTCACGCCATCGCTGCAACACGGAGGGCTGATGCTCGTGATCGAGGTTTCGGTGAGATACGCGGGACAGGCCACGATCGTGCTGCAACCATTACTGATGCACACGGTGTACTCGGTCGGGTACAGGTCCGCGGTCGTTGGTGTGAAGGTGTAGGAAGCGGCGTTCGCGCCAGGGATGTCCTGACCGTCGCGCTTCCACTGGTAGGTGAGAGGGTTATCGCTCGTCGCCACGACGGAAAAAGTGTGTGATCCGTTGACGACCACGGATGACGACACCGGATTAGCGCTGATGAAGATGTCGGGGCAGCACCGGCCGTACCGAAAGAACGGCCACGGCAATGGATTGGACTGTCCAGTGATGGTGGAGAAAGCGCCGGCAATCATGATCTCTTGGCCGGCGACCGCGCCGCCGTTCTCCAGAACATAACCCGGCCCATTCAAGCCGATCGGGAGCCCGGAGCCGGTGGTACGGACCGGACCCCAACTCTCCCCGTCGAAACGCGCCAACCGAGTCACCGCAGTGGCTCCGGAGCTCGTGAAATCTCCTGTGGCGTAGATTTGAGTGCCGTCGGCGTCCGTGAGCAGGCCCATGGCATAGACGGTATTGTCAAATCCGTTGCCGAGCTCCGACCAATCCCCCGTGCTCCAATCGAAGGCCCCGATGCGACTCACTTCGGCAGGGGGGAATTGCACTGGCATGGCAACGAAGTCCCCGCCGGCTAGAATGCGAGGCCCGTTGGCCGTCTGCATGCCCACGAGAGTGCGCACGAGGCCGATGGGGGTTAGGCCGTTGTTCGGCATCGGATTCCAGGTTGTCCCATCCCAGCGGCCTATGCCGCGTGCGCACCGGGCAGTCTGAGTGAGAAAGTCATACCCTGCGCCCGTAAATAGCCCTCCAACGTAGAGATTCGGGCCAGTGCCATCGTCGAAGACCTCCAAGTCGAAGCCCTCTCCGTAAAACAAAATTGAACTAAACAGGTTGGAACAGTAGCCAAGAAAGAATAGCGACTGTTGATCGAAGAAAAGGCCCAACTCCAGATCACGCCATGCTGTTCCGTCCCAGCGTGTGATCCCGCTTGACAGTGAATATTGCCCGGAATTGGTCACGAAGCGACCTGTCGCGTAGAGCTCCGGGATTCCGCTGCCCGCGAAGACCTTCAAGTCTCTGACGCAGGGTGGCCCCAGCGCAGAAGAGGGATCACTCTGGATCCCCCCGCCGACATCCGACCACACGGATCCGTTCCATTTGGCGATCAGGCTCGCGGGCAGGTTGTCGGCCATCGTGAACTCGCCGCCGATGTGGAGTTTGGGCCCACTCCCGTCGTCGAAGATCTCCATGGCATGGACGGCACCGTTCGTTCCGGCCCCGAGAGCGGACCAGGTGAATCCATCCCACACCGCGATATTGTTGGCGGGGACTCCGTTGATTTGTGTGAAATCGCCCGCCACGTACATGCGGCGCCCTCTGCAGTCGTTGAAACTCAAGACGGCGTAGATTGTGCCTGCCCCCAATCCCTGCGCCACATTCAGAACCGGCCCGATCTTCAAGTCCCAGCACGCGTCATAGCTCTCGACGGAGCCGACTTCGGTCTTGTCCCCCTCGGAAGTGACGCCGTTCATGTCCACCACGTTGCAGGGCGCGGACCATGGCGTATTCGGACTAGCTCCGGAGAACGGGAACCCCTCTACACCGTAAACATAGTTGGGCGTCACGGAGTCGTAAAGGAGTGCGTCGCCGGTGCCCCAGGGTCGACCATCGTTCATGACGGTCACGCCTCCGGTTGAATTGGCTCCATTGGCTATGCTCGCACCCAGGCGGAATTTGGGCGCTGGCGAGGACATCCAACCGTACTTGCCGTCAGACTTGCGATAGAAGTGGTACTCGAGCAAGCGCGCGGAGTGGGAATCAGTGAACCCGGCGGTCCCGAAATCAGCGGAACGCACGCGCTCAGCCACATACATCGTGGAACCCGAAGGAGCAAATGCGATGTCCGATACGGGATTGCTGTAGACCCCCTGGAATACTGGCATGGTGAGCTCGAGCCGGGCAGTCCCCGCCTTGAATCCCCCGTCCGCTCGCAAGGCGACTGACCATATCTCGTTGGCGACGGATGCACTGGGGCGCCCCTTGTCTTCCCTCCAAGTCCCGTAGAAGAGGCGGCGGTCGCGAACGGCAACCCCCCACACGCGACGCTCCAGGGGTGTGAAGGCTACGAGGGTATTGTCGGCCACCGGGGTACGCCCCTCCTGCGGCAACCCTTGCAGGCCGTGATCGTAGGTCTCGGCGCGCGGAGTCGCCGGCGCCACCGTCGTACTGGGGGCGTCGATGATGTAGATGAGGCCATCCTCGAAATTCGATGCGTAGAGGCGATCGCCCTCCTCGTCGTAGGCCAGATTACCCAGCCCCGTGCCGGTATTGGGAAGCACGGTGAAGGCCTCCGGAAAGCCTGTCGGGGTGGTCACGCCAGGCAAGTTTCCAACTCCGCCCCGGATGCGATAAATAGTCCCTCCCGCGTTCCCGGAGACGAACGATTGCGAGTTGAGTGCGAAACCCCCGTAGATCGCCGAGGACGCGACGTAAATGTTCCTTCTCTTGTCGATGGCGACCCCGAAGAGATTGCCGCCCAGGTTCGTACCGTCCCAATTGTAGGGCGGCGTGCCGCCGCTCGTGTGCAAGGTGACTGGTGAGCCCAACGGTCCGAGTTGAAGGTTGGGATCGAAGCGCCCGTCAAAAGTCGTCACTCGAGGCCCGCCTGGCCCATCCCACCCCGTGAACACCACGGAGCCGGGGGTAAGCGGCAACTGGCCGGCGGATAAACCGGCGAAGGTGAGGGCGAGTCCGAGGACGCAGAGCCCTCGCGAAGGGGTCATGAACGGGCGTAGCTTGGCCATGGTATGGGTCCTTTTCCGGCTCGAGGAGCGGAATTCGGGGGTGGAGTCCCGGGTCGGCGCCCCCATGGCGCCACCGGGCTCGTCCCTGGCTCCCCACAGCGAAGTCCGCCGCGCCATGACAAAGAAAATCAGGAATTTGCGACGATGGTCACGCCGAGCTGCCGGCGAACTCCTCGACCAGGGCGGGGGGGAGGCGTTGTCTCAGTGCGAAGAGGGCGCGGTGGTACCGCTGGGCCACGGTGTTGGGGAGGTCGCCCAACTCCTCCGCGGCTTCGGCGTTGGAGAGGCCCTCGACCAGGCGCAGCACCAGAATTTCCCGTTCCCCTGCGGCCAGGTCGTGGAGCGCTCGTGTCAGATTGCGGGCAAGCTCGGACGCCCTGGCGCGCGCTGAACTCGTCCGCGTGAGCGCAAGAATCTGATCATCGCCGAGACCACCGGAGCTCGTCTGCCCCGTGGGCATCTTCTCCCGCGCCGCCTGAGTCAGATGGGACCGCAGGAGGTTGATCGCCCGCCCGCAGATCGTCTTGCTCAAGTAGGAAAGGAGCACCGGCGTGAGCCTCCCCTCCCGCGCAACGAGGCCCCCGAGTTTGGGCAGTACCGCGAGCCAGGCCTCCTGCACCACGTCGTCCGGAGAGACCTGCGCGGCCATCGTGCGCCCGAGCCGATACTCGGCTTGGAGCCGCAGCCAGGGCGAGAACCGTTCGATCAACCACGTCAAGCTACCCTCGTCACCCTGGACCGCCCCCCGTACGTGGCGGGTCGTCTGGACCGCCAGGTCCTCGGCATCATCGAAGGGACGACTCATGGCACAACCCTGCGCACTGGCCGAACCCCCGATTCGTAGTCCCTAATGTCCTTGGCCTTGGTCACCTCCATGTGCACCTTGGCCAGCACCGCATCTCGTCGGTAGCTGCCACCCCGCTGCGTCCTGAGGTCAACGCCCAATGCGCGGACCGCCTGAGGGTTGTCACCGTCACCTGCGCGGGGGATGTGGAGCGAGGTTCCGCGGCGCTCCCGCACCCACTCGGACAGATTTCCATGCATATCGTGCAGGCCGTAGGCATTCGCGAGGAACCGTCCCACCGGAGCGGGAGCATTGAAGGCGTCGGACCAAGCCTCGTGTTTGATCGACGACTCCCCAGCCAGCGCGAATTCGGCACCGGCGATGTTGGCGACGGAAGCCAATGAGGCGCGGTCAATCCCGGAGTGCCAGGGGGTATTGGAGCCAGCACGCGCGGTGTGTTCCCACTGGAAACTGGTAGGCAAGAGCATTCCGATGCGACGCAGCCAGAGATCCGCCTCTGCCCAAGTGACACAGTCGACCGGGGCCAGGGGCCCGCCCCCCAAGTGCTGACTGGGGCTGGTGCCGGTCCACCTCTGCCACTGGATGCGCGTGACTTCGAATTTGGAAATGAAGTAGGGATCCAGTGCGACGGGCCCCCGGAGATTCGATATCGGCAACCCCTGGTCAATCGGGACATCGGCGCCGTGCGGCGGAAGATCGGCGGAGACCTTGGCACCGCAGTAGGCCACGCCCTGCGGAATGAGTACGAAGACGATGCCGTGGGCAGGGTCCGGCAAGACATGGCCTCGCGGGCCTCGGCGGATCGAGTCCAGCCGCAGCTCCCGGTCCGCCGTGTAGAGATCCATGAACTCATAGAGTCCGGAGTCGGGATCGATCCCGAGCGGCACCAGGCCCAACTGCGGCGTGAGCGCAAGCCCTCGGTAGTGGGGGCAGCGCGACTCATCCGCGATCGTGCGGACCGCAGCCTCCCACGCTTCCCGGTGCATGAGGAGCGACCGTTCCTCGACGCTGGCGGCAAACCGACAGCGCTCGCGGACGCTGGCCAAAAGACCATGGTGCTGATCGGGATCCAGGAAGCGTCGGAGATCAGCGACCAACGCGCTCACCATGTCATGGCGTGCCTGATCCTCCGCCGAGTCGAATTTCCAACGCCGCGTGATCAGGAGCGCCGCCTCGAGATCGGGGCGGGCGGCCTCGATCTCCGTCAGGCTCCCTTTCAAGAGCTCGGCGCGAGAGGCATCACAGACCCCGAGTTCGGCCTCATACTGACGCTTGGCGACCTCCAAATGAGCCAGGCCCCACGCCGCGTCTTCACGGCTACGAGACAGGATTGAGGCACTGAACTCTTCCCCCGTCTCCTGCCAACCTCGGGCCTCGAGCGCCCGCAGTTCCGCCTCGTGGTGAGGCAAGGTCTCGGCCAGGTCGAGGGCTCGCTCCATCCAGGCGTGGAATCGCGGAATCAAGTCCGGCACCGGGGGCCAGAGTTCCTCTGCCGACGTTTTCAGCTCCAGCAGCGTGGCCGCATCAGCGAGACGCCGATAGTCAGCCAATGACTCCAGGGCCTTCGTGCGCAAATAGAGCGTGATTACCAAGGCGGTAACGAGGGCGACTAGACCTAATCCCCCCACCCAAGCCCGGCGGGGATGACGGCGCGCCCACTTTCTCAAGAGCGTCCACAATTGGGGGGCTCGGGCGAGCACCCTTTCCCCCGTGCGGAGTCGATCCAAGTCCTGCGCAAAGTCCCAGGCCGAGGCGTAGCGGCGCGGCGGATCTTTCTCCATCGCCATGCCCACCACCCAATCGACATCGCGTGGGAGGGGTGGAGCCAGGATGCTCGGAGGCTCGGCCTCGCACTCCCGGATTTCCTTGAGGATCCCCTCGAAGGTCGGAGCGCGGAAGGGCCGTACCCCGGTCAGGGCCTCATAGAGCGTCACACCGAGCGAAAACACGTCGGAGCGCGCGTCGACTCTCCAGACGCCCGAGTCGACCTGCTCCGGCGCCATATAGGCCGGCGTGCCCAAGACCTCCCCAGTCAGAGTGAGCGCCGTGGCTTCAGAGTCGATGCCGCGGGCGATTCCGAAGTCGACCAGCACCGGGCTTCCGTCAGGTCGGAGAATGATGTTTTGGGGTTTGATGTCCCGATGAACGATGCCCGCCAGATGGGCCGCGTGGAGTGCCATCGCGACGGCGTGGAAGACGCGAAAGATCTCGCGCGGCGACGGGCCATCATCGCCAGGCCCCGCCGCCATTCCGCTGCGAACTTCGCCTCGCCGCATCCATTGCGCGAGTGGCACGCCTTCGATGTGCTCCATCGCGATGTAGGGCACGCCGTCCTGTTCCCCATACTCACGAACCTTGCAGATACCCGGATGATCCAGCCGAGAGATCACGTCGGCCTCGCGGCGAAAGCGGGCGCGCTGTTCCGGGGACCTCGACGCAAAGCCGGACAAGACCTTGACCGCAACCGTCAATCCCTCTGGGTCACGGGCCAAGTAGACCGAGCCTTGACCGCCACAGGCCAAGAGGCGATCGAGCTCGTACCTCCCCAGGCGAATTGGAGAAGTCTCCCCCATTCGCGCTTCCGTCGCCCCCGGGGCGGGGTCGACCGAAGCCGCTACGAGCTTTCGATACTCGTCCTGAATCCAAGCCCGATGCTCAGGCCAACGTGACTCGTACTCGGCGCAGGCACGGATGCTTCCGCGGTCGCGATCGGCGAGAAAAGCACGCAAGAACGCATTGAGGACGCCCATCGATCCGGGCGGATGCACCGCGGAGCTCAAGGTTTCGGATTCGGAGCCGGGAGCCGGCCAAGCCAGATCATCACTCATCTCTGAGGAGCGTACCAGATGGCATGGACGGACGGTTGTGGGCGCAATTGCGCCTCGGGGGCGGGCGGCGATGGCGCAACTGCGCCATGAGGAATGGGGTGATCTCGGGGAGGGGAAGAGATCGAAGTTGGGGCGAGGGAGGAACTTGGGGAAGAGGACTGCGGAGTTCCTTTTGGGGAGTGGGCGGAGTGTCCTCCCCTGGGTCGAAAATGGGGGCGTCCGCGAGGGCCAGTGACGGAGACGATGGCTCGGCGGAGAAAGGACCGGTTCGGATGGATGCAGGGGGGGTGGGAGTGGAGTCGGCCCGGGTGGCGAACGCGATCGATCTGGTCGACGGGGAGACGGGCAAGCGGGTGCGCTTGGTGCCGGGCCTGGCGTGGAAGGAGAAAGATCGGGTCCTGCGGGCCTCCAAGCGCCACACGGACGTGGGTCACCGCGTCTTGGCTTATTACTTGTCGGACATGGACGAACGGCGGGAGTCCCAGCTCCTCGGCTATCCGAGCGCGGCGGAATACGCCGTGCACCGTTTGGACATGCCCCGCCGCTCCGCGCGCGAACTCATTCAGGTCGGACGCGCGCTCTGCGAGCTCACCAAAATCGATCGCGCGTTTGCGGAGGGAAGTCTCTCTTGGAGCCGGGTGCGCCTGCTCGCCAAGATCGCCACTCCCGAGACGGAGGACGCCTGGCTCGAGTGCGGCCGGAAAGGGTCGTGGCCGGACTTCGAGCTGGCCTTCAAGCTCGGCGAGAAGGGCAAGCCGCCCCCCAAGGACCGCAAAGGACTGCCCGAACTCCGCCTGAAGGTCCCGGTTCAACTCGACGCGATCGCCCACGAAATCTGGACGCAAGCCAAGCACAAACTCGGCGCGGAGCGGGGCGAGCCCGTCCTGGATGGGGAAGCCCTTCGCACCTTCGCCCACCTCTTCCTCGGAACATCGCCAGCGGGTGTGCCCGAGGAACGCACGCGCTCGGCCGAGTCCACGTTTCGGGTGAGTGTGCACCTGTGTCCAGGTTGCGATAGCGCCGACCTCCAGACCGCCGATGGCCCGATGCCGGTCGCACCGTCGGGCTTGGCGCCCTACGTTGCCGAGGCAGAGATCACGGGCGTGCGCGAGTCCGCCGCACCGCAGGGCCACGGTGTGGCGCAGGAACTGGATCGCACCACGCCGCCTTGGATGCGGGACGAGGTCTTGGCCCGGGATGGTTTTCACTGCGCACATTGCCGATCGCGGCGGAATCTGATGGTCCATCACATCGTGTGGCGATCGAAGGGCGGCCCGACCATCCCCTCGAACCTGATCGCGGTGTGTGTCGACTGCCACGTTCTCATCCATGCCCAGACGCTCGTGGTGGCTGGCGAAGCACCTCACGAGGTGCACTGGTCCGACTCCGCTGGCCATTCCACCCAAGGCCCCATTGAGAGCCAGGCCGCGCTGACGATCGACCTACCCACCGCAGAGGATGATCCTCCCGCGTCCCCGGAGGGCCCCGCCGAGCCCCGGGCCTTCGAGCTTCTCTCCCTCCCGGACCGCGTTCCGACCGCGCTCTTGGGGCGAATCCTGCACTTGCTCCACTGGAACGACCGCCGCGGCCTCTTCACCTTCGAGCCCGGTGCACCGCGTCCCCATCCCGAAGGGGAAGCCGACAAGGCTGGCATTTCCATCCCCGACCACCGACCCGCGGGCCTCTCGCAAGTCGTGGGGCAAACGCGCACCGTCGCGACGCTCGAACAAGCGGTCCGAGCCGCGCAGAAGCGGGGCGAGGCGGTCTGTCACACGCTGCTCCTTGGTGGGCCCGGGCTCGGCAAGTCCAGCCTCATGCGCGCGATGGCCGCCGACATGGGCAGCCGCGCCCACCTCACCTCGGGGCCGCACCTGCGCGATTTGGGCGCCCTCCTCCAACTCTTGACCCAATTGGGCAGCTTCGATCTCCTCGGCATCGACGAGATCCACGCCCTTCCCTCTCGGGTCGCCGAGGCGCTTTACGAAGCGATGGAGGATCGGGTCCTGACGCTCCCTCTCTCCGACGGCCAAAACGTGCGCACTTTGACTCTCGAGCTACCTCCGTTCACCGTCGTCGGCGCCACCACGGAGACGGCCGCGCTCGCCAAACCCCTCGTCATGCGCTTTGCTCTCCGCGAGATGTTGGACTGGTACGACTCCGATCAGCTCGCCCGCATTCTCACCCGCGCCGCGGACCGATCCCAAATCGTCCTGACTCCCGAGGCCGCGTTGGTGCTGGCCCGCGCCGGGCGCGACACTCCACGCGAAGCGCTCGCACTCCTGACCCGCGTTCGCAACGCCGCCGTGGCTTCAGGTCAATCCGAAATCCACGCCGACTTCGCCTCCTCCACCCTCACCAGTCAGGGCATCGACCCAAACGGGCTCGACGCCACCGACCGCCGCCTCCTCGACCTGCTCGCCGCCCGCCGGCATCCCATCGGCGGCACCCGCCTCGCCGCCCTCCTCGGCATCACCCCGGCCATCCTCCGCGACGTCCACGAACCCTTCCTCGTCCGCCGCGGCCTCCTCCTCATCACCCCACGCGGGCGGTCACTCGGGCCATGACTCCTGCCGAAGGATCACAGGCCTTGGATCGAAAAACGTGGAATGCACTCAGATCCCGGAGCGGGCACAGAGTCCAGCCAGAAGTTCATTCCCATATTGGATGGCCCGTAAGCGGACCAACCGGTTCCGATCTCAACCTCGATGGCATTCGACATCTTGATGGGGTCGCCCGGGAACACCAAGGGATTGAACATGGCCACTTGACTGTACATCCGCACGCCTAAGAACATGGGATCGGTGGGCACTCTCCAAGTCGGAACGGTTTCCATCGTGACGGGCCACCAATGGAGGACCGACGTCAGGAGTAGGTCGCCCTGGCTTCCCGGAATCCCCGACGAGATCGGGGCGTCGCCGAGAAGGAGGTAGCACTCAGCAACCTGAATCGTCACCGTACAACTGGCGAATTGACCGAGCTGGTTCACTGCCGAGTAGGTGAGGACGTGGGTCCCCGTATCCGCATTGGTCGGAGTCCAGGAAAAGACCGACGTGGCCACGGCGGGGCTACTCGTAACTGTCAACGGCATTGCCGGTGCCTGCGTGGCTCCGGCGGGCATGCCCTGGACGCTCAAGTCGAGCCGGTTGTTGAGCAACCCGGTGTTGACCGTGGCGGTCATCGTGAAGGAGACCGGAACTCCGACGGAAGCCCCGAGAATCTGCCCGCAAGGCGAACTCGTCGCGAACTCGGGTTGCATCCCGAAATCCGAACACTGATTCGCGATGACCAGAAACTCTCCCAGTTGGGGGGACGTGACGACGACATCCGGACGGAAGTCGCCGGTGAAATCTGCGACCGCCAGCTCATGCGCCACATTGGACACTCCGTAGGATCGGACGATGGGAAATTGACCTTGGCCATTCCCGAGGCGAACCGTCACGAGACCAAGCAAGCGGACCGTTTCGACGACGTCCTGGTGTCCATCCAAATTGATGTCGGCCGCCGCGATGTCGCGGACTTGGTCATCGCTCGGCAGGAACACGGCGGATCCGAACATCCGTTGGCCTTGTCCCAGCAAGATGCCCACGCCCGCCGGGCTTCCGTTCGAAGTCGCGATGTCCGGGATTCCGTCCTCGTTGAAGTCCGCAATCGCGAGCGAGGGATCACGTCCTCCACTGATTAGGTAGGGGCTCTGCACGAATCCGCCGAGGCCATCCCCGAACAGGACCGACAGGGTGAATAGGCCGACGCTTGGGATGCTCATGACGACATCCAGGTGGCCGTCCAAGTCCAAGTCGGCAACCGCCAAGTCGAGCCCCGTAGGATTGCAGCACCCCGGGAAGATCGGGAGTGCCGCAAAGCCCCCCGCGCCGTTGCCAAGCAGAATCGTCAATCCCGAGAGGTGTCCCACGGCCAAATCACTGATGCCGTCCTCGTTGAAATCACCCTTGGCAATCGTCTGAGACTCGGAAGGCGTCGGAATCATTCCCCCGACGACGAAGCCGCCCGCTCCATTGCCGAAGTACCAACGGACTTGCGACCCTCGCGCAATCGCGACATCCGGCCAATTGCCGCCATTGATTCGCAAGACCTCGAGCTGAAATCCGTTCGAATCCGGGATCTCGCCGGGCAGGGTCGTGAACCCGCCCGTGCCGTTGTTCATTGAAACGCGGAACTCACTTTGAATTCCGCCCAGGACGAGATCCGAATCCCCGTCCAGGTCCAGGTCCGCGGGCACCACCGCGACCGGCGAAACGCCCCCGACAAAATGCGGCGCAAGCGGCAGCTCTCCCGTGCCATTGTTGTGGCCGACCATGACTTTGTCGCCCAAGAGCAGGAGAAGATCCGGCGCAGCATCGCCGCCGAGGTCCCGCAGTCGCAATTCGCCTCCGCCCATGCGCACGCGCGAGTTCTGAGGGGCCGCAAAATTCCCGCCTGGGAGGCCCCGAAACACGCGCAGGATTCGATTCCCGGTGACCCCGACGATGTCGACCCGTCCATCGCCATCCAGGTCGGCGGCATCCGCGGACAAGAGTTCGCCGGTAGGAGAGTAGGTCACCATAGTGAATGACCCACCGCCGTCGTTCCGGTAATAGACACTCTGGGGAGCCGTGGACGCCACGAGAATGTCCCGATCCGAATCGCCGTCGAGATCGAGGATCCGGCAGTCGAACTGGTTACCCAGCACACTCAGCGTCGCCGAGGTCGGGAATCCGCCCACGCCATTCCCGAACAGCACCGTCGGGCCGGAACCGCTACTCGACGTGACTGCGAGGTCCAGGTGGGCATCTCCGTTCAAGTGGCCGACGGCCACCCGCGAGGGAAGGAGGCCGACGGAGTGGGTTCCCACCTGAGCAAACTGCCCCAAGCCGTTATTGAGGAACACCGTGAGGGTGTGGGTCAATCGATTGCACACCACGAAGTCCCGGTGCCCATCCGAGTTGAGGTCGACCACTTCGATGGAGACGGGGCTCGGGGTGAAGATCGTCGCCGGAGCCAAGTAGGTTCCGTTCGGCAGTGCGCGAAAGATCTGCACGATCCCGGCGCCCGCCCGACCCACCAGGATGTCCGGGCGACCATCGCTGTTGAGATCCCCGGCCGCGATCGCATGGATGTCCGAACCCGCACCGATGGGTGGTCTTTCTTCGAACGATCCTCCGCCGCTATTCCGCAGGATCGTGATCGCCGTCTCATCGGCGACCGCGATGTCGAGATCACCATCGGAATCGAGATCGGAGATCGCCGCGCCTCGCGCCGCCTCGAGGCTGTAGGCCGTCAAAGCCGAAAGCTCTGGGCGATCACACCCCGGCAAGCCCTGTCCGAAGGCGGCCGAGGCGAACGCCAGCAGCGCGGCGGTCGTGGCCCACTGGGGCCCGGATCGCAAGGTTTCTCGGGGAAAAACTGGATTGTTGCGGTTCTTCACAATCGGCCTCCATGTCGCGAGTGCCCGAGCCTACCAGCTCCGACGCCCACGGTGAGACCGGCAAGTTCGGGGACTTTTCCGTCACAGTCCGACCAGCTCTTCCAAGAAGCCTGGGTACCGGTCCCTCCCGGTCGGAGGGACCGGCGGATCGTGAAGCGCCAAGCACGCAAGGCTCATGAGGTTCCCCACCGTGATACACCGATTCACTCTGATGACCTGCTTCATCTGGACATCTGCCGCCTTGGCGGCGGCCCAGACTCCGGGGTTGAATTCTCTCCAGAGTTCCGTGGCCAGTGGGCCGCTCGCGAATCCGACCAAGAGTTCGATCACGGCGTGGACCGACACGGTCGTGGCGCCGGGCTTCGACTCCATGCAACTGCACTTCGGCGTGGCCGACATGAACGGCCCCGGCGATCGACTGGTTCTGCGCAGCCTCGAGGATGGCGCGGAGCAAGTCTTCAGCGCGGAGAGTCTTCGAAACTGGGAGAACCACAGTGCGTGGTTCAACGGGTCGGCGGTCCAGGTTTCCGTGATCCTCGGCCCGGGGTCGACCGGCGAACTCAGCGTCGATCTTGTGTGGCTCCGGGTTCCCGATGCGGTGGTGGAATCGATCTGCGGCCCCAACGACGACCGGGTGCTCACCACCGAGCCCCGGGTGTGTCGCGTCTTTTCTTCCCTCATCGCCGCTTGTTCGAGCCCATCGGGCACCACCACCTGCGGCAATTCAGCCTTTCTGATCTCGAACACGTCGACGATCCTCACCTCGCGCAGCGTGACGTCTCTGAGCAGCTTCTCCATCGCCGAGTTCAACGTGCCGCTCTCCACCGCGGCAGGCGCCGTCGTACACTCCGCCCCGGACGATCAGTACCCAATCGATCGGGCCTCGATCGTCCAGTCCGCCGCAGCCGTAGTCGGCGATGACTGGGCCGTGGCACGCCTCCACCCCAACGCAAACGGCCAGACGGCGTCCGCCCAGCAGGGCGCCCCGTTCGTGTTGGCGACCGCAATCCCCGCCACGGGAACGCAGATCCGCATCACGGGCTTCGGAGTGGATTCCACTCCCGATCTCACGCGCCACAATTCCTGCCAGACTCACGTCGGACCGCTCCAAACCTCCATTCCGACCACCGTGCGCTACCAGGTCGACACCACCAGCGGCAGCATCGGGTCCCCAGTGCTGAACGCGGTCACCGGCCAGGTCATCGGAATCCACACGACCGGCGGTTGCAGCGATCCCGTCATCGGGACGGCCAATTCTGGGACGAGCATCCTGAACAGCGGCCTTCAGGCCGCGATTGCTGCCGTCTCGGGTTGCGCCTCCGCCTCCCTTTCGCTGGGGGTCCCGACCGCGATCACCTGCACCGACACGATCTTCGACGTGTCCCCACTTCCCAATCGCTGGGTGGGGGTGGGAATCACGTCGACATCGGACTGGAATGTGGCCGTGACGGCGCCAGGCACCACGACGACGGTCACCTCCGCTCTGACCTCTACGAGTTGCGATTACGTCATCGCCAATGGACACCTGGGAGCGGTGGCGGCGGCCTCGGGTCGATTCTCTCGCAATTCCGGCTCCGCCAATGCCACCGCCGAGTTCCAAGACGCGGATCTCGTCACGGTTGGTTCCCCCCTCGCGACTTCCTGGACTGCATCGCGAGTCCTCCGGCTCTTCGAATTCGAGGTCACCGCTGCCGGCACCTTCGACATCTCGGTGTTTGGAGACTCCAGTTTGAACTGGCGTCTCTACGCTCCGGGTACCACTGCAGGCTGGCGCGAGCGGGCAAGCACCACTCTTGCCGCGTCCGGCTCGGTGGGTGGCAGCGGATCCACCAACGTCGCCCTGGGTGCGGGGTGGCACGGACTCATCGTCTATCGCAACGGCGGAACCGCCACTCCAAGTCCATCGGAGCTGATCGTCGGAGTCTGCCCCAGCGGTACCACGACCGTTCTCACGGAAGGCACACCGGCGCCCGTTGCCGATTCCTGCACGCGATTTTCGCTCACCCCGGTCGCCGGGTCCTGGAACGTCGTGGGTATCGCCTCGACTTCCCCCTGGAGTCTCGGCATCGGAACCGCGTGGTCGAGCGGATCCACCAACACCCAATTCGCCGTCGCCAACGGAACCCTCGGAACGGTGTCGCCCAGCGTCGGACGTCTGTGGCGTAGCTCCGGCACCGCGCCGGGTACGGTACAACACTGCGCCGCCACCCTCCCGGTTCCAGTCGGTAGCTCCTCCTCGGTCGTGGTGCTGGATGGCGGGGCCTTGCTGGCGGCGCGCCGATTCTCCATCACCACCGCCGGTAACTACAACATCAGCGTGACCGGAGGACCCGGCACCGGTCTCTTCTGGCGCGTCTTTGAGCCGGGAACCAGCGCCGCCTGGCGCTCCCGAACGACTTCCGTCGGAGGCTCGAGCGAGGTCGGCGCGAGTCCGGTGTCCAAGACTCTCGGAGTCGGCGAACACCTGCTTGTCATCTACCGCAATGGGGATCCGGAGTCGTCCTTTAGCAATCAGTTTGTGCAGATCTGTCCGACCAGCAGCAGCACCTTGGCGCTCGTTGGAACGGCGGTCACCACGATCTCCGCACCTTGCCAACCCTTCACCTGCTCCCCCGTTGCTGGGCGCTGGAACGTCGTTGGCATTACCTCGGCGGCCAATTGGGACTTGGGGCTTGGCAACGGGTTTGCCAACGACGGCATAGGCGGTAACGATCTTGTCGTGCAGGATGGATACCAGGGATTGCCGTCCACTACGACTGGCGTGTTTTCCTTAGTCTCTGGTACGGCAACAGCGCGAGCCCAACTCGGCCCCGTTACCGCCTTGACCACGGGTTCCATTTTCAATGCCACCTGGGCCGGCGATGCCGTGGTTCGAATGTACGAATGCACCGTCACGTCCACGGACTCCTTCGACATCAGCGTCAGCGGAGCCCCCGATCTGCGGTGGAGACTCTATGCTCCCAGCGCAGACGCGAACTGGAGGCGCCCGCTCCTGCTCGCAACCGGCTTTGGCGACGGCCTCACTGAGACACAAGGGCTGATTGGTAGTGGTGTCTACGGCCTCGTCGTGTACAGGAATGGAAGTCCCGCAGCCTTGCCGGATTTGTACCAAGTGCACTTCCGAGAAACGCCGAATCCGGTTCCATCGATATCCTTTCTCTCGCCCGACTTCATCATGGTCGGCAGCAGCAGTTTCACATTCGAGGTGCCCGTGACCGGCCTCGTCACCGGAGAGTCCGTGGTCCAGTGGAACGGCACTCCTTTGTCCGCCACACCCGTTGTTGGAACAAACCGACTACGCGCGACCGTGCCGGGCTCGTTCAGGACGACCCCGGGTATTGCCTCGATCACAGTGTTCAATCCGCCCGCCGGTGGAGGGACTTCCAACTCTCGGAGTTTCGAAGTCCGAAATCCCTATCCCGTGTTGGCAACGCTCTCTACGTACGCCCGAACTGCCGGAGGAGCCGGATTTACCCTGGTTCTGAACGGCTCCAACCCCAACTTCAATTCCAGTACGTTGGCACAGTGGAACGGCGTGTCTCTCACGACGACGCTGGTGAATAGCTTCCAAGTGAGCGCCATGGTCCCGGCTTCGTTGATTGCGGCCCCCGGAACCGCGACAGTGACCGCATACAATCCAGCACCGGGCGGAGGCGGTTCCAACGGGCAAATCTTCACGATTAACGCTCCCGTGCCGACAATGACTAATATCACGCCCTCATCCGTGATCGCCGGGTCACCGGGTTTCACGCTCACCGTGGACGGTGCCGGTTTCTTGAACCCGGAATCCGTCGTCCGCTTGGATGGCCTCAATCTCCCCACCACTTACGTCAACTCCGGGCAGCTCACCGCCACCGTGACCGCGTCCCAGATTCAGGCAAGTGGTACCGGCAACGTCACCGTCTTCAACAGCGGCCCTGGAGGCGGGAGCTCGGTCACAGGAACCCTCACGAAGCGGCGTCCCATCCTGAGCCAGCTCGGGGGCGCATCGATTCCCGTCATGGGCCCGACGTCTCCACCGGTGAATCTCGCCGTCACCGGCGTCGACTTCCTTCCCTCCGCCGTGGTCTACGCGGACGGTATCGCCCTGACCACGACTTTTGTCTCCAGTACGCAGTTGCAGGCGTTGGTCGGGCCGAATGTGCCGGGGACTCAACAGGTAGGCGGCGTGTCGATCGCCGTCGAAAACTCGCACTTCGCCCCGTCTAGTGCGCGCGGCCTTCCGGTCGGAAGTGGAAGCAATGTGGGCACGATCGTCCTGAATCCGCTCGATCCGTTCCCAGGCGAGGTGTTCTCGATTGTCTTGGAGGGAGGCCGTGCATCAGCGCCGTTGTCGCTCATCATCGACTTCTCCGCGTTTGCGCCGATTTTCCCGTTCCCCGATCCGGTCGCCAACCTCGTGCTCTCGGTCCGGCCCGACGGCTTTGGCCAACCGGATTGGGCTCTGCTCTCCGACGCCATCGGTCTCTACGGACCACCATCCGGCTTCACCTACGACGCCCTCGGTCGCATCGTGATTCCGGGCCTGGTCCGACCCAACCCTCCGCTGATGCTCTCGAGCATCCTGCAAGGGGTATATCTCGACCCGACCGCGCCCTATGGCATCCGCATCACCTTGCCCCGCTACGCCGGACAAATCTGAGTCGTCAGGATTTCGAGCGGCGGGAGCGCGTGGGAGGGGTGTAGGCGGGGAGTTGGGAGGGGTGGAGACCGAGGGGGGGGGATTCGGAGGAGAGGAGTTGG
>CADEGH010000012.1 GCA_902826835.1 uncultured bacterium | reverse complement strand
AACTCGTTGCGCAGAATCGGGTTACGGCGATTTAGCGCCCGGAACTTCGGGCTAACCCGTCGGGTTCAGCGCTGGAATACCACTTCGGGTCGCCGGGTGGCTCGTGGTGCGTTCGAGTCCTTTCGCAGGTCGGAAACTCGCCGCAGCCGGTCTTCCGGGGAGTGAGCCGCGGCAATCTCGGAGCGGTAGACCCCGGACCCCGAGTGTTCAGTGTCGGCGCCAGCGGCCTGGGGAGTCCGAATGGGATGATCTACGACACGCCCAGTCTCGCGGGCCTGAACCTGGGGGCGTTGACCCTCACTCCCACCCTGGGCTCTCCGCTCGGCTCGCTCGGCTACGACTGGAACTTCTTTTGACCGCGCGAGAGCGCGTGCTCAGAGCCCGAACGGGATCGTGATTGCATGAGTCGCGACCAGACTCGCTCCATCTAAGGTGACCGCGCAGAGGGATAGTTCGAGCGGGAGCGGAAGAGGTAGTGGGCCCAGGGTGCTGAGCTGAATCGACGGATGGAAGCGGCCGAACCCGTCGAGGGCCGCAAATGTGCCCGCGAACGGAGGCGTGTTCGGATAGAGGATCACGAAGTCGGTGAGCGCATCGAAGTTGAGGGGAACCGTGAGCGCGCCGAGCGGTGTGCCAGGAGTAGTTCCGGAAATCGAAGGCAGGAGAATGCACGGCGCTCCCGCCATGCCCGATTCGGTGTGTACCGAGCAGAGCTGGTCGGCCGGGGACGACAGCGACTGCTGGAGTGGGTAACTCACGAGACGTGGCCCCGGAACGGTTGCGAAGGGGATCTGGAGGAACGAGAGCACGGCGCCACCTTCAATGACGTCCACGGCGAAGGGCGTAAAGACCGGAACCTCGTGGATGGTGGCGGGATTGGTGTCGGTCGGATCGTGGAGATCGAGATTGTTCAGGCGAAGGCGGATGCGATGGCCGGCACGGAAGACATAGGACGCAAAGTAGGTCTGCAGGCTGATGGTCTGCGCGCCGGGTGATCCCCGCATCGTCAGGACCCCGTCGCAGACAAAACGTGCCGCTCCGTTCGGGCCGACATCTTCGATGACGGCGTGAATCTGGAAGTCCGGCGCCGCGGCATTGATCCGGAACTGGCCGGTGACGGGTCCGAGCAGGTGGCGGTCATTCAGGAGCGCCGGGGTGTCCCACGTTTCCGAATCGAGCGGGATGATGGCCTGGAGTTGGGCCGCCGTGGGTTGAGCGGCCGCGTAGGCAGCGGGACCAAACGCCGCGGGCGGCAGGTGCAGGAGGTTGCTCGCGGTGACTGCAGCGGGTGGGACGACCGTGAGTTGATCGGCGGGCGAGAGGTACAAGTCCTGCAAGGTAATGGCCGCCGAGGGGTAGTTCGCGAACTGACGGAAATCGAGGAGCGTGGAGGACTGCAGGTAGGGGATGAGGAGATCGGGGGTCACCGTGGCGCGGTGTTCGGGCTCACTTTCGACGCCGTTGAGTTCGTTGCGCAGGAATCTCTGGAACCAGCGGACGCGGGTTTGTTCGAAGAGCGCGAAATCGTGGGTGTTCCCGGGCGACTCGTGGCCACCGGTACCGAAGAAGAATCGCTTGGGAGTGGCGTTGGGAAGGAGTCGGAACGCCTCGTAGATCTGCGACGGGTCCCAGACATTGTCGTCATACGATGCGTGAGCGAGCACCGGCACGTTGGAGAGGGGGAGGAGAATATTGGCATTCATGCCCGGGACGTTGGTCATCGCCGAGTATGCGGCCAGGTTTTCGGCAAGCACGATGGGCTGGAAGGCGGCGATTACGCTCGGCCGGATCGTGATGTTGGTGGTGGTGAAAAGCCGCTCGTAGAGGCGATGAGGGAAAGAAGTCGGGGGCCCTTGGATTTGTGCCTCGCCATCGCGCAAGGCCACGGCTCGCACCGTGGGGAAGGGCGCTATCCGCCACGGGTTGGGAGGAGGCAGGCGTCCGGAGTGTTGAGCCGCCCACCAACTATGGACGGCACCCTGAGAGTACCCCGTCACCCCGATGCGGGACGAGTCGATTCGGATCGGCAGCCGGGCTTCGGCGGTTTCGATCGCCTCGAAGAGGTCGATCAGTTCGCGAAGGCCGACCAAGTCGTGGGCGAGTCCCAGCGGATTGAGCGCCATCGAGGGACCTTGGCCGCGGACGTCGTACGCGCAGGTCACGAATCCGAGGCGCGCGAACGCTCGTGCCTCGTCCGCCACCACGTTGCGACTGCCGCCGCCTCCGTGAACGAAGACGATGAGCGGTGAGCCACAGGGCCCGCCCACCACGGGGTAGCGGAGATCCATGTAGGCCTGGTAACCGTCGGTCCAGGTCTCGAGGCTGGACGGCACTTCGACAATGGGAAAGCCTCCGAGCGGCGGCGCCGGGTCGAAGCAGAGTTGGCCAAAGCCGGGCCCGAACAGGGCCAGGAGGAGCGATGCGATCAGGAGGAGTCGGCGCATGGGGAGTTCCGTGACCCGCGACGGAAGCTCGGGCGGGAACCGACCCGGAGCCGGGCGCCCCGCGGGAGGCTTGCCCTTCCGCCCCCGTGCGCTGCTTTCCGGGTAGATTGGCCAAAGAAAAATCCGAAAGTGCTCCCGGGGCTCTGGCCAGGGGTCGAGACGCTGACTGCGAACGAGTCGATGACGGACCGCATCCAAAACTTGACCGAGATCCTGAACGCGGTGGGGGCGGGTTCCCCCGGCGCGGAAACCGCCCTGCTCGAGCGTGTTTACGATGAGCTCCGAGGGATGGCCCGCCGGGAACTCCAAGGCGACGGACAGGCGCGGACGCTCGAGCCGACGGCCTTGGTTCACGAGGCATGGGTCCGGCTCTTCGGGGCCGAGCCCGCGAACTTCGAGCACCGGCGGCACTTCTTCGGAGCGGCCGCGCTGGCGATGCGCCGCATTCTCGTCGAGCGCGCTCGCAAGGCCCGGAGGCTTCGCCGGGGAGGCGGAGAGCGCCCGGAGCCGCTCCGGGAAGTCGAGGACGCGGAATCGAAGCAGTGGGAGGAGATTCTCGCGCTGGAGGATCTGCTCGGGGAACTCGAGCGTCTGGATGCGCGCAAACACGAAGTCGTGCTCCTCCGTTACTACTCGGGCTTCAGCATCGAAGAAACCGCCACGGCCTTGAGCGTCGCCCCCGCCACCGTGAAGGCCGATTGGACGTTCGCTCGGGCCTGGCTGAAGTCTCGCCTCCAAGGACGCACGCGCGAGTGATGGAGCCCACTTCGGAGTCTTTTTCGAAGCTCGAGGCTGCTTTCCACAAAGCCCGCGAACTCACCGGCGAGGATCGAGAGGTCTTCCTTGCCGAGCTGTTTGCCACCGAGCCCGCTCTGGCCCGGGAACTCTCGACGATGCTCGAAGCGGACTCGGAGGGCGAGTCGTTCGGATACCACCGCCCGCGGCGCGGGACCGGTGCGGCCAATGTTCCTACGCTCTCGGAAGGCACGATGCTCGGGCCGTTTCGGGTCCTGCGCCCCATCGGGTCCGGGGGAATGGGCACGGTCTACTTGGCTGAGCAAGATAGGCCGGCGCGGCAAGTTGCCATCAAGGTGGTCAGGCCGGGTGCGGCCGCGTGGCGCGCGCGATTCGAGCTCGAGTCCGACATACTTGCGCATCTCCAGCACGCGGGGATCGCTCAGGTCTACGCGGCTGGGGTCGAGCCGCTTCCTTCCGGCGAGACTCCTTGGTTTGCGATGGAACTCGTCCTGGGAGCGCCGATCACGGTGGCTGCGCAAGATCGCGGCCTTCGGGTTCGTGAGCGGGTGAGCTTGATGGCGAAGGTCTGTGACGCGGCCGCCCACGCGCACCAACGGGGTGTCATCCACCGCGACCTCAAGCCTTCCAACATCCTGCTCGACGCTTCCGGGCAACCGAAAATTCTCGATTTCGGAGTGGCTCGGCTCACCAACTCCGACGGAGCGTCGGCTACCTTGGACTCGACGGTGGGCCATATCGTGGGCACGTTGAACACGATGAGCCCGGAACAGGCGAGGGGGGACAGTCGAGCGATCGACACCCGATCCGATGTCTACGGGCTCGGGGCGGTGCTATTCGAGCTCCTCGTCGGTAAGCCTCCGCTCGACCTCGAGGGGCGATCCCTCATGGAGGCGCTGCAACGAATCCGCGAGGAGGTCCCGCCCCGCCTTGGCAGTCTGCGATCCGAGCTCCGCGGTGATATCGAGGCCATCGTCGCCTGCGCACTCGAGAAGGACCAAGACCGGCGTTATCCGACCGCAACCGCGATGGCGGACGATTTGCGACGTTCGCTTGCAAACCAACCGATCACCGCGCGATCGACCCACCGCCTGTATTTGGCGAGTCGCTTCGTGCGTCGCCATGCGGCTGCCGTTGTCGCAGTCGCCTTGGTATTCCTCTCCGTCGTTGCGGCGCTTATTGTGACGGCGATCGAACGCAATCGCGCGGCCGCGTCGGCCGCGCGAGCCGACTCCGAGGCGCGAGCCAAGAGCCAGGCGCTGGAGAAAGTTCAGCGGCTCGCCGATCAACATCGCTTGGATGAGCTGCTTGCCCAGGCAGATCGCCTTTGGCCGGCTCACCCCGAGCAGGTGGCCGCCTACGAGCAGTGGCAGCGCGACGCCAAGCGAGTGGTCGCTCGGCGGGTCTTGCACGAGACGACGCTCGCCGAGATGCGCCGAACCGCGTTGCCGATTATTCCCGAGTTCCCGGACCAGGTTCGATTCACGGATACCGAAACCCAATGGGAGCACGACCTTCTCGCGCGGCTGATGAAGACTCTGGAGCGATTCGAGGGTGACGGTGGTGTCATCGCCGACATCGACCGGCGGCGAAAGTCCGCCTTGGAGCTCCCGCTCCGTACGATCGTCGAGCCGACTGTGGCTTGGCAAGAATGTGTGCGACGCGTCCAATCCAATCCGTCCTATCGGGGCATCGAGTTTTCGCCCCAATTGGGTCTGCTCCCGCTCGGGCCCGACTCGGAATCCGGTTTCGAGGAGTTTCTGCATTGGAGTTCGCACGAAGGCCCGATTCCCTCACGCAACTCCGACGGGGAACTACGGATACCCCCCAAGTGCGGAATCGTTCTCGTGTTGCTTCCCGGCGGGGACAGTTGGATTGGCGCTCAATCCCGCGATCCCGGTGGCCATCGCTACGACCCCGAGGCCAACGATGCTCAGGACAGTCCGGTCTCGCTGATTCCCTTGCGCCCCTTTCTGGTTGGGAAGTACGAGGTTTCCCAGGCCCAATGGACGACCGTGATGGGCCGCAATCCCGCGCGCCACGAGGCCAACGAACACAAGCCGAAGCCGATGATTCCGCTCACCGTCCTCCATCCGGTGGAAATGGTGTCCTGGCACGACTGTGTCGAAATGTTGCGCCGAATCGGTCTGGTTTTGCCCACGGAGGCGCAGTGGGAATACGCTGCACGCGGAGGCAAGGACACCGTTTGGTGGACCGGGAACGACCGGGACTCCTTGATCGGCGCCGTCAATCTCGCGGACCAAGCTTCGGTGCGGGGAGGCGCACGATTCGCCCACGCCGCGGACTGGCCGGAATTGGATGACGGGTTCATTCTGCACGCGCCCATCCACACCCTCCGCCCCAATCCGTTCGGTCTCCACCACGTCTACGGCAACGTGTGCGAGTGGTGTCTCGACGGATTTACGACCTACGATCAGCCGTTCCGCGAAGGCGACGGCGCGCGCTATTCGAGTCTTGGCGAGGTCCGAGTCCACCGGGGTGGTGACCACACCGACCGAGCCGCCGCCACCCGCTCCTGCAAACGCTCCGCCGGCGCCCCCAGCACCCGCGTGGACCGCATCGGCCTCCGGGCGGCCGGAATTATGAAGTGAAAACCCTGAAGATCCTGCTTGACAGGAATGAGGCTGACCACTACCCTACGAAAGTTTCCGCGGGCTCTCGGCTCTCGCGCGACGGTCGTGGCGAGTGGCGAGTGGGACATTTTGAGGTAGAAGATAATGATCTCTTCGATTGGTAAATTGTCAATTGCTATCCTGACAACTTGTCTCTTGCTGCAGTCGCCGCTTTGGGGGCAATTGACTGTCACTATCAATGGCACGACGGTCACCCTCGTTGATGCGGAGTGTCAGCCTCCGAGCGGATCTGTCGTCAATGCCGGCGCGTCCGACACTGCCACGACGGGTAACGGATTCGGGCAGGCGGTTACGGGGAGGCTTAATAACTCTGCGTCGTCCTCGAGCAACCCCACGGTCGAGGTAGGAGTTCCTCCGGGCAACACCAACTACGGGCCGCTGGGATCACTCATTCCTACTGGGATTCACTATATCTGGGTACTGTGCCCTGGCACGGGATGGGTGCTTGCCGGAAAGTGGAGTCAAAGCTGACCACCGCAGCGAGCTGATCGAATTGGGTTGCGTTCGGGAAACTCACTCATGAAAGAATCACGGCGGGTTGTTCTGTGGTTGGTGCTGGCCTTGATCGGCCTGGGTATACTTCGGTGGGCAACGAGCCGACCGAATCCAGACGTACCCGTCATTCCGGTTGCTACCAAAGATGATCCGCCGAGGATTCAAAGCCCCATAGCGGAGCCCGAGAGTTTGAAACCGACCGAGGTCCGCAGTTTCACAGAGGCATCCACGTTGTTTCGGGTCGTGGATGAGCTCGAGGGCCCCGTAGCGAATGCCCTGATCAAGATCGTGGTCGCAGGTCGTATCGCATGGAGTGGATCCGCAGGGGCACAGGGTTTGGTGACATGGGAGTCTCGGCTCGATGACCCGGCAGCATTGGTCGAAGTCCAGGCGCGCGGATTCAGACCTCTACGGACGCACTTGGCCCCGCAAGTGGTGGATCATCGCCTTGTGCAGACACTCGTACTCTCAGCGATGGCGGGCTCGGGCGAATTCGCGTTCATTCTGAATTTCTCGGCTTGGACTCCGAGTCCGCCTGCGCGATGCCAGATCACACTCAATCGACGAGGAACTGGCGGCCAGCGCCTGGGCGGGGAGACCGGGGCCCGCGTGGGAGGGCGCTCGGAGACCTACCCTGTGTCGCTCGAAGCGGGCATCTCTGGACTGATCGCCTGCGTTCATTCCGGCATCGACTTGTATGTTGTTGTCGAGGGCGCGCCCACGATCAACTTTCCGGTTCAGCTCTCTGATTCGTCGCTCGACCACCCCACCGTGGTCATTGTTCCCATGGCGCCCGGTGCGGTCATTTTTGGGTCAGTGCAGCTGCGCAAAGAGACGCCCAGGCGGGATTTGTTTGTCGCCGCGGTCAAACATCCTCTTGGCGGGCGGTTTGACGAACCCACTGGGGACAGCCTGGTGGGGGGGACATTTATCGAAGAGCGTTTGTCTAGCCGTCGGGTCCCGATTGTCGCGAACGATGGAGACGGAACTTCCCAATTTGAAATTGCCGGGATGGCGGCGGGGCGCTACGAACTCGGTGTGGTCGACAGGTTGGGGTTGTTTCTCCATTTGCCCGAGGTCGTCGAAATCCCCGGACCGGGTTCCTACGGGCCCTTCGAATTGGAGGTGAGTGGTTCTGGCCGCGTGCGGATGCGTGCGACCTATCGAGGGCAGCCGATTCGCGTCCGATTGGCCTTACGATCGACCGAACATCAGCGGTGGAGGTCCAGTATCGGTGGGGATGACGGCGTTGTCGAGGTTTCGGATATTCAGCCCGGAACCTATCGCCTATCAGTGGCAGGAGACAAGCTGCTGACTCAGTGGGAAGGAGGACCTGTCGTCAATCTCTGTTGTGCTCTATTGAACGGCTCGTTGACCCGTCGCGAGGTGAACGTTGGAGAGGGAGCCATGGATCTGGGGGACTACGATCTCCATTCTGTGATGCTCCAGTACGAAGACTGGCGGCGCGGAGTCCTGGAGGAAAGCCGACTGAGCGCGGCCTCGGTCTCGTCGTTTCGTTCCGCTGACGTGCAGTGGCGTCTCCTCTCCGATATCTTGACTTCAGACTCGAGATTTCTTGGCACCGCGGAGGAAAAGAAGGCTCGAATCGCAGCGGCGGAATCGAGAGTGAGTGATCTCGTGGCGGAGATCCTGGATCTCGATCGCAAGGGTCTACTCAAGCCGCACTGAACAACCTGGCGTCTACGCTGGGGTATTCCGCAGTCGGTCGACCGACCTCATTCAACGGAAGCGGGCGGAGGGGAGGGACCAGGTCAGGCGGTGGGTTTTGGGTTCGATGGTGAGAGTGCGGAGGGTTTCGGGCAGGTACTGGAAGCTGCGGGTGAGCTTGCCGTCTTTTGCGGTGGTCTCGTGGACACAGAGACCGACTCGGTAGCTTCCGGGCAGGATGCCGAAGACGCGAAACCGGCCGTTCTCTTGGAGCGGGAAGGCCTGAAGGTCCTCCGCGCGCAGCTCCGAATTGGGATTGGCGCTCTCACCACCGTGGAGGGAAGTGACGATGAGGGTGAGGTGTTTGGGAATCGGGCTGTCGGCAATCTGCACTTCGGCTTCGAGAACACCGAGATCCGAATTCTCCTTCAGTTCGACGGCGCGATCGGCAAGGAACTCCGATTTTGCGACCACCCAGCTTCCTCGACCGGGAGACAGAAGTGTCAGCCACGGTGAGCGCGGTTGATGTGCTCCGAGACGGAAGCTTCCGTCCTCTTCGACCGCCGCGACCGCGGACTGGCCCGAGGCGAGAGGAAATAGCAGTTGAAGCGAGGTGCACAGAGTCAATGGGATGCGACCGTCCACGACGATCAAGGGTCCTGGTTGGGTGGTTATTACCCGACCGTGCAGGGGAGGGCCCGGAGCTTCGAGTGCGAGCGGGGAGTCGATTTTCGCGCCGTCGGCCGCCACCTCGAACTCCGTTTGAGCAGTGCCGTGGGGCGGCGAAAAAAGGACGGCGCGGTACCGCCCGTGTGGAAGGGCTCCGAGATCGATCGAGCGTTCGCCCTTTTCCTCGTGAATCCACTCGTGCCGGAGCCGCGCGCTGTAGGTACGAAGGGAGGACGCCGGAGCTTGAATAGCCTCGATGGGTTGGACGTAGAAGAGTTGTGGCCCTGCCGCGAGTGTGCCGATCGGAATATCGGCATTGCCGGTTTGGATGCCCAGTCGCACCGTGCGTACCCGACGGTAACGGAACTGAAGCGGACCGCCGGGCTCCGATCGTGAGCCCGTGGTGCGATTGTGTCCGGGTACGATCTCCAAATCGTAGTCCGCGCTCATCGACTGGGCGTGATAGATGAACGGGTAGCGAGTGCCGGGGAGGCGGGCTCGACCTTGTGCGTCCATCTGGACCACGAACTGATGACAAACCGGATCCTCGTCCGGAGTCAGGTGCAAGATGAATGTCAAGGGTTCCGGCGGAGTCCCCGGCTCCGGCACGGCCTCGAGGAGTAGTTCCCCCGGATAGGGATCGAAGACCACTTTTTCGGTCACGTAGTGATTGGATTCCGTGGGTCCGAGGATCTCGGATTCCAGGGGGCCCGACAGAAATGGGCTCGCGAGTCGCAGAGTCGCCTTGCCGTCCGCGAGTTGAAACATGAAGCCGGCGTCCTTCCGCGCGATCAAATAACTGTGTCCGTTCTTCATTTCGAATTCGGCGATCGCGCTGATCTCGGACCAGCGGACCTCGGCGTGGAGAAAGCGATCGCGCTCGATGGGTTGCCCCATCGAGTCCTGAATCTCGATCTCGAAGGTGAACGGCACTCGCGAGCGGGTGATGACCGAGAGGGTGGCGCTCACCGGGATAGGTCCTTCGAGACGAATTTGAAGGGAGCCGACCTGCCCATCCCTGGCAATCTCGAACCGCCGATCGACGTTCGTAAGGGGCACGGAATAGATTCCGCGGGGAACGCGACGACGCAGACCACGATCCTCTGCACGAAACAGGACGCGCACCTTCTTGTGGGTCTCGGATTCCAGCGCGACCGATGAGTTGGTTAAGTCGGTCTCGTCAGAGTGTTGAATCACGAGATCCAAGTCGACGCCGAGGTAGGCCCGAAGCTGGAGCGTCCCGGAATCCGGGGTGTCCAGTTTCTCGGGTCGCCAGCGAAGTCGGTCCGGTACCAGGGCGATCCCCAGTTCCGGTGGCGCGAGGATCCGGTAGTTACCGGACACTAGGTCTGCGACTCCCCTTCCCTCCTCGTCAAGCTTCACCCGCAGTTGCTTTCCGGAGCCATCCTCGAAGATCACGAGGTTTGGGCGAGATATGGACTCCCCCGCCCCGATCGTGACCTGGATAGGCACGGGAATGAGCGATGCGGCTGATCCAATGCCATCGATCCCGTCCTTGGGAAAAATCGATGCCAACACCATCACGAGGAGGGAGGGGAGCATGCTCAGGATCCGGAATGGCCGAGGCTGAGTTCGAAGGTGATCGGCACCGTGCCGTCACTCACCGTGACATGGAGAATGGCGTTCGGACCAGGCGGCACTGAGGCCTTCCAGATGATCGCCGCTTGGTCGAACAACGGATCGAGGACGATTCGGGGAGGCGATTGCCAGTCGACGGTGCCGCCCGAAACCTGTTCCCAACTCATCGTGAGCGTCGTGAAGTCGAGAGAATTGCAGACTCGGGAGAGCGGGGCGTACTCGGGGAGGGTCCCAGCCGCTCGAATGAGGGCGCGGTGTTCGATTCTCGGTTCCAGGTGGGACCCGGGGCGGAACTCGCCGAGCGTGAATCCCTGGGCCAAGAGTTCAGCGTGGTTGGTGGCGGTATTCCCCTCAGGAAACGTGGGGTCGAAGCTGGCTTGGAATCGCACCCACCCGGGGTCTCCACCTTGGAACGGAAATTCGAGGAGCCAAATGCCGGGCGTCAACTCGATGGGAGCCGTGGGCTCGATGGGAATCTGGACTTTCTCTCGCCCCACTTGCGTCTGGTAGGCCGTGCCCATGCTGGCGAAGGTGACCCCTAGCTGGTCGGGCGCGACTCGAACATAGAAAGGCATGCACGGATGGCCCGCGTACTTCTCCTCGACGAGCAGGCCGAACCAAGCGGAGCGCCGGAAGTCCTCGACGGGATTGGCCTGGGCGGCGACGCGATGGGAGCTCCCTACCGAATAGGCGGGGTTGCGGAGATCCGGAGACCGTCGGCCTTGATCCTTGGTCGCCCCCTCCTTGGGAGGAGGAAGAGGGAGACCTTCTCGAGTCGGCCCACCGATCGGTGGGGGTACAGGGAGTGGAGGCACTGAGGTGTTTCCGGTCCCGCCTTGAGTCGGAGTGGGATCGGGGCCCCCGGTGGGCCCTCCTCCTCCCGGCGTCGAGGTGCCGGTGTTCACACCGCATGCCGTTTCCGGAGTGCCGACGATCGTGATGACCTCCGTTCCCCAGAGTTCCGCGGTGGCGATTCCCTCGTCACTCGATGGATTTGAGTAGATCGCCAAGTTGACGTGAGTCTGGACGGAGGGCTCCGTACTGTCGGAGTTTCCATGGCATTGAGTGCGACGCGTCACCTCGGTTCGATTGAAGTCCAGAACTTTGTCCTGGTTGATGGCTGCCGATTGGACGGTCGTCACTTTGAAGGAATGGGTAAGGACGCCTCCGAGTCCCAAGAGCGAACGAATGGTGGAGGCCGCCAAGCCTCCCGCGAACGGGATCGATGCCGTCTCGCGAATCGAGCCGTCGAGATTGAGGCTGGCCGAGACGGTCTGGGTCGTCGTCACCTGAAGCGTGTCGTGAATATCAACTTCGAAGACTTCATCGGGAGTCGCCCAAGCCTTGCGAATGTCCAACCTGACAGTTCCGACCTTCCTCACGTGGGGGGATGCTTCCATGCGGAACCGACCGGATGGCTCCGAGACTGCCACGAAGAGGTTCGATCCCTTGGGTGGAATCGCATGAAGGGTGAGGGGATCGCAAATCGTCTCGATCTTGATCGTTCCCTGAGACTGGGCCTTCGTGCTTCGCGTCAGGGTGTCATTGTCCTCAGCCCAAAGGTAGACGAGGCTCTTTGCGTGGAGAGTGAGTTTTCCGGTCACCTTTCCGGCGGCGGCGTCGGGCGTCACTTCTTGCGAGGTCTGTGTTTCCGCGTTCTTGAGGAAGCCGCTGTCTGCACTGCCGGTACTCGAGGGCTGGATGCGCTCCCGTAGGGCGAGATCAAGGCCGGTGTTCGAAAAGCTGACGTTGTCATCGTCCCACTCCCGCTCGCCAGGCAACCCGTTGATCTCGCGCTTGGCCGACAATTCGAGTTTGGGTTCCGGTTTGCAGCCTACGGTTGAATTCGTTTGCCCCGGAGCCAGGGATGGAACCAAGAACAGGATGAGAAGAGCGAGGACAGACCTTGGGCTGCCTCGACGCCATGCGTCATTCATGATGGATCTCCAGATGGTAAGGGAAAGACCGTTGGGGAACTGTGGCACTCATCGCACAACCGATGGCGGAGCATAGGGCTGGACTTCGAGTTGTCAATCTCGAAATTCAATGAAATCCCTGGATTTTTCAATGTGTACACAATGGGGTGGTCACAATCCCTCGGGTCCGGCGGCGGTTTTAGACCGCCACTGATCCGTGATTGAGAGCGCTTATCCCCGGAGGGACCGTGACTTACGGGCAGCCGTAGCGGGCGCGCCCGATTCGGACCGGGCGGAGGATTGCCGATTTCCTTGGACTCTCGATTGGTCCCTACGGTCGCCGGGTCTGCCGCGGAATGGGCACCCTCGACCGACTTCTCGGTCGCGTCGTCCCGTCCGGGGTGTCCTCGCGCGTCAGAAGGACCGCCCTCGAACCCGGGCCGCATCGGTCCGACCGGAGGGCCGGACGAGTCCAGCGTCTCCTGCTAAGCTCCGTCCAAGATGGCCGACCTGCAGGTCTTGAACGGGCCCCTCCAGTGGCAGACCCTTCGCGTGAACGGACCCCGGTTCATGATCGGGCGGAAGGAATCCTGCCATCTCGTCCTGAAGGACGGGTGGATCTCCCGCGAGCACAGCGTGATCGTCGAGACGAGCGCGGGGGAGTTCATGGTTCAGGATCTGGATAGCGAGAACGGCATCTTCGTGAACGGGGTGCGGGTTACCGAGTCGCCCCTCAGCAACGGGGACATCCTGAGAGTGGGCCGCACCGAGATGCGGTTTGTCATCGGCAATCCCACCGGGATGCTGCGCACCGAGAGCACGGTTCAGGACGGGGTGCCGAAGCGGCCCCTCAATCCTGCGTCGGTCACCGTGGCGGCGCCGCTCCCCGGTGCGGACCTCGAACTCACCATGCACTCCGGGGGCGAAAAGGGACCTCGAACCGACCTCCGGGACCGGGTCCGGCGGCTCGAGGATCAGCTCCTGAAGACTGAGCAGGACCACGCCCGTCTCGCCGCGGAAAACGCGGTCCTCAAGCGAGCTCTGGCGTCGGCCGGCCTGCTCGACCGAACCACCGGGCAAATCGACCTTCAAAAGCTGCGTTCGAGCACGCCTTCCCCGGTGGTCGTCGGCCAGGCGCCGTTCCAAGTCATGAATCCCCTGAGCCGAGGCACCCTGAAGGGTCCCCGGGGGAAGGGCGTCACCCTGCCGGAGGGTGGCCCCCGTCCCGAGACCGCGGAGGGAATCCTCAAGCCCGGAATCCTCGGAGTCGGTAAGGCCGCTCTGCCCATGGTCACCGCGCTCTCCAACCTCGGTCGGAGGGCGGCACTCGTCGTCGAACACGGGGAATTGCCGACCAAACTCCCGCTCCACGTGCCGGTGGCGAACCGCCCGTGGCCGGGCTCGATCAGAAGCTCGGAGGGGCCGGTGACCGAGTTTCGCGAGAAACACCTCGGCATCGATCGTGACTTCCATCTCCTGGTCGCGGCGACGAGCGAAGCGGCGAGTGCTCAGGGTCTGTTGTCCCTGATCGATCTCCTCGCGGAAGAAAACTTGGCGCCGTCCCGGGCCCGCCAGCCCGCAAGCTGCATCCTCGTCCGCGGTCGGGGCAGCGCCGCCGCCACTCTCGGCTCGAACCTTGAGTCGGTCTTGGCCTCCGGGCGCGTCGGTTCGATTTTCTTGGTCGACGAGGCCTTGGCTATCTCCCACGGCGAGGAAATGGGCGACGGATTTGCCGCCGCTGCAGCCGCCTTAGATGCCGGCCTGCGTCTGCCGATGATGACTCCCCGCGCCGGTCGATTCGATTCCGAACAGGCCCGAAACCTGTGGACGAAGGCCGGCCTGGGAACGTTCGGAATCGCGGCGACGAGCGAAATTTCTCCGGCGGCGCTGACGGCGACATTGCCTTTTGCGTTCGGAGATGGTCTTATGAGCACCGCGGTGCCACCCTCCCGAGCGCGTGAAGCTTGGGTCATGGTGGTCGTGGGCGCAGGAATGGAGATCCCTCCGACTTCGGTGTCGGAAGCGATTTCGGCTGGGCTCCAGGCGGTTCGCGCCATGGTGCCTCAGGCCAGGCTCGAGACGGTGGTCTACCAGGACGGCGGCAGGAGCCTGCGGGTCTTCGCGTGGCTCGGTGGCCTGCCGATGCTGGAGACCTTGGGGAACTAAGCGGAAAGACGGCGCGGTGGCCGCAAGGCCACGCCGTCCTGCCAAGCGCTCAGCTTCGGCTGGCCTCGGCGGCAAGGTGTGAAGGGGGATGCGATGGATCTGCAGGACAGGGCGCGGGGAGCGCTCTTGGGGATGGCGATCGGGGAGGCGTTGGGAGCGCCTCTCGAAGGGCTCACGCACGAGCAGATTGCTCAAAAAATCGGGCGAGTGACCGGTTTTGTCGACCCACTCAAGACTCAACCGGAGCACCGTGCTGGGCACTTTGTCCTCGGGGCCTACGAGGATGAAACTCAGGCCGCCCTCGCGGTGACCGACGTCCTCATTCGCCACAAGTCGTTTTCCGTCGACACGTTCCGAGATCGGCTCGAGGAACTCGGTCAGCCGATCGTCGGCAACGTTTTTGGCTGCTACCGAAGGCCTCGTCGCAATTTCCGCTCGGCGGTTCGCAAGATGCTCGGAGGTTCCTCCTGGAAAGAAAGCGGGATGAACACCGCCGGATCGGGGGCGGCCAGCCGAGGCATTCCCCTTGGAGTGTTCTTCCGAGATGACCCCAAGGGGTTGGCGCTCGCGGCGGTGGAAGCTGCGCTGATCACCCACCGAGATCCGCGCGCGTGTGCTGCCACGGCAGCGGTCGCCGCCGCCACTGGCTTCTTGATCAACACCGACTCCGACGATTTCGACGCCACACCTTTTCTCGAGGCGGTGACCGAAGCCGCCCGCCGGGCGGAGGATTTGCTGGTCGAGCGCTACTCCGACCTTCTCCTCCCGGGATATGAACCCTACCTGCACCAGTTTTCCGAGGGGCTCTCGGTCTTGGACGAGATCTTGGATCTCGACCTCGAGGAGGCTCTCCAACGGATCATTGCCGCGGCCGCCGACAAGGGGTCGCGCCCCATCACGAGCGCGACCCGAGGGTTTGCGTTGACGGGGGTGATGACCGCCTTCTACTTCGTGCTCAGTGGCCATGACAGCCTCGAGGAAGACCTGATCGACACCGTCAGCGAGGGAGGCAACTCCGACACTCTCGGATGCTTGGTTGGGGGCCTCCTCGGAGCCCTGCACGGAGCTTCCGCCATTCCTTCGGCCTGGCTCACCTCCCTGCGCAACCACGACCAGATCGAAATGCGCGCAACCGCGCTCTCCGGCGGAGAAAAGGGAGTGATGACCCCCCTCCTGCTCTTGGAGGCGCAGACCACGCCCCCGGCCCCGAGGCCCGGACGCAAGAAAGCGCCGGCTCCGCCGATGCGAGGGCACGGCGGGCCACCGCGAGGCCCCGGGGGAGGCCGAGGTCGTCCCATGCCCGGCGACCCGAGACGTGGACCACCCCGTGGCCGCGGACGTCCGATGGGAGGGGGTCGGCCCGGATTCCGCCGCGGCCCGCCGCGCGGTGGACCCCCTCGCCCGGGAATGGGCGGACCACGCCCTGGATTTGGCCCCCGGCCGGGCGGGCCCGGCCCCTACCCTCGGGGTCCGAGGCCGCCCCGCCCCTATGGTCCTCCTGGTGGCGGGTATGGCCCGGGACCACGGGATCGAGGCTTCGACCGCGGCCCGGACCGCGGATTTGACCGTGGGTTTGATCGAGGTGGCGGGTTCGATCGTGGTGCACCTCCACCCCCACGTCGGCCCCCGGGACCCCCACGCACCCCCTGGCGCGATGGCCCTTCCGAAGGGGAGCCACAAGATTCATGACAGCCGGGCCCCATTTCTATGACGAAGGGGACAAGAGAGGCCCTAGCCTCGCCCAACGATGGAACCTTGCGTCATGAGCCGCTCCGGAATCGGACCCGTTAGGAAGGACCTAGACCTCGGGGTGGTCACCCACGTGGGGATGGTCCGTTCCGAGAACCAAGACAGCTTCCGGTTCTTTGAGCCGCCCGAAGACGAGGAGTTTCGCCGCAAGGGGCGCCTCCTCGTCGTCTGCGACGGAATGGGGGGTCACAACGGCGGTACCGTGGCCAGCAAGACGACCGTCGACGCGGTCGTGGAGATCTACCAGCGTTCGGCGGTTCTGAATCTCCGGCGTCTACTCGGGTCAGCGATCGAGCGCGCCAACCAACGCGTTCGGGAACTCGGGGCGAAGGATGCCTCGCTCCGGAACATGGGCACGACCTGCGTCGCGATCGCGGTCCGGGGCCCCAAGGTGCAAGTTGCCAGCATTGGCGATTCCCGGGCCTACCTTCTCCGCGGCAAGAAGATGGAGCAGGTGACTCGCGACCACACCTACCTGAACGACCTGATCGACATCGGTCTCCTCACCCCCGAGAAGGCCAAGAACCACCCGGAACGCAACATCATCACGCGCTGTGTCGGAATGGGGGAGACTCTCCAGGTCGATTTCATGGTGAGGGACGCCGAGCCCGGTGATTCGTGGCTCCTGTGTTCCGACGGCCTCTACAATCACGTCGAGGTCGAAGAGATGCGGGACATCCTCTTGGCCGAGGAGTCCCAGGTCGCCTGCCAAAAACTGGTCGAGCTCGCGAACGTCCGCGGCGGCGAGGACAACATCACGGTCGGAGTGGTGAAAATCGTCGAGGTCGGAAAAGACTTCGTCAGCGCGGAGGAGAATGGAGACGAAGAGCCTCCACCGGAATTGCGAACTCCGGTGATCGCACTCGAGGATCCGAATCGTACTCCTCGTTCGGACTTCTTGATTTCGACGGAGTCCGCCAGCCCGACTCCGGCGCCTCGACCCCCAGCCCTCGGAACCCGGTTCTGGAAGGCACTCGTGGTGGTCCTGGTAGCCCTCGTGGCCGCTCTTCTTTTCTGGAAGTCGAGGTATTGACCCGTGTTGGGCACCAAGGTTGGACGCTGGCTCATCACTGAAGAAATCGGCGACGGCGGGCATGCCTTCGTCTTCAAGGGCGTTTCCGGCAACGATGCGGCGGCGATCAAGATGCTCAAGCCGTCGGTGGCCGGGGAAGACCACCTGGAAAAGCGCTTCAAGATCGAAGCGGACGCGCTGAAGGCCCTCGCGCACCCGGGCATCGTTGGTTTCCGCGACTACGTCTTCGCCAACGGTTACCACTACTTGGTGATGGAGCTGATGGACGCCGGTGCGATCGATTCGATCCTGCGCAAAGGCGGACCGATCGAGCCTCGCTACGCCATTCCGATCATTTCAAAGATCCTGAGTGGCCTGACTTACGCGCACTCCTTCGGGTACATCCACCGGGACATCAAGCCGAACAACATCCTCATCAATAAGCAGGGCGAGGCCAAAATCACCGACTTCGGGATCGCCAAGGTGATCGGCGGCGAGAATCTGACGCGCCAGGGGTTTGTGCTCGGCACGACGCCCTACATGGCGCCCGAGTACCTCTCGCAGGGTGTCGTGACTCCGCAGACAGATATCTACGCGCTCGGCGTGACGCTCTACGAGATGTTGACGAATCGCAAACCCTTCGAGCAGAAGGGTGATGGCGAGAATCTCGTCGACTTCGCGAAGAAGGTCTGCTTCGGCGAGCCGACGCCTCCCTCCGCCTACCGCCCAATTCCTGCGGAGCTTGAGAAGATCATCATGCGGTCGATCGCCCGCGACCCGAAGAAGCGGTACAAATCCGCCGATCGGTTCGAAGCTGATCTCGTGAAGGCGTTCCCCGACCTCGTGGATCGCCCGATCGAAATCCCGGATGGTCGCCCCATGACCCGCGCCTTGTCGGCCGACGAGGTTCGGGCCAAGCTCGAGGCCTCCGTGCCGCGCCCGAGTCGACCCAAGCTCAGTCAGGCCGTGGTCCTCGCTTCGGCCCTGGGGGCCGGAGTGGTAGCGGCTCTGGTCGCCCTTCTGATCTTCGAGCTCAGCACTCTCCTCACTGCCGTGTTGGCGATTGGAACGGCGGGGCTCGTGATGGCGGGGGCGTGGCTGATCGAGCGCTCCGGGAGCGCTCGGCCCGCGCCTGCGAAGAAACGCGCCGTCGCCTCCCCGACTCCGGAACCGGAACCGGAACCGGAGGCGGCACCGGCCGAGGACGAAAAGGTCCCGTTCCACGCGGGCGAAGTGGGCGCCGAACCGCCCAAAGAGACCGACGTCTCCGAACTCGAAGCATTCCTCGTCGTCACGGTCGGGGCGATGCCCGGCAAGCGCTACGGCCTCCGCCCGATCTCTCGCGTCGGCCGCGATCTGCGCTTCGATATCCGTCCGCACGACCCGGAGATCAGCCGAAGTCACGCCATTCTCACCTTCACCGGCATCGGATTCACGGTGCAGGATGGAGGGTCCACGAACGGTACCTTCGTCAACGAAGAGCGGGTCGAGGGGGAACGAGAGATCTTCCACGGCGACCTCGTGCGCGTCGGCCGCACCACCATGCGGTTCGACTACAAACGAGGCGAGCGGGTGAAGCGCGAGCCGTCGGGGTTGGTCGATTGACCATTTGGCAGCGGCCGGATCCGTGAGGAGCCGGGTCACCGGGGCTCTGCTCGTGCTGGCGGTGGTCTTGCCGTCGCTGCCGCTTTTTTGGGCCGACGCCAATCGAATCATCCCGAGGGGGGATTTCACCCAGTACGCCGCGCGCCACGAACACCTGCGTCAGGCAGTCTGGGAACAGGGTAATTGGCCGGAGCGTTCACACCTCTTGGGCGGGGGATATCCGATCATCGGGGATCCCGAAGATCCGAGCCTCAATCCCACGACCCTGTTGACAATTGTGTTCGGCACGATCACTGGCCTCAAGCTGCTCGGCCTCCTGGCCCAGCTCGTCTGGGCGCTGGGAATGCGGCGCTATCTCGCTTCGGTGTTGCAGCTCACTCCGGCGGCGGCGTGGTTTGGGGGGCTGATCGCGGGTTTGGCGCTGTGGACCCCGGTGCGGATGCTGGACGGTAATCCGAACGAAATCGGATACGCCTGGATGCCTTGGATCGCGGCCTGGGTGGCGCGCCCTGGATACAAGGGAGTCTTCGCTTCCGCCCTGGCTCTCTACACGTGGATGTCGGACGGAAAGTTGGCGTTTGTCACCGGCGGCTTGTTTCTCGGCATCTTGGTGACCCTGGGAGGGTTGGCGCGCGGTGGGTCTTGGCAAACCCGGTCGGGGCCGTGGTTGCGCCTCGCTTTGGCCACCCTGCTTGCGGTCGGCGGGGGGATGTTCCGCATCCTCCCTGCGCTCGAAGTGATCAACCAATCCGGTGGTCTGAGCAAGATGGACCTCTGGTTCCACGCGGACGAATACGGGCCGAAGACGATCAGCGCCTACTCGGTGCGGCGTCTGCTCGACGAGTCGCTGGGACTGTCTCGGGCTTGGATCGGTCAAATGACGTCGATTTGCCTCGGTCCGATACCGTGTCTCCTCGCACTCCTGGGACTGCCGCGGGCGCTCCGGAAACAGTGGCCGCTCGTCGTGTCGGGTTTGGTGTTTGCCTGGCTCTCGATCGCGCACCGCGCTCCCTTCGATCTCTTCCGGCTACTCTGGGATCTTCCGGTGTTCAGCGCGATCGACGCTCCGAGCAAGTACTTCTCCGCGCCCCTCGTGTTCGTGATGATCGTGATGGCCAGCCTCGGGCTGGATTTCTTGCTGACCCTCGCTCGCTCCGCATGGCGGATGCGGATCCTCGTTGCCGCCGGCGTTTTGGCCGGTGGTTACCTCGCGGTTCAAGGCGGTCGAGTGTCGCTCCGGAGTTACACCCTCGAATTGCCGCCAGCGGCGCTCGTCCCGTCCGACGCTTTCCACCAAGTTCGCAGCGACGGACAATGGAGGGGGCGCCTCTCACCATGGAATGCCAACACCTACACGAATGTGCGGCGCGGCGTCGGAACCGTCGATTGGTACACCGGGATCCCGCTTGCGGAGTCGGTGGTACCGAAGTTCATCGTGACGGAGGACGGACGAGAACTCCCGGTACCAGCCTACCGCGGGGAGGCTTGGTTCTTGGCCACTGGCGAGCCGGTGGATGTGGAACTGAGTTACGAGTCGATCCTCGTCCGCAGGCCCCCGGCGTCGGTGGGCACTCTGGTCATCAACCAAAATGCTGGCGCGGATTGGTCCACGAACAATGGCCGAATCTCGAGTCACCGCGGGCTTTTGGCGGTGGAGATCGATGGAAGCGGGCGTCCGATCGCCCTGCAATACGCATCCCGCGCACTCCGACGGGGGGCGCTCATTTCGGGTGCGTTTCTGGCGGCCGTGGCGCTGGGCCTGACCATGCTGCACTGGCGGCGCCGCCGTCGCCTCGGATAGGCTTGGGAGCATGAAATATGTCGATGGTTTTGTGCTCGTCGTCCCCAAGAAGAAATTGAAGGCTTACCAGAAGATGGCCCGGTTGGGCGCGAAAGTTTGGATGGACCTCGGAGCGGTCGCCTACCAGGAGTGTGTGGGCGAGGACATGGCGGTTCCATTCGGTCTCCCGTTCCCCGAACTCACCAAGTCGCAATCGAACGAAGTGGTGATCTTCTCGTGGATTGCCTACAAGTCCCGGGCGCACCGGGATCGGGTGAACAAGCTCGTGATGGCGGACAAACGCCTGGCCAAGATGGCGAACAGGAAGATGCCGTTTGATCCGGCCCGCATGGCCTATGGCGGATTCAAGACCATGGTCCGGGGCTAAGTTCGTAAGGCCCGATCCGCGCGAATAGGCCGCAACGTGGGCGAGGCAATCGATCAGTCTCGAGGTGTATTCTCGACGACATAGTGCCCGGCAACCAGCGGTCGGCTCCGAGGATGGGTTGCGAGTGAAACCGAACGTCGTCCCTGGACCGGATGGCAGGGCGGGCCGGCGTAGAGTTCCACACTCGCCTACCCTGCCGTTCGAGTGCTGGGGTCGAGCTTCCCGCTACGACAGCTCTCGGTCGCGTCTGATCAGAGAGTGGCCCAGTCGTAATTGCCGAAGGCGTTGGGAGTGAAATCGATGCGGGTAATTCCCGTCGTCACCGTTCCCTGCGTGCCGAGCATGTAGATCATGTCGGTGGCATTGCTTGTGATCCCGACATTGGGGAGTCCGCCGGGTGAGAACATGGCTTGGCCGGCATCCGTGGCGCCAACGGCGTTGCCCCCCGAGAGCCCGATGAGCATCGCTCCGCCTCCGAGCCCAATGGTGTTGAGGCCCGTGATGCTAAAGACGTTGGTGTTGGTGTCGAAGATCAGGTTGAAAGTGCTGGGTGCCGCAATCGTGAAATAGGCGAGGTTGGCGTAGGCGACATCGAGGACACCGGGAGTCGGCTGCGTGGCGGTGATGGTGCCTCCGTTGGCCGGATTGAAGTCGGTCCACACTCCACAGGACGGAGACTGCGACTGGATGAGCGCGGCGCTGGGTCCGAATCCGGTGTTGCCGACTCCGAACATGATGCGCCCATTGGACTCGATGAAGATCTGGGAGTAAGCCGTCCCGAAGACGCTGACGCAGCCGACATTGATGGCGACTTCGCTGTCGTCCAAGGTTGGCCCAGCGATCGGTCCGGCGGGGATCGCGGCACCCGTGATGTCTAATTGGAGCGACTGGCTCAACGTGTAGAAGTCGGGAGACGAGGGGTCGAGCATGATCTGCATTGCGGAGATGGTCTGAGCCACCGGCCCCGCGTTGACGGGCGCGGCGAAATTGCCCGGATAAGGCAGGAGCACGAGAACCGGACCGCCGTTCAGGAAGATGATCGGCTGGGTCAAGTCGAGATTGACGATCTGTCCCGCGGGGGTAACCGCGGAACCAGGCGTGGTCGCACTGATCGTCGACGCCGGGCTGAGAACGGCCTCCCAGGCTTGTCCCAACAGGCCTATGCTGTTGAAAGTCACGGTGGCACCCGTGCAGACCTGAGTCCTGGCTTTGCCGAATGCAGATCCCTGGGTCCCGTTCACGTCCAAGCTGGAATTCAATTGATTGACTTGAAAGAGGGGAACCACCGTTCCACCTGCTTGGTAATTGATGATGCCGTTCCAAACGCGGGGGGTGAATGAGCCACCAAACGGATAGGCCTTACCCACGCCTTCGCGGAATTGAATGAATGCATCCGAGGCGAAGACGTTGCCGACCACGGTGCCGTTGGTGTACGCGATCGTGCCGTTGCTAGACGTGCAGTAGAAACCCTGCGTTGCCCCCGGGGGAATCGTGACGTTCACGGCGATGGGAACCGGTACGGCCGTCAAAACGGTAGGGTGCGCCAAATTGGGAGTGGAGCCGGCCATCGTCCAGCCCGCCGCGTTGTTCTCGAAGCCCACATAGCTGGTGCCGGTGGTGACGAACCAGATCTCGAAGAGGGCGCTCGTGCCCGCCGTGAAGAAGCTCTGGTCGAAGCTGGTTATGGTGACCGGATTTCCGGAGATGTTCGTGATGTCGAACATGGCTCCGTTCTGGCCGTTACCACCGAGGAGGGTGGTCGTGAGGCTGAGCTGGGCCGGCAGTAGGCCGACACCGAGACTGAACGTCAGAGCAAGAAAGCAGTGTTTCATGGCAGGGGCTCGAGAAAAAGGGGTCCTTCGCCGAACCCCGCTGTGGCAAGGGCTCGGGGGGGGCGGCGTTCCAGAGCTACCCCTCCCAGGGAGCGTACCAAAAGTCGAATCGGGCTGGCTACCCTTCGCTCGTCGTGGTTTTCGAGGCCGCGAGCACCAAGGTGCCCCCTTGTCCGAGTATCACCTCGACCGCCACGAGGGGCAGTGCCGCCGCGCACGCCGCCGTCCCGAGTGCCAAGTGGGCGAGTCTTCCCAAGGGTGAGAGCGGGCCCGACTTCTTGGTGATCATTCGAAAGAACTGGTTTTTCCCGGACAATCGGGAGTTCACCCAACTCTGCGCCCAGCCGAACAGGTCGTACTCCCATTCGTGACCGAAACGGCGCTCCACGACAAACCCCCTCGCCTCGAGCATGCGGCGGAGGGAGAGCTCGGAGAAGTGCCAAAGATGGCGGGGGACATCCAGATGAAGCCAGTGCCGACCGGTGGTGCGGGCCTGGGCGCTGTCGAAGCGTGGGACGGCGAGGATCAACCGACCCCCCGGAGCCAACAGATCGAACAGAATGCGAAGGGTGAGGGCGGGATCCCTCAGGTGCTCGAAGACATGCCAAAGGGTGATGGCATCGAAGGGGCCGAATCGAGCGGCATCGGCGACCTCGGTGACGACATCGATACCTGCGGCCTTGGCGCGGACGGGGTTCATTTCCGTTCCCGCGATCGCAAAGCCGCGGGCGTGAGCCGCCAATAGAAAAGTCCCGTCGCCACAGCCCACGTCCAAGAGCCGACCAGTTGCCCCGCCAGTGCACGCGAGCAGGCGACGGACCCGGCGGCGGGCACAAAGGCCGGCCGTCGTTCCGTGGCGCTCACCATGGTAAGTTGGGCCGTAGTAGGGGGAAAGGTCGGCAGGAAAGGGATCGGTTCGACCCAACCCGCACTCCTTGCAAGTGAGAATAGAGAACGTCTCGAGGGTCTCGGGATCCGTGACGGCGGCGAAGCGCACGGCCAGCGACAATTGGCAATTCGGACAGAGGGTGCTCATGCCGAACCGAGATCGATCCGCCGGCCATCCTTGGCCAGAATGCGCGGCTTGGCGAGGCCCATACGCGAGAGCCGGTAGCTGAGCGAGCAACCGATGACTCCCAGCCCGTACTTGCAACTGCGCCGAAAGTTGATGGAGGAGGACTCGGCGGTGTACCGGGTGGGGCAGGTCACCTCCGCGATCTGGTAGCCGAACGCGACCGCCTGGACGAGCATTTGATTATCGAAGATGAAGTCGTCGTCGTTCTCTTCGAGGGGAAGTTCGAGCAGGAGCCGGCGGGAAAACGCCCGGTAACCGGTGTGGTATTCGGAAAGGCGCTGGCCGAGGAGGAGGTTTTGCCCGAGCGTCAGGCATCGGTTGAAGACGAACTTGTAGAAGGGCATGCCGCCCTCGAGCGCCCCGCGCCCCAGGATGCGGGAACCGAGGGCTACGTCGTAGAGCCCGGAGGAGATGCAAGCGGCCAACGCCGGGATCAGTTTGGGTGTGTACTGGTAGTCCGGATGGAGCATGATCACCACATCCGCGCCCCGCCGCAGCGCTTCGCGGTAGCAGGTCTTCTGGTTGCCGCCGTACCCACGATTTCTTGGGTGGACCAAGGTGTGGACGCCGAGCCCCCGCGAAACCTCGGCGGTGCGGTCCTTCGATCCGTCGTCGACGAGGATGACGTCGTCGACGAGATCCCGGGGGATCTCGTCGTAGGTCTGCTTGACCGTCTTTTCGGCGTTGTAGCCGGGCATGACGACGCAGAGCTTCAAGCCGTTGAGCATCGGGGCGGTTTCCGGGCGGCGCTCCCTTTCGGGAACAAACTCGGGAGCGACGATCGTTCCAGGATCGTCCCTCGAGGCTGAGCGCAGTGAGAGAGTCTATCTCCGGCCGTCGTGAATTCAGCTCCGCAAAGCCGCCGCCGAAGGCTGCTTTGGGAATGGCGAGGAAGAGCAAGCTAATCTCACGAGTCGACCGATGAAGAGAGACTCCATGGAATCCAGCTTGCCGACCTCTTCGCCTCTCCGTGGCCACTGGTTCCTGCGTGCGGGCGCACTTTTGGCCTTCGCGGCCGTGATCTGGCGAATCTGGTGGCGGCCCGTCCATTCAAGTCTGTGGCTGGACGAGTGTGTGACCTACTGGATGGTGAAGGACGGTTGGTCGGAAATGCTCCACCGCAGCGCGGAGTTTTCCGGGGGCAACCCGTTCTACTACATCATCGTCCAGAAGTTCGTGGATCTCCTCGGGCCGAGCGAGCTCTCGCTCCGGTTGCCGTCGCTCTTGGCGATGCTCGGAGCCGCCGGGTTCGTGTTTCGCATCGCGCGCCGCTGGATGGATGTGGACACTGCTCTCTACGCCATCGTATTCTTCGCGGGGAACAACATCGTCCAGTTCGAAGCGCGCAACGCCCGTACGTACGCCTTGGGGCTGTTCTTTTTCGCCAGCTCGACCTTCTTTTTGATCCGCCTCCTCGAGGAGGGACGCAAGCGGGACGCCCTGCTGTACGGTGTCCTCGCGAGCTGTGTTTTCCATACCCACTTCGTCCTGGCGTTGTCGTACTTGATCCACGCGGGCATCGCGGTGGAATCACTGGTGCGGCATCGACGTTTGCCGTGGGCGAAATTGGGCTTGGCCGGACTCGCGTTGGCCGCCGCCCTGGCTCCGAGTGTCCCGTACTTCTTGGCTCTGAACGCCCGCAAGAGCAGTCTGGTCGTGGCGCCTGATCCCTTCGTGGAGGAGTGGGTCAAAGTCTCCCTGCCGATGGTCACGACTTTCGGCTCCGTGCTGATCTTGCTCGTATGGGCAGTCCTGAGCCGCCGTCGCGATCCGAGTGCCCCCGCTCCCGACCGCTTGCGCATGGCGTTGCTCGCGACCTGGGCGGTGCTTCCTCCGCTCCTGATCTTCTCGATCTCCAAGCTCACTCCCACCAAGCTGCTGATTCCCCGCTACTTCTGCTACTTCATTCCGGGATACGCCATTTTGGTCGCGATCGGGCTGCGCCAGTTGTCGCGCCCCGCCTTCCGCTTGGGAGCACTGGCCCTCTACGTCAGCCTCGCGATCGCCGCCTATTCACAGGGGCGCCACCATGTGAACGATTGGAAGTCCGCGGCCGTCGCGGTCCGAGCCACCACCAAAGAAGTCGGGCCCTTGAAGCTGCTCATCCACTCGGGGTTGATCGAAGCCAAGTCCTCCGAGTGGTGGGGAGACCCCGAAAAGAGCGCTTATTTGAACTCGGTGTTCTCGCTTTATCCCGTGCCGGAGGGCACCGAAGTCCTGGCTCTACCCCAGGCCTTTTCCAACGACGAGGCTGACGATCGCATGGTGCAATTGGTCGACGAATCGATCGCCGCCGGCCGCACCTTCATGGTGGTGAGCCGCGATTACGACCCCGGAATCATCACTTACATCGCCGGCTACGCCCGGAAGAGCGGCTGGACGCAGACGATGGTCGGGAAGCGGCACGGAAATTTGATTGCGGCCCGCTACGATCCGCCGCGCTGATCAGCGCCAATCGGTCAGCTCTTGGATCACGGCGGAACGGCCGCCATCGACGGTGAGGACGGAGCCGGTGATGAAACTTGCGTCATCCCCGGCCAGAAATACCGCCGCCTTGGCTACGTCCTCGGGAACCCCTACTCGTCCGAGCGGGTGGGCGGCGAGAATGCGCCGGAAATTCGCCTCGGGATCCGACGAGGATTGCAGCTTGCGCTCGGTGTGATCGCTTTGGATGTACCCGGGGACGATTACGTTGGATCGAATCTGATGGGGGCCGTAGTCGATCGCCAAGGAGCGGCTGAGCGCGAGCAGTCCCCCCTTGGACACCGCATAGGCGAATTGACGCGGCATGGTGCGCAGGGCATGGGTGCTCGAGAGGTGGATGATCGATCCGCCCCCTGCCGTCTTGAGGAAGGGTGCGCAATAGCGGGCACAGAGCCAGGAACTCTCGAGGTTGATCGCGTGGCTCTTTTGCCAGTCCTCGAGCGAGATGGTCAGGGCGTCTCCCTCGCAGCGATAGGACGTGGCGTTGACGAGAATGTGAATCGAGCCGTAAGCCACGATGGCATCGCCCACCATCGCTTGGATGGCGGCTTCGTCGGTGACGTCCACGGTGGAGAACGTGGCCTCCCCTCGAGTCTCCTGGATGCTCTCGACCATCCGGTTTCCGGATTCGACGTCTTGGTCGGCGATTACGACTCGTGCACCCTCGGCCGCGAATCGCAGGGCGATAGCTCTGCCGAATGACGAACATCCGCCGGCGATGATGGCGACTTTGTCCCGCAGTTTCATAGGCTCAGCGCTCGAGGATGAGAATTTGCACTTGGGTGATGGTTTCGTTCCACGCGACGTGGCGGACTCGTTCCGCGATGTTCCAATTGTTGGCCCGCGCGTGCTCGCGCAGGCGGGCTTCGGCCGAATCGAGATCGGCTCGCTTGGCGTTCGGAACAACGGTCGAGAGGACCTTGCGGCGGCCACTGACGCGATAGTGGGGCACACTGTCGCGGGCCTGCGTAGTCGGGCCCGGTTTGGGCGCCATGATCGGAATGCCCACCGCCAACACCCGCTCGTTCTGCCACTCTTGCCACGTAGGCCCGTTGCGTGTCCAGCGCTGTTCCTCGACCCAGGCCTCTACCGCGCCCTCGCCCAGGGCGGCATCCTTGGTGAGGGGGTCCAGCACCACCTCCGGGACCTCCGAAACTTCGTGAGTCACGATCGGCGCCTCGGAGGCCACCGGTGGGGCCGCAAACACGGCCGCGTCGAGGGGGCCGTTGACCACGACCTCGCGAGTGCGATCCTGCGCTTCTCGCGCGTCGCCGATGCCAAAGGAAGCCTGAAAGGGGACCATGAGTCCGCCAGTCGGGCGATGATCGGAAAACTCGAGGGAAATCGTGCTCTTTCGAATTTGCCCGGGGAGTTTGGCTTCCCAGTTCGCGCGGGTCATCAGGTGCGTCTTGGCATCGAACCCGAGCCGGTACGGCCCCAGATCTTCCGCCGGCAACTCGACCTCGAGCCACTCGCAGCCGTCCGACGGGGACAGTTCGCGGACCTGAGCCACCGCCGTATCGGTCAGGCTGACCAGGAGCGAGATCCGGGTCAGGGCCATCTGCTCCCGCAGCCTCTGTTCCTCGCTGGCCTCCAGGGGTACCTGCACCCCATCGAGCATGGCCCACGCGGTTTTGCCATCCGTGCCGTGGCTGAGCAGGGCGTCGCCCATGGAGATATCGTGGCGGTAGTGGTTCGGCAGAATCGCCCGGACGCGCACACTCAGGGCGCGGCCTTTCTCCTGGAGTTCCGAGCGGGTCTCAAGCGTCTGCACTCCCGCGAGGACTTCGCGCCCCCCGAGGGCGGAAACCGCACGCTCAAGGAGAGGGGCAACCCGTGGGGTAGGGGGGGCCAGTGAGTTCCCAGGCGGCCCCGAATCGTCGCAGGCGACTCCCAGTACACCCACGACGATGAGAAGTGGGCAGAGTCTGCGACCAGAGCGTGACGGGCGGGGGAGGAGCGGCACGAGGGGAGGATATCAGGCGGCGCGGATCTCGCCCCCTAGCGCTAATCGTCAGGGCGCGGACAGGAGCCGCTGAACGTCTTCCCACAGGAGCTTCCACCGCCTTTGTTCCGCATCCGTCAGCAGCGAGAGCTGCGCGGGATCCCGGAGGTGAGCGAACCGCGGGTCCTCCTGGAACCGCGCCCACCGAACGCGAACTGGGCTCGGGACCGGGACTCCCGCGGGTTGCCGATCGTCTCCGAGAAGGGCGCCCAAGTCTTCGAGGGTTGACTTGCGAGCAGGGGCGAGTGATTCGGGATCTTCGGCTCGGCCGGGTTGCGACGTGAGGGCGCCGAGAGTCGCGGAGAGCTCGTGGTACTCGGACACTTCACGGGATGCGAATTCCCCGAGGGTCTGCTCCACCTGCAAGAGAACGCGCTGACCAAGGCCTGGGTCCCCCCGGGCCACCGCGAGCCATAAGATCAGCAAGAGCTGATGCGGGCGATCCGGGAGTTCAGGGTCGCCGTCTTTGTCCGAGAACTGGTCGTACAAGCGGAGGAAAGACTCGCAGCGCTCGGCTCGGGATGCCCAGGGCAGAGTTTCGGAATCGCCGGCGGTCGCGGACGAGGGGCCCTCGCGAAAGGCCAAAAGGGCCTCGCTCCACCGCCCCTGCTGCAGCCAGCATTCGGCACGGTGGTAACGACTCTCGGCGCGGCCTGGGGAAAGGAGGATCGCGCGCTCCAATGCTCGATCGGCGTCCGCGAATCGGTGCGTCTGAAGAAGGGCAATTCCGAGTTCCAATTGGGCTTGGGCGTCATTCGGCAGCCGAGCCGCCCGAGTCTCCGCTCCACGCAGGCGTTCGTCCAGCCGACCCGTGGTGACCAAGAATGTCCTGAGGTTTTCCCAGGTGTTCGGGCTGAGCGGATCGAGTTGGAACGACGCTCGCAGGGCCTGGAGGGCTTCGGTCTCCCGGTTTTGTCGAGCGAGTGCGACTGCGAGGTTGTCGCGGAGGTTGGCGTTTCTCGGGTCCGAGTCAATGGCCTTGCGCAGGAGTGACTCCGCACGACCGGGATCACCGGTGTTCAAAAGAACCCGCGCCATTCCTCCTAGGGCATAGGCCGAGTCGGGTTCAATTTCGAGGGCGCGTTCGAAGGCGATACCCGCCTGCGAGTACTTGCCTTGTCGCGATTGGGCTTGGCCGAGGCCCATCCAGTTGCGGCTGGATTCTCGTCCGAGCTCACAGGCCTTCTGCCAAAGGAGCTCGGCACGCGGCAGATCTCCTTTGCGGTAGGACTCGCTGGCCTCCGCGTGAGCGAGGTTGGCGGCGTGCCAATTCACTCCGGGATGGCGACGTACCAATTCAGCGAACCAGATGGCGGCGTTGCTTGGTGACCCGAGACTGAGGTTCATCTCGGCGCGGATTTGCAGGGCGGTATCGAGCGTCGGATCCGATTCCATGGCCTTGGCTGCCGCGTCGTGCGCGATCTTGGGATCCATGGTCTGCATGGCAATCGCCCGCCAAACCCAACTGCTCGGGCGATCCGGCCACAGGTCGAGGAGGGCGGCGGAAACTCGGTCGGCGGTCGCTCGATCCCGACAGTACATCGCACTCTGGGCGAGCGCGCCCAAGTAGAAGGGCCGCGCTCGGTGGGAAGTGTCGACGGCGCGTTGGAGGTGATCGCGGGCTTGGCTAAAGGCGGCCGGATGACCGCTCATGCCTCGATCCAACTCTGTGACTCCTCGGATGAACCAATCCAGGCTGGATACAGGGGCGGGGATCCCGACCAGGACTTCGTCGGCTTCGGCCAGTCGGTTGAGTCGCCGGAGTACCGTCGAGCGGAGGTACTCGACCGAAGGGTGCGCGGAGATGAGGTCGCGTCTCGAATCCAGGGTGGACAGCGCTTCTTCCGGCTCGAGCCGGTAGAGCTGGTCTAGGGCCACCCCGACCAAAGCCTCGACACATTCGGGGTCCTCGGTCAAAGCGAGCAGGAAGTGCGGGGCCGAGTAAGCGCCTTTTTGCGAGAGGTTCAGGTAGCCCGCTTCGAGCGCCGCCTCCACCCGCTGGTGGGTCGCGGCGCGCCGGGCCTGCTCGATCTTCGGCAAATTGGCCGACAGATATCCGGCGAGCCCGGTGAGGGCGAGAGAGATCACGATCAAGCCGATGGCGAGGCTCGCCTTGACGGGCTCGCGCCGCGTCCATCGCAACCCGCGCCCGAGGAAAGAGGGCGGTTTGACCGAAACGGGGCGTCCGAGAGAGAGCGATTGGAGGTCGTCGGCAAAGTGGGCGGCGGTGCGGTAGCGGCGGAGAGGGTCTTTCTCGAGGGCACAGGCGAGTACGGCTTGGAAGTCGCTGCCCAGAGCGCCATTTCTCGCGCGGATATCGATGGGATCGCGGTGCAGGATCGCCTGGTAGAGGCTGTCCAGGGTGGGCCCGGCAAACGGAGGTTCCAAGGCCAAGCACTCAAAAAGAACGACCCCCAGAGAGTAGACGTCGGCGGCCGGACTCGGAGGCGTAGGATCGCCTCTCAGCACCTCCGGTGGCAGATACTGGGGAGTTCCGCATACTGCGCCGGTGCGGGTGAGCGAAGCGGCGTGAGCTTCGTCGCGGGCGAGGCCGAAATCCAGGAGCACGGCCCGGCCGTCGCGGTCGATCATGATGTTCTGGGGTTTGACATCGCGATGGACCACGCCGGAGGAGTGGGCGTGATGGAGGGCGCGAGCCACGGACTCGATGACCCTCAGCACCTCCTTGATTTTCGGTGGGGACGAAGGCACGAGGTTCGCCGATCTTGCGTTCTCGATGCGCCGGGCGAGGCTCTCCCCGTCGATACACCGCATCGAGATGAAGGGGGCGTTGCCTTCGACTCCCGCCCGATAGACGGTGCAGATCCCCGGATGGTCCAAGCGGGAAATGACTTCGGCCTCCCGCTGGAAGCGAGTGCGGGCATCGGTGCTCGCGAGATGCAGGGCCGGCAGCACTTTGAGCGCCACCCGGCGGCCGAGCGGCTCCTCAACGGCCTCATAGACGATTCCCATGCCGCCACGGCCGAGCTCCCGCTGGATGCGGAAATCACCGATGCGCCCGGGCATGGACGGGGGATGAGACGCGGCGAGGAACTCGGAGTGAGTCGGGGGATCCCTGGATTCCAGAAGTTGGATCGTGGGGAGGAGTTCGCGAAGATCCGCCGCCCATGCGGGATGGCGTTCGATCCAAGCGGCGATCGAGGGGCGCTCACCCTGCTGACACGCGTCCGTGAATGCCTCGATGACGTCTTCGAGGGCCATACTGTCCGGCGGAGGGGTCATCCGCGGCGGTCCGAGGCATCGTCGGGTTTGCCAATCAATTCGCGCAGTCGTTTCAGAGCGCGGAGATAGCGCTTGCTCGCCGCCGAAGTTTCGATGCCGAGTTCCCGAGCCACCTCGACATTCGTGAGTTGCTCGAAGTTGCGAAGGCTGATGATTTCGCGGTCGGAGGAGTCGAGCTGCTCGAGCGCGATCTCCAGGCGGCGAGCCTGTTCGCGCTGCGCCGCCACCGAGCTTGGAGTGGGACCATGAGCGGCCAAATGTCGGGCCAGACGGTCCGACGACGAGGCCAGAAACTCCTCCGCCTCCGGAGTTTCCCTCCGAACGTCTCGGCGTTGGGATCCGAAATGAGTGCGGCGCAATTTGCCCAAGCGCTGCGCGGTCAGCAATCGCAACCAGAGGAAGAGCGGCATCGGCCGCGCCTCAATGAACGCGGGTAAGCGCTCCGCGACTTCGAGGCTCACGTCCTGGAGCACATCCGAAGCAGCGACTCGCGCGCGCAGGCGCCGGTCCAAACGGGCCTCGACCATCCGTTGGAGGCGGGTTCGATGAGCGGCGAGGATTTCCGCGAGCGCCCCGGCTTCTCCTCCGGCGGCGCGGAGGAGGAGGGGATCGGAGTCGCGAGGGGGACGTTGGTCAGAGTGGGTCATGGCTCGGCCCACCCGCACTATAATGGGCTCCGCCTGACTCGTGACAAGGAGTTCCTCGTCGATTCGTCAGCGGGGTACGGATCGAGCCATGACGGTCAGGACACCGAGCGTGGTCGCCAAAGGGGGCGGCGACTCCCGGGCGAAGGTGCCTTCGACTCGTTGAGAGGGGGGAGGCGGAGGAGTCGGCGTCGACTCGCTTCCCGAGTGAATCGCCAATGTGACGCAGATCCCGGCGGCAAAACTGGCGGCACACGCGGCGAGAGGAGCCAGTCGGCGCCGCCACGCGGGGGCAGGGTGCACTCCAACGCGCCGCACGCTGGGCGGCGGGGTCGCATCGGCCCGAGGGGGATCCTCGAGTTTCGCAAGTCGACCGATGCCCTGTGCGAACTCCTGATCGAATCGTCGACAGTCCGCACAGGATCCGAGATGCAGGGCGAGCCGATTGGCTTCGGATTCATCCATTTCGCCGAAGGCACGCAGGGTCAGCAGTTCCTGGGCTTGCTCGTGGTCGATCATGAGTGGGTTCCTTCGGGAGAGAAAGCTCGCAATGAGGCCTGAAGGCGAACACAGGCGCGTGCGAAGTGGGTCTTGACCGTAGGCAGTGCAAGGCCGAGATCTTCGGCGATTTCGGCGAGCGAAAGTTCGGCCTCGGTTTTCAAGCGGAATACGATGCGCTGCGATTCGGGGAGGCGCGGAAGCTGGGCGCGTACGAAGTCCGCGAGTTCGCGGGCGACCAGCACTTGGCCCTGGTCGGGGCCTTGAGCTGGGCGCGATTCGCCGGCCTCGAGCGGCTGGGCCGTGGGTGGTTCGCGGCGCAGCAGGTCGATCGCACAGGCGACGGCCACGCGGCGCAGCCAGCCGCCAAGGTTATCGATGCTGTTGTCGTCCTTGAAGCGCAGGTACCGCAGCCAGGTGTCTTGGGCCGCGTCGGCGCCACGTTCCCGATCGCCGAGGATCGCAGTGCACACGCGCAGGACCATGGGACCGTGGGCGCTCAAAGCGGCCTCCGGGGGCATGCGTTCGCTCGCGTTCATTCGAGCACGGAGACAGCGCGCAGAAGAACCGGTCCTTCCTTCAGCGCTTCGCCCTTGAATGTCCAAACGGCCGCCCGACCGCTCTCCGACTGGTAATTGCCCGACACGAGGCGTCCGGGCAGTACGACCTCGATGGTGAAGTCTTCGTCCGCAAGGTCCACGGTGACGTCCTCGCCGGTGATCAACCACTCGAAGCGGGAGAGGATGCCGTTGCGGATCCCGGCCGGGACCTCACTGCCGGTCAGGGCCTCGGTAAATGCTCCACGGACACAATTGCGAAATTCGGTCTCCAGGCGCTCGAACGGGGAAGGCGGCCGGGGCGGCGCCGGATAGACGGTGACCCTCCGCGTCTCTTTGGCCAGCCGATCGATTTCGTCGAGGACTTCCTCCAGGAGAGGACCGGTGAGGAACCGCCGTACGGCAGCGACCGACTGGTCGAGAATGAGCTTTCTCGTGGCGAGGCTCACGCTGGCATCACCTTCGGTGTAGAGCGCCCCCAAAGACTCACGCACGTACCAGTTGGCGCTCTTTTGTAGGGCCGAACGAAGCTCGGCAAGCGCGGTGGCACGATCCTCGGCGGTGAAGGGGAGGCCCTGGACGAGCTTCTCACCGGGCCCTTTGCAGTTGGCCTTGAGGGTCTTCCAGGCTTCGGTGATCTCGCTCTTCCGTCCCTGGAACACCCGCTCGAACACATACACCGTCCGGCCGTCCATTTTCCGGATCTCGAGATGGGTGGAGCGAAGAAAATGCGCGGAGGCATAGGGCTCGTCGTCGGGAGCGTACTCGGTGGGCAAGTGGGCCGCGCTCTCGAATTCCGATTCGCTCGTGAGAATGATGTTGCCTCGCACCGCGCCCTTCTCGTCGCGCCAGGGCTCCCGCGGGTGCGCCGGATCCGCTTTGACACTCGGTGCCGAGGTCCCGAACTTGGTGATCCAGGCCCGCGCGTCGTCGGAGGCGGGAGTCCATCCCCCCCCGAGCGGCACCGGATAGCCGTCCGACAGGTCGTCGAGCGATCCGTCCGCCGTCACCTTGACCTTGACCCGTCCGTCCTTCTGGAACTCCAGCCGCTCGGTGGTCTTGATGCACCCGGCCAAAACCAGGCAGGCCAACGCGCCGATCAACGATTGAGTCCGATCCACGGTCATGGCAGCACCTCCGTCGCTCCTACTGACGCAAGCGATGGCGAAATGGATGACAAGAAAATCCAAAGGCCTTCCTTGGTGTCCGCGGCAAGGCCAGCGTGCAGCGGAGACCGAGTCCGGAGCATCGCCATGTCGGCTTTGGCAGGCAGCCGATGCGACTTTTAAGCCTGCCCCGCGTTGCGCAGCCATCGCCTCCGGCGAAGGGGTTGAGCTTGTTTGGGATCGCACCGCAGCCGACTTTGCCGAACGCCGGGCAGGCGGCCGATGTTCTCGAAGCCTGGTCACGGCCCCTCCAGTGGTAGGCGGAGAGCTGGGTCAGTGGGGGCTTATTGGCCTTCGAGAGACTTGGCGGCGAGGCGGTAACCGACACGGGTGAGGCCGGGGGATAGGTCCATGGACCGCACGGTGTCGGGGGCGTAACGAATCAGATGGGTCGACCGTCCCGGTTCGAGTGCTTGCACGGAGCGCGCGACGACCATGCGGTACTGGCCGGGCAAGAAACCGGAGATTTCGACTCGGCCGGTGGAATCGCAGCGGAAGACCTGGAGTTCGTCCGCGCGCAAGGCCCAGGGAGTCGACCAGGATTCACCGGGTCGCAACGAGATCAGCATGACGCCGAGGTCGGTCGGGAGGGCCCCGTCGAATACCTCGACGCGAACCTCGATGCGTGAAAGTGCGGGGTCGTTCTGCCAGGGAAGTAGCGTCGATTCACTAAGGGAAATCTTGAGTATTCTCGTGGCGGCAACTCCCGGTGCGATGAGGGTGACATAGGGATCGGCTTGGTCGTGTTTTTCAAGAGAGAAGCTGCCATCCGTGGCCACGCTGGCCATCCATGGGGGGACGCCGGCCCGGGCCGCAGTTTGGATCATGGGCGCCATCGTCAGGTCCGCACTGCCCGCTACGACAAACCAGTTGTCCGAACCTCCATTTCGAGTGGTGACACGCCCGCGGAGTGGAGCGTCATTCGTGACGGAGGTGTGCCATGGCCCGGCAAGTTCGACTTCGGCACCAGTGCTCACCGTGAATGGGACTTGTTTGACTCCCCAGGGAGTCAGCATCGACCAGGAATAGGTACCGGCGCCGAGGCTTCCCAAGAGCCAACTGCCATCCGGCTCCCGCTTCGGTGCCTCCTCGACGACGGGCGCCCGGTTCTCCATGATCGGGCGATAGATCTGCCGCAAGTGAGAGCGCTGGAATTCGACCTCGAGAGCGTGCTTCGAGCTCACGCGGCGAAGAGCCGGAGCGGAGGGCGCGGCCGGAGTCGGGAGCCGTGCATCGCGAATCCGAATGACCAGCGGGTCTTTGAAGTCGCGGAAGTGGATAAACCGGTTCGGAGTCGGCGAATCGATGCTCCAGCCTTCCTCGACGGAGATTACCTCGAAGCCCTCGTCGCGAGGGATGTTGGCCAGGATGGCCCGTCCGGCCTGGTCGGTGCGAATCGTACGATTGCGTTGGGTTGATGATTCAGAGCTGAGTACGCCAATCGTGAATTCGACCCTGGAAACCGGGTCGCCACGTTCGTCTTGAACATGCACTTCCAGGGTTGCCGTTTCGATCTCGAGAGTATGCTCGACCACCACCAGGCGGTCATCGCCCCTGGCTTCGGAGAAGTCCCAAGTTTCGTCTTTGATCCCGAGCCCTTCCATCTCAGCCCAAACACGTAGGTTCTTCCCGACCACGTCGGGGCGGAATTTTCGCTTGAGATCAAAGACCCTTGCAGACCAAATTGGAGATTTTGAGTCCGCACTCGCACGGAATCCGGAAAAGAATACGACCTCTTCGTTACTCCACATGGGCCCTCCGACATCGCAGCAGGACACTGGCAAGGGAAGTCCGTTAGTGGTTCTGAAGAGACAGAATAAATACCAGTCCTCGAACTCCACGGGCGTCATGGATAACACAACCGCCATCGCCCGGTCGTCCGGTGTCGCGGTTACCCGGATGAGTGCGGACTCGACCGAATCTACGAACACGCGGTGCAGGGTGTGGGGTTCCGCTCGAAGCTTCCAATCGCCGCATGGGACCCACAGCGTGCGGCCGATATCGGGTTGCCCCAATGGAAGGACGCGGGTGCCCGGTGGTTCCTCGGCGAGATACCCCGCAAATTCGTCGAGGGGAATTCCGTTGACCTTGATTTCGACGGGACGCCCGGGAACCAACGAGTAGACCTCGATATCGGTCAGCTCGGCACCGGCCCGCAGCCTCGGTGGCCAGGCGGTGTGGCCGCGGGGCTGCTCAACGTCGATCCGATAGTCCCCGGTGGGGAGGGACAAATGGTTGGGTCCCCCCAGCGCAACCTCGACCGGATGGGCCGTTTGGTCTTGGAGGCTCACGAGCCGCAATTGAGCGCCGGCGAGCTGCCCGGACGCCGCGAAATGAAGAGTCAGGGGAACGTCGTCTGTCTCTTGCGAATAACCAGGACGAGCGAAGACCGCGCACAAGAGGCTCGCCCACAAGATGGTTGCGCAGGGAGTCGTCGGTCTCATTATTTCACGAACCTCACGGGGATGTTCAAGGTCTGTCCGTAACCCGTGACAGTCAAAGTGACGTCGCGCATGCTCTCGATGACCGGCTGGCAGGTGATCGCGACCTCGCCGGGTAGGAACCCCCGAACGGTGGCGGGAGCGAGTTGCCACGCGAAGGGTTCTTCCCCTTCGACGGACCAGGAGACCGTAAAGGCCTCCGGCGCCAGGGAGGGAATAATCGGGTTGATCTCGATGTGGTCTGGCAATCCGTCCACGCAGCCCACGATGACGCGGCGGGATAGAGTGGTTCCGGCCGATAGGTCCCCTACGCGCCAACGGGACGGAATGAACCTCGCATCGGTGATTTCGAGCGCGCTCGTCGCGGTGTTCTTGGCCGGGAAGTCGTCGTCGAAGCTGAGCTGGAACCGAATCCAACCCGGCACACTGTAGCTCACCGGAAAGCGGAGGGTCCAGAATCCGGGACTGAGGGTCAGCGGCAGGCGCGGATCGACTTCGAGAGTGACGAGCGGATATGCGAGCTCGCTTTGGATCAAGGTTGCGGTAGCGGGCAACGCATGTAGGCCGACCTCTTCGGGGTGGACTCGAATGTGGAGCTCCCGGGCTGATGCTCCCGACTCGTTGGCCTGCACCATGATGATTTGTTCGAAGGCTCGTTCGTAGTCAGAGTGGCTTTCCGAAGTGCTGCTGACGGTTCTGGATTGGCCAATCACGATAGCTGGGCTCTTGGGCGGCTGGTCCTCCTCCGTGGTTTCGCTCTTTCCTCCCGAGGGGAGGGTCGGCACGCCTCCGCCCGGATTGGGGCCGCCCCCTCCCGGGTTAGGCCCACCTCCTCCCGGCGGCGGGGTGGGGGGAGGGTTATTGCCGCCACCGGTGGAGCCTCCGCCCCCCCCATATCCGCCTCCACCTCCGCCCCCGCCCGAGGGGGAACCGAAGGACAGAGTGGGGGCGCAAGTCCACTGCTGACTCGGCACGGAGGTGATGTCCTGGGTCAGGATGACTTCGCAGGCCATTGTGCTCACCGCGTTGAATCCGGGGAGAGTACTGATGGTCAAAAGCGTTCCGACGTCGACGCTGGGTTTCTTGCTCAGCGTGGGACCATGGCAATCGGTATATTCCGCGATCACCTCGGGAGGAGTGGTAAATTTCTCGGAGAATACCAGGGCCGTATTGGCGACAGCGGTTGTGTGATTCTCGAATGCAAAGCCCAACCCAAATACAGCCTGGGCGATGTTGGATATTTTTCCGTCTTTGACCTCCTTGGTAATCGTTCCTTGAGCACCGACCGTCGTCGTGACCGACCCTGTGCTCCAAGTTTGTGAGCCGTCGCGGAAGTTCCACTTCAGGTCGAAGGTCTTCCCACCGGGAGTCTTGGCCATGACGAAACTCGTGCCAGCTCGTGAGCATTGGGGGTCGGCCTTGGCCTTGATTTCACCGCTGATCACCGTAGTGATGGTGTGTTTGATGCGGCCGTTTGGGGGAGGGTTGTGACCGGGCAGAGGCTGACAAACTGTGCTGAAATCCATGCTACCGCTGGCACTGGCGTTGCCGCCTGCGGACGATGTCTCAGGATGATCTTCGACCCAGGCAAATCCCGTTGAGCGGGCATACAGGGTCGCATTGTGACCGGCAGGGGAGTAGGAGCTCTTGAAGGTGGAATGGAGCACGGTCGCTCGCCCGGAATCGACAAATGGTGTGCCTGATAGTGGTGTGAATCGGTCTGCAAAATCCAGATCGAGGAACCCTGTGTTCCCCTCAACACCGTTCCAAATTTGCACGGGAGACGGTGTGCTCGATTGACCAGAGATCACCAATTGGGGAACCGGCGTGCAGCCTGGGCTTGTAGCGGACTGAGAGAACGCTATGCCTGACATCGCAGCGAAGGCCGCAACAATGCGGCACCTTGAACGGCACTCTCGAAACATCGAACCTCCTTCGACCGCCCGTGTGGTCGAGCGGTGGTGGCAGTCACGCGCTGAGCGACCTGAGCGACCTGAGCGACCTGAGCGACCTGAGCGACCTGAGCGAAAGCATAAGATGCGATCCTCGGCAAGGTCAAGAACCGGCGCCGCAGTTTTCCAAACTCTGTGGCCCTCGGTCGCAAAAGCGTGACAATTTGGTCGAGAACTGTCCCTTTCATGGGCCTGGAAGTGCGGTGACGCGCTGAATTCGTGCTTGCGACGGGAAGGACCATGTGATCGTGGCGGCCACATCTGACGCTCGGGAGGTCGGGATTCCGTTCTTGGGTGGAGCGCCGCATGGGGCGGCCGAACCAGATTCGGAGAACGATCGATGGTGCGCAAATCTCTGCTGTGGGTCACTTGGGCCGCGTTTCTTGCTGGTGGCGAGCCCCCGGCATTCGGGCAATGCAGCCTCGGCGGGGTGGGAACAACGCCAGTCGTCGTGTCCTGCACGAGCAACACGTTTGCCGCGACGGGGGCTGCGGGAACTTGGAATGCCTACGGGCTCTACTCGACAGCCGACTGGGACTTGGGGGCAGGAGGGGCACTCTCGTTGAACCAGCCCCACGGATTCGGAGCCCTCCTGGCCAACGGTCACGCCGGCACGGTGCCCAGCGTGACCGGGACCGTCTTCCGCGCGGTGGGAAGCGCGAACGCCATCTTGGGACGGGCGCCGGTGCAGACGCTCGCGAACTTTGGGATCGGATCGAGCTACGCGGTGACGATGGCCGCAGCGGTGCCGATGGCGCTGTATCAGTTCGCACTCAGTCCCGGCTACAACCTCGGTATTCGCGTGAGCGCGTCGGACCCGAGCCTGCGCTTCGCGATCTTCAGCGGTGGCGGCGGGCCCCAGTGGGTCTCCCACAGCAGCAACGCCGGGAACTTCCAAGTCGGGGCGATCGCCACGGTCAACTTGCCATCCGGGCAGCATGCGATCGCCGTGTTTCGAGGTCCTTGGAGCACGGGGCCCGCGATCAACCTGACGATCGACGTGGCGTGCGGCGGGGCCACTATCGCGTTGGGTGCGAACCAGACTACGACCTTCAATGCGACCTGCATCCCGATCAGCGTGAGTCCCGTCGCCAATCGGTGGAATGTCGTCGGACTCGCCGCGCCCGCCGCGGTCTCGCTCGAGATGGGAAGTGTGGCGGGGACCGCCCAGCTCCCCTCCGATCTCCCGATCTTGGTGGCGGACGGACGGCAGGGGATGCCGGCTTCGACCACGGGCCTCCTCCGAGGGCCCGGAAACACCTCGACGTCGATGTCGGTCCGCTTCGCTCCCGCAACGCAGACGTTCGGGGTGACTGGGAGTTTCTGGTCCATCGGTGCGTCGCCCATCGCTCCGATCCAGGTTTACGAGTTCACAGTCGCCGTTCCCGGCACCTACCGCGTGGCCGGACTTTGGCAGTACTTCTCGGGGGGATCAGTGCGGGCCTTGGTCTTTGCGCCCCGCGCGAACGGAGAGTGGGCAGACACCACTAGCGCGGTGGGGAATGGCGAACTCCTCGGAACCGGTTGGAACTCGGGGGTGAGCATGAGTCTGAGCCCGGGTGTTCATCTCTTGGTGCTGTACTCGCCAGGGGCTCCGATTGCGACCTACGGGAGTTTCGACATCGGCATCGGGCAGGTGCAGAATCCGCTGCCTATTCTCAATTCCCTGACCCCTGGCCGCCTGCTCGCCGGTTCCGGTGCCGCAAGCCTCAGCCTTCAGGGATCGGGGTTCGTCGCCAATTCCACGGTGGAGTGGAACGGCATACCCCTGGCCACGGCGGTGACCGGAACGACCCAGATAACCGCGACGGTGCCCTCCGCTTTGACCGACCAGGCCGGCTTGATTCCGATCCGCGTCGTCAACCCGACGCCGGGCGGTGGGATGTCATCGTCTCTCTCACTGGACGTGGCGGAGCCTCGCATCAACACGCTCTTTCCGTTCGTGCTGCCGCCCCTGTCCCAGGCGTCGCCTCCCTCGACGATTCAAATTCAGGGGCAGGACTTCGCGATCGGTTGCCAGGTGTTTGCCGACGGGCGACTCATCCCTTCCATTCGCCAGAGCGCCGTTCTTATCCACGCCACCGTGAACGCCTCGATTCCCGGCACCCTGATTCCCGGAGCCGTCGCCATCACCGTTCGGAATTTCGGCGCGACTCTCTCCAATTCGCAGGCGCTGCGATTCGGGGCCGGTACCAATCAGGGAACGATTATCCGGGTTCCCCTCGCGCCGGCGCCGGGCGACGCTTACGCCGTCCGCCTCGAAGGGGGCGTTCCCATGTCACCGGCCACCCTGTGTCTCAGTGTGGGCGCGCCCCATGTTCTCACGCCCTGGCCCTCCGCGGTGGCCCCGATGGTCCTGAGCCTAAACCTCGGGGGCATCGTCCCGCTGTTCGACGGGATGGGAGTCTTCGGCGCCCCCGACGGGTTCGCATTTCCGGGGACGGGAGTGCCAGGTCGGTTGGACATTCCTGGGTTCGTGGCGCCCAACCCTGCCCTCGGGATCGACTTGACCGTCCAAGGCGCTCATCTCGATCCGTCGTCGCCGGTGGGGTTCCGTCTCAACTGGGCGAGGTATCCGGACTCGCTTTGAGGCGAGTCCCGGCGGGCCCGAGTGGCGAGATCAGCCGCCCCGGGATTGCCGCGCGCGCACCATGTCCTGCCAGATTTGACCCTGCTGGCGGGCGTCGTCGAGCGGATCATGCGTGTGGGCGTACGAGTTGGGGTAGTGCTTCAAGTAGCGCTCTTTGCCGGTGCCCTGGAAATCGACGCCGTGGCTCCCCATGAAGTAGCTGCGCAGGTCGAGTCCACTGAATCCGAAGATCGGCATTCGCTTCAAGAAGTGCCACCAGTACCAGTAGATCCACAGGAAATCGTAGGTCACGGGTGAGCCGACCAAGACGGGGCGGTCTTGGCCACACTGCTCGGTGATCCAGGCCTCCACGGCCAAGAGGCCCTCCTTGGGGTCTCGCCCGCGCTCCTCGAAGTGCGCCCGGACCCGACGGGTGTTCTCGGCGTCCGATTGGCTGGACTCCCAGGTGAAATCGCGAAGGCCGGCGGCGACGACTCGCATCGCGCCGGGATCGTCGATTTGAGAAAGACCGGGAATCACGAGCGGCTTCAGCTCGATCGCCATGCCGATCTGCACGTCCTCGGTCCGGCAGATTCCGATGGAGCACATCCACCAGGGGCCGGGAATCGGCCCAGCGGCTTCGACATCGATGCTGAAAGTGATGACTTTCTTGGCCATGGGGAGCTCAGTCGTTTTTGGGGTCGGTGGTCGATGGCTACATCCTACCCGCGGGGTAGGGCGGTGGCGGTCCGGATGGAACGGCGGCCGCGGGGTACGATCTCGGCGATGTGGGATCACCCTGAGATCAAGGCGCTGGTCGAGATCGGCCGCAAGGTGCGCGATCGGGTTCGGGCGGCGATGTTGAAGGACCGGGGAGAGTTGGCGCTTCCGGCCGGAGAGTCGGCTGGTGACCTGCAATACGCCATCGATCGGCTGAGTGAGGAGTCTTTGGCGTCGGTGGTCGAAGAGGCGGCCTCCGCGCTACTTCCACTTCGACTCCTGGCGGAAGGCACGGACCAAGACGGGATCGAAATCGGCGGGCCGGCTGGCCGATGGCTCGTGATCGACCCGATCGACGGGACTCGTGGTTTGATGCACGGCAAGCGCAGCGCTTTTTTCCTCGCGGGGCTCGCACGCCCGGCCCTGGCGCCCCGGCTCTCGGACCTCACGACTTCAGTCATGGTCGAGATTCCCACGGTGCGATCCGCCCTGTCGGACATTTTGGTGGCTCGCCGGGGAGAAGGCGTCGCCGCGCGGACCGAAGATCTCGACCGCGGTGGGTCCACGAATTGGTCGCCCCGACCCTCGCAGGCAACCACGCTGCGCCACGGTTTCGGAACCATCGTCCGTTTTTTCGCGGGTGCGGCGGAGCCACTGGGCCGACTTCATGACGCTCTCATGGCCGCCCTATTTCCCGGCGACGCCCAAGCCGCTCAAGACGTATTCGAAGACCAATACATCTCGAACGGTGGCCAGATGCACGCCCTCATCACCGGGCGAGATCGCTTCGTGGCCGACCTTCGCCCGCTGTTCCTCACCGGAGCCGGCGCCTCACTTCGCTGTGCGCATCCCTACGATGTCCTCGGCGCCCTCATCGCAGAGGAAGCCGGCGTCCCAATCACTGACCCGACCGGCGCGCACCTTGATGTCCCGCTCGATCTCACCACCCGCGTGGCTTGGATCGGCTACGCCAATTCGGCCCTTCGGACCGCGATCCAATCCGTTCTTGTAGGCGCGATGCGATCTTGCGGAGGAATTTCCTGATTGCCGCCGCAGCCGAGGTAGATCTGCGTTGATCGTTCAGCGAGCGGAGAAGAGCGCGGCGTCGAGGTCGCCGGGGAGGTGGCCGAGTTCGTGGCGGGCGCGGGAATCGTCGATGGCATGGTGGCCGGGAGTGAGTTGCCGGCGGCCGAGGAGTCGATCCATGAGAGTGCGGCGAGGGACGGGCACGCCCAAGGCGGTGGCGGCGCGGAGGAGGAACTCGGCGGGGGGGAGGTTTTCGCCCCCGATCAAGTAGCGCTGGCCGGGGCGACCGCGTTTGGCGGCGAGGATCAACGCGGTGGCAACCACGGTGGCGGGAACGTAATTCATGGGGCCGGCAAAGAGCCGAGGGAATCGGCCTGCCCTGATGTCTTCGAGGCGACGCCCGGTGGGAGTGCGACCGCCATCAAACGCGCCCACCGGGGCGGCGGGGTTGATCACGACGACCTCGAGATTCGTGGCCGAAAGTGCGAGGCGCTCTCCCTCCAGTTTGGAGCGCACGTAGGCCGACGCACTTTCGTCCGCAAAGTCGCTTTCCGTGGCCGGTCGATCCAATCCACGGCGCAGACAAGTTCCCATCGTGCTGACGTGGATGAAGCGTTGGACCCCACCGGCCCGAGCCAGGTCGAGGGCGCGGCGCGTCCCTTCGACGTTGGTTCGCAGGAGCGCGTCGGTGTGGGCTTCACCTTCGGCGTAGAGAGCGGCAAGGTGAAAGAGGAAGGTCGCGCCGGCGGCAAAGTCGGAGGGGGGGTCGGGTGCGAGTAGGTCCCCTTCGAATCGACGGATCGGCAGGCCCTCGAGATGAGGAGCCGCGCGGCCCGGGCGCACGAGAGCATGCACCGCGAAGCCCTGGGCCAGGGCGCCACGAACGGCGTGGGCACCCAGGAAGCCGCCGGCACCGGTGACCGCGACGAGGGGACCAATTGAAGAGGGATTCATCGGAAGTTTCGAGCCAGCAACAAGCTACGGCGGTCACGCCCGGGGCGGCACCGCGGAAAAAACGTGAGGGGTGCGGAGGTCGCCGCGGTCTTGGCGGTCGTCCACAGGTGCGGCAAAAGGAACTTGAGGAGACATCGCGAGTCTCTGGTTTCCCATCTCATGGCCTCACCTTTGCCCGCACCACGATCGGGGTGGCGCCAGCCGTCCCCCTGAGCCAGGGTAGTCTCATATCCTCTCAATCGGCGCGGTCGCGCTCGAAGTCCCGAAGTGTGTCGGTGCCACTGAAGATCGCGCGGCTATGCTCGGCGTTGAGTCGATGTCGGATGGCACCGGCCTCTACCTCGGATGGCGCATCCATATACCCTCGTGAGCCTGGGCTGAGGAGGATCGCACCGCGGTTCTGGGGGCATCCGAAGTTCGGGTCGGTCCGCCCCCGGGCGAGGTTGGCAACAGTGCGAAGCGCCTGGGCCGTTCTATGATGGACACGTGAGGAGCCACCGTAAGATCACGAGCCTGGCCCGAAAAGGCGAGGATTCTCGCGCCGATTGGGGCGCGCAATTTCGGGCGACCGAGAGGAGGACCCACTCATGAACGAAGTCTGGAACTGGCCCGGGTCCCGGTGGTGGCGAGTGGATCTCCACACCCACTCACCGGCCTCGTACGACTTCAAGCCGGAAGTCGATCGAGTAGCGAAAGACTGGGCCAAGTGGGTTGCCTCGGCCAAGGAGGCGGGTCTTCACGCGGTTGCCCTGACCGACCACAACACTCCCGACGGGATCGCGGAGATCCAGAAAGCCGCAGCAGAAGGAGATCTGACCGTGTTCCCGGGAGTCGAGGTAACGGTGGGTGGCCTTCACCTGCTTTGCATCCTGGACCCCAAGAAGCCCCGGGATGACGTGGTCGCCCTTTTGGCAAACCTCGGATTCGAACCCGCCGCCTACGGCAAACAGGACGCGTCTTCCAGCAAGTCGATAGTCGAGGCCATCGGCTTGGCCGCTGCCGCGGGCGCGGTCGTCGTGGCTGCCCATGTCAATGGACCCCGGGGGCTGCTCACTGCAATCGACGGGCAGGATCGCTTGAGCGCACTCAAGGCTCCGGGGCTCATTGCCGCGGAGGTGGCGCCGATCCTATCCCTGCCCCCGCTCGAGTCTGGCGCCTGGTTGGATCCGGAGGGCTCGGAAGTGCAGGATTGGCTGGAAGGCACCAAGACCAAGGGTCCCGCCCTTGCTCGAGTATGGTGCTCGGACAGCCACAAGTTCGATGACCTGGGGCGTCGATTCACTTGGGTGAAGATGACCAAACCCGATGCGGAAGGGCTCCGACTCGCGTTGTTGGACGGGTCCGGTTCGCTCAGGCCGGCCGAATCGGGGAAGGCCGGAGATCCCAATAAGCATGCCGCCAACGTCATCGAGAGCATCAAGGTCACCAAGGCGAAGTACATGGGGCGTGTTGACCCACTGACAATCATATTCAATCCGTGGCTCAATGCCCTGATCGGTGGCCGCGGCACCGGGAAGTCGACAATTGTCGACTTCTGCCGTCAAGCCCTTCGGCGTGAGGACGAGCTTGGCAGCAGCTCCAAGCCCCTGCGCGCAGCCTTCGACAAGCGCATGAAGGAACCGGAGGGCCGTGGCAGTGAAGGCCTTCTGACATCGGAAACCACGGTAGAAGTCACATACCGCAAGGATGGAGAGAGATTCTTGCTCTCTTGGAACAGTTCGGGAACGGCCACGCCGATAACCCACCTTCAAGGTGAGTTACGAGTTCCCGACACTGGTAATATCCGAGAGAGATTTCCGGTTCGAATTTACAGCCAGAAGCAGCTCTTCGATATTGCGAGTGACCCGGATGCGCTTCTGACGGTCATTGACGACGCCACCGATGTACAAGGGGCGGAATTCCCGCGCCTTCGTGGGGAGATCGCATCAAGGTACCTTTCACTTCGAGCGGAAGCTCGTGCCTTGAGTGCGCAGGCTGCCGAACTCCCGACTCGGATTGCGACTCTGTCTGATGTTCGCAGAAAGCTGGAGGTTCTCCAGAAGGGCGGTCATGCTAAGGCGCTGAACCAGTATCGAGATCGTCGCCGAAAGGACGGCAATTGGCAGTCGGTCCGAGAAGCGGCGGTGGAGGCCGTGGAATCGCTGGCTCGCGTCGCCGAACATGGCCGGGTCGCCGATCTTGACCTTGGTCCTGAAGCCGACCGAGACGCCGCGACGGCAGCGCTGAGCCGTGCCCACGATCGATTGCGCAGCATTGTGGACGGGCTGCACAAGTCCGTACTCGATGCGGCCGAAAAGGCACTCGCCGAAATTGCCGAGATCGAGGCCGGCGAAGATGCTCGCGCATGGCAGGGCGCGGTCACGTCGAGCAATGAGGAGTTCGGGGCAGCCACAAGTCAACTCGCTCAAGAAGGGATCACCAATCCGGACGAGTACCGTGACCTCCTCCAGCGCTCGGCAGCCCTTGAGCGCGAGATTGGTACGCTCGAAAATCGTCGGATGACTGCGGAGGAACGGGAAAAAACAGCCGAAGAGGAACTGCGCCGATATCGCGAACTCCGCAGCGACTTCACCGCGAGGCGAAGCGAGTTCGCCAAAACGAACTCGAGCGATCAAGTGAGGGTTGAAGTCAAGAGTAGCGCCAACCGTGATAACCTCGCGGATTACCTGCGCAGCGAGCTGGTCATCGATCGCTACGACTCCGATCACGAAGAGTTGCAGCGACGGATCGACGCCACAGCCAGCAAACCCTGGAGTTTCCAGGGTCTGGACCGAGTGGTATCCGAGCTTCGCGGCTTCCTCGCCGATCCGAAAGGGACTTGGGATGTCAAGGATCGCCGCTTCGAGACAGCGCTTCGGAAACTCCACCCTGAGCGCATCGATCGTCTGGCTTTGTACCTCCCCGAGGATTCCGTGGATGTGAGCTTCCGCGGGACTGGGACTCTGGCGAATTCGTGGAGAAGCCTTGAGCAAGGGTCCCCGGGCCAGCAAACCGCGGCACTACTCGCGTTTGTGCTCGGTTACGGGGATGAGCCCATCATTCTCGATCAACCCGAAGACGACTTGGACAACACGCTCATTTACGAGTTGTTGGTGAGCCGCCTACGGGAGACGAAGCCGGGACGACAGGTCATTGTCGTGACCCACAATCCCAACATCGTCGTCCATGGCGATGCCGAGCTCGTGGTCTCGCTGGAGGTTCGCAACGGCCAAACGCACGTCGCCTTTTCAGGGGGCCTTCAAGAAGAGCAGGGCCGTAGCGAGATTTGCAGGGTGATGGAGGGCGGGCGCGATGCCTTCGAAGCGCGCTACCGACGCATCATGCTTCACGGTGGGAGGCGAAATGGATAATCCCGTGGAATTGGGACGACGCATTCGACTAGGGGAGGACTCCGATCTGGAACTCAAGCGGTTGTTGCTCGCCGGAGCGAGAGTCACGGATCCGGCGCGGAACGATTTTGCCGACGAATTGGCGTCTTTCGCAAACGGACGCGGTGGCACCATCGTGCTGGGTGTCGATGACAAGACTCGCGAAATCCTCGGACTCCCGCTGGACCGTTTGGATGTCGTTGAGACTTGGGTCCGCGAAATCTGCAACGACTCCGTCAAGCCGGCGATAGATGCGGTGATTCGAAAGTTGGAGCTCCCGGACTCGACCGGCATGCTCGTCCCGTTGATCCGGGTCGATGTAGGCCGGAGCTTGTTCGTTCACAAGAGCCCGGGTGGCTATTTTCGTCGAGTGGGCAGCTCCAAGCGCGAAATGCCTCCTGAAATTCTCGCGAGAATTTTCCAGGAACGCACTCAGATTCGCGTGATTCGCTTCGACGAATCCCCGGTTCCCGAAACGTCTCCCGAAGATATCGACCATCGCCTGGTGAGCCGCTTCCTGCGTGAGGGAGGGCCGCCGAACGATGCAACGCTACACAAACTCCGTATCGTCGCGAAAGACGTCGACGGAGAGCCTCGACTGACCGTGGCCGGTGTTCTGCTCGCTACGCCGGACCCCCAAGCATGGATGCCGCACGCGCTGATCCAGGCAGTCTGCTACGCGGGTGAGCGGGAAGACGTGAACTACCAAAGCGACGCGCGCGATGTCGGTGGACCACTGGACACCCAGGTCCGTGAGGCGCTTCATTTCGTGCGTCGCAACATGCGGACATTCGCGACCAAGACGAGCGTGCGCACGGAATTGACTCAGTACAGTGAGCGCGCGCTCCTCGAATCGCTCGTGAATGCCGTCGCTCATCGCGACTATTCAATGGCAGGCGCGAGGATTCGCCTGCACATGTTCGGGAATCGGATCGAGTTGTATGTGCCGGGCGGACTTGCCAATACCCTGACTCCGGACAGCATGCATCTGAGGCAGTACAATCGCAACGAACTCATAGTCTCTCTGCTCGCACGCTGTCCAGTCGAGTCGGACAGGGATCTCGGACGGTCGTACCTCATGGACAGGAGGGGTGACGGCGTTCCCATTATTATCGAGGAGTGCCGGAGGCTCTCGGGCCGTGCTCCCGAGTACAGCCTGATTGATGAGAGCGAATTACGCCTACTTATCTGGGCGGCGTCCGCGCCCGAGTCCAATCGATAGTGCAAAACCGAGTCTCCCACTGATCTGCTGGCGCCATCAAGAGTCAGGGCCGTATCCGGAAGGCTCGTTTCAGCGTGCGGAGAAGAGCGCGGCGTCGAGGTCGCCGGGGAGGTGGCCGAGTTCGTGGCGGGCGCGGGAATCGTCGATGGCATGGTGGCCGGGAGTGAGTTGCCGGCGGCCGAGCAGTCGATCCATGAGAGTGCGGCGGGGGACTGAGACGCCCAAGGCGGTGGCGGCGCGGAGTAGGAACTCGGCGGGGGGGAGGTTTTCGCCCCCGATCAAGTAGCGCTGACCGGAGCGGCCGCGTTTGGCGGCGAGGATCAACGCGGTGGCGACCGCGGTGGCGGGAACGTAATTCATGGGGCCGGCAAAGAGCCTAGGGAATCGACCCGCCCGGATGTCTTCGAGACGACGCCCGGTGGGAGTGCGACCGCCATCAAACGCGCCCACCGGGGCGGCGGGATTGATCACGACGACCTCGAGATCGGTGGCTGCGAGGGCGAGGCGCTCCCCGGCCAGCTTGGAGCGCACGTAGGCCGACGCTCCGTCGTCCGCAAAGTCGCTTTCCGTGGCCGGTCGATCCAATCCGCGGCGCAGGCAAGTTCCCATCGTGCTGACGTGGATGAAGCGTTGGACTCCACCGGCCCGAGCCAGGTCGAGGGCGCGGCGCGTCCCTTCGACGTTGGTTCGCAGGAGCGCGTCGGTGTGGGCTTCACCTTCGGCGTAGAGAGCGGCAAGGTGAAAGAGGAAGGTCGCGCCGGCGGCAAAGTCGGAGGGGGGGTCGGGTGCGAGTAGGTCCCCTTCGAATCGACGGATCGGCAGGCCCTCGAGATGAGGAGCCGCGCGGCCCGGGCGCACGAGAGCATGCACCGCGAAGCCCTGGGCCAGGGCGCCACGAACGGCGTGGGCACCCAGGAAGCCGCCGGCACCGGTGACCGCGACGAGGGGACCAATTGAAGAGGGATTCATCGGAAGTTTCGAGCCAGCAACAAGCTACGGCGGTCCCGCCTTCCTCGCCACAGGGCGAAAGGGGAGGTCAGGAGGGGGGCTGCTACATTGCGCCGCCTAAGGGCCCCGGTGGTCGCGCGCGGGACGTGCGCGCCGCGCACGCCGGAACCTTGGCAGGTCACCTGTGTGAGTGAGAAGGGGAGAAGGGCATGTCCAGCGGCCTCCGTCGTCAAGCGCTTGCGGCAATCTTGGCGACCCAACCGGCGCTCGCGCGCCAGGATCAAAAGGTACGGCGCCTCGCCGAGCTCTACGGAATGAACGTGTTCGGCGAGCAGGCGATGCGGGAGCATCTGCCGGAAGCCGCGTTCAAGTCTCTGCAGGCCACCATCCGCTTCGGGAAGGAACTCGACCCCCATCTGGCCGACCTCGTAGCCAACGCGATGAAGGAGTGGGCAGTCGAACGCGGCGCCACCCACTTCACCCACTGGTTCCAGCCGATGACCGGCTCGACCGCCGAGAAACACGACGCCTTCCTGAAGATCTCGGGGGAGCGGCTCCTGCTCGAGTTTTCGGGCAAAGAGCTCGTGAAGGGCGAGCCGGATGCCTCCTCGTTTCCGAGTGGCGGGATTCGTTCCACCTTCGAAGCTCGCGGCTACACGGCGTGGGATCCGACTTCGCCCGCGTTCATCCGCGAGGGCACGAACGGGAGCACGCTCTGCATCCCGACCGCCTTTTGTTCCTGGACTGGCGAAGCGCTGGACACGAAGACGCCGCTCCTCCGCAGCATGGAGGCGATCAACCTGGCGGCGCTCAAGCTCCTGCAGGCGATCGGCCGCAGGGACACCCGCGTGGTCTACCCGACTCTCGGGTGTGAGCAGGAGTACTTCCTGATCGATCGGAACTACTTCCTCGCGCGGCCCGATTTGGTCGCGAGTGGACGCTCGCTGCTCGGAGCCCGCCCGCCCAAAGGTCAAGAGCTCGAAGACCACTACTTCGGCACGATCAGTCCGCGCGTCCTCGCCTTCATGGAGGAGTCCGAGCACGAGCTTTGGAAGCTCGGCGTCCCGGTCAAAACCCGCCACAACGAAGTGGCGCCGTCCCAATACGAGGTCGCGCCGATCTTCGAGCGCAGCTCGCTCGCCATCGATCACAACATGCTGACGATGGACATCATGAAGAAGGTGGCGCTGCGCCACGGCTTCGTCTGTCTCTTGCACGAAAAGCCGTTTGCGGGCATCAACGGATCCGGCAAGCACAACAACTTCTCGATGGCCACCGATCAGGGCGAAAACCTGCTCGACCCCGGCACCACTCCGGCGGAGAACATGCGCTTCGTGGTATTCCTGGCGGCGGTTCTGCGGGCGGTCCACGTCCACAGCGATCTGCTGCGGATCACCGTCGCTCACGCGGGGAACGATCACCGCCTCGGGGCGAACGAAGCTCCTCCCGCCATCATCTCGGTCTTCCTCGGCTCGGAATTGACCGAAGTGGTCAATGCCCTCGTCAAGGGCACCAACGGGGGAGAGCGCAAGGGAGAGGCGGCGATGCGTCTGGGCGTGAGTTCGCTCCCGCCCCTTCCGAAGGACGCCACGGACCGCAATCGAACCTCGCCCTTCGCCTTCACCGGCAACAAGTTTGAGTTCCGCGCGGTCGGCTCCAGCCAGTCGCCGGCCGGTCCGAATATCGTCCTCAACACGATCGTGGCCGAGTCCATGACCTGGATGGCGGGCAAGATCGCGGAGGCGGAACGCAAGTTCGGACTCGAGGCGGCGATCCAGCAAGTCACCCAGCAAGTGCTCAAGGACCACATGACCGTGGTCTTCAACGGCAACGGCTATTCGAAGGAGTGGGAAGTCGAAGCGGAGCGCCGCGGCCTCCCGAATCTCCGCAACACCGTCGACGCCCTTTCGACCCACGACTCCGAGAAGAACTTCGCCCTCTTCGAGACCTACGGAGTGTTCTCGCGCACGGAGTGGGACTCCCGCGGCAACATCGCGTTCGAGAGCTACGAAAAGGCGATCCACATCGAAGCGCTGTCGCTCCTGGAAACCGCGCAGACGATGATTCTCCCGGCGGTGCTCAAGCACCAAGAGCGCCTGGCGGCGGCGGTGGGGGCAGCGAGAAGCGCCAACGCGGGGGTCGATCTCTACGTCCAGGAGAACCTTCTCAAGGAGTACTTCGAATTGGCCAACGAGCTAATCAAGTCGCTCGATCGCCTGCGAAGCCTGATCGCGAAGGGGGAGACCATCCACGACGGGCCGCAGCATCAAAAGGCGCGGTTCTTCCGGGACGAGATCCGGCCGGCCATGGAAAAGGTGCGCGGTGTGGCGGATCAGCTCGAACTCCAGGTCGACGACGCGCTGTGGCCGCTCCCGAAGTATCGGGAAATGCTGTTCTTGCATTGATCCTGGCCAGTTCGGCTTGCTCCGCTCCCCGGGGGGCGGAGTAGGCTCTTCATATGCGCGGCGCCCTCACCACTCTCATCTTGAGCTCGAGCCTGTGGGCTCAGGGGGTGGTCATCAACGAGCTCGGCACCGGGGTCCAGGACTTCGTCGAGCTCGTGAACTTCTCGGCGGCCCCGGCCGATCTCAGTGGCTGGACCGTCACGAGCTACTTCCGCGCCACCGTCCAGACGCCCCTCGTGCCCGAGACTCAGGTCACGATTCCGGCGGGCACCGTTCTCGCGAGTGGGGGAGTGCTGGTTCTCCAGGAGCAGGGGACTCCGGGATCTCCGGGGACGCTCGGCCCTTGCTCCTCATTCACGGGCAGTAATTGGACTTGGTCCTCCTCGGCGGGGGTCGAGGTAGTCCTGCGAGATTCGGCGGCGCAGGGACGCGACTACGTCTATCGCAATCCCTTCGGCGGCAGTGCGGCGCCGCATCTGCCGGTGGGTCTCGCTTGGTCGGGGACTCTGGCCGCGATCGTCGGGGACACGATCGCCCGCAACCGCAATGAGGACACGCACGCGGCGACCGACTGGATTGTGCTGAATGCGGGTTCGCCCTGCTCCCTGAACTCTGGGCAGTGGACGGGCCTTCGGCTGGAAATCAGCACGCTGGGCCTGGGCGATGCGAGTTACGTGCTGCGGTCGTTCCCCGCCTTGCCCGGGGTCGAGGTCTGGACGCTTTATTCCGCCATCGACCATGTTCCGGATGGCAGCGGTCCCTTCTTGGGGATTGGTCTCGATGCGTTGCCCCAGCTCTTCGCGCCGCTTCTTTCGGCGAGCCCATTCCATTCGGTCCTGGACAGCGTGGGCGAAATCCGCCTTGCCTATCCGCCGGGAACCCTCCTCCCGAGTCTCGCCTTCGAGGCGGTGGCGGTCGCTCTCCTCGCCGGACTGCCCTACGGTCCTTCGAACGTCGTGAGTTTTCCCTGAGATTCTATTCTCGGGCTGATAACTTCCGCCATGATCGAGACCTTCCCGAACCCCAATCCGGCGCGTGACTACGTGATCGAGCACATCGCGTCCGAGTTCACTTCGGTGTGCCCGAAGACGGGCCACCCCGACTTCGCGACGATCGTGGTGCGCTACGTCGCCGATCGCGCCTGCCTCGAGCTCAAGAGCCTGAAGCTCTACTATCAGGACTATCGCAACCGCGGCATCTTCTACGAAGCGGTCACGAACAAGATCCTCGATGACCTCGTAGCCGCCTGTCAGCCGCGGTGGATGGAAATCGAAACCCAGTGGACCGGCCGCGGCGGCATCCGCTCGGTCATCAAAGCGCGCCACGGCTGAGACTAGGGAGCAGCGTCCTGGACCGGGTTAACCCGGACGGACGGCGGGGAGAGTCGACAAAAAAGCCGATCCCCGGAGTGAGGTTCCGGGGATCGGCGAGGGGCCTCGGGTCCGTGCTCAGGTGCGGAACCGAGTGCTCAGTGCCCCCTGTGGATCAGCCACCGTTGGCTTGGGCGAGCGAGGTCGGAAGCGCATTCAGACTGGACGTGGTGCCAATCTGGCGGCTGCAATCCAGGATGAGCAGGTCACAGAGGACCTTGGCGCGCTTGTCGAGGTCGAAGAAGTCGTGGGTGACGCCGGCGGCAACCGGATCCGGCACGCCGAAGATCCCGGTGAGGAAGCCGGAGATGTTGGCCGGGAACCCGATGTTACGAGTGCTCACGTGCACGAAGGGCGTGGCCGTCTCGACGAAGTGACAACCTTCGCAGGTGTTGACCGCGAAGTTGAAGCGAATGTCCGCGCCGGAGGGCAGGGTCAACGCGCTGGGCGTTGAATCCCACACCGTCGGGAAGTTCACCGCTTGGCCACCGAGGAAGGGGTTGCCGAGGAAGGTGTCGGGAACGACGTGAGTGCCGGCGAGGATCGCGGCCGCATCGGCTTGGAGGTATTGGAAGAGGACGTTGCTGCCGTTGAAGCTGCCATCCGGGCTCTGCTTCGTGGTGACGTTCGTGAGCAGACCCGACATGTTGTCGCTCGGGTCGGTCAACACGATGTTCCACTCGCGCAGTTCCCAAGGTCCGCCCATCGAGATCTCGTTCGAGCGGAGCTGATTCAGCGCGCTGCCGTTCGGGTTCTTGGGCTCGGCGTTCGGGCCGACGAAGTCGTCGGTGATCTTTTGGAGTTCCTCGTTGAAGGTAGCGCCGAATGGGATGCTGCCGAGGTTGTGCCAGCGATGCGCCCACGCGACGAGTTCCTCGCAAGTGTTGGCGGGGAGGTTGTACTCGAAAATGATGTTGAATCCGCCGTCGCCTTCGCCGGTGCCGCCGCCCGGAACTGGGCGACCGCCAATGATGGGAGTCGGGGCCGCCGAGATGACGGAGCCGCCGCCGGTGCTTCCACCGCCGCTGCCGCCGTAGCCACCACCGTTGCCATCGAAGAAGGTGCGCGTGAAGACGAAGCGACCTTCGCCGCCGGTCACCGCGCCGCTGATGTAGCCACCGGGGCCGGAGGGCGTGATGACCGCGAGGTCAGGACGGTACACGATCGCCGTCAGGCGGAAGGGAGCGAGGCAGAGGTCGAGTTGGCCGCCACCCGAGAGGTTGAGCCAGGGGGTGATGATGTCGTTTTGGATCGAGGCCGCCTTGATCGGGTCGAAGACGACAAATCCGTTGACGTTCTGCGGCACGGTCCAGGTGAGGAGCCAGCGCAGGACGAAGTCGGAGGGGTTGTGATTGCCGGCCATGTTGGTCATCAGGCGCGCGAAGGTCCAGGCGCCTTGAGGATCACCATGCGCAGGCAGCGGATTCACGCAGCCAGTGCGGATCGGATCGTCCACCACCGACACGTCGGTGATGAACAGTTCCTTTTCGGGGAAAATGCCGCATTGAAGTTGCGCGAACACGGAGGCAGAGGAGAGCAGCGCGAACACCGCGCAGAGACTCGCGGATCGCAAGCAGAGCTTGGTCATGGGGACAAACTCCAGTGGCATCGAGGCCAGGTTCACGGGATCAGGGGAACTTTGTCGGCAGGCACGCGTCGCCGACAACCATCAATGCGGCCGAGTGTAGGGGAAAAAAATCAAAGTCAACGGGAATCGCGCGGAGGCCACAAATTGTGGACTCAATTCGACCAATTAGTCACGCAATTGCCTGCAATCGTGCCGATTGGTCACGGACTATCGTGTCATATTGGGAGGGCCGCCGAAGAAGCGTGACAATTCGCCCCCGGCCTGGTCCGGGGTCGAATTGCGATCAGCGGAGCTTCTCGAATTCGTCCCCCGGCGTCCAACTCGGGTGGCGGTCGGCATTTGCGACGCTGAGCAGGCAGTCGAAGATCAAGCGAGTGTCCAAAACCGCGCCCTCGAGGTTCCAGCGCTCATCAATCTCGTCCTTGGGGGTGTGGTAGTAGGTCGTGGTGTAGGCGGCCTTGATCCGCCGTCGCGAGTCGCGTTTTTCCAGGAAATCACCGCCGGCTTTGAAGTAGGCGCAGGGGACCCCGACTCGCGCGAAGTTGAAGTGGTCGGACCGGTAAAAGAGCCCTTTATCGGGCTCCTGATCCGGCTGAACGCGGCGTCCGTATTTCGCAGCGATCTCCTCGGCGAGGGCGGTCAGGCTGTTCTTGCCATGCCCGATCATGCCGATGTCCTCGGTCGGCCCCCACATGTTGATGCCGTCGATGTTGAAGTTGGCGATCACCTTTTTCACTGGCACGGGGAGATTCTTGGCGAGATGCAGCGATCCGAGCAGCCCCGATTCTTCGGCAGTGACGGCGGCAAAAAGCACCGTGCGCTTCGGACGCAGGGGTGATCGTTCCATGGCCTTGGCCAGCGCGAGCATCGCGGCGCAGCCCGACGCGTTGTCGAGAGCGCCGTTGTAGATCGGGTCTCCGTCCTTCGGCGGTCCGATCCCCAAATGGTCGAAGTGCGCGGTGAGGACGACGACTTCGGACGCGAGAATCGGGTCCGACCCCGCGACTTTGGCCAGCACATTGCCGGAGTGGAATTCGCGCACGGTGTTTTGCGTGGAGAGCTTGACCTTCACTCCGAGATCGACGGGAACGAAGTCTCGCGACTCCGCCTTGGCCCGTAGGGCGTCGAGGTCGTGGCCACCCAGCGCGGCCAGGCGGGTGGAAGCGTCGTTGGAAGCCCAGGCCTCGATCTCCAGGGTCGGAGTCGACGGATCGAAAGGGAGGTTGAATTTTTCCTGTTCGTGTCCGGCCTGAATCACCTGGAAGGGATAGCCCGCCGATGGGTCGGTGTGAATGATGATGACGCCGGCTGCGCCGCGTCGAGCCGCTTCTTCGTACTTGTAAGACCAGCGTCCGTAATAGAGGCGGGTCTTGCCGGCAAACAGCGTCGGATCCGCGGCAGGGTCGTTATTCATGACGAGGAGGACCTTCCCCTTCACATCCGCGTCCTTGAAGTCGTTCCACTGCTGCTCGGGAGCGGTGATGCCGTATCCGACAAACACGACCGGGAGTCCGTCCCAGCGACTTTCCGGCGAGGGACGTCCGGTCCAGGCCGTGAAGTCGGTTGGCCCTTCGAAAGTGATGGCGCCTCCCTGGCCTTCGGCGGCGAGCGGAGCACTGATTTTCGACTTGATTCCCACGATGGGGACCGCCTGGTGGTAGCTGCCGTCGGCGGCGCCCGGCCCGAGTCCCAAGAATCGGAATTGCGACTCGAGGTAGGCGCGGGAGAGCTCGTCCCCGCGGCTTCCCACTCCCCGTCCTTCGAGCAAGTCCGAGGCGAGGAAGCGGATGGGCCCCGCCAGCGTGTCGACGGTAATGGCCTCCGATCCTTGGGCGGTGACCAGGCCGGTGGCGAAGAGGAGAAGACAAGAGAGGCGGAGCATGCAGCGTCCTTTCCGATTCCCGCCGCGATCGCGGCCGGGAATTACAGGGAGGGATCCAACCAACGATCGATGGCCAACCAAATCGCCTTGCTCCGTCGGATGGTGAGTAGCGACCAGATCACCATGGGTAGGAGAGTCGCGATGAGCAGTTGGCCGACGTCGAGGTCGAAATTGCGGTCCAAGATTCCGAAGAGCACCAGTCCAAAGATGCAGGTCGAAGAGTAATTCAGCGCCCAAATCGCGAGAAGGAAGTAGCCGGGCTCGCGTTCGTACGCGTACCCGCAGCGGGGGCAGCCGTCGAGCGGCTGGAACCAGTCGTCCAGGCGTCTCAGGCGGTTCCAGGGAAGAAAAAGCGGCGACTCGCCACACGTAGGACAGCGCAGTCCGAGGGCGCGGCGGAGCAACGGCCAAAATGGCCGGAGCGGGGCCCTGGCTTTTCTCATCGCGAAGCCCCGGTGTGGAGCTCGAAAATTCGACTCGAGAGCTCCACCAGCGTGGAGGTGTTCAAAGTCGGCTCCGCCCGACGGGTGCTGAGCAGCACTAAGACGTACGGAGAAGGCCCGAGAGGATCCACGATCCCCGCATCGTGGAGCACCGTTGAGATCTGGCCTGTCTTGTGGGCGACCACCATGCCACTGGGCAGTCCGGCGGGAATGACCGTACGATGCTCTTGGTCGCGGAGGATCCCGATCATCTCGGAGCACCTCGGGGGGGACGCGGCGTTGCCGGTGGCGACGGCGCGAAGCAGGATCATCAAATCTTCGGCGGTGGTCGTGTTGCTCAAGCCCGCCTCGAACGCCTTGGTGTCTTCGACCCCTCTTCGAACTTGCATCCTCCGTGCGCCCAGCCCTTCCACCGTTGCTTGCACCCGGTCGGCTCCGACCCGAGCGATGAGGAGGTTCGTCGCCAGATTGCTGCTCTGCACGATCATGCGCCGCGTGAGCTCGCGGATCGGCATCGTTTGGCCGATGCGGGAGTAGAGATCCGCTTCGCTGTCTTGCAGGTTCGAGAGCTCGTAGGGCGAGCCATCGACCAAGCTTCGGAAGCGATTCACGATGGGAATGGGTTCGTCCAGATCCAGGTGGTAACGATCCGCCTGCCGGAAGACCTCGATCATCACCGCCAGCTTCATGGTGCTGGCCGCGTGAACGATCTCATGGGCACGGTAGAGAACCGTCCGGCCGGTGCGCAAGTCGCAGTAGGCGGCTCGCAGATCTCCCGGCTGCATCCCGAGATCGGCGTCGGCCATCGCGGCGGCGATCGGATCGCCGTAGGGCGGGGATGCGCAAGCGCCGAGCATCCCCCATCCAAGAAGGTAGCCCCAAAGAAGATGGCCCCTGAGAGGGCGGCGCGAAGGCGTGATTGCGATCATGCGGGCGAGGTTAGCGCCGCTGCGCCCGCTGAAGGAGGTCGGGAGGCCAGTCTCCCTAACCGATCAGAGGCTGCGGCCGCGACCCGGCTTTTTGGCGGTGAGGATCTGCTCGGCGCCGTCACGCTCGATCTTCACTCGAACCTCTTCCCCGGCCTTGATGCGGCGGAGGGCGGGTCGCACATCCGCAGGCTCGCTCACCTCGTCAGTACCGACCTCGAGGATGATGTCGCCGGCCTCGATGCCAAGGTCTTCGGCGAGCGTCTTCGGCTCCACCGATTGGACGAGGAGCCCCGGCTCGTTGTGGGTGGTGTCGATGCTGACTCCCAGTCGGTTTTGGTCATCGGCGGCCGGAGCGAGGGGGGCGGGGACCAGGGGGGTGGGCGGGGTGGGTTCGATCGGAGTGCCAAATCGCCGGATCGTAGCGCCCGAACCCGGGCCGAATCGGAAGCCGGGGACGGTGGTGGGGCCATCTCCAAGAATCCCGTATCCCTTGAGTTCGGGGTACTTCTTCACCAACTCGTCCGTGCTCTCGGCCTCGTAGGTCTTGGTGACTTCTTTCCCGTCTTTGTCCTCGGTGACGGTGACGGTCACGCCGTCCGGGCCAGACTGCATGGACATGATCTTCTTGCTGGCGGATCCGTCGGTCTTGATGTCGAAGTCGAAGCTGCCCCCAGGGCCGAAGCCGCCGGGGCCGCCAAACTGCTTTTCCATATCGCGCATGCGCTCGCGCATGTCTTCGATCTGCCGGCGCATCTCTTCCGGCAAACCATCCATGCCCCCCGTGGGAGGCTCCGCCCGGCGCAGGCGCTCAACCCGGGGACGACTGTCCGCGGCGCCGAGCTCGCGCAGTTCCTGGCGAATGGCCTCCTGTTTGGTCCGCAGTTCGTCCAGCTCCGCGCGCAGTTTGGCGATGCGGGCATCCCGATCTGCCTCCGTGGCCTTATCCTCGACGGGGGCGGGGGGTGCGGGCGGGGTGGGATCAACCTGAGCCAACGCGGGGGTCGTCGCGATCGCCAGCGCGGCCGACCAGAGTGCAAGCTTCTTCATGACGGGATTCTCCAAGGCGCGTATCGCGACAACTCGCGCCGACGCCAAGAAGTAAGACGATTCCCCGCCCAAGATGCTCCGCGGACTATGGCGTAGCTCTAACCCAAGTTCTGGCAAAGGTTTGGGGTCGATGCCTCGGGGGGCCTCGTCGACTTCGAAACGCGCTTCCACCCGCTGGCGCTCTCCGATGCTGCACCTTTCTGCGGCGAAGTGCAGGAATTGGGGCAAGCTCGCGATCGCTCCTCTCGGGAGGCTCGTTCATCCCTGGGTGGCGGCGGGAGCCGAGCGATAGGCATGCCACTTTTCTTCCGCATTTGCCGATGCGGAGGCTACCTCAGCTATGATAAGGGCCGAAGGCGATGTCGACCTCCCCCACGAACTCCACGGTACAAAGCCAAACTTGGCGCTACGAGCCTGACCAAGTGCCGAAGAAGAAGCACGCCTGGAACCAGGACTTCCCAGGCTTCGACAAACAGGGAGAGTACCTGGTCGGCAAGTGCCCTAGCGGCTTTGATCTGGCGCTCGCTGAAGCCAGGCTGAATGACGGCATCCCCGAGTGGGGAGAATCGGAACATCCGAAAAAGATCTGGATCGTACACGAAGGAGTCCTCTACCGAGCGACACCCACCGTCCCTGGCAGGTCCTATCACGCGTTTCCCGAACTCGCTGACAAGTTTGAAGATTTGCCGGGGTCTCTCAAGAAGTCCATTTGGGAACGAGCCAACCAGCTCAATTGCGCCGAGAAACTCAAGCAGTGGTTCAAGAAGGCGAAGCGCCCAAGCACTCAGTGAGTTTTGGCGACTCGAGCACTTTGGGGCTCCGGATCACCTGGACCGACGATCCTCGTGCCAGGACCGCCGCCGAGCACACGCAAGGCGAGTTGTGCGTCGAACTCGACGGTCACCTTGTCTGGGGGGAATGCGTTTCGGGAATCCAGCGGGGGGTGAGCTGGACTTGGATAGAACTTCTCGAACGATTAGCGACTTCCTGGAAGTACTTGAAATGGGAGGACTTCGGCCCCTTCGGCATGACCGAGCACCCGAGGGACCTTCGCCAGGCTGCTGGCTTCCGCTGGCAAAAGGTGAGCGAGGCTCAGCGGGAAGCGGAGGAGTGGGAGCTGTACCGATACGAAGAGCGGCACGATCTAGCCCAGGCGCTCGGTGGTTTGCATCTGCCTTCGCTGTGGTTAGTGCGACGCGGCAATCAAATGCTCGTTTCCTGCCGTCGCATCGATGCGATGCTTCCGGTTGATCAGGCCTTGCAAACGCTGGCGGGCTTGGGGGACGCGATCAGCGACCGTCTTCTTAATTGCGGAGACGAACGAGCCACCATCGCTCGAAGGACGTGGGCCGAGCGAGCGAAGTCGGATCCCGAGAAGTTCACGGAAATCGTGAGCGGTAGGGACCGGGATTACCTGCGTCTCGTCCGGGGAGGGCGTACATCGGAGGAAGTGTTTGGGATCGGGAGTTCCCTCGTGCCCAACGAGCTCTTGGCGGCCGCACGAATGACCCCGCGGGAGTTGCCTACCGAGGACATGGCAAAAATTCTCGACCAGATCCGCTCCTTGTCCCGGGTGGCAGTGACTCGCCTCGACGAATGGAGCCAAGAGCTCTTGCCACTGGTAGGCGCACGGCAAAGGCCGCACGAACAGGGGTATGCGGCGGCAAATTGGCTGAGGAGTCAGTGCGAGCTGCCTGGTGGCAGTGCTGTCGATTTGGAGACCCTCTATCGTAGTTTGGGCATCAGAGTTTTAGACGTCAGCCTTAAATCGGAGGTACTGGAAGCGGTTGCCGTGTGGGGGCCAGCCCACGGGCCCGGCGTGCTCATTAATATCAGCCGGACGCGCTCAAGCACCAAGCCTGGAAGGAGGTTCAGCATGGCCCATGAACTTTGCCACCTATTGCTGGATCGAAGCAGCGCTCGACCGTTGGTCGATGTCATGGTGGGGCCAGGCACACGGGGCGACGACGAGGTCGAGAAACGAGCCAATGCCTTTGCGGCGGAGTTCCTGCTGCCCCGAAGCCAGCTTCCCGAGCTGTTCACTACGACCGAAAATCTCACCGAAACGGCTGAGGGGATTGTCAATCGGTTTCAAATCGGTCGGGAACTGCTCTACCGCCAGGTCCAGAACGCCCGAGCGCACTTCGGGAAGCCCCAGGTTGACGAGGCCACGCTTGAGAATTGGGCGAGAGCCTCGTCGTCGGGGCGCCCATAAGACCTCTCCGGACCGCTGCCGCCCATCCGCGATCAACCAAGCTTGAGCACCGGACTGCCCTCAGTTGACTCAGAACTGAAAGTAGAGGAAGGGGGTGTATTCCTGGAACCAGAGGTGGAGGACGGCCAGAAGGAAGAGAACGGAGGTGGTGAGAGCGGGGAGGAGGCGGGGGCGGCGGAGAGTGGCTTCCGCGGTGGGAGCGAGCCACACGGTCAGGGCGGCAACTAGAAGGAAGGTCGTGGCCATCCGGTTGGCGGCATCGGGGAGGGTTAATCCGAGACCATGTAGGCCGAGCATTCCGCCGAAGTGATCCAGGGCCTTCGGGATCGACGCCGCCCGGAACCAGACCCATCCACCGAGTGTGACGATGAAGGTGAAGAGAACTTGGGTCCAGGCAGGGAAGCTAGACCACAGCGCCCGCTTGCCAAAGAGGCGTTCGAGAATCAGCCAGGCTCCCTGCCACGCACCCCAAGCGACGAAGGTCCACTGGGCGCCGTGCCAAAGGCCGCCGAGGAGCATCGTGATCGCGAGGTTGACGTAGGTGCGAATCTCGCCCTTCCGATTGCCGCCCAGCGGAACGTAGAGGTAATCCCGCAGCCATGTCGAGAGAGACATGTGCCAACGACGCCAGAACTCGGTGATGCTGCGGGAACGATAGGGCTGATCGAAGTTCGCGGGAAACTCGAAGCCGAAGAGGCGCCCCAAACCGATGGCCATGTCGGAGTAGCCACTGAAGTCGAAGTAGATCTGGAAGGCATAGGCGGTGATTCCGACCCACGCGGTGAGCAGGCTGGGATTATCAACCGCGAAACTAGCGTCCGCGAGCGGCGCCACGGAGTCGGCAATCAGTACCTTCTTCAGAAAGCCGATCTGGAACAGCCACGCTCCTCTCGCGAAGCCCTCGAGGGTGTGACGCCGCGAGCGTAATTGGTCGGCGATGTCGCGATACCGGACGATGGGGCCGGCGACGAGTTGGGGGAATAAGGTCACGTAGCACAGGAAGTCGATGAAGCTCCTCGTGGGGACGACTTCCCGGCGGTAGATGTCGATGGTGTAGCTCATCGACTGGAAGGTGTAGAAGGAGATTCCGACCGGGAGGAGCAAATTGAGGAGCGGAGAGTGCGATCCCGTCCAGCTCCCGATCGTGTCGTTCCAGGCACCAATCGCGAAATCCGCGTACTTGAACCAACCGAGCAGTCCGAGGTTGACGGTCAGGCTCACGAAGAGCCAGGCGCGCCGATGACGATCCGAAGTTGCGGCGTGGAGGCGGGCCCCGGCGATAAAATCGACGACGGCCGAGAAGATCATGAGTGGCAAGAAGTCGGGCCGCCACCAACCGTAGAAGACAAAACTGGCGAGCGTCAGCAGTAATGACCTGCCCTTGGTCGGGGTCAAGGCGTAGAGGACGATCACGAGGCCGAGGAAGGCCTGGAGAAAAATCTGTGACGCGAAGATCATCGATTCGCCCTCTCCTCGAGCCGCGCGACGAGAGCGCGGAGCGGCACCAGAAACTCCTGGTGGCGCGTGAAGAGGTGTTTTTCGGGGAACTCCCAGATGATGAGTCGCGGCCAAGGCTCTCGTCCGGCCAGCGAGGATTCGACTCGCTCCTGGAGCTTCACCATCGGGCCTTGTCCAGCCACGGCCCCGTCGGCGACAGATCTCCCGAGTTCATAGGCCAAGAGTCGCTGCCACTGAAAGCTGCGCGAGAAACTCGTGCCGCAAACGAGGATGGGAGAGCTCGGATCGATCGGTGATGGGCGCACTTCGAGGCGCGTGCGGGGCGCGCTGAATTCGCGGTCGAGCCACCCGCCCTCGTGGAAGCCGAGCATGCGCTGGAGATCGCCACGGTGGCTTTCGCCCCTGTGCTCTTGGAGATCAAACCTTCGCGGTGCCCCCGGCACCTCCGTGCCGAGAGCTCGGACCAACTCGGTTCGTACCGCCACCGCGCAGGCCAGGGCTCCCTGGTCGTTCCAGTGCGAGTCGTTGCGGAAGTACCCACCACCGGGGACACTCCGTAGAGGGTGCAAGAGGTCGACGACTCGGACCCGCTCCGACCTGAGTCCCGCGATCAGCTCCGGATAGACCGAGAGATCCTCGGCGGTACGCCCGGGGATCTGCTCCGCGCACACCAAGGCCTTGCTCGGCACCGGGGCGACCCAGAGCGCCGACCCGAAAGCGTCGAGACTCCGCGCGAGACTCCCGATCAAGCGCACGTGTTCGCGAACCGTGTCGGAGGCTCCCGGTGGGGGGTAATCACAGATGATCGAACTCTCGAAGAGAACCCGCTCACGGCCGACGAACACCTTCTCCGTCACCTGACCGAATCCGAGCCAGAGCAGCTCGAGATAACGAGGCCGGAGCGCTTTGGCGCATATCGAGTGTTGCGCGTAACCCTGCTCGATCGCCTTCATGAGGGATCCGTCCGAGAGCCGCGGAGCGGCGCGAGCGGTGGGATCCAAGTTGGCTCCCGGGCAGTTGCCGCCGGCAATCTCCAAGATCGGAATCACGAAGACGACCAGGCTCATGACAACGAGGGGGAAGAAGCTCGGGCCTAGGCGAAACCAAGTCGGGCGCGGGTTCATGGGAGTTCTCGAGAGGGCTCTCCCAACATGCCCCAACGTCGCCTGGGAATCGACCTTTCTTCATCGAGTTCATCGAGAACTCACCGTTCCTTCATTTCTTGCTCCGGCGATCTTTGCGCCACGCTCGCGTCCTCTTCACCGAACGGAGCGATGCTTCTTGAGCGAGTCTCTCGCTTCGAGACCAACCCATGTCATCACCGATGAGTTCCTGGGTAACCGCCACCGCGGCGGCCCTGCTTCTCCTTCTGCTCGGCGGCACTTCAAAACCGACAATCAAGTCCGAGACCGACCGCGCCGAACCCGAGTTCGCAGGGAAACTCTCCGATCTCCCGATTTTCAAGAATCTGGTCGAACTGGCGCCCCATGAAGGGGCGTTTCCTTACGAAGTCAACTTCCCCCTCTACAGCGACGGGACGGTGAAGTTACGGCACGCCATGTTGCCCGAAGGCGGGACGATCGAAGCAGACGAGGAAGGTGTGTTGTTCCTCCCGGTCGGCACCTTGCTGACCAAGACCTTCTGTGTGCCCACCGAAACCGGGGCGGGGGGAGCGAAAATCGAGACTCGAGTCCTCAGGAAGGATGAGGAGGAATGGTCCTACGCGGTCTATCTTTGGAACGCGGAGGGTACCGAAGCCATCCTCGGTTCGGGGCAGGAAACCAAACTCGGCGACCTCTGCCTGCCAGGGGTCAAGGAAGCCTACGCCGTACCGAGTCGGATGCAGTGCCTCCAGTGCCATGCCGGTGTTCCGGATGTCGCCGCGGGATGGCAAAGCTGGCAGATCAGTGACCACACTTTGACGGAGCTGCGTCGTCGCAAGCACCTCGACGATGCTCCGCTGGCGCGCGCGCGGATCGAGGCAGCCAATGAAATCGAATCCGAGGCGTTGGGTTACATGGCGGGAAACTGCGCCCATTGCCACAACCCAGCAAGCAGCAACTTCGTGGGCGGCGAACTGGACCTTCGGCCCTGGAAGGCCAAGGAATCCCTGGTCTCCCTGCCACCCGCCAGACTCACCCGGAACGACATCCCGCATCGGGTCGCTCCGGGGGATCCGGCGCAGAGCGCGGCGTTTCGGCTCATGGCTCGCACCTTTCCGACCGGTGGCGGAGAAATGACCCTGCGCATGCCTCCGCTCGGCAACGCACGCATCGACGAGCGCGGCCTCGGAATCGTCGAGGCGTGGATCAAGAATCTGACGGCAGTTTCGACGAGAGTGGAGAAATGACCATGAGATTCCCTTCGACCCTCGCGATGATGTTGGCGAGCGGCGTCGTTCTCGCCGCCAATGGGGGTGCGTCGGCACAAGCTCCGGCCGGACAGACCCAAAAGCCTGCGCGCCTTTGGACCGAAGAACTTGTGATCCACCCCTGGATCCCGGTGATGCCGGTCTCTCTCGCCCCTCTGCCCAAAGGCGAGGGGTTCCTCGTCCTCGGGCGCAACGGACATTTGCATCACTACTCGGGGGGACTCGATGACTTCCCGGTGCGAGATCGCAAAGTCAAGGTTCCGAAGGGCGGGTGGCCGTATCCCTTGAAAGTCACGGCGATGCAATTGCCCGACGTGCACGGGAAGGGCGACCTGGGTGCGATCGGCTTCGCGCTCGACCCGAACTTCTCCGCGAATCGATTTTTCTACGTGTGGTCCGTGAGCACGGGGGACAAGACCGTGGGCCTCGAGCGGTACACGCTCAGCCCCGACCCGGAGAAGATCCTACGGAGTCGAGCCACCGTCATCCGGTTTTCGCGTCGTGATCCACCGGCGCCCTACCACATGGGCGGCATCGTGCAGTTTCTGCCGGATGGCACACTCCTGCTCGCGCCCGGTGACGCGGAGCGGCCCGAACTCTCGCAAGACCCCAAAGACCTGAATGGCAAGCTCCTGAGGATCCTTCCCAGGCCCGGCCAGGAGGGCGGATACGACATTCCGAAGGACAACCCCTACGTGGGGCGCGACGACATCCTTCCCGAAATTCAGGGTTTCGGGCTGCGCGCCACTTTCCGCGGATATCTCCATCAGGGTCGGCACTTTGTCTTCGGTGATGTCGGCGCCACTTTCGAGGAGATCAATGTTTGGTCAGGCGGACCGGTGGACTTCGGCTGGGGGCACGGACCGATCACCGATGGACCAGATGTCCCCAGGGGTGTGAAGCCCATCCTGTGGTGGACGGCCAAAGACGACTGGTCGGGTGAGGACGGCAAATACAACGGGGAGACGCGGGTCTCCGCGTGTTTGGGCCCGATCTACGAGCCGAAGTCGGTCGATCGTTACGGCGGCCTGCTCACCGGCAAGTTGTTCGTGTTCGACATCCTGCGGGGTTGGCTGCGCTCGGCCACGCTCTCACCCGAGTTGCAAATCGTTGGAACGGAGCACCTCGGGCATCGACAGTTTCTATCCCACGTGATCCAAGGCGAAGACGATTGGCTCTACGGACTGACTTGGGAGAAGCCGGCGGGGATCGTGCGCTTCCGCCTCGTCGAGCCTTGACCGCGCTAGGCGTTGCGCCGAATCAGCGGGGGCTACGGATGACGCCTGTCGGAAGTGGATCGTGTGCAGCGGCTGGCGCCGGGATTCCAAGCAAGTAAGAGGCGACCACGACGCCGATTCCGGGGGTGACGGGCCCGTCGTGAATGGTGTCCGCGGCGAGCCCGGGTCCGGAGACCACGAGCGGCACTTCGCGATCGAAGGTGAAGGGGCTTCCGTGCGTGGCGGTGGTCGACCCCTCCATCGCGTAGGCGGGTCGGATGAAATAGACATCTCCGGTGCGCAGAGGATGGGCGTTGCCCGCGATCGCACGGACTAGCGGATCGGGAGTCGCGAGGGAAAGCTCTTCTCTCGGGAGCGCGAGGAAGACGTTGGGTGCGGTCCGAGCTCCCTCGGCGACGATCCGGCGGGCCACCGCGAGGTCGATCGACTTGGCATCCAGCGCGGCGCGATCCAACCACAGCGAGGTGTCGTCGGCGCCGATCACGTAGCGCAGCGCCGGTTCGAGCGGCGCGCCGAAGCGCGCGACGAGGGCGGCGTTTCCGGTCATCGCCGCCTTCTCCACGATGCCACCGCGGAAGCCTTGGCGCTGCAACGCCAGCGACTGGGGCGAGGGAGTGATGCCGTGGTCAGCACTCAGGACGACGACGTAGCGGCCCTCGCCGACGGTGCGGTCGAGGTCGACGAGCAGGCGCCTCACGAGATCGTCGGTGCGCAGGGTGATGTCCCGAACCTCCACGCTCGACGGATCGGTCGCGTGCCCGATCAAGTCGTTGGCCGCGAGGCCGATGCAGAGGAGATCCGGCGTGTCATCGGCGCCGAGTTTTTCGTGCTGAATCGCGCGCAGGGCCAGTTCGTAGACGAGCTCGTTGGCGACAAAGGTGTACTGGAGCGTGGCCAGCCACTTCGCGCTCGGGGCTTCCTCCTTGCCCCTGAGGGGGCGAGGAAGGGTCCGGCCGCCCTCGGCTCCCACGGTTTCGAACGCGCGATCGTCGATCAGTCCGGCGTAGGCCGTTTCCGGACCCAGGCGATCCCAGGTTTGGTCAAACCACCGCTCCCAGGGCCTCTCGGAGTTGTAGGCGACCACCCACTCGGGGAGGGCCTCCGCGTAGAAACGGCTGGTGGCGAAGCCGCCGCTCTCCATCCAGATCACGGCGTCCCCGGCCCGTCCCCCCATCATGATCGCGGAGCGGTCTTTCCAGCCCACACTCACGACCTTCGCGGCGTCCCCACGATGCGCTTTGAGGGTGTCGCCAAACGTCGGCACTTGCAGGCGGATCGGACTTCGCCCGGCCCCCGGCGCGCCGACGATCGGACTCGTGTCGTCCTCGCAACAGTAGACCCGACGGCGCTTCTCCAGGTCGAGCCAGTTGTTGGCCACGATCCCGTGGTGGAGGGGAATCGCGCCGGTGGCGATTGAGGCGTGCCCCGGGCCGGTTTGCGTGCAGGAGTGAGCGAAAGCGGACTGGCGAAACCGGACCCCTTCGGCTTCGAGGCGGCGAAATCCGCCGGGACCCCAGTGGGGACGCGAGGCTTCGTAGACCCAGGTCGCCATCTGATCGACGACGACCAGCACGATCAGTTTAGGGGACGGCTGAGCCGTGAGGGGGGCCCCCGCAAGAAAGAGGAGAAGGAGCGCGGCCACGCAGCGAGCCGCGGGGCGGAAGGTCAAGGGCTCGACTCGGACTTTTGGGCGCCCTGAAGATCCCGGAAGGTGTTCAGGAGCTTCTTCAGCGTGCCTTCGGTGACACCCTCGCGGCGATTCACGGGGATTAGGCGGTCGGAGCAGCGTTCGTCGGAGAGCCGCAGGAGATCCTCCGGACCCGGATCATCGTCCACCCAGAAAAACACTTCGTCGAAGCGGATGGAGGATGCCTTGCCGAGCGCATGGCGGTACGGCAAGTAGTCCGCGACGAGGCCCAAGGCCCGCGAGACCCGCAGGGCGTGGTGCTCCTCAAGGGTGGTGAGCAGTTTGACCTGGAAATGGTCCTTCACCGCCTCGACAAAAGGTTTGGCGAAGGGGGCGACGGTCAGCTCGCCACCCTTTTCGAGGAGGAGAGTTCCGACGACATCGAGATAGAGAACCGGCTTCCGCATCTGGTCGAGTCCCCGGGGCTGGCCTCGTGGTGGTCGCCGGAAAGCCCGGCCGAGGAGCAGCTTAGCACTCCGAGCGTGAGTTTCAGGTCGAGACTCGGAGTCAGCGCACCGGAACTCGCGCGAGGCGGCGCACTCGCCACAGCGGTCTCACCATGACCAGGGCAACCAGGGTCGGAGGCAGGAGCAGGAGCCTCGGGTCGGCCGCGGGCTCAAATCGGCCGTGGTGGACGGCCAGGAGATGCCAAGTTCCGTGGGTAGCTCCGGCGATCGCGGCTACGCCAGCCACGACCAGTACGCACCGGCCCGCAGGGGAGAGCAGCGACCATAGATGGCTCCAAGGCGACCGCGGACGAGGATGGTGCGCGGTGGGCCCGGTGATGGCGCGCCATCGGTCGTAGTAGAGCTGGACCAAGAATCGACCGATCCGGCAGAAGCAGACGCTCGCGAGAAGAGCCGGGACCGCTCCCCATCGGAGGATGAGGCAGGAAGCGTCGCCGCAGTCGTGCGATCCGAGCCAGTGGGAGCGTCCAAGGAGGAGTCCCGCCGCCACCACGACCCCAAAGTCGAGGAGGACCAACAGCCCCGCCCCGAAGTGGTGTCGATGGACCTCTCCCGTGCCGCGGCGCCGAGCGTCGGAGAGCTCGCGGTGAACGAGTTGGCGGTAGGCACTGAAAAACGCCCCGGTCGTCCACCAGCCGCCGACGAGGACGAAGAGGCCCAACAGGGCATAAACCATGGCAGAGCTGCACGTGGAGGGGGCAGGGAGTCCCTCCGCCCCCAAGCTTACCCGAAAACTCCGGAGTGAGTGCAAGGCCAGTTACACATACTGTGTCCCGCCATGAGACCGATCCGCATCCAGCACCCGATCACTTACGTCAAGGGGGACCAAGAAGGCCAAGTCCTGATGGAGAAGTCGCTCTCCATGCTCGACGGCCTCTGCACCCTGAACCTCGTGCCCTTTGATCTTTCGTTGGAGGGGCGGCTCGCCACCAACGACAAGGTCACCAGCGACGCGGCCGAGCACATGCGGGGCTCGAAGGTGGGTTTGAAGGCCCCGACCATCACTCAAGGGGCGGAGACCCGCGGTCCTCGCTTCAAGAGCCCCAACATCACCCTCCGTCGGGGCATCGGCGGGGTCGCAATCGTCCGGGAGGCCAATCGCATCCCGGGCGTCGAAGCGCCCAACCGCTACGTCTCGGGGCCCATCGTGGTGATCCGCAAGGCCACCGAAGGCATCTACGAAGGCATGGAGTGGAAGACCGAGGACGGGGACCGGGTCTATCGTCAGGAGTTCATGTCCAAGAGTCGGATGGAGGCGGTCGCGGAATTTTCGGTCCGCTTCGCGATCGAAAACAACCTCGTGCTCTGGTCGGCCACCAAGCACACGATCTCCCGGATCTTCGAAGGCGCTTTTCAAAAGATCCTCGACGATGCGGCTAGCGCCGGCGTCGCGACGAAAAAATTGGTGTATCAGCCATGGCTGATCGACGCGGTCTACCAGGCCCTCATGAAGCCCCCGGAGCGCCTCGCCATCGTCTGCGACGCCTTCAACGGGGACTGCCTGGGCGACCTCGTGCCGGCCATGTTCGGGTCGGTCGCCGGGTGCGGCTCGATTCTGGTCGGTGATGACGGGGTGCGACTCTTCGACCCTCCGCATGGGACGGCCCCGAGCCTGCTCGGTCTGGACAAAGCCAACCCCCTGGCGACCCTCATCGCCATTTCGGGAGCGGTGGGCTACGCCGCGCGCCTCGAGGGCAACGAGACCGGGCTGGCCTTTGCCGAGCGGGTGAAGGCGGCGGCGTTCGAGGTCATCGAAGCCGGCACCGCCACCTTCGACCTCGTGGGCGAGGCCAAAGCGGTTGGTACCTCCGCCTACCTGAAAGCGGTCCGGGCGCGGCTTTCCCGATAAATTTTGCCGGCGACGCCAGTTTGTCTTGAGCTTCGACCTTGCGTCGGCCGAGTTCGGGTGGGAAGGTCCTCCTGTTCCAAGGGAGCGTCAGCACAGCCCTTCGAGAGCGCGTCGGTTCGAAATTGGCGCCCTCGGGCTTGTGCTCTTTGGTGATGGGACTCCGGCGCTTCTTTTGCGTGAGTCCTTCGGGCGGAGCTGTTCCGCCACGCGCGCCCCGCGCGCAGAAAGTGTTTCGCGTTCTATGACTTTTGCATCCTTGGGATTGCACCCGGACATTTTGCGGTGCATCCAGGCTCTCGGGTTCGAAGAGCCCACTCCGATTCAGCGGGAAGCGATTCCGCCTGCCCTCGAAGGTCGCGACCTTCTGGCGTGTGCGATGACGGGCAGCGGAAAAACCGCGGCCTTCCTCTTGCCGACGATCGAACATCTGATGAAGCGCAAGGTACGGGGTCCCCGTGCCCTGGTCGTGACCCCGACGCGCGAACTCGCCGCTCAGATCGCGGCCGACCTCGCCGACCTCGCCCCGCGCCACAAGGTCACCGGCGCCGCGGTCTACGGCGGCGTGGGAATGGGACCGCAGGAGCAGGCGTTCCGGAAGGGCGTCGACGTCCTGATTGCCACGCCCGGTCGCCTTCTCGACCACTTGAATTCACCCTACGCCAGCCTCGACACCGTCGAAGTGCTGATTCTCGACGAGGCAGACCGGATGCTCGACATGGGCTTCCTGCCCGACATCCGTCGCATCCTGCGGCGGGTTCCGAAAGACCGTCAGACCCTGTTTTTCTCGGCGACCATGCCTCCCGAGATCGCCAAGCTGGCGGCGGAAATGCTGCACCAGCCGATTAAGATCGCGACCGAGCGCAAAGCGGCGCCAGCTACCGGGGTTCGCCAGCGAGTGTTCTCGGTCCTGCAGACAAAGAAGTCCGAGTTCCTGCTCAATCTGCTCGACGACCCGAACATCAAGAGCGCGCTGGTCTTCACGCGCACGAAGAGCCGCGCCAATCGGCTCTGTGATTTCCTTGAGAAGCGCGGTGTCGACGCCGCCCGCATCCACGGCAATCGCTCGCAGGCGCAACGCCTGAAGGCCCTCGACGCATTCAAGCGAGGACAGGTGCGCGTTCTCGTGGCGACCGACATCGCTGCCCGCGGCATCGATATCGACGAACTCTCGCACGTCGTGAACTTCGACGTGCCTCACGTCCCGGAGGACTACATCCACCGCGTCGGCCGCACCGCGCGGGCGGCTCGCACCGGCGACGCGTTCACCCTCGTATCGCCGGAGGAGGAGACCGATCTTCGCGGCATCGAGAAGGCGCTCGGCCACAAACTCGAGCGCGAACGCGCCTACGACGCCGCGAAGGCAAAGACGAGCGATCGTCGCGAACCCGCTCCTGAGATGGTGGCCGAGGCTCACGCCGAGACCGCCGCGCCGCGGCGCAGTCGGCCTCGCAACGAACGGCTGCCGGTGGCGGACTTCGATCGTCGCGCTCAGACGGCCCCCGCCAAGGCTCCTCGCTCCGTACCCGTCGAACGGCCCCGCACTCGCGAGAGCCAGCCGGCCCGATCCCGGCGCCTCCCCACGGGCGCCCATCATCCGGGGGCACCGCTCCTCAGTGCGAAGGGACCCGCCAAGGGCGGACGCCGCGGTCCGAGGCCACCTCGCCGCCGCTCGCGCTCCTGATTTCCAGGTCATCCCGCTCGGCAGCGTGACGATTTGGTCGGAGTCGAATCCGACCCTCGGCCGACGCTGCCAACCCACCCGAAGACCTGGTAGCTTCTGGCGATGAGCGCGAGGATGAACGGACGCGAGCGGTTCTTGGCCGCGGCTCGAAAAAAGCCGGTCGATCGACCTCCGGTTTGGATCATGCGCCAGGCCGGTCGGTACCTGCCCGAGTATCGAGCGCTGCGCTCGCAGGGCAGCTTCCTCGACATGGTGCACGACCCCGCGAAAGCGGCCGAACTCACGTGCCAACCCATCCGCCGATTCGGCATGGATGCGGCGGTCATCTTCTCGGACATCCTCGTTCCCGTGGCCGCGATGGGGATGGACGTGACTTTCGAAGCGGGGGAGGGTCCGAAACTCGGCCCACCGCTGCGCGCTCGGCCCGACCTCGAACGCATCGCTCCCTTCGATCCCGAGGAGAAGACGGCGTTTCTCGGCGAGGCGATCCGCCGGGTCCGCGCCGAGATCGGCCTCGAACGCGCGATCATCGGCTTCTCCGGCGCGCCGTTCACCACCGCTTCCTACATGATCGAGGGCGGATCCTCCCGCGACTTCCTGCACACCAAGCGGTGGATGTGGACGGATCCCGCCGGCTTTCAGGAACTGCTCGAGCTCATCGTCGATGCGCTCACTCCCTATCTCGACTTCCAGGTGAAGGCGGGCGCCGACGTTCTCCAGATCTTCGACTCTTGGGGCGGCGCGCTGGATGCGGCGACCTACCGGGCGGTGCTGTTCCCTTCGATGGAGCGACTCATCACCGTTGGAAAATCGCTCGGAGTGCCGGTCATCCTCTACGTGAACGGGGGTGGCCACCTGCTCGACGTGCTCATCGACTTGGGTCCCGACGTCATCAGCCTCGATTGGCGGGTCGAGCCGGGAGCCGCTCGCGCAAAGATCGCCGGTCGCACTGCGGTGCAAGGAAATCTCGATCCCACCGTCTTGCTGGCCGAACCGGACGAAGTCGTACGCAGGCTGCGGGCGAATCTCGAAGCCTTCGGCAAGGAACCCGGGCACATCGTCAATTTGGGGTCCGGCATCCTGCCGCCGACGCCCGTCGAAAGTGTGAGCGCGTTCATCAAGGCCGTGCAGGCGGAGGAACGGTCATGAGTCTGTCACTCTCGGGAGTGACGGCGGAGATGATCAGCCGTTACGCCACCGCGGCGCCCCGCTACACCTCCTACCCGACGGCGGTGGATTGGCTGAATCAAGCGGATCTCGGCAACTACGACCAGCGCCTCGCCCGGGCGGGACGCGAGGGAGGACCGATCTCGGTCTACGTGCATTTGCCGTTCTGCGAGCACCTGTGTCTGTTCTGCGGGTGCAATGTCCACATCACCCACAACCGGACGAAGTCGGCGCACTACCTCGACGTGCTGCTCCGGGAAATCGAAGCGGTCGGCCGCACTGGCCTTGGCGTGCGCCCTCTCACTCAGCTCCATTACGGCGGCGGCACTCCGACGTTTTTCTCCGCCGACGAACTCACGCGCCTCTCGCAGGCGATCTTCGCGGTGTTCAAACCGGAGCCGGGCGCGGAGATCGGGCTCGAAGTCGATCCTCGGGTGACTACGGAAGCGCAGATTCGTGCGTTGGCGTCACTCGGGTTTCACCGACTCTCACTGGGAGTGCAGGACTTCGATCCCCAGGTCCAAGCGGCAATCAACCGGATTCAGTCCGTCGAAGAAACTCGGCGGGTCGTCGACGTCGGGCGGGCCTGCGGATTTCGCTCCGTCAACATCGATCTGATTTACGGCCTTCCCTATCAGACCCAGGAGGGCTTTCAGCGCACGATGGACGAAGTGCTCCAAATGCGCCCCGAGCGCGTGGCGCTCTTCCACTACGCCCACGTGCCGTGGTTGAAGAAACACCAAACCGCCCTCGAAGTCGGGATGGCCCCCGACCCTTTGCTCAAATTGCGGATCTTTGTCGACGCCCTCCATCGTTTTGTCGATGCCGGCTACGACTACCTGGGCCTCGATCACTTCGCGCTACCCGAAGATGAAATGGCGAAGGCTCGGCGCATGGGCACGCTCAAGCGCAATTTCATGGGCTACGGCACGCGTGCCAACGCGGAAATGCTCGGCCTCGGAGTCTCCGCGATCGGAGAGATCGACGGCGCCTTCTGGCAGAACGATCCTACCCTCGAGGGCTACGAACGCCGCGTGCTCGAAGGCGGATTCGCGGTCCACAAGTGCCACGAACTCGAAGGTGACGACGAATTGCGCCGGTCCGTGATCATGGGGCTCATGTGCCAGGGCGAACTCGCGAAGAGTGCGATCGAACGGCGATTCGGGATTCGCTTCGATGGGACGTTTGCGACGGAGCTCGCGGAACTGGCACACCTCGCGAAGGACGGCCTCGTCGAGCTGCACCCCGATCGGATTTTGGTCACGGACCTCGGTCAACTGTTCCTGCGCAACGTGGCGGTGGTGTTCGACCGCTACTACCGAGCTCGCCTCGCCGCGACCGGAGCTCCCAAATCCACCTTCTCCCGGACGCTTTGAAAATCATGACCGCAGGTTCTTCCTCTTCGCGCGTGGCGGTGGTCGGTCTCAACATGGGAGGCCCGATCGACCAGTCAGCGGTCGAGCCCTTCTTGGCCGCGCTGTTCGCTGACCAAGACCTCGTGCGTTTGCCGGCCATCATTCGGCCCTTTCAAAGCGCGCTCGGCCGCCGCATCGCGCGCCGGCGTTCGCACGAAGTCGGGAAGAACTACGCGTTGATCGGCGGCGGGTCCCCGATCCTTCGTCATACCGAAGCTCAGATGGAGGGAACCTGCGCCCGGCTCCGTGAGCTCGGAATCCAGGCCAAGGCCGGGGTAGCCATGCGCTACACCCCACCGCGGGCCGAAGAAGCCGTGCGCCGTTTGGTCGAGTGGGCGCCGACCCGGATCGTCGCTCTCAGTCTCTATCCGCAGTTCTCACCCGCGACGGGCGGGAGCAGCCTCGCCGACTTTTGGGCCGCCGTGGATGGCTCGCCCCTTCGCGGCGTGGCCCGCAGCGAAGTGAAAGACTTCGCGACCGAGCCTTTCTATCTTGATGCGATGGCGGGCCAGATCCGGGACGTACTCGCCGAGATGGGGCCCCCACGTCCCCATCTCCTGTTCAGTTGCCACGGACTCCCCGAGTCCTACATCAAGCGGGGGGATCCCTACCGCGATCGCATCGAGCAGAGTTACCGGGGGATCCTCGCGCGCTTGCCGTCGGATCTGGAGCATTCCATTTCGTTCCAAAGCCGGGTGGGTCCGCAGCGGTGGTTGCAGCCCTACACCGAGGCCCACCTGCCGACGCTCGCTGCCCGAGGGGTGAAGCGCCTCCTCATGGTGCCACTCGGGTTTGTCTCCGATCACATCGAGACCCTGTACGAGATGGACCTCCTCTACGGTGACCAAGCGAAAAGCCTCGGAATCGCCGACGTGCGCCGGGTCGTCGCCCTGAACGATGACCGGCGGTTCACACGCGGAATGGGCGACTACTTGGCCGGGAAGTTGCAAGGCACCGCGCCGGCAGAAATGAGTGCATCATGAGCCGCGTCGCGATCATCGGGGGCGGAATCTCGGGGCTGTCCGCCGCGCACTGGCTCAAGAAGGGCGGGGCGGAAGTCCAGCTCTTCGAAGCGGGTTCACGATTAGGCGGTTGCGTCGGCACCACGCGAGGGGACGGCATTCGCTTCGAAAACGGACCGGCCGCGATCCAGGGCAAGTGCCAGAACTTCCGCGGTTTGGTCGCGTCGCTCGGGCTCGAATCCAAGATCATCTATGCCAACGATGCGGCGCGCGACCGCTTCCTCTACTTCCACGGGGCCCTGCACCCATTGCCGCGCAGTCTCAAAGATTTCATCCGCACTCCGCTGTTCACGGCGCGGCAGAAGTTCCGCGTTCTGCTCGAGCCGTTTGTCCGCTCCTCCCATCCGGAGACCGAGGAGACGGTGGCGGAGTTCTTCGGCCGCCGGGTCGGTCGCGGCATCACCATGACCTGGGTCGACGTGGTGGTTTCCGGGACCTTCGCGGGGAATCCGAATCACCTCGGTATCCAAAGCGCCTTTCCCGAGCTCGGTCGCATGGAGCGCGAGCGGGGGAGCATCTTTCGGGCGATGCGGGAACGCGCCCGGGAGCGCCGCCGTTCGAACGGCACGACCGCCGCCTCGCCCTTGCAGAGTCTGGACGGTGGCTTGCAGACGCTGATCGATCGCCTGGAGAGCGAGCTCGGGTCGCGTGCTCACTTGAACCATCGGGTCAAGCGGCTCGAGCGCCGGGCGAATGAAGGAGTCGAGCTCGCCCTCGAACGGTCCGGCGGCGAGATCGAAACCGCGCGCTTCGATCGGGTCGTGCTCGCGGCGCCCGCGATGGCGACCGGCTGCCTGCTCGCGAAAGACGCGCCGCTCGTCGCCGACCTTTTGTTCGAGGTGGAGTACGCGTCGCTGCTCGTGGCCCAAGCATCCTTCGATCGGTCCACCGTGCCGGGATTGCCGCGAGGCTTCGGCTATCTCGTGCCGCGTTGCTCCCGGATGCGCACCCTCGGCTGGATCTTTGCGTCGGAGCTATTTCCCGGAGTTGCCCCCGAGGGCAAAGTCGTGATGAACGGCTTCATCGGGGGGATTCTCGACCCGCACGCAGGCGACTTGCCCGACGACATGATCCAAGAGCTGATGCTCGGGGAACTCGCGCTCGCGCTCGGGCAGAGAAAAATTCCCGTGCCGGATTCGTTCCGCGTGGTGCGCTGGGTCGAAACGCTGCCGCAGTACGCGGTCGGGCACAAACGTCGCATTGCCGCCGTTCGCACGCTCCTTTCCGAGGGTTTCCCGGAGGCCACGATCGCGGGGAACTGGGTGGACGGCGTGGCAATTGAGTCGTGCATCGGTTCGGGCCGTCAGGCCGCCGATCAAATTTTGGCCATGAAACCGAAGGAGGGTGTGCCCGCGTGACCGCGGCAGTGCAAGCGCTCCAGGTTTTGCTCCCGGTCGTCTACATGGCGCTGACTCTCCTCTATGGGATGGAGTTGGCGGGGCCGCGGGCTCCGAAATGGGCGCGCTGGCGGCGCGGGACCACGGCCTTCGCGGTGCTCCTCCATCTCGGTTACGGTGCCGTGCTCTCGACGGAGCTCGGACACCTCCCGATTGCCCATCCTTGGCAGGTCGTGTCCTTCCTCGGATTCTCCATCCTCGGGCTCTACCTTTTGATCGAACCCCTGGCGAAGACTCCGGCCACCGGGGCCTTCGTGGTGCTCGCGGTGTTCGTGATGCAGCTCATGGCCTCGGCGCTGGCTCCGCTGCAATTGGTGGCGAGCCCGCTCGCGCAGAGCCGCTTTTTTGTCGTCCACATCGTGTCGGCCCTGCTCGCGGTGGCGGCGCTCCTGCTCTCCGGATTTTTCTCGGGTCTCTACCTCGTGCTCCTGCGGCAGCTCCGGCGCCGAACCTTCGGCGTCTTGTACGCGAAGCTGCCGGACTTGGAGCGTCTCTCGAAAATGAACCGCGCGGCGGCCGCGGTCGGATTTTTGTTCCTGACCGTGGGTCTGAACCTCGGCATTTGGTGGGCCCACGAGGGCGCGGTCCGCAACTTCAGCTATCTCGACCCCAAAGTGTGGCCGGCGATCGTGCTTTGGCTCGTGTTCGGAGTCATCAGCGTGTCCGGCTTTTTGCGATTCCTGAGCGGGCGTCGAGCGGCGTGGATCGCCGTGGTGGCTGCCTCGCTCCTTCTTTTGAGCCTCGGGGTTTCGCTCGTTCCCCGCGGGGCCTTCCACGTGTTTCGCTGACCATGGCGGAGCTCTTGGATTTGGCCCTCATCGGCGTGTCGCACCGCACTGCGGAAGCCGCGACGCGCGAGAAGCTCTCGATCCCGCCGGACAACCAGGCCGAATACGCGCAGCGTTTACTCGTGGCACCCGGGGTGCGCGAGTGCTGCGTGCTTTCGACGTGCAATCGAACCGAGTTGCTCGTGGGCGGCGAACTCGAACGCGAACTCGTCGAACGGCTGGCCGCGGAGTTCGGGGCCAGGGTCCCGGATTTGCCCGGCGGCGCGGTCTACCACCATCTGGGCATCGACGCGATTCTCCATCTCTTTCGAGTCTCTGCCGGTTTGGATTCCCAAGTCTTGGGCGAAAGCCAGATCCTCGCGCAGATCAAGGACGCTCAAGCAAAAGGGAAAGAGTCGGGCGCCACCGCCGGAGTCCTCTTCGGACTCGTCGAACACGCGATCGCGGTTGGCAAGCGGGTGCGCGCCGAAACCAAATTGGGCGAGGGAACCTTGAGTGTGGCCAGCGCGGCCATCGAACTGGCTGGCAAAGTCATCGGTGGGTTCGACGACTGTGATGCCCTCATCGTCGGCGCCGGTGAAACTGGCCTGCTCGTCGCGCAACACTTGAAGGATCGGGAGGTCCGAAGCCTGACCTTTTCGAATCGTACGATGGCCCGGGCCGAGGAGGCGGCCGCGAAATTCGGTGGCACCGTGCTCGCACTCGACCAGCTCCGCGATCGCCTGAGTGATTGTCACCTGGTTCTCGCCTGCGTCGACGTGTTCGAGCCGATCATCACCAAGAGCCATCTCGACAAGGCGCGGCTGCGGAGGCATCGCGAACCTCCGATGTTCATCGATCTCAGCCTGCCCCGCGCCATCGATCCGGCGCTGCGGGACCGGGACGATCTTCTGCTTCACGATTTGGACGACCTCGAGAGCATCGTGGCTCGTCATCGGGCGTCCCGCGAGTCGGAAGTGGTCCAGGCCGGTCGCATCGTTGTGGAGGAGACGCACAAGTATCTGGCGCTCCGCACCTACGCGAGCTTCAAACCGGTCATCGCCGATTTGGCGACGCGGTTCATGGCTCTGCGGGACCAGGTCTTGGCCGAGCAAGGGGTCTCCGACCCGGGGGCACGGAAACTCGCGGACCAGCTCACGAAGCGCTTGCTCGACGAAGCGTTGAAACAACTGAAGGACGGAGCCCGCCGGACCCTCTCTGAGGAACGTCTGGAAAGGCGGTATCGGAGCCACTCTGACCGCTCCTAAGGGCTCAGTTTGTTGGGAATCCACCGCTAACTCGTTGTCGGACAAGGATTTAGCCGATCTTGGCCAAACCTCGTGTCTGAGGGGGACCGCCGCTAACATCGGCCCGGGTCGCACGATCCTCGGTCCTTTGGCTCGGGGCGTGGCGCCGAACATCGTCTTCTTGCGAGTGTTTCCCCTTGCCTCCTTTCATCCTGGCGACTCGAGGTAGCCGGCTCGCCCTTTGGCAGGCCGAGGCCGTCCGCGACCAGATCCAGCGGGTTCATCCGGGGATCGAAGTCCAGCTCCACATCGTGAAGACCGAGGGTGACCGGGAACAGGCGGCGCCGATCGCGGGCCTGTCTATGACGGGAGTGTTCACCCGCGAGGTCGACGCCGAAGTGCTCGCCGGCCGCGCCCACGCCGCCGTGCACAGCTTGAAGGATCAGACCACGACGCTGCCCGATGGCTTGGTCCTCGGGATGGTGCTCGAGCGCGGGCCCGTCGAAGACGCCATCATCGGCGGAAAACTCAAAGAGCTGCCCAAGGGGGCGAAGGTCGCGACGGGGAGCCTGCGCCGGCAGGCCCAGGTGCTGCGCGTGCGGCCGGATCTCGAAATCGTGGCGATCCGCGGCAACGTCGACACGCGCGTGCAAAAGGTGGAGGCCGGGGATGTCGCGGCGTTGATCTTGGCCCGCGCTGGCTTGGTGCGCCTCGGCCTCGACAAGAAGATCGCGGAAGTCCTGCCGCTGAACGAACATCTCCCGGCGCCGTCTCAGGGAATCGTCGGTGTCACGTGCCGCGCTTCAGACCACTCGACCGTCGACTTGCTGCTCGCCGCCGACGACGGGGAAACGCACGAAGCGGCGATCGCCGAACGGGCGTTCCTTGGTCGGTTGGGCGGGGGATGCAATGTGCCCGCGGCCGCTTGGGCGCGTCGAGAGGGGGCGGACTTGGTTTTGGACGCCCGCTTGCTCGGCCCGAGGGGGGAGCCCTGCGTCACCGACCGCAGCGCCGCCATGACCAAGGGGCCCGCGGAACTGGGGGTCGAGGTTGCGGATCGCATTCTGAAGCGCGGAGGGCGCGACATCCTGCGCGGGCTCAAGTCATGACCGGGCCGCGGGTGTTGGTCACCCGCGCTCTCGAGGACTCGCGCGAGCTGTGCCAGCGCCTCCAAGAGCGCGGACTCAGTCCAGTGACGCTCCCTCTGCTCGCGTTCGAGTCGCTCTTCCTCGCCTCCGAACTCGAAGCCGAGCTGCGCGGGGTCCGGCCCAGTCTCATCTTGGTTTCGAGCGGGCAGGCCCTGCCGGCTCTGTTTGCGGTGTCGTCCACGGTGCAGACTCTCGGCGCCAAACTCGCGATCGTGGGGCAAAAGTCGGCGCTGCGCGCGGAAGAGGCGGGCCTTTTGGTCGAGCACTGCGCGGAGAGCGCGATTGACCTGTTGGACCGCATCGCCGAGGCTGGCACTCCGGCCGGACCCATCTACTGGTTGCGCGGGGACCGGGCCCTTCCGGTGCTCGGAGACGGATTGCGCGACCTCGGGGCGCAGGTCACGGAGCGGGTGACCTATCGCACCTGCCTGCGTCGACCCGCGGACGCAGAGCGAGACCAGGCTTTGCACGATCTCGTGGCCGCCTGCTTCACCAGTCCGACCACGGTGGCCGCGTTCTTGGCCATGGCCGATGCGACTTGGCTCGAAGCGCATCAGGTGCGGCTGATCACGGTCGCATTGGGCCCGACGACCAAAGATGCGCTCTTCCGCGCCGGCTTTCGCCGCATTCGCACTGCGGAATCCCCCACCACGACCGCGCTCGCGGACGCCGCGGCGCGGGCGGTTCGCGACTTGGCGTGAAGGCGCTGCCTCCGCCGCAGCGGTGAGCGCGCGGTGTCGACTACCAGCGCTGCACTGATTTGAGGAAGGCCACGAGATCGTCGTACTGCCCGCCTTCGTTGGCAAACCGGGCGTGATTACGAGCGGTCGCGATCCACTCAAGCGTCGAGGGGCGCGACGACTTGAGCGCGCGGTCCAAGTCGGCTTGAGTCACTGGTACGACCTTCGAGCTCGTGAGGGAGGCTTCCAGAGCGCGCTCGCCGGCCCGTTCGACCAAGGACCGCAGGTCCGCGCCGGAATAGAGCGCCGTGTTTTTCACCGCCGCGTCGATCGCGACTTCGGGGCCCCCTGGCAACTTGTCGAGCGCCTTGCGCAAGAGAAGCTTGCGCGCCGCGGTGTCGGGAGGCGGAACGAACAGCACCCGATCGAAGCGGCCCGGACGGCGGAAGGCGGAATCGACTCCCCAGGGCGCGTTGGTAGCGCCGAGGATCAGCACGCCCCGATTGCGTTTTCCGACGCCGTCCATCTCTTGGAGGATCTGGTCGACGAGCATCGTGATCCACGGAGATCCGCCCTTGCCGCGCGAAGTTCCGAGAGCATCGAACTCGTCGAAAAAAACGACCGTGGGATTGCGGCGGCGCGCGAGTTCGAAGAGCGCGTGAATCGCCTTCTCGGTCTCGCCCATCCACTTGTCCATGATCTCGTGGATGGCTGCCGCGATGAACGAGGCCGAGATTTCGCCGGCGATGGCACGCGCGAGGAAGGTTTTGCCGCAGCCGGGCGGTCCGTAGAGCAGGACTCCGCCGCCGGCCTCGCGTCCAAACGCCTGATAGACCTCGGGTTGTTGGCTCGGGGCGATCACGCGCAGTCGCAGTTCGCGCTTCACGTCATCAAGGCCGGCCACGTCGGAGAGGCGGATCTTCAGGTCACCCCAGTCGAACTGCGCGGCCCAGTCATCCAGGTTCCCCGATTCGTCGCCCCCGATCGAGACTTTGGCCGGTTCGTCAGGAGGAGCGTCGGGCGCGGGCCGAACGCCGGCGCTTCCCTGCGGGACTCCCTGCTGAGCTTGCCACGCGGCCTGAATTTCCTCGAACTCGCGACGCAGTTCGGGAGACGAGTCTTCCTCGAGCAGGCCCTCGGCTCGCATCAAGGCCTCCGAGAGTTTGCCTTGTTCTTTCAGAGTGGTCACGAGCTTGCGGAGCGCGGCCCGGCGAACCGGAGCGCACTCGGCGGCGGCCCGGAGGGCGTCGACCCCCTCGTCGTGCCGACCGGCGGTCCGCAGGAGCTCGGCGAGATGGAGCCAGAGCGCCCCGTTTTTGCGGTCCTGGGCGAGCACTTGGCGAAGGGCGTTGATGATGTCGTCCGAGCTCATCGGGGGGGTCTCAGGCGCAGCCAAAGCGAGGTCAAGGCGGGGGCAAAGAGGAGATAGAGCCAGAATACCGCCAACGACGCGACGATCCCGGGAAGGGGGAGCGAGGGGCCGAAGAGAGCGCGCAAAACCACCAGGATCACAAAGACCAGGACCCAGAATCCGACCTGTCGGCCGGGCACGCGACTGACCAGCCTCGCGTAGAGGTAGCTCGGCAGCGCGGGCCACCGGCAGAAACGATCCGCGCGGTGATACTCGGCTCGGAGGCTTGAGTCGGAGGGGTCGAGGCGAAGCGCTTCCCGCAAGCACTCGCGAGCCTGGAACGGATGCCCGGATTCGAAGTAGCGCTGCGCCAGCGTGTGATGACCACCTTCCTCGTTCGGATCGAGGCGGAGTGCCGCCTCGGCCGCCGCCATTGCCGCCTTGCGATCGGCGGTCGCGGCCTCGATGTCGGACAGGATTCGCAGGAGCCAACTGCTCTCGGGATTGAGCTTCAAGCCCTCCAACGCTAGCCGCCGCGCCTTGCCGAAGAACCCGGCGTCATACATGAGCAGCGCGTAATTGCCGAAGGCGGCCACATAATCCGGATCGTTGCGGAGGGCCTCCAGGAAGAACTTCTCCGCGAGCGTGAATCGTCCGAGGGCGCGGAGTGCGAGCCCCCGGACCGAGTGGGCGTGGGGATATTGCGGCGCCGTGGCGAGCGCTTCGGAGGTCGCATCGACGGCTTCGTCGAAGCGACCTTGCTGCAACCGAAGGCGGGCCAGTTGCGTGTGCGCCGCCGCGTTGGCCGGGTCTTGGGCGAGCAGACGGCGGAGTTGGTCTTCGACCAAGTCCAACCGGCCACTGTCGAAGTAGTGTTCGACCAAGTCGAAGGGCGAAGTCACGCCTCGTCCGTGATCGTCGTCGATTTCCTCCATGCGCGTCAGGGGGCTGCGAACTCGCGCAGCGCCCCGATCCACAGGCACAAGTAAGCGACATTCGCGATCACGATCCAACCGACGCCGCCGCCCAGGCCTCGGCCACTGCGCTCGTAGGTACCGGTGAAGCGGCGCTGGTAGCGGGCGATCGGCCACGCCGCCACCAACGCCACGAGATTGCCCAGCCAAAAAACGGTCGCGCCCGACGTCGGCCCGGATCCGGGCTCGGAGTTCCGTGCGCTCGAATTCGGTGAGGCTTCGCTCGTGGTCGGAGGAGGGCGTCGTTCCGTGGACTTCGCGAACCGCACCAGATCGGATTGGAAGAGCAGAAAGAGCAGTGAAGTGAGGACAAGCCCAGCCGCGAAGGTGATCAGCGCCGCCCGTCGATCGCCGAGCCTTCGGAAATTTTCCCCGAAACCCAGGCCCGCGATGAAAAAGCCCCCTACGAGCACCCCGTACAGCAACGGCCAGGGGCTCATGGGCGCCTTCATCCGATAGACATCGTACCGCTCGTCGAGTGAGGGTGAATAGAGGTCGGAATCAAGGGAGTTCATCGCAGCACGGATCAGTCTGGACCACCGGGCCCGCCGGCCGTCAATTCCAGCGGGGCGGCCGGACCTTCATCCACAGCTTGGTGAGCGGGGTCGCGATCCAACTGTGGATGCAGATCACCAGATAGACGATGGCGATCAGGCCCTTCACGTTCATCGAGATCACCGAATCGGGCACTCCTTTGAGAAGCAGGACCAATCCGATCCAAAGGGTGAACTGCTTGCCCGGCACGTGGCGGAGGGCGATATCCAGGTAGTACGCGGGCAGGTACGTCCACCGGCAGGCCATGTCCACCTGGAGGAAGGCCTTTTGCACGGATTCGTTACTTGGATCGATCCGCAGGGCCTCGCGGAGGGCGCGGCGGGCGGCAAAGGGACGGCCGGTCTCGAAAAGCCGCAGTCCCATCTCGATGTGCGGCGTGTCGTCGTCCGGGTCCAGACGGAGCGCGTTTTGGGCGGCGGCGCGTGCATGCGCATCGCGCAGCTTCGCGGATTGAATCGCGGATTGCACGGTGTGGAAGTAAGCCTCGTCAGGATCGAGCGCCAACGCCCGCTGGATGAGCTGCTCGGCCTTCCCCAAGACTCCGGTGTCCAGCATGATCTGGGCGTAGGTGGCGAGAGCAAACGAATCTTCGGCATCCAGGCGGAGTGCGGCCAATACCGCCGCCTCCGCATCCGGAAATCTCCCGAGATCTCGAAGCGTCAGCGCCCGGAAGTGGTGGAGGAGACCGAATTCCGGGGCGACGGCCAGTCCGTTTTCGAAGCGTAGGAGTGCGTCCTTGGGACGCTTCCGGGCAAGCTCGCAGCGGCCGAGGATGAGGTGGCCCAATGGGTGGTTTGGGTCTTTGGCGAGTTCGCGCTTGGCAACCTCCTCGGCGAGCTCGATTCGCCCCGCGTCGACATAGTGGCGGGCGAGTTCGTAGGCATCGGGACCAGCCTCGAGGTTTGCCGGGATTTCATCCTCCATTGTGTCCTCAGATGAGCCAGATGGCGTACGCGGCTCCGGTCAGCACAAAGGTTCCCGCAATGACGCCGAGGGCGAGCCCGAGGACTTTGGCCGTGGGGCGGCCCGTCGCGGTCCAGGCTTCGACGAGCTTGCGTTGGCGACGAGCGAGCGGGAAACAGAGGAGCACGGTGAGGATCTGGAATGCGAGGTGAACCGTGCGGAGGCTGAATTTTCGACCGGCGATCGCGACGGTCACTTGGTCCTTCGGCGCTACGCTTCGGCCGATGGCCTCGCGGTTCGATCCCCTCTCGGCGGCCGCGTATTCGGCACGGAATAGCTTGGTCGCCTCCTCGATGCCTCGTGCGGTCACGGCGATGTGAATCGCCATCACCAACACGCCCCCGAAAAGACAGGGAAGGAACCACTTGCTGCGGCCCATGCGCGTGAAGTTCAGGCCGAACAGGAGGCCGCCGGCAATCGGGCCTCCGAAAAACGCCGCCGTTACGAGCGAGCCGGGATCAAACGGCGCTTTCCAACCGCTTGTGTCCAGACTTCTGTCGAGAGAAGGCCGAAACAGATCGTCGGATGGTACCGGGTGGGTCATCGCCAGGGCTCGCTTTCGATTTCAGCGAAAGTCGGGGATCTTCTTCAGCGTACGGGCCGGGGGATCCGCGTTGGGGGAGTGCACGGTCATGAGCAGGAAGTGCACGGCCTCGGGGAACGAGCGCAGGAACAGGTTGGCGTTGCCCGGCTCGTTCTCGAAGGTCGCCACCACTTGTCCCTGGTAGGAGCGGATGTCGGCGACCGCCTCGGCCTTGAAGGTGGAGTCCGCCATTTCGAACGAGGGCTTGAGGTGCACGACGCAGCGGCCGCGCCAGAAGGGGAATCCGTGGCGGCGCAACGAGCGAACCGTGCCTTCCTCCATGCCGCCGACGTGGCGTCCGGTCAAGTAGTAGATCAGAGCCCCCCGCGAGTGGGCGCCCAAGACAAACGCGGGGGCGCCGGGCACCGGACGGTCGTGCGCCAAATACTCGCTGGTGAAGAAGCGCTCGGCCCAGAAGCGCTTGAGGGATTCGAGGAGTTCCGTGTTGGTCACCCCGCGGCGGCGCAGGTCGTCGTGCACGTTCCAGCCGAGGTCGTCTTCGCGCAGTTCGGAGAACGCACTGACCAGGTCCGGATGTTCGGGGCCATGAAGCGCCACGAACTCCTCGAGGATCCGGTAGTTGCGGGGCGCTGTGGTGAACAGCGTGGAGTCGAGGTCGAAGACGCAGATCGGCAGGTGGCCGGCCGAGAGGGCCGAGTCGATCCGGCTGTACACATCGCTATGCCAGGGGGAGCCCATGGCGGAGCCTAACAGGCGATCCGCGCGGGGGAGGAGGCCCGTCCGGCCCCGCTTTCCCCTATGATCCGGCGATGCGGGTTCTTCGAACTGGGAGCGTAGGGCAGGTCCTCTTCGGACTAGGCCTTCTCGTGGCGGTGGCCGCGGGGCAGAACCCTGACGAAAAGGAGGTCGAGCCGGAAAGCCCTCTGCGCCAGTTGCTCGAGCAGCACTGCACTTCCTGCCACGGCGGGGAATCGCCTAAGGGCGGACTCGACCTTGGGTCCGCGCTCGCGCAGGCCACCCCGGACGCCACCCTGTGGCTACGGGCGGAGCGGCGGGTGGCGGATGGCACCATGCCGCCGCCCAGGCTCTCGAAGCTCGAGCCCGACGAGCGGGAGCGCCTGCGCGCCCACCTCGAAGCCGCCGGATTCAAGGCTCTACCCAAACGCCCGGTGCTGCGGCGCCTCTCGCGAGACCAGTGGGCGCGCAGCGTACGGGCGATGCTCGGCGTCGCCGTGGATGTCAGTGGGCTTCCCCCGGAATCCACCGCGTACGGCAGTGACACCGTCGGTGATGTCATGTCGGTGTCCCCGCTGTGGCTCGAGTCGTTGCACGACCTGGCATCGGAGATCGTCGCGCGCACCCTGCTGGACGCGTCGGCCCAAGCTCGCCTCATGGCGCCGCTCGGAGGCTCCGAGCCGAAGTCGATCGAGGAGCACACCCGATGGTTGGCCCCCTTCCTGCGGCAAGCGTTCCGGCGTCCTGCTTCCGAGGCCGAACTCGCGGCGCGCGCCGAACTCGCGCAGCGCGAGGGCGTGGGAGCGGCGCTGCTCGCCACCCTGCTCGCCCCGGCACTGTGGTGGAGGCTCGACGAAGCGGCCGAGGTTGGGGAGGAGCAACCCCGACCGCTCAGTGCCCACGCGCTGGCGGCGCGGCTCTCGTTCTTCTTGGCTTCGGCGGCGCCCGACCGCGCCTTGTCGGCTCTCGCTGATGACGGGGCGATTCTTCGGCCCGAGGTGTTGGAGGCCGAGGCGCGGCGGCTCTTGGCGGCTCCGAGCGCCGACGCGTTTGTCCGGGATTTTGGCGGGGCTTGGCTCCGTCATCGCGAGGCGGCGACCAAGGCGGCGGACTTCCGGAGGTTTCCCGAGATTTGGGATCAGGGGCTGCGGGATTCGATGGTCGAAGAAACGCACCACTTCCTCGCGGCCATCGTGCGCGAGGATCGGAGCGTCCTCCAACTTCTCGATTCCAAAACCACCTTCGTGAATGAACGTCTGGCCAAGCACTACGGGCTGAGTGGTATCGAGGGCGGTCATCTCCGCGAAGTGAATTGGCCGGACGATCGCCGCGGCGGGCTCACGGGAATGGCGAGCATTCTCTTTGTGACCTCCTTCCCGTTGCGTACGAGCCCCACGCTGCGGGGCGCGTGGATTCTCGATGCTCTCCTCGGCGATCCGCCGCCGCCTCCGCCGGAAAACGTGGGCACTCTGCCCGCCGACGATCGCGAGTTGAAGACCGAGACCCTCCGCCAGCGCCTCGAGTTGCACCGCAAGAGCGAAGCCTGTGCCGCCTGCCACGCCCGCATCGACCCGCTCGGGTTCGCCCTCGAACACTTCGACGCGATGGGCAAGTTCCGCGAGCGCGACGAAGACCGGCCGATCGACGCCCAAGGCACCCTTCCCGACGGCACCCCGCTCGACGGCGCCTCCTCCCTCCGCCACGCCCTCCTCGCCCGCTCCGACGATTTCGTCCGCAATCTCTCGCGCCGCCTCTTCCTCGCCGCCACCGGCCGCCTCGTCCGCCCCGAAGACGAGCCCCTCATCACCTCCATGCTCACCTCCGCCCGCTCCTCCCACTACCGCTTCTCCTCCCTCATCCTCCCCCTCATCACGAGCCCCCCCTTCCTCCACACCGCGCCGTGATCGCTCGGCTGCGGGCGGGGCGGCGATCCGGGTGCACCGTGACCTCCGCTTCCGCGTGTCTCAATGACGCCGGAATCAGCTCTCGCCAGGTCCTGCGCATGGCTATCGCGATCAGCCACCTGAGTGGCGCAGCCTTCGCGATCCGGCATCAACCCGTCCGATCTGGCCATATAAGGAGCGGCAACGGGCACCTCGTCAGCCCCATCGACCGCGTCGCTTGGGCCTGTCTGCTTCAATTGGTGCCCGCCGCCGCGTCTCGCCATCATAGCCAAGATCAACCATGGGATCGAGGAATCACTGGCCGGGCTGCGCCTGAATTCCCTGCCGTGTATGATCAGTCCGGCAAACGCACTGCCCCAACCATGGAATGGTCCATGGCGGGTGATGTACTGCCACCGCCTGGACTTCAAATATGACACCCAATCGAACCCATCGACCACGTCGCCTGGGAACACTTTTTTCCCCAAAGCAGGCTGTCTTCCGTTTCTGCTCTTGGACCACAGCTGAAGGCCACCGCCAACGCCAAGTCATCATCGAGATCCCGTGGTATGTGTTGATCGGGCTGAGCGCCATTCTCGGGCTTTTTGGTTGGCCAGTCGTGATCGCTGCGGCTGAATCTATCCGCTGATGCGCGCGGATCCGCCGGGCGGAAAGACCATGCCCGGCGGATTCGCATTTATTCTGAATGTTGGACACGCCTGGCCCCTGCCCCCTCATCGAATGTCAATGGCCGAGCTCGGGTGCACCCGCGTAGTGAATGTCGTAGATCAGGGCTTGCTTCTGACCGGCAGTCTGGACGTACTGCAGCACGACATCGCGATTCAAAGTGGCAATCGTACCGGCCGCGCTGGTGGGCTTCTGGCCCCCAGTGATGTCGACACAGATCTGCTGGTCGCCGATGCCGAGGGCTTTCGCTGCGCGAATCGCTTTCTCAAGAGCTTCACTGACGCTCGCGTAGTTCTCGAAGTCGACGGCGGCTTCCGCCAGTCGGATCTTTGAACCTTTGAGGTAAGGCTCGAAAAATGCCGCGGCGATAGGCAATTGTCGGAATGAGCCGGTCTGCGATTCGCTATCGGACGAACCAATGAGGTAGATGAACTCCAACTTCTTCCCATGCGCACCGATGCCCCGAAGGATCTGTTCCCAGGACCATCGGCTGTGTTCGCCGAGGCGCCCGGCGTCAGAATCGGCGTCCACGCGCGAGAGTTCGATGGATCTGCCAGGGCCCATGTCGATCGTTGCCGCGCCGGAGGCGGGAGGAATCTCCTTGAGAGCGCTCTGGGTTGACACGAAAAAGATGAGGGCCTTGCGAGGCGAGGCTCGTGCCTGCAGCTGCTCGACCTTCGCGAAGAGGCTTCGCGTGGACTCGCGGTACCTCCACGCGCCAACCGCACCGAAAACCGCGAAGACTATCGCGATGGAGAACACGAGGAGGTGACTCCACCCCAAACTCTCGATCAGCCAATGGTCGATGGTCGTCGCAGCGATGTGCCCGCCAGTTGCGGCGAGAAAACCACAGAAGATGATGACTCCGATGTCCAGCCATCGGGTCTTACCTGCACCATGAGCCATGATGTGATCTCCCATGAGCGAGCGCTTGGCAGCCTGGCCGCGTCGACTCAGGCGTCTCCATAACAGGCCCAGTCGCCGGACAACCGTTGTCCTTGCTGGCTCCGGCCCGTTCCGACCCACTCTTGCTTGGGATTGTGATGCAAGACTTGCGGCGACGCCAGCAAGCTGCCGCCTTGCTGGGCCGAGAACCGCTGGCACCCTCCGGGTGCGCAACCTGAGTACAGACCAACCAAAGAAGGGCACCGCGCGGTTGCTTCACGCCACCCCTGGGGCAGATTCCGTCCGCATGCGTGCCGTGGTCGCGGCCGGTCCCTTATGATCTCCGACGTCGTGACAAGACTTGGGCCGACTCCGAATCGCCGAGATCGCCAATGGCACTGACCATCGCGAGGCTTCGCGTCCTGCTGAGGGCGACCGGAGATATGCACCTTCATCCGCACCAGGCGGGGGAGATCTACGCCCTGGTCGCGAGGGCCTGGGGGGAGGGCCGGGCCAACGAACCGGCAGTTCCCGACGGGGTGATGATCGAGGTCCCCGAGCAGTGTCGAATCCTCGTCGCGCCCGGGGAACGGTACGCGTTTGGTCTGACTTGGCTCCAGGCGGAAGGTGCGTCACTCGCTCCGTCGGTGATAGCTCTCCGCCGCGGTCTCGAAAGCGTCGGAAAAACCGAGGATCGGCGTCGACCGGTCTTCGGCGGAAACTTCGAGATCGTGGAGATTCGAGATCTGGTGGCCGGGGTGCCCTGGAGCGAAAGCAACGAACCGCGACGCGTTCCGGAATCGCACATCGTGGCGGAGGTTGAGAGGCTTCGCGCCCACGACACCCTCCGCATCGACTTCCTTTCTCCCGTCCGCATCCAACGGCCTTCGGCGGATCGGACCCCGGGTCATCAGCACCTCGACGACCGCGAATTCTCTCTCCGTTCGTTGTTGGATGCTCTGAAGCGGCGATTGGAGGCGCTCGGCTTCGAGTCCGTGGCCGCCGGGCTCGGCTTCGATCCCCCACCCCTTGAGCGCACATTTCAGGGAATGGCCTGGTTGGACCTCGCGTGGGGTCCCCAGAATCGGAGAAAGCGACTTGGCGGAGCGCTCGGGCGGATTGCGGTCAAGGTCCACGATCCGCGGGTCCTCACCGCCCTCGTACTCGGCCAGTACCTCCAGGTCGGATCGAACACACGTTTCGGCTTCGGCCGGTACCGCATCCGAGAACTCGGCAACGATCCCCTCGCTTGCCCGAGATCGGCCGGCTTGATCGAGCTCGCTCTCGTCCACGGAGGATTGGATCGCATCGCCGCCGACTTGGACATCGAAAGTGGCGGGCTCCAGCGGGCCGTGGCCGAGGTTGCCGCCGGAACGTACGCACCGGATCCGCCGACCCGCAGCCGCCTTCTGGCCAAGGGCAAGCATCGCGAACTCGCAGTCCCCTCCCGGCAAGACCGCGCACTCCAAACTGTCATTGTGCGGAACCTCGCTCCCGCGCTCGACCTCCTCTTCGAACGCTCGAGTTTTGCCTACCGGTCGGGGCTGGGTACCCACAGCGCCGCCAGGCGCATCCGGATGGCGTTCCGAAACGGGTTCGTCTACGCCCTGAAGGCGGACTTCCGCCAGTTCTTCGACACCGTCGACCATCGCTTGCTCGAGACCCGACTCCGTGCCTATCTGCGAGACGACGCCGCCGCCGACCTCATACTGGCCTGGGTGTGGACCGCCGCCCCCGAGAAGGGACGAGGTCTTCCCACTGGGGCGCCGATTTCACCCCTTCTGGCGAATCTGTTCCTCGACACGTTCGACGAGGAGATCGCCCGTCAGGGCGGCCGGCTCGTCCGCTACGCCGACGACTTCTTGATCCTCTTTCGCGATCCGGCCGAAGCCACGAAGGTCCTGGCTGTCGCGAAGGAAGCCGCACAGGCCCTGCTTCTCGAGCTCAACGACACGAAGACCAAGTGGCTTGATCTGCGGGAACCCTTCGAGTTTCTCGGCATCCGCTTCGAGCGCACAGGCCAGTGGGCCGCGGAAGCTCCGGCGGGTCCCACGCATCTCCAGGATCTCGGCTGGCACGCGGGGAGACCGCAGCATCGTCCGGAGCTCTTTGCTCTCCCTGGCGAGGCGGACGTCGGGAGCGCAGCGGCGGACGCAGGCACGACGGTGATTCTCGGTCCGCGATCCGGCACCCTGGATATCGCCGATGGGCACCTGGTGTTCCGCGGGGAAAGTGCGAGCGATGTCGCGTCGGTTCCCCTCAAGCACATCCAGCAGGTGTTGGCCCTCGGCGCTCCCGCCCTGAGTGCCGCCGCGGTTCGGAATCTGATCGGACGTGGCATCCCCCTTTGGGCCTTCGGAGGCCGCGGGAACACCGTGGGGGCACTCCGCGCTGAAGACGATTTAATTCCGGCCGAGGTGCTGGCGGCACAGGTTCGGCTTTATGACGACGAGCTGCGATGTCTGGACATCGCGCGACCGTTGATAGCCGCAAAACTCCGGAATTACGCGACGCTGTCCGAGGTCACGGCCGGACCAACGAGTGCCGCCTCCCTGCCCTCCGACCTCCGGCAACTCGCGAGCCGAGCCGAGTCAGCGCCGAGCTTTTCGGCGCTGCTCGGGATCGAAGGGAAAGGGGCGGCACTGTGGTACGGAGACTTCCGGTCGCGCTTGAACGAGTCCTTCACCTGGCAGCGGCGCATCGCTCCCGACGCGCCTGACCCCGTGAATGCCCTGCTGAACTTCGCGCACACCGTGCTTCACAAGGAAGCCCTCGCGACGATTCTCCGCGCCGGTCTCGCGCCGACCCTGGGGATCTTCCATCGGGCCCGCGCCGGGCACGCCGCGCTGGCATCGGATCTCCAGGAACCCTTCCGCCATCTCATGGATCGGGTGGTGCTCGTGGCGACGCGTGAATTGCGAGGCGACGATTTCGAGAAACAAGAAACCGTGCCGCCGACGGTGCACCTGCGTCCGCCCGCGCTTCGTCGATTTGCGGCGCTCGTTCACGAGAGTTTCGGGAGATCGTTCCGACTGGCCGGGCAACGGGATGCCCTGAGCTACCGGCAGCATATGGGCACCCTGGCGCGCGACATCAAGCGCTGCATTCTTGGCGGGACCCGACTCACCGCTTTCGAGACCCCCCGGTCCGACGCCTCGCACGGCTCCACTGCCGAACCCCGAAGGGGAGGGCCAACGGCATGAGTCTCTACGTCGTCGCCTACGACATCCGCCATTCGGGCCGAAGGCGGAGGGTCGCCAAGGCACTGCGCATCTACGGTGACCGATTGCAAAAGTCAGTATTCGAAGCCGCTCTCGAACCGGAGGATATCCAGGAGCTCTGTCGAAGGGTTGGCCCGATGCTGGGCAAGAATGATGCCTTCGCCATTTTGCCTCTCGACGATCGTCTCGATCGACCCCGCCTCCACTGGCAGTCGACGCCTCGCCGGTTCGGGCCGGTGACCTTGCTGTAGTCGAGCCGGCCGCTGCCTTCGTAGATCCCTCTCCGGGTGGACAAGCTCCTTTTTCGCTTGCGGAACCGGGATCCCTCCGGCGGTTTTTCGCGTTCCGAGAAGCGTCACGTTCGCCGACTCGATCCGTCTTTTTCTTCGACAAGCACCGAGTGCGGAACGCAGTCCTGGCGACGGCTCGGCCAATACCACAAACGCCCGGTACGGGGAGAAGACGTCGGAGCTGAATGGATGACGCCGGTCTTCAAAACGTGCCGCGAGACCCCGGGAGGTCCCGGCTAAGCGGGAGAGATTCCGTCTCGGCCCGACCACCAAAACGGGGAACTCCGAGGGTCCATCCATGCCATTTTTTCTCTTGCCACTCCCGCCGTTGCCCTATAGTCTCACCACCGGAGCACTTACGCTCGCCTGCGTGCTCTCTGACAACGGCAAGTGCGGTGCGACGAGACACCCGTACGGGCGTCAATTGAGACTTACGCGGTACGAACGAACGATCTTGTACACTCGAAGTGCGACGAGACACCCGTACGGGCGTCAATTGAGACGGCGCTGGCGGTTACTTGCGGGTCAGCCACTCCCCTTGTGCGACGAGACACCCGTACGGGCGTCAATTGAGACAGAAGTGGACATGGTGATTTCCGAACGAGGTTCTCCGTGTGCGACGAGACACCCGTACGGGCGTCAATTGAGACAAACCAAGATGACCACTTCAAGAACATTTAGGGTCTGATGTGCGACGAGACACCCGTACGGGCGTCAATTGAGACGGTATCGCGCTCGCGCTGGAGGCGCTCGACATCGGGTGCGACGAGACACCCGTACGGGCGTCAATTGAGACGTTATGGGCGGCCTCTCCGAATGCGATCTTGAGGGTGTGCGACGAGACACCCGTACGGGCGTCAATTGAGACCATTCGGCCCGGTATCGCGTGTGGTGCTTGCGATACGTGCGACGAGACACCCGTACGGGCGTCAATTGAGACACTTCATGGCAAAGGCCACCGAGGACTTTACCTGAAATCGTGCGACGAGACACCCGTACGGGCGTCAATTGAGACTAGCGACCCGAGAGGCGGTTCGAGAATAGGTCGGATCGTGCGACGAGACACCCGTACGGGCGTCAATTGAGACAGACAAGTGTGATGTCCATCAGTGTGGCTCCTGTACTTGTGCGACGAGACACCCGTACGGGCGTCAATTGAGACGGCTATTTGAGAAAATTGGGGATCTTTGACAACTTCGTGCGACGAGACACCTGTACGGTCGTCAATTGAGACAAGAACTACGGGATAGGGAGCATCAGGATCTTTTGTGTGCGACGAGGCATCCGTACGGATGTCAATTGAGACTCGACGTTGGAGTTCCTGGCAAAAGATGCCAGGCTACGCATGTGCGACGAGACATGCTCTTGGTCGGCAATTGAGACTCTTCGACCTTGGATTTCCTGGCTAAAGATGCCAGGTATGCGACGAGATCCCAGTGCGGGCGTCAATTGAGACTCGTTGGCCGGGGGAATTACTACGATCTCGCGGGGTGTGCGACGCGACACCCCCACAACTATGGCTTATGAGGCGCCGGGGCTTGGAGCGTCAGTTGGCGCCAGGAGCGCCTGGATTTTGCACGGGATTCGATATTCGAAGGGGGCGGACGTCGCGGGGAACCGGGAAATTGGGTCTGCGTGGAGACCGGTGGGGATTATTGAATTGCGACCGTACGGGAAATGAGGGTGATCGAAGTCAATCGGAGGCCCGGGATGTCCCGACGCCTGGAATGGGCAAGCCCACGAACTTAGGCGATGCGAGTCATGAGAGCGAGCTCGTAGCGAAGGGTCGCGAGGTGGGAGGAGGTGGCCACGAATCCTTCGGGAAGGCGATCGAGAAGGCGAAAGACGAGGGCGCGGTCGCCCGGAGACAGGGTGATGGCCTTCCGATCGACCGGGATGGGGCAATGGAGCAAGGCCTCGAGAAGCGATGCTGTCGCCGGGTGGCCGATCGCGGAAACAAACCGCTCCTGGAGGAGAGCGCGTGCGGCCGCCAATTCCATCGGACCCTCGAAGTGGAAGGTGCCATAGCTCGTGAGCACCGGCGAGTTGAGGAGGTACAGAGTGGTCGTCCGAAAGGTCGCGGGCGGATGGGCCGCCACAACCGCGGCGACGATGCGGCCCGACCCCGAGTCTTGAGACGAGGTGCGATCGGCCGGTCGGTCCGATGCAGCGGGAGAGGGGGCACTCCCGGAGCCCGTGGTGGTCATGCTCCGAGCGGTCCATGCCGGAGCTGAATCCCGCGGGGAGCGGAGCCCAAGGATGAGAATCCTCTCGGTGCCAGGGATAGGAAGTGAGCGGCGACCGGATTCCCCGCGCCCGAGGCCGAGCGGGGATGGGCTTGGGGAGTGCGCCAGGCGATCCTGCCCTTCCGCTGTCGCCTCATCGCCGCCGAGCTCATGCCGCACGTAAATCGCCAGATTGGGTGGCTCGGTGGCCTCCAACGCGGCGATGGTGCAGAGCTTGTTCCCTCCCGTGGTATCGACCACCACAGGACCCTCGCCCGACAAATCCCTGAGCGCGCGATGGTGGGCCTCGCGGACCGCGACCTCATCGTTGAGATCGATTCCCGCGAATTGACCAAGGTCTTCGGCTGCGAGGTGATTCTCGAAGCCCGGGACACACAGCTTTGCGACCACGAGTTCTCCGACGCGCAGGGGCTCCAGTTCCAGGACTTTGAGGTGGCCGTTCAAGACGCGGACCGCTGGCTTGGCGGCGTCGCTCAGAATGATGCGAAGCCGACGCGGACGCAGCACCCCGATGAGGAGCGCCGCCAGACCGGCGGAAGGACCGTCCTTCCCCAGCGTGAGCACCAACCCTGCGACCGGCATCGTGAGGGATGCCCCCCCCTCCGCCACGAGGGAGTCGCGACAGCGTTGGACGATCTCGGAGAGGAGCAGGCGGCGGTAGAACTCGGGCATGCGGCCGTGATCACCCCATCGCAGGTAGTAGTCGCTGCGCTCTCCGAAGTCGTGCTGAAGATCCGGAGCCAGCTCGAGGTCGAGCGCGGCCGTCATCAGCACCCTGGCCAGTTCGGCGTGCCTCGTCCTCGGACCGGCGAGGGGAGAGATCTCGAGTCGCGTTCCCGGCGTGCGCGCCTCGCTCGCCTCGGCGAGGTTATCGGTGGGCACAAAGAACTTCGTGCCTCCAAGCGCGATGACGGCGCGTACCTTTCTGGCCAGCCCTGCGTCTCCCACTTTGGTGAAAGCGAGGAGGTCTTGGGACCACACACCGGTGGCAAAGACCGTGGGATTCCCGCGGCGGCTGCCCCTGGCCACGGCAACGAGGGAGAGGGCGAGGGGAGCGAACGCCGATCCGAGCTGCGCCGCATCCGGCACGAGGTCGTCGAATGCCGCACGGTGGATCGGCCCTTCCTCCACATCCAGGTCCCATCCGTCCAGGTAGAGGTCGAGCTCTTGACTGACGGTCGTGCGGACCTTGGACGCGAACGTCGTTAGCGACGCGGGGAGCGTGCAGGACACCGGGCGCTGCCGCCAGCGTACGGGGAGCGCGTAGGCATCGAGGAGCCCGAACTCCCGCGTCTGGAGTGAAGAGGGCCACGCACAGAGGATGCGCGCCGAGCCCGGGCCGAAGCTCAAGAGTGGCGCCCCGCTCCGAGCCCAGCGTGCGGCTTCGCGTAGATCCCATGGCAGTTCTTGGTCCGGTCCGCGTAACTCCTGCTCAACGAATTTGCGAAGGAGGACGTGGCTTGCGAGTCCCACGCCGAGGTACTCGACGTAAGCGCGGAGCAGCTCCTCGCGAGGCCGATTGCGAAGGGAGTCCGCCAAAGTCAAGAGGCGGGATGGATTTGGTGGTTCCATGGGGACTCCTTGGGGATGGCTCTGCCGCTGCTCTGAGAGGAATCGAAAACGAGGAGATCGCGGTGTCGGGAGGAGAGAGAGGGCGGGGGAGGGTGAAGAAGAGTGGTTCCGGGCCCGCCCGAGCGGCTCACTCCAGGCGCTGCTCTATAAACTTGGCGAGGTGCCACACACCGTCGATGTCGATCTGCAAGGGCGGGGTCGCCCCGGCCGCACCGACCGCTCGCCGAAGATCGCGGAGTGACAGGGCCGCAACCCCCGCGCGGAACTGGAGTGGCACCCCCCCCAGACGAGCGCTGCGGGATTGAAACCGGGCCCGCGCCGCGGCTTCCGTCGAAATCGCTCGCAGTTCCAGTCGCTCGTCGTCTCCATACTCGGAGCGCTCGGGAACGCGGAGCCTCAGTTCGGTCGACGTTCCGAGGTGTGAGAATTCCCACGTCGAAACTTGGGTTCGGCCGCTAAGGAGCGTTCCACCCTCCGCGGCGGCGCGGAGCTGAAGGCCTGCGTCCGGGAGAGCGAACCGAGGCTCCAGTGGCGAAGCCGCCTCGGCTACGGCGTACTGAACCGGCGGGCGCACCCACTCCTTTGCCAGCTCCGGCAGGCCCTGTTCCCGAAACGTGGTGCTCAGGAGGCGACGAAGGCCTTCCCGCTCGTCGTCCGAGGCCGCGCGCGTGACGAAGGCGGACGAAGGAACCAAGTCGACTCCACCCGGTCCGTCCGAGCGAGGCAAAATGCGCAGCACCTCGTCGAGGCCACGGTGAGCGAGGAGCGTGTCGACCAAATTGGGGACTTGGACCAAATAGCCCGCCGCAATCCGCCAGGCCTGGGTGCAGGAATGGCAGGATTCCCGATGAGCGAAGAAGTCTCGCGATTCCTGCCCCGCGGCGACGATCCATGCGATGGTCGCCCAGTCGGTCAGGGCTTCTCTGTATGCGCAGGGGAGGTTTTCGGGGGTCGTCATGGGCTCGCTCCCGGGTCGGCCGGGGGGTGACCGACGTCCACAAGATAGTCCCGGATTCGCGAGGTCAATTTCGCCCGCAATTCTATGACCTCAGGCGTGGATTGTTCCGCGAGATCCCGTCCGATTTGGGACAGGGCGTGGAGGATGTTGGACTGGGTAGTCACCAGACCGGGTTGGAGCAGCGCGGCACGCTCGACGGCAGAGAGGCGGGCCACGATGGACTCAAGGGCCGACACCGTGGAGTCGATCATCGCGATTGCGCGCGGGGGAGTCCTCCCGTGATCCCGATCCGCGCCGGCCATCGTTCCGAGCGGAGGCAGCGCGAACCCTGATCCGCCGGAGGGGGCGACCGACATCGGTGGCGGGAAGTGATCGTGCGCGCCCGGGGATTCGTTGCCTCCGTGGCCTGCCTGAGGAGAAGGGGCCGGTGCCGAATCTGGCCGCATGACGGAAGTCGGAGCGTTGGCAGGAATCGGCGATTGCTCTGCGACTGCGGCCGGAGGAACGGAAACGCGCGCGGGCTGGCCGCCCTGGTCGAGGATCCGGATGGCCGAATTTCTGACGGCGAGGAAGTAAAGGGCGGCGCGGGCGGCGATGGCAGCCGATTTCTCGTCCACCTCGTCCAAGTTCGTGCGGGCGGCTATGTGCTCCACATACTGGACGGCTGCCGGGTACCTTCCTCGCGCCGCCGCGCTCACGGCAGCGAGCAGGGTCTCTTCGGGCCACTGCGCATAACCTCGGAACCGAAGACTCCGCACGACACTCGGGATCATCCGCTGCAGCCAGACGGCGGGCTGACGCAGGAGTTCATCGCCTGGATCCTCGGATACGGTCACGGCAATTCAGGCTCCAATCTCGGCACCACGATACCGGAAAATCGATCGCCCATAGTTGGAAGTCTCGGCTGGAGGATTGCTTTGGCTCCCGCCGCTCCAAGCTGGTTGCCTGAGTCAGGGGGAGAGTCGGGTTTGCCCCGCCGCCCGGTCGCTCGGAGAGCCGCAGCCCGGAGTTGGGGCGTCAAGAGATTGCGGGCAAGCAGGATTTGCAGGAGGTGCTTGCGCCCTCGCCGCAGGCTGGCGCGGGCCGCCTGGGGGTTGACTCCGAGACTTCGGGCAATCTCGGCGGGGGTCGCGCCGACCGCGGTTTGCAAGACGGCGAATCGCTGTTTTTCGGGAAGCTCTTGGATCGCGGCCCGGGTGGCGTCGCAGATTTCGCTCGAGTTGGCGATCTCAGGAGCGGAGCGGGTGGTAGGGGCAGCGAGTTGCTGGGGATCGCACTCGGCCCCGTCCTGGTGCGCGGAAGCGGCGGGGACCAGCACCCTTCGCCGTGACCGCGTGCGGCAGAAGTCCCTGCCCGCGTGTCTGGCACGGGAAATCAGCAAGGCCTGCCAGTGGGGAGGCCGGTCGTCGCCGAAGAAGCCATGGGAGCGGGCGTAGTCGGCCAACAGCTCGGTCAATTGGCCGAGGGAGTCGGGGTCCGTTAGCCCTACCGAAGACAGGGACTTTCTCGCAAAGCCCTGAAAGCGGTCGGAGAACAGGAATTCGGTCACAAGATCCATCGGGTTCCTCCAAGGTCGGGCCGGGAGGACGGCGTGTCCACCTGGCTCCGGAGGCCGGCTGCGAGAGTGCCGGGGCTCCGAGTATCGACCGGGGCTGGCGGTCGTGACCACCATCCCCTGAGAACCAACCGAACGGGATCCGAGAATGGAACGCGGCTTCCCGACGAAAGTTCACGCCTTTTTTCGCCGGGGGTGACGGACACCGGCGCGGGTGGCGCGCGCCGATCATGCGGACGAGTCTCGATCTCTCTGTCGGGGGTCTATTGGGGGCGGACTGCGCGGTTTGATGGTCACATCTTGAGAGTTCCGAGCGTTTGGCACGAGGACGCCTGGACACAATGCGACTCGGTGCCTTATGATCCGCGCGACGGCGGGACGACCTGGTCGGCTCGGCGAAGCGACTGAACAGACGAGAGGGACGCAGCGATGGTAGAGACGACGACCCTGGCGGTCCTCGAGACGGGGAGCAACCAGAGCTACATCGGGGAAACCAACCGCCTGCGCGCGGCGGTGGGCGCTTCCCAGCGGATCGTGGAGATCATCGAATTCGCACGGAAAGAGGCCGTAGGTCTGGAAGGATTCGTGATCCTCGCGACGTCCGGAAAAGCCGAGGCCACGTTTGCGACGGCCAAGAAGGCCCAGGAGTGGGTCTATCGTGTGACCCGCAAGGCGATGGTGGATATTCCGGGTCTCGACCTCGTCGGGGTCACGGAGCCGTGCAATGGAGGGATCGCGGAGGCGGTCAAGCGCGCCTATGCGGAACTCGCTCGTCTCCGTGGAAGGCTCTCCGGCCCGCGTTTTCGGCATCAAAAGCTCCCCTGGATGGCCGAGGCCGATGTTTCGGGGGAGCCCGCGATTCCTGGGATCTGGGAACCCGACCCGGCGCTGACGATGAGCCCCTCTCTTTGGTCGCGCCTCGAGCGCACCGAGCGAGAGAGCGACTGCACCGAGCGAGAGAGCGACTGCACCGAGCGAGAGAGCGACTTGGAGAAGCCGTTCGTGGCGTTTCAGGACCGATTGAAACGAGGCCTCGAAGGGTACGCAGATGAGGACCTTCCTGAGGCGATCCTGAAAGATCTCGCCTGGAACATCGACCACCTCGAAGACTCGCAAGGGAAGTCGGATGGGCCTTGGTCTTACCTCGCGGTGATTCATGCCGACGCCAACGGCCTCGGCAAGATCTTCTCGAAGCTCGGTGAGCTGTCTCGCTCGGGCTCCGACTTCGGTCCCTACGAGGAGCTGGTTTCCAATTTCTCCCGGCGACTCGACGATTGTGCATGGCGTGCGTTCGCCCGCGCACTCAAGGAGGTCTGGCTCGCATGGACCAGGGCGGCGGGATTGGGAGCCCTGCGCAAAAAGACCCCTGTGCTCCCGCTCGTCATCGGTGGCGACGATCTGACCGTTCTTTGCGCGGGGCAGTTTGCCTTACTTTTCGCGAGCAAGTATCTCGCCGAATTCGAGTCTTTGACCGGTTCCGACAATCTGATCGCCCGAGTGGTGAGCCGCACAAGGCAAGTTCAGCCGAAACCGACCACCGCGGACGCCACCAGCGGCCTGCGTGCCTGCGCCGGTGTGGCCATCGTGAAGCACCATTTCCCCTTCTCGATTGCCATGCAACTCGCAGAGAGACTATTGCACTCCGCCAAGAAGGCCACGAAAGACGAGCCTTGTTCCGCGCTCGATTGGCACGCCGTGCTCGATGCGTCGCCACCCGATTTCGAGACGCTGAGGGAACGGCTCAAGGTCCACCTCGACTCCCCCAACGGCCTTGAGCTGACCCGTCGACCCTATGCAGTGGGGCAGCCCGGGCGTCTTCCCTCGAAACTGGACCTCTTCTCCTCGGTCGAAAGGGCGGTGGGAATTCTGAAGCGCAAGGACCAGGATGGGCGCGTGATCCTTCCCTCCTCCCAGATGCACGATTTGCGCGCGGCGCTGTTCGGAGGGAGCGCCTCGGTGGACGATCGATTCGGAAAGGTGGCCCATCGATATCCGGGCGGCATCGCATTTGAACTCGCCGAAGCCTGCTCCGGGGGCTCAAGAACGAGCCTGATCGGGAACGACGGCCGGACGGCATTCTTGGACGCCCTCGACCATCTGGATTTCTTCGGAGGGATCGCATGAGCGCCCACGACCTGAAATTGACGATCGAGTTCCTCTCCGATTGGCACGTCGGGACTGGCTCGGGTCGGCCGGGAAGCATCGACCGCCTGATCTGCCGCGACGAACACGACTTGCCCATGGTTCCGGGGAAAACTCTGGCCGGAATGTGGCGCGATGCGGCAGAGAGTTTGGCGGAGGCCCTGGATCGTGCGAAAGCGGGCACGGGCACCTCTTTTGGCGCGTGGGTGAGTTACCTCTTCGGGGACGAAATTTCCCGTACGTCGAAACTCCCCGGAGCCCCGAGGCCATCGCGACTTCGGGTCGACGGAGCCCATCTGGAGCCCGCCGTCGCGGCGACGCTCCGCGGACCCTCGGCCCGTGTTCTCAGGGAGTCGCTGACCTTCGTGGTCGCCTCGGTGTCGATCGATAACCAGACTCTGGCCGCCGTCGAAGGACATCTCTCCATGTCCGAAGTCGCGCGGAAGGGACTTCGGCTCGAGGCGACGGCGACCCTCAACCTCTCGGGTGGGGCGGAGGAAGCCTCGAGTCGGTTCGCGAGGACGTTTCTCCTGGCCGCCGCCGAGGGCATCGAGCGCCTGGGTGGCAAGCGTCGCCGGGGGCGCGGCGAATGCCGAGTGCGCGCATTGGAGAGTGCGGACGGGGTGGCGGATTTCTTCCATCAGCTTGCGGGGGCCCCATCGCCCTGGCCGCCGGAGCTTCCGAAGGAGAGCGCTGCGGTCGTGCGCGCCCCACTGGCGGTCCGCGGCACCAGCGGCTCTGGTTACACTTCTTGGCCGCTTCGACTCCGCGCCCTCGACGCCCTTCAAATCCCCTCCCGCACGGTCGGCAACGTCGTCGAGTCCTTACCCTTCGTCCCCGGGACGCTTCTCCTTCCGATCCTTGCGCGCCTGGTCGGAGACCAAGTCGATGTCTTCGCCGCGCTCCGCGATGGCGAATTGATCGTGCGCAATGCCTACCTCCTCGCGGATTGCGCGCGATTGATCCCGGCTCCGAAGTGTTACTTCCGGAGCAAGCGCGGCCATGAATTGCGGTCCGCGCTCGCCCAGGCTGACATCCCCCACGGTTTCAAGCAGCTCGCGGAAGGATTTGTGCCGCGCGATGTGTCTACGGCTTCGCTTCCCATCTCGAAAGTCGAACTCTCCTCTCGAACGCACAACACCGTCAGTGATGCTAGCCAGCGTCCTGAAGACTACGGCGTGTACACTTACGACGCGATTGCGGTTGGTTCTCGTCTCGCTTCGGACGTACTCGTGATGCGTGGTTCGGCGGTAGCCGAGGCGCTCGCAAGATACTTCGCAGTCCCCGAGCATCAGACCATCCATGGGCAGCTCGGACGCAGCAAGAACCGCGAGTATGGGCGGGTTGAGCTCCAGGTGGGGGTGCCGAAGGACTGGGAGTTCGCGAGCCATGCTGCCACCCGTACCGACGAAGTCCTGCTTTGGCTGGCGAGCCCGTGGCTCGTGAGAGGCCCGACCCTCAGGTTGGAGGTCTCAACTGCGACGCTCGAGGCGAGTTTCGCGAAGGCGCTCGGGCTGAGCGGGCAGGCGGGGGTCCGACTGGACGAGCGGCGTTCCTTCGTGCGTGCGCGGCGTATCGACTCGTGGCAACGGAGCTGGGGGCTTCCACGGCCGAGTCTGCCCGGAGTCGCGGAGGGATCGGTCCTCGTGTTCCGGATCGACAGTCCGCTGGCGGACCTCGGGATTCGTCTCCAAAAGCTCCAAGCGACCGGCGTCGGCGAACGCCGAGGCGAAGGCTTCGGCGAAGTGATCGTGAATCCTCCTTGGCTAGTGTCCCCCCCTTGGAGCGAGAAAGAGCTTCTCGCCAGGGATGGGCGGCCCCGCGCTCACGGGAGCGATTCGGAGAATGGCGAACCCGAGATCAGCCTTGCCGACCGAGCGGAGAGTTTGTTGCGCCTCCCCGCCGGACCGATCATGGTCCTTGCCGCGGCCCGGGCGGAACTTGAACGCAACGTCGTGGCGCAATTCGTCCCCGGCAATGCCTGGGACCATAAAGAGGCGACGAATGCGATGCTCGGGCGCCTCCGCGCGGCGGTCACCGCCGCGGAGGATGACGCGGTGGTGGGCGCCATTGAGAACTGGATCCATGATGGCCAACGCGAGAGGAGGGTCGGGGGTCTGAGCGAAAAGCCCAAACTCGGATTGTTGAGACCGGTGGAGGAATTGCTTTCCCCATCTCCGGGCAAAACTTCCCCTCGCGAGGCGCCGGCCAAGATCTGGGCGCTGACTCAACTGGAGTGGCTTCCCGTCGCACTCCGCGAGGAGCTGTATCCGGTGGCCCTCAAGCTCGTAATCGCCGCGTGGTGCCGCAACCACTTCCGAGCGCGCGAGAAGGTTCGGAAGGAGGTGACTCATGGCTCGTGAGGCGGTCGAAATTCGCGTCATCGAAGCCACTCTCGTGGCCCGCACCGCGTTTCACGTGGGTCGGGAACGAAGCGGTCTCGTCGCGGACCTGGAAATCACCGTAGATGGCGCCGCACACCCCTACGTGCCCGGCACTTCGCTGGCGGGTGTTCTGCGGCGCGTCCTCGACCCCGCCAAGGCGGATCGGCTCTTCGGATGTCCGGATGCCAATCCTCAGACCGGCCGCGGGTCCCCCTCCGGCACGTCCAAGCCTGGCGCGAGTTTCGTGACGGTCGCGGACGCGCCGGTGGTCTCGCCCCGGAGGGAAATCCGTGATCATGTGGGCATCGACCGTCGGACCGGGAGCGCCGCGAGGAACATCAAGCTCACATGCGAAGTGATTGCCGCCGGGGCGGCCTTGCCGTTGCGGATGATGGTGGAAATCGCCAAGGAAGATCCCGCCGCAATCCGCGACGCAGTCGACGAGTTGGTCGCGAAGCTTCAAGCCTACGGTCTTGAGATTGGCAGCGCGTCGACCCGGGGACTTGGTCGCTTCGAGGTCGAGGATCACTCGTTGCGCCACTATGTTCTGGATCTTTCCAAGTTCGAAGACATCCGGACGTGGTGGACCCTGCGTGCCCGACGGCCGGTTGGAAAGTCCCCGACGGTCCCGCCGAAGTTGAGCCCGGGCCGCCGCGAGAATCGATGGCGGTTCATGGTCCATTGGCGTCCGCTGCAACCACTCTTCGTCAAGGATGGAGTGCGTGGGGCGATCATTGACCAACTGCCCCTGGTGACCTTCCGACCCCGATCCCGGGACGGTGCCATGGGCCTCTGCCCAGTGCTTACGGGGTCCTCGGTGAAGGGGTGCCTTCGGTCGCACGCCGAGCGCATTCTCCGTACGATTCTCGGCAAGGAGGGTGCGGCGGGCGGCGAGCCTTTCTTGGCGCAAGTCCAAGTTGATGGCATCGCCGGTCTCTTTGGCCGGGCTCGTGCGGGGAAAGATGAACGTGCCAAGGGCCGTCTGCTCGTCCGCGATACTTACAATCGCAACGTCTTCGCCCGCATGCCTCGCGACATGGGCGCAGCGGACTTGGAGAAGTCTTGGCCAGGCAGTGCCGTGCGCACCCAAGTCAGCATCGACCGTTGGACAGGCGGAGCGCTCGACAGCGCACTGTTCACAACCTTGGAGCCGGAGTTCGCTCGCTCGGGCTTCGGTGACGCGGGATGGGAGGCGATGGTGTTCGAGATCGACACCTCACCTTCGGAAGCGCCGGAATCGAAGCAGGCCCTGGCGCTCTTTTGGCTCTTGCTCCGCGACCTGGTCGAAGGTCGAATACCGTTCGGCTACGGAACGGGAAAGGGTTACGGGGGGATCGAAGTGGCGAGAGTCGAAGTGGACAGGGAGTTGCCGGATCTGGACCGCAAGAGCGTCGCGGATCCGCCGTCCGAGTGGCGTGCGCACTTGCGAGAGTGGAACGAGGCTTGGGGAGAGATGTTGACCAAGATTCGCCAGGAGGGAGGCCATCATGCCTGATGTCACGACCAAAGTGCATCGAGCTCGGGCCGATGGGGTCACTTGGCAGGAGGTCCTTGCTGTCGCGGCCTCGTGTGCGAGGTCCCCGGAGGGACGCCTCATGGGGTTTTTTTACGCCGCGGATTGTGCTCGTTGGTTCATTCTCGGCGAAGGCGGTGGACCGAACCCCGCTCCCGTGGATCCTGACCGCGTCTTCGAATTGAGAGCGTTCGACGGCACGAGCGAGTGGCGTTGGGTTCGTGACGGCGAAGCCGGACAGGCGTCTTGGATCTCAGTCTCCGCGTCGGCGCGTCCCTCTGGAAACGGCTGGCACGATCTCGAGATCCTGGAATGCGCCTCTTCCCAAGACCTCCTGAGGACCTCGTTCCTGCTTTGGGGTCAAATGGTGAGCGGCAAGGCGACGCCGGGCTTCGTCCAGCTCCAGGAGAATCGGCTCGGCTCCTTCGAGGTCCCAGAACCCTCGGGGGCGCCGCCCAGCGAGGGGGCGCGGGTCGTCATCGAAGTCGAGGAGTATTTCGGGCGCGGTGACCGCCACGGGAATTGCCAAGTCCTGGAAGAGCGGTGGGTTGGTCTCGATTGGGCACCCGTGCCCGAAGGGAAATCAGCATGAAGGCAGGCAAGATCAGGCAGAAAGGGAAGCCCAAGGCTCCGAAACTGGAGCTCGATATCGATGGGGGCCAGAAAGTCGAGCTTCACCCGTCGGTAGACGGTTACGGCGGCTTCATTCAAGTTCCGGCGGGCGAGTGGAGGAAGGTGTACTACCTCGAACTCGAAGGAGCGATTCTCGCCGTGAGCGAGAGGCCCTTCGCGAGAGAACGACTGGCTGCGCACCAAGCCGAATTGGCGCGGCGCGAGGCCGCGAAGTTGGCGGCGAAGGAGGCCCTCGCGACGGCGACTGGAGTCGGCTCCAATCCCGATGCCCAAGCGGCGGCGCCGCGAAGGGTCGCGCGGTCCAAGCTCGGCGCACCGGAGCCCGCACGTACACGGCGGACCGGGCAATTGAAAGCGTTCTTCAATAACCCGTACAACTTCATTCCATTCGCCCCTCCCAAAGTTGACCTTGGCAAGGCGGGCGGCGAAGGTCTCGGGCACCACGCGCCCGCGGGTCACGACCGCTATCGGGAGGACCTCTGGCACGGTCGCATTCACTGCCAGTTGGAGGTGGACTCGCCTCTGGTGATCGTGGCCTCACAAGTGGAGACTTCCGCCGGCAATGAAGATCACAAGCAGGTCGATGTTGCTGAGCGCAACGGACGTCCGTGGATCCCTGTGTCCTCGCTCAAAGGATGTCTTCGTGCGGCCTTTGAGGCAGTGACGAACTCGCGTTTCCCACGTTTTGACAAACATAGCGAGAGACTAGGCTTTCGGCAGGAAACCAAGGAAGGGCTCACGCTCGTACCGTGTCGCATCGAATCCGAGGGCAAGGGACATCGGGTTCGCCTCTTGACGGGTTTCTCGCGTCATTCGAGCCGCGGACCGGACGGAGATGGACTCTATGCCGCTTGGCTCCGTCGCTACGACGCTGGAAAGGCGGGGACGAGTCGCTCTGCGATCACTGATGCTGCGGCTCCGCACACTGAACACCGCCACAGAGAGTATGTCCACGCCTGGGTGAGCCGTGAAGTGCATCCCAAGCCCCACTTCATCTACTACAAGGTTACGAGAGCGGCGCGCGATCCGGCGACTCTGGGAGCGCCGCCCGGTCCGGGCCAAAGAAGAATCGAAGGCTGGGTCTACGTCACGAACCAAGGCATCAAGAACAAACACGACGAACGCATTTTCTTCGATGGGGGCAAGACTCCGTCGTGGATTGAGCTTGCGCCCAGCGAATGGGATCGGCTTCAGGCGCAATGGCAGGAACTCGCGCGTCAGTACCGAGACCTCCATAGCGATGATCTGAGGAAGCGAGAAGTGAAGCATGGAAAAGGACCGGCCGAATACCTGGGTGACAAGCCGGGGCAGACCGCGTTCAATCCGATGGTCTTCGATCTGGCATGGGAGGATCTTTCCCACGGATCCCTCGCCTACGCACGATTGGACGATACCGGGCGGAAGATCAAATCGCTTCACCCGGTCACGATCGGGCGCATCCTCTACGAGCATTCCCCCGACGAGTTGCTCCCCGAGGAATTCCGGCCGGCGGCCAGAGAGGAAGAGTTTTCGCCAGCGGATCGGGTGTTTGGGTGGGTGGGGCAAGGCCAAGAGAACCGCAGCGAGAAAGAAATCGACGCCTACCGCGGCCATCTCCGCTTCGGCCCCGTCCTTTGCGATCAGGATTCCAAGACGGCCTTTCAGCCGCTCGAGGTGGGCGATCAGGGATTGGGTCTTCCACTAGCGATCCTCGGAGCCCCCAAGCCTCAGCAGGGCCGCTTCTACGTGGGGCGTTCCGACGGTTCAGCGCCGTCCGACGGGCTCGGGAAATCCGATGCTGGTTACACGAGCAAGAGGGTCCTGCGCGGCCGCAAGGTGTATCCGCGACAACGCACTCCCGAGGGCCACTGGTCGAAGCCGACGGAAGACCGGACGCAGTCGCCATCGCCGGGAACGGGATGGAGCCAGGAGTATCGGCGACCTCGAAACGGGGGAGGGGAGATCCGGGATTCTCAGAACCGCTCTCTGCGCCGATGGGTCAAGCCGAAGACGACCTTCACTTTTTCGGTGGAGGTCGAGAATCTCAACGAACCCGAGCTCGGTGCCTTGCTGCACATCCTGGCATCCGAGAATCCGAACCATCGACTCCGCCTGGGCGGTGGCAAGCCGCTGGGCTTTGGGTCGGTTGTCTGCAGAACCGTCGGCGTTGAACTGCGCAGCGGGGCGGCGGTCGGAGCGCGCTATCAGTCCTTACTCGCTCCGTCGAACGAAGGAATCACCGTCACCGAAGTCGCAGGACTTGAGCGGTTCCGCCGTGCTTTTGCGTTGGAGACGGAACGGCTCTATGGCTCCAATCCCCCTCACTTACGGGCGTACGCCGTCGCTGCGGCCGGGGTCCAAAACGACTATCCGGTTCATTACCCCCGCGTCACGTCGACACCGAGCCCGGAAGGGGAGAGCTTCAAGTGGTTCGTCGCGAACGATCGAGACGCCGACCTCGCCCGACATGCGCTTCCCGATCTTGCGTCCAGCGAGCCGCTCCCCCTTCTTTCCGACTCAAGACCCGACTCCGGAGGCGATGGGGCGCGAGGGAGCGGCGGCCCCTCTCGCGGGGCCGACAAGTCGACCGGGGCACCGCGAAACGCACCCCGTCGCTGATCAGCGGTGGGCCGGCCGTCTGGAGAGCAAGTCCGCGAGGGCGTTTTCGAGCGTACGTTCGTCCGCCAGGGCGCGGCGGTCGAGGACCGTGATACCCAAGAGCGCGGCCCGGGCTTGCAGGGCCTGGGCTTTCTTGGCGGTGGGCGCGTGCCAATGGACGAGAACTCCGCGTGCGAATGTGCCCCCGACCTCCTTTCTGGCAACGATTTGGAACAGCTCCTCCTTGCAAGCTTCGATCGAATCGGTCTTACAGGAGAAGTAGGTCAGGCGATTCTCGACAGTTGTGACTGCGTCGAGGTCCGTGTCCACCTTCCAGCCGGTTCGGTCGTGAACGAGGAGTTCAACCGCCCGTTGTACGTCATCGACGCGTCCGTCGGCGCGCAGGCGATCGAGGGCACCGGCAACCGCGCCTTCGAGCCAGACACCGTTCAGGACGTTGCCCGGCTTGAACGTGGGTGGCAGTTCGTGCAGGTATGAGAAGACCTCCGGCAGGTCACGAAAGACGCGGGCAAGGTCATTCGGGCTGGAAAGGCCGACTCTTCCCCGCCGCATGCCGCCAAGTCTGGTCTCTATCGCGCCCAAGTGGGGGAGTATCGACAGGGAGGCCTGGCGGAAACGGAGTTCGTCGTCCGAGTCGTCTCTCAGCCTTGCCGCGTAGCCCCGCCAACGCGCAATTCCCGGCATCCACCGGGGAATACCGTGGCCATCCAGAAGGGAGGCGACATCCAGGTGAACGCGGAACGGGCGTGCCGCGGACGGTTGGTCGAGCCGCAGCAACCCATTAGCCGTATCGACCGAGATGGCGCCGCGCAGAATCGACTCCGGTGTGCCGACTGCGAGGCCGCGCAAACAGCCGAGGAGCATCTGTTTGGTGCCCGGAGTGTAGTTCCAGACAAATCCACGTGGGCAAAGCGCGCGCCACTCCGCGAGCTTCGACCTCAGTACCGTTTCGATGGCTTCGGTGTCGAGAGCATCGATCACGACGGGGGACGCGAGTGGATGCGCTCCGCTCCTGATGAGGGTTCCGGCCAAGCGGTCGGCGGGCTCGGCTTTCGTGTGAAGGCACAGGAATCCGGTGGCACGCAGTTCGCGTACCCCGATCACGTTGGGGAGAGTCTGACCACTCGCGACCACGAGATGGGGGAGCCCTTCCAGGCCCGAGAATGGATCCATGCTGCCCTTCTCCTGTGGTTGCATAATGCCCATCCACGGCCGCCATGTCCAGTCTCGTACCGAGGCCCGGAAGCCCACGCCCGCAACACGAGGAGAATCACCGGGTTCGGTGACCCCCTTCAAGCGGAAAGCCCGTCCTTCAGAGGAACCGGATAATGCTACGACACTCCCGCACTCTCGACAGCGATAGTCTGTAGCCAGGCCGGAAGGCCCCATGGAACCTCGGGGCCGCTGGAACTATCATAGAAACTATGAATACTCGAACGTCCGCACTGATTTTCGGCATCATAGCGGCTGTAGTATTCTATCTTTCATGGAGCCGATGGCCTAAATTGGGTATTGGCGAGCCAGTGGGTTCGGAGCGGGTCCAGGCTGATGATCCGATTGCTCCGGAGGCGGACCCTGATCTCACCCAAATCGAGGTCACGCGGTCGATTCAAGTTGACCAAGTGCAGGGGGCAACGTCGTCCGAGGCCGCAACCTTGGCAATCGAGGTGGTCGACTCGTCGGGTAGTCCGATGGGTGGGACGGTTGTCAAGATCCTGGCCGGTGGCCCAACTCTGGCGTGGGGGACCACTGACAGTTCGGGCCGTTTGACACTGACGATGAAAGACGATGGTGTGGTGAGCATTCAAGCCATCCACGGGCAACAGGTTGAGGAATTGCACGATGTCGTCGTGCTACGAGCGAGTCCAGCTTGGGTTCGCATCGTCTTCGCGAGCCGAACCGTCTTGCGGGTTGTCGCGCTTCTCGAATCCGGGTTACCCGTCGAGGGTGCCGAGGTCGCGGTCCAAGGAGGTCCCTCACTGTGGGTTCCGAGGAGCGGGAGTGCCAAGGCGCGCCGCGAAGTCAAGCGAACGGACCAGCATGGACGCGCTGAGTTTTCGTGCGTATCCGAGGCACCGGTCACCGTGTTTGTCACCAAGTCGTCCCTTTATGCGCCAGCCGAAACGGTGCGTGTCGGGAGCGGCGAACTCTTCGAGGTACCGATTGTCCTGCATGGCGGGCACCAAGTGACGCTTCGTGTTGTAGAAAAGGGAACCGACAATCCTATCGCGGCTCTGCCGATACAGATCAACCTCGCAAGGACTCCCGGTACGCCGACGCAAGGGGAGATCGGGATTCGCGTCACGGACCATGAGGGGTGCATCCGCTTCTCGAGACCAAACGGGCGAAGAGCGTCCTGCTTTACGCGTGGAGTCATCGAATGGCATGTCGCATGTGATATTCCCCCGGATATCGAAGAGTTGGTCGTGGAAGCCGCAGGAGGAGGGTCTTGCTGGTGTCGTCCCATTCTCCCTCCCGGTATGGACCCACCTCTGACCTACGCGATTGAATACCTGGAGACCTGGAATCCGGTGCTCAGAACCGAGGTTGCGGAGGTTCACCCCGGAGGCGTAATCCGGATTCAATATCAGGGTGCGCCCACCTCGCCGCAGTACCGGATCAGGGCCGGAGATGAAGCAATCTCAAGGTGGAGGTTTCCGGAGCGCACCATCAAACCGGTTCCGATTGACGTTCAACTCGAAGGTATGGCCGAGATCCGAGGGCGACTCCATGGTCTCGGAAGTCCCCTCGATGCCGGGTCGGCGATGATCGAGATCTATGCAACCCAGCAAACTTTCATGAGCGCTTTGGTTCCACCCCTGGCCAAACTGACCAAGCGGCAGTCGATCCATGGTGACGGAGAATTTCGTCTTGCGGTGCCCGGTGGAGAGTATTACGAACTGCGAATACGCGGCGGTCTCGTACATGGGGACGCTTTCCGCACCGCCGACCTTCGCAGTCAGCGCGAAGCCGATATCGGGGTGATTCAACTTCCGGGAGCCGGGACGGTAGACCTGATGGTTGAGCGGAGCGGCAAACCGCTGGCTTTCTGCTACGGTTGGCTGGTAGCTCCCAAATCACTCTGGGACACCGGTGACACGACGCGTCGGCTCTTCCGGACCGATCACTCAGGCAGGGTTCGTGTCGAAGGTCTCTATCCCATGATCTACGATGTCGTCCTGAGCGGAAGTCAGAATGAACCTCCGGACGTCGTCCCTGCTTCTATCCTTCCGCGAGTCTGGCCGCAGATCGCCGTGCGGTCCGGCGAGTCGGCCGCGCTTCGGGTCGCGTACTGAAGCGGGTTGGGAAGAACGAGGACGCTGCGGTTTCGGAAGCCTGTGATTCGGCGTACTGGAGCTGGAACCCAGTGCGGATGGTCCCGCCGGAGCGCGTCCGAAGCCGTGAGAGACGGAGTCGCATCCGGCGGTTGAGAACCTCCGTGCCAACGACGGTGGCGTCCGATTCCTCGTGAGTTGTTGCGGGTCGGGAGTCCTCAGGCCTTGTCTGCGGCACACTGGCAGCTTCCGTCAGCGTCTCGGCATCCCCTGGTCGGGACGGCGGGCTATTCCCAGGATCGTGCCTTTCCGAGTAGGCTCCATGGAATGACATCCCAAGCAGATTGGCGGGTGTTTTTGCCCGGGCTCAACCGGCGGCACTTTCTGGCGCAGGCGGTGGCGGGGATGGGGTTGGCCTGGAGGGGGAGGGATCCCGGGCGGGGGCGGCCGGCGCGGTTGATCGTGGTGTTTTTCCCGAACGGAGTTTGGCCGGCGGCGTGGACGCCGGAGGGGGAGGGACGGGAATTTGCTTGGTCGAAGACGCTCGCGCCGCTGGCGCCGTGGAAAGAGGATGTGCTCGTGCTGTCGGGACTGCGCAACGCGAACAGTGCGAGCGGGGATGGGCACTACGCCAAGTCGGCGCCCATCTTGACGGGAGCGGCGATCCGGCGGACCGGTGGGATCAATTTGTGGAACGCCGTCTCGATGGACCAGGTGGCGGCGGCGGAAATCGGGCGCACCACTGCAGTGCCGTCGCTCGAATTGGGGACCGAGCCGGTTCGGGCGGTCGAGGACATGGGGTACACCACGGTGTACGGCGGGCACATCGCTTGGCGCACCCCCTCGCAGCCCTTGCCCAAAGAAACTAGGCCGAAGGCCGTCTTCGATCGCCTGTTTCGCGCCGAATCGCTGCGACAGCCGGGGGCGGGGCGCGTGCTTGATCTCGTGCGCGACGAAGCCCGGGCCTTCTCCCGACGAATGCCCGGTGCGGATCGGGCCAAGCTGGCCGAGTACTTGGACGCTGTCCATGCCATGGAAGCCCGAATCGCTGCCCTTGCGGGGACGGAAGCGTCCAGAGATGGGCTCAACGAGTCTCCCGGGGACCCACGCGATTTTCCCGCGCACTTGCGCGCATTGCTCGACCTCGGAGTCTTGGCCTTCCGGTCCGATACGACGCGCGTGATCACCCTGATGACCGGCAACGCGGTGTCGGGCCGCGACTTCTCCTTCCTCGAGGGCGTCCGGGGAGGGCATCACGACCTCTCCCATCACGAAAACGACCCCGAGAAACAACGGCAGTACCAGCGCATCAACCAGTGGCACGTCGAAGAACTCGCACGTTTGCTCTCGTCGTTGGCGGCAATTCGCGAGGGCGAAGAACGACTCCTCGATCGCACGATGGTGCTGTTCTTGGGCAGCCTCCGCGACGGCAACGCTCACGATCCCAACGACCTCCCGGTCATTCTCGCCGGCGGCCGCTCACTCGGCGTACCGCTCGGCCAGCACCTCCGGATGTCCGAACCCACTCCCCTCTGCAACCTCCACCTCGCGATCCTGATTCGCTTGGGCATCACCCATCCGAGTTTCGGCGACAGCACCCGCGCCCTCTTTTGACTAATCCTGCCGCCAATCAGCGTGGGGTGTAGAGGTAATCTCGATGAAGGTCGAGGTGCTCATGGCGCGAACGCGGCCTGCTTGTGAATTCACCCACCATGATCACTCGTCCACCTCCCCACGCTTCCGCAGAAATTCGCTTCCCGCCTGCGTCAGACGGTACATCTGAAGGCGGCTGTTGGGTTTGTCGGGGATGGTGCGTTCCACCCATGCTAGGCGGAGCAACTTGTCGATCGCTTTCCGGAAGCTGCCGCTGCGTTGCGTATGACCCAGTCGAGCCAACAACTCTGCTCGGCCAAGCTCCCGTGCCGCTAGCGGCGCGAGTATTGTCCTTTCGCTTGCGAAGAGTGCGACTGGGGCCTCGACTGGGGCCTCGACTGGGGCCTCGACTGGGGCCTCGACTGGGGCCTCGACTGG
>CADEGH010000011.1 GCA_902826835.1 uncultured bacterium | reverse complement strand
TTTCGGAGCGGAAGTTCCGATGGAGCGCGCTGGGATGCACCCTGCGCCAATGGGAGTGGTCGGAGGCGGGGAGGGGGTCGGAGGGCCGTCGGTGGCGCTTCGTGATGGTTCCCTGGGCTACGGGCTCAAGTCGCAGGCGGATCTGGTGATCCGCGTTCCCATGGGGGGTGGCGCGCACGTCGCGAGGGGGAGAGTTACTTGGTTTCTTCGATCGTGATGCCGGTGAGGATGCAGTCTTCGACGGGGGCTTGGAACTGATTGCGGGTTTGGCGCGAGACGCCGTCAAGGATCTCGATGCCCGAAATCACTTGGGCGAAGGGCACTTGGACGAAGTCGAGGTGGGATTGGTCGGAGAGGAGGACTTGGAACTGGCTGCCGTGTGAGCGCGGCTGGCCGGGGATGCGCCACATGGTGACGGTGCCCTTGCGGTGCTGCACGGTGGAGAACTCGAGCTCCTGGTCGTACCCCGGGCCGCCCTTGCCCCATTCCGCGGGATTGGGCTGCTTGGAGTTGGGATCGCCCAGGCTTACGGTGGCGCCGGGGATGACCATGTGGATCTTGGTCAAGTCGTAGGCCGCCGACCGGGCGAGCTTCAGGAAGTTCTCGCGGTGCTTTTGGGCGACGTTTTTGTAGAAGCGGATTTTCACCTTGCCGGCGCTGAAGTGCAGCGTCGCGGTGAGGGTCGGGTCGATCTCGGGACGGGGGAGCGTCGGGACCTTGTTCTTCTGGCGGAAGGTCAGTTCTTCCGCACAGTCGCTGAGCGCGCGATCAATGAACGACCCGAGTTCGGGGTCGGTCGTGACCGTGACCAGCGGATGCTTCGGGAACCGCTCCTTCACGTCGAGATAGGTGAGGCGGGCTTCGTCGACCCGGCCCACCGCGTAGAGCGCGTTGCCCATGTGGTAGAGCGCGTGCGGCTCGACCGCCGTGCCCTGTGCGCGCGCGAGGATGCTTCCGAGCTTGTCGATGATGACGTCCCACTCCTCGGGAGTGGGAAGCTGAGCTTGGCTACCGAGCGCGGGGGCTTTCCGCGGCACCGTCTTGTCGAGCTCGATCATGAGGGCCGCCGGCGTGGACTCTTGAGCCAACACCGAAGCACCGAAGAGGCCGAGCAGGGCAACGAGAGCGAATTGATTGGTTTTCATGGGGTGCTTCCTCCTTATTGAGCGTCTTTCCACTGCATCCGGCGCTGGAGTTGGAAGATCGACCAGCGGAAGCCGCCGTTGAACACCGCGCTGGTCTCCAGGATCTTGCGGCGCTGCAGGAAGTCGACCGCGGGCATCGCCTCGAAAGTGGGCTCTTCCTTGGAGATGAGTCGGGCGATGAAGTGGGTGTTCGTGACCGTGTCGCTCAGGATCGCGCTGTTTTGGCCGGGTTCGAGGGCGCGGAGCTGATGGGTGTTGATGAAGAAGCTGCGGATCTGTTCGCCGGGGTCGGTCTGCGCACTGCGGTCGCTCATCTGATAGGAATTGGCGAAGGGAGCCAGATCTTTGACGGCGATGCCCTTGGACTTGGCCACATCGGTGAAGTGACGCGGGGCGGCCTCGATGCGGAGGCGGCGCTTCTTACTCTCGGCGAGGCTTCGGTGCTTGAGCCGGACTTCTTCCTGCTCGCCAGTCGCGGTGAGCTTGCGGTCGGCAATTTCTTTTTCGCCATCGGCAATCGCCTGGGCGTCGAGGTCGGCGAACTGCTTGGCGAACTCGCCATTGGCGGCCGCTTCGACCGCGTCCAAGAAGGTCTTGGCCTCATTGCGGGCGAGGACGAAGGACTCCGCTGCGAACCAGTCCTCCGCCAGGCGAGCCATGACCGCCGCGAACTCGGGCAGCGCGGACGCCGCCTTGCCCTCCGCGCGCCAGAAGAACTGGAGACCGTTTTGGAAGATGAGGGCCGGGCAGTAAGCGCCCACCTCCGCGCCGAACAGGTCTTGGAAGAGGTTCGGGCCGAAGCGGTGGTGGCTTTCGAGGAGCATGCGGCGCTCTTCGGCATTGATCTTCACGTGGTGGACGCCGTGCGTCTTGGCGAGCTCGACCAGGTCGGCGGAAGCGCCCGCGCCCTTGGCGGCGGCGAAGGCCTCGGCGATGCGGTTGCCGAGGAGGATCTCGCGCTCAATGATCGGACGCAGCACCTGGAACGGGGTGACGAGTTCGCCCAGGCTCGGCTTGGTACCCGGCGCCGGGTAGAGACGCGGGCGCTGATCCGAGGGGATCTGGGTCATCAGACGCTCGCGGTGCGTCGTGAAGTAGGTCATCGCCGCCTGCTCGGTGACCGGGGTCGCGGCGCGTCGGGCGACCAGCTCTTCCTCCTTGACGGCGGAAGGGTCGAACCAAACGACCTCGGCGCTCACCGTCGTCTGGGTGCGGTACTTCGACTGCACTTCGACGTTCGAGGCCCAGAATTCCTGGAGGGTCTTTTCGCTCGGCGGGGCGGCGCGCAGCTTTTCTTCCTGAGCCTTGGCGGGGAAGGCGGCGTACTCAATCTTGTAGAGGAGGTTCTCGCGCTTCCAGCTCTCGTAGGCCTCGGTGCTGCGGATGCGGGCGGAGCTCGCAAACCAGTCCTTCAGGCGGGTGATCGCCCGCGTGTCGGCCAGGTAAGTGGCGTGCTGTTCGGGGGAAACCCCCATCTTGGCCAGCCGGTCCGCGAGCTGTTGCCCCATCATGGGGTTGTTCTTGACCGGGTTTAGGAGATCCACTTCCTCGGGCGTCGGGTAGAGGCCGAGCGCTTTGGCTTCCGCAATCAGCAGGATGCGCTCAATCATTTGCGCCGGCTGCATCGGCGACTCTTTTTTCTCCTCGTGGGGTTTGACGATGAGGTACGCCTCGTAGAGCTGCCCCTCGGTGACCGTGAGGGTCTCACCGTTCAGGACGAAGGTGCCCCGCGCCTTGTCCGGGTTCTCCGGCTTGGGAATCGGTTTGAACAGGTTGTTCGGCGCCGCCGGTGGCGTGGGACGGGTGGGCGGAGGTGTGGGTTCCACCTTTTGAGCCCAAACACCAAGGCTGGCGGTTGCCAGGACGAACGAGACAAGGCTCAGGGCCTTCAATTGAGGTAGTGCGCGGGACATCGACGATCCCCTCCGGGGAGCGGAAGGCTGCACATAAATGATTGCAGCGCAAAGACTAAGAAGACGGGAATCCTACGAGGCGAGCGGACCTGTTCAAGAACGGCGGGCCCGGGCCGAGGCTCCCCGCTCGACAAAAAAAGGCCCCCACCAAGGTGGAGGCCTGTCGAATTGAGGAAAGCGAACGAGGAACAGATTTCAGGCGTAGAGAGGAAGGAGGGAGTTTTACGTGTTGTTCATCACACAACCCCGGACGCTTTCCATTTTCGCCCACGACCGCGCGAGCGGTCTTTGTCTGGTTAGTTTTTCAGTCGGTCCCTGAGCCGCGATCTTATCTGTCAGGGCCTGCTCGTCGGCTCAAGGATGCACTGGTTATACGGCTGGTCCGCTTCGGAGTCAAGGTGGCCCCCAAGATTCTTTGCCGGGGCTCACCGGGGTGAAACCCGCGCCGTACGAAGAGGTGGGGGTACGTGCCCCTTGGTGTTTCCTCTCCACAGCATTCCACTTTCTCCAAGGAAACACCGGCGCCGTCCTGTTCACGCAGGGCGGCGCCCTTCTTGGTTGATTGGGAGCTCGCGCGGCGCGCCGGTTCCCCCAAACGGGGGGCCCGAGTTCGGCCTCTTCCAGCCTGGAGACTGCCGAAGCGTGCAGCGTGAGGCGGAACTCGTGGCCCCCAAGATCGGAAGTTCGAACTGGTGAACGGTTTGCTGTGGGGAAGATGGGGAGTGCCGGGGGAGGCTCTCCGTTTCGGAGATCGCCGTCGGCCCCCCGAGTATCGTCTGCTACATGGAGCGTCCTGAGTGAGAAACTGGAGCGTTGCCGGGATTGCCGCGTTTTCATTCTTTGCGTTGTTCGTGGCCTGCCGGAAGGCATCGATGGAACCGGCCGGCCCGGAGCGGAGCGCCGAGTTCGCGAAGGCTCTCGTCCTCGTCGATGCCGCGCTGACCGCCGAGGACTTGGCGGCCGCCAAGGATCCTCTCTTGGCCTGGCCGGTTTCGAAGTTGCGACACCCTCTGGATCGCTTGCAGTACTTGGACCGGCTCAGCGCGGTCGGTTCCCTCGCCCTCGCGAAGCTGAAGCCGGACGTGGAGGCGAGCCTGCACGCCAGGATTCGGGAGACCACGACCGCCTTCCTCGCGGATGCCACCTTGGCCCTCTCGAAGCAGGAGCGCTTCGATTGTGTCGCGCGCCGGGCTCGCGCCGCGCTGCGCCAGGCCGACTACGAAGCCACAAAATCGGATCTCAGTGAGCTCGAGACGATCGATCCCGCCTCCGGCGAAATCAACGCAATCCGGGAGCTTCTTCGGAATTCCGAAGGGCGCTGAGCCCGTCTTCGCCGAATCCAGCAAAGCCGCCGAGGAACCCGCGCCGATAAGGCGAGAAGTCGGGGAGGTGCCGCGGTTGCGGACTTCCTCCCGCTTTTTGCACTACCGTCGCGACAGGAACCGGCATGCTCGGGATCCTCAGAAGCGTTATCGATGCCGTCTTGGCCAACCGCCTCCGCGTTCGCGCGGAACGTGACGGCACTCCTAGAAGCACCATCGAGCTGTGCGCCATCCTCCAACGCCAAGGCCGCTTGGCTTCGGCGGAGAAGGTGGCCAAGTCGGGGCTGGCTCGCTATCCCCGGTCGATGGAGCTCCAAGACCTCGTGCAGTCGCTCTGGCGTCGCACGGGGAAGAAGCGCCTCGCCGAGCTCGAAAAGGCGCTCGCCCAGAGCCCTTCTGCCCAGGCTCACGAGTCTCTAGTCGAGTTCTTCCTCGAGGGAGAGGAGCTCGACCGGGCCGTCGAGTGTGCCAAGGCCTACACCCAGGCCTTCCCGAAATCGCCCACGGCCTTCAAAGTCTTGGGCCGCGCTCACATCACGCGTTTCCATCGCGACCACGTCGCCGAGGATGGTGCGGCGGCGCTGCGGGCGTACCAACGGGCCGTCGAGGCGGACCCCGCGGATGCGAGTGGCCACTTCGCGATTGCTGAGACCTACTACTACATCGGAGTGGTGAGCAAGGCTCTCTTGCATCTGTACCGCTCGATGGAGCTCAAACCCGGTCAGCCCGAGGCGGACAAGCTCTACAAGACGCTGGTGCGTCTTCCCATCGAGAAAGAGGAGGAGCACGAACTCCTCCGCGAGGTTGAAGAGAACGACGAGGCGCACTTCCGCTATGCCCCGTCTTCGGGTGGGGAGACCCAGTCGGTCGCCACCGGACTTCCGGAGCAGACCGTGCGCGAAGTCGTTCGCATCTCCACCCTCGCCGGGGTTCGCCGCGTGGCGTTCAGCCGCAAGGGGCAGGAAGTCTTGGCGCAGGAAGGCCAGCGCCACCTGGTGCAGGCGGGCGCGAAGGACGCATTCTTGGAGTTGGCCGCCGGCTTCCGCCGTACCGCCTCCCTCTCCGCGAAACGCATGGGCATCGGCGCCTTTGAAGAAGCCGAACTTTCCTGGGCGCAAGGAAAAGTCGTCGCGGCGGCCAGCGGCCCGACGATCATTTTGGTCGAAACAGATCCCAGTGCGCGCCTGGGGACGATCGCGTCCGCCGCGCGGGATTTCATTTCCACCAGCCAACGCAGGGGGGGATCCGGACATGCATGAGGTGCTATTGGCGCTCAACCGGGTGCCGGGCATCCTGGGCAGCCTGGTCGCCACCACGGATGGGATGGTGGTGGTCTCCAAACTGAAGACCGATCTCGACGAGGATGCCGCCGCGGCCCTCGTCTCGTCCCTGCTCAGCGGCACGATGGCACTGCTCGACGAATGCGGGCGACCCCGCATGGACCAGCTCGTTCTGCGAGCTTCGCGCGGGAAGATCATCGTGACCGATCTCGGGCATTCCTATCTGGTGGTGGTGACGGATAGGAACTTGGATCTCAACCAGGGTTTGATCGAGATCAAGAGTGCGGCTCAGACGCTCCGGCGCCTGGGTTGTCTCTCCGTGTGATGGGCAAGGACGACTGGAGCACGCAGTGTCATGGTGCAGCTGAATCTGGCCCTCCGAGAAATCAATTGCAAGATCGTCTACTTCGGCCCGGGGCTCTCGGGCAAGACGACCAATCTTGAAATTGTTCACGAAAAGGCCCCCAAGGAAGCCAAGGGCGATCTGACGTCGATCGCGACCGAATCTGATCGCACGTTGTTCTTCGACTTCATGCCGCTGAACCTCGGCATGGTCGGAGGCATGAAGACCAAGTTCCAGCTCTACACGGTGCCTGGACAGGTCTACTACAACTCGACGCGCAAACTCGTGTTGCGCGGTGCGGACGGCGTGGTCTTCGTGGCCGACAGTTCTCCCGACAAAATGGAGGAGAACATCGAGTCCCTCGACAATCTCGAGGAGTGCCTGCGAGAGCAGGGCCGCTCGATGGCCGACACCCCGCATGTGATCCAGTTCAACAAGCGGGACCTTCCGAACGCGATGCCCACGGCGGAGATGGAGAAAATCCTGAACCGCCACGGCGCCCCGTGCCCCGAAGCGGTGGCCGCCAAGGGTGAAGGGGTGACCGAGACCTTCAAGATCTTGAGCGCGCTTGTGCTCGAGAAGGTCAAGGGAATGTCGCAGGAGCGCACCCCCTCCCGGGCCGTGGCTTCGAAGGCCGACGCTCCCGCTACTCCCGCACCGACAAAACCGGCAGTGGCCGGAGTGCGCGTGGCGCCGCCACCTTCGGCGCCCATCCGCAAGCCCGAATCGACCGGCTCGCACTCGCTGTCTTCAGCCGGTCACCCGCCCGCTTCGACCCCGGTCGGGCCTCGGCCGATCCGGGCGACCGAAGCTTCGACCCCGAAACCTCCCCGCAAGGAGGGCACCTCGGGCGTCGCGCTCGCGCCTCCTCCAAAGCCGGTCACCCTCCCGAACCGCACCCCCATCACTCCCCAGATCGCCAGCGATCCGAGGGCCTACGCGACGCCGTCGCGCCCGCCGGCCCGGCTTCCGACGCCGGCGCTCCAGAATTCATCCATCATTCAAAGCTCGTCGCGCCGACCGGCGCCCTCGGGCTTTCCCAAGGTGTTCGTGTGGATCATGGTGGCGGCCGCTTTGGTCGGCGCCGTCGCCTTCGCATGGCTCAAAGGACTGATCTGACGATCAGCGTGGTGAGGACATGGGTATGAAAGAGAATGACAGACTTCGCTACGACCGCTTGGTCTTTTACGAAGGCGAAGTGCGATCGATCGAAACCGTCCTGAAGGAGCTGTTGAAGCTCAGCGGCGCAAAGTGCGCGCTCCTCGTCGACAAGGAGGGGCATATGGTGGCCAAAGTCGGCTCCGTACGGACTTTCGACACCGACACCATCTCCGCGCTCGTGGCGGGCTCGTTTGCCGCGACCCGCGAAATGGCGCGCCTCCTGGGTGAGGAGGAGTTCTCGGTCATGTTCCACCAGGGACAGCGGGACAACATCCAGCTCAACCTGATCGGGGACCGCACCATCCTCACCGTCATTTTCGACGACCAGACCACGGTCGGCATGGTTCGCCTCTACGCCTCGGAGTCCAGCCGCAAGCTGGCCGAAATCTTCCAGAAGATGAGCGACGGGGGGAATGACCGGGGGGAGGGCATCCACTTCGGCGCCGACTACGACGCCAACGCCAAAGCCAGGCTGGACAGCCTGTTCCGCTGAGCCTTGAGCCGAGTCGGGCGTGATACCATGCCGCCGATGATGACTGGGGAGCCCCACCCACCTGAGGCTCAGGTCACCCCTGCCGAGTGGCTTTCGGTGGCGCTTGAGCGCTGCCGACGACCGACCGGAGGGTACGGCCGAGGCTCGAGCCTGCTTCTCCTCCTGGAGGCGATGCGCCTACGCATCACCCTGGACGAGGACTGCTTGGCCAAGATCGCCTCGGAACTCGCACTTTCCGGATCGGACGCCGCGGAGCTCTTGGGCTTTGCGAAGGAACTGGCGGAGGGGGGACCCGAGGTCTTGGCGGTTTGCCGAGGCACCAGTTGCTCGATGCGCGGCGCGGATCGGCTGCATGCACGCCTAAGGGAAATTCTCGGCGCGGAGGAAGGCGTGGCGTGGGGTCGCGAAGTTTTCTGCCTTGGACACTGCGACCTTGGTCCGAGTCTGCGGATCGAGCGGCGGGTCTACTGCGCCGATATTCAGAAGGTCCATCGGGATGATCGGGCCTGGCGTGAGGGGGCGGCGCGGGACGTGCCGGTCTCCCAAGATCGAACCTGACGAGGGTTGGCCCGCTCGGCCGAGCGGTGATTTGGGGCGACATCGAGGAGGGAGCGCAGGATGACCAGCCTAGTGGCCGGGCACGCCGATATCGCGGATCTGGAGCAGTTGCAGCGTGGCCTTTGCCGCCCGGAACTCGCTCAGACGATTCACAACCATCTGCGGGGATGCGAGGAGTGCCGGCGTGCCCACGACCTCCTCTCGCGCGGGCCGAGTCGAGTGGCCGTTCCTACCGAAGCTCGGGAGCGACGGCCTGGCACCAACCGCCAAGCTCGCCTCCGGGCCTATCGCCAGCGCTTGCTCTGGGGGTGGGTCCTCGTCCTACTTGCGGGGGCCTCGGTTGCGGCGGTGCTGCTTCGAGCCAACTGGTGAGGTCCCCCGCGGGGCGAGCCGCCATCGCCTGAAGAACCGCCGGTTTCTCCCCGTGAGCTGATAGGGTCAGCCCATGGATCCCGCCCGCATGCCCCCCGAGATCTGGGAAGCGCTCTGCCGTCGCTGCGGAAAGTGCTGCGCGGAAAAGGTCGAGATGGACGGCGTGATCTACGTCACGAAGAAGTTCTGCCGCTTCCTCGACCGCGGCACGAAGACCTGCACCGTCTATCCGCAACGATTCCGCGCCGAGCCCGATTGTGCGAGCACCGCCCAGGGCCTCCCGATGATGATCTTCCCGGCCGATTGTCCCTACACGAAGGGCATCGAAGGCTACATCCCGCCACGCGAAACCTGGGACGACCCCGCCGTCGACGACTTCATCCGAGAAGTCCTCGGCGAAGAAGCGGTCTGATCACCTGCGTGGGTGCGTCCGTCTCGTTGAGCGAAGCCGGTCTGGTTCGAGTCCCGTCGCCCGATCGGACCTAGCCACATGCGTAGAGCAGGGCCGTCGCAAATTGTCGGCTCGGCAGAGTTCTGAGCACCTGCGAGTCTCGAGTCAAGGCGGTGGGGGCGTCAATCGGCGAGAACGCCGATCACCCGACCCGCCGTGGAGTGTGGAGGTCAAAGGCCCGATCCGCAGCGGTTGCAACGTCCTGCGCTTCGCAAGCACCATATTGGAGAAGCGAGCGCACCGTGCCAGCGACACCTCATCGAGTTCACGGCTCAGGCTACATTTTCTCGCAATCTTCAATTGCCGTATCGCCCCTGGGAAGTCGGAATCGAACTAAGGGCCTCTTGCAGCTTCACAGCGGGTGAGCCAGGCCCTGCTCGGATATGGCCAAGACGTTCGGCGAGTTCCCAGTGCATGTCCACGCCGAAGGGCGCGGACGGATTCCGGATAGTTCCGCAAGGATTCGTAGGCTAGGCCGAGGTTGCACCAAGCCTCCGCATTGTCGGGAAACGCGTCGAGGTAGATGCGATAAGACTCAACGGCATCTGCGGCTCCTTCCGGCTTGGGAATGGCCTTGGCAAGACGCAGATGGAGTTCGGGATTGCGGGGATGCTGGATGATCGCGGCACGCAAAGTCGACAGGGCTTGCTCGCTCCGTTTGAGCTTGACCAATGCATCCACGTAGCGGGAGGTTCCGCGCGCGTAGGAGGTCTTCCCCTCCGAGAAAGGCTCAAGGACTTCCGCGGAACGCTCGTAAAGACCGCGATGGTAGAGGGCATCGCCCAGTTGAAAACGGACTTCGCGTTGCTCCGGGTCATCCGCAAGGGCGATTTCCAAGTCGGGAATGGCCTCCGCATACCGACCCAGGTCGCGAGAGAGCACTAAACCACGATTGCGCCTCAGGGGTAGCTCTTCGGCGTTGATTGGATTCGCATCCGCTATCTCCCGCTCGGCGAGCTCCCGCGCTCCAACCTGAGCGGCGGCCCGAGCTCGATGGATCTGGTGCATGACGCGGTTCGAGGATGAAGGAGCCGGAGTCGCGCGAATCCACGCCTGAGCTTCCGCTCCACGATTGAGTTCCAAGAGTGCGAATGTGAGATCCATATAAGCTGGCAGGGAAGTCGGATCCCACGCGATCGCACTTGCGAGCGCCTGCATTCCTGATTCATGCTGCCCGTTCAGCCAGCGCTGACGGCCGAGGATGGCCCGAGGTCCGATGGCCGTCGGCCACTCCGATCGAATCGCTTCCGCCTCCTTGAGCGTATCCGATCGCCCCATGCGATCGAGGGACGCCAGTCGCAGAAATCGAAACTGCCTGGCTTCGGGAATCGTGCGCAGCGCGGCATTCGCGATTTCCAGGGCTTTCGCAGGCTGATCGGATCGAAGGTACAGACGTCCCAGTTTCAGATTCAAATTATTGTCTTCGCTGTTCTGGGATCGCAAGAGTTCCGCAAGATGAATGGCATCGTGCATTCGATCATCACGCTCTGCGGCCAGGAATCGCAATTTGAGCGCTTCAGGGGATTCATCAGTGACGTCCTCCAATCTGATCCCAAGAGACTCAAGCTGCTGGTGAGCGATCGTGTGATGCGCTGGGTCCTTGCTCTTGAGGAAGACGGTACAGGCGGCCAATCGTGTCCGGCGGTCCAGATTCGACCGTTCCATCAATCGTGTCGCGATGTCGAGCGCACCAGGGCGATCGATCAAGGCGGAAAGGAATGCACTGAGGAGCGGGGAATTGTCAAGAAAGAGGTCCCGGATCAGACTTTCCACCTCCCTGGTCCATTGTGGATCATGGACAGCCATACGAATGAGAATCGCGAGGGCAGCTTGTCGCGTTGCTCCCGACATCAGGGCGGCGCTCTCCGCGGAATGCAAGGACTGAATAATTCGCGACTCTCCGGTGAAGGGTGACTCTGTGACGACGGCCAGAGCGATGTGATCGAGAGCGGTGATGGGGGCAGGGGGGATCGGCTCCCCTCTCTCCTCGGAGGCATTCGTCAGCTCCCACTGCAGTATGGAGCGCCCATCCCCGCTTGCGGAGCGAGGGGAGTTCCGCTCGAGATAATCGACGGCGGCCTCCGGCCCTTGGGTTGCGCGCAGGACCAGGGCGGTGCCGAGATGGGCCTCGGGGCTCTGGGCAATCTCCCGAGCAGTGCGGAAATTCTGATCGGCTACGGCGAGTGATCCCGCCGCAAATGCATCGAATCCTGAGGCCGCATGGTCCGCGGCGTGCTTGGCGACTGCCGCACGGCGTGCATCCTCGATTCTGGGCCAATCAGCGATGGTTCGACCGAGTATCGAGGAAGCTACCAATAATCCTAGGCAGACGACCGCCAGCAGGGATGCCGCGACCGGATGGCGAAGGGCATGGGCCAGGAGGGGGAGGTACCAAGGCTGCGGATCAACCGAGACCGGCTCTCCTCTCAGCCAACAGCCAAGATCGGAAGCCAATGCGTCGGCTGTCATGTACGACGAATCGGGGTTCTCTCTCAGGGCAGCCGAGAGGATTCGTCGCATAGAAGAGTCGAATTTTCGGTCCCGCTTGTCCTGGCGGCTCGAGAGTGTGGACGGGACGATTGGGAGCGCCAAGATCGACTCGAGTAGGAGACCGAGTGCGTGGATGTCGACTGCTTGGAGAGGAGGAGTGCCCGCACTGGTCGAGGCAGAACTCCGAAACACCTCGTGGCGGGGGAGTGCCTCGCAGAGACCGAACCCGGTGATAACCGGCTGGCCACAAGGCCGCATTACGATTTGATTGGCCAACAAGCGCCCGTGCCGGACGCCATGCTCGTGGGCATAGGCCACAGCCAATGCGACATGGACAAGAAATTGCACACGACCCATGTTGGAAGACAGTCCGAATTCTACTAATTGATGATGCTCGGATGGGCCAAGCTCGATCAACTCGTCCAGCCTCCGCGAGCGTTCCTCGGGATAGACGAAGAAACTCTCGTCTCGAGTGAGTCCCGCATCCAAGATGTCGATGATATGGGGATGGTGGAGATTCGAGGCCTGGGTCAGGGTCGCCCGAAGAATGAACTCCGGGACGTGAGGAGGCCGCGGCACACTGTCGATCCATACGCTTCGACCAGAGCGACGGTCTACGGCCAACCAGCGCGTCCGAATGGGGTCGACGGAATGGACGCGGACTTTCTCGTAAGGGGCGAGTTCATCCATCGAGGTGTGCCTCTGCGCGCCAGAGATCTTCCCGGAGCGCATCTAAAGACTCGCAATGGATGCTGTAGTGCGAGCTGAGGTGACTTTGGTATTCACGCAAGATCGGATCCTGGTGCCACTGCGCCAAGAACTTGCGACGCGCGGCGACAGGGGCGGACAAAGACGCTTGAATTTGACCCAATTCGACCCTCATCCAGCGTTGGGCGACGGGGGCGTGGCGGTCCTCTTTCTTAAGGAGATCGGCTTGCATCGCGACTCGAGCGGCGCGCAAGCCATGGCCCGGGCGGCCGAATAGACTTGGCGCTCGAGCCTCCAAACCGAGCAAGAGTCGCAGACTCTCCTCAGGACGCTTGAGAACCTCATGGGTGAACAGTGCCAGTCGGAAGCTCTCAGCGTGGTCCGACGAAATCTCCTCGTCGAGGAGCAGACGTTCTGCAGCGGCCCAATCCCGCTGGTGCCTCTCAAGGCGCGCCAAATCTTCCGACCGATCCGGCACCGAAATTGCGTTCTTACTCGCGATGACACGTGCATCGCCCATGGCTTTGAGGGCTGCTGGTATGTCACCGTGGCGCTCGAGGCATGTGGATAGGAGGATCAGCGCGGGAACATGCTCGGGCGTGAGTACGAGACAGGATCGAAGGGCGACAATGGCCTCTGCGATTTTGCCGCTCCGAAACAAGACTGCTCCTGTGTGGAAGTGAATCTCGCTGAGATCTTGGCCGCTCCGAGGGAAGGCGCCCTGACTCGTGATCTGGAGCGCCTCGTCAATTCTGCCGATTTCTGCTAGAGCGTGTGCAAGGCCGGGCGCGGCGAGTGCTGCCGGCTGGTCGGCGGCACAGGCCAGCCTCAGGTGGACCACTGCTTCCGGGAAGTCTCCCGCCGCGATCGCCGCGAGGCCGGCTTCAGCGCGCAATTCCGCGCTCCGGGGGTGCTCTTTCAGCCCCTGAGAGATCACCGTCTTCGCCTCTCCGTGGCGCGTCAGCCGGGAAAGGGCCCGCCCGTGGAGGATTATGGCCTCAGAATTCAGCGGTGCGTCTTGGCGAACCGGACCCAATTCGGCGAGTGCCGCGTTGGGTCGGTATTCCTGGGTCGCGACGCGAGCGCGCCGCAAGGAAGCTCGCGCGGATTCAGGGGGCAACTCGTGGCTCGTGATCATGCTGGAGTAACGAATCACATCGGCCACCACCGGATCGTTCGTGGGCCACTGTGTGCGGAGGATTCGGCAGGCCTGATCGGCACGTTCCCTGTCGCCCGCAAGTTCGGCGCTGAATGCGAGCAACGCAAGGTTGCGGCGACGGGGCTTCTCGGCGGCCAGCGCGGCGCGATAACTGGCACGTACGGCCCGATCCGAGGCGGCGATTGATCCTCGCTTCGCGAGGACGAATGCGGTGAGCGCATCCTCGAAGTGGACGACTTCGGGAGAGCTGGATGGATTTGCCGCAAGCCCCTCATTCGTGTGACCGCCGAGCAGACTGACTCCGACCTGCGCCTCGCGTTGATGGCTTGCCAGTTGGAACACCGGCTGGAATGCAGTAGCGGTCGACTCTCCCATCAGGGCCCGACAGAATGCGAGGTCGAGCGATTCATCAACCGCGGCATCATGGCGGCGCTGCTCGGCCCAAGCCAGAGATTTTGTGTGTTGCATCGACCAGGAGGCCAATCCCGCCGCGAGCGCGACACTGAAGATGGCACTCACCGCCAAGCTTGCCTTAGCGGGGTGTCGCTTCGTCCACCGTATCGCACTGGCGAGGGGGGACATAGGCTGTAGCAAGGGAGCTAGGCCTGAGCGAATGCGATCGAGCTCCGAGACCAGGAATGCCGCGGTGGGACGCAGTTCGGGTTCTTTTTGGAGGCAGGCGGCGATGATCGGACGGAAGTCGTGGGGAATACTGAGTTTTCGAGCGCGCAAATCGGGAGGAGGCTTATCTTGAATGGCACGGTAGAGACCCTCCAGGGTTGGAGACTGGTACGGGCTCATCCCAGCAAAAATCTCGAACAGCAGCGCCCCCACTGCGTGCGCGTCGCTCTTGGGATTGGCAGCGTAGGCGGTGCCGCCGACTTGTTCGGGGGCAAGGTAGGCGGGTGTTCCCGAGCGACGGCCGATGTCCCCGTCAGGGGTGCCTTGTGTGATATGGCTGATGCCAAAGTCCAGAATGCTGACGACCCCGTCTTCGGCGATCATGACATTGCTGGGTTTGACGTCGCGATGGACGAGCCCGACGGCGTGGGCGGCTGAGAGCCCCCTTCCCACCGCGATGCCGACCTGTAGTGCCAGACGATTGCGCTCACCCGGCGCGGGAGGGTGGGATCCAAAGTCCGTGAGAGTCTGGCGTAAAGTGCGTCCCGTGAGGCGCCTCATCACGATCATGGGGAGGCCTTCGTGCACCGAACCCTCGAAGACCGGGCAGATGTTTTCGTGGCTAAGCAGAGAGGCAGCCTCTACTTCTCGGCTGAATTTTTGTGCGAAAGTCGGATTCCCGGAGTCCGATCTCAGCAGGAACTTGATGGCCACGGAACGCTGGAGGCGTTCGTCCCAAGCTTCGAAAACGACTCCTTGCCCTCCGTGACCGAGGACTTGGCGGAGGTGGTAGCGGCCGAGGCGATCTCCGGATTGAATCGCCCTGAGTTCTATTGCGTGGAATCTGGGGGCCTCGAGAGCCCGAAGGAGCGGCGGGTCAGGGTCGCTTTCCCGGGCCAGCAGATCAAGGACACGCTCAGCGAGCTCCGAAGATTGGGAACGGATTTCCGAGATAAGGGCGGCACGCTCCTCCAGACTCCGGGGCAAAAGGTCCTCCAAGAGAGGGAGGAGCGTGCTCCAATCGAGGGAGGGGAGTCGCGGTTCGGAATTCATCGTACTAGAGTGACTAAGCGCAGGATACCCTCAAAGACCCTCAAGGTTCCAACTGCGCGCGCAACCAGATTCGAGCCAGACGCCACTTGCGCTCCACGGTAGGGAGGGCGACGTCCATAGCCTCGGCGCACTCGACCAAAGTCGCTCCCCCAAAAAAGCGCAGCTCGACCAACTGGCCGAGCTGCGAATCCACCGATCGAAGCTGATCCAAGGAGTCGTGAAGCGCGACGACGTCGCACCCTGAGCGACTCAAGCCCTCTACGGCTAGATCCAAGGCGATCCTGTTTCCCGAAGGCCCTCGCTTGTTGGCAGCCTTCCGGCGAGCGTGATCCACCAGGACATGCCGCATCGCAGTGGCCGCGAGGCGCAGGAAGTGGGAGTGGGCAAGGCGGCCACGGGTGTTTCCCGAGAAGAGGCGTAACCAAGTTTCGTGGACCAGATCGGTCGTATCGAAGCTGTGCTCCGAGCGTTCCTTCGCCATTAGCAGGTGCGCCCGCGCTCGCAACTCCTGGCAAACCAGATCGAAGAGCTTCGCCTCGGCCTCGCGGTTTCCGAGCGCCGCTTCCTGAAAGAGCTGGGAGACATTCGTTGGGTTCAAGCAGGCCTCGCGAAGGGGATGGGACGTGGGCGCAGTCTACAGGCAGACCATGGATCCACGGGGGAGTTCACGCGGCGAGCCTCGTTCGGGGGGGCAGCCGGAACGAATCCGATGAAATCGAGACGGGTTTTCGAGCCGGATGTCGTTCTGATCGCAACGAGCGCCAGCTCCTTCTGGGATTCGCATGCCTAAGCTCCCTTTGTTTCCCCCGATGTCGTTGGACTTGGAACGGAGTGGTGCCGCCCAGACCGCCCCGAAGCCGAGTACCCGCTCCGGCTGCCTTGGGGACTTGGTTGCGGATGCAGATCTTCGCGGTCAAGCCGTCACGAGCCGGGGTGACGTCAACCCCGACGCTTTTTTCGATCTCGCTGGGGGAGACACCCCTTCGACGACTCCTCGAACCAGGCGGACTCCGGCGCGGTGAGCCTACTTGTCCTTCATGGAGATGACGGCACCCCCTCTTGGGTTCGCCCTCATTCCATCGCCGAGGAGGCGGTCCCCGAAGCGATTGCTACGCGGTCCCCCAGGAGCAAGATGCAATCATCCTGGCCCAGGGAGGGACTCCTGTTTTCATCGGCATCTGGCTCATGGTGCAGGGGGCCGCGCACAGGTCGGCCACCGATCCCCCATCCCTGATTCTCAAGGATGGGCACGAGCTTCAGCTACTTGCCGGCCCGTAGGTCGGCGCGGACCGGGAGCCCCAGAAGCCTTGTCTCTAGCCGCTCGTGTGCGTGCGTATCGGATGCCCGGCGGCTCGTGCCCAACCGTCCTTTGCAACGAGGCTTGCAAAATCTTGAGGGCTTTTGAATTCAGATGACGTCCTTACCAGCACAAGACAATTTGTCTTCGAGGATTGCCATGTCGAGACTTGCTCGGGTTCTTCCTGTCGTCCTGACTCTTGGGCTCGTCGGCTTTGGCCAGAATTTTGCAAAAATCAGCGCGAACACCGCGGGGATCACCCCCCCGCTTGCGGATTCGGATCTCTTCGGCCAGTCCATCGCGCACGTCGGCGATGTCAACGGCGACGGGTTTCCGGACATCGCCGTGGGAGCCCACTTCGACGACTCGGGAGCCTTGACCAACTCCGGGGCGGTGCACATTCTCTTTCTCAACGCGAACGGGGGAGTTCAGTCCTCGCAGAAGATCGCTGAGGGGGTAGGTGGCTTTTCTGGCCAGTTGGGTGCTTCGGACAACTTTGGGGCGGGCATCGCGGCGGTCGGCGATCTAGACAACAACGGGGTTGTAGATCTCGCGGTAGGGGCTTGGTTCGACGACGACGGAGGGAGCAACCGGGGAGCGGTCTATATCCTCTTTCTCACCAACCTGGGCACGGTGCAGAGCTTCCAGAAGATCAGCGCCACGGCTGGAGGGTTCACGGGCTCTTTGGACAACGACGACAACTTCGGCAACGACGTGGCGGCGATCGGGGATCTGGACGCCGACGGAGTTCCCGACATCGCAGTCGGTGCCTCCCGCGACGACGATGGGGGCGCGAACCTCGGTGCCGTTTATGTACTGTTCTTGAACAGCAACGGAACGGTCAAGGCCCACCAGAAGATTAGCGCCACTTCCGGCGGCCTCGCGATTCCGATTTCAGGCACGCGCTTCGGACTCGGACTCACTGCCACCCTGGACATCAACATGGATGGCCGCAACGAACTCGTGGTGGGAAGCCCACTCGACATCGAGGGTGGTGCTTCGAGAGGTGCCGCTTTTGTTCTATTTCTCGACTCCGCGGGGGTGGTGGCACAGGCTCAAAAGATCAGCTCGACCCAGGGTGGTTTCACAGGCTCGCTTGACGCATCCGATCAGTTTGGGAACCAATTGGCGGGAGCTACGGATCAAAACGCTGACGGCATCCCGGACCTCCTAGTGGGGGCACCTGGCGATGACGATGGAGGCGCTGATCGCGGAGCCTTGTATACACTCCACCTCTCGCCCACGGGGCTGGTCACCGGACACACGAAAATCAGCTCCACCTCCGGCCTTCCGGGACTGACCCTGGACGATGGGGACGGCTTTGGCCGGTCGGTGGCCTGGATCGGAGCCTCCTGTTTCACCTTCGCCGCCGGCGCGCCCTTCGATGATGATGGCGGCACGGACCGAGGAGCGGTCTATGGGCAAGTGGGCGTCGTCGGGGGGCCAACGGTTCCCTGTGACTACCCAACGATTCAGGCAGCGATCAACGCACTGCCTACCGGATCCACTATCACCGTCGGACCCGGAGTCTACGCCGAGCATTCGCTCGATTTCGGAGGGAAGAACCTTGTTCTTACAAGCCTGGAAGGCCCTTATCAGACGATTATCGATGCCCAGAACCTAGGGAGGGTGTTCCGATTTCAGGGAGGGGAGAGTTCCGCCTCAATCGTGACTGGCTTCACCCTCCGCAACGGCCAGGCCCCGAATGGCACCTTCGCTTCTCAAGGCCAGCACGGCGGTGGAATCCTGATCGCCGGATCGTCACCTCAGATCCGGCGTTGCATCCTGGACGGAAACCGAGCTGGTGATGGAGGGGCGACCATCGCAAACGGAACCACGGGGGGCGGAGGAGGTGCAGTGAACGTCACTGGCGGGAGCCCCTCCTTCCAGTTCTGCATTTTCACTGACAACTCAGCCGGCGACGGCGGAAATGGTGGACCACCGCCCCTCTTTGGCCCAGGTCGCCTAGGCGGAGCGGGAGGTTCAGGCGGAGCCCTTCGTGTCGAGTCAGGTGCGGTCACCCTCGTACGCTGCACCCTTGCGAGCAACCGCGGCGGGGATGGAGGCATGGGGGGAACCGGGTACTCATTCACGTCAGCCCAACCCGGCCAGACCGGTGGCGCAGGAGGTAACGCGGGTGTCGGCGCCGTGGCTCTCGTGGGAGGGACTCTGGAGATCTTCGGATGCATCGTTTGGGCTAATAACCCCGGCACTCCGGGCAGCGGAGGCGCCGGAGGAACCGGAGGCCCAGGCTTTGGTTCAGGCCCTCCTGGACCATCCGGTAGCTCCGCGCCCGGAGGAATTCAGGGGTCGCCGTCGATTCAAGAATCCAACATACAGGGAGTTGTCGGAGCGGTAGATCCTCAATTCGAGGACCTCCCGAACAAGAATCTGCATCTGCTTGCTAGCTCGCCCCTCATAAACACTGTCAACGCGTTCGTTCAGGCGACCAAGCCGGGAGGTGGTGGCTCGGACATCGATGGAGAGCCTCCGTACCTTGGATCCGATGCCGACATCGGCGCTGATGAGCGAATTGTACAGCCGAATCTTCTACTTACCCCCTCTGCCGGCCTGCTCGGGTCCCCGCTGCAGGTATCCGTCACCGGACAAGGATTTAGCATCGTACGCCGAATCTATGTCGATTCCATCGAGGTGCCTTTTACTACTTACCTGATCGGGGTTCTTCAGTTCATCATTCCTCCACGAATGGTCCCAGGGACGGCAACGATTTCGATAGAGTACGGACTCTATAATCCGGAGATCTTCATTATTCCAGGTGGAGTCAACTTCCCTTTCGATCTTCAGTCAGTATCACCAAGTTCTGGTTCCGTATTTGGCGGAACACTGCTCACCATGTCGGGTCCCGGCATTGGCGTTGCGTCTACCTTGAGAATCGACGGCCTCACGACACCCTTCACGGTGCTGAATAACAACTCCATCCGTGCCACCTCTCCTCAGGCCGGACCAGGCCCAGTCGATATTGCCGTGGAATTTGGCCCCACCACCTCTCTACTCGCTGGAGCTTACAACTACGAATTTAACCTGACGGGGGTCGCTCCATCCCTCGGCCCAGCGGTAGGCGGGACCGTGGTCACTCTCACCGGTCCGGGCATCGGCGATGCCACCTCCGTGAGCTTCGGAGCACTCCCGGCCGCTTCGTTCAGCGCCCTCAACTCTTCCACGATCGAGGCGGTAACACCGGCTCACGCAGGAGGCTCCGTTACGGTGTCGGTTCACTTTGGTACGTACACGTCGAGCCTTGTTGGGGGATATACTTTCAGAGAGCCCATCGTGCTCAACGTACCGGGTAACTACGCAACTGCGAGCGCCGCGATAGCGGCAGCGTTGGACGGAGATTCCGTACAGTTCGGGCCCGGCGTTCATTACGTGGCAACGCCCATCAATCCAGTCGGTAAAAACCTCACATTCCGTGGGGCAGGTGGCACTCTGCCGACGGTTCTGGACGGCAACTTCGCGACAGGCATCCTGGATCTAGTTAGCGGCGAGAGTCTCGACTCGAAATTCATCAACTTGGTCTTCAGGCACGGGGCACGTATCGGAGGAGGAGCGGTGCGAATTTTGAACGCCTCAGCGACTTTTCAGAGTTGCAAATTCATCAGGAATACGAGTTACAACAGTAATCCTGGTGGGGCCGTCAGGGTAGATAACGGCTATCCAGTCTTCGAGGACTGCGAGTTCCTGGAAAATCAAGCCCAGGGAGAGGGATCCATCGTAAACGGGGGAGCCGTCTACTTAAATAATGCACTCGGGTCCCCTTCTTCAATCACTAAGTTTTCCGGGTGCGGGTTCATTGACAACAGATGTTCATTGTTATCAATCATTGTCTTTGGTGTGAGCGGCAAAGGCGGCGCGCTGTTCTCCGTCGGAAATGTAGCTATAGAGGGCTGCATTTTTCGCGGCAATGTCGCGGGATCAGTATCGGGAGTCAGCAATCCGAACGGAACTCCGTTCGGGCACGGTGGCGCGATCCGAGCTGAAGGCAATTTCCTGGTTACGGTCGTGAACTCCCTCTTCGTGCTGAATCAGGCCGGCAGCCACTTAGGCTCATTCTCTGGGGTCGCCACTCCGGGCCAAGGCGGCGCCATTAGTACCGACGCTAACGCGGACATCAAATTTTGCACCTTCTACGGCAATGAACCAGGTGCGACTCCTATTGGTCCTTCGAACGGAACGGGCGGCGTCCACAACAGTAGTGTCCTCCAAGCGGTGAGCATTCGAGACAGCATATTATGGAGCAATAGCGGGACGCAAGTGGGTGGGCTGGCGGCGGTAACGCACAGCGTCATCATGAACGGCTACGCTGGCGTGGGTAATTCCTTTGCGAATCCGCTATTCGTGGATGCCCAAGCCGAAGACTTTCGTCTCACCAGTGGATCTCCATGCCGCGATACCGGAACACCGGGAGTAGCCATGCTGCCGGCTACGGACTTGGCCGGCAGTCCACGTTTCATGGGACTGGCGGTGGACATGGGTGCCTACGAGCACGAATCGTTGGTTCCCGTCTATTCAGGGACCGGCGATGATCTGACCCTCGTGAGCCTGGTGAACGGAATCGGGCCCCTCGCGCAGCGCCAAAAGGTAGCAATGGGAGGGGACACGATGTACTTCCTGATGAGCAGCCCACAGGGTTCACTGATCGGAACTCCCTATCTCATGGTAGGGGACGGGTTCCCGACGGGAAGCCCTCCGCCATCACTGTTTCCCGGACTTCACGTAAATCCCTTCACATTCTTCGTTCTGCGCGACGGGTTCACACCTCTCCCCGGTGGCCTAGTTCCTGGACTTTCTTGGTCGGGCAACGGTCTGTACCTGCAAGTTCCTCCAGGTATAAGCGGAATTTCGCTACTGGTTCAGGGCGCAGTACTGACGCCACTCGCGACGAACGGAATCGTTGCGATTACGGACGGTCATGAGATCCAAATCTACCCGAGCCCTTGAAGAGCAACCGATCCGGAGAAATCAAATGCCGCAAATTTTCATAACTCACCTGCTTGCCATCAGCCTGTTCGCCGCAGGCGGTTCCTGTGCCTTCGGGCAGTGCACGCGTCTGGTTCCCGGTCAGTATCCGACGATCGCTGCCGCCGTGGCCGTATCCCAGGACGGGGACACGGTCTTGGTGGCTCCAGGGACTTACTATGAACGAGACATCTCGGTCTTGGGTAAGGCAATCTGCATTCGCGGGGCTGAGGGTCCGGAGACTACAGTAATTGACTGTGGTTTCCTTGGTAGAGCGTTTCACGTCATCGTCAAAGCCAATAAGCTTCAACCGACGCGTATATCCGGATTCACAATCCGCAATGGAAGGCTCTCGAGTGGATCCGGAGGGGCTCTGTTCGTACAAACAATGGGCGTTCCGGAAACCGGTGGGAGATTTTACTTGGACAACTGCCATTTATTGAATAATAGAAGTGGGGGCGCAACTTCATCCAGTCGGGGTCCAGGTGGAGCTCTTTACTCGATTTGTGGTGAGAGCTATCTGTCAGACTGTCGCTTCTCGGACAACATTGCCGGTGATCCGGGATCGATTGGTGGTGCCAATTACGATGGTCGCGGAGGAGCCGCCGTGATCGCCTCTCAGACCATCATGGTTACGGGGTGTGAATTCATAAACAATCGATCAGGAGAACTGACGGGATCAACGGAGAGTTTCTCTCCGTCTGGAGGGGCGTTGTGGTGCCGCGGATACAATGTGAGTGTGACGCGCTGCGAATTTCGCCTCAACCGCAGCGGATCGGCATTATATGTTGGTCAGGGAAGCGCGCTATTCATCGAACGGTCGATAGCCGGCTCTTCATCTATCACAGTGGCCAACTGCAACTTCTTCGGGAATCGCGCGGGAACAACTAACAGCCCCTTGGCCCGCAACGCGACTGGAGCAGTGCACATCAAGTCGGCCTCGGTTCCCACTATAGCGTATTGCACTTTTGTCAGCAATCATCGCGCATACGGATCTCCCGTTCTTGTGGGCCTTTCGTCGGGAGGGGCCATAGCGTACACGGATACACCCTCCTTCGCCGGCTTGAACTTGTTCAAGTGCATTTTCTTGGACTGTGGTGCAAGTCCTATTGCTCATACATCAGGACTAGACGTAGGCCCTTACAGCTGCTTCAGCGATGTCCCGCTTTCCACATTCGGGATCGCAAATTTTGTCGGGGATCCGGGACTGGTTGACCCTTTCGGCGGAAATCTCTCACTGAGCTGGGATTCTCCGTGTATAGACGCCGGCGTCAATGTCAGCGTTTCTGGAATGGACATCCATGGTGAAGCTCGTCAGATGGGTGCAAACAGCGACATTGGCGCGGACGAGTTCACCCAAGGGGCATCTACTTATCCGGGAACGGGGGAAGATTTGGTATTGACCTCCGAGATCAATAGAGGCGGTGTAGGAGTCCTCCACCGGAAGTCGGTTTCGGTGGGAAGTTTGATCAAGGTCGGGCTGACGAGCCCCCGAGGGGAATTTGAGAATTCTCCTTTCGTGCTCGCCGGGAGTTTGATTCCGACGGTGCCGGGGCCGACGACTAGCTTTCTGGCCGGCGTTTGGTTGCCTCTCAATTTCGTAATCATAGCAGATGGCATCACTCCATCACCGGGTGGTTTTGCACCTGTGTTGGGGGCGGGAGGCTTCGGGGCACAGTACTTGGTGCCAAGTTCGCCTGCCGGTTCCTCCGTGGTCATACAGGGTGCCGTATTCAGTCCAATGGCCAACAACGGAGTTTTTGCAGTTTCGGCGGCGCACGAATTCGTTCTGGGTGCTCCGACGCAGACCTTCACGAAGCTTTTGTACTTGCCGATATTGGATCACACAGACTATCCCGCCTGTGTGACCTCCTACCCGTGGGAGCTCACTTCGGAAATCGATGTCTCCTTCGGAGCCGGTACGATTCGAAGCCTTCGCGTGTCCTTGGAGGTATTTCACACCTATGTATCCGACATGGTCTTCTCTCTCGAGTCGCCAAACGGCCAGAAAGTTTTGCTCTCCCATCGGAACGGGGGTGAAGACGATGATCTACCCGGCACGAGCTTCACCGGAAGTGCCGACCCGGTCCACTTGGCGAGTGGACCATTCAGTAGTGCTGCATCGCCATTCAACGGAATCTACTTGCCTGATGACCTGACTGGATTCAACGCTCTTTACGCAACATCTCCAAATGGAACCTGGAAACTCCATCTGTCGGATCGCGTTGACCTGGACACCGGTCAGATTGTGTCATGGTCGCTGGAGATTGGCGTGCAGTGACGCTTGGTATGTGCCCTGCACAGCGACATCGCCAAAAGCGTTGCGAACGGTTGGCGCCGACTCCTCGCTAGACGCCCCGCTTCGTCCGCCCTCCGTGCCAGGATAATCGTTGCTTATTCCCTGCGGTCTCGCCACAAGGCGATCGCTGGATACTCACCGCCTCGCGAGCTTCTCGGATCCGCCCATGAGTCCGGCCCGCATGCCCCCGAGATGTGGGAAGCGCTCTGCCGCCGCTGCGGGAAATGTTGCGCGGAAAAGGTCGAGATGGACGGCGTGATCTACGTCACGAAGAAGTTCTGCCGCTTCCTCGACCGCGGCACGAAGACCTGCACCGTCTATCCGCAACGATTCCGCGCCGAGCCCGATTGTGCGAGCACCGCCCAGGGCCTCCCGATGATGATCTTCCCGGCCGATTGTCCCTACACGAAGGGCATCGAAGGCTACATCCCGCCACGCGAAACCTGGGACGACCCCGCCGTCGACGACTTCATCCGCGAAGTCCTTGGCGATGAAGCGGTCTGACCTGCGCGAAGCGCGCCCTTCTCGCGTGCACCACGGTCGGCCGCCGTTCCCAGCAACACGTTATTCGGCGCCTGCTCCACGGAGGCGATGGCGGAAGAGGGATCGCGAAGTGATCACTCCGACGCCGGACGCTGAATGGACAGAGGGGAACCGACTCGTGCGTCAGTGGAGCTGCGGATCTGGTGACCCGCGCTCCCTGTGGGGCTATTTCTTGGGGAGGAGTTTGCCTTCGACGATGCGGCCTTCTTTGAGGGCGGCGCCGAGTTCGTCGATCATGAGCAGGAATTCTTTTTCGATCGCGGCGATCTCGCCTTCACCGAAGACTTCGGCGAAGACGGCCTTGCCGCTGTCACCCGCGAATTCCCGCTTGACGAGCGTCACGAACCGGTCTTTCCACTTGCCGTCCTGCCAATTGTTCAGGAGGTAGGTGAGGCCCCAGCCTTGGGCATAGGCATTGGCGACCCGGATGCTCTTGGTCGGGTCGGCATTATCCTGCACGTAGTCGTAGCGGCGGTAATCGAGCAATTCCGCCAAGGGGAATAGCGAGCCCGTTTCTTTGGACTTGGCCAGCGTCTCGATCCTCTCCTTATTGAGCCGCCCCGGGATGAAGACGTTGCGTCCGAGATCCTTGTCGTACTCCTTGCCGTGGCCGCCGAAGAAATCGGCGATTCCCTCCGAGAACCAGAGTGCCTGGCGGAGACCCTTGTCGGTGCCGGCCGTTTTCATGCCCCATTCCACGATTTGGTGAGTGCCTTCGTGGAACAGGGTGTCGAGCTCCTGCTCGGCGCGGCTCCGGTAAACGACGAGGAGATTGGTGCTCGGCTCGTAGTGCCCGGCGCTGGTGATGCGGCGCGAGGCGTCGTCCATGCGGTTGTACTTCGTGTATTCCTCGCTCGCGCGGAGGACGAGAATCGGGGTCGGGCGACTCATTGCCAACAGGCCCGTCTTCTCGGCGTACCGCGAATAGAAACTCTCCTGGAGAGCATCCATCACGCTGCCCCAGTCCGAGGCGGTGCGATCCTCGCCGCCACTCACGTCACGCTGGATGATGAAGACGTAGGGTTTGTGGGGCATCAATACGAACGGCTCGCCCGTGACCCCCTTACGGAGGAAGTTGACGTCCGGCTCGGCTCGGCGGAGGCGTCGAATCACACTCTGACCCAACGACTCGGCTTCTTTGTAGAACGGATCCTTTTCCTTCGCGCTCTCCGTCGCGACATTCTTCTCGATGCGACCTACCAGTTCCTTCCAGCGTTTGCCGTAGGCGTCGGTTTCCGGCAGCCACAGTTTCGACTTGCCCTTCAGTCGTTTCTCCTCGAGTTCTTCGAGGAGAATCTGGAGGTCGGTCTCGTACTGGCGGAGCGAGGGTGTCTTCAGGTAGCGTTCGACCACTGCCTTATCGAAGAGCACGTTGCCGAGGCGGCTTTGAGCCACGTCGTGGTCGGGATTCTTGGCGACGACTTGCCGGTAGGCCCATCGAGCGTCGGACTCGAAGCGGCGGGCCTCGATGTCCTGCTTGGCGGACTTAGCAGCTTCCATTTTCTTCCACGCCTGCTCGCCGAAATCGAGAAGGAGCGCGAGGCCACCCTCCGCCTCCGCCCGCTTCTTCAGGGCGACGTAGGGATCGGCCGGGGGGGTCGGAACTTTGGGAGCTTCCGGCGTTTGGCCGGGGTCACCCCGGTTCGACCCTCCACCTCCACCGCCCGCCGATAGGACGACCGCGAGGATGCCACCGACGACCAGCACCCCGGCTCCGATGAGCGCAGGGAGCGGAAGCGGGAATTTCTTTTCTCCGCTGCTCTTGCGCATGGGGACGGTGCCGGTGGTGCGGTGCAGGGTGGTCCCCCTCAGGGGGGTGCGCACCGGCGCCTCGGCCGGGGCTTCCACCGGCTGGCGCGGGGTCGCGGCCTTGGCCGCTGGCCTGACGATGGGGGACGGCATCGGTTTGGGCGTCGAACCGGGCCTAGCCGCCGGCCGGACCACGCGAGGTGGCGGGGCTGCGCCGGGGACGACCACCGTGCCTCCGCAGGAACCGCAGGCGAACTCGGTCCCCACGGGAAAATCGACGTCGAATCCAGCCCCGCACGACGGGCAATCCACACGCAGCATGCAAACCTCCGAGATTCGTCGGTGCCAAAGACCCGCACCTTCAAGTCGAAGAGCTTACCAGCGGCGGGCACGCACTCCCGCCCGGGATTCCGCGGCCGGGGGCGGGTGGAGGTGATTCGGGGTTCGCGGTGTCGTCCGGGGCGCGCTCTCGGTATCATGCGCCCGCATTACTCCGCGACTCCCAATCACCGACCGCGTGCGATTTCCTGACTCAGTTCCCGGGTTCTCGATGCCGCGTCGGCGACGACGCCTGGCCCGGCTGCCGGTGCGGCGCCGCCGACCGAAAACGACTCCGACGGCGGCCCAGGAGCCCCTGAGAGTCCGCCCCGGCGGCGTTTTTCGGCCCCACCACCTCGACCTCGATGCGGTTCGGGTCGTGCGACGGTTGAATGCCTTCGGCTACGAAGCGTACTTCGTGGGCGGTTGTGTCCGCGATCTGCTGCTCGGACTCTCCCCGAAGGACTTCGACATCGCGACGAGCGCGACTCCAAGGCAGGTCAAGCGCCTTTTTCGCAACAGCCGCATCATCGGCCGCCGGTTTCGGCTCGTGCACGTCACCTTCGGGGACAAGGTCTTGGACGTCTCCACTTTCCGAGCCCTTGCTGAGGCCACGGAGGGCGAAGACGATCCGATGATCCGGCAAGACAACGTCTTCGGCTCCGCGGGGGAGGACGCCCGCCGCCGTGATTTCACCATCAACGGCCTCTTCTACGACGTCCGCTCTGGCGAAGTGATCGACTTTGTCGGTGGCCTGCGCGATCTCGAACGACGCACGATGGAGACGATCGGGGAGCCTGCCCTGCGCTTCCGCGAGGATCCGGTCCGCATGCTCCGCGCGATCAAGTTCGCGGGGCGACTCGGGTTTCGCCTCGCCGACGACGTCTACCAAGCGATTCTCGACTGTGCGGGGGACATCGAGAAGGCGGCGCCTCCGCGGGTCTTCGAGGAGATCATCCGCATCCTGAACCGTGGCGGCGCGATGCCGAGCGTGCGGCTCCTGCTCAAGACCGGTCTCATGGATCTGCTCCTGCCGGAGCTCGCGCCGATCTTCGCTCATGAAGACTTGGAGGCCCGCGCCCACACGATCTACCGAGGTTTTGCCGAGGTGGATCGCCTGGTGCGCAGTGGAGAAGACGTGTCCCACCACGTCATGTTGGGCCTTCTGTTTCTCCCGCTCCTCGAGCCTTGGATCTACGGCCAAAGCGACGGCGGACCCCTGATGCCGCCCGGTCAATTGGCCGATCGATTGGAAGACTTCCTGCGGCCGCTGTCTCAGCGGCTCCGCATGTCGCGGCGCGACGTCTACTTCTTGAAGCAAATCTACGTCGGTCAGAGGCGCCTGATGGCAGGGGGCGACGTCGGACGCAAGCGCAAGGGCGCGAGGCGAGGCATGCCTCCGCGGGAATGGTTGCACGACGCGGCACGGCTGTTTGCGATCTACGCCCGGGAGACCGGGCGGTTCGCCGATTCAATCCCGACCTGATTCAGGTCGCCCGGCTGCGCCCGGGGCGAAACGAGTCTCACTGAATCGTGATCGGCAGCGCGCAGGTGATGTCCTCGACGCCCGCCGGGGAGAGCGGATTGGCGATGACGGCGGCACCGAAGATCTGGAGACCGGTCAGGCCTGGCACCAAGGGCAAAGTGACACTCATGGTCGCCACGCCGCTGCCGTCGAGGTTTCCGACGTTCCCGGCGAAGATGCCGTTTCCGGGCGTGAGGGAGAGCAGGGCGACGTCGTCCAGGTTGATCGGAAGTCTGCGGTTGTCCGGGAACAAGAGCCCCGGATTGACTCCGAGGGCAAACGCCGCGAGGTAGGGCTCGTTCGGATCGGCCGCGCTCGTCAGTTGGATGGTTCCGATCCCGCCCGCGGTCACCGGGCTGATGAGGCTCAAGGCCGGAATCGGCGGCACGGCAGCGGCCGGAACGATCTTGAACACTTGCCCGGTCGCGCTGACCGTCGAGCCGCGCTTGACGACGTAGAGCTCACCGGCCCCGTCTTGGCCGAACGAGGTGATCGCGCTGATCGTCTGCATGGTGGACGTGGGTGACAGGTCGGCCGTGCGAACCGTGAAATTGGAGACCGCCGCGCCGTTCCAGGTGAAGCTCCAGATTCGACCGCCCGAATAATCGCCGAAGACGTAGTGACCATAGAGCGCGGGGATCGCGCAGCCGCGGTACACATAACCGCCGGTGACGCAGAAACCGGTCGAGCTGCCTTGGGCGTAGTCGTAGATGGGGTTCACGAAATTGGTCACTCCGCTGCACAGCGAGGTGTTGAAGTTCGCGATTCCCTCGCGGCAGCGCCACCCGTAGTTGCGGCCGGCGACCGCGCTCGGATTCATGGGATCGAGCGCCGGCTGCCAGGAGATTTCTTCGCGGGCGTTTTGGCCCACGTCGCCGATGTACAACTCGCCGGTGACTTCGTCGAAGGAGAACCGCCAGGGATTGCGTAATCCGTAGGCCCAAATCTCGTCGCGACCCGGGCTCGCCCCCGTGAAGGGGTTCGAGGCGGGGATGCTGTAGTTGAGGGGCGAGGCCGGGGTATCGACGTCGATACGGAGGATCTTGCCCAACAGCGTGGTCAGCGTTTGAGCGTTGTTGGACGTGTCACCAGCACCGCCGCCGTCGCCGAGCCCGATGTACAGGTATCCATCCGGGCCGAAGGCGAGCATGCCACCGTTGTGATTCGACGCGGGCTGCGTTTGGGTGAGAAGGATGAACTCGCTGTTGAAGTCGGCGAGATCCGGGTTGGTGGCGTTGCGGCTGTAACGAGCCACCACGCTCGACCCCGAGTTGTTGATGTAGTAGACGTAGAAGTAGCCGTTGACGGCATAGTTGGGATGGAACGCGAGGCCGAGCAATCCGCGCTCGTCGCCGCTATCGATCACGCGGGTTCCGATGTCTAGGAAGGGCGTGGCGAGGACGGCGCCCGCCCGCAGGATCTTGATCCGCGCGGTGTACTGCTCGAGGATGAAAACTCTCTGAAGGTCGCCCTTGGGAGCGGTGGCAAAGAGGGGCTGCGACAGCGACCCGGCCACTACGACGGCGTCGAGGACCTGCGCGCACAGCGCTCCGGACAAGGTCATGGCAACGCACAGAACGAGGATCGAACGCTTCATGGAGCGGGCTCCAGTGGGAACAAGGGCTGGCCGATCGGCAACGGAAGGGCGAAGTGGGATGGTATGCCAGAGCCGGGGGGCGATGCAACCAAGAAGCGCGGCCGCCACTCTCGGCCGTGTCAGATCGTCACGATTCCCCGGGGATGGGGGCTACTTGCCTTCGCCTTTTTCGGGGGCCGGTTCGCCGGCGAACCAGTCGTCGGATTTGCCCAGGACACTCGGCAGTCCGGGGGCGGTGGCGGTGCGGTAGCCCAAGAGGAACGCCAGTCGCGCGACCCGTTCCACCTTGTCGTACTCGATCTTCTCCGGATCGTCGCTCGGCAGGTGATAGTCAGGATGTTCGTCGTCGCAGAAGAACACCACCGGGATGCCCTTCTTGGCGAAGTTGTAGTGGTCGCTGCGGCTGTAGAAACGGTCCCCGTTGGCCATCGTCAGATCGAAAGCCTGGCCCAAGAACGCGGCGTCGCGCCCGAGGGAGGAGTAGGCGCGGTGTTTGTGCGTGGGGGTGACCGCGATGGCGGTCTTGGGCACCTTGGCGGTGCTGCGTCCGATCATGTCGATGTTGATGTTGGCGATGAGCTGATCGGCGGGCCAAGTGGGGTTGTCGGCATAGTGAGCCGAACCCCAAAGGCCGAGTTCCTCGCCCGAGACGGAAAGGAAGATCACACTCCGCGCCGGGCGCTCTTCGGGCGGCAGCTTCGCGAAGGCCTCGGCGAGTTCCATGAGGGTCACAGTTCCGCTCCCGTCGTCGTCCGCGCCATTGAACACCGAGCCGTCGGCCGCCATCCCGACGTGATCCATATGTGCCGAATACACGACGGCCTGCTTCGAGAGTTCGGGGTCCTTGCCGCGGAGAAGGCCGACGGTGTTGAGCGCCTCGGTGCCGATTTCCGTGACTTTCATCCGGAATTCGAGCGTGGGACCAGCCTCGAGGTCCACGTTTTTCGCGGACATTGCAAAGTCCTTCACGGTCGTCTTCAGCGCCGCCGCCACCGCCGCCGCGTCTGCACCGCCGAGCACGAGGATCGGGATCCGGGTGCGAAGAACCATCGTTCCGAAGGCGTCCCGCTTACCGTTGTCGAGGCGCACCGAGGGTTTGCCGGGATAGGCGAGCATCGTGTTGCCGGCCGTCAGGAACGGGAGGTTGAACTTGGGCACCAGGATCACTGCGCAGCGGGCGCCCTTCCCTTGCAAGAGCGAGGCCATCTGGCGGATGGCACCGAGTTCGGTCTGCATTCCCCTCATGGTGGCGGACATGATGTCCAGCCCTTCGTCCTTTGAGGTGTCGAAGGTCGTGGACACGACCGGGATGACGAGAGAGAGATCCTCCGGCAGGCTGGTCTTTCGATCCACGCTGCCGAGGAACACGGCTTTGGCCTTCCACTCCAGGGTCGTGGGCTCGCCGATTGGCTGGCGTGCCGGCAGTCCCTCGGGCCCCATCAAGGGACGGGCCATGGGCCCATCGGGTCGAGTCGGGGTTTCCTCGGGCTCACCTCTCGAGGTCGGTTGGCGAGGGAGCGACCAGGCCCCGTGGGTATTCAGTTTCTTTCCCTGGTCGTCGTAGAGGCCCGACTCCGCGTCGACCTCCGTCGTGATCACGGGGTAGCCCTGGAGGTAGCTCACCTGATTGGCGCTGTTCTTCACCCCGAGCGGCTCGAGTCCGAGCGTCCGGAAGTGAGCCGCCATGTCGTGGGCCATCTTGATCTGAGCCGGCGTCGCGGTGAGTCGCCCCTGCATCTCGTCGGAGGCCACGAGTCGCAGGCGCTTCTCGAGATCAGCGGCGGTGATGGTCTTCATCGCCGCCGGAGCGTTCTTGACCGCCGTCTGCGCCGCCTCGGGCGACATCTGGGCGAAGGCCGAGACTCCGATGACACAAACCGCAAAAATGGAGGGGCTACGCATGCCCACATCTTCTGGACTGGGTAGATCCCATCAAGCCCCCCAGCCGTACGGGGGATGGGACGGACCGAATTCCGGCCATTTCGGGGGGAAGTGGGGCGAACCGTCGACACTCACTCCGGGTAGAGAAGGGCGGCGTTCCGGCGGGCGAGGAATCCATCGAGCTCGGATGCCGCGATCCGCTTCAGCTCCGGCCAGGACTCGACCTTCTCGATGGCATCGCACAGGGCCTGCGACTTGAGTAGCCGGTTCAGGCGCTTGCGGTCGAAGTCCTTGGGGTGCAGGTTCCTGAGTTCCCGGGCTAAGGCGAGACCGAGTTCGACGGGGCGAAAGCTCCGCTCATCGGTCACCGTGAAACGAACTCCCGGACAGAGTTGGCCCTGATGCACACTTGCGTCGGGCGTGAAACTCGTCGCCTCCGCAATCACCCCGGGGAGCCGGTATCCGGTCAGCCTCGCGGCCAGCTCCGGCGCGTTGATCCAGGGAGCGCCGATGATCTCGAACGGAGTGGGAGTTCCCCGCCCCATCGAGACGTTCGTGGTCTCGAGGATACAAAGCCCCGGGTAGAGGAGGGCAGCGTCTTCGCTCCGCATGTTCGGCGACGGATTCACCCAGGGGAGACCGGTCGAGCGGTAGGTGTCGCTCCGACGCCAATTCTTCATGCTGATCACGATCGGCGCGGGGAGCTTCTTGTCGGCCGCCGCCAAGCGGGCGATTTCTCCGACCGTCATGCCGTGCCGAATCGGGATGTCGAGGTAGCCGACAAAATCGAGGCTCTGCGGATCCGGGAGCGGGCCTTCGACGAAGCGGCCACCAATGGCATTCGGTCGATCCAGCACGACGAACGGGATGCCCTTCGCCGCCGCCTCCTCCATCGCCGAGACCATGGTGCTGATGTAGGTGTAGAAGCGCGCCCCGATGTCCTGGATGTCGAACACCAAGACTTGGAGGTTTTCGAGCATCTCCGCGGTGGGGCGTCGGTGTTCGCCGTAGAGGCTGAACACTCGGAGTTGGGAGACCGGATCCTCACTGTCTCCCACCTTTTCGTCGCGCACGCCGAGCAGACCGTGCTCCGGGCTGAACAAGGCGGCGAGCGTGAGTTTCGAGTGATGGGCGAAGACATCGATGCCTCGGCGTCCGTCTCGAGTCAGGCCGGTGTGGTTGGTGATCAACCCGACGCGCCTATGCTCGAGTTCGGCTGGCCACTCCCCGGAGGCCACGCGGTCCAACCCCGTCACAACCGGCGGACGCACCTCGCGCCAGGCCCACGCCGCGACGCCCTCTCGCAGAGACTTGGAATTGCCCTTGCCGTCGGGATGGAGGCGGCTCGTGAGGAGAATGATCGCGGCTTTGGCGTCGGGGTCGATCCAAAGCGAAGTGCCGGTAAACCCCGTGTGCCCGAAACTGCGTCGCCCAAAATGCGGGCCGCGGGGGGCCGAGTAGGAAGTCTCGGCGTCGAACCCGTAAGTGCGGCGTTCGCCCTTGGCCAAATCGGGGAGGGTGGCAAGCGCCCTCCAGCGCGGGGCCATTTCGGGTCCCGTGAAGCGGCGGGCAAATTGGGCCAGATCGCGCGCGGTCGAAAATAGCCCCGCATGTCCGGCCACGCCCCCGAGAGCGCGCGCCCTCGGATCGTGGACTTGCCCCCGCAGGGGCGGCAGTTTGGGACCGGCGGGTTCCGTGGGCACGCAGCGGGCCAACCACTCGGCGGTAGGAGCCGGTCGGTCGGAGGCGACAAAGCGGGTGTCGGGCATCTCCGAGCCGAACACATGCTCCGCCGCGTAGTCGTCGAGGCGTCGCCCGCTCACCCGCTCGACGAGCCAGCCGAGGACGAGGTAGCCGACGTCGCTGTAGAGGAATTTCGAGCCCGCGGCGTGCAGGAGCGGCAGTGCGGCCACCCGCTCCATCGCGACGCTGAGCCCGGACTCGTAGTCTCGAAGGGCATTGTCGGCGAGCAGTCCGCTTCGGTGCAGGAGTAGATGCTCGATGGTGACGGCAGCTTTGCCGCTGGCGGCAAACTCGGGCCAGTGCCGGGCCACCGGGTCTTCGAGCTTCAATTTCCCCGTCCCAGACAAGTGGATGATTGAAGCCGCGGTGGCGATCGGCTTGGTCAGCGAGGCGAGGTCGAAGACCGAGTCGGCCTGAAAGGAGACCTGACCGGAGTCGTTCGTCCAGGCGCCGAACGCCCGGACGAAGTCCGCCTCGCCCGCCCGATGGAGGAGGCACACTCCGCCCGTGCCGTGGCCCTCCAGGGCGGCGCGCTCGAAGAGCGCGCGAAGCTCGGCCTCGCTCTGGGCGCGGAGCGGGGGGGACGCGAGGATCGCACCCAAAAGAACGGGGCCAAGTGCGCGAAGCAGCATGGCCCCATCATGCCCGAAGTCGCGGAGGCTTGCCCGCGCCCCGGGATCGGATCAGACTCGGATCAGAGCGTGCGCACCCAGCCGTGGAATTCCTTGTCGAACTTCTCCATGTCGATCCCTTCGAACGCCTTGTCGATCGCTTCCATGAGGATCTTCTCGGCCTTCTCCGGGTCCCGGTAGCGCGCCGAAACCACGCCGGGCAGGCCCGGAATGTCATCTCCGCCGGACGCTTCCGTCTCCGACTTCAAGAGCTCCATGTTGTCCCGCAGGTGTTGGAAGTAGATGCCCGGGATTTCCTTGTAGCGAGCGTTCTTGGTCACGCTGCGGAGGAAGTAGACGATCGCCCAGCCGTGGGCGTACTTGAGCCCGCCGTTGGTGTAGTACTCGCCCTGGGGCAGGCGCACGAGGCTCTTGGTGGGGATCAGGTCCTTCTTTTCCCCGATGTGACGCTTGAGGGCTTCGACGCGCCATTCGAAGGGTTTGACGCTGACCGAGTTCGGGGTGACGATCGATCCCGCGAAGTAATCGCCGTGGCCCTCGTTGAACCAAGAGTGGGGAGCGAAGTCACCGCTCGCGTAGTGGATGTATTGGTGGAATCCCTCGTGGTACATGACCGACTTGCAATAGGCCTTAGAGAGCTTCCGAGCCAAGCTCGTGAACTCAATGAAGAGCACGAGTTCTTCGTCCTTCGAGTTCCAATAGCCGGCCGAGCCGCCGGGTCCACCGTACTGGTGGTACTCGTCTTGGGTGGCGAGGACGCGGACGATGGAGATCGTCTCGATCGGCTTCGTGGCCGGGAAGATCTTCTCGTACATCTTCTCGCGGATCGTCTCGAGCTCGCGGCCGAGCAGATTGATGAAGGCCTTGTCCTTGGCGTTGGTCAAGAACACGTAGTTCTTGGTGTCCACCGCGTACCAGCCGGTCAAGCCGGCGATCTTGGCTTTGATGGCCTCGCGACGCTCCTTGCCTTCGAGCTTCGTGAAATCGGCGTTCGCGGCGGCCGCGTCGGGTTTCCCCTCCGGCGCGAAGAAACGGATGCTCTGGAGGCTTTGGGTAAAGACTTTGACGTAGTCGCGCGTGAAGACCTCTTCGTGCGCCCCGTAGGTGAAGGCCCACTCGAGGCCATCGCGTTTGATCACGGCGATGAGGTAGTGGGTCTGGGAATGCGTGAAGTCCCAGAGGGTCGCGGTGGTGTCACCGATCTTGAGCGGCTTTTTCGTGGCGCGCGCCCCCGCCCCCTCGTACACGTTTTCGATCCACTGTTCGGCCGACTTCGCCTCGCTGGACCGCCCCCGGCCCATGGCGGCGGTGAAGCGCTCCCGCATCTTCTCTTCCGGCGACTTCTCGGCGACCGGGGTCTCCGTGCCGGGACCGGTGGTCGACGCCTCCGGAACCAGGCGAATCACCGTCAGCTCGCAGAACTGACCATCCATCATCCCCTGGAAGTCGCCTCGCTTTTGCGAGTCCTTGAGGTCGGGTTTCCAGCGCCCGACGACGTACTTCTCGTCCGGTTCGGGGGCCACGGCGGACCATTCCTCGACTGTCTTGATGCTGTACCCCCACGCCTTGATCTTTTGGACCGAGCCGAGCTGCTTGTCCCCGAGCGTTGCGAGGGGGGAGGCCAAAATCGCGACGAGCCCGAAAACCGCTACCGATCGATGCGTCGATTCCACAGCCGTTCTCCTTCACTTGACCTTGTGTCACGGGCAGACGTGGCACCGGGACAAGACCGAGGGACCAAATCTCCAAACCCAAGACGGATTGGACCACGGATTCGTTCCGTCGGCTACCCAAACATGTGACAAATTGACCAAAACGTGACGAAATTCGGGGGGACCTCCTCCCGATTTTTCGGATTTCGCCAGCAGTCTAGCCCTTTGCGCCCCATTTGGGGTGCCGGGACCTCTCCTGAACGCGGAATCACGAGCGCCAGTTTAAGCCTTGGAAGGAATCTTTTCGATAACCCGCTCGGACGAAAGGGTTCCGATGGCTCATGCCAACATTCTCGTGAGGACCGGAGTGACTCCCTTGGGGCGCTGGGACGCGCTCCACTGGGCGCTCGGGTTCGAGTCGTTTCTCCGCCGCGGCTGGCCGGAAGCCCGCGTGACCATCTTCGCGGAGGGACCGGAGCGAGTCTGGGACCACCTCTACTCGAGGGTGCGGGACTTAGTCCCCCTCCGAACGGGGGTCGACCTCGGGGAGGAGGCTTGGGCCAGGTCCAAGCGGGGTTTTGCCGACCTCGTTCTGCACCTCGCTCCGTGGTCTTTGGAGTCGGATCAACTCGGGCTGTGGCGCGGCAAAGCGAGGCACCTGGTTCGTCCCACCGCGGTAGCGGGGGGGCACAGTGCCGACGAAGGGGCAGTGGCGATCTCCTCCGAGAGCCAGGCCGAACGACTAGTCATGGGCAGACGTTGGCTCCTCATGGACCCGAGCGTGGCCATGGCGCGGCCGCTGCGGCGCTCGCCCGGTTCCACCGCCAAAGCCTGGCTGGTCGACCTGCGCGACCTGGCTTGCCCCGACCAGGTGGGCCTGGCTCGTGCCTGGTGCAAAGAGCCGGGCCTCGAGCCGACTTGGATCATCCCCAACCACTGGGACGAGGGAGAAATCAACCAGTTGCGGCAGACCATTCCGCAAGCGAAGTGGATACTCGAGTCGGAACGAACCTCCGCGGTCAGCGCCGGCGCTGACTTGGTAGTGACCTCCTCACTCCCGAGCGTACACGAGGCGCTCGCCCTCGGGGTGCCGGTGCAGGTGCTGGTGAGGGAGGCCGCTCCGTGCCCGGAGATCCAGTCACTCGCCCGAGCGCACGCCCTTGATTGGCTGCCTTGGACCGACGCTGCGAGTCTTGCGACCCACGTGTTGGCGAGTTCGATGGACTCGGACCACCTCCGGATTCTCGCGTCGCGGGGCTCCGAATTGGTGGACGGCCAGGGCATTTTGCGCCTCTTGGACCTCCTCGTCCCCGGATTTTCCACGAGCCGGGCCGGTCAGTGGGGGGCCGAGCTCAGCGCCGCCGAGTCTGCCCTCGTCATGGCCTGAGTCGGCGCACGCGTTGCGCGCCCGAACCGGGCTCAGCAAGAAAAACCAACCCCGGCCCCGCCTCGCCTGCTAAGACCACCGGTTCGCAAATCGGTCTGTTTGATGTTTTTGGTCCGGCCCTGGTTCACGTCGAGCCTGATTCCGGTCCGCTCAGACCTATGGAAATGGTGAGGGTGCCGCCGCGTGGCCTTCGGGCCGATCCGCGGTGAAGCTCGTCGGGCGCGTACCTCTCGGTTGAGGCGCCTCCTTCTTGCGCCCCCTATCCAGGCTTTCCCGCCCCGGCCCGGGGCAACGCCGGACCATTCCAACGGACTCCTCGCTGCGCCGGAAGGGCTCGGTCACCATGTCTGAAGAACTCGATACGCCGGTTTCCCCACCGGCTGCGGAATCCACGTCCGGAAGCGGCTTTGCCGCCCTCGGCATCGCCCCGGACATCCTCACGGTGTTGACAGCCCTCGGTTACGAGGAACCCACGCCGATCCAAACCGCGGCAATCCCCGCCCTGCTTGCCGGTCGTGACGTCCTCGGTCAGGCCGCCACCGGCACCGGCAAGACGGCCGCGTTCGCTCTTCCCCTTTTGCATCGAATCGGCACTGCCGAACCAGTTCCACACCGCCCGCGCGCTCTCGTGCTCGTGCCGACTCGCGAACTCGCGATGCAAGTCGCGGAGGCCATCCACAAGTACGGACGGGGCCGCGGCGCGAGTGTGCTTCCGATCTACGGCGGCCAGTTCATCGGCCAGCAGTTGCGCTTCCTCGCGCGTGGCGTTTCCTGCGTCGTCGCCACCCCCGGGCGCGCGTTGGAGCATCTCGAGCGTGGCTCGATCCACTTGGACGACGTGCAGGTCGTCGTGCTCGACGAAGCCGACGAGATGCTGAATATGGGCTTCGCCGAGGATTTGGACGCGATCCTCAAACGAGCGCCCACGAATCGTCAGACCGCGCTGTTTTCCGCCACCTTGGCCCCGCGCATCCTCGGCATCGCCGAACGACACCTCAAGAATCCGGCGCGCATCCTCCTCCAGCGCGAGCGCCCGGTCGGGGGTGAGCTGCCCAAAGTTCGTCAGACCGCGTACATCGTGCCTCGCGCCCAAAAGACGGCAGCGCTGGTGCGGGTGCTCGACATGGAGACTCCCACCCTTACCATCGTGTTCTGCCGAACCCGCTTGGAAGTGGACGAGTTGCAGGAAGCCATGAATGCCCGCGGCTATCGGGCGGAGGCGCTGCACGGCGGATTCGCCCAAGACCAGCGCGAACGGGTCATGCGGCGCTTTCGAAGTGGCAAGGCCGACGTCTTGATCGCCACCGACGTGGCGGCCCGCGGCCTCGACATCGACCAGCTTTCGCACGTCGTCAATTACGACTGTCCTTCCGAGCCGGAAGCGTACGTGCATCGCATCGGCCGCACCGGACGCGCCGGACGCGAAGGAGTAGCGATCACTCTAGTCGAACCCCGCGAGCATCGGCTGCTGCGCAACATCGAGTCAATCACTCGCCAGAAGATCGCACTCGCGACGATCCCCACCGTGGCGGACCTCCACCACCGCCGCCTCGAGCTCACCTGTGCCCAGTTGCGCGAAACTCTGATTGCGGGCGACCTCGATCGTTATCGCAGTGTCGTCGAGAGTCTCGCCTCGGACCTGGACATCATGGACATCGCGGCGGCCGCCGTGAAACTCGCGCACCAAGCGGGCCACGAAGGCGGTGGAAAATCCGATGAAGCGAGGGACTTCTCGGACTCCTCGGATGCCCGCAAGCGGCCGCCGATCAGCCCGGCGCGCCCGGAAGCAAAACCGCCCGCCGCACCGGCACCGGCGCCTGTGGCCAAAGCCGAACGCGCCGCGCGCAAGAAAAAGCCCCCGGACGAGGCAATTGCTCCTTCCCCCGAGTTGCCCGACGAACCAGTGCCGAGCTCACCATCCCCGAAGCCCGGCTTCGACACCACGAGGCTCTACGTCGGCGCCGGCCGCATGGTGCAATTGCGGCCGAGTGATTTGGCATCCGCGATCGAAGCGGCGGTTGGTCCGGGGACGGACGTGCTCGGAAGCATTCACATCGGCGACCGCTTTTCGATCGTCGAGGTCCGTCGGGACTGGGCCGAGCCGGTGATCAAGGCTCTGCGATCGACGGTCTTTGGCGGCAAGAAGCTCTACGCGCGGCACTACCGCGAGGGCTGAGCCGGCCGAGGCCAGGCCGCAGGTCAGCCGCCGTAGAGGATGTGGAAGGCGTTCGAGAGGCTGATGCCGGTCGGGTTGTTGGGATCGGCCACCGCGGCTTGGTGATGCAGTTCCACGCCCGAGAACCCGGCGGGAATCGCAAAGTCGAGGTTGACGAAGCCAGTGTCCGGCACTCCGGCGGCACCTCCGAGCTGAACCGGCAAAAGCAGTGTGCTGGGGGAAGCCGCGTCCAAATAGAGACTGTGGCTTTGCGGCCACGCGATCGGGGAGGGCAGTCGCCCGGTGCTGATCGCGAAGATGGCTACGGATCCGCCGACACCCCCCCGAAGGATGACGCGGACGGTCTCACCGGAGCGGAAGGGTCCCTTGGCGCCGAGAATCGGAAGACCGGGAGTGCCCACGGTCGTGCCCATTCCGTATTGGTCGTAGGCGCCGACGGCCATTCCGGGAACCGGATCACAGAGCAAGCGGAGCGAATTGGGATAAGCAAGCCTGACGACATCCAGCGCACCATCGCCGTTGAGATCCGCGACATGTTCGCTGGCCATGACCTGGACCGTTCGCGGTCGGAACACCATGGGTGCGTTGGCGAGGAAAATCGCCGTGCTGTTCAGCGTGTCCTGCGCAGGGTAGACCATCACGTCGAGCACGCCGTTGTGGTCGAGATCGCTCACGCGAACGTAGGTCGAGGGATTCGCGTTTAGGTAACCTCCCACATTGCCGAAGAGACCGGACACCACCGCGAAGGCACCGTTGCCGTCGTTGCGTACGAAGAGGATCGTCTTCCATGCTCCGCCGGTGCTCACGAAACTGGGCGTCACGATGTCCAAGTCGCCGTCGGAATCGAGATCGGCGATTGCCACCCGATCGCTCCGACCGGAGGAGGTTGGGACACCCAGCCAAGTCGGCGGGGAGAACGCACCTCCGCCGAGGTTGCGTACCCAACCCAGGCCGAGTGAGTTGGTCGAGACCACCAAATCCCGGAGGTTGTCCCCATCGAGATCCGCGGTCCCTTTCAAAGTGAAGTCGTAGTTGACAGGGGCTGCGAACGAACCTCCGCCGAGGCTCCAGTAGACCGTCGTTCGATCTGCGTTCGTGGAAGACGACGAGGCCAGTTCCGTGGTGACGATGAGATCGACCCGGCCATCACCGGAGAGGTCCTCCGCGTGGCTGCGGAACGACCAACTCACGGGAAGGGCATTGATGGGCGGGCTCATGATCAGACCGCCGACGCTGTAGTTGCCGGGAGCCGTCTGGGTCGCCAAGTAGAGGCCCTGAGCGGACAGGGGAAGCGGATAGCCGAAGTGGACGACACAATCCAAGTCACCGTCGCCATCAAAGTCACCGTTGGCGATTCCCTGGATGTCGCCGGCCGGTGCACCGGTAACGGCCGTCGCCAATTCCGTGAACGAGCCGCTGCCATCATTGCGAAGCAAGGCCTGGAAATGGGACCCCGGGTCGACATCCCCATCCCCATCGACATCCAGGTAGTTCCAGTCGGTATGCACGGCGGTGGTTCCCGTTGGGAATCGGTGCAGCGGATCGGCGCTCAATACGCCCTTCGAGAAGAACACCGCGCGGCCACCCACCAAGTCGACATCCCCGTCGCCGTCGATGTCGCCGGCCCCCGCGATATGGGCGGCGCCGTACCCTGCGATTTGGAATGACGGGGCGAAGTTCCCCGTTCCGTCGTTGATCGCGATCTCGAAGTTGGAGTTGCGTGTGAGGTTGGACAGAGGAGGGCCGTATCCGCCGCCACCCCCGCAACACACGCCGTCGAGGTCTCCGTCGTTGTCGACGTCCGCGAGGTTGGTGGCGGGGCCGCCGACCCGGGGGGCCTCCACGACAACCTGGCCACCCGCGTTTTGCCGTACCAATTGGAAGCTGGTCTCGGTGAACACGACCACGTCTTCGTCCGCGTCGCCGTCGAGATCGCCGGAGGCCAACATCGGGAGAATGATGCCGCCCGGATTTGCGGCGAGAGGTTGGGTTCCCCCCAGGGTCATCGTGCCTCCACCGTTCGTGATGCTGACCGTCTCCACGACTTGGGTCGTGGCCAAGACCGCCGTGAAGTCGCCGCTTGGGTGCCGGACCAGAGCCATCGTTCTCGGGGAAAACGTGAGGGTCAGCGTGTTCATGATCGGCGCGCCGCCCGGATTGGAGAGCACGAGGCCGAGGGCGGATTGCGTGAGAATGGCCAAGTCGTCCAACCCGTCTCCGTTGATGTCCCGCACTTTGACCTTTTCGATGCGGGAGTTCGGCTGAAGGCCGGTCACGAGGGGAGTGAGCGGCGTCGGAGCACTGATTCCGTTGACGATGTAGGGGGCGACGAAGAAATACGAGGTCATGACGAAGTCGTCGCGTCCGTCTCCGTCGAAGTCCGCGGCGAGCAGCTCCCCGCCTTGACCATTGAGCATGCCCGGTCCGCTTCCGGTCCAGCTCAGGGTGAACTGACCGGTGCCATCGTTTTCCCACAGTCCCAGGAGACTGTTGGAACCTCCGAACAACGCCCCAACGGAGTCAAGATCTCCGTCGCCATCCAGGTCCTGCAGAGTCTCGAAGGCAGGCTGGTACGAGCCGACTACGACGTTCGCCGCTGGGTAGATCCGCTGGCTTTCCTGGGCGGCCATGGGTATCCAGGTCAGGGCGACCGTCAGGAGCAGAAGGGCATGTCGGTTCATAAGGACCTTTGTAGGTTCGGAGCCTGGCGGGCGGGCGACCAGGCTCCCTGAGTCTACTCGCGAGCTCCCGGGGGAATGCAAGGTCGATCCGGTGGTTCTCGCCATTTGCCGGATGCCCGTAACCACCGGACTTGCGGAATTCTCCCGTGACCGAATTCCGGTCAGCTGCGGTTGGGTGTTCGGCCCCCGATTGCCGACCGCCGGCCTGACGACCTGTTTCGAACCTCTGCTATTCGGTCCTCGCTCCGCCCCGATGAGTGCCGAAGTGGCTGGTGGGGACGCGCGTGGGAGCTCCCTGCGCTCCTGGGGGTGGAAGCGCGCCGTCACTCCGGTCAGGCCACGCTGAGGATCGACGCCAGAGAGTCTTGGACGACCCGGTCCGCGGCGGCGGCGACCGCCGGCGACTTGGGGCGGAAGGCCACGCTCTTGCCGACGGCGCGGAGGAGGCAAACGTCGTTGTCGCTGTCGCCCACCGCCAGGACTTCCCGCGGCGCGATCCCGAGACGCTCCCGCATGTGCACGAGCACGTTGCGTTTGCAGATGGCGTGGCGGCGGCATCCGGATTGATGCTGCATCGCGGGCGCGATCGTCACCTCGCCAGTCGCTTGGTCGCCGCGAAAGTGCAGCACATTGGCGATGGCGAAGTCCGCGAAGATTCGTCGCCGCACGATCGTTGCGGCCACGTGCCAACTGTCGGTGCAGACTCCGATCACGTAACCCAGTCGCCGCAGGCCCACGATCAATTCCACCGCTCCTGGGCTGAGCGGTAGGGCCTTGGCGACCTCTTCGAAGGTCCGCTTCGGCACCCCCTCGAAGAGCCGCGCGATTCGCTCGGTGCGGCGCTTAGGATCGAGATCCGCTCGATCGATGAGTTCTGTCAGCTCCTTCAGACGGCCGGTGCGTTGAGCCATGGCAACCGCCATGCGGCCCTCGACGATGGTGCCGTCCATGTCGAGGAGGGCGAGTCGCCCCTTCTTGCGCACCACGTCGGCAACGCGGCCGACATCCGTGGCACGCCGCCGTCGGTCGTGCTCGCGGGTGCGATGAAGGAAGTCCACCTGGAGGCGGCCCCACTCGGCGGCGCGCTCGAGGATCGTGCGCGCGACTTGCGTCGCCATTTCCCCGAGCGATTCGAGCGACTGACTGTCGTGTTCGAGTCGCCCGATGTCGATCTCGAGGATGCGCGCCCCCTGGGCCGCGGCATCGATGACCAAACCGACGTCGACCCCGTAGTCGCTCTCGAATCGCAGCGTCGACAGCAGGGCCTTCCTCGACGCCATGATTCCCCCGAGTGGCTGTTCGAGGCCCGCGAGCTCGGGGAAGTAGGTGCGAAGCAGCGGCTTGGCAGTGAGTACCGTCACCCTCCCGGCGGCCCGAGCGAATCGAGCTTTCACGAAGTCCGCCGCGTCCGTGAGGAGCGGCCCCGCCATCTTTTCGACGAGGTCCGCAGTCAGTCCCCGCAGATCGCCATCGAGGTAGAGGACAATTTCGTTGCGGGCCGCGCGCATCCCCTCCTCCATCGAGACCCCCTTGCCGAGCATGGCACTGGTCAAGACCCGGGCCCCGGCCCTGGTCGCAATTTCGGGGGTGCCGTCGTGCGATCCGTCGTCGATGACCAGGACCTCGCTGACCAACTTCGAGCGACGGGCCAGGCGGATCACCTGCGCGATGGTCTTGGACTCGTTCAACACCGGAATGACGACGGTGACGCGTGGGTGCGCGGCCCGTGGGGTCGCGTGCGTCCGGGGTTGGCGGCGGGGTGAAGCGCGTTTCTTCATGAAGCTCTCCAGGTGGCCAGACTCGACCACCATCTCCATCAGTACTGAAAAAACGGAGCGCGCGAAACCCCGCGGAGGGGAGGCTTGGTTCGGGAATCGTGCCTTTTCCCACGCAGATACCGGCTCGCCCTCGAACGAAATCCCCCGAAAAGTTTTTTTCAGGGGTCGGGATGCCGCGGACGAAGAAGGTGGTGGCTCGTGGTTCGGGGGGATCGCGAGCCGACGATTGATGGCGACCTGACCACTGGGGAGTGGCAGGGACGAAAGGAAGGAGAGGCGGGGTCAGCCTGAGGCGGACCCCGCCTTTTTTTTATTCGAGCGCCCCCGGTTGGTGGGCTCGGCTCGGATCCGGAGAATTGGCCATGGTGCGAAAAATCCTGGTCACCGGAGCCACGAGTGGAATTGGCCGAGCCTGTGCCGAGCACTTCCTCAAGCGGGGCGACCACGTCGCGCTCCTCGGCAGGCGGGAGTCTCTGCTGTCTGCCATCGCCGCTCCCTTTGGCGAGCGAGCGCTGTGCCTGCCCTGCGACCTGACCGACCGGGGGTCGACGGACCGGGCCCTGGCGGTCCTGAAGGAGCGTTGGTCATCGCTCTTCGGCCTCGTCCTGAACGCCGGGGACTCCACGCTCTCTCCCCTCGACGAACCCCGTGGGCACTCCTTCGACCGCCTGATCGAGCTGAACTTGGTCTCGGTCATGCGCACGGTGCGCGGGTTGCTCCCGATACTCGAGGAAGACGGCCGCGTCGTCGCGATCGGCTCCGTGCTCGGCCGATTCGGGATCCCCGCGGGCCACGGCTACTGCGCTTCGAAGGCCGGCCTCGCCGGATTCTGCCGGGCGTTGGCTTTGGATCTCGCGCCTCGCCGCATCACTGTCAACTGCGTTCAGCCGGGCTGGGTGGAGACCGATCTCGCAAAGTCGGCGATCGCGAGCCAAGCGCCGACCATGGGAATGGACCCCGGGACGGCGACCAGCTTCTTCAAGGGCTTGGTGCCACTGCGGCGGTTCTTGGAGCCCTCGGAGATCGCCGCGACCGTGACCTGGCTGTTTGAACCGGGGGCGGCCGGAATCACGGGCCAAGCCCTGAACCAGTGCGCTGGCGCCCTCGCTTGAGGCGATCCCGGCGGGCAATCGCTTGAAGGCACCGGAAGCTCCGGCCAAGATCGACGTGCGTCGCAGCGATGCGCTCGCCCTCCCCTGACCGAAAGGTACCGCGTGTCGCTAGCCTTGAATCTCGCCAATTGCGCAGTCTTCGTCCTGATCCTCGTCGGGACGGTTCTTCACCACCGACGGCGCTTCCACGTCAGAACGATGCTCCTGTGTTTTGTTCTGGACTTGGCGCTCTTGGCCGCGGTCGAGTTCTTGCGTCCCGAGTCGGCGGTGAAAAAGGCGATGAGCGCGGCCACCGGCGACGTGACTTCCGGCCGCACGATGCTGCTCATCCACATCGGATTTTCGATCGCGATGCTCGTGATGTGGATCGTGCAACTCGTGGTCGGCGGCAAGGTCTTGAAGGGGCGGATGGAGTTGCTTCCCGCCCACGCGAAGGGCGCCAAGGCGTTTCTCCTCGTGCGCCTGGGCAATCTCGTGACCGCCTTTTTCATCTGAAACCCGGTTCGCACCGGGCGGGTAGGCTTTCCGGCGTGAAAGCCATCGCCTTCTGGATTCTCGTGCTCTCGGTTTCCGGCTCGTCCCAAGTGGTGCTTGAGCCCCACGCGCGCATCGCCTCCGCCGTTGCCAAAGTGAAGCCCGAGGCCCTCGAGGCTTCCGTGCGCAAGCTCGTGAGCTTTGGCACGCGGCACACCCTGTCCGAATCGACCGACCCGACGCGCGGCATTGGCGCGGCACGCCAATGGTTGATCGAAGAGCTGACTCGCTACGCCGCCGCGTCAGAGGGTCGTCTCACCATGCGGGAGGACCCTCATGACCTGCCGCCCTCGAGCCGACTGCCGGCGGGCGGTCGTGTCGTCAATGTCGTCGCGACCCTGCGCGGCTCCGAGCCCGAGCGGACGATCGTCATGTCGGCGCACTACGATTCCCGCGCGAGCCGCGGGGAGGATTTCAAGATCGACGCCCCCGGTGCCAACGATGACGCTTCCGGATGTGCGGTCGTCCTCGAGGCGGCCCGAATCCTCGCGACCGAGTCGGTGCGCCAGAACGTCGTCTTCCTGTTCACCGCCGCCGAGGAGCAAGGTCTGCTCGGAGCGAAGGCCTTTGCCGAAGCCGCGCGGCGCGATGACCTCCGCATCGATGCCATGGTCACCAACGACATCGTCGGCGGGGCCACCAATACCCGAGGGCAGGTCGATCCTTGGACCCTCCGCCTCTTCAGTGAAGGGGTGATTTCCGGCCCGCTCAACGAACGCGGGCGACCCACCCGGACGGTGGTCGGGAGCGATCAGGATGCGCCTAGTCGCCAACTCGCGCGCTACCTCAAACTGCGCGGCGAAACCTATGTCCCGGGATTCAAGGTGCGCCTGATCTTCCGCCAAGATCGCTACCTGCGAGGCGGGGATCACCGCGCCTTCAACGAAGAGGGATTTGCGGGCGCCCGATTCACCGAGCCGTTCGAAAACTACGACCGGCAACACCAGGACTTACGCGAGGAGGCGGGGCGTCGATTCGGAGACCTTCCGGAGTTTCTCGACTACGCGTTCATGACACGGGTGGCGCAAACGAACATCGCGGGATTCCTGGAGGTGGCCCTCGCTCCCGCGGCCCCCGCGAATGTCCGCATGCTCACGAGTCAGCTCACGCCGGACACCGAGTTGCGCTTTGCGCCTCCGGCCATGAGTGCGGAAGCGGGCGGTTCCAAACCCGCGCGAATCGCGATCCTGATTCGGCGTACCGACGAGCCGACTTGGACGGAGCGACGGCTTCTAGAAGAAGGCGCAACTTCGGCCCTACTGGAGGGACTCTCGAAAGACGATTGGCTCTTCGGCGTGGAGGCAATCGGGCCAGAGGGTTTCCGCAGCTTGCCGGTCTATCCACAACCTTCCGCGCGCTGATCTGCGAAGCGTGCTTCGGTGACGCTCGACGAAAGCCGCGACGCTACCGGCGACGTTCTCCCTCGATCGTGCGATGCAGAAGCGCCGGGTCGACGTGACCGAAGAATCGCTCGCGCCCCGCGATCAACACCACCGGAACCCGATCTCCGAACTGAGCAAGGGCTTCGGAATCCTCGTCGATGAACACCCCACGAATATCGAGACCGTGAGATCTCCGAAAGCGCTCGAGTGTCGCGGTCGCTTCGACGCAGAGCTGGCAGGTCTTGGTCTTCAGCACGAGAACGTCGAGCGGGGGCCAGGGCCGCCCAAGCAGGCGCGACCAGAGAGGCCGGCGGCCACGACCTTGCGGAGGCGGCCAGCGGTCGAGCGGGTTGATAGCTTCCGGCATGGGGGAACTTTCCGATCCGAAGGGGCAAAAGGCCGAGCTCACCGGCCGCGAGAAAGAAGCCTACGTGGCGGGGCTCTTCGGCGAGATCGCGGCACCCTACGATCGACTGAATCGGGCGATCAGCCTCGGGCGTGACCGCGCCTGGCGCCGGCAAGTGGTCGAACTCGCGTTGGTGGGGCCTGGCTCGTGGGTCGCCGATCTCGGCACCGGGACCGGCGATCTCGCGTTCGACCTCGCCGCCGCGGTTCAGCCGGGTGGCCGAGTGATCGCGAGTGACTTGACGCCAGCGATGCTCAGCGTGGCGGAGCAAAAGCTCGCCCGAACGCCCGTGCCCGGGCTTTCGTTCCACCACGCCAACGCGGCCAACACGGGGCTGCAAGATTCCACCTGCGACGCAGTCACGATGGGCTGGGTCTTGCGCAACGTGGGGGAGAGGCCTCCCGTCTACGCCGAAGTTCTCCGCATCCTCAAACCCGGCGGGCGCTTTGTGTGCATCGACATGTCCCGCCCCGAGGGCTGGTTCGCCCGCACCGGTTTTTGGTTCTACCGCCACCTCTTCATGCCGATGATGGCGCGCCTCCTCGGCGGCAATCTCTCCGCCTACCGCTACCTCGCCCATTCCACCGACCGCTTCCCCGACGCCGCCGCCCTCGAAGCCGAGCTCCGAACCGCCGGGTTTACCTCCGTGCGCTCCCTTCCCCTCATGCTCGGCTCCCTCCGCATCCACTGCGGCTGTCGGCCCTGACCACCCATGGACTGAATTCACTCGCTCGAGTTCGGGGGCGATCACCCTGAGGAGAGGCTTTCGCCACGGACTCCTGGCTCCCGGGATCGCGACCAAGCCGCCACGATTGCGAACCAACCGCCCCTGACAGATTTGGTGGGTGTCATTTCCTTGGCATTTGCGGTTGTCGCAGCGCGTCGGCACGACGGGCCGGTGTCGAGGACTAAGACGTCCTCCGTCGGCAGTCCTTGACCCGCACTTCGGCCCTGAGACGACGAGCGAACCCGGTTGACGCTTCGCCGATCCGTTTTTTTCTCGCGAGGCCGCGAAAACGGAGTCTCCGCGGATGGAAGGGAGAAGTGCGACCGTGGCCGAGCCCCCGAGCGGGGGCGCGGGGAGTTCGATCCCCGGAGGCCATCGGATGCGCACCGAAAAGGAGCTCGCGGATGCGACGCATCGCTTGGCTGGCGTTTTGGGGTGGCTCGATGATGGGGTTGGTTGGCATCGGGGATTTGCCCGGGCAGGGAATTGCTCCCGTCGCACCCGAGGGCTTCGTGCTCTACGACGACATGTGGTTGCCCGTCACGGAAGGAGTGTTCACGGCGACCGCCTGGTCGAATGGGGTGGTCCCCTACACCTTCGATGCGGCGGTCACGAATCCCCAGCGCAACGAGTTCTTGAAGGCGATGGCGGAAATCGAGGCTGTTTCGGATGTGGCGTTTCTCCCGCGCACTTCCCAGGCGAATTTCATCCACATTCAGCCCGGGCCGCAGGCGAACGTGAGCAGTTCGTCGGTCGGGATGGTGGGTGGGCAGCAAGCCATCAACGTCGGGGCGAATCACTGGACGCTCAAGTACATCTTGGTGCATGAGATGTACCACGCCCTCGGATTCCTCCACGAGCAGCAGCGACCGGATCGCGACACGTACGTGACCGTGAACGCGGCCAACATCTCGCAGACTGCGTGCAACGGGAATCCGTGCAACGGCAACTTCACCCTATCGTCGGGAGCCACCCCGACGGGCCCTTACGACTATCTTTCGATCATGCACTACGGGCAGAATGCCTTCTCGAACGGCCAGGGGCCGACTCTGACCTGTGCCAATCCGTCATTCCAGAATCGCATCGGCAATCGCAACTACATGACCCATCACGATGCGGCCGCCATGGCCATTCGTTACGGCTTCCCGAATGCTCCGGTCATCACCTCCGTCTACCCCTCGAGCGTGGCCGCGGGATCCGGGGAAACCTGGATCCTGCTCTCGGGAGCCAACTTCTTCGAAGGCGGCGATGATCCCGCGGGGGTGATAGGTAGTCGGGTGTTCTTCGACTTCTTGGAGCTCGAGACGGTTTTCATCAACAAGAATTCGGTGCTCGGGATCATCCCCGAGAGCGCACTCACTACCGTCGATTTGGCCAACTCCATCCGCGTGCGGAACGACCTCTCCTCGGCCGGCGGATACTCGAATAGCCTGAATTTTGCGGTCGTGACGCATCCCTGCACTTCGCAGGGCGATCAGTCCGGCCAGGCGGTCCTCGGGATCGGGGACGCCAATGGAGACGGCCGCGGCGACTACGTGGTCGGAGCTCCCGGCCACAACGGAGCCGGTTCCGTTTGGTGCTACTCGGGCATCGACCACCAACTGATTTGGTCTCGAACCGGAGCCGCCGGAGACGACTATGGTCACTCGTTGGCGGCGCTGGGGGACACCACGGGGGATGGCAAGAGCGAGGTCATCGTCGGATCGCCCGGATGGAGCAGCAATCGGGGGCGAGCCTTCGTGCTCGACGGAGCCACCGGTGCCACCCTCCTGACCCTATCCGGCACCATCACTGGCGAGCAGTATGGCTGGTCAGTGGCTTCGAGTGGTGATGTCAACGCCGATGGAAATCACGATGTTCTGATCGGTGCTCCCTACAACGCAGGCGGCCGCGTTCAGGTCCGGAGCGGAACGAGCGGCTCCATCGTTTACACGATTGCGGAGGCGCAAGCCGGAGCCACCATGGGCTACTCGGTGGGAGGCGGGCTCGATGTCAGCGGCGACGGTATCCCGGACTTCGTCGTCGGAGTACCCGGTTTCGACAGTTCGTTTCTTGGCGAGCCAGCCTTCACGGACCGTGGCGCGGTGCGCCTGTACTCCGGAGCGAATGGGGCGCTCCTGGCCGCTCGGTTCGGGGATGGGAATTACGACTCTCTGGGACGGTCGGTGTTGGTGATGCCCCCCTTGAACGGGTCCGGCAATGCACAATTTGCGGCGGGAGCCCCGGACTCGGGTGACCTCGGCGGTGCCCAGGGTGGCAGCGGGTACGTCCGGACCTACCGCGGATTTGCGAGCTTCAACGCCTACTCGGTGATTCACGATTGGTCAGGAGCAGCGACCGGCGATCAGTACGGCCAGGCAATCGCGCTCGCCGGTGATGTCGATGACGACGGCTTCGCCGATCTGTGGATCGGGGCTACCCAAGGCGGGCTCGGAGCCTTCGCCACCCCGACTGGACCCGGCTATGCGCAGCTTCGGTCGGGGCGCAGCGCTGCGGCGATTTACCAGCGAGCCGGGTCATCCTCAGGCGGTCGCTTCGGGTGGTCGGTCGCGGGATTGGGTGACAGTGACGGGGACGGACAGTTGGAGGCTTTGGTGGGCAGCCCGTTCAGCGATGTGCCATGCCTGAACTCGGGAGCGTTCCAGGTCCTGCATCCTCCGGTGCCCCCGGCAACGGCAAAACTGCTGATCACCGAAGTTTCGACTTTTGAGCCGGACGGACTGGAGATCACGAATTTCGGGACCTCGAGTCTCAACTTGAGTGGGTGGACGGTGATTTGGCGGCCGACGGGAGTTGGCTCGCTCGTCGAGGTGGCGCTGCCGGCAGCAGTTCTGGCGCCGGGAGAGATCGCGGTCGTCAAGGAACCGGGCGGGGTGATCGCCGAGCTTCCGCCCTCGACGCAAGTCTTCGCGGTGTTGCCCGCACTGTCCACCAGCACGCAAGCTTTGGTCGTCGGCTTGAGGAATCCGCAGGGCTTCGTGGTGGATGAGGTGCGCACCGGCGAGATTCTGCTCGGCGTGGGTGGGAAATTCCGGGGATACTCGCCGGACTTCCAGCCGGGGCCGTTTGTGGGTTCACGCAACCACGAACGGCTTTGGGGATTGGACTCCAATTGCGGGAGCGATTGGGTCAGCAACGGGCGGCGCACCTTCGGGCTCGAAAATACGGGATCCGGGCTCGGGTTTCGGGGCATCGACCCGCAGCCCCGCAATCGAGTGGTCATCAACGAAGTCGACGACAATCCGGACTACCTCGAGTTCTACGCCGCTACCGCAGTGAACATGCAGGGCTGGACGCTTCTGATCAGCCACGACCACGGAGAAAACCATCAGCGTTACGCGCCGTGGCCAGAGTCTTATCCCATTGCCGCGGGAGGCTTCTTTGTCCTCGGCGACTCGGTGACGGCACCGGCGGAAACTCCGAGCGGAGTCCCGTATCGCAATGTGAACTCCGGCGGAGGGTCCTCATTCTTGATCGGTACGGAGCGGTACTCGATCGCTCTCTATGACAGTTTCGGGAGACTGGTCGACTACGTGCGCTCAGCGGGCCACGACGACACGGTAGCCCACAATCATCCGAGAGTTCCGAGTGGATTCGGGGACTTCATGGGCGCCGCGCTGCGTACTTCCAACCCGACCGGGGTCCTGGGTCGCAATGGTCTTCAAAGCGATACCAACACCAGCACCGACTGGGTTTCCTACGCGACGCGCACGATGGGCAGCGCCAACGGGAGTGGGTTCACCTTGGTTCCCAGCGCCGACCCCAAGCTCGATGTGCGCGCACACTCCACGCGGCTGGGTGGGGGGCTCACGCTGATTCTCAACGCGGGTGAGGAGAACGAGGGCCTGCGGTGGTCGTTCACGTTTTCGAGTGGCCACCTTCTGGGCACTGGTCCCCTGCTCGGCCTTGGTGCCGATGCGCTTCCCAACTACCAGGTGCTGAATGCAACGCCGCCCTGGTTCGGGATACTCGACGAGCGTGGCTCGGCACGGCTCGATGCCCCGGCTGGATCGGTCCCTCCGGGGATAGCCGTCGATCTGCTCTTCTTCCTGCAAAGCCCGGAGGGTGCGTTAGTGCAATTGACGTCGATCCTCGAGTGGGATTCCTGATTCGGAGGTCGGCTTTGTGTAACGCATCGCGTTGATCGCCGATCACTTCGAGAATTCTGGTCGAAGCGTGGCGGCCAGGTCTTTGGCGCGGCTGAGGACGCGCTCCCATGCCTCTTGCTCCGACTCGGAGAGGGTCGACCAAATTGCAGGCCGACGGAGCCACGCCAGCGTGGCCTCGCTCAGCCATGCCATCAAGAGTGGACGGCCCCCTTCGGCCTCGTTGCGCGCCTCCAGCCGCTCGAGAACGCCCACCTCCACTGAGAACCAGGATAGGGCCGACGAACGCCATTCCGCGCGAGCCCGCTCCCCGGGTTCGGGGGCGTGGGGCCCGAAGGCCGCTCGCAGGGCGCATCTCGCTCCCTCCAACCGCAGACCCCTTGAGAGGGTGGTGCGCGCTCGAGGTTCTCGATCGAGCACCGCCCGATAGTGGTACAGCGCCTTGGCTTCACCGCCGTGTGCAGCCCAGAGGCGGGCCAGCATCACGTGATCGACTTCCTGGTCGACGGAGGTCGGCTCGCCGAGCGAGGAGTCGAGGATCTTGCTCTCCAAATCCGACATCCTTTGCACTCGAGCGAGGACGGCGGGGGACGAAAGGGCGTATGTGGGCCGAGTGGATCCGAGCTCCCGTGCCTTGTCCAAGTGGTGCAAGGCCTCTTTGGGTCGCCCCATGATCTCGAGCAGGAGTCCGAGTCGGTCATGCGCTTCGGAAGAATCGGGAGAAAGTGCCAAGGCCGCCCGGAATGAACTTTCCGCGGCGACCAAATCGTGACGCCGACGGAGGGCGACGCCACGGAGGATCTGGGTCGGCGCTCGCCTGGGTTCCGCTCGCTCCGCATCCTCGAGGATCGCGAGGGCGTGGTCCGGATCCTGCTGGCGGAGGGCGACTTCCGCGAGATTCCAGTAAGGGAGCGCGGAGCCGGGTTCGACGCGGGCGGCGCGTTGGAGGATTGATGTCGCCTTTGCGTAATCCTTCTGCTCCATCAGGAGCGCCCCGAGATGGGTGAGCGCTGCCAAGTGCCGAGGGGCAAGTTCCACCGCCACCTCAAGGGAGGCGATCGCCCCGGAAAAGTCGCGTCTTCTTTGGGCAATCGTCGCGAGATCATAGTGCCAGTCGGCCCGAGTCGGCTGAAGGTCGAGCGCCGCGCGCAGCCGAGCTTCCGCGGAGTCGAGCTCGCCCTCCTCGGAGTCGATCATCGCCAGTCCGTGCTGCGCTTCGGCCAGCCTCGGCTCCAAACGCAGTGCCTCCGCATAGGCCGCACGGGAAGCGTGGTGGTTCCCGCTCCGCTTCAGCGTGGCTCCGTAGTTGCTGTGGAGCACGGCCAGGTTTTTCTCGACTGCAAGCGCCTGCTGGTGGCAGGCCGACGCCTCGGCGAATCGGCCCGACAGGCACAGGGAATTGCCGAGATTTGACCAGGCCATCACGCTCTCTCCACGCAAAGCGACCGCCGTGGTGAAGGCGCCCACGGCCGCGGGATAATCCTCCAAGGCCAATTGGAACAAGCCGACCCGAAGGTGGATGTCGTAATCGGAGGGGAATCGAGGCCAAGCCCACACGAGGAGAGAGCGCGCCGCCTCCCGCAATTCGGAGTTCCAAAGTTGCGAGGCCAGGAGGATCAAGGTGTAGGGAGGAACTTCGGGCGTGCGAATGGACGCGGCGATGCGCTCCAGGCTCGCGTGATCCCTATTGAGACCGGCATTACGAATGGAGTGTCGCAACGCATCGGCGTCGGCTTCGATCAGGATTTCGCTCAATTTCAGCGAGAGAGGATCATCCGGGCCGTGATCACGGCGTCGGGCCATCGTCCATTCGTCAAGGGTGATCAGCAGGGCATCGGAGATTGTGCTGGTGCGAATCCGGTCGATCGTGGTCGCCTTAGCGGAGTCCTTCGGGTCGACTCCATATTCGAGAAACGCCGCACTCGCCGCTTCGTGGAGCGCATCCTTGGTGGTGCTGTCGGCGCGGGCGGCATCGAGGCGGCGTCGCATGGCCGCATCCCGGGCGAGCTCGCGTGATTGGGAAAGTGCCTGGTCTCTCCGACCCTCCAGGTCTTGGCGCAACCCCATAGCCGCTCGTCGAGTTGGTTCGTCGATCTCGCCGGAGCGTGCGACGGCTTCCGCCCGTTTCGCCGCGGCTAGCGCCGCTTCCAGGTGCGTCACTCGATCTCGACCAGTGCCCTCCGCGACTTGGAGACTCCGTTGAGCCTCAGCGAGGGCCGTCGCCACGGCACTCCCGGTGCGACGTTCGCGAGCGCGCTTCTCCCGTAGATTCCAGAACTGGCCCGCTCCGGCAAGGAGGATGGCTCCGATGATGCTCACGGCGAGGCCGATGGCGAGTCGTCGCACCCGTCGTTCTTCCGACGCCTTGGCCCGAGCCTCGGCGGCCATCACCTCGGCTTCCCGGGCGCGACCGGCGGCGGCTTCCAAGTGGGAGCGGATCGCGGACGCCACCGCTTCCGCGGTTGGCGGCCGCTCCGTGGGCTCCACGGCAAGGCACTGCCGCACGAGCACCACCAGCGCGGCATCGGTCGGCAAGTTGTTCAAGCGCTCCAGTGCACCCGTGGATGGCGCGAGGCTCCCGGATTCGCGCCAGGCAAGGACATCCGCCGGTGCTCGCAGTTTCGAGTGGGTGAGGAGTTCGTAGAGGATCGCGCCCAGGGAGAACACGTCGGTCGCGGGCGACGTCGAGTCACCCCGTCCCGCACCCTGTTCCGGTGCCATGTAGGCCGGGGTACCGAGTACGAGTCCCGCGGACGAATCCCAGATGGAGCGTCCGCTGCGAAGTGTCGTGACGGGAAGATCCGAGAGTGCGTGGACGGGGGAATTGGTTCGGGAGCTCTGACGCGGCCCGTCCGGCGGTGATCCTGGTCTCACCACCTTGGCCAGGCCAAAATCCATCACTTGCACTTCCCCGAAGCGTCCGACCATGATGTTGGCCGGCTTGAGATCCCGATGAATGACGCCGTGAGTGTGGGCGAAAGCAATCGTCTGCGCGACTTTTTCGAAGATGTTCAGGAACCGAGGGAGACCTTGGTCATCCTGCGCCCGCTTGGCGATCATCGCCTCGAGAGTTTCCCCTTCCACGAGCTTCATCGCGATGTAGGGACGACCGGGACCGAGGGCGCCCACTTCGTAGATCGGCACCAAGCCCGGATGTTGGAGTTGGCCCGTGACTTGGGCCTCCTCGATGAGCCGCTGCGCCAAGTCCTGACGATCGCTCAGATCTTCCTTGAGTGTCTTGATGGCGATTGGGCGTCCGAGATCCAAATCGCGAGCCAACAGGATGCGAGAGAGTCCACCCTGCGCGATTTCGCGGTCAATGAGGTAGCGGCGGAGTCGGCGCGGAAAGGAAGGGAGTTGCGCGGCATCCGTCGGTACGACGTTTTCCTCGCGGCTTTCGGAGTCCTGCGGTTCACGCAGGTCGTTCGCCCCGAACGCTGCCGCCATCGCGGCATCGAGTGGATCGTCGATGGGTGCCGATGGGTCCGTCATGGCGCTGCGAGCAGTTGGATGAGCCGTCGACACTCGGCCTCGACCAGATCCGGCTCATCAGGCTGGTGGAAGGCGACGGTCCGGGTGAGGCATCGCTGAAATTCCTGGCGGGCCAACGCGTAGTCATGGTGAAGACGAGCGGGCGCGACGTTCCACAGCGTGGCAATCTCGCGGATTGCCAGGCCATCGTAGAAGCGAAGCGTGAGCAACTCGACGCGGCGGCGAGCCGCCTCGCCCTGAGACTGCGCCAACCGATCCATGAGGCGAGCCGCCTCCTTCACCATTTCCGTGGCCCAGCTCCGGTCGAAGGCCGCTTCTGGCCCGGACTGATCGGTTGCCAATCGATCGAGATCCCGAGACTCGTCGCTCCTTCGCCCGAGAGCTTTGGCTCGTCGCTCCTCGATGCGCAGGGCTACGTTCCTCGCTACCGCCTGCAGGAAGGCTCGGAAGCCACCGGCGCGCGCCGAGGCGATTTTCTCGAGCGCTCCCCCCTCTTTGAAGCACTCGAGAAAGACCTCTTGGACCCCGTCATCGGCATGCTCGCTTCCCGCACTCGTCTTCCAGCGTGAGCGGAAGTAGGCTCGCACCGGCGGCTCGTAGCGCCGGGCAATATGGTCGCGACCCTGGGCATCGCCCGAAGCCGCAGCCTGGATCAGAGTCCAGCAGGTCGAGTCCGACGCTTGCATGACGCCAGTGATCATAGTGCCTGGCGGCTACCGGGGGCTGGAACCGGATTGGCAAAGTCCGCGGCGGATCACGAGCGAGCTGCGTCGGGTCACTTGGGACTGGACTTGAGGCGTCGTTGGTCGCAGTCGATTTCGACGAGGCAGAGGGGTTGGCCTTCGGTGATCGTGATGGCTTGGGTGTTGAAGCGGAATGCGCCGCTGCCGATTTTGATGTGATAGGTGCCGGGGTCCACGCCGGTGAGGCGCCAGACTCCCTCTGCGTTCGTGGTTCCGGAGGCGACGGGCTGGCCCTCGGGAGTGATGAGCTCGATGCCGAGGTACTTCACTCCGATCGCGCGCGCGCTGAGCCGAGCCTCCAGCGTGGTGCCGGTTTGAAAGTCGAAGTTCACGATCTCGGGGGTCAGCGTGTAGATGTGGACCTTCTTGCGTCGAGCCGGAAAATCGGTGCCGGGGAATTCGACGCTGACCTCGTGGATGCCGTCGCGCACGTTGGGGAAGCGGTAAGTGAGACCGGCCATTTGCCGAATCTCGCGGCGCAGCTCGAAGCGAGAACCACCCATGTCGGTGTAGAGGCGGATCAGCGCTTCCGTCGAGCCGTCGAGGCCGATGCCGCCGCGAATCTGTCCTTCGATCGTCCCCTGACCTCGGCCGAGGGCCAAGAGGAAGTCGTTTGGATCCGGAATCGCCATCTGGTTGTACGTGGCGATGTCGTACTCGGGATGAGACACGGTGATGGTCTTGAGCGCGCTCGGGTGCACGAAGAACGGTGACAGAAAGCGCCCGGCGGCGTCGGTCTTCACCTTGACCATACCCCCGAAGTCGATGAGGGCGTCGGCAACGGGCTTGGTGGTGTTGGCGTCCTCCACGCGGCCGGCAGGGCGAACTCCGGGCTCGAGATCGATGTCGGCGCGGGTGGTCTTCCGCGCGAGAATCTCGACCCCACTCTGGGACTTGCCAACCGCTTGGTCGGCCACCACGGTGATCGCGTAATCGCCGGGCGCGACTCCGCGGATCTCGAAGGTCCCCTCCTTGCCGATCGTGAGTTCTCCCGCGGCGGGAGAAAGGACGATTTGGAACAGCGCCACGGGCTCGCCGCCCCGGGTCACTTGGCCCCTGACTCGGCCGGTGCCGTCATCGCTGGCGGCGGGATCGGCGTCGTTTTCCCCGGGCGGCAAGAGCTCCGCCGAAGTCACCGTTGGGGCTGGGGCGGCGGTGGTTGCCGCCACTTCTTCCGGCGAGGAGCGCCGCGAAAGGGCGCCGAGGGAGCGGGGCGGGGCCGGGTCCGTGGACTCCTCATGTCGCCGGAATAGGAAAAACGCACCGGCGGCTACCGCCACCGCGAGGAGAAAAAAACCGATGGTCGATCGAGACATAGGAAGAACGCGCGCGCTCCGAAACCGAGCTTAGCACGCCACTTTCGGGTCGCGCGGCGCGGGTTCGAAAGGGGAACCGCCTCTCTGTCTCTGGCCATCGGCCCGAAGTTCCGCCTTGGTCTTCAACTCCTTCCTCTTTTTGGGTTTCTTCCTGCTGGTGCTCGGCGTCGACCGCGGCCTCCCGGGGGATCGTCCGCGCAAGCTGTTCCTGGTGGCGATGAGCTACCTCTTCTACGCGGCGTGGAAGTGGCCTTACCTGCTGCTCTTGGTCGGATCTTCGCTCCTGGACTGGGGGATCGGGAACGCCCTCGTGCGTACCGAATCCACGGGCCGGAGGCGCGCTTGGCTCGCGGTCAGCGTGGTGGCCAACCTCGGCCTGCTCGCAGCGTTCAAGTACGGCAATTTCTTGCTCTCCTCGTTGGCGAGTGCCCTCGGGGCGGCCGGAATGGAATGGTCGCCGCCGACCCTTCCCCTCGAGCTCCCGGTCGGCATTTCGTTCTACACCTTTCAGACGCTCTCCTACTCGATCGACGTCTACCGCGGCTCGCTCCGACCGCCCAAGTCGATCCTCGACTATCTGCTTTATGTAGCGTTTTTTCCGCAGCTCGTGGCCGGGCCGATCGTGCGGGCGTCGGAGTTTCTCCCACAGTGCGAGCGGCTGCCGCGCGCGACCGGAGGGCAAATCGGGTATGGCGCCTTCTTGATAGCGCTCGGGCTATTCCAGAAGGCCCTGCTGTCAGACACGATCCTCGCTCCCGTCGCCGACGAGATCTACGGGGCGCCCGCCCGCGCGAGTGTGGCGGAGGCGTGGATCGGCACTCTGGCGTTCACCGGTCAGATCTACTTCGACTTTGCCGGCTACTCCCTGTGTGCGATCGGGGCCGCCCTCGCGCTCGGATTCCACTTGGCGCCCAACTTCCGTGCGCCCTACGCGGCAAGCGGGTTTTCGGACTTCTGGACTCGCTGGCACGTCTCCCTCTCGAGTTGGTTGCGGGACTACCTCTACATCCCACTCGGCGGGAATCGACGCGGCGCCTTCATGACCGCCCGAAACCTGATGGTCACGATGCTGCTCGGCGGCCTTTGGCACGGCGCGGATTGGCGGTTTCTCCTGTGGGGCGCTGGACATGGGGTGCTCCTCCTCATCGAACGTGCCCTCAGGCAGGTCATTCCGAGCCCGACGGCTTCGCTCCGACTCTTGGGCAGCGTGGTCTGTTTCCTCGGAGTCTCCGTGCTCTGGGACACCTTCCGGGCGAAGTCGATGGCGGACACGGCCCAGCTTTTTCTCGCCAAACTCGGGGTCGGTGCCGGTGTGGGCGGAGGCCTGGATGATTGGGCAGTCGTCTCGGTCCTCGCCGTTCTTGTGGCCACGGTCGGAGTGCACCACGCCACGCGTCGCCTGCGCTGGCCGGAGCTGATCGGACGCACGCCCTCGTGGGCTCTCGGCTTCGTGCTCACCTTGGTCTTGATGGGACTCGCCATGGCCTCCGGAGATGAACGTGCCTTCATCTACTTCCAGTTCTGAAGACCCGGCGACCGGACGCACGTGGGGGAGAGTCTGGCTATCCGCACTCTTGATGTGTGGGATGGTCCTGACCGGACTTGAGGTCTTCGCGCGACGAGCGGGCTTCCGCCCTAGTGTGCGCGACGACTTCCGTCGGTGGTCCACGATGCGCGAGCGCTGCGTGCTCGATCCCCATGCCGTCACTCTGCTCGGATCCTCGCGCATGCACTTGGCCGTGGACCCCGAGGAGTTTCGCACCGACACCCGGCGGAGCGTGTTCCAACTCGCGATCGGCAATGCGAGCACTCCCCTTCCGGTGCTGGAAGATCTGGCGGCAGATGACCGATTCCGCGGCACGGTCCTTTGCGAAGTGCACCCCCTCATTTTTTTCGATGAGAGTGGGGAGCGCGAAGCCTGGACACGGGAGTGGATCGAGGCTCAGCGGCACACGTCCGTCGCGGAGCGGATCGAAAACCGCGTGCGAGATGTCCTGCGGGCCCGGATGGCCCTGCGCAGTCCCGAGCTCTCTCTGGCCTCGGTGGCGCGCAAGCTCGGAAAGACGGGGCGCTTCCCCGAGCCGACGCGGCTTTTGACCGATCCTGAGCGATTCCAATCGGTCGACTACCGCGGCGCTAAGGACCTCGAGCTGACTAGGGCCGATGCCCTGCGCTGGTACGAGACTCACTGCCGTGTGGCGGCGTCGGAGGCGGGCCTCGCGGCCATCGCCGAGCGAGCCCACACCGCCGTCCGCCGCATCGAGGCCCGCGGCGGGGCCGTGGTGTTCGTGAGACTGCCCTCGACCGGGCCGTTGCGGGCGGTCGAGGACCGTCGGGCCCCCCGCGCTTCGACCTGGGATCGGCTCCTCGCTCAAAGGCCGCTGCGGGGCCTGCACTGCGATGATGTCGCGGCCCTCGGCCATTTCGATTGTCCGGATGGCTCGCATTTGGACCGTCAGGACCGCGCCGCCTTCACCCGAGCTTGGGTGAAAGCTCTCCTGGACCGCGGGCTGCTCGCTCCCGCCGACGGTTGATCACATCCCCTTGGTGAGGCGAATGGCAAGGATTTCGTCGAGCAGGGGATGCTTGGCGATCTTTTCACCGGTGCGTTTGAAGTCGTAAGCCACTCGGTGGAAGCGGATGAGGTCGTCTTTGACCTCGACGTAACAGGACCTCGGGTCGCGGTCGCGCGGCTGGCCGACGGAACCGACGTTGACGATATGCCGGATGCCCGGCTCCATCCGATACTCGAAGGCCTCGTCCTTGGGCACGAAGGTCTTCATGTCGGAGCGGATGACGACCGGCATGTGGGTGTGCCCGCAGAACGTGACCAGCTCGGTCTGTTCGAAGATCTCGCGCAGCTTTGGGTCGGCGTTGAAGAAAACATCTTCCTGGTAGACGTACTCGTTCACCGGGTCGCGGGGCGACCCGTGCACGAACAGCGCGTTGCCCCGCCGGAAGGAGAAGGGCAGGGTGCGGAGCCAGTCCCACCGGTCCATCGACGGCCGGCCCCGCAAGAGTCCCGGCTTCAAGCGCTCGCGCGTGAAGCGGATCGCCGCCTTGGCGAAGGGGTTGAAGCGCTCGGCCCCGGAGAAGAGGGCGTCGTCGTGGTTGCCCCGGATCGTCTTTTCGCACCGCGTCCGGACCAGGTCGGTGCAGATTTCGGGGTCCGGCCCGTAGCCAATCACGTCCCCGAGGCAAAAAATCGTGGGGATCTGGAGATGGTCGATGTGCGCCAGCACCTCGGTCAGGGCTTCGAAGTTGCTGTGAACGTCGGAGATGATCGCGAAGTGGTCAGCCACGGGAACGCGGAGCTTATGAAGGGACCCGCGCCTCGTGAAGGGGTCGCCTGAAGAAACCCCGGCGCCTCACTTGGGAGCGGGGAGGGGAGGCATCGCCAGATTCGCGATGAAGACCTGGGATTTCCCGCCAACCCGGCTGGAAGTCCACATAATCCGCTTCCCGTCCTTCGAGAAAACCGGAAGTACGTCGGCGTCCGGGTTGGTGGTCAGGCGGATGCTGTCGCCCCCGGCCACCGGCACCAAGAAGAGCTCGAAGTTGCGCGGACTGCCCACATTCTTTGCGTAGATCAGCCATTTTCCGCAGGGGCTGAAGTAGGGGCACCAGTTGACCGCCTGGTCAAAGGTGAGCTGTTTTTCGTTCTGGCCGTCCGCGTCGATCACGTAAATCTGGGCGTAGCGGGGATTTTGGGGGTCGCGGAACCCTCGGAAACAGATTTTCTTGCCGTCCGGGCTGAAAAAGGGGCCGCCGTCGTAGCCCTTGGCGTTGGTGACCCGGCGGACATCCGAGCCGTCGCGGGCCATGGTGTAGATCTCGAGGTCGTCGTCGCGCTGGCTCGTGAAGCAGATCCGCGATCCGTCCGGCGAAAACGAGCCCTCGGCGTCGTACCCCGGGCTCGTGGTGAGGCGGCGCACCTCCTTGCCCTCCAGATCGGACTCGAAGATGTCGAAGGACGGGTGTTTGTCCCAGACATAGGGGCCGGCGTTCGGGGGAGGCGGCGGGAAAGTGGCCGGATCGAGGTGCGTACTGGCCCAAATCAGCCGCGATTCGGTGGGGTGGAAGTACGCGCAGGTGGTGAGGCCCTGTCCGGGGGTGATCTGGACGAGACGGGTCCCGTCGAGGCGCTGGACGAAGATCTGGTAGTGGGGGCAGGCTCCCCGTACCGATTGGAAGCAGATCATCGACTCGTCGGGCGAAAAGTAGGCTTCCCCACTCTTCTTGCCGTCGAAGGTGATTTGGACCATGTCGGAGAGCGCGGTTTCACCCTCGTGGAGAAGGTTCGGGGGCGGCGGGGGGGCCGGGGGAGCGGGGCGGTGTTCCCCGCCTTGAGCGAGGAGCCAATGAGCGAGACCGAGGAGGGCGAGGATCGTTCGGGGCAGCATGACCCGATCTAATCAGGCGGCTTCGCGGCCGCAAGCGGACAGATCGTCACGCTCGTCCGCTCGCGCCCCCGAGCCCCTCAGTACCAATCGTTGTTGGCGCTGAAGTAGAACCAAGATCCTCCCAATGGCCGGAGGGTCAGGTGGGCCGCTCCAAGGGGGTGCCGACAGGGTTCGGATCGTGGGCAAAGCCGAACGAAGTGGTGTCGAACATCGAGTCGTTCGAGACACAAAAGTACACGCCCCCTCGCTCGTCGCGCCAGACGCGGCTCACCAAGTAGACGCCCATCAGGCCACCATGTTCCCGCTCCCTCAAGGCCACCTCCTTCGTGTAGAGCGGCGCGTGTTCGAGCTCCCGTTCGAAGGCACTCCGCGAACAACGAAAGCCGAAGTCCAAGGGGTGCTCCAGAATGACCGACCAAAGTGCGAGGGCGAGGATCGCGATGCGAACGCCGAAACTCAAAGTGGGGCGAGGGATGCGCGGCAGGCGGCCTTTGCGGGCGATCAGGATCGCGATGATCGCGACGATGGGTATCCACACGCTGCTGAGAAACACGGCCGGAATCATAAGGCCCCAAAATACACCCAGAACGTAGATCCCTGGATACATCCCGAGCCACCACAGGATCATCGCGAGAAGAATCGTGCCGCGGTACTCACTCCACAGCTTCTGGACCATTGTCATGACCGCCCACCCGGACTTGCTCCCGTTTGTTTCGATTCGCATGGCGATGAGCGGCTGTGAGGTGATGCGGGTGTCTTGATCCTACATCAGAACGTCTCGCGCTGCCCAGAAGCAAACCAGCCTCCTCCCATCGGTACCAATGAGAGTCCGTCGGCCCCGTAGATTGGGTGCTGCTTTGCGGAGGCTGCAAAGTGCGGATGGCGGAGGTTGCGGGCTGAAAAACGACTCCCTCGCTCACGGCGGACATTGCACCTTGGTGGGCGGAGGCTCGGGGCTGCGGGAGGTAGGAATCCCTCGGAGATTGCGGGGGCAAAGCGTTGGCGGTCCTCCTTGCCAAGGCTAAGCTTCGCTTCCATGAACGATCGACCACGGACTCGCCCCGATGCACGTGCGGTGAGTGTGGAGGACCTCCTCTCCTGGGTGCGGCAAGGACGGATCCGGCTTCCCCATTTTCAGCGCGGCCTACGGTGGAAAAGATCCCACGTCTGTGATCTCTTCGATTCGGTCTATCGGGGGTATCCGATCGGAGGTCTGCTCTTGTCCCAGCAGGCGGCGGGTTCCGACGTTCTCCACTTCGGGACAGTGCGAGTGGAAGCCGCGCCCCGCTCCGATGCGTTGTTTGTCGTGGATGGGCAGCAGCGAATCAGTTCGCTGGCGGCGGTACTCGATCGTCTCGATCCCGTGCCGAAAGCGGACTTGTACGCTCTTTGGTTTGACCTCTCCACGAGGGAGTTTCACCACTTGCACCGAGGAACGCCGGGGCACACTTGGATTCCGCTGAATGTACTCAACGACTCGACACGGCTCTTGAAGTGGCTGAACCGCTGGCCGTTGAGAACGGAGCGGGAGGACCTGGTCGATGCCGCTCTCGAGCTGGGTAAGTCCGTCCGCGAGTATCGGATCCCCGCGTACGTCCTCGATGGTGCCACGTCCGAAACCCTGCGAATCGTCTTCAAGCGCACCAACCGGTCGGGCGTCGAAATGACGGAGGACGAAGTCTTCGACGCGATCAACGAGAGTGAAGGCCAAAAGCCCCTCGACCTCATCCAAAAGCAAGTCGCGAACCTCGGCTTCGGGATGGTCCCCAAGGACCAGCTCTACCGAGTGCACGAAGTCGTTTCCGGATCCGGCTTCACTCACGGTGGAAGCGATGCCGAATCGAAGGCCAGCGCGGATCAAATCAAGAAGACCGAAGCCTCTTTGCTATTAGCGGTCCAATTCCTCGTCGTGGATTGCGGGATTCCTCACTTCGATCTTCTGCCTTACCGACTTCTCTTGTGGGCTTTGGCACGCTACTTCGCGATGCATCCGGCCCCATCGCATCGATCTAGACTCCTCCTGGTGCGCTGGGTGTGGCGCGGATGTCTCTCGCAGCATCACGCGAATACCAACGACGCCTCGGCGAGGGCAATCGTCAAGGCGACTGAAGCGGAGGATGGTGGGGAAGCCGCGCAGAAACTCCTGAATTCCCTGCCCGAGTTCCCCGCGATTGAGCACTCCATTCTCGAAAATGAGGTCTGGAGCTGGGGTAGTGCGAAAACCAAGGTGGTGGCCCTCTCCTTGCTCCATCTGCAGCCTCGGGATCCAATCACGAGTTTGCCGATCGCTCTCGAGGACGTGCAGGATGCGGAGGAGCCACGGAGTTTCTTTACGAGTCTCTGCAACCACCCTTCTCAGTCTTGGGCGAGTACCGTGGTTGTGTGGCCTCGCGAGTCTCGAAAAGGCCCGACCCTGCTCGAGGCTCTGCGGCTTGCGCCGGTTGAAGTGCAGCGCAGCCATGCCCTCGACGCGACTATTATCGACTCCTTTCTGAGTGGCAATGTGGACGAAGCCCTACGCCTCCGTTTCGTGCTACTTCGCGGATTGCTGAGCCAATTCATCCGCGCGAAGGCCGAGCCGGAGGACGGCGATCGACCGGCCATTGGGGAAATCATCCGAGGGCACAATGGGGTTCCGAAGTGAGGCGATGCGACGTTCTCCTCGGAACCTACCGGGTCGGCGCCCTCTGGTGTTTCGAGGATGACCACTTCGAGTTTGCGTTCGACGAGACCTGGATTGGCGATCCGGAACGGCCGATCCTAGGGCAGCTCTTCGAGGATCGACGACCGAATCCGATTTTGAGCGACGGCACCTTGCCGTGCTGGTTCCTCCATCTTTTGCCGCAGGGGCCCTTGGCCAGGATGCTGGCCGCCCAAGCCGCAGTCTCCGAGGATGAGTCATTCGATCTCCTGGCTTATCTCGGCGAGGACCTCCCCGGCAACGTGTATGTTCGTCCGTCAGCGCAAGACGGAGCCGGGCGGACTAGGCCGGAGCGGAGCGAGCCCCGCGCTGATTCCCCCGAGATAGAACTCGGATTCTCGCTCGCGGGAGCTCAGTGGAAGCTCCCGGCGAGGAGCTCCGCGAACGAGCGCGGCCTGGTGGTGCCGGCGCGAGGACAGAGCGGAGATTGGATAGCCAAATTCTCCGGTACCGGATATCCGAATCTTCCCGCAGTGGAATTCGCCTGCGCGGAGTGGGCACGGCGATCCGGAATCGAGATACCGGCAACACGTCTGGCGAAGGTGGCTGAATTCGAACGACTTCCCTCAGAAGTACCGATTGGTGACGGGACGGTCTATCTCATCCGCAGATTCGATCGCGAGGACGGCGGGCTTCGCCGAGTTCACATCGAAGATTTTGCCCAGATCGTCGATCGCCCCCCAGGGTACGGGCAGTTCCAAGGGGCCTACGAGGAGATCGCGGCGTTGATCGCCAGCATCACTCCGAAAGACACGCGTCGATTTGTCGATCAGTTGGTGTTCTGCATCCTTTCCGGGAACGGCGATGCACACATGAAGAACTGGTCGCTGATTTACCCTGACGGCCGAAACGCGCGTCTGAGCCCCGCGTACGATCTGGTCCCGACCGTTCTCTATGGTGACCAAGACCTCGCCCTCAGTCTCGGGGGGACGAAGGAGTTCTCCGGTTTTGGCGGAGCACGCTTGGAGGGGCTCGCAAGAGCATTGGGTGTGCTTCGAGCGGAGTTGGACGAGTGGGTCCGGGAGGCCGAATCCCGAACCCGCACGGCTTGGGAATTTGTCCAGGAGTCAGGGCTTCTCTCTCACCCTCACCGCGAACTCCTATCCAGTCACCTCGCGCGGGTGCGTTTCTAGTGATCTCCTCGCTCTGAAGCGTTCGTCTCGGGGACGTGAGCGCCGCGAGTGACCCGGTGGGCCCCGAGTTTCACTTGACTCGTAGGGTCCTCATCGACTAAGAAGGTGCGACGCTCTCGACGTCCCCGAGGAACCCATGACGAAGTACGCCTGCCGCTTGCTGTTCGCGGCGCTGACGACGGTCGCCGTCGTTCCGGCGCAGCTCTCCCTTTCACTCAACGCCGACGCGACCGTGGTCACCTACCCCGGCGACAGCGTCTCCTGGCAGGTCACCGTCACCAACGACGGTCCGACTCCCGTGACGATCTCGGCGTTCGCCTGCTCGATGATGTCCGGCGACCCGACCGGGACGCTGCTGCAACCGTCGGGGAGTGCGTCGTTTTGGGTCGAGATCGTGGTCCAAACCGACGCCGTTCCGGGCTCCATCTACTCCTCCTGTGCGAGCGCGACGTCCGACGTCGGCGGCTTCGCCTACGTCGACCTGTACGCGCAGATCGAGGCCCGTGCGCCCTCCTACAACCTCTATCAAGCGAGCGGGCCCGGATCGCTCGTCGACTTCGCCTGCTACGACGTGTTCGCGGGTTCGCAGTACCACGCGGTCTTCACGGTGTCGACCCAGACGAGCGGGATCGGCAACGGACCGTACTTCGGGCTCTATGCGGCCGATCCGATGTTCCTGATCGACCAGTTCTTGCTGCCGCCGAACACGCCCCCGTTCCGCTTCACCGGCCCGACTTACCTTGCGAATAGCGTCGAGCTCGGCCAGTTTGCGATTCCCGCCGGAATCACGCTCCAGTGGGTTCTGTTCTACCCCCGCCACTTCCCGCCGCCGGGCGGCGTGCCGCTCCAGTGGACCGGCGTGCAGTACCTGATCGTCCAGTAGCGGGCGGTTTCGCGGCGGCGCTTTCCGTGTTCGCCGCCCCAAGTCGCCCGTTGGAGGGGTGGCGACCGGCGGTCACGCCTCCAGCCACTCGGGCAAGCGGTGGAGGAACTGACGATAGGGCAAGACCGGCACGTCGCCGATCTGGTATTCGCGCGGGGCCGTGGACACCACGATCGTCGGCACGTCCGGATGAGCCTGGGAAAACGAGCTGAGACCGCGCAGGTCCGCCGAGGAAACCCGGGGCGAAGACTTGATTTCAATGGCGACTCGCAGTCGCCCATGCTTTTCGATGAGGAGATCCGTCTCGGCGCCGGTGTTGGTTCGCCAATAGAATGCCCTCGCTTCTTCCTGGGCATAGTCCAGCATGCGGATCGTCTCGAGAATCACCCATTGTTCGAACAAGCGACCATAGAGGGCCGGCTCCAGACGTACTCCGAGTCGGTGGCACAGAGCATTGGTGACGCCGGTGTCGAACAAATAAAAGCGCGGATGCGCAACCATGCGGGCGCGCGGACTCTGCCTCCAGGCTTCGAGACGAAAGCCAAGGAGCGTGTCCTCCAGGATCTGGTAGTAGCCTTGAACGGTACGCGTCGCCAATGCGGCATCGCGGGCGACCGAGGACACATTCAGGATTTCCCCGGACTGACTGGCAGCCACGTCGAGGAAGCGAGCGAAACCGCCGAGGTTTCTGACGAGGGCTTCGGCTTGGATCTCCTCGCGCAGGTAAGTTTGGGCGTAGGCGTTCAGAAGGTCCTTGGCCATCTCGTCGTGGCTCGTCACGATCGGAGGCAAGGAGCCGAATCGGAGCAACCGCTCTAGATCGGCCTCCTCCCCGATTTCCATCTGCGTGAGAGGGTGCAGCCGCCGGACTACCGCCCTTCCGGCGAGGAGATTGGCCGCTCCCCGCCTTAGCTTGCGGGCGCTGGAGCCCGACAGGATGAACCGAAGCCTGGTCTCCGCCATCAGGCGCTGGACTTCATCCAGGAGTTCCGGGACCTTCTGGACCTCGTCGACGAAGACGGTACTCACGCCCGACGTCGACGCGCGGTGCGCTTCCGACCCGAAGCGGCTGGGTTCCCTCGCGTAGCGGAGGGCAACTTCCTGGTTCAGGAGGTCTATGGAGAGCGACTCCGGCGGGAGCTGGGCCCTCACCAAAGTGGTCTTTCCAACCTGCCTCGGTCCGAACAGCCAGCAGGAGCGGTCGAGAGGCAGCTTGAGTTGCCTATGTAGCATGACGCCAAAGTGTATTACACTTTGGCTGCATAGTGTGCAAATATCTGAAAACTGTCCTAAGCACGCGGCTATCAAGGGGTTACGGTTTGGTGTGATGGGCGGCGAGGGCTGGGTATCTCCTCAAGAAAGTGGGGGATCCTGGCCAAACGAGGTTGAGAGGGGCGGCTTCCGTGCGAGTCTCGGACCATGGCGGAGGCACTGAAAAACTTGCTCGGCCCGGCGGTGGTGAGGGCGGCGGCGGGGCATCTCGAGCAGGGATCGCGACGGCTCGGCGCCCGCAATCGTTCCGGGTGGGAGCGATGGACTTTCGAGGCGGAAGCGCTCCGAGGACTCGAACGATTGGAATTCAAAGCCCGAGCGCTGCACATCGCCAGCGCATTGGAGGCGAGCCTACCGTCCGAGTTTTCTGCCGCAGCTCCACTCATCGAATCCGCGCTGGCGCCGCTTCGAGAGGAGGACGAGAAAGCCGACGGACCCCCTCCCCAGTCCGACGACGGCTTGTCGGGATGGATCGTGTGGCCAATCGGAGAGTTCGTGGTGAGGCGGGGTCTTGAGGAACCGGAGCGTGCGCTCGAGTTGCTCCGGGCCCTGACCCAGCGATTCTCGGCCGAGTGGGCGATTCGCCCGTTTCTCGAACGGCATCCGGATCTCGGCTTTCGGACTCTCCGGCGCTGGACGAAGGACCCGAGCATCCACGTGCGTCGCCTGGTGAGTGAAGGTTCGCGCCCGCGGCTCCCCTGGGGAACCCAGCTTCGAGCCCTCATCGCCGATCCGTCGCCGAGCTTTCCTCTGCTCGAGTCTCTTCAACACGACCCGTCGGAGTACGTCCGCCGCAGCGTCGCGAATCACCTCAATGACATCGGCAAGGATCACCCCGAAGTCCTGGCCGATTGGGTGGAGCGGCATATCGAAGGAGCTGGTCCAAAACTCCGGGCCCTGTTGCGCCACGCGAGCCGTTCGCTGATCAAGTCGGGCCACTCCCGCATACTCGGAGCCTTCGGCTTGGGAGCGAAATTCCGCGGCAGCGTGTCTCTACGATGTCGACCGCAGCGCATCAGGCTGGGCGACACTGTCGAGTTCCAAGTCGCGTTGACGTCGCAGTCCCGAAGCCCCCAAACCCTCGCGATCGACTACGTCGTCCACCACGTGAAGGCCAACGGCCAGACTGCTCCCAAAGTGTTCAAGGGGTGGACCATCACGCTCGAGCCCGGAGAAACCCGGGAACTACAAAAGCGCCACGCCATCCGGCCCATCAGCACGCGTCGCTACTACTCGGGGCGACACGAGATCGAGGTTCAGGTCAATGGAAAGGTGCTGGCAAGCGTCGAGTTCCGGCTCGAAGTGCCGTGAACCAGGCAAGGAGCGCAGGGATCAGGCTTTGTCATCACATCGTCGTGTAGCGTTGGACGGGAGTAGGGAACCATGGCATCTGCAAGGCGTTGGGCCCCAGGTTGGGGTAAAGAAGGAGGCAATCGACGGTGATCCCTGGTGGCACTGCGTAAGCACCCAAGTACCTGATGGCCGGCTCGACAATTTCCAGTCCCGTGAAGTGAAATGGGAGGGTTCCCATGGGTGCATTGAACTGGGCGATTAGGACCTCGACGTTGGTGATGCAAAGGCCGAGCAAGGGGCCCGTTCCCGGTCCCAGTGGACAAGGCTCGGGGCTGATTACGAGGTGATAAGCGTGGAACGCGTAAGTTTCGTAGCTCTGGAGTTCCACCGGGGCGAGTGGAGCCGTCTGCCCAATGTCTAGCGCCGGAGCAGGATGGAGGAACACGAGATTGGCGCTGGCGGCACTGTTGCCTCCGGCGAGGGAAGACACAAAGACATACCCCTGAAAACTACTCCCCGGAAATATGTCAGAACTGTAGTAAGCGACGAGGTCGAACTGGAAGCTCTGTCCCGGAAGGAGAACAATGTCGGTCGGATCGGGGTACAGGTAGGACGACAACGATGGAAAGTTGCCCGACGCGCTGAGGGTGTCGGTCATCGTGCCGGTGTTGGTCATCTCGCAACTGAAACTTGTCCCCAAGTTGGAGGCAAACACGTATTGAGTCGGGTTCTGAATCGTGAAAGCGACCGACCCGCCCTGCGCATAAAGTGAGGTGCTGAGCAGAGCCACCGCAAACACTCGAAGGTTCATGGCTGAAACTCCCGTGGAGGTAAATCGGCTGAACGAGCCACCGACCGGAGTAGGATGGCCTAGGTCCTGGGGGCTGAACAAGAAAAATCCCGCGCGCCTCCTGGAAGCACAAGGATACCGTAGGCAGCAAGCCTGGGGAGCTCTTGAAATTGCGGCTTGGCAGGGGGGTGTCATGGGCAGGTTGATCCGTAGCGTCGTACGGGACTCCACCTGGGTTTTGGGGTTCGCTACCCTCGTGATCGCGTTCATCGAAATCGGAACAGACCAGCCGTCCGGTTGGTTCTGGCTGGATCTCCAAAGACTCGATTTGAGGTGGGCCCGCTCGATCATGGCCACGATCGGGGTTGGCCTCCTCCTCGCACCCTGGCTCACCGGTCTCCCGCGAAAGCTCGCCGCGCTCGGAATTGCTCTCGTCTCCATCGCTTGTTTCTTCGACGCGATGCGAGTGTGGCTCCTGGTGGAAGCCGGGCACTTGGCGGAGAGCTTCTTGCTTCCGAGCAGCGCCCTCGTTGGGGCCTTGCTGTTTGCCTACGCGCTCGAGTGTTGGCGATCTCGAACGCCGAGCCCGAGGAGGTCCTTGGGCACCCTCGTCGCAACCGCGGCTTTCGTGCTGACGGGGTTCGTGGCTCAGCTCCTGATTTTCGGCCAGTCGGACTACCGACGCCCGGCGGACGCGCTGGTGGTATTCGGCGCCAAGGTCGGCGCGGACGGTTCGCCGAGCCTCGCGCTGAGCGATCGTGTCGACACCGCGTGCCGCCTTTGGAAGGAGGGATGGGCGTCCACGTTGATTCTGTCGGGAGGTCGCGACCCGAAGGCCCCCTGGTCCGAGCCGGAATCGATGCGGCAGCGCTGCCTCGAACACGGGGTGCCCGAGTCCGCCATCGTTTTGGACGAAGGTGGAGTCGATACGCTCGCGACGGTGAGATTTACCGCCGACCTCGCCCGCACCCGCGCCTGGTCACGCGTGCTCATGGTCTCGCACGACTACCACTTGGCGCGCATCAAGATGATGAGTGTTCGACAAGGCCTCCGTGTGTTCACGGTTCCCGCCGATGAATCGAGGATGCTCGCCCGTAAGCCTTATTTCATCGCCCGCGAAATGGCGGCCCTGCTCGTGTGGTTCTTCACCGCGCGCACTTTCGAGTGATAATGGGTGCGCTCGATTCGGCTCGCCTGGGCTGATCCCGCCCGTGAATCAAGGCTGTCCGGCGAACTTCGAGAGTACGGCCTTGCCGACCTCGATGCCCTGCTGGACACCGGTTTCGATCGCGGCCGGGAAGTGGATCCCCCCGTAGAGGCGGGAAACGGCGGCTTCGTTGGCAGCCTCGCGGAACGACCCGAAAGTGCGGGACCCGATGGTGGGGAGGATCGCCGCGTTCGTGGTGTCGACAAACGCGAAATTGGCCCCGAAGAAGCTCTCGAGGATTTGCGCACTGGCACCGGACTGCACGGAATGTCCGGAGGTATATTCCGGGAACGGAGGGGTGGAGAGGAGGGGCATCCACGCGGGATCGATATTGCTCTGGATGTAGGTGATCGGCCGCAGCAAGTTGTAGCGGTACTTGGATTCCCAACAGGAGATGAAGGCGTCGCAGACTCCGACGCCCACCGCCGCGTAAACCTCCGCCGCGCGGCCGAGGCGCGCATTGGTGGCGCGCAGCGCGATCGAAGCCAGCGAGATCGAGTGGCCGGGAGGAGTGTAGGTGTTGCCGCCGTCACTCCACCAATTGGCGATATCCACCTGCGCCGGGGTCAAGCTCATGCTCGTGTTGAAGGTGGTGAGAGCCTCGGCGTAGAAGGCCGAGGTCGAGCTGGTCGAATAGGGAGCCGGCGCCCCCGGGTCGACCTCGTTGCCCGACGAGAGGGCCATGGGGCGGTTTTGGCCCCAATACGGTTGCAGAGCCGATTGGAACCCCGGGGCGGTCGGCGCCCACAGGCCGGGACCGACCGGTGGCATGTAACCGGCCGGGAAATTGTTGCTGAACCCGAAGTGAGCGCCGTCACTACGCGACCAAAATCCGATGGACGTCGCCACTTCCCGGCCGAACGCGACCGATCTCGCCGCTACCTCGGCGGGCACCCCCGATTGGAATTGCACGCTGTGCATCGACTCCAGCGCGTCGATCAGCGCCAGGTTGGTGGCCGACGTGTTTCTCCAGAGGAAGCGGCAGAGTTCGGCCAGCGCGGCGTTGGCGGAGGAGGGCCAGTGGTACGGGAGCCCCGGCACGATGGAAGGCGGAGGCGTGAGTTCGTTCAGCTTGCCGGAGAGGGTCGACTTTCCGGGTAGCCCGCGCACGACCGACTCATGGAGGCCCACTCCCAGGTACCCGAGCGCTCTTGAGGCCACCGGTGGAGAGAATCCGGGAGTTGTTCGGATGAGTTCCCGCGCCAGGTCGAACCAAGCGTGCGCAAATTCGGCATCGGCACCCGCGGCGTTGCCGCTCGTGGTCGGAGCCCCGACTCGCAGCCGGAGGCCGTTCACGAAATGCCCGATCTGGAGACCCTGATCAACGCCAATGTCGACCCCGGAGGGGTAGTGGATTCCCCCGTAGAGGCGCGAGATCGCGGCCTCTTCCGCCGCCTCCCGGAAGGATCCGAAGGAACGTGGCGTAAAGCCGGGCGCGGCATCCGTAAACGCGAAGTTTTCGCCATAGAGCCGGGTGAGGACCACCGCGGCGGCCCCCGACTGCGTCGAGTGTCCGGAGGTGAACTCCGGGAACGGCGGCGTCGGGATGAGCGGCAGCCAGCCGGGCTGGATGTTCGCCTGAATGTAGGTGACCGGCCGCATCAGGTTGGTCGAGTACTTGGCATTCCAACAAGCGATGAAGGCGTCGGCGACCGCGACGCCAAGGCGGCTGCAGGCCTCCGCGGCAAACGCGAGATCCTGGTTTCCCGCCTCCAGCAATTGAGCGAGGATCGAAAACCAGTGTCCGGGAGGGGTGTAGGTACCGCCACCGTCGGCCCAGAACAGGGCGATCTCGGTTTGGCTGGCGGTGAGGGAGTTGCTGATGTCCCGAACACTGAGCGCTTCGTTGTAGAAGTCGGAGCCCACCATCGTCGAGAACGGCGGGAAGGTAGTTCCCGGGTGGCAGACTTCTCCGCTGGGAATGCAGAAGGTGCGATTGGCTCCCCAGGCGGCCTGCAGCGGCGGTGCAAATCCCGGCGGCGAGGGTTCCCAAAGTCCGGGACCAACCGGAGGGATGTAACCCGGAGAGGCGTTCGTGAGGTAGCCAAAGGCGCCTCCGTCCGTCAGCGCCCACGCGTGAATCCGTTCCGCGATGAGTTGACCGCGGGCAACCGAGCGGCTGTAGATCTCGGCCGAAATTTCAGACTGATAGAGCGCTCCGAGTTCGGCTTCGAGAGCGTCGATGGCAGCCATTTGGGCAGGGGGCGCGTTCGGGAAGAGTTCTCGGCAGAGGGAGGCCAACACCGCGTTGGCCGCGGCGGGCCAGTGGTGCTCGGCATCCGCGCCCTCGGCGGGGGCGGGAAGCGGAGAGAGTGCATTCAAGAGGCCGGCCTGGGAGCGGTAGCCGGGCATCCCCGGCAAGACGGTCTCGTACAGCCCGACTCCGAGGTAGCCGAGGGCGCGCGATGCCACCGGCGGCGAGAAGCCGGGAGTGGCGGGGATCAGCGACAGCACTTGGCGGATCCAGCGCACCGCGACCTCCGAGGAGTAGTCGGCGGTCTCCTCAGGAGAGGACCCGCCTCCTCCACTGCAACCTGCGATCGAGAAGGCGAGGCAGAAGAGTGCGGACGCAGCGGTAGCGCGCTTGGTCACGGGAGGTTCTCCGAGGGGAGGGAGACAGCAGGACGGACAGGAGTGTACAGGACGAATCCCAAAATCCTGCACGGTTTGCCGAGCCTCCGAAACTCCGGAGGGTTCGCTAGATTCGTCCAAATGAGGAACGCGGTTTCGCACGCTGCGCCGCTATGCTGGGCCTCGCCTGCATCGATGGGCCACGTCGGAGTCAAGCCAGCATGAGTGGGTCGTGGGTCGCATGGATTGTGGTTCTGCTGTTACTCACCGGTGTTTCCCGAGCCCAGGACGGCTACACCCTGCGACAGTGGGGCTCGCCCGAGGTTGCGAACTTTGATTGGGGGGAGCGCGTGGCGATCCTCCCCGACCTCGATGGCGATCAGGTCCCGGACGTTGCGATGGCGGATCCTCGGGCGCGCGTGGTGGCCACCGGAGCGAGCACGGGCGAAGTCCGCATCATCTCGGGCGCGACCGGGGTGCTCGTTCGGTCGCACCAAGGGACGGCCCAGAGTCTGTTCGGCTGGGCCCTCGCATCGGTGGGCGACCTGAACCAGGACGGAGTGCAGGACTACGCCATTGGCGCCCCTGGCTCGATTCCAGGCGGAAGAGCCTCGGTTTTCTCAGGCGCGACGGGTTCGCTGATCTTCAATTTCGACGGCACGGCGCCCTTCATGTGTCCCAATCCGATCGTGTGCGGAAATTTCTCCGAGGCCTTGGGCTCCTCGATTTCCGGCACCGGAGATCTCACCGGCGATGGTGTACCAGACCTTGTCGTCGGGTGTCCGCGGTTTACGGCGTCGGCGAATGCGCTGATGACGGGGCGAGTGGTTCTGATTTCCGGAGCCACCGGTCAGAGCGTCTTCTTTGTGACCGGGACGTCTTCGTGGGAGCTCTTCGGCTCAGCCGTCGCCAGCGGCAACGATCTCGACGGCGACGGCATGGCGGATGTCCTGGTCGGTGCGCCCTCGATGGCGGGGTTGCCTTACGGAGTTCCTGGCGCGACCGCCGGTCTCGTGCGCGCGGTTTCGGGCGCGACTGGGGCGACCCTGTGGGGTTCCAGTGGAATTGCGACCGCGGAGCAGTTTGGCGCCACGATCACCTTCCTCGGCGATGTCAACAGCGATGGGCGCGTCGATGCGGCGGTGGGTTCGCCGGGGATACTCTTTGCCACCGGGCGTGTCACGGTCGTCTCCGGTGCCAACGGAGCGACGCTCGCCACCCTCAATGGCACGACGGCGCAAGGCCGGTTCGGCGCTGCGCTCGCCGCCGCGGGTGATCTCGATGCCGACTCCATCCCTGATCTTCTCGTGGGGGAACCGGGGGCGGCGGTCGCGTCCGCGAACGAAGTCGGCCTCGTCACGGCTTACTCGATGGCGACGCTCGCTCCGATCACTTCTTGGAATAGCGGGGGAGCGGGGGATCTGGGCGGAGCCGGGCTTGCGGGGGGAGTCTCTTGGGATGCGGATGGGGTGCCTGACTTCGTAATCGGCTTGCCGCAAGCCAATGGACCAGGCCGTGTCAATCTCGTGAGTTCGGCGACATCGGCCGTCCTGCGCAGTTTGGACGGGCGCGGAGTCTTGTCGGTCTATCCGATTGTCGGCAGCGCGGCGATTGGCGATGTCGACGTCGACGGAGTGGGCGACTTCGCCCTCAGCCACGCCAACGGCGAGTTGAGCCTTCTCTCTGGCGCCACGGACAACACCGTGATTGCGCGGGTCTTGGGCTCACCTTCCGCCTTCTCTCCGGCGATCATCCGGGTCATCGGGCTCGGGGACATCAACGCGGATGGTATTCCCGATTTTGCGCGAGGGAACGTGATCACCAGCATCTCCGCGGAGCTCCAGGCGATCTCGGGGGCCAGTCTCTTGCCGCTTTGGACCCAGACCCCATCTCTGTGTGGAATCACCACAGTCTCGATGGTGCGGGTGGCCGATCGAACCGGCGACGGAGTCTCCGAGGTGCTCGTTGGACTCCGTCAGTCGGGGTGCTTGTTGCCGCAATTCGGGCGGTGCGAGCTGCGCTCCGGTGCCAACGGGGCGCTCCTCGGGACTTTCTCCAGCAGCGCAACGGGCGACAATTTGGGCGGTGGCATCGACGAAATCGCGGATCTCGACAATGATGGAGTCAGCGATTTTGTGATCAGTTCGAGCGGGGCGTCCCAGGGTTCGGTGCTCAATCTCGGGCGCGTCGACCTCGTGTCCGGTGCGAGCGGGGTCGTGATTCGCTCCCTGTGGGGAACCACCCCGGGTGGGTTTCTGGGCATCGCGGTGGCCGGTCTCGGCGACACCAACAACGACGGAATCCCCGACGTCGCGGCGTCGACGCTGGCGACGAGCGCGAGTCCCGCAACCGCTTGGGTCTACTCGGGCGCGGACGGAGCGGTCATTGCGAGTTTCCCCGATCCGGGGTGGAACAACTACGGCCGCGCGCTCGCCGGGGTCGGGGACATCAATGCCGACGGTATCTCCGATGTGGCGATCGGTGCGAGCTACGCGTCGGTGAATGGGGTGACCAATGTGGGGCGAGTCTTGGTCGCGTCCGGCGACGGGAGCGCGATTCTCCTCTCCGTCGCCGGCGTGGCTCCCGGGGGTTCGTTCGGGGACAACCTTGCTTCCGCAATGGACCATGACCGCAACGGGCTCGCCGACATTCTGATTGCTGGAGCGGACGCGCAGACGCCCGCGGTGGTTCGCGTCGTGTCGTTTGCAGGTCTGCCCGATTCGGCGCAGGTCTTGTGGCCGGGGTGCATGCCACTGATGGCCGCAGCTCCGAGTTTGTCTTGTATCGGGGGGTCGGCCGACTTCACCAATGGCAATCCGGCGTTCGGATTCATCGTCTCGGGTGCGGCGCCGCAGGTGCCCGGGCTGCTGGCGATCGGGGATCCGACGAGCTGGATGGGACTTCCGCTCCCGATCAGCCTCGGAGCCATCGGGTTGGGTGGATGCTCGCTCTTGGTCGCGCCGGAATTCACGCTCGGATTCACTACCAATGCTGCGGGGGCCTGGGCCCTTCCGCTGCCGGTCCCGGTGCTGCCGGCCTTGGCGAATCAAGCGGTGGGAGTGCAAGCGTGGCTGGGCTCCGCCGGCGCCATTTCTCCTGCCGGCATCATGACGCGAGGGGTGAGAATCCAAACCGAGTGAGCCAGGGCGGGGTAGTCCAAGGCGAGCGATAGACCGTGACAAACAGTCACGGTCGGTGAAAAGTGGCCATCTATTTTGACGGTCCGGGCTCCTGTTGACGTCTTGAGAGGTGAAGCCTCCTCTTGGAGGAACCCCGCGGCGGAGCCCTCAGCTTCCGCTGCCCACGCCGGAGCGCCCCATGATCGACTCGATTCTCCATTGGAATGCCATTGCTATCGACACGGCTCGACGCGACTTCGAGACTGCCGACCCCAAGGTTGATCCCACGCCGCAGCAGGGTGGTCCGACCCGCACCTCCCGCGCCCTCGCGATCGTGCATGCCGCCATGTTCGACGCCTACACCAGGGTCAGAAATGGGGCTGCCGCGGCCACTTACCTCGGTTACGCGCCCGGCGAGGTTGCCGGCACTACCGACCCGCAAGCTGCACAGGCGGCGGTCTCCGCGGCCGCTTCGCTCACGCTGGGCGCGCTCTTTTCGCGCCAAGAGGCCCGTCTGAAGCAGGAGCACCTCGACTTCGTCGCGGCTCTCAACGACTCCGATCCCAAGATTGGACAGGGAATCGCATTCGGGACCTTGGTCGCGAGCAAGATGCTGGCACTCCGATCGAACGACGGATCCGGCGCCTCGGACGCCTTCTACGCCCCGAGCCCGGAGCCGGGGCGGCATCGCGTTGACCCCCTGAACCCCAATCAGGGATTTCTCGGGCCGCTCTGGGGCCAGGTCGCTCCCTTCGGCATCAACAACCTGAACACCGCGGTCCCGAGCACGCCGCCGCCGTCGCTCAACAGCCCCCAGTACGCGGCCGACTACAACGAGGTTTTGCACAAGGGTCGGGACAGCGGCGGTACTCGCACCCCGGATGAAACCACGATTGGACTGTTCTGGGCCTATGATGGTGCTCGCAATATCGGAGTTCCTCCGCGCCTGTACAATCAAGTCGTCCGGGCGATCGCGGCCAAGAAGGGCACGAGCGAAACCCAAAACGCCAAGTTGTTCGCGATGGTCAACATCGCCATGGCGGACGCGGGCATTCAAGCGTGGTACGAGAAGTACCTGTTCAACTACTGGCGGCCGGTCATCGGGATTCGCGAAGCGGGTGCGGGTTTTGGCCCGACTGGCCAAGGCGATCAGAATCCGGCGACCGCGGGTGATCCCTATTGGTCTCCTCTGGGCGCCCCGCGAACCAATCAGCCTGACGCCATCGCCTTCACGCCGCATTTCCCCGCCTATCCGTCCGGCCATGCCACTTTCGGAACCGCGGCGATTCGGGTGGCAGCGTTGTTCTTGGGGCTGCCGGACAATTTTGCGTTCGACCTCGTTTCCGAGGAGTTGGACGGCAAGAGCGTCGGAGCCACCGGAGTTCGCGTTCACCATCGCCGCCGCCTCACCATCGCGAGCGCCATCAATGAGAACGTGCTGAGCCGCGTCTACCTCGGCGTGCACTGGCAATTCGACGGCCGCGAAGGCGAAAAGAACGGCAACCTCATCGCCCAAAAAATCGTCGCCGCATTCCCTGCGATGGCCTAGGCCCGACGGGCGGCGCACCAGTCGGGGCAGGCTTTGACCGACACAAACGTCGTGAGAAGTGGCCGAAAGGAGGGGTGGTGGGAACGCGGATCACCAGATCCGCACGCTGCGGATGGAGGGTGAAGCGAGGCTCAAGAACGGAAGTTCCGATGTAGCCAAAGGGACGCTCTTTTCGTCCGAGAGAAGAGTCGGAAGCGGGGCGGGGGTCAATAGGCCGTCGGTGGCGCTTCGTGATGGTGCCCTGGACTACGCGCTCTTGTCGCAGGCGGATCTGGTGATCCGCGTTCCCATGGGGGGTGGCACGCACGTTGAGCAGCAGCGGGGTGCCTCAATATGGGCGATGGCAGGCAGGTTGGGGTAGGGCGATGGTCGAGGAACACTCGTGGCTACTCCAATGTCAGGGAGGCATGAGTTGGGCCGTACGACGCTGATCAAGGAGAGTCTGAATTGTGAGCCATCAACTTAGGGCGGCAACCAATTTGGAACTACCCGCCGCTATCGTCCTTGAGTCGGGTATGAGTACTGCCAGCCGCGTCGTTCGGCTGCCCGTCAGGTAGACTTGGTCATGAGCGAAACGGTGACGGTGTACGCGGCCGGACCTTCGGGAGTGGCGGCGCGGCCGGAGGTGGCGGCGGCGAGGAGGGTGGTCCTCAAGGTGGGGACGCGGGTGCTGACCCATGACGATGGGCGGTTGGCGCTCTCGCGGCTGTTCGCCTTGGTGGAAGCCGCGGTGGAACTGCGCAATGCGCGGCGCGAAGTGTTGATCGTGACTTCGGGCGCGGTCGGGCTCGGGAAGGAGGCTCTGGGGCTCTCCACCTCGCCGTCGGAGTTGTCGGAACGGCAGGCATGCGCCGCGGTCGGCCAGGCGAGGCTGATGGCTCTTTATCTCGAGGGCTTCGAGCGGCTGGGAGCCCGCTGCGCTCAGGTCCTGCTCGGGCAGGGCGACTTCGACGATCGCACCCGCTACTTGAATCTGCGCGCGACGCTCCTGGCGCTGTTGGGCCACGGAGTGATCCCCGTCATCAATGAAAACGACGCCGTGTCCACGGAGGAACTGGCGCTCGTGGAGGACGAGGCCCGACCGATCTTCGGCGACAACGATCGCCTCTCCGCCTTGGTCGCGACCGAACTGGGCGCCGATCTCTTGGTGCTCTTGACGGATGTCGACGGCGTCTTCGATCGCGACCCTCGCGTCGACCAGGCGGCGCAGTTGATGTCTCGGGTCGACGATCCTGAGACCGCACTGGCGGTGGCGGGAGGACCCCGCTCGGCGGCAAGCCGCGGGGGCATGCGCTCGAAGGTCGAGTCGGCGGCGATGGCCGTACGGTCCGCCTGCCACGTGGTCATCGCGTCCGGGCGGATGCCTGGCGTCGCGCACCGTGTGCTCGCCGGCGAAAACGTCGGAACTTGGTTCGTGGCCCAACCGGGCTTGCCGGCACGACGGCGCTGGATCGCTTTCGCCACCGCGCTCCGCGGGACTTTGCACTTGGACGAAGGTGCGGTCTCCGCCCTTCGGGAACGTGGCGCCTCCCTCTTGGCTCCGGGGATCGTGAGCGCCGAGGGTGAATTCCGGGCCGGCGATGTCGTGGCGCTCAAGGGCCCGAACGGCGAGTCGCTCGGGCGCGGTCAAGCGAGCGTCGATGCAGACACGGTGCGTAAGTGGACGCAAGGCGAGCGACCGAGCGGCACTCGCAATCGTCATGCGGTGGTGGCGCGCGAAAACTTGGTGCTCGAATCATGAGCAGAACTCCGAACGAGAGGTCCGGTCCCGCGCCCTCCGATCTCGTGACCCGAGTTCGTGCCGCGAAGTCCGCCCAGACCAAACTCCGAGTGGCCCCGGCGGCGACGCGCACTCGCGCCCTCGAACGAGTTGGAGATTTTCTCACCCGCGAACGCTCGCGGATTCTCTATGCGAACGGTCTCGATTTGCGCCGCGCCGAACTCGAAGGGCTCGCCGCGCCGTTGCTCTCCCGGCTGCGTTTGACCGAGTCGAAGCTCCAAGTCCTTCAGGAAGGGCTGGCTCAATTGGCTCGGAGCGAAGACCCGATCGGAAGAGTCCTGATCCGTCGCGAACTCGACCGCGGATTGGAGCTCGAGCAAGTCCAGAGCCCCATTGGCGTGGTGCTCGTGGCATTCGAGAGTCGCCCGGATGCGGTGATCCAAATCGGCGGCCTTGCTCTCCGCTCGGGGAACGCCGTGCTGCTCAAGGGCGGCGCGGAGGCTCTCGAGAGTAATCGGATTCTCGTCGAGGGGCTCCGATGGGCGTTGGCGGAATCGGGTTTGGACTCCGCGGCCATCCAGGGAATCGAGGGACGCGAGGCGTTCATGCCCCTCCTCGCGATGGACGGACTGATCGACCTGGTCATACCGCGGGGCTCGAACGCGTTCGTCCAACTAGTGCAGCGCTCGACCAGGATTCCGGTCCTGGGCCACGCCGAGGGTATCTGCACTCTCTACGTGGACCGTGCGGCCGATCCTGCGACGGCGATCCGACTAGCTTTGGACGGTAAGTGTGATTCGCCGAGCGCTTGTAATGCCACCGAGACTCTGCTCATTCATCGGGACGCCTTACCCGCATTGGCGTCGATCGGGGCGGCCCTCCACGCGCGCGGAGTTCGCATGAGGGCGGACGAAGCCGCGAGGGCGCATTTGCCCTACGCCGAAGCCGCGGGCGAAGCGGACGGAGCCACAGAGTACGGCGATCTCATTTTGGCGATCCGGGTCGTCGATTCGCTCGATCAAGCCCTCGCGTGGATCGCCACGCACGGCAGTGCCCACACGGACGCCATCGTTTCGGAAGACCCTGAGGCCTGTGCCCGCTTCCTCGCCGAAGTGGACTCCGCCTCCGTCTTCGCCAATGCCAGCACGCGCTTTGCCGACGGCTACCGCTTCGGCCTCGGCGCCGAAGTGGGCATCAGCACCGGCCGAATCCACGCCCGCGGCCCTGTCGGAATCGCTGGCCTCCTCACCACCCGCTACCTCCTCCGCGGCCACGGCCACATCGCTTCCGACTACGGCCCCGGCAAGCGCGCCTTCTTGCATCGAGAACTCGAACCATGACCGGCAGGACTCGACAAGGAGCGGTCACCGCGTGGCCGTAGCCTGTACCGCCTTGCGAGTGACCTCGTGGCGGTAGGTGAACATGCGGGTCAGTTTCTTGCGGATGAGGGGGCCGGCGATGAGGCGGCCGAGGAAACCGAGGGGAGGGAGATATTCGACGTGGTCTCGGAGCAGCGTTTGGTTGCCGGGGGCGGGGAGGCACTCGTGGCGGTGGTACCAGTAGGCGAAGGGGCCCGAGACTTGTTGGTCGGCAAAGAGACGTGGGGGATCGTACTCGGTGTGGATTGCGACCCAGCGTACGGGAATGAGACCGGCGCGTCCCTCGAGCACCACGCGGCTGCCGGGAAGGAGGGAGCCACTGGAGGTGCTCACCCGCATTTTCTCCCACGGCGGGATGAGGAGCGTCAACGCTTCCGGGCTCTCGTGAAACGCGAAGACTCGCTCTGGCGTAGCGGCGATCACACTCTCGTGAACGAACTCGAGGGGGGAACGCGGGCGGGGGCGGAGCGTGGGTTCAGCGGAGAGCATCCGCAAGGCTAGCAGAGTCCACGGTCCTGGACGGGACGGATTCGGGGTCACAGGAATCCAGCCCAGAGGAAGCGGTACGGCTCTGAGTGCCATGACAAAACGTCTCGCTGGGATTGCTGTTTTTTCCTCCTTTTTGTGACAGGGATCGAGGCAGTCGCGTATGGTGAGCACGACCCGATTCCAGCCCTGCGCCCCTCTCCACCAGGGGCGCTTCCATCCTTCGGGTCGTCGAGGAGCCCACCGATGTTTCAGCCCATCCGGGGGTGCCTGCCAGGTCTCGCCGTCCTGGTTTCTGCACCCTTCTTTTTTCCCCAAGTCACCGGTCATCTCGCCGTGACCAACGCTCTAGGCATGCCCGAGTCGTGTTTCACGAGCCCGTCGCAGGTCCACTTCTACCTCGGACCGGCGCTCACCAACTGCACGACGAACCAGCCCGTCGATGGCGACTACTACTTCCAGGTCACGGACCCTTCGGGAGTGAATCTGCTGTCGACGGATCCTCTCCAGGACCGAAGGTTCACCGTCCGCGGCGGCCGGATCGCGACGGGCAACGGGGTTCATGTGACCCTCAATTCTGCCCCCTGTCCTCCGTCCCGCATACTCAGCGTCGCGCCCTTCGGAATGTCCGTGAGCGCGATGTGCCAATACAAACTCTGGGTCACCCCGGTGTGGGAGTACCACTTGAAGCCGGCCGGCTTCCACGGATTTGTTCCCCATCGCAGTCTCGCCCAAAACTTCGTCGTGATGAAGCCCGTCGCGCAGAGCACGATCACGGGCTTCGCGTTTTACGACTTCGACGAAGACGGCACGTGGCAGAACCAACCCGGGGGTGAAGTTCCGCTCGCCGGCTGGAGAATCGAGATCTGGCGCGACGAAGAGTTCGAAGACGTGACCTTCACGGATGCCACTGGCCGCTATGAATTCATGCGGCCCTTCGATCCGTCTGCCATCTACGAGATCCGGGAACTTCCCCCCTCTCCCGGCTACATCCCCGAACCCGGGGCCATTTGGTTGTCCACAAACGCGCGCACTGGCCTGGTGGCTGCGGGGCAAGCGAACGTGCCCGGCCCGGACTTCGGGAACGTGGAATTCGAACTGGCGGTGGGCGCGGGGCGCACTCGCGGGTTTTGGCACAATCAAGGGGAAAGTCTGCTCTTGGCCTGTGATCCCGATTGGCGCGAGGAGCTGAATTTCACCTGCCTGAGAAGGCCGATTTCCACCGCGAATCCGAGCCTGTCCATCTTTCTCGTGCCGGAGCCTCCCGCCACATTCGCTACCGCATTTGCAGCCCTCAGCGGGTGGATCGTGGGGCAGGGTGCAGGAGGACACGCCGGCTATCAACTCTCGGCCCAGGTTGCGGCCGCGATCCTCAACAACACCTGCGGATTCATGCAGGGTTCGATCTATATCGACCGGATGCAGAACGGCCAACTCGTCTCCCTGGCGCAGATGTTCCAGGACGTGAGTGGTTTGCTCTGTGCGCCCGGCGCCGGCTTGACCGGACCGGGCGATCCTCCGCAGCCGTCGCCTATCCCGGGGGTCGATCTCCGCACCGCGATGCTCATGTGCCTGAACGAGTTCGACAGCATCAACAACACGGGTTCCACCACCGAGCCTCAAATCGTCTACAAGTCGCGCTCGACGCCGAGCCAATTCCCCTCGCCCTACGAACCCTGATCACGGTCGCGGCCGCAGGACGAGGCGGAAGCCTGTGCTTCCGCCGACGTAGTTGGCATCGCTGTAGCCTTGTCCGGCCGCGCGAAAAACACTGCTGATCGCCGAGCCCCACGCCCCTCCACGTAAATGATAGGCGGGTGGCGCCAAGGGATCGGACGCGGCAAAGCGCGACTTCGTCCATTCCTGGCGCGAGCCGGCCAGATCGCGAACCCCGTATGGGGATTCATCGGCCGGCTCGAACCCTGCCGGAGCTTCGTGCAAGAACCCACGCTTGCGGTGGGCGCTCACGGTCAGGGAAAAATCGAAGCGATTGCCCCAGGGAAATCGGCGCCCGTCGACTCCACGGGCGGCCTTCTCCCACTCCTCTTGAGTGGGGAGATCGTAGGTCCAAGGGAAGCCGTCCTTCAGAGCTCGAGCATTGCGCCACTCGAGATAGGTCTGGACGTCATTCCAGGACACCCCCATCACCGGCGTGTCTTTGGAGCCTGCCTTCCAGGTCCAAGCTTTGCCATCCTCAGTCAACTCCGCAAGCAGTTGGGTCTGTTCACGAGGAATGAGGCGGCGATTCCCGTCGGCGCTGAGGTTCGCAAAAATGGCAGGGTCGTTCAGGAACTCGAACCACTCCTGATTGGTGACTTCAAAGCGTGCGATGAGGAATGGTGGGAGAGGGCGCGATTCCCCGAGAATGGGATGCACGGCTTCGGGGTCGCCGCCGAAGCGGAATTCGCCGCCCGGGATGAACACAAATCCGCGCGGAATCCCGCCCTCTGGCGGGAGATAGAGTTCGAACTGCGCTTCGCCACCGTGCGGCAAGTGAACGGGAAAGCGGGTAGGCGTGCGCCCCGGCGCCCGAGCGACGGCCAAGTAAGAGCCCGGTTCGACGCGGAGGATCTCGTTCAACGACAGTCGATTGCCGGCGGCCACTACCAACGGGTAGGCACTGAGCTCGCACTGCACTCCCAAGACCTCCCCGGCGGCGAGCGTCAATTCGAGTGGCTGGCCGCTGCGCAGGACATGAATCGTGAGGGAAGCCGTAACCGGCGACTCGACGATGCGGCGAGCACTCGCCACGGCGACATGGCGACGCTCCACTTCCAAGGCGCCCGGGAAATCCCGGACACGAATGATGTCCTTCTTGCCTTCCTCCGCGGGCGGAGCCATCAGCCAGTCGAACCGAGTTTCGATCGGAATGCCATTGAGCTCGACGATCGATCGGATTCGCCACGACTCGAGGTCCGGGAGTCCCGATTCCGCCGCGATTTCCCGGATCAAAGCGCGGTCTTGGGCGGGTTCGCCACCGATCGCCACGACGAGATCGGAGACCATCAATCCCTCGCGTTCGGCGCGAGAACCCGGGGTCACCCCGGTGATCACGAGTGCGGGGTCGCCAGCATGAAAGTGCGAGCCGATGCGATCCGTCGACGATTCCCGGGGGCCAAGCGTCGGTACCGGTACGAGCCGGGGAACGGGGTTGTCCGGTCGAATCCGCTCATAGGCTCCGTAGCGGAACAGAAACAATTCGGCTCCGGCAATGGCGCTCTGAATGCGGAGCGTGGCCTCGCCGGAAAGTCCGTGGCGGTGGCGGCCCTCGGGGTCGAATCGCTCGACGTCAGCCCGAAATCGGGCGGCACGCAAATCGTCACCGGCCGCCGTGGCGGCCCGCCAACGACCGAGAAAGTGTGAGGCGAAGGCCTCTTGAGTCGCCGCCGTCATGGGCCCCCAAGGAGCATCGAGGCGCGCGGCGCGTTCCAAAGCCTCGTACGCTCGGCGCAAGTCTTCTTCCGCCTGGGCTTCCAGCTCGAGGAGAGCGCTTTCCCGCTGCGCAAACGCCCCCCGCTCCGCATCGGTCGCCGCCGCGCTGAAGACGGTGCGGCGCTCGCGATCAAGGGTCTCCCGGAGGAGTTGGACGCGCGCGGCCAGTTCGTCGTGCCGAGTTTCGAGCGACTTGGCCTCGGCGATGGCAGCGAGGGCGGCCTCTCGGTCGCGAAGCTTGCGCGCGTGCTCGTCCGCGTCCCTCCGCGCCGCCTCGATGCGCGTGCGCAGGGCGAAGTCCTCTGAGGGGTCCAGTCCCGCGTCCCGCGCCTGCGCCAAGGCTTCGAGGGCGGCGTCGAATCGACCGGCTTGCAATTGGCTTTCCGCGTCGAGGTGTCGATCCGCGAGGGCCTGCGCGCGGGTGATCATCTGTTGGAGGGCAAACCCGCCGCCCGCCAAGGTGATGATGATCGAAGCGGCGAGGACGGAGGCCTTGGCCGGGTGTTTTCCAGTCCACCTCTGGCCTCGAACCCAAAGACTCAGACGTTTGGCCCGGATCGGTTCGTAGGCGGCGACTCGTTTGAGGTCGTCGGCCAATTCCGCGGCGGTGGCATAGCGACGTCGGATATCGCGATCCATCGCCTTTTGAACGATGATCTCGAGATCGACCGGGATGCGCGGATTGCGGCGCCTCGGCGAAACCCAATTGCCAACCAGAATGTCGTGGAAGAGCTGATCGCGAGTCTCCCCGTGGAGAGGTCGCTCCAGCGTGAGGCATTCGTAGAGGGTGACTCCGAGCGCGTAGATGTCGGTTCGGCGGTCGATCGCGGCGCGGTCGCCCCGAACCTGCTCGGGCGCGAGGTACGCGGGAGTCCCGACGATCTGACCCGACTCGGTGAGCGTCTGTCCCTGCGCCGACAAGTCGCGCGCGAGTCCGAAGTCGAGCAAGACGGGATTGCCGGCCGGCGTCACCATCAAGTTGGCCGGCTTGATGTCGCGATGGATGAGTCCGAGTTCGTGCGCCGCGTGGACGGCCCTCGCCGCTTTTTCGAGGAGCTTGACCATGTGGTCGACGGCCACCGCGCTGGTGCGGTCCGACTCTTGGGACTTGGGCAGGAGGGTTCGCTGAGTTCCCGTTTTCGGCTTGATGATCAGGGTCGCCGCCGGATCGTCCTGCGGGAGCTCGGGGTGGCCGGGGTCTGCTGCCGCCTTGGCTTTCTCGATGACCGCGTCCAGGGTGGTGCCCTTGACGAAGTCCATGACCAAGAACGGCAGCCCCTCGTATTCGCCGAAGTCGAGCACGCCGCAAATGCCGGGGTGACTGAGGCGCGATGCGGTCTCGGCCTCGCGTTGAAAGCGCAGGCGCATGTCGGGTGAGCGCGCCGCGGAGCCCATCAACATCTTCAGGGCCACCGATTGGTTTTGGCGCCGATCCATCGCGAGATACACGACGCCCATCCCGCCGCGTCCGAGCTCCGAGAGGATCTCGTAGCGCTCCGCCAAGACGCGCCCGACCATCGGCGACTGCTTCGAGATTCCCGTGGCCTCGAAGACCGCGAGATCTTCGGGGGGCGGGACAGGCAGCGAAGGGGAGGGGCCGGAGTTGTGCTCGGTGGGGGTCTCGTTCATTCGCGGATGGTGGGGGGACTGCGGCGGCGGAGGAACCCGAAGAGACCCTGGCTTCGGGTGGTACGGCCGGTCGCGACTTCGGCGGCGACGGAATCGAGGAGGGCGATCACCTCCTGCATCGTGGACGGTCGCCGCTTGGGCTGAGCGTCGACGAGTTGACTGACAAATTTGGCGAGCGGCTTGCCGCCGATTTCGGTGATCTTGTCCAGACCCTGGATTTGTCCCTGAACAGTGGCGCGCAGAATCTCTTTGTTGCTGCCGCCGACGAACGCATTGCCGCCGGTCAGCATCTCGATCAGGATCGTGCCGAGCGCGAAGATGTCGACGCGGTAATCGATGGGACCCGCGGCGATCTGCTCCGGCGCCATGTAGCCGGGTGTCCCGAGCGTTTCGCCCGGCTTAGTAAGCATGGAATTCGACGAGACGTACTTGGCCATGCCGTAGTCCAGGACACGGGCTTTGCGATCGGTGTCCTGGATGATTACGTTCTGGGGCTTGAGGTCGCGATGGACGATTTCGTGGCGATGAATTTCGGCGAGTCCGTCGGCGATCTCGCGGGCGATGCGGAAGGCCTCGTCGGGAGCGAGCCTGCCCTCGGTCGCAAGCACCTCCTCGAGCTGGCGACCCACCACCATCTCACTCAGGATGAAGAGCATGCCGAACTGCCGGCCGAGTCCAAAGACGCGGACGAGGTTGGGGTGTTGGATTTCCTTCCAACGCGTCCCTTCATTCTTGAAGCGGTGCAGGAACTGCTCGTCGCCGGACCAGGCGTCGTGCAGAAACTTGATGGCGTAGGAGTGGCCCGAGACCGTGTCGACCGCTTCGAACACCGCTCCGACGCCACCTTCGCCCAACTTGCGGCGAATCTCGAGGCGGTCGTCTTTTCCGCATCGTCTCCCCAAAAACTCGGACCAAGCGTCGGCTGACATGGCGGCGGAGCGTACCACGCGGGGGGACGGGTTCGCGGGAGAGCGGGTTTTCGCCGCTTTTTCGTGGCGCGCCCCCGGGTCGAGAAGTGTGGTAGTCTCAGGGCATCCAGGCTTCCCTTGCCCTGCGATGGGGGACGACGCACATGAAGGCGATTGGATTGTTAGTGATCGGGGTTCTTCTGGGGCTCTCGGCGGGTTATCTGCTGTGGTTTCGGGGGGAAGTCGCAACTTCGCAACCGGGTCGGATGAGCTCCCCGGAGTCGGCACCGTTCCTACCTGAACAGAGTGCGCCGATTCCAGGGTCGGCGCGCCCGGTCGCGAGTCGGGAGTATCTTGAGTCGCTCTCGGAGACGATTCAGGGCCAGGATCCTCTGCCGAGGGTTTTGGGGACCGGAGAGATTCGCGGAGAGGTTCATTTTGAATCCGGCGAGCCCGCTCCCGGAGCGACCATCCGGCTCTCTGTCCCTACTCCGCGGTCGGCTGGTTCCAAACCGCGCCGTGTCGGCGACCCGCTTCCGAACACCGACCTGGCCTCAAGAGTGCGCGAGCGGATCCAAGAAGAGCAGGAGCGCATGGCACGTGAGTGGGAGGGGACAACCGATGCGGCGGGGCAGTTTGCCGCCACGCAGCTCTCGGGAGACCGTTTTGTCTGCGGAGCCTATCTCGCGAATCACGAGATCGTTCCCCGGGAGGGCGCCTGGCCTACCTCGATTGCGATCGGGACGAATCTGGATCTGGTGGCCAAGCCCGTCGTGAAGCTGACCGTAGCCGTCGAGATGGAGAGCGGGGAACCAATCGCCATGGCGGCGATCACTTGCATGCAAGGAGACCGGCGAACCCTAGAAAAGTGGACACCAAGCGATTCCGTTCTCCGGCTCTTACCCGGAGACTACGTTTTAACCGCCAGCGTCGATGACCCTCACTGGGTGAAATCCGAGCTTCTCAACGTCCAGCTCCGCGCTGGTGTCGAGACGCAACCGATTCGGCTCATCCTGAAGTCGCGAACCGGAGTGCGGGGTCGTGTGGTGTTCCCGGAGGGCTTCGGTGTCGATCCCGAAGCTGGCTACTTCCTGCTTTATCGACAATTGGGTTCCGACGAAGCGGTGACGACCGCCAATTTCACTCATAACGACACCTATGAAATGATCTTCCCGCGCAGGAGCGCGGCCTTCGTTCTGGTGAACCTGAGTCCGGGACGCTGGGTTCTCGCCCTGGGCGAAACCACCGACGCGATCTTGGCGGCGGAGGAGCTGATGATCGCGCCGGGCCGCATGACCGAACACGACCTCCGGGTTCCGCAATCGCTCGTCGCATCGGCCCTGAGGGTGGACGTGCGGGGACCGGGGGGCGAGAAAGCGGTCGACGCGCGCCTCGAACTCCACTCCTCCGGCGGGGGCGGCAAATTGAACTACATACCGGTTCAGCAACGTGATCCGGACGGGCGCTTCCTCGTGGTGCGGCGCCCCGGCGTTGAAAGTTCTGCCGCCACGACCTGGTGGCTGAAGGCCATTTCGCCCCGCTACGGAGAGGTCCTCCACCCGCTCCCACCCCCGGAGCAGTCGGAACTGACTCTGAACATCGCGGAATCAGGCTCACTGAACGTGCAACTGACCGGGACCAAAGTTCTTGAGAATTACCGGCACTTCCGCGTGGAAGCCGAAGAGGTTCCACCTCCGGGGAGTGGGCCTGCCGCCGCGCGACTGCCTGGCGATCCCGGACGTTCATTTGATGAGAGGGGGTCGACGGCGATTCCAGCGTTGCAGCCGGGTGATTACGCCGTGCGCGTGTATTGGCAGTCCAAGGTGTGGAACCGCGGTCTCCTGGTCGAACGTCGAGTGACCATCACTCCCGGCAAGAATGAGTTGGCGATCCCGATTCCCGAGCTTTACGAGCTCGTGGTCGATTTTGAGTCCGCCTCGGTGGCAGGGCTGTGCGAACTGAGCTTTCTCTCCCCGGGCGGCGAAGGCCGTGAGTTCATCCAGAGTCAACCCTGGAAAGGAAAGGAGAGCGTTCGCTTCGAAGGGCTCGCGGCGGGGAATTACGCTGTCCGCATCGAGACGGGAACCCAAGCCTCGGTGATGTGCGTGGAGGTGCCTACGAAGGGTCCCGTGGCGTTTCGGCCGATCCGACCGACGAGACTCCGCGTCGTGGAATCGCGCCGAAGCGAAGTCCTCGAAAAATTGGGCATCCGGCCCGGAGACTCCATCGTCGCGCTGGCGGGTCGACCGATTTCCGAGATCGCCGCACCCGACCGAGCCGTCTCCACCCTGGCATCAGCGGAATCAACCTTCGTGATCACTCTCGAACGAGGCGGCCGCCGCTTCGACCTGAGCGTGGACTCCGTTCAATTTCGATCCGCCACCGAGAATGGACGCTTCCTCCTCCTCGCGCCGTGATCAAAGACCTCGAGTTCGCTGGTTTGACCGCCGCCAATTCTCCGGGTGCGTTGGTCACGACAAATCCCTGCCGACCAAGCGAGTCGAGCTCCCTCCTCTGCGATGTCACAGTTAGAATAAGACGGTCCGGTCTTCGTCAGTGGGCACCCGAAGGATGATGCGATGAAAATTCTGATGGCGCTATTGCTCGGATCTGCGATGGGACTGACGACTGGTTATCTCCTGTGGTCGAAGCCGGAGGCCGTGTCCCAGCCGGCGATTCCGTCGCGCGCGAGCGATCTGTCGAACCCTCCGGCGACGCCGTTGGGCGAAGGACAGACCCCAGACCAGCGCGGAATCGAACCGGTGGCGAGCCTCCCCTACCGCGAGTCGGTGGCCGAGTTGGTGGGAGGCTTGGAACCGATTGCGAAGCTGACCGGCACCGGATTCGTCAAGGGACGCGTGGTCTTCGAGTCCGGCGCACCCGCACCCGGCGTGTTGGTCCGTGTCTCTGGACAATTCAGCAGTGGGGTGTCGTCCGGGGGACGCCAACGAGGAGATCCACCCCCGCCGTCGGATCTGGTCTCGCGGCTATTGGTCCGCGCCAAAGAGGAACAAGAGCGCATGTCGCGCGAGTGGGAAGGCCAGACGGATGCCGATGGTCGATTTGAGGCTCGAGGATTGGGGGGAGAGCAATTCTCCTGTGCGGCCTACCTGACGGGATACGAGGTCGGTACACGCAACCAAGATTCACTGCAGCGACTCCGATCGGGAGTTGATCTGGATCTGGTTGCCCGACCGGTTGTCTGGGTTCCGACCGAAGTCGTCCTCGCCTCCGGTGAACCCGTCGAGCGAGCTTCGGTGCGATGCACCCAGGGAACGAGTGGACGCTTGGAGTCGTGGTCCCGAACCGATTCGAGACTCCGTTTCCTTGCCGGGTCCTACGAGGTTCAGGCGGAGCTGGGCGCGCCGACCTTCCTGCGGTCATCGGTTCAAACGGTGAACATTGCCGCCACCAGTGAAGTGCCAACCCTGCGCCTCGTGTTGGAGCCACGAACCGGGATTCGAGGACGCTTGTCCATCGCCGAATCTCTCGCAATCGACCGCGACCTGAATTGTGTTCTCAGGCCTCGGCTCCTGGCTCCGGGAGAGAGCCTTGACAAGAACAAGTATCCAAGGGGCGAACGCGACCACTGGCTGAACTTCAAGAATGACGCCGAGTTTCAGTTATTCGACCTGAAGCCCGGACGGTGGGCGCTCGGGCTCGGACCCCAGACTGGCCCGCCCTGGCTCATCGAGGAGGTGGAAGTCCCGAAGGACCAAATCGTGGAGAAGGACTTGGTCCTGCGCAGTCTGGGGTCGGAAGGAGGGCTCAAAGTCCTGATCAGTGATTCCGAAGGCAAGCGTCTGAGTGAAGCCAATCTCACTATAGAGTGGCGGAATTCCACCGGGGATCAAGTGGCGACAAGAGTGGAGCAGCGCCTGGCGGATGGTCGATTTCTCGTCCCGACGCAGCGCACCCATCCGACTCTCAGGGAAGCTCAGCTCTGGCTGGTGGCGGAGTCTTCCCAACATGGAAAAGCCGAGCTGCTCTGCCCCCCTCCGGAGCAAGAGGAACTGACGATCACGATGGAGGAACCGGCCTTGCTCACTGTCGATATCGTGGGTTTCGGACATCGACCGCAAGCGATGGAATTGGGAGTAGAGCTTAAAAGAGTGAGGGCGATGTCAAATGGGCCCAAAGGCCGAAACTCGCGACCCGACTTCGAGGCGAGGGTTGGAATTACAGGGATTGCGGAGTTCAAGCCCACTCAGCCCGGCCGATATGAAGTGCAACTCGTGTTGACGACCAAGCAGTGGCGGAAGACCGCACTTGCTTTGAGTGAGCTGGCTCTGGTATCAGGAAAGAACGCGACAAGCTTGGCCCTGCCCGAGGTCTACACCGTCATCGCGACTACGGATGAGAAGTCCGCTAGTCAGTATTGTGAGCTGGTCCAGTTGAGTGACGCGCCTCCTGGTCTCGAGTATCAAGATGGGCAATCGTGGAATGACAAGGGAGAGATTCGCTGGGAAGGAGTCCCAGCCGGGGACTACGTCATCAGGAGTCTGGACAACTCGGGCTTCGTAGTCATGTACCTGAGCGTACCTACGTCCGGGCCTGTAAAATTTAATCCCACCGCCGTGGGGCGATTGAATATTCACTGGCGTCAACCGACTTCTGCTTTGGAATCTTTGGGATTGGAGCGTGGCGACTCAATCGTCGAGATTGCCGAAAAAGCAGTTGCCGATATCCCGATGCCGCACCGAGCCATGCTGATGCGGTTGGCCGAGGAGAAAGAAATTGCCCTGGTCGTCGAGCGCAAGGGACGTCGGCTGTCTCTCATCTTCGATTCGGCGAAGCTTCTCGCGGCGACCATGGGCGGCACTCTGCTACTGCCGGGTCCGTGATTTCGGGATGAGCGAACCGCACAAATTCCGGAGCGAGATTGGTTCGAGCGGAGCGGCGCCATAGGCTCTCCGCGTGAATCGCGCCATGCAGCTCCAAGATCTGACTCTCCATTTCCTTCCTTGCCGAACCAGATTGCCGTTCCGGTTCGGGAAGGTGGTCATGGAGGAGGCGCCCATGCTCATCGCGAGAGTGGCGGTCCGCACCGGCACTGGCGGCGAGGGGGTGGGGGTGGCGGCGGATCTCCTGGTTCCGAAGTGGTTCGACAAGAACTCCGCGACGAGCGTCGAAGAGGATCGTGCGGCCTTAGTCGAAAGTGCTCGCGCTGCGGGGGAGGCCTGGACGGCCATGCCCGCGGAACTCGCATTGTTCGAGCAGTGGGATCGGGTGAGACGGATCCTGGTCGACGGTGCCGAGTCATCCGCACCCAAGCTCGTGCGTCTCTTCGGATTGGCTCTCGTCGAACGAGCCGTGATGGATGCGTTTTGCCGGGCCGAGGAGATCTCCTTTTTCGAGGCGTGGCTCACGAACCGGTTCGGGTTCGCGCCGGAACGCTGCCACCCGACTCTCCGGCATTGGAATTTCCGTCAGGCTCTGTCTCGTGGCGCCCTGAAGCGGATTCGCGTCCGTCACACGGTGGGCATGCTCGATGCACTGCGCGCGTCTGAAGTGCCGAGTGATCTCCGCGGGGACGACGGGCATCCGTGCAGTCTCGAGGAGGACATCCGCGCCTACGGACTCACCGCCTTCAAACTGAAGGTCGGGGGAGACCCGAGCCGGGATCTCGAGCGGCTCGACGAGGTGGGGCGGCTGCTTGTCCTGGCGGCGCCCGGGGCCGTCGTCACCCTGGATGGCAACGAACAGTACGGCGATCTCGGTCAGCTCGTGTCGGTATTGGAGCGGCTTCGCGGTCGCCCCGGCGGGGCGGCGATCCTCGGTGGACTCGCTCACATCGAGCAGCCGTCACCCCGCGCCATGACGTTCGAAGGCGTCGAACGTGTGGCCTTGGCCCGCCTTGCGGCCTTTGCTCCGCTCATCATCGACGAGGCGGATGCCGATTTGGATGCGTTCCCGCGTGCGCTCGCCCTCGGGTACCGCGGAGTCTCCGTCAAGAATTGCAAGAGCGTGTTCCGGGCGGTCCTGCACCGCGGTCTTGCCGAACTGCACGGACCCGATGCGTTTCTCGCGGGAGAGGACCTGACCAATCTGCCGGTGTGGGCACTCCAGCAGGACTTGGCCACTGCGGCTCTCCTTCGGCTTCCCCATGTGGAGCGGAACGGGCATCACTACTTCCGGGGCCTCGATCACTTGCCGCGCGAACTTCAGACACGAGCCCTGAACCTCCATCCCGATCTCTATCAGCCCGCCAGTCACGGAGCCTCTCTCCGTATCGAGTCCGGCACGCTCTCCGTCGAATCCCTGCACTGTGTCGGCTACGGCTACGCCGCCGATCTCGCTTGGCCGCCTTGAGAGGGGCGGCCTCGGGACACTCGATTCCGAAACCGGGCCGATTGGCTCACGCCTCACTGCTGGAAGTGTGTGTCCGACCGACCGCGTCACTGGGCATTCGGAAGCCGCCGGGTGACAGGAGGGGGCCAAACGGTCTCGAGGCGCGAGACTCACGAGGCATCGCATATAGACCACTCTGCCGTGGCCCCCTCGCCTTTGCGCGAGATGACGCCCGAGGTGTGGGCTCAACTGGTGGATCAGGTTCGCGTGCGTGCCTTGGAGCGTGGGCGAACGAAGCCCGGTCGAACGGACGCATGAGAGATCGGGGCGTCTAACATCGCCTCGCTGAGCAGATCGTAGTCGAGGCCGCCGTCTACATCGCCAAGGGCAGCCTTTCGGCCGCTTCTCGCTTCATGGATACAGTTGAAAATTCCGTTCAGGCGCTCCTGAAAATGCCCGGAGCTGGACGACCGCGCAAATTCGAGTAGCCCGCACTCGCGGGGGTGCGGTCGAGGTTGCTCAAGGGCTTCGAGGACTACCTCGTCTTTTGCCGGTCGATCGACGGAGGCATCGAGGACCTCCGCGTTCTCCATGGCGCACGGGATATCGAAGACATCTTCCAGGACCACGAGTAGGCAGGCTCGAAGCGTCTCACTGACCCTCGGATTTCACCCTCGTGTCCTCTTCGTCCGTAGCCGCCGTGCTCTCACCCCGAGGGGGCCCCGACGCGAGGGGCGCGAGAGCCGACTGCGCTTTGCCGTAGTTGACGCTGGTTGTTGGGCAGACATGCTTGTGAATCGCATCGATAGTCTGAGCGGCCTCACCTGCGAAGCAACGATGAGCACCATACGGGGGCGCCCGGACCTCCCCGGCCCCAAGGACAGAATCATGAACTGGACGAAGCTGGTTCGGGAGTTGACCGGCGCTGAGTACTACCGTGGGATCGTCACGCCCAAGACGAGGCCGCTGCTTGTCGCGTTCGAGTCGGGGCTCACGGACGAGGAGGTCGGGCAGGTCGAGCAGACGTACGGATTCAGATTTCCACCCGACCTCCGGGAGTTCTTGCAGACCGCGCTCCCGACGAGCGACGGACTTCCAAATTGGCGAGCCGGTCTCGACGGCTCACCCGGGCCATGGATGGACGGCCCCAAGGACGGGATCCTGTTCGACGTAGAGCACAACGAATTCTGGCCGTCCGAGTGGGGCGCGCGGCCACACTCGCTGACGTTGGCAAAGGAGATTGCGGCCCGCTTCATCGATGCGGCGCCCAGGCTCATTCCGGTGTTCGCGCATCGAATGCTGCCATCCGCCCCCCATCGAGCGGGCAACCCGGTGTTCTCCGTGCACCAGACAGACCTCATTTACTACGGCTTCGATCTCGAGGACTACTTGCGCCACGAATTCCAGCTTCCCGGGGGTCGTCCTTGGCCCGACTCGCTTCCCTTCATCGAGTTCTGGAGCAGCCTCCTGTAGATTGCATTGGCTGCCGCCCAACCTCGACCACTGAGCCGCCAAGCCCCCCACCATCGCTCGTGCGGCTGGTCTTGATGCGGCCACCGGTGGTTCTTGCGAGGCCTGCGCCGCAAGGTTGTCTGGTACACTCCGGCCGTCCGGTTGAAGCAGACTGGATTGTTGGGCAGTTCGGGGGGCGCGCTGCGTGCGCACTTCCAACTCGACCCGGGCTGACCGCAACTCCGCATGAACTTTCGGACTCCGGGATCCTTCAAAGACGTCGCGGCGTTTCGAGCGCATCTCGAGACCCTTGCGCTTTCCATCACGTTGGATGACCCGATCCTCGGGCAGGACGGCCCACTCGGGAAGCCGCTGGCGATTCTTGGCCTGACGATCCCCAATCGGTTTGCGATCCACCCCATGGAGGGCTGGGACGGAACTCGGAGTGGATCTCCCAGTGATCTCACGCTCCGCCGCTGGCGACGGTTCGGCCAGAGTGGGGCCGGGCTCATTTGGGGCGGTGAGGCCTTCGCGGTGCGCGCCGAAGGGCGGGCAAACCCGAATCAGCTCTACTTGCATGATGGGGACGTCCTGGCTGATCTCGCGAAGCTGCGCGGCGCGATCACTCAGGGCTGGAAGGAACAGGGGCTCGCCGAGAGCTACGCACCGACTGGCCTCCAGCTCACCCATTCCGGACGCTGGGCGCGGCCGGACGGGACGCCGCATCCGCTGCTCGCCACCCACGACCAATGGCTGGACGCGAGAGTGCCCGGCGCAGACCGTCAGGAGCTGATCACCGACTCCGCCCTCGAAGCGCTGCGGGATGATTTTGTTCGGGCGGCCCGGCTCGCGGAGCGGGCGGGATTCGACTTCGTCGATCTGAAGGCGTGCCACGGCTACCTCGTGCATGAATTACTCGGGGCCCGAGCGCGACCGGGGAAATACGGCGGGGATCTGGCCGGCCGCTCGCGCTTTCTCCTCGAGTTGGTGGAAGCCGTGAAGGCGGAGTGTCCCCGCCTCGCGATCGGAGTGCGCATCTCGCTCGCGGATGTCGTTCCCCACGCACCGGATCCGCGGTCGCGAATCGGCCGGCCGGTGGCACTTACCTGGGAGCACGGATTGGGCGTCGATCCCAAGGACGCTTCGCGGATCGCGCTGGAGGAGCCCCTGCAACTCCTCCGGCAACTGCGGGCCGCGGGAGTCCGACTGTTCAACATCACGCTGGGGAGTCCGTACACTTGCCCGCACTTGCAGCGGCCCGCGGCCTATCCACCGAGCGACGGCTACCTGCCGTTTGCCGACCCACTCGTATTCGTCGAACGTCACTTCGAGGCGACTCGGGCGGCCAAAGCCTGCGTGCCTGACGCGGTGGTGGTCGGCACCGGTTACACCTACCTCATGGAATGGCTGCCCGCGGTTGCGCAGGCTGAAATCCGCCGCGGTGGCGTCGATCTGGTCGGCATCGGCCGGATGGTCCTCTCCTATCCGGAGCTCCCTCTCGACGTGCTCAGAGGAAAGCCCATGGCGCGGAAGCAAGTGTGTCGGACCTTCAGCGACTGCACCACCGCACCCCGGTTGGGTCTCGCGAGTGGCTGCTATCCACTCGACCCGGATTATCGCGAGCGGCCCGAGGCAGAAATTCTCAAGGCCAAGAAAACGGTGCCCCGCTCATGACCCCTGACGTCGAGGCCCACAACCAGGCTGGCGATCTTGCGGACTTGCGCGCGAGCTTGAGACTCGGTGGCGCCGTGGACGAAGCGAAGCTCCGTGCCGAGAGCGCCGCATTGGCGGCCCTCGACTCGGCCCCGGCGCCGATCCGCTGGTGGCAATTCTTGAAGCGGGGCGGACCCGGATATCTCCAAAGTGCGATGACCCTCGGCGGGGGCACCGCGATGTCGGCCGTCTTTGCCGGTCGGATCTTCGGCTTCGAGCTGCTCTGGGTGGCGCCGTTCGGGATGCTGCTCGGGGTCGTCATGATGGCGGCGTTGGCCCATCAGACCCTCTCCACCGGCCTGCGACCCTATGCCGCGATGCGCCGCTTTGCCGGACCCGGCTTTGCCTACGTATGGGCGGGCGGCGCGCTGCTGGCGTCCATCATCTGGCATTTTCCGCAGTACGCGTTGGCCGGAGCGGCGCTCTCGGATCTGGGAGCCGTGGCTGGAGTGAAGCTCGAACCCGCCTTGGCCGTCTTGCCGCTCTTGGCGATCGCGATCGCCATGTCGCTCCTCTACGGGCGTTCGGAGCGGGCGGTGCGGATCTACGAACGGGCGATGAAGTGGCTCATCATCGGCATTGTGGTTTCGTTCGGCATCGTCGTCGTGGCGGGAGCGGCGAACACGGATTGGGGGGCGGTGTTGCGCGGATTTGTCCCGGGCATTCCGGCTCCCCGCGGTGGCGTCTCCGGCTGGACGCTGGCGGTGAGCGGCCTTGCGGCCTGCGTCGGGATCAACATGGTTTTCCTCTATCCCTATTCCCTGATCGCCCGGGGTTGGGGAGTGCACCACCGCCGCCTGGCACGCTTCGATTTGGGAATGGGCATGCTCGTGCCGTACACCCTGGCCACGAGCTTCGTGATCATCGCCACCGCGCAGACCATTCCGTGGCGGCCCGAATTGGGAGCGGCGACCCAGCTCGCGCCGGTCGAGGCCGCGCGGGCGATCGGGTCGGTCTTGGGTGATGCTCAGGGGCGCATCGTGTTCGATCTCGGGCTGATCGGCATGGCACTGTCGACGGTTACGCTGCACATGGTGTGTTCGGGCTTCGTGGTGATGGAGATTACCGGCGCCGCGTTTGGCAGCCGAACGTGGCGCATGGGCACGCTCTTGCCCGCGGTCGGCGTGCTCGGTCCGATCGTCTGGAAGAACCTGCTGTGGATTGCCGTGCCGACGAACATCGTCTGCGGCCTGCTACTTCCTTTGGCCTACGTCGGGATCATCCGACTCCACACCGCCAAGGACTACCTCGGAGCGCATCGGCCGCGGGGCCTCTCCGGCCGGCTTGTGATCTCGGCCATGGTGGCCATCACCCTGTTCCTCGTCGTGGCCTTTGCGACCACCTTGATCGGGCTTTCGAAGTAGGTCCCGCCGATGCAAGTCGAGCTTCCGCTCCCGGACGGCCGCAGGATCCTGATCGACGACGGGGCGCTCGACCGCTACCGCATCGCCCAAAGGCCACCGGCTTCCCCGGTCCGCCGCGTCTATGCGGCGGCACACTTGGCGTTCGCCTCCAATTACGCCCAAGTCGACCACAGCCCCGACCACCCCGGCCTTCCCGCGGAGTTCGCAAACGCCATTGACTGGTCGACAACCATGGCCCTGCGCACCAGGTTGGCCGGGCTCGGATTCGGAATCGCCGAAGCCATGGACACGGCCCAGCGTTTCGAGGTCGGCTGGCCGGTGGCGTCGCGGCTCATCGAGCTCACGGGATCCCTGAAACTCCCGCACGGATTTGTGGCCGGGGCCGGGGTTGATCATGCCGACGCCCCGCGCTCCAAGTCCGATCTCGTGACGGCGGTCAGCGAACAAATCACCTTCATTCGCCGCGCCGGGGGCCTTCCCATCGTGTTGCCGATGTTGTGGCTGACCCGAACCGGGGCCACCGCGGATGACTATGTGGAGGTCTACGGCGACATCGCGATGCGGGCCGGCGGGCCCCTGCTCCTGCACTGGCTGGGGGTGATGTTTCATCCCGAACTCGAGGGGTACTTCCCGGCCGGCTCGTTCGATCGCATTCTCGAGCGCTTCTCCGACGTCTACCGTGGCGCCAAGCTCTCGCTACTCGACCACGAACACGAAGTGCGGACCCGCGCCGCGCTCTTGCCGCGGGACCAGGTGATTCTCACCGGTGACGACCATCATTTTGCCGAGCTGATCGCCGGAACCGGAGCCGCCGAGCGCAGCGGTGAATTGGATGGTCGTCCGCTGCCGCTCGGCCCGTTCAGCCATGCGCTGCTCGGGGTGTTCGACGCGATTGCCGCTCCCGCCTCGGTCGCCCTGCAGGCCCTGGCTCGGGGCGATCGTACGACCTTCTTCGAGATCATGGACCCCTGCGAAGAATTGGGCCGTCATCTCTTTGCCGCGCCGACTGTCCACTACAAAGCCGGGCTCGCGTTCCTCGCCTGGCTCGATGGACTCCAGCCGAACGCCATGCTCGCGAACCACGCCGAAACCCGGCGTTCGCGCGAGCATTTCGTGCGAGCCGTCGAGTTGGCCGCTCAAGCTCGGGTGTTCACGAACGCGGCGGTGGTCCGCGCCCGTTTCGAACACTGGCATCACCGCTCGGGGCCGTCCGCCTTCATCGCGTGACGAATCGGATTGTCTCGGCGGCTCGCCGCGAGAGACTCTCACCGGTGTGCAATCGCGTCCGCAGTGACCTTCGCCCACGGAGAACGCCATGACTCGTGCCCGCTTCCTCTGGTTCGTCGCTTGGACCATCGGCTTGTCGACCCCGCCCTTGCAGTCGCAAGCCGCTGCACCTCCGGTGGCAGCCGTGAGGGAGCACCAGTGCGAGTTCCACGGCATCAAGCTCGTCGACCCCTATTACTGGCTCCGGGAGAAAACCTCTCCCGAGGTCGTCCAGTACCTGGAGACGGAAAACGCCTACACGCAGGCGATGACCGAAGGTCAGGCGGGGTTTCGGGACAAGCTCTACATCGAGATGCTGGCGCGTGTGCAGCAGACCGATCTGAGTGTGCCCGTCCGCGACGGCCAGTGGTTCTCCTACTCCCGGACCGTCGAGGGGAAGCAGTACCCGCTGTATTGCCGTAAACGCGCAACCGCCGATGGTCAGTGGGATGAGTCCGCGACCGAAGTCGTGTTGCTGGATCAAAACCAAATGGCGGCGGGGAAAAGGTACTTGGGCATCGGCGCGCGCGAGGTCAGCGACGACGATCGCTGGCTGGCGTTTTCCACCGACGAATCTGGCTTCCGTCAGTACCGCCTGCACCTCAAGGACTTGAGCAGTGGCGAAGTGCGAGCGGGGCTGGCCGATCGGGTCACCGCGGTGCAATGGGCCGCCGACCACCGGACTCTCTTCTATGTGACCGAAGACGCGGTCACGAAGCGCTCCCACCAACTCTGGCGCCGGGCAATCGACGGAGAGCCGGAGCTGATCTTCGAAGAGAAAGACGAGCTGTTCGCGATCCGCCTCACGCGCACCAAAGACAAGCAGTATCTCCAAGTGGTTTCGACGAGTTCGGACACCTGGGAGACCCGGTTGCTTGCGGCCAGCACTCCCGACGCCACTTTCCAGCCGGTGATACCCCGCGAGAAAGGGCACAAGTACACCGTGGAGCACCGCCACGGTCGGCTCTACATCCGGACCAACCGGAACGCGAAGAACTTTCGAGTGGTTTCCACCAAGGTGGAGACTCCCTCGGAAGCGCATTGGGAGGAATTGATCCCCCACCGGAGCGAGGTGTTGATCGGCCGATTCGAACTCTTCCAGGACTACGCCGTCTCGACGGAGACCAGCGAAGCCCGGGATCGCTTCCGCATTCTCGACTTCAAGACCGGACAGTTCCGTGAAATCACGTTCCCGGAAGATGTCTATGCCGCGTTCGGAGCCGGGACCCCCGACTTCCAAAGCCCGACCTACCGAATCAGTTACCAGTCGATGGTGACCCCCGCGTGTGTCTTCGACTACGACTTCGCCACCCTGGAACGCAAACTCCTGAAGCAGCAGGCGGTCTTGGGCGGCTTCGATTCCTCGAAGTACCGGACTCTCCGCCTCTGGGCCCCCGCACGAGACGGAAAGAAAATTCCGATTTCGCTCGTGTACCGCATGGGAGCCGACTCGAAGGAAAAGTCGCCGCTTTGGCTCTACGGATACGGCTCGTACGGATCCGGAATCCCGGCCACTTTCTCGAGTTCTCGAATCTCGCTGCTCGATCGGGGCGTCGTCTTCGCGATCGCGCACGTGCGTGGTGGCAACGAAATGGGGGAGACCTGGCACGACGAAGGCAAGCTCCAAGCCAAGATGAACACCTTCACGGATTTCATCGATGCCGCCGAACATCTCGCTGCGGTGGGCTGGGCCGACCGTCAGCGAATCCTCATCGAAGGGGGCAGTGCGGGGGGATTGCTCGTCGGCGCGGCGACCAATCTCCGGCCCGATCTCTTCCGAGCCGTGCACGCGGCCGTGCCCTTCATGGACGTGATCAACACCATGACGGATCCGACCCTCCCGCTGACCGTGGGCGAGTACTTGGAGTGGGGTAACCCGAACGAGAAGCCCGCCTTCCAGACGATGCTCTCCTACAGCCCGTACGACAATCTCGCGAAAAAGGACTACCCGAGCATCCTCGTCACCACGAGCTTCAACGACTCGCAGGTCATGTATTGGGAACCCGCGAAGTATGTGGCCAAGCTGCGGTCACTCAAAACCGATCGCAATCCGCTCCACCTGAAAATCAAGATGGAACCGGCCGGGCATGGCGGAGCCTCGGGTCGCTACGACCGGATGCGCGACGAGGCCTTTGTCTACGCGTGGATGCTGGATCAGGTCGGCATCCGGGAGTGAAGGCTTACAAATCGACGCGAAGGGCGTTGGAGACGCGGAAGATCCCGAGGACTGCCCCTGAATTGCCGGTGACGTAGGCGGCGTAGAACCGCAGTCCAATCAGGCTCGGAACGAACGGGATCTGGATGGAGGCGACCGCTTGTCCGGCTCCGTCCATGATCCCTGAAAAGCCCTGGAAAAGTGGCGACGGGCTCAACGAGAGTTCGAAGAGAGCATCGGGATTGAGCGGGAGGTGGCGCGTCAAGAAGGGCACGCCGGGCTCCCAGTCGAGCGAAAGGGCGAGAAGATAGGGATTGAACGCACTGGTGGGGGCGTCGAGACTCATGACGAACGTCGCACCGATCGCCGGAAGATTCACGCGCCGGAGATGACAGTCGATATAGGTGGCCAAGATGTGCGAGGACTGGCCGGCGGATATTCCGGGGATGAGTGCGCCATCCTGGTGATCGAACACGACGATCGAGGCGTCGAGCGAGATCGCAGCGCCCAAATACTGGCCGCCGCAAGGCTGAGACGGAGGAAACGGGATGCAGGGAATTTGCGCGGGATCGCCAGCACTGTTGTAGGTGAGGCGTTCCGTCGTGCCGAGACCGAGATCGTGAAGATACAGATCATTCGTGAGCGGCTGATCGACGGGGGAGAGGTTGTCGGCCAAGGAAGTGAAGATCACGTAGCGACCGTCGCCCGACATGCGGCTCCAAAGAGACGGGCCGTTGGCCAGGGTGCCGCCGGTGGTCCGGTTGACCAGTTGCAAGGACCCCGTATTGAGCAATTTCACGTAGACGTTGTGGCCGGCGGATTGTCCGCTCGGCCCGAAGTTCGTGGAAATGGAGAGAAAGGTGACGATGTCGCCGTTGAGCGAGCAGTTGGGGCTTATCGAATGGTTGTTGCCGCCTACCCCCGCGGCGGTTTCGCTCACCCGAACCGTGGTGCCGGTCGTGCGGTCACGGAGGAAGATGTCGCTAGCTCCGTTCGTGTCGTTGGGGACGAGGTTCGAGGCGCGGCTGGAAAACGCGATGAACCGGCCGTCCGCGCTCATGGAGGCGGACTCCACGCGTTCGTTGCCGAGGAGGCCGGCCGAGGAGCGACTCTCGAGCGTGATTTGACCGGTCTGGGCGTCGTACACGAAGAGATCGCGAAAGCCGTTGCCGTCGCCGGGGACAAAGTTGGTGGCATCGCTCACAAAAGCAATGAACCGTGCGTCGTTGCTGATGCCGTAAGGCACGCTGAAGCCGTTGCCCTGCTGCCCGGTGACGGGAGTCACGACCCGAGTCGTGGTCCCGAGTTGCCGATCGCGGATGAAGACGTCGTGAAAGCCATTGGTGTCGTTGGGGACGAGATCGGTGGCGCTGCAGTTGAACACCACGAAACGACCGTCCTCGGAGATGTGTCCGCTCGTGTAGCAGGCCGCGGAGGCCTGCGTGCCCTGACTCGTGAGGTTGACTCTCTCGACGGTGCCGGACTCGAGATCCTTGATGAAGAGATCGAGGCTGCCGTTGGTGTCCCCCGCGACGAGATTCGTGGCGGCGCTCTGAAAGGTCACGTAACGGCCGGTCCCGCTGAGCTCCGGGCCACTTGCAAGAGCGTTGCCAAGCTGGCCGCTGCTTGTGGTATCCACCGGCCAAACCGCGCCTTGGCCTCGGCTTTCCGGACCGAAAGCGATCACGAGCACAAGGAGAAGCCGAACGAAGCAGGAGCGCATGACAAACTCCGAGGGGTCGGTGCGAGCGCTGCCACTTTACCCTGCGATTGGCGGATCCCGGGCAGGGATTCCTGGGGATGTCCGGACGAGTCGTCCCAGCAGTTTCGCCCCTCCGATCAGCCCCCTCGAGAGTCCGCTCCGCCGGACTTGGGGGCGCTCCGTGGGGTTGGAGCAACTCCAGCTGCCGCCCCGTCGGCGGTCCGAGTTCGGCTCAGGTGGAGATGGAGAGCGGGAGCGCGTTGGAAATGCGGTGGATGCTCCCTGGCGAGTTGAGATCTAGCGTCACGAAGGCGGCGAAGAATGATAGTCCGATCAGCGACGGGGAGGATGGCAAGTCGATCGTTGCGGTGGCGGAACCAAGGGAGTCCAGAAGGCCTGAAGAGCCGAGCAGGAAGGGCGATGCGTTCAGTGAGAGGGCGAAGAGCTCGTCTGCGGCCAGTGGGAGGAGCCGAGTGCCAACCGGAATGCCCGGACTGGAGTTGAAGGACAGGGCGAGCAGGTAGGGGACCAGCGGTTGGGCGGGGGCTCGCAGGGTCAAGATCCCGAGGCGGTTGGTGCCAGGTGGTCTGAGCACTGAGAGTGCGCAATCCCAGTAGGTGGCGAACAGATGGGTCGTGACGGCCGTGCCTGGGGGAAGTAGCGCCGGATCGGCGTGATCGAACACCACGAGCGAGGAGTCACTGGCGATTGCCGCGTTGATTGTCTGGCCACCGCAAGGAGTGACCGGCAATACCGGCAGGCAGGGAAGTTGGGCCGGGGCTCCCGTGGACGAAACCGTGACTCTGCTCGTCGTGTTTGCCACGAGGTCGCGCAGGAACAGATCGTTGGTCAAGGGGACATCACCTGGGACCAGGTTGGCGGCGCTGGAGGTGAACAAGCAGTGACGGCCCTCGCCGGAGATCGTGGCGAACAAGGAGGAGCCCTCCGCGGGGATGCCCCGCGAATCGCGATCCACGCTCCGCAGCACCCCCGAGTTTTGATCCCACACGAAGACGTGGGGCCCGGGAGAGGACCCGGCCGGGGCCAGATTGGTCGACAGCGATAGAAAGCTGATGGACTGGCCGGTGAGCGAAATGCTCGGGGAGAAACTGTGCCCGTTGCCGCTGAGTCCCTGGGAGGTTCGGCTCACCAAGGTGAGACTTCCGGTCGCGCGATCGCGCAAGAAGACATCGACGAGGCCATTGATGTCGTTCGGAAGGAGGTTGCTGGCCCGGCTGGAAAAAACCAGGGTGCGTCCGTCGATGCTCATCGCCGCTCCGAGGCACTCTTGATTAGCCTCACCGCCGTACGAGCCCCTGCTCTCGATAGTCGTCACCCCAGTGAGCGTGTCGTAGAGAAAGAGATCGGCAAATCCGTTGGTGTCACCGGGAACGAGGTTGGATGCAGAACTGATGTAGAGGGCGAACCGGCCGTCGCTGCTCAAACCCGCCGGGCGACTCGCGCCGTTGCCCTCAAGTCCGTTGACTGCGGTGCTGATCCGAATGGTCGTACCCGCAGTGCGATCGCGCAGGAACACGTCGTTCACGTTGTTCGTGTCGCTTGGGACCAGATCCGGGGAGCCACAGGCAAAGAGCACAAACTGGCCGCTCTCGGAAATATGAAGCGCACTGAAACAACCGAAGCTGCTCTGGGCGCCCTGGCTCGAAACGTTGATGCGCTCGATCGCACCGGTCTCCAGGTCCTTGATGAAGAGATCCGGCACTCCGTTGGTGTCGTTGGGGACCAGGTTGCTCGCCGCGCTTTGAAATCCGAGGTACCGCCCGGTGCTGTTCAGGCTGGGAAACGAGCCCATGCCGTTCCCTATGACTCCCTGCGCGTTCGTGTCGACCGGCCAAACGGCGCCCTGTCCCCGAAGGCAGAACGAACTGGCGATGACCAAGGCCGCGAGAAGGATGGTCGGTTTCATGCCGGGCTCCGGTGGCGCAACCGAGGAGGAGTTGCGGGTGCCTGAACTTCGGAGCCAACCTTCGCGATTCTTCGAAATACGACCAAACCCCTCCTTACCGGGGCGGAGAGCCGCCGCCCAGGGCCCAGACTGATCACCCTCCTCGATAGCCCCCCCAACCGGACCGCGGATCACCAGATCCTCCCGCCACCGATCCCCCTAGTTTCCCGACACGCCGCAACCCGTCCCGCTCTCCCACCCCCTCTTCGTTCGCCCACCCCCCGATGGGACCGCGGATCACCAGCGCGTCCCTACCCGGTTAATCGAGGGGGTCATGCTAGAAGTACTACGTGCGTTGCGAAGCCATGCCGCAAGCGTGGCCTTGGGGACGTCGGGTTCCTGGGACAGGGCGTTCGCGGAGATGCCGACTGGACCGGTTATTCGCTGGACCATGCGGCTCCAGGGAACAAGCTGCAACTACCCTGGCACAGGGGGCAACCGGTTGCAGTGGACGGTCAGCTGCGCGGCCCCGCGCTGAGCCGGAACGTTTGGCGAAAAGTGCACACAATGAGTGAGTCCGCCCTTACCGCGTTTTGGATCGAAGGCCCTGATCGGAGAGGCCCGCTCGGTTACGGCGTGACCGCGTTCTCGTTCGCGGATGCGTTGGAGATTGTTCGCCGTGCCTGTTATCAGTTGCCGGAAGATTCGAGCACGCTCCGAGTTCGAGCCGACATCAGACCTGGGGACATTGAGCACCGCTTTGTCCGCGAGCACATGGGACCGATTGCCGTTCGAGGAATGTGGTATCCGTTCATTGATGTTGGATTTGGATCATGACACGAGGAACGCCGAACCAGACGCTGGAGACGGAGTGCCGACCCGCCTCTCCGTTCGACGCTGGGCGGCAAGTCGGACACGCCGCTCACGCTCGACCTTCCGTTTCCGGCGGCAGTCGCTCAGCTTTGCGTTAGACCTCAAAGGGAGATAACGATTGAGCTACATCCAGTTTGATCTCGGCAACTGCCAACGCGGCGAGATCGTCGAAGCTACTTTGGCTGCAGGCGCCAACGTACGGCTGATGACGAGCTCCGAGTTCTTTAACTACAAGAATGGCCGTCAGCACAGGTTCATCGGTGGCTTGGCCAAGCAATCACCAGTCCGACTTCAGGTCACACAGTCAGGACATTGGTTCGTCGCCGTGGACATGCAGGGTCTTCGTGGCAGCACTCGTGCTTCGGTCAGAAAGCTGCCCGGAATGCTCCCTGAAATTCGGGACGTGCCGTTGTCCTCAGTTCCCAGCTTGGTGCACGAGCCGGCTCCGCAGATCGAAGCCAGCGCTGAGAGCTACGACGTCTTCATCTCGCATGCTTCGGACGACAAAGAAACGATTGTTCGGTCCCTGGTCGCTGAACTCGTGAATCAGGGGTTGAAGGTCTGGTACGACGAATTCGCCCTGCGCATCGGAGACAGCCTGCGCCAGAAGATTGACAAGGGGCTCGCGCGTAGCCGCGTGGGCTTGGTGGTCCTGTCACCATCCTTCATAGCGAAGGGGTGGACCAACTACGAACTTGAAGGGATCGTCTCGCGAACCGTGTCCGGGGAGCGGTTGCTACTTCCAATCTGGCACGAGATTACGAAACAGCAGGTCATCGACTTCAGCCCCTCCCTGGCAGACAAGGTTGCGCGGAGTACTGCAACGCACACGCCTCAAGAGATAGCCGCGGAAATTGCAGGACTTCTTCGCAGTCGCACAGGGTGAGGCCTAACTGGTCGTTCAACCGTAGAGCCAACGGCTGGCCACCAGGCGCGGGCCGCGGGTAGGCGGTACGTTGCCTGCGGCCCGGGCGTGGCATCCACCCGTCGTCGCCCGGTCGAGATCAAGCTCCCGGGCGACTCTGCGCTGGGACCAACCATGCCCGAGGAGCGTACGAATCGTCTGAATCTCTGCCGTTTTGAGCTGATTCGCCATGAGCACCCCCGAAGGAGGGTGCCGCAGCAGGGCGCTTCGCGCCCCTGCTCAAAGTGGCTGGTTTTGATTCGACCACGGGTGGCTGGTTTTGACCGTTCCCTGACAAAAGAAACTTGACCTCACCGCGTGCCCCCCCGTCTCGTCGTAAGTCGAGCCCGGCCCGTGTCGGTCAATCGGTACTTCTGCAGGCGGCTGTTCGGCTTGTCGGGGATGGTCATCGCGATGAGCCCAGCGTCGAGCGCGGGATCGAGGTACAGCGCCCTGAAGTTGCCGCGCCCCGCGAGTCCAAGGGCGGCTTGTAGCTCTTCGCGTTTTCGCTCGCCAACGGCGAGTTCCATGAGGAGCCGGTCGACTTGGCCCGCGACTTGGCCCGCGACTTGGCCCGCGACTTGGCCCGCGACTTGTACTTGACCCTCGACGCGCGCTCGAATTCGGTCGGCGTCAGACGTCGGGTTCACCCACGTCCACTGGACCCTAATCCCGTTGCCGTCGGACTCGACCGTCGGTTCGGGGGTGCCCTGTTCACGGCAGGCCTCGGCGATGCGCTCGTAGCCGCGCCCCCACGCCTCGATGAGGCCTGTGCGGAAGAAGGCGCTCGCGATGTCAGGATTGTGAGGCTGCGAGTCGTGCTTCCCGAGCAGGGTCTCTGCCGTCCACGACGGAGGCAGCGGACCGGCGTTGAAGATCGACAGGCTGTCGGTCTCGACTCGGATCTGGATCGGGTTCCCGGAACTGTAGTCCTTGTAGATGAGCGCGTTCAGCAGCGCTTCGCGTAGGGCGTCGCGAGGTACTGGGAACGCTCGTTTCAGTCGCCGCGCCCCAGCCGGAGTCCAGGCGCAGGAGCGCTGCCTTCAACGCGGTGGCGACGTCCGTGTTCGCGCGGCTGAACTCCTCGTTGGGCACGCCATCGTGATACGCGGGCGACAAGAAGAATCCACTTCGCTCGAGTGGCTGGTTTTGATTCGACCACAGGGGGCTGGTTTTGAGCCGTTCCCGGACACTCGACGCCGTGGAGACAATCTTGCTCCTGTTGTCGGCGTTGGGCTTCGCGAGCGCGGTCGGTTGTCGCGACGCCGTCGCGACTTTGTTCGCGGGCCTGCTGGTGACCTGCTTGGTCATCGCCGCACCTTCTTGCCCGGCTTCTTTGTTGGGCGCGGGGCCTTCGGAGTGGGCAGCTTGCTCAGCTCCTCTTCGATGCGCTCGACACTGGGCAGGCTGGCTTCGATGTCTTTCGGCAGCGACTCAAGGATCTGGTACTCGGCGACGCCCATCGGGCTCTTCATAGCGCTCAGCGCGTACTCGGCGACGACCTCGTTCTTCGTCTTGCACAAGATCAGCCCGATGGTCGGGCCGTCATCGGGGGCCTTCACCTGGGCATCGATGGCGGCTAGGTAGAAGCCGAGCTGGCCGACGTCTCCGGGCAGAAACTTGCGGCCCTTCAGCTCAATGATGACGTATCGACGGAGCTTCAGGTGGTAGAAGACGAGGTCGATGAAGAACTCGTCGCCACCCACGGTGAGCAGCTTCTGCCGCCCGACGAACGCGAAGCCGGTGCCGAGCTCCAAGAGGAACTGCGTGATGTGGCGAACGAGGGCCTGCTCGATCTCGCGCTCCAGTGCGTCGTCGCCTATCCGGAGGAAATCGAAGCGGTAGGGATCTCTCAGCGACTCGCGCGCGAGGTCTGACTCAGGCGTGGGCAGCGTTTGCGAGAAGTTGGTGACGGCGTTGCCGACGCGTCGGTGCGCGTGGGTCTGGATCTGAAAAGCGAGCACGTTCCGCGACCAGCCGTGCGCGATGGCGGCGCGTACGTACCAGTCGCGCTCCTTGGCGTCGCCGAGCTTGTCGATGATCGTGCAGAGGTGGAACCAGGGCAATTTGTGCAGCAACTGCTGCACAAATGCGGGCTCGGGCCAAAGCTGCACGAAGCGGCGCATGTACTTGAGGTTTCTCGGGGAGAAGCCCTTGGTCTCGGGCATGACCGCCTTGAGATCGGCGGCGAGACGGTCGACAATCTTCGCGCCCCAGCCCTCGCGGCTCTGCCGGTCGAGGATGTCGCGCCCGAGGCTCCAGTACAGGGCGAGCAGCTCCGCGTTGACTGACGCGGCCGCGCGTTGCTGGGCCGCATGAATACGAGCCTTCACGTCGCTGAGCCACTCCACGTACCCCTCGGGGGCTGCGGTCAACTTCGAGATCGAGCGTTGTGCAAGGGAGGCTTGCACGATGGAGCCTTTTTTCTGCGAGGCCGACTTCTTGCTACGCGACGTGGTCATGGGGCGCTCTCCTTGCTGGCACTCGTGTCAGCCGCGTCCTCGCCCCAGCGCGGCGAGAGGCGCAGGAGCGATGCCGGCATCGTGTCAGGGAACGGTTCAAAACCAGTCACTGGAGGTACGGCTGGACGATGTGGTCGGCGTAGTCGGAGAGGAGGAAGGCCTCGTCGAAGTCGCGGCTCCCGAGCGCCTGCGCTATCGTACCCTGGGCCACCGACTCACTCTCGGTGGGCGCCCTGAGATCGGTCTTGCCTAGCCAGGCGACGAGGACGCTGCGCACTCTCCGAGGCTACAAGAACGCTTATGATACGACAATGTGTTTTGTCAGGCACAAGAGCCGTCCAACCTCGAGAAGACGGGATTACGACTGGTCGGAACGTGCGCCGACCGGCTTAGCTCAGCGGTTGCAATGATGCCCGTCACTATGGCGAACAAGAATCGCACGGAGCCCCTGTCTGTCTCCGTTCGCTTCGCCAAAGAAGAGGTCGCCCTCGACCTGCGCGATCGCCGCCCCGACCGCATTGCGCTATTCGGTGATCTCGACGAGCCCGCGCGCGACCAGCTCGCGCACGACGCGTGGGCCATCGGCCTGCGCGCCCTCTCCAAGGCGCACCAGGCGGCCCGGGAATCCGAGATTAATGACGTCTGGACCGCGCTCCTCGGTGACATCGACCGGCCGCTTGAGGTTCTTGTCGAGCGGCATCAGCCGACGGGCGGGGTGGTGCTCACGCGCTCGTTCGATCCTTTCACCGGCACTTCTCCGGCCGCTGCCCCCCACGAAGGATTTCCACGGACATCCTCTCGTGAAACCGTCCCCACGAAAAATTTCCGGATTTCCTTGGTCACTCGCGTCCCGCCGGAGTCAGAGGAGTGAATGCAACCGCCAGCCGACGCGAAAGACCTCCCATGCAACTCGTCATGTTTCTCCTGTCTATGAGCAGCCTCCTGGCTTCCAGCCCGAGGCCGCTTGGGCTCATCAGCACCCCTTCGGCAGTTGTCGGGGTGCGCCTGGGACAGGGTGGGGGCTCGGATTGGGTCGGGCTGGTCGGCGGCGGTCGGTCTGGTGGGCTCGTCAGTTGTTTCATGGTGCAGCTCTACGAGGACCAAGACCGGAACGGCCGGCATGATCAAGGCGAGCCGTCGCAGACCCAGAGCGCCTACCACCCCTCCGGTTTGAGCTCACTCGGAGTGCTGTTCGAAGGGATCGACTTGAAGCCCACCTCGGGGCGACTGCGATTCAGCCTCTCGCTCACCCTCCAGAGTGGAGCGACCGAGACAAGCTCCGGGAGTTTCTGAACCAGTCCAATCCAGGGCTCGCCGACGATCCCGGACCGATCGAGCCAATCAAGCTACTGGCGAGACTTCGCCCGTCACCGCGGGCTCAGCGCCGGTCGGCCAGCGGAGCTCCGCCTGCCCGCTCGAGCCCCGACGCGATCGATCGCAGATAGTCGCCAACCTCTCGGGAAGTTCCATCGGGCAGCACCAATCGATACGGCTGGCGAGAAAAACTCGAGTGCGAGCCGAGGTGGGTGATGAAGTCGTCGACGGTCTGAACGCGATTCCCTGCCGATTCGAGTTTTCTCCGGAGATGCCGGGCGGCTTCAGCCGGGGAGTGCACGGCGCCATTCCTTACGAAGGTGGCCCCTTCGAGGGATGCGATCGATTCGATGAGAAACTCGATTTTCTCGGCTTCGCTCCGGAGTTGGTGGGGGTCGTGTTCGATGCGCACGGTGGCGTAGTCGGTTCCCACCAACCGATTGTCGAGGCGCACGACGATCAGTCGATAGGGAATGCCCTGGTACACGAAGGGAACCACGGCGCCCGCCTGAACCGATTGAGGCCCGAGCATCTCCGCTCCATCGACGCCGATCAGGGTCAGCATCGTTTGCCCCTTGGTGATGTCGTCGATGGTGACCTTGAGGCCGTCTTCGGTGCCGGGGACCGGAGTGGTTGAACGCTGGGCAACCCGGAGTTCGAGTTGCAGGGCGGGAGCGGACTTGGCAACGGGAGCGGACGGTCCTTCCGAACACGCCGCCGTCAAGAGCAAGCACAAGAAGCTAGCCGCCCCATTCCACTGTGACCGACTATTCATGTGGTTTGCTTCCAGGGCACGCACCCCATTCCGGGCCGCTCCGTTCGTGCGAGTTTCATCAAGGCTGAGGCAGCAGGTTTTTTAGGGTCAAGAGAGCAATACCGGTGGCATAGCCCTTACCCATCTCGTGGCTGTCGAGAAAGCTGCCGTCGATTTCGCCGAGACGCAGGATTTGCTCGTACAGCTTCTCCCGGTGTTCGACGCGCGCCTCCACGGGCAGGGCGTCGAGGGCCTCGCTCGTGTGGTACATCGCGTGCCAGAAGAAGAAGCCGGCCAGTTCGCCGTCGGTGTGGAAGTCGCAGCGCCGGACCGCTTCGAGCCGGGGCCAGTACTTCCAGAAGTTGTCCATGGCCGATCCGAGCTTGTCCGGCGAGCCCTCGCCGGATCCGGCCCAGATCAAGGCCGCTTCGCAGATCGGGGACCGGGCCATCGAATCTTTGAGGCCGAAGTCTCCGCCTTCGCGAGGCGCGCGGCCGGCGCCGTAGGAATAGGCCCCGTGGCTATTGCGCACCGAAAGCAGTGCCTTCGAACCGTCCTCGAACAGACGTGCGGGCACGGTCGCCCCCTTGCGACGCGCAGCCTCGAGGCAGTTCATGACCGCGGCGGTCGAAAACGGATTGGGATACTCGTGCGACCAAAACCCGGGCGAGCTGCGACGACGTCCTTCACCTTCGCCGCTCATCTGGGTGCGCTGCAGTTCCCGAACGATTCCATTCATGAGCTCGACGATGCGCGCCCGCTCTTCCTCCGTCTTGGCCAACCCGTGTTTGGTCGCGAGATAGGTGAGCTTGTAGGAGTCCGCGTAGATCTCCTCGTTGAAGCCGCGGTTCATCTTGCGCTCGTCGAGCAGATAGCGTTCGCCATCCCGGACCGCCGCGTCGATCGCCACGGGATCCAAGTCGCGCCAGGCCAAGAGGCCGGCGGTCGCTACCGCGGTCGCGGCGACCCAAGCATTCGGGGTCAGCTCGTGGCTCGGCCAGTAGGCGTAGCGGCTGTCCGTCCAGCCCCCGTTCTCGCGCTGGTTGCGGAGCAGGAATCGGATGGCGCGGCGCGCGAGTTCCTCGTGCTTCCCGGCTGCGACCGGGACCGTGGTGTCGACGCTCGCCGATGTCGAAGGCGCGGGGGCAAACGGGTCTTCGAAACCGTGGAGGGCGGGGCCGGCGGAGACGCGGTCTTGCCCATCGAGCAGGTGGTTCGCGGCGCGAGCGGCGTAGGCGCTGTCCGGATCCGCGGCGATCAAGGACTTCCACCGCTGGAGCGCCATCGACTCGTTGCGATCGAAGAGGTGGGCGAGCCCGAGGTGATACTGGGCTTCGGTGCGGCGGTCGCCGCGTTTGACTTCCGCGAAGGCCAGGCGCGCTTCCGCGACTTTGCCTTGGAGAAGGAGTATGCGGCCGCGTTCGCAGGCTAGGTCCGATCGCAGGTCCGGCTTGGATGCTGGCCCCCGGCGCGGCTCTTCGTCTTCGTCGAACCCCTGGCTCTCGCTCTCGATTTCTGCGGGAGTGGAGGAGAGGATCCACTTGGTCGCGATGTCGAGTTGGACATGCGCTGCCTCCAGGGCGCCGAGCCGCCGGTGCGCTTCGGCCCGCAGTAACGCCCACCTCGCGGAGAGTGCGTTCGACACCGCCACCGCGTCCATGTCTCCGAGGGTGCTCAGCGCGCGGGAGAGGTCGCCGTCGCGGAGGAGGCTCTGGGCGAGTCGCGTGCGACGCTCGGGGCTGTCGGTGGCCTCGGTTTCGATCTTGGCGGTCTCCGAGGTCAGGCTGGCGCCGGAGGGGTGCGCCGCGAGCACGTCGCGCAGCACATTCTCGAACCAAGCAGCGTTGAAGGAGCGCAGCGCGGACAGCTTGCGGAGGGTTTTCCCCTCGGCGTCGAGGAACACGATGGCCGGCTCCACGGTCTCCGGCGCGACGATGCCGAAGCGATCGCCGAGCCGCTTGTCACACGCGAGTCGCACCATCACGAATCGCCGATTCATGACGTCGGCCAGGATCGGGTCCGTGAAGAGCACGGCTTGGGCGTAGGTATCCAGCAGAGCCGGTCGGTACATCTGTCGCCCGCCCACTCCGGAGGCGATGCGCGGGATGTACCAAAGCACCGGGCGGTTCTTCTCCTTCGCGAGCGCGAGCGCCTGGTCGATCGCGGCGATGCGGTCGAAGTCCTTCGCCGCCCCGCGATTTTTCTCGACCTCGGCCCGATTGCGGCCTTCTTCGAGGATCCACGGGTCGGTGACTTGCCAGGTCACGCTCGACCCAATGCGGCTCGCCAACTCCGGCAGAGTCGGAACCGAGGCCGTCGTGGCCTGGGCGGGCAGAAGGGCCAAGCCGCCAAGTCCGAACAAAATCCCACACACCCAAGTCTTGGGAATCATCAGCAACACCTCGACGCTCACTCCGCCCGGTGTCCCTGGTCGGTCACTCGACGCTCGGGGTAGCCCAGCGGGGAAGGGCGCCTATCGTAGCCCGGTCCCCGGATTTGTGCGACGCCTGCCTCGGGAACTCTGCCCCCGCGGGTCGAGTGCGGCCCGGACAAGGACCAACCGGTCGCCCGACGCGACGGCCCTGGTTCTGACGAAATCCAGTCAGGGGAGGGTGCGCTTCTGACCACCATCCCAGGGGCGCACGCCCTCGACCGAGACGGTCCGGCACAAGAACTTGGCGTCCAGTCCTAAGGAGCCGGAGAAGTGGATCTCATACTTCAGGGACTCCATTTGACGCTCGCGGATGTCGGTAATCGAGAGTTCCCAGAGCATATTTTGGTGTCCGAAATCGGTCAGCGCCAATTGATCGACCCCCGTGAAGAGGAATGAGACTAAACTCCGATGCGGAAGGACTGCCGCGCCGTCAGAGTGGATGTGGTCAGTCCTCCGGAAGACCACGATGTCTGCGACGATGCTCGGGCCGCAGCCCGGTGGCTCATTGCTCTCGAGCAGGAATCGGATCACTTCCGCATCGTGAAACGAGGGCCAGTCTCCGAACGCCCGGACGATGTCGTCCCCTCCCGGTATGTTCACGGCTCTCCCTTGGCGTCTGAACTCGTGGACGTGGTGCCCACGGGCGTGGTTCGGCTTCAGCGGAGACTTTACCGGGGACAATCATGCACGCCCCATGAGTTGATGATCCTCGGCATGCGCGGAGCTGACAGTTCGGGCGCGCCCTCTCGACAACGGGCGCGGCCGGGCGGTGATCAGCGAAGGAACTTGGAGAGTTCGGGGATCTTGCCAGCGATGCTCGAGAGGAGGCCGGCGCCGGCCTGGCCCTTTGCGAAGTTCAGGAACATGGTGATGAAAGAGCCGCCCTGGGAGGGGTCCAAACCAGCCCCTTGGAGGGCACCGAGGAGTCCCAACGCGCCGCCGGCTTTGCCACCGAGCAGGCTTCCCGCCGCCTGCATCAGGCCCCCGCCAGCCGACTTGGCGCCACCCGTGAGGCCACCGAGTAGGCCTCCGAGCCCGCCGCCGGCGCTGCTGCCGCCCTTCAGGAGGTCGGCCGCGCCCGGCAGGGCTCCGAGCAGCTTGGTGAAGTCGGCTTGGTCCGCGCCACCCTTGATGGCTCCGAGCAGCGCCCCGGTTGCGTTTTTGGCGCTGTCTTGTCCGATGCCCAACTGAGACGAGGCCATCCCGACAAAGTCCATGATTCCCGGCATTGCAAACTCCAAATCGCGTCCTCGGGCAGCCCATCCTGCCCCGAGTCGCGGGCCAATCGGCCGGCGTGCAGCATATCCGAGAGTCAAGGGTGCGTAGGAAATCGGGTGGTGGGGGGCGAACTCAGCGGCGGAAACCTCAGGGATCCGCGGTCCACGGCGATCCTCGGGATGGGGTGCGCCCGATTTCTGAGAATCCCGAGCCACGCATCTGCGGATTGAGTCTGGGTTTCTGAATGCACGCTGACGATCGGATCGATCGACGCGGTCCGACGACTGGCTCAAACTCGACCGGATCACCCTGCGGATGGCCGACTGACGGTGGTCGGAAACTCTGCGGCTCTCGCCTGCGAAGATCAGTTCCGGGGCGCGATTCGGAGTCGAGGATGGGTCCGCCCTGCGATCGAATCGGAGACTCGACTCATGTTGAATCTGATTGGAATGAGTGTCCTTTGCTGGTTGGCTTCCACAAACACCTCCCCGGGAAACGCGGCTGCGGAAGCGAGCAGCCGTTGCCAGGAAGAGGCGCCCCTTCACGACTTCACTTTCCACAACTATGCGCTGCGCGTCGAAATCGGACTGAAGGCACGAGACCTGTGTTTTTCGGTCAGCACGGTGTCGAGTGTAGGCTTGCCCGGTTTCGAGGGGCAGGCCACGCCCCGTCTGCTCGAGGTGGTCGTCGGAACCCAGACCAGTTGGTTTGATCTGACTACCGGCGAAACGCCGCGGATTCCCGTGAGTTTCGTCGCGACGCAGCGTCGTCTCGAGTATCGAGTGCATGGGCAGCGGCCAGGGTCCGCTGAGTTGACTCCGCTGTTCGGGCAATCGTGGATCTATCGGAACTAGATCTCGAGCTCGGTCGGCCAGAGAGTCTCCACGACTTCGCAGTTCTTGGGAATGAGAGTCTGCGCGGCGGAAAGTGGGCCCGCTTGGCGAGCCGCCAAAGCCGCCGCAATCGCAAATCCGTGCGAAACGACGAGGACGCGCTGGCCCCGGTGCGTGCGGGCGATCTCGCAGAGCGCCGTTGCCATCCGCTGCGCGAGCCGGCGGAGACTCTCCCCCTGCGGGGGGGCTACATCAACAACATCCAGTTTGCGGGCATTCCAAGCCGCGGCGTGGTCCCTCATGATGTCCGGGACGGAAAGACCTTCCCAAAGTCCGAAGTGGGCTTCCCGCAGTTCGGGACGAAGCCGCAGCTCGACAGGCAGTTCACCCAGGGCAAGTTCGGCCGTCTGGACGGCCCGCTTCAAGTCGCTCGCATAGGCAATTTCAGGACGGATCGCGGCGACCTGCGCGGCTACCGCCCTCGCCTGATCGCGACCTACCTCGTTCAACTCGAGGTCGGTTTGACCCTGCCAACGCCCCTCCCGGTTCCACGCGGTTTCACCATGCCGCAAGAAGTACAACGAAGCCGTTCCCATCCGGGGATGTTGCCCGAATCGAGAGGCACTTTCACGGGGAGGCTAGGTTTCGCATCAGAACGCTGGCATCCGGGTCCGTAGGGCGGCAATGGCCTTGGCCCAGTGCTTGCGGGCCTGGGCTTCGGCGCGCGGCCACCGTTTGGAGATGGATCGACCTTCGAGCACACACTTGAGCATCGCATGGGCCTTGCGAAAGAGACGGCGGCATTCTTCGGTTCCAATGGCCCGCTGAGACTGGATCAGAGCCTGGATCGAACTCCGTTTGGCTCCGAGGAGGTACTGCTGTTCGCAGATGTAGCGGTATGGCTCGGGGATCAGGGGAACACAATCGCCGACTTGTCGCCGCGGATCGACCTCGGATTCGACATGGGTCGTCGAGTTCGGATCCGCCCTGACGTTCTTCCCCCTCGGTGGTCGAGAAGTCCTCCGCTTCTCTCGTGCGAGATTCCTGATGATTCCCTTGACCCAACGGTCAGGGCTTGGATCCACGCCGAGCACTCGGGTTTGCGACGCGAACAGTCGAGCCATCACTTCCGAAGTGATTTCGCGGATGTCATCTTTCGACGCGCGGGGCCTTGTGGAAGTGACTACCGCTTCGACAAACTCCACCGCTCGGGTTGGTTGTCTGACGAGATCCTCATACCACTGCGCCATGGTCTGACGCCGATCGTGAGGCTCGGCAATGCGGACTCGCTTGGACCTCGATGGTCTCATGGCCGACTCCTTGGAGGGGATCGCCATAGAGTAAGGGGAGATGAGTTTCTTTGCAAATAGACCGCGGCGAGGGGAGCGTCCAGACCTATTGAGGGGGGTGCCCGGGCCTGAGTGGTGCCGGCGTGGAGGTGCCGGCGGGTTGAACGGTCGCGCGGTTCGACTCCAACATCAGCGCGGCCGCTGCGGCCACCCCCAGGGTGGCGCCCAGGACCCTTCGGCCGGATTGTTGGAGACGCACGAGCCGTCCCAAGCACCCGCAGTCTCCCTTCAAGGGCAGGAAGGAGCTCGCGGCCAATCCAATGGCCAGAGCGATTCCCCACTCGCGGCGTGGGCCCAACAGCAGGACGGCGGTTCCGACTTCCCCCACGGCAATAGCCCAATAGGCCGATTGCGGCGTCGAGAATCGCGGATCCCAGCCGGAGAGAATCTTGAGCCCGGCGGCGAGAAGGAGCAGGAGAATCAAGACGTAGCGAGGAAGGGCTCGCAGTCTCATGGCTTCACGTCGACAAACACGGAACGAGGCATCGTGTCACTCGGGTCGGGGCAAGGCGCAATCGATGCGGATCCCCTCATCCCCGCCCGAGTGACCACCTCCATGTGGTACGGCTCGGAGGCGGGCAAAACCAGTTCCACGAACCCTCGGTAGGCCCTCTGGCGATAGACCACGTCCCGGCCCCGAGACACTCGAAGATCCCAGCCAGCCATAGGATCATTGCTAACCGCTCCGGCTCGAACGGTGACGACCCGGTGAGACTCCAATCCATCGACGCGCACTTCCATCGCCGGACCATCAGCCCGGAACTTCGTTGGCACGAGCGGCTTCTGACCGGGGATGAGGCTCGGCCAGGCTCCGATCACATAGTCGCCGTAGGGGAGGAGCGTAGAGCCACCCAAATTGGCTTCGTAAATCGCGGTTCGGCCACCACCATGGGATCCGACATTCTTGAAGAAAATCGTGTTGGATCGTGTCGCGAGGTGCGCGAGTCCGGGCACACTGACTGCACAGAGGGGCGCAGAGCGGAGGGCCGATAAATCCAGGACCAGCGGAGCTTGGAATTGATCGATCGGTCGGGCCATGACGGATTCGGAGATATGGAGATCACCCAAGGAAATCCGAAGACGCACCTCCACGGAGTCCAGCTCTTGGTCCCGCGGTACGAAAGGAACGACGTAGTCGGCGGTCGGAAATCGTTCGCTCGCCAGGCCTTGCAGCGCGGTTCCGAAGTGGTTCTGTAGCTTTTGACTCTCGGACGCCCAGCCCAGGCGTGGACAACGGATGTCGATTTCCGTGGAAACCGGGAGGCCCTCGGGTGAAAAACGGATGGGACACACCATGATCCGACCCATCCTGCACACGTCGAAGCCGTAGGCGACCTGGAGCATGAAATCATGTTCATGATCGAGGGTCAGGTAGGAGTCGGATTGCACGGACACGAAATACTTTCCGGGAGTGACATCGTTGATCACGGCAATTCCGTCGGACCCGCTCTGGTAGCGGTGGATGGGAAGGAGATCTCCGGGGGCGCAATTCGACCCGTCGTCCAACGCGCTGGCGGTCAAGGGCGAGCCGAGTTCCGCGGGCGAGAGACTCACGCGGACTCCCGGGATGGGGCGTTGGTCGCGATCGTGGAATTGAATGCGATGGAAAGCGGCCTTGACGAGTCCTACTTCGTAGGAATGGCCGGATACCAGTGGACCGATCGGGTGAGAGTCCGCAAAGCCTTGGGCTCGAATGCGCAGGCTCCTCCCTTCCCAGCGCCGCGATTCTTCTCCGTCGACTTCCCATTCTCGTCCTGCCTCGGGCCCGCGAGTCAGGAGGCGCGGGGCAAGTCGGCCGGCGGCGGAGAGATCGATCATGTCTACGAAGTACGGCGGTTCCGAATCGTCTTCGGTCAGGACGCGCACCGAAATCCGGCGGTCACCGTCGACATAGGCTCGGGAAGCGGTGATTTCTTGGCGATCCGCCGGCTTCAGCGACGAGACGTCCATCGGTTCAATGGCACTTCCGGTCGTGGAGCCCCTGCCTTTGGGATCCGCGGCGGCGGTGACGAGAGCCTGAGTGCCGCCATATCCCAGCGACAAGGCAACGAGGATCCCGATGAAGGTCCATGTCCGAAGCCCTACTGGGGTCGCCAGAGTCTTGCCAATTCCCTGATCTGCCATGGTACGGTTTCTTTCTTGATCGCTCACATCCGGATGCGATGCCGGTGATCAGCGACTGCGCCCTATGGAACGAGAGTCAAGGGCACGAACAAACCGGCCCGGGATTTTGAGAGCTCTGTGGAACGCAGAGGGTTTGGCAGTTGTACTCGGTACAAATCACCAAAACCCGTCCATATCCGTCGCGCACGACTTCACTCTCCGCGCACTCGGAATTCGGAGTGTGATAGTCATCGACGTACGGCGGCAGCCCGATCGTGTAGTGATTGCAGCGGCACTCGGTGAAGGTGGAATTGGGCAACGTCGGATGCGGCTCCGTGTGGAGGTCGCATTGATAGTTGTCGGGCAGGCACAGTCCTTCACAGGCCAGAGTATCGGACTCGACCCAGACCAGCCGGCAGCTCTCGGTGCTCCACATTCTTCTCCACTTGAGGCTGGCGGTGGCGGAGAGCGCGGCGGGTAGAAACACGCAGAGACACAAAAGTCCAAGAACTCGCGGAATTCGCATGGTCGTTTCCTCGCAAAAGTCGTCCAACGCACGGGGCTTGTCCCCACCTACAGTGCATCCTCTCGCTCGGGGGGGTAGCGTCCAAATGGAATTTTATTGACGAGCCCGCCGATGCCGACCCTCAGGGAGTCGTGGAGCGCAGGGATTCCAGGTACGCGACGAGGTCCGCGAAGGCCTTCGGATCGAGGGAATCCACGAGGCCTTCCGGCATGGCGGAGCTCTGGAGGGTCCAGCGACTCTGGAGTTCGGCGGCGAGGAAGCGGTGGGTCTCACCTTCGGAGTCGACGAGCTGGAATTGGCCCGGCTCGGGCTCGGACAAAAGACCGTAAAGAGTCTGCCCCTCCCGCAGTTCGACACCGCTCTCGCGATAGCCGTCGAGGATCTTCAGGGAGGGTTCCAGGACCGAATCGATGATCTCCCGGCGCGAGGATTTCTTGCCAATCTCGCTCAGGTCGGGGCCGAGGGCGGTTCCGAAGCCCTCCGCTCGGTGACAACTCGCGCACATGAGACGCGCCCGATCGCGGAAGAGGGTGCGGCCCGATTCCACCGAGCCCGTGCCCCCCAAAGCCGCCTCGCGGAGTCGCTCGCGCGGCGGCGGAACTCCCTCGCGAAGAAAAAGGGGGCCCCCGGTGCTCGCAGGCCACTCGACGTTGAAAGCCCAATCCCCATAGCCCTGGCCGATGCGAACCAGGAGATGATTCGCGCCGGACCGGAGGGTCACCGGCACGCTGTCTTCGCTCGCGCGCCAGCCCCGAGTGACTGCGTGATCGTGAACCAGTTCTCCATTGAGCCAAATCGCGACGTCGTCGTCGCTGCCGACGCGCAGCCGGGTCGCGCGCGACCTGGCCTCGACAATCTTGGTGCTGGCGAAGGCGATCTGGTCGTTGCCCCCGTCGAGCAGCGCTTTGAGATCGACGCGGCCCCGTTCTGCGGTCGTTTCGTGCGATTGCCAAGTGGCGGCGGAGTCTCGCGCGGCCAGAGGCGTCTGGACCTTCGGAATCGGACCCAGAACTTGCCACTGCCGCAAGGGCTCGGGGCGCGAGTAGATCTTTTGGATTTCGTAGAGGACAGCCGGCGAAATGCGATTCGCCGCGGCTTCGAGGTAGGGGCGAATTTCCGTCGCCAGTCGTTCCACGGCCTGACGACTCTTTTGTCGGACCAATCCGTTCGGGTCGCTCAACGAAGCGAGAAGGAGCGCCGCGTCGTCTGCTGTGGCAAGGGCCGCGAGGCCGTCCCACGCAGTGGTCCGAAGTTCAGGATCTTCGATGAACCCGAGCAAGGCGGCGCGGGCTTCCGCCAGGCGCCACGCCGTCACGGTGCGAAGGACCGCTCGCCGGACTTCGAGATCCGCGTCGGTCAGCCTCGCGAGCACGGAGGCGGCCGATTCGCGGTCCTCCAGGGCCCTGAGTCCGGCGATCGCGGCCAGGCGATGAGAGGCTGATGGGGAGAAAAATTGAGCGCGAAAGAGGGCCCGCGCGCCGGAAAACCTCACGTCGGCAAACACGGACATCATCGGCAGAAGATCGGGGCTTCCGTCGGCCAGCTCGCCCGCAAATCCAAGGAGGTCTTGGAGCAATTCGGGCGCGGCGGTTTGCTGCACCGCGCGCCGGGCGCTCGCGGCCACTTCCGAGTTCGGATGGCGGATGGCCGCGCGCAGGGCCAGGGTGACCGCAGGGGTCGCCGACCAGGCTTCGGTGTGTCGCGGTGGCGCGTCGTCGGCCGGACCGATTCCCCACCACCGCCCGTCCCACGCCGGGGGGCGCTGATGGAGAGGGCCCAAGGCATCGATGAGAGCAACCAGAAACCGAACCGGAGCCGGGTCCTGCCCCAAGCGGTCGCGAAGGGCATCGGCGAGTTCGGAAACCACCAGGGGACGATCGAGGTGGCGGAAGATCAGGGAGGCCTCGCTCTGAGATTCCGGGTCTTCGAACGCGCCGAGGAGGTCGCGAGCGCTCGCCGATTGCGCCCAGACGCGGCGTGCGAGGAAGCGCAGGACGCCGTCGGGCAAACGGTCGGGGCGAGGCGGGAGTGAGCCCAGGGCCGTGGCCGTCCTCAGTGCTTGACTGAGCTCAGTGCGGAGTAGCCAAGGTTCTTCCGGCCACTTCGCTGGGCTCGTTGCCTCCTGCGCGCGGAGGTTCTGCGCGATCAGGGCCGGTGAGGCCTCCGGGAGGATCGGCCAAGGTTCGGACGACCCGAGGCTTCGCTGGATCTCCGCCCAAGCCCACAGGGCATGGCGGCGTGCCGCTTCGTGGCGACTCGTCTCCAGGATCGACCGAAGGCCAGGGAGCGCTACGCGGCCCGCCGCGATGAGCCGATCCTGAGCTTCACGACGCAGCGAATACTGATCGGAGGCGAGTGCTCCGAACTGCGCCTCCAAAGTGGTGAGGGGAGCGAGGGGTTCGGACGCGACTTCGTGTTCGCGTCGAACGAGGAACAGCCGTCCTCGCTCATCCGGCTTCTGCCAGCCCCCGAAGTTCCAATCGGTGACCAAGAGGGCCCGGCCATCGAGCGAAAACGCCAAGTCGGTCGGATGGAACGGAGCGGCACCCTCCTCCGCCCTCAGAAAATCGGAGTGCCCCGTGAGGGCGAAAGTGGGCCCTCGGCGTTCGACCTCGAAACGGCGAACCACCCGGTCCGCCCAATCACAGAAGAAGAGGTCGCCGTGGAACTCGGCGGGCCACGCCGATTCCCGGTAGGCTGCGCCACCGGTGGGCGAGCCGCCACCGCAGTCTCCCAGGCAAGGTAAGTGGCGCTCGGGGTGCTTCTGGTAGTCCCAGGGATATCCGTACTCGCCCCCCGGCACGACGTGGGTGAACCTCGTCCACCAGCCGCGGCCGTCGTCGGTGTTGTCGTAGGTGAAGAGCTCGTCCTCGGCGTCGAGGCAGGGTTCGAGGATGTTGCGAAGCCCCCGCGCCACGACCTCGAGTCGGGTGCCATCCGGGCGGAGGCGCACGATCCCGCCTCCGCGCAGAGTGATCGTGGATCCGTCGCGCCCAGTGGCCCGCGGGACTCCCTTGTCGCCCACCGCGACGTAGATCCAACCATCGAGTCCGCGCTGGAGTCCCGAAACGATGTGGTCATTGAACCCGCCGTCGGCGCCGGGCGGGGGGACCCCCAAGTTCTCGATCAGGACCTCGCGCGACTCGGCGTAGCCGTCTCCGTCTTGGTCGCGCAGCACCGTGAGGTGCGGCATGTTCATGCAGTAGACGGAGTCGCCGATCTCGAGGAGGCCGAAGACGGCGTAGAGGCGATCGGCAAAGAGGGTCTTTTCCCAAGTGCCCGCTGAGGTTCGGCGAAACCTCACGATCCGATCGATGGGCTCGTGGGCGGGCCCGGGCATGTCCATCGGGTCTTCGCCCACGAGAACGCTGCCGTCCCGGCAGGGCAGGACCGCGCTCGGCCAGCGAAGGACGGGAGTTTGCGCAACAAGTTCGACGACGAAGCCCGGCGGAGCCAGGAGGCCGTGCTGCGCGACCAGGAGGCCGCAGAGTCCGAAGAGGGCGAGCACCCGGGGGAGAAAACGGTCCAGCATGCCGGCATCCTAAGGGGTGCACCGAGGGTCCCCTGACTCGGTCGGCCCGCCTGGTACTTTGTGGCCATGCATCTCGCTCTGCTCGTTTGGATTGGGCTCCTGGTCCCCGCGCTCGCCCAGGAAGTCCCGATGGTGGAAGAGGCGCCGATCCGGGTGTTGGTCATCGCCGGCGGTGGCTACCACGACTTCGAGGCCAACACCCAATCGCTCCTCGAGGGGGTCAAGCTCCAGTATCCCCGTTGCACCTGGCAGCTTCTGAGAAAGGGGCCGGGGCCGTTTCCGAAAGGGGTTCCCGACGCGAAGGTCGGACTCGACGATCCGGAGCTCGGCCAACACTTCGATGCCATCCTGGCCTACTCGCAGGGCGAGCTCGGTTGGTCCGATGCCGACAAAGCCGGGTTCTTGAAGTTCGTGCGCGCGGGTGGCGGGTACGTCGCCTTACACAGCGCTGGCGACTCGCATCCGGGCTGGACCGAATACGACGCGCTGCTCGGAGGGCGCTTCGAGAGCCACCCTGCGTTCCAGAAGATCAAGGCGGACAATGTCTCGCCCGACCATGATGCTCTGCGCTGCTTCCACGGGCCCTTCGAAGTCGAGGACGAGTTTTACCATCTCAAGAATTGTCGGTTCGACGACAAACTCCTCCTCATGACCGGCCACAGTCCGGGCGATCCCGCGGGCGCACCGGCGCGACCGGTGGCGTGGGCCAAGCAATACGGGGTCGGCCGTGTCTTCTACACGATCCTCGGCCACGGCATGCCGACGCACGAACATCCGGCCTTCCATTCCCTCGTCGGTCAGGCGCTCCTCTGGGCGACGACCGCACCGCGACCCTTGGCCGACGGCACCTACCGGCTCTTCGACGGTAAGACGCTCACGGGTTGGAGCCAGACCGGTCCCGGCAAGTTCAACGTCGTGGACGGCTGTCTCGAAAGCGAAGGCGGCATGGGGATGCTCTGGTATCGCGACCGGTCCTTCCGCGACTTCGTCCTCACCCTCGAGTGGCAGTCGACGAAAAAGGACGACAACAGTGGAGTGTTCGTGCGCTTCCCGGCGGTGCCGCTCTCACCCTGGGATGCGGTCAAGCAGGGCTACGAAGTGCAAATTTGCGATTCGGGCGGCGCCAAACACCGCACCGGCAGCATCTACGACTTCCAGGATGCGACGGAGCTCGCGTCCAAGCCCGCGGGAGAGTGGAACCGGTATGAGATCACGGTCCAAGGCCAGGAATACGCCATCGCCTTGAACGGCAAAGGCGTGGCGCGGTTTACCGGCGACCGCGGCCGCGAGGGATTCATCGGCCTCCAGAACCACGACGAAAACTCGAAGGTGCGTTTCCGCAACCTGAGTGTGAAGGAGATCGAATGACCGGCTCTCCTTCCGCGACGACTTCCGGCAACTCCTGCTTGCCGCGTCTGTCGATCATGATGTTCCTGCAGTACGCGATTTGGGGAGCGTGGCTGCCGATCTTGTACCCCTTCCTGCTCGGACATCGCGGCTTCTCGCTCGAAGAGGTGGGATGGATTTTCGCCGCGGGGGCGGTGGGCGCGATCATCGGCCCTTTCATTGCCGGGCAAATTGCCGATCGCTGGTTTGCCACCGAGAAGTTCCTGGCGGTTTCACACGCGGCCGGCGCGGTCTTGGTGTGGATGCTCGCGGGAGTTTCCGACTACACGACCTTTTTGGGCCTCAGCCTCGTTTACGGGCTCGTCTACGCGCCCACCCTGTCGTTGACCAACTCGCTTGCGTTCCATCATCTGGCCGATCGCAATCGCGACTTCGGGCGTGTGCGCCTTTGGGGCACCGTCGGATGGATCGCGGTCGGTATCTGCATGGGCCATTGGCTGGCCATGAAACACACGCCGGAAAACGCGACGGTGGAGGCGGTGCGCCTGGCGCAGGACGCCGGTCGTGCCGACGCGTTCCGTCTCAGCGCGATCCTCGGCAGCGTGATGGCGGTCTTCTGCCTCTTCCTTCCGCATACGCCGCCCTCGAAGGCGGCGTCGCGACCCAACGCATCGTTTGCCGCCCTGAGCGCGGTGCGGCGTCAACCGCTCATCACTCTCTTTCTCCTTGCGGTTCCGATCTCCTGCATTCACCAGTTCTATTTTGTGCACACGGCTGGATTCCTGAGCGAGGTGCAGCGGACGAGCGAAAAGGCGAGCAGCCTGAACGCGGCCATCAACGACATCCTCGGAGTGGGCGGAGGCGGTTTGATGACGATCGGCCAGATGGCCGAAATCGCGGTGCTCGCCCTGATGCCGGCGCTCGCGAAACGCCGGTCGCGCAAGGCCCTGCTCGCGATGGGCATCGTTGCCTACGCGCTTCGGATGGCGATTTTCGCCGACACCACGAAGATGCCGCTCATCATGGTGGGTCTGGCGCTGCACGGGTTCTGCTTCGGCTGTTTCATCTTCGTCGCCTTCATGGTGGTCGACGAAGAAACGCCGAGCGATCTGCGCGCCAGCGCCCAGAGTTTGTTCAACCTCGTCATCATCGGAGTCGGCATCATCGTCGGCAGTTTGATCGCCAACAATTGGGTCGGCGAATGGGCCCGAGAACCCTTCCTCGACCAGGGCGGAAATCCCGTGCTCAGTCCGACCGGCGAGGCGATCCGGGTGATGAATTACACCAAGCTCTTCTCGGTTCCGATGTGGGCCAGCTTCGGCTGCCTCGCTCTGCTGCTTTTGTTCTACCCCTCAAAGTCCAAGCCCCGCCCCGCGGCGTGATCGCCAAGAAAGGCCCCCATGCGCACCCTTCGTGGTCCCGGACTCTTCCTCGCGCAATACATGGGCGACAAGCCCCCCTTCGACCGGCTCGACTCGATCGCGGCCTGGGCGGCGAGCCTCGGCTACGTCGGCGTGCAGATTCCCACCTGGGATTCCCGCTGCTTCGATTTGGACAAGGCCGCGGAGTCCCAAGCTTGGTGCGACGACTACCGGGCCAAGCTCGCGAAACACGGCCTCGCCGTCACCGAGCTTTCGACCCATCTGCAAGGCCAATTGGTGGCGGTGCATCCGGCGTACGACGAGCTCTTCGACGCCTTCGCGGCCCCGGCGGTGCGGGGGAATCCCAAGGAACGCACCCGCTGGGCGGCAGAGCAGGTGAAAAAGTGTCTGCGCGCGAGCCAGCGGCTCGGCTGCACGGCGATGCCGACCTTCAGCGGTGCCCTGCTTTGGCCCTTCTTCTACTCGTGGCCGCCCCGACCGGCCGGCCTCATCGAGGAGGGCTTTGCCGAACTGGCTCGGCGTTGGGCCCCGATCTTGGAAGTCGCCAAGGAGACGGGGGTCGACTGTGCATTCGAAGTGCATCCGGGTGAAGACACCCACGATGGCGTGAGCTTCGAGCGCTTTCTCGGCGCGACCAAGCACCACGAACGGGTGCACATGCTCTACGACCCGAGCCACTTGGTCCTGCAGCACCTCGATTACCTTGAGTACATCGATATCTACCATCGCCATATCAAGGCGTTTCACGTGAAGGACGCGGAGCTCATCCGGGACGGCCGCTCCGGGGTCTACGGCGGATACCAAGGATGGGCCGATCGCCCGGGTCACTTCCGCTCCCTCGGTGACGGGAAGACGGACTTTGTCGGCATCTTCACGCGCCTGGCCAAGTACGACTATTCCGGCTGGGCGGTGGTGGAATGGGAATGCGCTTACAAGGATCCCGAAGTGGGAGCCCGCGAGGGCGCCGCTTTCGTGAAGAAACACATCGTGCCGGTGACCGCCAGGGCTTTCGACGACTTCGCCGGAGGCGCGGACACCGCGGCCAATCGACGCATCCTGGGGATCGGCTGAGGCTGCATCCATGCCACGACTCAAAATGGGAATGATCGGCGGTGGCCAGGGCGCATTCATCGGGGCGGTACATCGCATCGCCTTGGCGATGGATGGCGAGTTCGAGCTCGTGGCGGGAGCGTTCAGCCGCGACGCCGAAAACACCCGAGCCACCGGACTAGCCCTCAATCTCGACCCGCAGCGCTGCTATCCGACGTTCGAAGAGATGGCCAGGAAAGAGGCGATGCGACGGGGGCCGGATCACCTCGACGCCGTTGCGATCGTGACGCCCAACCACGTGCACCATGCGGCCGCGAAGTGTTTCCTCGAGGCCGGCTTTCACGTCATTTGCGACAAGCCGATGACGGTGTCGGTAGCGGAGGCGATGGACCTGGTGGCGACCGTCGAGCGCACCGGCCGCCACTTCGCGCTCACGCACAACTACAGCGGCTATCCCATGGTCGAGGAAGCCAGGCAGCGTGTCCAGGCCGGAGAACTCGGCACGGTTCGCAAGGTGTACGCGGAGTACCTCCAAGGCTGGCTCTCGGAGCCACTCGAATCGAGTGGACAAAAACAAGCGAGCTGGCGCACCGATCCGACCCAGTCCGGGCCGGTCGGGGCGCTCGGCGACATCGGCACGCATGCCTTCCAATTGGTTGAGCACGTCAGCGGGCTGCGGGTCGAGAAACTCTTCGCGGTCCTCAAGACCTTCGTTACCGGTCGCCGCCTCGACGACGACGACACTTGCCTCTTGGAATTGTCCGGAGGTGCCACCGGCACCCTTCACGCCTCGCAGGTTTGCTTCGGGCGAGAAAACGGGTTGGCCCTGCGCATCTTCGGGACCAAGGGCGCGCTGGCTTGGGCCCAGGAACACCCCAACGATCTCCACTGGACACAACCGGACGGGTCCGTGTGTCTTCTTCGCACGGCCACCGGCGCAACCGGGGCCGCTTCGCGCGCTCTCACGCGCACTCCCTCGGGTCACCCCGAAGGATATCTCGAAGGATTTGCCAACCTCTACCGAGCCTTCGCGCGCGCGATTCGCGGCGAGCGCGGCCCGGCCGCGTCCTTCCCCACGGTTCGTGACGGATTGCGAGGCCTCCAATTCATTGAGGCCTCGCTCCGATCGGATCGCGCCGGGCAGTGGATTTCCATGGACTGACTGGCCGCCGGGCGTCGCGGTGGGCGCAAGATCAGGGAGCGTGGCTCCTCGCGCTCGATCCAGTCTGACCCGATGGGGCGAACACGCCCAATGATCCGATCTTGCCTATGGTGCTGCCGAAACCCCCGGCGCCAGGGTGGAATTGGTTTGCCTGCGCAGCCGCGCCTTCCACGCCCTGGGTCTTGGGTTTTCAGCCCCGGGCATCGGCGCTCGCGGGTAGGGTAGAGGCCGGAGCCTGGTTATGCCCAAGACTCGAACGAACCACTTGTGCCCGGCGGTTCTCACCCTGCTGCTCCTCCTTGCCAACCTCGGCGTCGCGCAGTCTCGGGTTTGGACGTGCGGGTGCGAGTGCCTCGAGTCGCCGGAATGGGTCCCCCTGGGCATGGCTTGGCCAGGTACGAGCCCGGTCGTCCCCTATTGGCTCAGCAGCACCCTGCTCGCCAATCTGCCCGCGGCGGGTCAGGGCGATCCGGCGGAGGCGCTTCAGTTCATCCACAACGGGGCCACGATGTGGAGCGATCATGCCGGGGCCGATTTTCGGTTTAGCTACGCGGGAATGACGGCGGTGAACGCAGTCGCGGACGACGGAGTCAACGCCGTGATCTTTCGTCCGACCTCCTGCCCCTACGCGGCAGGCTGTCTTGCGGCGTGCACCTTGCATGCCTCTGGAGGCGTCATTCACGGATTCGACATCGAGTTCTTTGCGTCGGCCAATGGCAGCTCCACTCCGCTCCTTTGGTCGGCCCTAGGACCGGGGGTCCTGCGACGGGACATTTGGGGCTTTGCCGCGCATGAGTTCGGACACGCTCTCGGGCTCGGCCACTCTGCCGTCTCGGCCGCCACGATGGCCCAAAACGGGGCGGGGTATATCCAGCGCTCCCTCGACGCGGACGACCTCGCGGGTGCCCAGGCCTTGTACGGAGTTCGAGCCGCCGGATCTCCGGGAGCGATCGTCCAGTCCGTGGGCCTGGGCTGCGGGTCCGCGGGTCCTCCTTCGCTCGGATGTGAAGTGGCACCGAAGTTGGCCGGATCGGGAGTTCCGTTTCCGATTTGGTTGGTAGTCGCATTCCCACCCCCCAATCCTGCGGTCTCCGCGGGTGTCTGGGCTTCCCTTGGACCGCCGGTGTCGACCGACCTGGGCGGCGGCTGCTCACTTCAACTGAACATCACCGGAGCGCTCGGCCAAACCTACTTCCCGTGGCCCGGCCTTCTCGTCCATCTCCCCTCGGACCCTCTCCTCGTGGGGATCCAGGCCACCTTCCAGCATGTATGGACCAACGTCCCGACTCCGCTCGGTCTCGGGCTCTCCAACGCGATCACCCTGACGGTCGGATACTGAGAGTTGCGAGTCCTTCCGCCCGGGTATCAAACGCGGACCGACTCTTTTCATCGCTCTGCAATCCGCTGCGATGCTCGACGACTGGTCCGGCTGCTACGCTGCATCCTGACTATGTTCACCTCCCGCCCCATTGAGTCCGCCCGCGCCCACGGCGCGTTCATCCGATCCTTCGCCGCGGCCCACCTGATTCAGTGGGGGGCGATTGTTCTGTTTGCTCTGCCGCTTTGGGCGCAGGAGCTTCCGGGTGATTCGAGTCGGGCGGAGCCGGATGGGCCGTACGTGTTTCGCCAGTTGGCCGGTGGGTTCGTGGCCAAACGGGTCGTCAAGGTGGGGGAGAAGCTGGAGCTCCGCGAGGAGGCGGTGACAGCGGAGAAGGGCGAAGTGTCGGTGACATTTCCGGGGCTGGCGGAGAATCGGACGATCCGGCTGCGTGCCACCAATCGGGTCCCGGTCGCGGTTCATGCTCAACCCGAGAAGGTGTTCGTGGTTTCGGATATCGAAGGCAATTTCGAGGCGCTCACGGATCTGCTCCGGGCGGCCGGCGTCGTCGACGAGAAGCTCCGATGGGCCTTCGGCAACGGGCACTTCGTCTTTCTGGGAGATCTGCTGGATCGGGGATCGCAGGTCACGGAATGCCTCTGGCTCCTGTATGACCTCGAGGCGCAAGCCGAAGCAGCGGGCGGAGTCTCGCACTTCGTCCTCGGCAATCACGAGGTGATGAACTTCGTGGGCGACTTCCGCTATGTGCGCAACAAGTACGCCGAAAACTGCACAATCCTCCGCGAGACCCTCGGTTCGATCTACTCCAAACGCAGCGTCCTCGGCGAGTGGCTGCGGACCCGCAATGTCATGCTGAGACTCGGGAACGATCTCTATGTCCACGGAGGGATCGCGCCAGCGGCAGCCGAGGCCAAGGTGGGACTCCAGGACGCGAATGATCGCCTGCGGGCCGCCCTGCTCGAGGACGAGTGGGTGCCGAGCCGCCATCCGACGATGATTCACACGGTGGGCTACCCCGACGGATTCCTCTGGTACCGCGGCTACTTCCAGGCACCGCTCGTGACCGAAGCCGCGATGGACGGAGTGTTGACCGCCTTCGGAGTCGAGCGCGTAGTGGTCGGCCACACGATCGTTCCGGAAGTGGATTTCCGGATCGGTGGTCGGGTCCTCGCCGTGGACGTCCATCACGCGAAGGGAATTCGCCAAGGCGCCCTGCGAGAAGGCCAGCAGTGGTTTCGTTTGTCGGACCGGGGAACTCGGACTCCGCTGGCTGCCCCGCCGGTTCCGGCCGGTGCGCGATAACAATCGGTGCACCTTGGCTTCGAGTCCCGTGACATCCGCATGAAGACGCCTTCTGAACTCCCGGATCGTGGCCTCTCCGAATCTCGGCAGTTCATCGACGATTTCGAAGCGGGCCGAATCACTCCCGCGGACTTCGGCCACCGCGCACATGTGCGACTCGCCTACGCTTTTCTTTGTCAATGCGAACCAAGCGAGGCTCTCCAGCGATTCCGGACGGCCCTCAGTCAGTTCTTGCTGCGCAACACGATTCCGGCCTCGAAGTACCACGAGACCGTGACGCAGGCGTGGATGCACCTCGTGGCCGCAGCACGCGGAGAAGCGTCGAGTGAAATCCCCACCGAGGCGTTTTTCCAGGCCCATCCCGAACTTTTGGACTCGAAGCTCCTCGGTCGTTTCTACTCGGAGGGGTGCCTCGCGAGCGACCCGGCGAAGCGGGAATTCGTGCCTCCGGACAAGGCTCCCTTGCCGAGCCGCGGTCGCTAGTCTCGACCGGCCTTGCCCCCGTGGGCTGCCGATTTGGTCGCTCGACCAAATTCTCTGTTGACAACGATCTCAGGGCGGTGCATTATGAGTTGGTCAACCAACCAAACCCTCGAGGGCCACGATGCCGATCGGTGATGGAACTCGTGAAAAACTCCTGGATGCCGCGATGGAGCTCTTCGCGTTCCAGGGCTACGCCGCGACCGGACTCGCGCAAATCGCCCGCAAGGCGAAAGTGCTGCCGGGTTCGCTCTACTACTTCTTTCCCTCGAAGCAGGATCTCCTGAATGCCACGCTGGAGCGGCGGCACGAACTGCTGCAGCCCGAGGTCTTGGATCCCATCTGGACCAAGCACGAAGACCCGATCGAACGGGTGTTCGGACTCCTCGGTGGCTACCGGCACATGCTGGAGGTCACGGACTTTCAGCACGGATGTCCGATCGGAAACTTGGTGATCGAAGTCGGGAACACCCATCCCGACTCGCGCCGGCTCTTGGTGCGCAACTTTGACAATTGGCTCGACGCGATCGAGGCCTGTTTTGCCAGTGCCGAGTCGAGACTCCCGGCGGGCATCGACGCTCGTCGCCTCGCGGTGTTTGTCCTCACCACGATGGAGGGCGCGGTCATGTTGGCTCGTGCCTACCGCAATTTTGAAGCGTACGACGCCGCCATCATCCAGTTGCGGGACTACGTCGAACGACTCTTGGCCGACGGGCAGGTCGAAACATCGAGAAAGGAATCGCATGCGCCGAAACGCCGCCGCCGCGCTTGATGTCTCGACGCTCCCTACTCTCGACTGCCCGCGGATTCATGATCGATCCGCGGCGGATCAGCTCCGCGAGGGCTGGAGTCGGGGCTTGGAGAGTCTGAAAGCGCACTTGGAGAGAACTTCGTGAACCGAATTGCCATCATCTTCGTGGGGTTTGCGCTCAGTCTCCGCGGGCAGAAACCGGCCGACGCTGCCTCCTCGACCCTGGATGACAAGCTCTATCGATCCCAGATGTCGGCGGCTCACTACGCTCTGGATCTGGCCGATTACCCGGCCACTCGAGCCTGGCTCGAAGAGACGGAGCCGACGGCTCGCGGATTCGAGTGGAACCTGCTTCATTCTCGCCTCGACGATTCACTCCGTTCTTGGGATACCGGTACGGACGTTGTGACGGCATTGGCCACGAGCCCCGATGGAGCCTGGCTGGCCTGCGGGACGAACTCCGGAAAACTGGTGCTACGAGCAGCTTCGGACGGACAGGTCGTGAAGGAGATCGCCGCGCACGACGCGGAAATTTCCCAGGTCCGCTTCGACCGGAATAGCGCTCGCCTCGTCACGACCTCGCACGATCGTAAAGTGAGAATCTTCACGATGCCTAACTTGGAGAGGTTGATCGACTTCACCAAGCACGGGTATCCGGTAGGCGGGGCGGACTTCAACGGAGACGGATCTTTGATCGCGTCATGTTCCTACGAGCGGACCGACGCCAAAGTGGTGGGTACGGTCCACATTTGGAAGGCCGACGACGGTTCCGTGGTCCGCACCCTGACCGGCGGCGCGAAACCCCTCGTGAACTTGGAATTTTCGCCCGACGGCCGTCAGTTCGCCTCCCCTTCGTGGGACTTCTGCTTGTTCTCGTGGTCGATCGAGGGCGGGGAAGCGCGCAAGTATCCGATACCCGATGAAGGTATCTACAATGCCGCCGATGGAGTGGCGTGGAGTCCTGACGGGCAGTGGATTGCCGCGGGCTCTCAGGACAAAACGGCGCGCATTTTCCGGGCCGCGAACGGAGAGTTGGTGGCGACGCTTCGGGGTCATCGCGACGCGGTCGCGAAACTACGATTCTCACCGAACGGCGAGACCTTGGCTACCGCCTCGCGCGACGGAACCCTGCGACTTTGGAACACCGCAACTTGGAAACTGGGAATCGAACTCCGGGGACCGGCCGACGATGTCGTCAACCTCGCGTTCTCGGCGGATGGGCAGCGGCTCTACGCCGCTTCCCAGGATCGTCGCCTCTGGGAGTTTGCCGCCGCCTGTCCGTGGTACGCCGACCGGCCAATGCAGGCCGAGATAGCGGCCTATGTTTGTCGATTCAGCCCCGACGGCGGAAGGCTCGCGACTTGCAGTTACAACGGCCAGGTCCAGATTTGGTGCGCGGAAACCCAGGAGCAGTTGGCTCGCATCGCGGCGCACGATCCGAGTAAGTCCTGCCACATGCTCGAGTGGTCCACGGATGGGTCCCATCTCATCACCGGATCCTACGACCAGACGATTCGGGTTTTCGACGCTCTGCTCCTTACGGAGAAGAACCGCTACACCCACGATCGGAGTTTCTACTGGATGCGCCAAAGCCCGGACGGCAAACGCATCGCGGCTTGCAGCGACAAGGCGGTGGTCGTTCTGAGCTATCCCGCGCTGGAACGGGAGCGTCTTTTGGAAGGCCACACCGCGGGCATTCTCTCCGTGAGCTTCAGTGCGGACTCGACCCGGTGCATCTCGACGGCTCGCGACGGCACGGCGCGAATTTGGGAGCTCAACTCCGGAAAGACCCTCGCGACGATCGAGGCGCCGCGGAAAGACGTGGCCGAGGCGTGTTTTTTGCCCGGTGACGAGCGGGTCTTGGTGCTCATGAGAAACGGCCGCGTTCGCGAACACCGAGCGGTGGACGGCGCGCTCGTGCGCGAGGTTCTCGCACACCGCAGTGGCGCCGACCACTTCGCCCTGAGCCCAGACGGGCGTCGCTTGGTGCTTTCTTCGGACCGACTCACGATGGTCGATGTCGCGACCGGGGGCATCGTGGGGTGGACCCATCCCCATCTCGACCGGAGTTATCACGCAGCATGGGATGCCACGGGGTCGAGGCTCGCCTCGGTGAGCACCGACAAGTCCGTCGCAATTTTGGATCCTCGGCCACTCCGCGAACGACTTCAGGACCGCGACCGCGCTCTCAAACTGCGCGCTGACGCCGAAGGCGGGCTTGCCGAGCGCTTCGAACACTCCGACACGCTGGAGCAAATTGTGGCGGAGGAGCGTGCGTCCACCGCCCCGGAGGATGCCCGACGCGCCGCCTGGCGAGCCGCCATCACCCGGGAAGCGGCCCGCCGACTGGACGCGAACAGATGACTACCCTCTTGGTCAACTGATCGCCGACAGCGCTTGGAGCGGCTCCGGCTGGCTCAGGATTCCGAGCGTGCGCGCGAGTCCGCGATTCAGTGTGACCTTCTCCTTGCCGACGCGCAATTCGAGCGCGACCCGAGCCAGATCATCGAGGGAGACGATCCCGACCGCTCGCCGGGTGTCATCCACAACCGGGACTCGACGAATCCGCCGCTCGGCCATGATGGCCTCCACGGTTTCGAGATCGTCGGTGTCCCTGCACGTCGCTACGTTCTTGCTCATCGACATCGTCACCGGGATTTCGTGGATGGGTCGCGCCTGGGTGAGGGCACCCATGCACACGTCGCGGTCGGTGATGACCCCGATGATGGCCTCCGCGTCGTCGACCACGGGAATCACCCCGCAGTTTTTTTCCCACATCAGGCGCGCGGCATCCGCCAGGCTGGCTCGACCGGAAACGGTGCAGACCCGCCTGGTCATGACATCTTGGATTTTCATGGTGGCTCTCTCGGCGTGCGCGAAGCTCTGTGCATAGAGCACGAGGCCGCGCGCCCTCGATCCCTAAGCAATCCGCGAGCCGCCGAAGGAGTGGGATCGGGTGGTCACCCGGGAATCCCTCCTTAGTCATGCCGGCACAAGCAGATAGCGCGGTGACCGAATTCGGTCTCTGCTACCTGTCCGCGTGGCGATCTGGGGAATTCCCCCCAGTCCCACCACCAAGCCTGCGGGATTCCGCGAGCGGTGGGTTGTCGGTCATTACCGACCCCTCTCGCCATCGGGATCCAGAACGGATGAGGCCGCGAGAGCGAGCCGCCTCACTTGGACTCGGCGGCCTCCGTCGGGTATCTCCAGCTCAGCGACGGCACCCTCAGGTCGATCACGGACAGATTGGAGTTGAGCTCGACGCTGATCTCCGCCGGCTCGAGCTCATCACCCATGAGGAGGGTGGAATACCGCCCAGGACTTGCCGGGACGATGTGGAATCGACGCCGGCCGCAGTGGGTGGGCCGGAACACCCAAAGACCGTCCGCTCGGCGGGTGGCCACATCGAAGTCCCGCAACCCCTGCGGCTCGCCTGTCGACTCCTGGGTCGCAGGAAGCAGCATAATTCGCGCGTCCTCGATTTGGGCGTCGGTGGCATCCCGTGGCCACTCGACCTTGACTAGGATCGTTGGCGCCGGCTGTAAGCGGAACGCGAGGTCCGTGCCGAGGCTCTCCTTCGTTTGCGTCAAGAACCCCGGGGCCATCGCCGAGACCAGGGTGCCGACCGCCGAGACCCAAACCTCGGCGACTCCACCCGAGTCCGTTCTCGATTCGTGTCGACGGGCGGTCGCCGCACTCGTGACCCCAACGCGGGCGTTTGGGCACGGCGTGTTTCTGTCGCCTGTCACCTGAACACGGATGAGACGCAGTCGCCCTCGAAGATCGATACCTTGCAAACGAGGGTCGCGGCAGACTTGGCCGGATTCCACGAGGATGTCCTCGATCCGAGCGAGTTCTACGCCCGGGACCAAGCGGGATTGGACGGTCAGACGATAGCGGCCTGGGCGCAATTTCCGACTGCTGAAGGAGTAGCTCGTCTCGCCCTTCTCGATGGCACGACTGCTCATGAGCACTTTTTCCCACGTGCCCGCTGTGTGCATGAAGACTTCGTATGCAGCGTCCGGTGGTTCGGTCTCCGGATGCATCCATCCCTCGATGCCGCCGGATTCAACGACGACCAATCGGAGATTGGTAGATCCGACGTCCGCCAAGACAGGTGCAGCGAGGACGTGAATCTGATCTTCAACTTCGAGTGCGAGGCGTCGGAGGCTGGTTACTCCGCGCATTTCAAATCGTCCGTCCGAGTCTGAAAGAGCACTCAGCTTCCGGACGCCCATAGAGTCCTCGGGGGCTCCCGTTTGGCCCGTTGGTAGGCGCGCGCGCATGGAGAGGCCTTTCATCGCCCCCCCTGCCGAATCCACGATCACTCCGCCGAAGACGAGTGGTCCCTCTCGGAGGATGAACGCACCGAGATCCAGGTCGCCCTCAGGTAGGGGCCAGGGCAGCGGAGCAGTCCAGTCGGCCGTTCTGTCGCCACGCGCGGCCAGGGCGACGCTGGCACGGTAGCGCGAAACCAGGGGTGAATGCAGGGTCGTGCCCCAAAGCTGATCAGGATCAACTTCACGGAAGACTTCGCCGTCGACGTTTGTCACGCCAAATCGGTGAGAATTACGCGAGACCCCGAGCTGATGGGAAGTCTCCGTAAGCAGATCGATGGAAGTCTGGGTGAGTGGTATCCCGTCCTCCCCGAGCACGCGAGCTCGAAGTCGGGTGAAGCGGCGATCCAGGGCTACCTGCACTCGCCGGGATTCACCATCCGAAGCCGGTCCGTCCATTCGAAACGTCTTGGCGGTGAATTGCCGGGATGGTCCGGCTCGCAGGTGAACCTCGATGCCACACTCGACCCAGACAAGGGTCGCTCTGCCGGCATTGGCCGCGAGTTCGCGGGACACCTCGAAGGGCCGGGGTACCAACTCGGGTTTGCCCAAGTGGTAGCCCAACAAGAAGAAGCGAAGAGACAAGTCCTCCTCAATGATGGCTCCTTCCGGACCCACCACTTCGATTTGCAGACTGCCGAAGCCGGACAGCACCATCCGGACTTCGCCGAATTTGCGGTCGAGCGGGACGACGACCCCGGTCTGGGAGCTGCCAAAGACATCGGCGATCGCGACCAGCCGCTCGGGCTGAATGGGTTTGGATTCGAGCCAGCGGCCCAGTGGCACGAGTCCTTCCTCAGAGGTGATTCGTTCGTCCATCATGCGGCCGTCACCCGCCCGGTAGAACTGGTGAAGGTGGATGGTCAGGCCTGCGACGGGTTTCCCGTCGGCGGTCACGACCTTCAAGACGTAGGGATCGGTCGCATCGGAACTCTGTTCCTCCTGTGGAGCGATGGGCGCCCTGAGACTGCTCGGGGTGCTGGTCTCGGCGATGATGTCGCGGTCGATGAGCGCGGTCGGACGTGTAGCCTCCTCCTCCGCGGCCGGTGGCGCTGGGGACAATCCGGCGGAGGGGAGAGGAGCGCTGGTTGCCACGGGACGTGTGGCCCGGCCAAAGGCCAGGTAGAGGGCCAATGCGACGGTGAGCGCCGCCAATGCCGCGAGCCAGGCCCGCTTCGCAGTCATGTCGGGTACCTCATGATCGAGGGTCTCCGCTCCGCGAGTGAATGGAATGGCAATATCAGTCCGAGCGAGTCGCACCTCGAATGACCACGGACGTAGATAGGGCTTCGCGAGTTGGTCCTCGGTCGCACGATTGATCGACCGCATTCGAAAAACCGCCTCCCATGTTGGCTCAGGGGGTGTGCGTCGAAGGGGCGGTCATCAGAAAGGCCGCTCACCTTGGTGTGGCCCCTGGTCTCTCGGTTGGCACGGCGTCTTCGTTGATGTGGAGGGTGAACGCGAAATGGGTGCCACTCTCGGGAATAGTGATGATCGAGGGAGTCGGCTCGATCGTCGCGGCGGCGAACAGGGCCGACTCGGACTGAAAGAGATTGATGCGCACCGAGGCTTCCCCGCGGAATTGGAGCGGCACTCGAGAATCCCCGTTGCCCGGGATGGCCGTGCCTTGGTCGACGACTCTCGACATGCTCGACATCCGGCGCGCGAGATCGAGATCGCGGGGTGTGACCTTCAATTCAACACGAGGAAATCGAGCTCTGATGGCGTCGGGAACCGAGACGTGAAATTCGACATCGAGAGGGGACTCGAGCCGCACGACTTGATCGGCGTCGATGTCGGTACGTCTTGCCACCATGTAGTCGGGATGGTGGACCGTGATGGACATGGGCTTTTCCGCCTTGGGGAGGACAGCGATCCCTTCCGAATTCGTCTGGACCGGGGGCGGGAACCGATTCGCCTTGTGGGGGGAGACATAGGCTTTGGCCAACGGGCGGCCCTGGTCATCGAGGATCGTCAATCTCAGGGTTCTGATTTCCGTGGTCAGGTCGACGATTCTCAAGCGGGAGTCATGGCATAACCGGTCCGCGGGAATGACCACCTTGGAGAACAAGACGCGCGAGGCTCCATCGACTTGCCGGGAATCGAATCCGAACTCGTACACGCCCGGAAGGACCTCCTCGAAGCGGTAATCGTGAAGTCCGGTTACGGGATCGGGGGGGCCGAGACTGCCCTCCAGGCGCTCCGTTCCGCCGGCGAGGAACATGCAGAAGTCCTTATGAGATTGGTCCGGACCCAATCGAACCTGTCCGCGCAAGGCGCCGGTCGGGAACATGATGATCAGGGCGAAGGTCGTCCCCGGCTCGACCGTGAGCATGGAATCGACGACGTACCCCGGGCGAGTGGCGTGGAGTTGGAAGGCCGACTCGGGGGGCACGCCCCGGAGGGTGAAGTCTCCATCATCCCCCGAGATGACCTTCGGAAGTTCCCGCCGGTTCTCCGGGTGGCTCTGACCGGGCTGCGCCACGATGAGGGCAATCGCGGCATTTCGGATCGGGGCACCGGTCGGATCGACGACCAGGCCGCGCAGGATGATCGGCAGGGTGGATTCCTGGTCGGACACTGCGCCATCGCGCTGAGAAACGCCCGGCGGCACGCTTTCCCGACGCGAAGCGACTACTTCCCGCCGCTCCCGATCGAAGCGTCGCGATTGGAGTTGAGGCGATTCTTCGGAGCCGCTCTTGGACCCCGTAAGCACGGTAGGCTCAGGTATCGAGGAGTTGACCGAGAGGAATGCTTGCTCTTCCTGCCACCATCCCCAGACGACGACCGCGAGGATGGGAACTGCGAGCAGAATCCAGCAGAGGTGGCGAGCCATGGTCGCACCATCCTACCGGTTCCGTTCGGGGACGAAGCTCGCGGCGAGCGCCGCCTCGCTTACTTTCAGTCGCAGGTTGATATCGCCCGTGGCCGCATCGATGGTGATTTTCGCCGGATCGGGCTCGATCGGAACGCGGTCGTACGCGAGAAAGGGGTGGTAGTTTTCGGGCGTAATTTGGAGTCGCCGCTTGCCCAAATGGGAGGGACGAAGCACGTGCGTTCCGCCTTCATCCAGTTCGGAGTGCTCGCTCGGGAAAGCCCCGGACGCGTCGTCGTGCTTGCCCTCGTCGGCACCCAAGAGCACTACCGTGGCACCTCGCATCAGCGCTTCGGTCGCCGAAGCGGGCCAGTCGATCGTAAGCCGCATCGTGGGCGCCACGCTCATGCGAATCTGGACGTCGGCGGTGAGGTTGTCATGGACCTGTCCCAGGAATCCGGATTTCGAGACCGACACTGACGATCCGGAGGGGGCAATCCAGATTTTCGCGAGACCATCGGCTCCAGTCCGAGCTTCTCGGCCATATTGGCCGTTTTCACCCGACACCTTCACACTCGCATGGGGCAGTTCCTGACCTCGATCGTCGAGGACCCGAACTTCCACTGGACGTAGTCGACCGCGCAGGTCCAGGCCCTGAATTCGCTGGTCCTCGCAGGTCCCTCCTCCAACGACGACCAGTCCGTCGACCGCGGCCAACTCCAATCCCGGAATCACGAGCGACGCGACCTTCAGGCGGTAGAGGCCGGCGCGCAGCCCCTTCTTTCGAAACCTCACGAGTTCCGCACCGCCTGCGTGAGGCTCGAACGGGATCTTCGTGGATTCACCAGAGGCGGATTCCAGGACGGACAGGAGAAGGTCCGTCGCCTGCTGTCCCTCGTCGATCCGCAACCATCCTTGGACAGTACCGGCGGCCTCGACAACTAGCTTCACGTTGTCGGATCCGACCGGAACGGAAACTGGTTGAGCGAGCGCGTGAGTCTCGGAACGGAGCGTCAAGGAAACTTCGCGACGCTGCGTGAGTCCGCGCAGTGCGAAGCGCCCATCTTTGTCGGTTTGGGCGCCCAGCGCTAGCACGTACATAAATTCGTGCGAGTCGCGCTTGGAGTTGGGATCAGCCAGGAGGGAAACGCTAATCCCTCGCATTGGCTTTCCGACGGAATCCACGACCGTTCCACCGACAACCAGGGGATCGGTCTGGATGCGAAAGACGCCCAAGTCAAACTCGCCGAAGGGCAGAGGCCAGGGAAGGTGTTTGGTCCACTCCCCTTTCGTGTTGCGGTCCGTACCCACAGTGGCGCGATACTTCGAGCTGCCGGACGAGTGTTGTGAGGTTTCCCAGAATTCGGCCGGGTCTACCTCCGCCCTTACGATCCCTTGCTCGTCGGTCGTGCCGAATGCCTGATGGCGCGTGGAGGACATCTTGGTGTGGACGGCCTCGGTGATCAGTGTGATGGTTGTGTCGGCCAGTGGCTCCCCGTTTTCGCCGAGCACTTGGGCCTTCAGGATGGTGGCGGACCTCGAGAGTTTCACCTGTTCGCGCCGCGGCTCGCCGCTGCTGATCGGTCCAGCAATTCGGACCGTTTCGGCGCGATACCGCGCCGAAGGCCCGACCTTCACCTCCAGTTCGCTGCCACACTCGATCCAATCCAGGGTGGTGAACCCGGCCTTGGCGGTCAGGCTGAGGTGGGTGCTTCGGACCAGCCCCCCGAATGCCGGCATTCCAGAAGGAACTCCGTAGACTCCGGCCGCGATCGGAACGTCCTCCTCAAGGCGCGCGCCATCCGGACCGACGACTTCGATTTCCAGGCTTCCGCAATCCGGCAGCACCATGCGGACTTCGCCGGCTTCGAGGTCGAGAGGAATCGACACCTCGGTCGGAGACTTCGACAGGATCTTTGCCCTTGCGGCCATTTTTTGGGTGCCCTCCGCCTTGCGTGCTCGCCACTTCCCGAGTGGTATCCCCCCCTGGCCATCCGTCGTCCTGAGGTCGCTCTGGTTGCCGCCTGCGCCGGATTGGATCAACTCCACGGAAAACTGGGGAACCGGCGTGCCGCCTTGGTCCACCACCTTGAGGTAAAGGCCGTCCGGCCGTCCGGAGGAGGACAGAGTCGGAGCACTCTGGGCGGCAGGTAACTCCGGCGTCTGGAACGGGCGGGTTTCGATGGGGGATGGCGTCTTGGGAGCTGGCGCTGGCAGAGCGTTCGCATCCGAACCACGAATGGTCTCTACCACCGGTACGAGCGGGCCCGATGGGGCATCGGGGTGGCGGTTCCAGTCCCTGAGGAGAAAATAAAGGACGAGGATCAGAATCAGAGCGAACAACCCAACCAAGCCGGGACGAAGGGCTTTCACGACTTTCTCCGTGGCGAGGGCTCCCCGTTCGGTCTCTGACTACGATGCAGGCCGAGGCAAGGCCCGAGAAGGTCAATCATATTGAAGCGAGCACTCCGTCCGGAAGTCGAGGCCTTATTGTGCACGCCGGAGGATGAGCTCACCGAGATCCAGGTCTTTGTCAGGAGCGACCGACGGCAAGTCCACTTCGGCGCTTCCGTGGGCCCTCGTCTCGAATCGCAAGACTCGGTGTTGGACGTCAGCGCGGAAATGTCGCGCCAAGAGAGGGATCACCAATGTCCCGTCCTGGGCTGTCATCAACCGGTTCTGGTTTTCCATTTGACCGGAGTCCCCGGACCGCCAAATCACTAGCACCTCGGAAAGCTGGTGGAGCTTGGAGTCCGACGTCAGAAGTTTGGCGAGTACTCTCCGGCCGTTGGGACGCACATAAATGACGGGTTCGAGGGTCTCTCCCTCCGAGGTGGGGCCCGAGATCACGACGCTGGTGCCAGCATAGAGAGCCGAAGGGCCTACCGTGACCTTGATGCGCTGGCCGAGAGCGACATGGCGCAGATTGAGTTGACCCGCGATGAGGCGGAGTTCTTCTCGATCCGGGCGCGGAAATTCGAGGGGGCTGGAATCCGAGCCAATGGGAGCACCGAGGACTTCGACTGTGCAGCTCAGGAATTCATAGATGCTCTCTCCCGACATCCCGACCACCCGGGCGCTGATGGCTCCAGTGGGAGGAACCACGATATCGAGGCGATGTGGGGTGGTATCCAGGGCGTAATCCGCGCGTGGCGCGGTGGGGCCGAGGACCTCGGCCTGCAGGTGGATGCGGCTGTTTTTCGGGAAGGGAGCACTGTCCGGGATTCCCTCGATGTCCGCGATGCCGTCCGGCCAGCTTCGGCTGATGGACCAAGAGCGCAGGGACTCTGGTGAGATTCCGGTGGCGCGAGCGTGCAGTCGGACTTGATCAACGGGTCGTCCGTCTTCTTTCTGGACGCGGATGTGCCAGTAGGCGCGCGGCTCCGAACCGAGCTGCCTACGGGTGATCGGCTGTTCGCGAGGAGCGTCCAGCAGAAGTCCCTCGGTAGGGGCGGCCTGCACGGTGGCAACGCCGTCGGCGGCCACAAACGCGGCACCGGGCTGCGGCGGATGGTTCGCGACTGCCGAGGGTCGGGATGGGACCGGATCCTCCGTCACCTCTTCCCGCAGCAGGACGGTGAGGCCCACGGTCAGAACGCCGCTCGCGATCGCGATTCCAGCCATCCAGATGGGAAGTCGGCTCATGCAGGATCCCCGGGAAGGAGACGAGTGGGAGGAGGTGGAACTTCCCCAAGGCGGGATTCCGCCCGACTAGTCCGAAGTTCCGGGCGCTAAATCGCCGTAACCCGATTCTGCGCAACGAGTTGAATG
>CADEGH010000010.1 GCA_902826835.1 uncultured bacterium | reverse complement strand
GGTCCGCCGCCTCGCCGGGGGCCTGCGCAATGCGTACGACCTGGCGTTCAGCCGCGGCGGCGACCTTTTGGCCTTCGATTCGGACATGGAGTGGGAGATCGGACTCCCGTGGCACCGGCCGGTTCGCCTAGTCCACATCGTTCCCGGGGGCGAGTACGGATGGCGGTCCGGGTCCAAGAAATGGCCGGCGTGGTCGCCGGACTCCCTGCCTCCCATCGTCGAAGTCGGGCGAGGCTCCCCCACCGGCATGGTCCTCTACGACCGCGCCGCCTTCCCGTCGCGCTACCGCGGAGCGGTCTTCGGCGCGGACTGGTCGGAAGGACGCATCGTCGCCTTCCACCTCGAACGCGACGGTCACGGACTGAAGGGCCGGGCCGAGAATTTCATGACCGGTCGCCCGCTCCCGGTGACCGACCTCGCCGTGGATGCCCGCGGCGACCTTCTGCTCACCACCGGCGGGCGCGGAACCCGCGGCCGACTGCTGCGGGTCAGCTACGAAGGTCCGAGCGACGACGGACTCGGGACCCCATTGCCGCCACCGCCGACTCGGCCCGTGCCGACCGGACCGGACGCGCTCCTTGCCGACTTGGGCTCGCCGGATCGAACGCTCCGTTTCCTGGCCGCTCGCGATCTCGAGTCGATGCCGATCACTACCGTGTGGAGAACCTTGCGAGGCGCGCCGCTCCGGATCGCCTCCGAAGGCCTCTTGGCCCTGATTCGTCAGCACGGGCTCTCGGCTTGGAAACTGGACGGAGTCGAAGCCGTGTTGCTGCGCACGTTGCAATTCGAGGCGGTCGGTTCCCCGGCGTGGCATGCCGCGGTGCGCGCCGTCGAACTCGCGGTGATTGCCGGTGCCGCGGTATCCCCAGCGCTGAGCAGCGCCTTGCTCCGTCCCACTCTGCATCCCGAAGGGGATTTTGCTCTGTCCGCGATTTGGGCGAGCTTGGATCCCCGGCTTTCGCGAATGCTGCTGGCCGACAGCCTTCGTCGCGAACCCAATGTCGAGCGTCAGATCCACTATTTGCGGGGCCTGGCTCAGGGCACTTCTCCGCTCGACATGGACACCGGGGAGCTCATAGCTACCACGCTTGCGGCGGCGGCCGTGCGGCCGGGAGGAGCGAGTTATCTCGGACACCTCCGAGCTCTCCAAGAGCGCATACTCCCTCGCATTCACAAGGAGGCTCGCCATCAGGTCGCCAAAGCACTCGACCCCGCCGCCCGGGCCGCAATTGTGCTGGACCCCAAAGCGGAGCGTCGCCCCCTCGACCGCACCTTGGCCTTCGTCGAGCGCCGCCTCCAAACTCCCCGCAGTGAGGAAGCCGGGCGCGCGCTCTTCAAGACCTCGTGCGGCGCCTGCCATCGTCTCGGCGACATCGGGCAAAATGGAGGGCCGGAACTCACGAGCGCCCGCGGCCGGTTCACGGTCGAAGACTTCCTGATCGCCACCCTCTTGCCGTCACGCACCATTTCCGACCAATACCGGAGCATCGACCATTGGATGAAAGACGGCTCGGTCGTATCCGGCCTTCCGGTCGGTGAAACCACGACTTCGATCCGGGTATTGGCGCCGACCGGACTCGAGCTCGAGGTAGCGAAAGCGGAGATCGAGGAGCGCAAGCCCTCGGCTGGTTCCGCCATGCCCGACGGGCTTCTCGACGGCCTCTCGCTCGAACAAGTCACCGATCTCACCGCGTTCGTATTGGGCGTGGCGGATCCCCGAGAACCCGCTCGGCCTTGGCGTTCCCTCTTGGACGAGCGCCTGTCGCAATTCGAGGGCGAATCGCAATACTGGAGTTTCGAGGCGAGCACGCTCGTCGGCGACGCGAAGGATCTAAAACGGAATACCTTCCTCGTTTCCAAGGAGGCCTATCGCGACTTCCGACTCGAATTCGAGGTTCGCCTCGATGCCGGGAATAGTGGCATGCAATTCCGATCCCAGCGTCTCCCGAATTTCGATCTCCAGGGCTACCAGGCCGACGTGGGCGAAGCCTACTGGGGCTCCATCTACGACGAACACGGTCGCGGCACCTTGGTGCCCGCCGATCCCACGGTCTGGAAGCCCGCGGTGGCGCCGCTCGATTGGAATCACTACCTCATTCTCGCCGAGGGTGATCTCCTGGAGGTGTATGTCAACGGCGTCCTCACCTCCGCCATCAAAGACGATCGTTACGCCTCCGGCCACTTCGGCCTTCAGCTCCACTCCGGCGCCCGCACGCGGGTATTGGTCCGCCACCTACGCATCACTGGCGCTCCCCAGTGACGGAGGCGAATTGATTTTCAGTCGCTCCCGGACTCGGGCACCTTCGATCGACGATCCTACACCGCGCCGGTGATTTCGAGGCGGATGGGGGTGGGATTGCAGCCCGTGATCGGAGAGATTTCGTCGTCACTCACCGCGACGACGAGGATGATCGGACGTTCGACCGAGAGCACCACGCCGTGGCCCGGCTTGGAGGGCGTCTCCATCATCGCGAAGTTGCCTTCGTCATCGACGACGGTGCTGCGGAACAGATGTGCCGGCCGGGGGATGTGGGGAGGCTTCAGGCCGAGGTGGGTGAGCGCGGCGATGCTCCACTCGCGGGTGCCCTTGCGCGAGCCGTCCTCGCCAAGGAAGAGGCGCCGAGAGTCCGCGGAAGTGGCGGGTTGCAGGAGATCGTGGGACCCGACGGTGTCCTCGACGAGGGTGAGCAAAGGTTCGTAGCGATTCGAGTAGAACTTGGACTTTTCGGTGGGAAAGAGACGACCGATGATCTCCATCGTCACCGAACAGTCGAGGTACTCGGAGAGGTCGTCGGCGACGAAGGCGAGGATCTCGCAGGATTGATGGCCTTCGAGATCGCGGATGCCGAGTACGGTCCCCTTGGGGAGCCGGAGGGCCTTCGCTTCGCCCGGTTTGACGATGATGTCTTCGCTCACGAGTTGCGCTCCACGATGCGGCGGAACACCGCCAGGCGGGCTGGGCGATCGGCCACGTACTTGCGCACTCCCTCCAGGATCCAGTGGGAGGAGAGATGCGATTCGTCGATGATCTCGTCGACCGAACCTCCGGTGCGCCAGCGGTTGTCCCAGTCGGGCGTGATCGCGTAGCCCTCGGAGAATCGGTGGGGAATCCAGTCCCGCAGCGTCCGGCGGCCGCAGTTGCCGATCACCATCGCCTCCATCCACTCGTGCTCGGGTAGCACGGAGTCTTTGTACTCCTGGGACTGGAGGCGGAAGAGATCGTAGGAAGGGGTCGCGACGATCTTGACGTTCAGGTTCTCCCGGTCGAAGGAACCGTCTTTCAAGAGTTTGACCAACTGTTCGGTCGCCGAGGTGCCCTGAACGAGCACGACCCCACCCTTTGGCACTCCCAGCGCGTACTGGCGCATTACATAAGCACCCTTGGCGGCCAAGAGGTGACTGCCCATGCCGAGCTTGGCGCGGTCCGGAATCTCCACCGCCGGCCGCGTGAGGTGCAACGCGATGATGGGGGCCTTGGTCGCGAGAGCGGCTCCTAGCAAGGGCGCCACTTCGTTGTGCTCGTAGGGGTACAGATTGACGATGTGTCCGTCCGGGAAGAGCTGCGTCACCGCCGGGGCAAAGATGCCGAAGTGGGTCCGCGAGTCCTCGGCCGTCTCCGGCCCCGAGTGGCCCGCGACCCAAATGACACGCCCGACCTTGAGCTGGCTGTCCTGCGCCAACTGCGAGAACAGCCGCATGAGGCCGTACTTCAGGTAGCTGAACGAGCCGTAAGTCGAACAGGCACCGTAGAAGCCGACGAAGTTGTCGTAGGGAGTGCGGGAGAAATTCACCGTCGCGAGCCCCGCCATGAGGCCGGCGTTACTGAACTCCGTGATTTGGGTCGGGAGCAACGCCCCGTCTTGGTTCGAGTTGCGCTCGTAGCGCCCGAAGCCTTTGAAATCCCCGAACTCCTTGCTGAAGCCGGAGATGTTCGTCGAGTCCGCGAGGTCGGCGGAGCAGGCAATCACGAGCGGCCGCCCGTATTGGCGATAGCCGTAGCTGTTCACCCACGCGCCGAAGGTCGCAAACGCCTTGCGATTCGGCGCCTTCTCCCCCGGCTTCAAATAGAGCTCAGCCGGGTACTTCTCAAACCGGGTGAGCACCGGATCGTCCGCGGGATCGTTCACGCGGTCGAGGCGCAGCCCCGGCAGTTCCTCCGGGACGGAGTCGCCGAGCGCGATCAGGCGATCCGAGAGCCAATTCAGCAACGCCTCGTCCCGGTGCAACACGGAGAGAACGGTCTCAAGCGAACGTGCCGCCTGAGCTCGAGCTTCTTTCGCATCGGCGACGTCGGGCTTCCCAAAATCGGGGAATTGAACCTGGTATTTGTCGGCGAATTCTTTCTTCGTCTGCCAGAAGGGCTCGCTGTTGCGCTTGTGCGCCTCGCCGTGCGACTTGTAGTCGTAGACGAGATAGCCGCGGCCCTTGCGCGTCTTGAACCACAGGCAGCGGGGCGCCTTGGTCGGATTGTCGCCGTGCACCGCTTCGAGCATCGCGCCGGCGAGCGGTTCCCACTCGCTGCCCTGTTCGCAGCCGGCCACTTTGTAGCCGTAGGGCTTGAACCAATCGTCGGGAGTTCCCGGGACGACGGTGGAGCAGGCGCGCGAGTCGATGCCGTGATCGTTCCAGTCGAGCAAATAGACCAGATTGTCGAGACCGAGTCCCCACGAGGTGTGCTTGGTCTCGTGGGTCGCTCCGGCGGTATGCCCGCCTTCACCCTCGAGGGCAAAAACTTTGACTTCGCTGGCCCGTGCGAGCTTGAGCGCCAACGCTTCGCCGGCCGCGGCCGGGGATCCGTGACCGCTCGGCCCCGTGTTGAATTTGAAGAAGAGCGTGCGCCCCTCCATTTCGGCGTGCCCGGGCAAACCACCGGCCCGGCGCAGATCGAGCAGGTGCTCGGGGTAGAGCGCGAACTCCTCCGGATTCTCGACCTGGAAGCGGCGGTCCTTGGTGCGGGCCAACCGCGTGCGCAATGCCTCGTGGTAGATCGCGAGCATCGCGTACACGACCGGATTGCAATGCCCCGCGACGAGGACAAAACGATCCGCGAAGGTCTTGCCCGGGTGCCGGATGTCCCACCGCATCGCCCCCGACAGGGTGAGCGCCACCATCGTGTGCACCTTCGAGCGCGATCCGCCCGGATGCCCACTCTGACGGTGATTGAGCATGATGTCGATGCACTGATCGATCAGGTCTTTGACCTTCTCCCAGTGTCCAAACTCATGGCGGAGCGAATCGAGGGTCGGGCGTCCGGGGAGTACAGCAGTCGTCATGCGGCGCTCGGGCAGGGGACATGGAGAACCCGATCCCGCCCGGGTGGGCGGAAGGCGGGACTGAACCTCGGCACCTCGGCGTGCGGAGGGCTCAAAGTGCGTTGATGCTAACTACGCGCCGGCCTCTTGGCTTTCGGCGTCGACTCGCTTCACAGTGCGTGCGAGAAGCCCCTTGGGCCCTTGCACGACTTCGAAGCGCACGAGCTCACCATCGTTCAGGGTGCGAAACCCGTCTCCGTTGATGGTCGAAAAGTGCACGAACACGTCTTCCCCCGTGTCCTGCTCGATGAATCCGTAACCTTTGCGGTTGTCGAACCACTTCACGCGTCCGGTCGGCATGCGCGTGACCTCCCCTTTCCTCCCCAGGGAACGTCCGCGATCCGGAGGCCGAGGCATCCCGTCCAGGTTGCGACGTCACACCGCCCAAGGTGACACGCCGCAGCCCTTCCGATTTTCGCGGAGTCGGGCCGTCGGAAAGGATGACGGCCGCCCCAAGGCCGGGATCTTAGGGGCCCTTGCGGTTTTTGGGGAGTGGGGCGAATCGCAGAATCTTGCGCCCCCGAAGCGAGACGAGCCGCCTCGAGAAAACTCGGGGCGGCTCGTCGCTCCCATGGAGGGAGGAATTGCAGGGTCAGGGCTGATCAATGACGACGGCGCGCCGGCGGCCGCCGCTCGGAGTCACCGTCCTCCGCACTCCGGCGGCGCCGACGATCTCCGAACCCTCCCGCTTCCGTTTCGGACCCTTGGGGCTCGCCCGATTCCGGCTGATCACGCTGGGGGCCCCGGCCCCGAGTCTCGAATCGCTCGGAATCCTCGCCCCGCGAGGGACGCTCGCTCGGCCGAGGCTCGAAGCGATCCCCTCCTCGGGGTGGACGGTCTTCGCGACCGCGCCGAGGCGGACGATCGTCCTCGGCCGATTCCTGGCGGAGTGGCCGCTCCAAGTAGACCGGTTCGCCCTCATCCCGGCCCGGGCGATCGGCGCCCCGGCGAGGGGCCGGCCGTTCCATACCTTCACCTTCGTCCCGGGGCGGTCGGCCCATGCGATCGGAGCCACGGCGGGGCGCCGGACGCTCGGCGTTCTCGTGCTCGTCCGTGGCGGGGCGAGCGGGCCTCGGATCGCGGTCGGCCGGACGGGCCGGCCGCTCGAACCGATCTTCGTCGTCTCGATCCATCGGTCGACGCGACTCCCGCTCCGGAGGCCTCGAGGGACGCTCGCCATCGCGATCGCGATCCCGGTCGAAGCCCGGGCCCGGCCGCGCCGGTCGATCATCCGGTCGCTCGTCGCCGCGCGGAGGCCGAGTTTCGCCACGTGGTCCCCGGTCGGTCGGGAACCGGTCCCGGTCTGCGGGGCGCTCGCGAGGCGGGGCGTCGGCATCGTCGCCAAATCGTCCGGTGCGCATCGGCGGACGGGGTGGGCCGGAATCCCGTTCTCCCCCGAAGCGGTTCTCCGGGCGAGCCGGGGCTTCCGGCGCCCTCACCGGGGGTGGAGCGGTCGGCCGATCCTTGGGCGGAGCCTCCGTTTGGGCACCCTCTTGGAGGGCCATGCGCCGCGAGAGCTTGAGTCGGCCCTGCTCGTCTCGGAGCACGACCTTCACCGGGATGATGTCCCCGACGCTGACGACATCGCCCACGCTGCGAACGTGCTCTTCCGCGAGTTCGCTGACGTGGCAGAGGCCCTCTTGGCCAGGAAGCACTTCCACGAAGCAGCCGAAGTCCTTCAGACTGACGACCTTGGCCTGGTAGATCTTGCCGATCTCCACTTCCGCGGTCAGGGCCTCGACCATCTGCCTCGCCGCATTGGCGGCATCCGCGTCGGTGCTCGAGATGCAGACCGTTCCGTCATCCTCGATCTCGACGATCGCGCCGGTCTCGGACTGGATCTTGTTGATCATCTTGCCGCCCGGCCCGATGACCATTCCGATCTTCTCGACGGGGATGCGCAGGCTGAGGAGGCGAGGCGCGTGTTTGCTGATGTCCTTGCGCGGGCCGGGCATGGCCTTGAGCATTTCGCGCAGGATGTGCATGCGGCCCTCGCGGGCCTGGCGCAGAGCCTTCGCGAAGATGTCCCGGGAGATGCCCTTGACCTTGATGTCCATCTGGACCGCGGTGATGCCGCGCCCGGTACCGGCGACTTTGAAGTCCATGTCGCCGAGATGGTCTTCGGTTCCGAGGATGTCGGAGAGGATCGCGACCTTGTCGCCTTCCTTGATCAGGCCCATCGCGATGCCCGCGACCGGCTGACGCAGGGGAACGCCCGCATCCATGAGCGCGAGCGTGCCTCCGCACACCGTGGCCATCGACGACGAGCCGTTGCTCTCGGTGATCTCCGAGACGAGTCGAATCGTGTACGGAAACTTCTCGGAACTCGGGATCACGCTGGAGAGCGCGCGCTCGGCGAGGTTGCCGTGGCCGATCTCCCGGCGACCGACTCCGCGCACCGGCTTCACTTCGCCGACGCTGTACGGCGGGAAGTTGTACTGGAGGTCGAAGCGCTTCGCGTATTCGTCGACGAGACCGTCGACGATCTGCTGATCACGCGGAGTGCCGAGGGTGGCGACGACGATGGCCTGGGTCTCACCACGGGTGAACAGGGTCGACCCGTGGGTGCGAGGCAGGATGCTTTGCTCGATGGTGATCGGACGAACGTCCTTCAGGCCTCGCAAATCGATGCGCTTGCCGTCCTTCAGGATGAGTTCGCGCATGATCTCGTTTTCGAGATCGTTCAACGCCGACTGGACCGCCTTTTGGATGGCGTCCTTGTCGTCGCCCTCGTCGGGGACGAGATCGGCAATCGCTTTCTTCTTGATGTCGGCAACCGCCGAGTAGCGCTCGTGTTTGCCCTGGACCAACACCGCCTTCTTCAGGGCGCTGGCGTAGTCCTTCTTGGCTTTCTTGTAAACCGGAGGATGGACGACTTCGGGAGCCTTCCAAGTCGAGGGCGCGGCCTGCGCCTTCTCCTTGAGCTCGTCCATCATGTCGAGGATCGGCGCGATGGTCTTCTGGGCGAAGTCCATGAGCGTGAGGAAATCCTCTTCGCTGATTTCGGTGGCGAGGCCTTCGACCATCACCACCGCATCCCGCGTCGACGCGATCACCACGTCTACGTCACTGGCGTCGAGTTCGTCGCCCGTCGGGAACGCGATCGCTTTGCCATCGACCCGAGCGACCCGTACCGCCGCCACCGGCCCCTCGAAGGGCAACGGCGCAAGGTGACAGGCCAGGAACGAGGAGTTCATCGCCACCAGATCGGGGTCGATGTCCTTCTCGGCCGAAAGCACGGTGGCGAGGATTTGGACCTCGTCTTTGTACGCCTCCGGCCACAGGGGACGGATCGGCCGGTCGATGAGGCGGCACGTCAGGATTTCTTTGTCCTTGGGGCGCCCCTCCCGCTTGATGAAGCCACCGGGAAACTTGCCGGCCGCGTAGGTCTTCTCGCGATATTCGACACTGAGCGGGAAGAAGTCGATGCCGGGCCGGGCGCTGGCGGAGCACACCGCCGAAAGCACCATCGTGTCGCCCAACGCGCCCAGCACGGCCCCTTTGGCCTGCTTGGCGATGCGCCCCGTCTCGAACGAGAGGACGCGCCCGGAAATGGTCCGGGAAACTTTTGCGTAACGCATGATACTCCTGAGGATGAGGCGTCAGGATCAGTGACGGAGGCCGAGGCGCGCGATGACCGCGGCGTAGCGGTCGGGGGCGGCTTGGCGCAAGTAGCGCAAGAGCGTGGTGCGCTTGCCGACCATCTTCAAAAGCCCATGCCTCGAAGTGTGGTCCTTGCGGTGGGTCTTCAGGTGCTCCGTCAAGAGGCGAATTTTGTGCGTCAGCACCGCCACCTGCACCTCGGGAGACCCGGTGTCCGAACCGTGCACCCGGAAATCGCCAATGATCTGAGTCTTCTCTTCCTTGCTGAACTTCATGATAGCCCTCCCATCTGTCCGAGCGGTGCCCACAACGGATCGGGGGCGCTCATGCGCCCTGGAATGCCGACTTCCCGTGGGTCCAACCGAGCGTCTCAGGTCCACCCGCGGGCCAGTAGGCCGACCAGGAAACGGCCGGAACCAGCTCGGGGAACCCCTGAGGCGGCGGGTGAGAACAACCCTAAATCTCTTCCCTTGAAGGATTTAGGCTCACCCCTCAGGTTCGGGGATCGATGGAACAGTGGGGATGCTACCCATCCTCACCGTGGCGGCAAGTCAGGGAGAGGCACGATAGGGGCCGTGTTCCAAGAAGGTCTTGAGAATCAGGGATGCCGCCACCTGGTCCCGGAGGCTGCGCCGCTTGCGCGTGTCTCTCGGGAAGCGGGCCTTCAGACTCTCGTCCGCCTCGATCGAGGTGTAGCGTTCGTCCACCATTTCCGAAACGATGCCACTCGATGCCGACAGGGCGGCCGCAAATTGCCGCGCTGCCTGGGCCATGGGCCCCTCACTTCCGTCGGCGTTGAGCGGGAGACCGACCACCAAGAGGTCGCACGATTCGTGGAGGATGATCTGCCCGAGGGCGCGGAGGTCCGCCTCGAGAGTGGTTCGTTGGAGAGTCGGCCGCGAGAACACGTAGTCCCGTCCCCGGTCGGAAACGGCCACTCCGAGACGCTTGGAGCCGAAATCGAGAGCCAAAATTGCGCCCACGCCCCCGGTCTCGCTCAGAGGTAACGCTCGAGTCCGCGCGCCTTCAGTTCTTTGACGACGTCCTTCACGCGTTCGGCATCCCGGCGCGGCAGGACGAGGACGGCATCTTTCGTGCGCACCACCAACACATCGTCGAGGCCACTCACCACGACGAGCCCGGGGGCATCGTTGTCGACCAAGACGCCCTTGGCCTCGTGGACCACCGCCTCCCCCCGGTACAGATTGTGGTCGCCTTGGCGATTGGCGTGCCGGGCCACCGCCTCAAAGGTCCCGAGGTCGTCCCATTCGAAGCGTCCCTCGACGACCATGCGGTTCGAGGCCCGCTCCATGATTCCGTAGTCGATCGAGATCTTGGGCAACTCCGGATAGACCCGCGCCAAATCGGCGGCACGGCGAGGATCGCTCAGCCTATCCAAGGCGGCCTCCATCTCCGGCAAATGTTCCGCCAACGCTGCCCGGATCGTGTCGGTACGGAAGGCGAACATCCCGCTGTTCCACAGGAAATTGCCGCCGAGGATCAGCCTTCGTGCGGTCTCCAGATCGGGTTTTTCGCGGAAGCTCTTGGTTTGGAAGGCCGACGGCTCGGCGTCGTCGATGCGCGCTCCGATCTCGATGTATCCGTACCCCGTCGCCGGACGATCGGGACGAATTCCGATGGAGACGAGCGATCGGTAGCGATCCGCGATTTCCGCCGCGCGGAGCAGGGTGGCCTGGAACATCTCGACGGGGTGAATCAGGTGGTCAGCCGAGAGCACCAGCATCACCGGATCGTCGGCAAGACCCTGCGCGAGACGGGCCCCAAGGGCGATGCACGCCGCGGTGTCCCGCCCCGCAGGTTCGCCGATCACCGAACTCCTGGGTAAGCGGGCGTGTTCGGCCGCCAAATCCGCGTGCTCCGCCCCGGTCACTATCAAGATTCGCTCCGGGGGCAGGATGGGTCGAAGGCGATCGACCGTCTGCTCCAGCAGCGACTTCGTTCCGTCAAACGACAGGAATTGCTTGGGCAAATTCTTGCGGCTGCGCGGCCAGAACCGAGTTCCTCCGCCACCCGCCATGATCACCGCCACCATGCGACTCTGATGCATACGACTTCTCGGAACCTCGAACTTAGCAGCGATGCGGGCCAAAACGGGAGATTAGAATCTTGCGCCCCGCTCGGACCGGGGAGGCGCGAACTCCGGCGAGCCCGCGCCCCCCTCCGCATTCACGGCGCGGGAGGCCTTGAGAGCGACGCCAACCCGGGACGAGTCCGCGCCGCGCCTTCCCAACCATCTCGAGCCCTGGGCGGCCAACCCAACGAGCCAGAACCCGTAGTCTGAGGGGAACACTGAGGCCGCCTGGCCTCCCCACCCCGCCACATCGGGAGTCTCCGTGCAACGAATCCGGACGAAAGGTGTGTCACCGCACCTTCTGACTGCGGCGCTCGCGCTGGGTGTCCTTCCCATTGGCTTCAGCCAAGGCGCAAGCGCGGCGGTCGAGCTTTTTCTCTCCGAGCCGGATCCCTCCGCGGCCGAAGCGCAACTCCGGTCAATCCTGGCCGATCCAGGGATCTCCGCGGTCGAACTGATGAAAACTCTCCCCGTGAAGCCGACCGGAGCATGGGCGGCGAGTGGGACCTACCGTCTGCCTGCGGGTCCACTTCACCTGGAAGTGCACTACGCGACCCCACCCGGCCACTCCCACCAAACCGAGGCCCTGCCCCTCGTGATGAACATCAGCGGGGGCGTGTTCGCGCAGAATTTCAATCCTGTGGTGGGGTACATCCAGGTCTGGGTTCCCAAATTCAATCCTCCCGAGTTCAGCGACGAAGGGCGCGACGCATTCCTCAAAGTGGCGCGCGATGCCTGCCATCGATTGAACGGTGATCCCGAGCGCATCTGGCTCACGGGGTTTTCGTGGGCCGCCCATGCCGCTTCCGATACCGCGGTGCACCGGCCGGGATCCGTGCGCGCGATCGCCCCGATCGGCGGGGGCCCACGGCGCACGCACTTCCGCCTGTTCAAGAACCTGTCCGGAACTCTCGTCCGGTTCTACTGCGGCGGGCGGGACGACCCCGAACTCGTCTGGAACCTGCGGGAGGCGGAGAAGCGCGCGCCCAGCTTGAAACTGGACGCACGTTTGATCCTGGATCTCGACCAAGGTCACACGTACCCGCTGCGTGGTTCAGAAACTATCGTGACGGACTTCGCGGCGGTCGCGGCCAATCCTCCCGCCCTCTTGGCATCGCGGTATTCCACCGCGCTGTGGGCCGATGGCGTTGCGGTCGAATCGCCCGTCCTGCGCTTCGACAAGATTGACGAAAGCAGGGTCAAAGTGCCTCCCCGCGTTCCCGTCCCCGCCACCGCCTCCCATGACGAGCAGCGCCGACTCACCATCAAGGCCTACGAGAAGGCCGTGGTCACGCTGCGGAGTCAGGCGAGCGTCGAGGTCAAGTCCGGCGCCCTGCGCATCGAAGTCGCCGGCGAAGGAGTCTTGGAGGCGAGTCTATTCCTGCGCGCCCCGCACGTTGCGCCAGGCACCAAAGTGACCGTGGTCACTGGCGCCCGGAAGCACTTCGAAGGCGAAGCTACGGCAAGCGCCGAGACCATCCTGAGAGAGGTTCGTCGCACCGGCGAACGCCTGCGGCCGACTTTCCAGATCATCCCAGTCAAGTTTCGTTGATGACCCCTCCCGCCCGCGCGTTGGGTCCCCCGCTCCCTTCAGAAGCCCGCCCAGTCGTAATTCCCCGGGTTGACGCCACTCGGCGTGAACACCAATTGATTGAGGCCGGGGGTGAGGCTCCCGGCGTTGCCCAGGGCGTAGATCATGCCCAAGCCGGCCGGACCGATGTTCGGTCCCCCGAGCGAAAAGGCCGTCGCACCCGGATCGGTCGCCCCCAATGACCCCGCGCTGATGCCCACCATTTGGACCACATTCAGGGGCATCACTCCCATCAAGCCGTCGATGGCGACCGTCCCGTTGGTATCGAACACGAACGCGAAAGTATTGGCGGTGAGCGTCGCGAAATACCGGACGCCGGTGAATTGCACCCGGACTTGGTTCGGATTGGGACGGCTCGTCACGATGGTCCCTGCCACCGAAGGATCAAGATCGTTCCACACCACGACGGCCGGGCTATCGGTCATCGCCGTCGCCACGGCGGGAGCAAAGTTGATGTTGGGCGTTCCAAAGATCACTTTCCCATTCGAGCTCACGTGCATTTCCGTGTAGGCAGTGCCGAAGAAGGGCAACATGCCGGGCCCGCAAAACGGAGTGGTGTTCGTGAGATTCACGGTGAGGAAAGAATCGTCGCCGGTCGGTCCATTCAGCACCGAGCCGGTGGTGGCAAGGAGCTCGGCGGCCTGGCTCAAGCTGTAGCCATCCGGCATGCTTCCGTCGATCACCACCTGCTGCGCCGCCAACGTGAGATTAGCCATGGGCACCGACAGAGGCAGGGTGAGATTTCCGAACGCGGGCAAAAAGAGTGGCCCGGCGCCGCCGTTCAAAAAGCTGAAGCCCGGCGCTCCCAGGTTCAAATTGATGATCTGGGAGCCCAAGGGAGTCGCTCCGGCGCCGAGCGCAACCGTCGGTGCGAACGACAGTGCGACTTCGGCGAGAGAGGCCGGAGCGTTGGTTCCGAACGCGACGCTCAGGATGTTCCCGCCGCATCGCGTGACCGTCGCCTTTGCGAACCCGGTCGACAGATTGCCGTCGAAGCTGAGCGAGGAGCCGGGTCGATTGGTCTGCCAAGGCGGGGTGGGAGGAAGGACCGTGAAGCGGGTGTTCGGCCGCTGAATCAACACGCCCAAGCTCGTGGTGGCCGAACAAACTCCCGGCGTGTTCGTCGCCTCGTATCGCGTTGCCTGAAAGCCGACATTCGAATTGAACATCAGGCAGTTGATGGAGCTGCTGGTGGTTTCGAAGCACGTCTCCACGACGAGGTTGCTCGTGCCGTTCCACACGAAGCTCCCCGTCAGCACGTGAGTGTTCCAGCCCACCACCGGCGTGTGCGGCACCGGTCCGAACACGGGGGTCAGGCCGGTCGCGTATCCGCCCGAGAGTGTCGTGGCGGTGGTGTGGCCGAGGCTAATCTGAAAGTTTGGCGGAGCTTGGCCGAAGACCTGGGCGACGTTCCAAGCGACACTCGTGATGGCGGCCCCTCCGGCCGGCATCCCGTTGGCAATGAGCTCGGTAGCCCGGATCAGAAACTGGTGTTTCGCCCCGTTGAACGCGTTTCCGTAGGGCGACGGATAAGTCGTCGGAGCGTTATTCAAAACTCCGGTTCCAATCGTGACCGTGGTTTGGCCTCGGGCGATGACCGAGAGGACAACGACACACAGCGTCCAGGCAACACAGCGCATGGCAAGTCTCAAAGCAGAGGGGAATCCAGCCCTTGCGGGCTTCCGTCATCATAGGGGCCTTCGCCACGCAGGTGAAGTCCTGGCCACACGGGAGTCGAGATTGCGGGACAAGTCCGATACAGGGCGCCACGACTGAACTCGTACTATCCCGACCAGCCCTCCTCATGCCCCGCTCGATCCCTATCCGCATCGGACTCCCGGCCCTCCTCGGAGCTCTGGCCCTCTCGGCCGGCGCTTTTCTGGTGGTACGGACCCTCGATTCAGATGCGGACGCGGTGCGAGAGCTCTTCCGAAGCCGCCTGGACGCCGAGGCGAAGGGCCTGGCTCGGGAAATCCAGGCCAGTCTCGACGCGGCTTTCGCCCAGGCGCGCGCCACCGAGCCCTGGTTCGCAGTTTCCAAGGGCGGGACACTGGCCGCTCCCGTCTGCCCTCAGCAGTTGAGCTCGATCGCGGACAGCAAATCTTCAGATCCCGAAGGCCACTTCTATCTCGAGCAGGGAGATCGCGAGTCCCGCGTCCAAGGCGCGAACGGGCAGCTCGCCCTGGATCTTTGGGGTCAGGCCAGGGCACCCGAGCGCCACCCCGCCACCCGACTCGCGGCGCTTCACCGGCTCGCGGCCCACGCCCGCGCTCGGGGCGACCGTGCCGCAGTCCAGCGTCTGGCCACGTCCGCCTGGCTCTCGATGCCCGAGGAAATCGCGCTCACGATCGAGGCCCTGTCGCTCGCGGAGGACGCCCTTCCCTGCCCCTCGGATAGACTCACTCCCCTTCTCCAAACCCTGGCGGGAGGCGCGGCCAGCGAGGAAGCTCGCTATTGGCTCCAGCGCATCCATCCGGCGGCCCTTCCCGATTTCGACGCTCAGGCAAGCCGGATCGCCCGCGTTCAGTCCGACTTCGAGTGGTGGCGCAATGAGAAACGTACCAGCCAAGGATGCCAGTTGCTCGAGAACCGGATCCTGGCGTGGGGTTCCGGAGACGACGGAGGCGTAGTCTTCGGCTCGAGCCCGATCCCTTCCTTCCCGCCTCACTTGAGGCTCTCGGACGCGGCTTCCGCGGTATCGACTTCGGCGGACCACCTCATGGTGCCGATGCCTACTGCCATTCCCGGAGTGCTCGTCATCGCGGAATCGCCCCCGGAGGAATGGGGGGCCGAACGATCACGCCGCCGCCAATTCATCCTGGTGGCCGCGTCCACGCTGCTCATTGGGGGAGGCATGGCGGCCGTACTTGGCATTCGGGCCACCCGGAGTCGCATCCGCGCCGAGCGCGAACGGACCCAGTTCTTGACCCAAGTCGGCCACGACCTCCGCACTCCCCTTGCGCGCATCCGCCTTTATGCCGAAACCCTCGCACAGGGCCGCGTCGCCGACCCCGCGGAAGCGCGGGCTTTTGCGAGCGTAGCCGCGCGCGATGCCGAATCGCTGTCCCGACGGATCGAGACCGTGCTCGACCTGAGCCGTTCGGAGACAGCCGCAGCGCCCGCCCAACGCCACCCCGTGGATTTGGGAGATCTCGCCTCCGAAGTGGTCGAGGCTCACGATCTGCTCCTCCAGCAGGCCAAGATCTCCGTGAACGGACTTCCTCTCCCCGCTGGTTTCAGAGTTCTCGGGGATCCCGAGGCCTTGAAGGGCGCGATCCAAAACCTGGTCGAAAACGTCCGCCATCACGCGGCGGACGGGGGTCTCCTTCTCCTCCGCCTCCATCGCGAAGGGCGAATGGTCTGCTTGGACGTCGAAGATCGCGGCGCGGGCATGCCCGCCGACCTAGGGGACCGCGTCTTCGATAAATTCGTGCGTGGACCCGGCGCGAAGCCGGGAGGGATTGGCCTCGGTCTCGCGCTGGTCCGGGCAGTGGCGACCTCGCAGGGAGGAAGAGTCAGGACGAGCCCTGCCACCGGAGGCGGTACGGTTGTGCACCTCGAAATCCCCGAGGCCGAGGCTTCCTCATGAAAGCCAAACTCCTGCTGGTCGAAGACGACGAAGATCTGGCACTCGGCCTGCGCTTCAATCTCGAGCAGGAGGGGTACGGAGTGGACCGTGCCGCGACCTTGGCCACGGCTCGCGAGCGTCTCGCGGAGAAACCGCCGGATCTGGTTCTTCTCGATCTCGCGCTCCCCGACGGCAGCGGACTCGATCTCCTCCGCGAAGTACGCGCCAGAGGGTCGCCGGTGGCAATCATCGCGCTCACCGCCCGAGGCACCGAAGCCGACATCGTCATGGGACTCAAACTCGGCGCCGACGATTACCTGCCAAAACCCTTCGGCCTGGCCCAACTGATGGCCCGCATCGAGGCGGTCCTGCGGCGGTCCCGAGGTTCCGAGCCGAGCCCGACTTCGGCCGGCAAATCGGAGGCTCCCGCGCGTGGCTGGCAGTTGGGTCCGGCTTTGGTCGACCCGGTGGCCCGGCTCGCGATCCTGGGGCAGGAACGCCGCGAACTCACTCCCATCGAAATCGAAATCTTGCGCTACCTCGCCGCTCGCCAGGGGCAGGCGGTCGAACGCCGCGATCTCCTCCGCGACCTGTGGGGCCTGGACCGCTACGTCACCACGCGCACCCTCGACAACCACATCGCGCGCCTGCGCAAGAAGATCGAGGTCGACCCCGAACTGCCGCGGTATCTCGTCACCGTGCACGGCATCGGATACCGCTTGGATCTCTGACCGCCGAGGATCGGGACGACTTCGGGACAACTCCGGGATCGGCGTTTCGCGGCGGATCGCGTCGAATGGGGAGGAGCGAACCCCAACCGAGGATTCACATGCACCCGAGACACTGGATCATCCCTCTCGCCCTTTGGCTCGGCGCGCTCGCGCCGACCACGATCGCCCAAACCGACCCGAAGAGCGGCGCCGAAGCGCAGTTCTTCCACGCCTACTACCAGGAGACCGCCCTGCGCGACTTCGCGGCTGCGGCGGCCAACTACAAGCAGGCGGCCGAATCCGCGTCGGCCACGGAAAAGTCCCTGGCCGCCCGGGCGTGCGTAGGCGCTGCCCGCTGTCTGCTTCGGCTCGACCGGAAAGAAGAGGCGAAAACACTGCTCGCCCAGGCGTCCACCTTCGACCCGAAGAATGCAGAACTCGGGGCCCTGCAGAAGTCTCTCGACGGCGGGGCCTCGATTTCGCAGGAGCAGCGGATCGAGAACTTGCTCCGCCTCGCCAACACTCCGGTGCCCGCATCCCACGAGGCAGTCCGAGACCTCCTGGCCCTCGGAGCAACCGCAGAAGAGGCGATCCTCGCATACCTTCGCAAGCAGCCCATTGACGCCACGCCGTGGCTCCTCAACGGACTCGGAAATCACGCCGACAAGGCCATGCCGGTGGTCATCAAGGCGCTGTCGGATCCCCAGGTTCAATGTGGCGGATCGATCCTCCGGGCGATCGAGCGCGTGCCGGTCGGACTCCCACTTCTCGGGGCCATCGATGCGGCCTTGACGAATCACGAAACGAGCGCCCGCCGCGAGGCGGCAACTCGGCTGATCAACATCGCCACCGCCTGCCGATCGGCAGCGCTTGCCGATCGTTTCGTGGCGTTGGTCGAATCGGCGCAGGACAGAGGCGGCGCGGAGGTGCTGCAATCGCTGTGGAAGTTCATGAATCCCGTACCTCCCAATCTGGTCGCGCCGTTGACAAATGGCCTTTCGAGGCGGCTCGCCACCGACCCCGCCGCCGCGACGGCCTCCCGGCTGTGGAGCAACCGTCAGTCGATCCTGGGATCCCTCGCCGCGACGGAATTGCCGCCGAGCACCAAAGACCGACTCGCCACCGTGTTCCGGGAGGCGGGGCTCACCCTCTGCCAGCGAGCCGTGCCATTGGAACGTGTCACCGGCGCCATCCTCTTGAATCAACCGTGCGTTCAGCCTGACGCGACGACGCGGGAAGCTACGTTCCGGGTTCTTGCCGACTGGGCCACGGGCGCGTTGCCGCATCAAGACGAGGCCAATCCGTTGCCGCAGTGCATCGAGCCCGTGATGTCTTCCCCGCGACTGGGCCCCGACCAAGAACTCGAGCTCTTCAGACTCGTGGGGCTCGACCAATGTCCTCTTTCGACCGGGCAGAGAAATGATGTGCGTCGGGCCGTGGCATCCTCGATTCGTGCGCGGAAATCCGCCGCGGACCTCGCGGCCTGGAATGCGACCGGACGCCGCGGACTCGAGGTCATTGCCGACTGGGCAGGCCTCTTCGAATGGATCAGCCTCTGCACTCATCGCGGAGTCGATGCTTTCGACCTCTACTGGAGACACGCGGAGAGCAAGTCGTCGGAAGTGCGCATGGCGGCTTATCAGGCGCTTCTCTCGACCAAGACGTCCCTCCCGGAGCCCCTCCCCGCGGAGATGCCCTCCGCCCTTCTCACCGACTTCGCCGACCCGGGAATGAGAGTCCCGCTCAGTCTGTTTGGTCGCTTTCGTTGGAAGGCCGCGACTCCCGCGCTCCTGAGGTACGCCAAGAAGTCCAAAGCGGACGAGGAACGGAGGAGTGCACTCGATCTCATCGCGGAACTCGATGGCAAAGCCGCGGCTCCGGTGCTGCTCGCATTGGCAGGCGAGTCCCAACTGTCGCCGCAAGATCTCGCGGCGCCCCTCTACCGGGCACTCGGAGAGAACTGCCTCGAGAGCTGGCGGACCTTGGCCGGTGAATTGGGTGCGGCCGCCGGCGTCCTGAGCAGCAACAGTCGCCGCTTCGGCGACCGCCGCCTGGAAATTGCGCCGGAATTCTACGGCAAGTTCCTCGCGTCCCTCGACCCCGCCCTGATCGACGAAGCCACGGTGATGGAGGCGGCGCAGGTCACGGCCAAGCCGGACTGGCACCGTTGGCTCCACCGAATGCTCGACTGCGAGGCACCGGAAGGAACGTTGGTGACGGTGATCCGGACGGTCGTCGCCGAGCGACTCTACGAGGCCGCCCCAAAGCTCGTACGCGCCTTGGACCATCCGCGGGCGGGGGTGCGTGATGCGGCCCAAGACGCTTTGATCACGATTCGCACCCAAGAAGATCTCCGGGCGCACTTCGGAATCGAGGCGGAAGCAAAAAGGGCCTCGCTCGAAAAGGCCCGCGCTTGGATGAAAGACCAAGATCCCGAGAAGCGTCGGGTCGGGGTTTTGACCCTCGGGGCGCTCCGCGAACTGAGCGCGCTTCCCCTCGTTCTCGAAGCGGCCGAGGATCCGGCCGAGAGTGTGCGCGCGGCCGCGGTCAGTGTGCTCGCGAGTTGGAACGCCGCGCGCTGAGGTCGTCGATCAGAAGGTCACGCGATCGACGTTGGAAGCGTAGAGGAATCCACTGGCGGGCGTGAGGAACACCATGACCGCATCCATGGACAGGCCGGCGAGAGCGGCAAAAGTCCCGGGCGGGAGCGGGAGAGCGCCGCCGTCAGGATAGAGCGGGGGGGCTACGACGAAGCTGATCGGATTGCCGGGGCTCGCAGGCGAGAAGAGGAAGATGAAGGTGGTGGAATCCGGGACGATGCCGAACACCGGCCCGGCTCCGACCGGGAGCGTGGTCGCCAAGCTGACCAGCGTCCATCCGGTGGCCGCGCCCACCGCGAGTCCGCAGGTGGTCGGCACGGGCGTGATGAGCAAATCTCCTACTCCGCCGCCCGTCGTAGCGAGATCGAAGCGGAAGTTGCCCGCAGAGATGTAGTTGGCGAGGGTCCGGTTCGAAGGTGGATTGACCCCGTCCGTAACCGTCAGGCTCACCGTGTAGTTGCCGGGGCAGAGGTAGGTGAAGCTCGGCGACTGCAGAGTGGAGTCGATCATGCCGTCGTTGTTGAAGTCCCAAGCCCACGAGGTGATGGTGGCGCTCGAGAAGGAAGAGTCCACGAAGTTGACGGTCAACGACGCGGGGCCGGAGCGCACGGGGGCGCTGAAGCCCGCGAAGAGCCCGCTGGCCAGGGTTTCATCAGCACCGCGATCCTCGACTCCCGCAATGGGGCGCGCTTGCAGGTCGATGTCGATCCCCGCCGCGGCCACCGCCGAGCCGGAGTTGAAGGCGGGGCTGGCCGGGGTGATGTGCAGATCACCGGGAGCGATGAATCCGACCGGCGCCACCAGCGAGTTGACTTCCTTGCCACCGGCGATGTTCGGTGCGGCCAAAGCCTGCCAACTCGCGAGCGTCGTGTAGTTGACCGCCGCCACCGCTCCGAAGTTGCCACCGGGGCCCGGTTCGTAGAGGTTGTAGTCGAACACCGGGGGCATGAGAGTCGTGGTCCCTTCGAGGCGGACGCAGGGTCCGGTTCCGTCATGCTTGATCACGTTGTTGGAGATCTCGAGCGGGAGCGGATCCGCTGCGAGTCCTCCGGTGTAGTTGAGACCGGGGAGCGTGGAACCCGCGGGCATCCAGACGGAGTTGTTGGAGATGATCCCGCTCCCCGCGCGACGCAGGGCGATGCCGCCGGGATAGGTTCCGAGGCCAGGGGTGTTCCACACGAAATTGTTGACCACAATGCAGTTCAACGGGGCCGTGGTCGGCCCGGAGGACCCCACGAAAATCCCGTTGCCCGTGCAGTCGCGAACGCGGTTTCGCTGAATCGTGATCGCATTGCAGGTGTAGTACACCGAAATCGCACCGGCGTAGGTGACACTTCCCGGAGTGCCCACCGTGTTGGCAACTCCGTACAGCTCGTTGTCCTCGATCAAACAGTCGCGGCTGACGTTGAAGCATATTCCCGAGCCGCTCGTGTGGACGCGGCAATTGCGCACCACGATGCGATCGCACTGCGTCGCGATCAACGCGGCGCCGGTCGGAGCACCGGTGATCTCGAGTCCGTCGAAAATCAGGTCGGTAGGCCCGCCAATGGTCCCCACCGCGGCCGTTCCGAGTCGCACCGCCTGGGTGAACCCCGCCGCCACGGTATTGATCACCGGCAGCCCCTGCCCGAGGAAGGTGATGGTGTTGGTGGCACTGGCCCCGGCGATGGGCGCCGTGATCGCGAAGCCGGCATACGGCGTTCCGGTGTTGGCCACTGTGAAGCGCACCGGTCCGCTGACCCCCATCGACGTCAACGCCGTCACCGCATCGAGGAAGCTCGCGTAGTTCGTGCCTCCCGTGGGCTGCGAATTGTCGATCGTGTAGAGGTTGCCGTTGAGTTGAGCAAAGGTGGGCAGCGCGGACACCGTCAGCGCCAAAAGCCCCGCACCCCAGGTCGATGTCATTCTTTTCACGATTTGTCTCCGGAAATTGTGAGAGCGAGGCTCACTGGAAAGTGTAACGAACGGTTTGGGATCGGCTGTCATACACGAACCCCGGCCGAATCAGGAGTAATACCAGGTCCAACGTCGAGCCGGTGAGGCCGGTGGTCGACCCTGGCGGCAAGACAAACGGATTGGTCGGAAAGCCCCCGAAAATCGAAGGCACGGGAAAGTGGAAGGGGTTGCCGTCCAGGAGAGGCTGGGTCAGGAAGAAGCTCCAAGTGATGGCGTCCGGCCGGATCCCGAGGAGGGGCCCCGTGCCCGTGACTCCGGAAACGTCTCCGGATAGCAGCATCCACCCTTCGGTGGCGGTGGGGGACAGACTGGCCACGGAGATGCTCAAGTCTCCGACCATGGGCGCGGTCTGATTGACGCTCAGCACGTTGATGTCAAAGAGCTCGATGTTCCAGCTCGCCGCAATCTCTGCCCCGGTGAGGGCCCGGCTGTAGACGCGAAACTCGTCGAGGGGCACGTTGTTGGAGTAGGTACTCGCGGAGGTGTAACCCGCCACTTTGAGAGTAGCGGTTCCGTTCAGGGTGAGTGGAACCTGCGCGACCGTGGACACCAAGACACCGTCCAAGTAGCCGCGGATCTGCGGGACAGTGGCATCGTAGACGTAGGTCACGACATGGGGTCCGCCCAAGCCGGCACCAGTCACGAAGACATCGGTGAAGCCGCCGCGTAGGACGCAGCTTCCGACTCCCGCCGCGCCGTTGAAGAAACAACGAAACCCGCCCACCGTCGAGTCACCGAAGATGTAGTAGAGGCTGGAGGTGGGCGCGACGGACGCATTGACCCAAAAGCTGATGGTCCAGCTCCCGGTGCCAAACGCCGTCGTCCACCCGGTGTCGAGGATCGCCGTTCCGGGACTCGTCGTGGTGCCCACCAGGCCACCGCCAAACTGTCCGGCGCCGGGGGCCAGCGTGTGGCCGGTCACGGTCGCAAACTGGGCTCCCACCTGGGGATTGGCGGAGTTGAGCGTAGGACCGGCTGCGCCGGTGCCTTCGTCGAACTTGTAGTAGAGGCGGTCGGGGTAGAGCTGGGCACGGCCGACCACCGTCAGCAATACCAGCAAGAAAAGGGCGCGCGTTGGGTTCATCGATCGATCCTCGGGGAATCGTCCGCACCGCTGCCCCCAGGGAGGGGCCGACTTGGCACAGTTCTGCCGATCTGCGGTTCAGACGGGCACCAGCGTAGTGAGCGGCCACTGAGTTGGAAAGACATTGTTTCCGCCACCGGGGAAGTTGACCCAATCAAAACCAAGAAAGCCTCAGAACTGGGCCGGAAGCAAAACGAAGGCATCAGTGATCCCGAGAGTGGCCGGAGTGGCTCATCGCCGACGCCCTAGGGTTCCAATCCAACCCCGAGCTGCTCCCACGCATGCGCCGTGCACTTCCCGGCGGAATTGACGAGGCGCCAGTCTGACGTCGGAGCGGCGGGGGATCGCTGGCCGGGGTGGTCACCGAGATCGGAACTCGAGCTCGATGCCACCGTTCGAGGTCGAGAGCTCGGAACGATGGGTATCTGCTCCCCACTGCGCATCGACCGAGGTCTTCGAACGACGGTGAACCGTTGCCCCCGCCGGAAGCTCGCCAGAGACCCGGCCGTTGCTGGTCTCCGCCTTGAGGGCACCATGAAACGCCTTGCCGGCGCGGAGACTCAGGCCCCCGTTCGAGGTCTCGAGGGTGGCGGGACCGGGATTGGAATCCGCCAGGTCGATCTCCACCGCCCCGTTGGAGGTGATGGCCTTCACCTCGCCAAGGGCTCCGGTGACCAGAATTCTCCCGTTCGAGGTCTTCGCGTGGACACGTGACGCAGGCCCCGCAACCTCCACGGCGCCGTTGCTGGTTTCCGCGTTCACTGACCCGCTGCAGTTCTTCGCCTCGATATGCCCGTTCCCAGAACGGAGCTCGAGTTGGGCCGCAAAGCCCCGGACGGAAATCGCCCCGTTGCCAGACTCCGCCCGGACCAGGCTCGCCTCGGGAAGGTGCAGCTTGAAGTGGCATCCCTCACTCGGCTTGCGGCCACCGGCGGGCCAGCGGATCGACACTTCGATCTGGCCGTCCGTCGTCGTCTCGTAGGCAAGGAGTGCGCTGGCCGCGCGCTCTTCCGTAGTCGCGCGAATCTCGCCCTCCACGAGCACCGAATCGGAATCGGATCGGGTGATCTCGATGCCGCCGTTTTCGCTGACCACCCGGATCCGCCCGCCTGCGAGCCAAGCTCCCTCGTGCCTCACTTCCCGACGGAAACGCGCGGGATCCTGCTCCAAGAACGGGAAACAGGCGGAACAGGTGGTGACGATCAACAGGCCGAGAGCAAAATGCCGAAGGTTCATGGGAGTGCCTCCTGATCGTTCAGCGGGTGTTCCGAGACTTGCCTCGCGGCGTGCGGCTCGCCTTGCCTCCGGACTTGGCCGCTGTGGGGCGGCTCTTGGCCCGACCGCCCTTGGACACTTGGGCGTTGACCTTGCGGAAGTAGGCCATGACCTCTTCGTAGTCCGGCCGAGAGCGGCAGAGCAGTTCCAGATTGGCAAACGCGGTCGCCCGGGTCGCCGCTCGCACTTCGGTGATGAACGGTTCGACCTTTGACCAAAAGAACAGCCACTCCCGCGTAGTTTTTGCGAAGAGATCGACCGCCTCTCCCGAAATGGCGCCCGAGGTGAGGAGGGAGGCGATCATCTCCCAGTAGCTCATGGCCTGGCGCCAATAGCGGTTGGCGTCGGGCCCCGCCTTGCCGCTCATCACCTTCTGCAAATCCTGGAAGCTCCGCGGGTGGAAGTTGCTCATCCACTCCCGGGCCTCCCGGAGCACCGGTTCCCGCCGTTGTTCGTAGAGATGCAAGCAGAACCACACATCGTCGCGCGTGACCGGCATGGGAAGCTCCAGGAATTGAGTTGATGCGGTTTTAGCAGCCCCTCCAATCCAACGAAAAACCCGCAGTTTCGCTCCGACTTGGCCGAGGTCTGTGCCGGAGGTCGCCTGATAAGTTGAGGGTGAGATCTCCCATGCCCCCATCCCGCCTGCGTCTCCTGAGCCCGGGCCAGCGCCGCCTGCTCGCCTTCGTCCTCGGGGGAGCCATCCTCCTCCTCGGAAACTCCGTCTATCTCGCGGTCGCGGCCCACGTTCTCCGGGTTGGTCAAAATCCTCACGACCTGCCCGGGAGCTACCAGGTATCGCTCGCTTTCCACGTGATCCTGGGCCTCGCGATTTTCTTGCCGTCCATGATCTTCGCGGGATGGCACCTGCCACGGGCCATGCTGCGCAAGACACCGGGGGCCACCCCTACTGGGATCGCCGTCCTCGTTCTCAGCACGTTCTTGCTCGTGAGCGGCCTCTTCATTCTCACCGCCGCCAATTCGCGCGAAAACCAATGGGCCTTCATCGGTCACCAGGCTGCCGCCTGCCTCCTCCCGATTCTGTATTTCGCCCACCGCTGGTGCTCGAAGGACCGTCCGGAGGCCAAGACCCCCTGGATCGCCGCTCTCCGCATCGGAGCGATCACCGCCGCTCTGCTCGTGATCCATCTCGTGGAACGCAGCCTGCGAGCTCCTTCCGCAACCGCCAGTGCGGATTCTGCGCGCACCTCCGTCTCGTCGGGATCCCGACTTCCGGTCGACGACCCCTTCGTCCCATTTCATCCGGTAGGCGACGTCGATCCGAACTCCCCCTTCTTCCCGAGCTCCACCACGACCACCTCCGGCGGTTTCTTGCCAGCGCGGGTCCTCACCCACGACGACCTCCCCGATTTGGCGCGCTTCCAGGCGGAGACCAAGGCCCACGGATTTGCGTCAGAGTCCTACCTAGGTGCGCAGACCTGCGTGCGCTGCCACGCCGACACCGTCGACCAATGGGCGCAGTCGGCGCACCGATTCGCTTCCTTCAACAACCTTTTCTATCGCAAATCGGTGGAGCTTCTGCGAGAGACGCGCAGCCCGCAGACTTCGCAATGGTGCGGGGGCTGTCACGATCCCGCCATCATGCTGGCCGGCAACATGCCCAAAGAGATCGACCCTTTGACGCCGGAGTCGCAAGCCGGACTCACCTGCTTGGCCTGTCACGCGATCGACCGCTTGCACGGCACCATGGGCAACGGTGCCTACAACATCCAGGATGCAGTGCCCTCGCCGTACCTGTTTGCCGACAACAAGTCCGGGTTCGGCCAGGCGCTGCACGACTACGTGCTCAAGGCCAAGCCCACCGCTCACAAGGCCGACATGCTGAAGCCGGTGTTCCGCACCTCGGAATTCTGTTCGGCCTGTCACAAAGTCGCTCTCGATGTACCCGTCAATCGCTACCGCTGGGTGCGCGGCCAAAACGAATACGACGCCTGGCACAACTCGGGCATGGCCCACAATCAACCCATGACCTGGTACGAGCCGGCGGCGACGAAGTCCTGCCAGGACTGCCACATGCCACTCGAAGACGCCCCCCGGGGCGACCTCGCGGCCAAGGGTGGCAAGATCAAGAGCCATCGCTTCTTGGCCGCTAACACCGCCCTCCCCCATTTGCGTGGCGACCAAGACATGATCGCCCGCACGGAGGCCTACTTGCGGGACCAGAAGCTGCGAGTGGACATCTTCGCGCTCCATCGCGAAGGCGCAGCCGAACCAGTTTTTCCGCTCGACCGCGAGCGTCCGCCGCTGCGACGCGGCGAGGTCGTGCAAGTGGACGTGGTCGTGCGCAACCTCGGCGTCGGTCACACCTTCCCCGGCGGAACGAACGACTCGAACGAAGGCTGGATCGACTTCCGCGTCTCCCAGGGAACTCGGGAAATTTGGCGCAGCGGAGCGGTGCAGCCCGATCACCACGTCGACCCCTACGCACACCTGTACCAGGCGGTGCTCGTGGACAAAGACAGCCAGCGGATCGCTCGCCGCAATCCCGCCGACATCCACGCCACCGTCTACGCCAACGTGATCCCACCCTCGGGGTCCGACGTGGCGCGGTACCGGTTCCGCATCCCCGCCGATCTGCCCCCCGGGGAGTTGACCATCGAGGCCCGCCTCCTGTGGCGCAAGTTCAACCGCACGTTCACCGAGTTCGTGTTCGAAGGAAAACCGGTCCCGAACTTGCCCATCACCGAGATCGCGAGCCACCGGCAAAATTTGCCTCTGAGCGAGGGGGACGGCCCGGCGCAAGCGGCGTCTTCGGTTCCCGAGAGCGACTGGGGCCGTATCAACGACTACGGCATCGCTCACTTCCTGGACGGCGACACGAAGTCCGCGGACCGGGCCTTCGCGCGCGTGGCGGAGTTGGCTCCGAACCGGGTGGACGGTTGGCGGAATCGCGCGCGCACCGCGCTGCGCGAAGGTGATCTCGGGCGCGCCGAAGAGCTCCTGAGAAAGGCCAGCACCCTCGCCGAGGACGACCCCAAGCTCGCCTTCTTCTGGGGGCAACTCCTCACCGAACAGGGTCGCCTCGAGGCCGCGGTGACCGCGTTCCGCCGCGTGCTCGAGGTCTACCCGGAGAGCCGCGACAGTTGGGCGGGACTGGGTCGAGCGCATTGGCAACAAGGCGACGCCACGGGCACGCTCACCGCCTTCCTCGAGGTGCTGAAGATCGATCCGGAAGACGCGTTTGCGCACTATCAAAGGTCGCTCGCCTACAAGAAGCTCCTCGCGACGGAACCGGATCCCGCCATCCGCGCCGAGCTCGAACACGCGGTGCAAGCGTCGGAGGCCGCGTTCTCGAAGTACAAGATCGACGAAGACGCCCCGGCGAAGACTCAGCAATACCGCCAGAAGCACCCTGCGGACAACCTCATGAGTCAGTCCATCGTCATCCACTCCGAGGCCGGACTGTGAAGCGCACCATCGCGATCGTTCTGAGTCTCCTGGCCGTCGGCGGCCTGACATGGTGGCTCGTCCGCAAAACCCCTCCCGCGGAAAAGCCGGTGGTGCACAAACAAGAGCGCTATCTCCCTCCGCCGCCGGTGGAGGCCGCGCGCTCCCCGGTGACCTTTGCCCTGGTGGCCGAGGAAGCCGGCCTGAACTTCCGACACGAGACCGGCGCGTTCCAATTCGATGACGGCACCGCGTCCCGTTATCTACCGGAGTGTATGGGGCCAGGCGCCATCCTCTTCGACGCCGACGGAGACGGGAAGGACGATCTGTTCGTGCCCAACGGAACCACCTTCCCCGGACGGGGCATCTCCTCGTCCAAAGCGCACTTCTTCCACAACCAGGGAGGCCTCCGCTTCCGCGAGTGTGGCGCCGAAGTGGGCTTGGACCTCGCGGCCTACGGCATGGGCGGCGCCGCCGCCGATGTCGACGGCGATTCCGACCAAGACCTCGTGGTCACCACCTGGGGCGGGGTGCGGTTCTTCCTGAATGAACGGGACCTGGGCACCATGCGATTCACCGAGCAGACGCTCGAGCGAGGGCTCGCGACCGCCGGATGGACCGATGCCCGAGGCCGCACCGGCCCGGACTGGTCGACCGCCGCGGTGTTCGCCGACACGGACCAGGACGGCGACTTGGATCTGATGGTCGCCAACTACGCCAAGTGGTCCCCCGAAGTCGATGTCTTTGCCACCCTAGACGGAAAGACCAAGAGTTACACCATCCCCGACCAGTACGAAGGCTCGACCTGCCGACTCTTCGAGAACGACGGCCAGGGCCGTTTTGCCGAGATCACCGAGAAGGTCGGAATGCTCTCGACGAAAGCCAAGGCCCTCGGGATCGCGGTGGCGGATATCGATGGCAACGGATTTCCCGACTTTGTCGTCGCCAATGACAAAGAGCCGAACTTTCTCTACCTGAATGACGGAGGGAAGTTCCAAGAAGCCGCCATCCGCTACGGAATCGCCTACGACGAAAACGCCCGCACCCGCGCCGGCATGGGAATCGACATCGCCGACTACCGGGGCGACGGACGACTGGGCATCCCGATCGGCAATTTTTCCGGCGAACCCGTCGCGCTCTACCGCCAAGAAAGTCCGGCCCTCTTCCGGGATGTCACCACCGAAGCACGCATCGCCGGCGCGACCCAACTCTCCTTGACCTTCGGTTGCCTCTTCGTGGATGTCGATCTCGACGGGCACCTCGATCTTCTGCTCGCCAACGGGCACCTCGAGCCGGAAATCCAGAAGGTCCAGAAGGAAGTCCCCTACCGACAGCGGCCCCAACTCCTCCTGAACCGACGAGACGGCACCTTCGAGGACGTGACCGGGACTGCAGGGCCCGGATTCGCTTCGCCCTTGGTCGGTCGCGCTCTCGCCACCTCCGACCTCGATCAGGACGGCGATGCCGACCTCGTGCTCACCGACAACGGCGGCGGACTGCGTTTGCTTCGCAACGACGGACCGACCCGGGGACGAGGCCTGCGAATCCGCTTGAAGGGAGTGGGCAAGAACCGGGACGCCCTCGGAGCATCCGCGCGCCTGACGATAGGAGCGGAGACGCAAAGTCGCTTCGTGCGCACCGGATCTTCTTATCTGTCCCAGTCCTCGCTCGAGATCCTGTTCGCAATCCCGCCCGACACCACCGAGGCCAAACTCGCCCTGATTTGGCCGGATGGTCGTAAGGAGGAAAGAACTCTGAAGGAAGCCGACCTGCGCGCGTCCCCACTCGTCATCGTGCGGGAGGGTGGTTGAGCGGGGGCTTGGGGAAACAGAACGGGAGATAGCCGGTCCGAGGCGCCGCCACCCGTTCGAAGACCATGGCCCCACGATCGAGGAGCGGATTGGGCCGACTCGGCTCGCTGAACACGCGCTCCTCGCGCAGTTCGAATCCTTCGTACCGCGCGAGGGTCTTCAGGAATCCGGTCGACAGGGCAAAGGTGTTGCTGAAGTCGCCCCCGATCACCCCCGGCTCGATCAGCCAGAGGCCCGCCTCCGCAAAGTGAAAGAAGTGGCTCTCGAACGCCACCCGTTCCCGGGCGAGCCGAAACGCGTTGGTCGCACCGAGCAACGGGTCGCTCAGGTGGTAGAGGACCCCGAAGCAGAGAACGATGTCGAAAGTCTCCGCCGGAGGATCGTAGAGGGTCCCCTTGCGCCACTCCGCGCGACTCTCGAAATGCTCGTGGAGAAACTCCCAGCCGTCGAGCCCTCCGAATCGGAATGACGGGTCGTCCAGGCCCACCACCCGGGATGCGCCGCGGGCTTCGGCGCGGAAGCTGAAGTAGCCGTCCCAACAGCCGATGTCGAGGACACTCTTGCCACGGAAGTCGAGTCGATCGAACAGGTACAAGGATTCGTAGGGCACGGGGTCGACCACCCCGGGGGTCACCCGTCCGTCCTTGAGGGGGACGCGGTGCCACCACTGGATCTCGTCGATGCGTTTCTTGGTCATGCGCGGGCTCGCCGCCGCGGGGGCGGCGCCGGTGGTTATACCGCTCCGGGTGCGCCCCCGTTTCCCGCATACAATTCGCACTCACCAATGAGCGGGTCGCCATCATGACGGACTACGAAAAACTCGGTGCTTTTTACCTCGGCAAGGCCTATGACCCGGAAACGCGCACGAGGAAGGAGGAACTCTGCCTCTACGACGCCAAGGACCTCGTGACCCATGCGGTCTGCGTCGGCATGACGGGCAGCGGCAAGACCGGACTATGCCTCGGACTGATCGAGGAGGCGGCCATCGACGGAATCCCCACGATCGCCATCGATCCGAAAGGGGACCTCGGCAACCTCCTGCTCACCTTCCCCGAATTGCGCCCGGCCGATTTCGAGCCCTGGGTGCATCCGGAGGATGCCGCGAGAAAGGGCCTGAGCGTGCCGGAGTACGCAGCCAAGCAGGCCGAACTCTGGAAAAACGGGTTGGCGGCGTGGCAGCAGAGCGGCGAGCGCATCGCACGATTCCGCGGGGCGGTCGAGATCGCGATCTACACCCCCGGCAGCCGCACCGGAATCCCGGTCTCGATTCTCAAGTCCTTCGCGGCGCCCGCGCCGGATCTGCTCGAGGATGCCGACCTCCTCCGCACCCGCATCAGCACCACCGCCACGAGTCTCTTGAGCCTGCTCGGAGTCGAAGGGGATCCCCTCACGAGCAGGGAGCACGCCCTCCTCTCCACGATCTTCGAATCCGCGTGGCGCAATGCGCAGGACTTGGACCTGACCACCGTGCTCTCGCACATCCAAAGCCCGCCCTTCTCCCGGGTCGGGGTGATGGACATCGAGACCTTCTACCCCGCGAAGGATCGCTTCGCGCTGGCACTGCGGCTGAACAATCTGCTCGCATCCCCGGGGTTTGCCGCTTGGATGGAAGGGGAAGCGCTGGACATCGGCCGCCTCTACCGCACCCCCGCGGGCAAACCGAGGATCGCCATCTTCAACCTCGCGCATTTGAGCGACCCCGAGCGGATGTTTTTCTCCGCCCTGCTCTTGGGAGAAGTCCTGGCGTGGACGCGGACCCAATCGGGCACGACCAGCCTGCGCGCGCTCCTCTACATGGACGAAATTGCCGGGTACTGCCCGCCGGTGGCGAACCCGCCGTCCAAACTCCCGCTGCTCACCCTGATGAAACAAGCGCGGGCCTTTGGCGTCGGCGTCGTCCTCGCGACCCAGAACCCCGTCGACCTCGACTACAAGGGGCTCTCGAATGCCGGCACCTGGTTCATCGGCCGACTCCAGACCGAGCGCGACAAAGCACGCGTGTTGGACGGTTTGGAGGGGGCCGCAGGACAGGGTTTCGATCGCGCCACCATCGACAAGCTGCTCTCCGGCCTCTCTTCGCGAGTGTTCTATCTCCAAAACGTGCACGACGACGCCCCAACGGTGTTCGAGACTCGCTGGTGTTTGTCGTACCTGCGGGGCCCGCTCACCCGTGACCAAGTGAAGACGCTCATGCACGATCGCCGCGCGGTGGCCCTGGGCGGAAAGCCCGCGCCGAGTGCTCCCACGAGAGATGGGGCCGCCCCTGCGGCACCTACCGGCGGAGGTCTGTTCGATTCGCCGCCGCCTGCCCCGCAGTCCCCCACCCCCCGTGGTCCCTCGGAATCCACCAAGACACGCCCGGTGCTCCCTCCGGGCATCACCGAGCTCTTCTTGCCCACTCCCTCGGGGTCCACGACCTACGTTCCGCATCTGTTGGCCCAGGCCATCGTGTCGTTCCGCCACCCAAAGGCCGGGATCAGCCTCGATTCGAAGCTGACGCACCTCGTCCCGTTTGGCAGCGGTCTCGCCACTCTGGATTGGGATGGCGCCTCGGAACTCGGCTGCGACGAACGCCAGCTCAGGAAGGAGCCAGTCGCCGGCCACAGCTTCGCAGCGCCCCCCAAACCGGCGCTCGAGCCGAAGTCCTACGAAAGTTGGAAGCGAGACTACGCGGAGACGCTCGCGAGGACGACCGTCCTCACCCTCATGAAGAGCGCGTCCGGCGGCATCGTGTCGGAACCCGGCGAGACCGAGGGCGATTTCCGCACGCGCCTGCAAACCAAAGCCCACGAGCAACGCGACGTCGAGGTGGAAAAACTACGCCAAAAACTGGCCCCCAAAGTGGCAACCCTGAAGGAACGCTATCGCCGCGCCGAACAGGCCGTCGAAGTGCAAGCGACGCAGGCAAAAGAGGCCCGCAACTCCTCGATCATTGCGATCGGGTCCGCCGTCTTGGGCGGTCTGCTGGGAAAGAAGGCGATGACGGCGGGCAACGTCGGCAAGGCTGGCACCGCGATCCGTGGCCTGGGCCGCTCGTCGCGCGAATCGTCGGACGTCGAACGCGCCGAGGACAACCTGAGTGCCGTGAAGGAAGCGATGGCGGCACTGGAGGGGGAGTTCGCCGCGGCGGCCCTGGCCATCGCGCAGCGCACCGACCCCTCCACCGAAATTTTCGAGACGCTCGAATTGCGCCCGACCAAGACCAACATCCGCGTGCAGGGTCTTGCGCTGGCGTGGGTGCCGACGACCCTCAATCGGACCTGAGCGCGGCTTCGAGATCTTCCCGCAGATCGCGAGGGTCCTCGAGACCGACCGAAAGGCGAAGCAGGTTGGGCGGGGTGCGGGAACCGACCCCCTCGACCAAGTAGCGATGCTCGATCAAGGAGTGCACTCCCCCGAAACTGGTAGCGCGCGACCACAGACGAACCCGCGCGATCACGCGCGCCGCGGCCGATTCGCCGCCGCGGACCAGTATCGAAAGCAAACTCCCGAAGTGTGTCATCTGCCGCGCGGCAATCGCATGCCCGGGATGCGACGGCAGGCCCGGATAGAGCACACGCTCGACCGCGGGATTACGCGCGAGCTGCGTGGCCAGGTCCAGGGCCGATTCGACCGCTTCGCGCTGACGTACGGCCAGTGTCGAAAGCCCCCGAATCACGAGCCAACAGTCGAAGGGTGATGGCACCGCGCCGGCGAGATTTTGCAGTTCCCGCACGCGCGCCCACAGCGGCAAGGATTGGTCGCGGACGATCAGGCCTCCCACCGTCACATCGGAATGTCCACCGATCGCTTTGGTGCAAGCTTCGAGCACGAGATCGGCTCCGAGCGCCAACGGGGCCTGGCCCAACGGCGTAGCCAGAGTGTTGTCGACCACAAAAATCGCCCCGGCGCCTCGGGCCAGAGTTGCGAGTTGCGCAAGGTCGACGATTTTCAGCTCCGGATTCGAGGGGGATTCCGCCCACACGAGCGCGGCTGGCTTCGCGAGCGCCGTCTTTGCCGCCGCGGAGTCGGACCAGTCGACCTCCTCGATCCGGTGACCGGCGCGAGTTCCTGCCACTCGGAACAACTGCTTCACACCGAAGTAGAGGTCGCGGCCCAGCAACACGCGACTTGCCGCATCGAGCGATTGCAACACGGCATTCGCCGCGGCCAGCCCCGAGGCAAAGGCAGCGGCTTCAGTGCCCGCGGAAATCTCCGCGAGCCGGCGCTCCAAGTCGGCCCGGGCGGGGTTGTTGGTGCGGGCGTACACAAACGGCGACCGCAGCTCCCCGCGCTCGTCGCGGAGAAAGGTCGTCGAGAGGGGGATGCCCGCGGCGACCGCGCCGTGGGGCTCCGCTGCGTGCCCGTCCCCGTGGATCAATCTCGTGCGGGACCGCCACGGACGGACTTCCGACTCTGGTCCGGTCGGCCCGGTCTCGGAGTTCATCGGCGAGATCGCGAGGCGGCGACAAACGAACCGATAGCCTTGCAAGCTTCTTCGATGATCGAGAGGCTCGGCAAGAGCACGAGTCGGAAGTGCTGCGTCCCCGGGCGCTGGCCGAATCCCGATCCCGGTACAACGACCACCCCCGTCTCCTGCATGAGCTCACGGCACCAATCGCCATCCGATTGAACATCGTGCAAGCGCGCGAACGCGTAGAATGCTCCCTCGGGCTTCACACAGGAAATGCCGTCGATGCGATTCAAGAGACCCATGGCCAAGTCGCGACGCTGAACGAGTTCGTGATTGAGTGCGGCGATATGCGACTGGTCCCCTTCGAGGGCGGGCCGTATCGCCGCCTGCTCCGGATGATTGGCGGAAAGGCGAGCTCGGCCGAGCTGCCGCGTGGCTTCCGCGAATGGATCGAGTTTCTCCGCAAGCCCTGACAAGACCCCCCAGCCGATGCGAAATCCGGGGACGAGCCAGTTCTTCGAAAGCCCGCAGAGGGTGAGCACCGATGCGTCCTGACGCAACGAACCCATCGGGATGTGTTTCGCTCCGTCGAAGAGGAGTCGGTCGTAGATCTCGTCGGCAAACAGCAGCAAGTCGTGCTCGGCCACGAGGTCGACGATGGCGCGCAGGGTGGACTCGGAGGCGACCGACCCGGTCGGGTTGTTGGGATTGATCACGACGATCGCCCGGGTCCTGCCGTCGATCTGGCGCGCAATGTCAGGGATGTCCGGTTGCCATCCGGCCGCTTCGTCCAACTGGTAAGGCCGCGCCTCCGCTTCGAGCTTGGCAAGGAGCGCAGTGTAGAGCGGATAACCCGGCGAGGGGACCAACACGTTGTCGCCCGGATTGACCAGCGCCGACATCGCCATTTCGATGACTTCGCTGCATCCGTTGCCGATCCAAGTGTGGACGATGTTGCCGATGCCGCGCCGTTTCGAATCCACGCGGATGGCGTCGAGCGCATCCTCGATCCCATCCGAGGGTGCGTAACCGTTGCGGTTGTCGAGCATGGCCCGGTGCACCGCTTCGATCAGATGGGCGGGCGGGCGAAACCCGAATGGATTCGGGTCGCCGATGTTCAAATAGAACATCTTCTTGCCCTGCTTGCGCAGGCGATCCGCCATCACGACGACATCCCGGACGGCATACCGGACGTTGCGCACACGTTCCGCGGGGCGAATCGGGCCGGACGATTTTTTGGCGTGATCCATGGTGATGACCCTGGCGCGGAGCCTCGCGCGGGTGCAAAAGCTACCCGACCCGCGGCGGGTGAGCCAGGCTCGCCGGATAGCGTGGCCCATGGTCGAACGCCCCCACGCAATCCTGTTCGATGCCGGGAACACGCTCTTAGAACCGGTCACCGACGTTCCGACGGTTTACTGGGAGGAGACGGTGCGCCTCGGGATCGATATTGCCCGCGCCGATCTCGCCCGTCATCTCCGGCGAGCCTGGGAATCGCTCGTGACGCGGGGACGCGCCGAAGATTCGGATCATCGCTCCTCGGAGGCCCACGAACTCGAGCTGTGGCATCGGTTCACGCGCGGCGTGGCGGCTCCGTTCCCGGATTTGTTGGCGCGGCACGAGGCGTGGCTCGCGTCCCTGGTCCGGAGGTTCGAAGACCCGGCAGCGTGGCGGGTCATCGATGGCGCTCATCACCTGCTTGAGGCCGTACGCAATCTCGGAATCAAGGCGGCGCTCGTCAGCAACTGGGGATCGGTTCTGCGGACGATTCTGGGCGCTCACTCTCTCGACCGCGCGTTCGATGCGGTGATCATCTCGGCCGAAGTGGGATACCGAAAGCCGCACCCGGAGATGTTCCTTCGGGCGCTGAACACCCTCGGGGCCACGGCGGATAGGGCCTGGCACGTGGGCGATTCGTGGCCCGAAGATGTTCGCGGGGCCACTGATCTCGGGATCAGAGCGCTGTGGCTCCATCGCGGAACATCGATGCCGACAGAGGATGCGCATCTGGCCCACCGACTGGATGGGCTCAGCGAGGTCCTCGCCCTCCTCCAGGGTGGGGCGGCCGGCCACAGCCGACCACGTTCAGCGGGCAGGTGAGGGTGGGATCGTGGGCGCTGCCACCGGAGCGGGCGCCGCAGGAGTGAGACCGAGCACCCGTTCGACCATTTGGCGCAGCGTCGCGGTGGGCACCGAGCGGGCGAGGACCATGTCGGCCCCGGTTTCGCGCTTCACGGTGATCGCATCCCCCGAGGCCAAGTAGATCACCTTGACGTCCTGGTAGTCGGGATGGGCTTTGACCCGTTGGCAGACCACCCGGGGATCGACTCCACGGCACGTCGAGTCGAGTACGACGACGTTTGGCTTGCGCTCGCCGACGTGCAGGAGGGCCAAGACGGCATCCTGGACCACCGCGATTTCGAAGGGCGAGGTCGGCCCGTTCAACGCGCTGCGCGCGTTGATCGCCAACCCGGCGTCCTCGGTGAAGATCAAGACCGCGCCACCGGCCCGCAGGGCGCGGGGAACTTCGAGGCCGCGGGCCTCGAGGAAAGTGCGAAGAGCCTCCGGCTTGATGCGACGGTGCCCCCCCGGCGTGCGGAAGGCATCCAGGTGACCCCGGTCGACCCAGTTGGCCACGGTCCGTTCGCTCACTCCGACGAGCTGAGCAATTTGGTTCGTTGTCAGGAACCTTGTCACGGCTGCGATCCCTCCCCCCAAGACACGTCAGCGACGAGCAACCCGCCGACCGGTCAGTGCCACTCGAAATTCACCTGGCGAGCCCGCAGGGCCCTAGAACCCGATGGCGGTGGCTCACCTCGTTTCGGTCGGTGAGGGTGCTTCGGCTTGAGGGTTTCTCCAATATAGAAAGTTGCGCCCTTCGCTCTCATAGGCATTTTCGAGAAATTCGACTCTCAAGGGGGGGCAAGCAGGGTGTCCAGGACCCGGGCAGCCGGCGGAGCGAGCTCGAGCGTGGTTTCCCCCAGTCCGGGCGAGCCCAGCCGGACCCCGTCGGGTGAAGAGGTACGACGCAGCACCCAAACCGACTCGCCAGCGTGAAGGAGCCAGACTCGGTCAGATTCGGCGATCCCCGATCGAAGCGCCACCCCTTGGCGATAACTGGCAGGATCGAGGAGGAGATCGCGGAGCGCCGCGGCCCGGTTTGCGGGCAGATCCACCACCCCGGTGACGAGCCTGGACTCGATGTCCTCCGCGAGCGAACGGGGCGGGCCCGCGGCAAAACCCTCGATTCCGCGCCCGGCGCTGGTCACTAGGGAAACCCGGTCGAGGTGGAGGAGCTGTTCCGCCCGGGACCCCAGGAGCTGACCAAGTTGCAGGCGGGTTCCTTCCGGGAGGGGTGAGCCGCGCGGCAGCTCCACCAAAGTCGCGCGCCCGCACCCGAGCGCCAACGCCAGCGAAAGAAGGGCAATCACATGGCGCTTACCCATGGAGACCGCCCTCGTTCCCGCGCTCGACCGGCCCCGGATCCACCGCGCTGAAGGTGTTCCAAAACAGCACGTTTCGCCCCGCGAATCGCGGGCGCTCCAGGGCGACCAGCGTCTTGCCGGTGTAGGTGGTTTCGCAGCGGAAATTCGCCAGCCTGCGGACGGTCTCCACCATCCGGCGCGCGCCATCGGTCGGACGCGCGTATCCGGGGCCGGCTGCGTCATGAATCCACTCGAGCGGCCCGAGCCGTCCGCCGAATTCGGCTCCTGCCGACCGGAGAAGTCGCGCCCCCTCCCGCGCAAGCCGCATCGCTCGGCCCGCGTTCGAAACCACTCTCGGCACCACTCGTACGGCCACGATCGGGATGTTCTCCCCCACCAAAGCCCGTCCCAAGAGAAGCCCAGCCGCGGTTCCGCAAGAGCCGGCCGGCACCACGATGCAATCCGGCCGTGGCGCGCTCCCGGATCGGATCGCCTGATCGAGCTCCAAGTAGCCCTCGACGGATCCCAAAATCCCCAGCGGAGAGCTTCCTCCGGCAGGGATGACGAACGGCCTGGGTTGACGCGACTTTTCCCGCCACCACGCCCAAGGCACGCCCACGACGGAACTCACCGCCCGAACCTGGACCCCGATCCGGGGCAGAACCCGTGAATTCAGCCCGATTTCCTCGGTCGGCGGCTGCGGGAAGAGCACCGCGCGCACCCGGAGACCCTCCTGGACCGCGAACAGCGCGGTAGCCAAGACGTGGTGGCTGCCGGTCGCCCCGAGCGTCACCACTTCGCGCGCCCCGGCCGCCCGCGCCGCCCCGAACAAAAACTCAAGACTTCGGACTTTGGTGCCGCCGTAGATCGGCGAAGACAAATCGTCACGTTTGATCCAGAGCGACTGGAGTCCCAGCGCCGGGGCCAGCTCGGGGGCCTCGGTCACCGGAGTCGGGAATTGGCCGAGTGGTACCGGGGGGCCGAGTGCCTCCCACCCCGGGAGCCGAGCGCGGAGGAGATACGGTGCGCGATCGGAGGTCCGGGCAGCCTCCCTCATGGGGCTTCCCAGTTCCGAACCTGGCCGCTAAGGTGCGCATCGCGACTTGTGGAGTACCCTCCTCGATGAATCCGAGTCCCCCGCCCAGCGACGGATCTCCCGTGCCCAAGGGTCGGCCTTCCGGTCGACTCAGCCTCGATGCCCCGGAGCTCGCCGGCGGGCACGACCGCCTCATCATGGACTTGGATCACCAGCTTCCCCCGATCGATTCCATCCCCCTCGCCCGTCCGCGTTGGTCAGCCCCGTAAACTTCGCAGGGCCGAGAGCAACCTTTCGAGGTCCTCCGCGGTGTTCATGCCGTGGATGGAAACCCGAATTCCGCCGACCCCCGCGCAGTACCGCCGCGACACGATGATCCGCTGGGTGCGCAGAGCCTCGATCCAGGCGGCCTCCTGTTCCGGGCCCCCCGGGGCATTGAACACGACGATTCCCGCCCGCCGACGCTGCTCTTTGGGAGTCACCACGGCGAGGCCGAGGGACTCGAGACCGGCGATGAGTAGTCCGCCGAGGTGCGAAACCGCGCGGCCGATGGCCTCGGAGCCGACCGCTCGCAGAAGGCGGGCGTTCTCGAGCAGCCCGATCGCCCCGACGTACGACGGGGTTCCCCCGGTTTCGAAGCTCCGTCCGCAGTTGGGAAACACGATGCTTTCGTCCGGGCGACTCCGCGGATCGGCAAACCAGTCCCCCCAGTTACCTCGGGGCGCCCGCCCGCTCAGGAAGCCGAGATAGGGAGGTTGGTGTCGGGCAGCAATGTTGGGGTGCACGTAGAGGAAGCCGGCACCGAGGGTGGAATTCAGCCACTTGTGACCGCCCACTGCCAGGAAAGCCACCGGCGTAGCCTCGAGGTCGAGCGGTACGACTCCGAAAGTCTGGATCGCATCAATGACCAGCAGGATACCCCTCGATCGGACTTCGGCGGAGAGCCGTTCGAGGTCGAGTAACGCCCCGGTGGTCCACCCCACGGTGGAGATCGCGATCACCCGTGTGCGTTCATCCAGCGCCGAGACGAGGTCGTCGACCTCGATACGCCCGTCCCGAGGGGCGACCCAGCGCAGCTCGATCTGGTCCCGAGCCGCCCGATGTTTCCACGGAGTGGCCACCGCTAGGTAGTCGTTCGCGGCCAGAAGGACGTTTTCTCCCTTCTGCAACCGGATGGAAGACACCGCGGCGTTCAACCCCGCCGTAGTGTTTTCGAGCAGTCCGATCGTGTTGGCCGGCGCATTCAGGAGGGCGCCGAGCTCCCGCCGGGCCGCCTCCCGGGTTTCGTGGTGGCGCGCGTGCATCCAGGTCGATTCCCCGCTCGGACAGGATTCGAGTTCGTCGAGATAGCTGGTCAGGGCCGCTCTGGCGGAGCGCGCGAGCAGTCCCGTCGCCCCCCAATCCAAAAAGCAGAGGCCTCCCGCCAGGGCCGGGAATTCGGCGCGCAGATCCTGGAGCGTGGTCGACATGGGCCACTCTACGCGCGGGCTCAGCTCACCCCGGCTCAGAGGAGGGGCGACAGCCAGCGCTCCGCTTCGGTCAACGACCAACCCTTGCGGCGCGCATAGTCCGAGAGTTGGTCCTTCCCGATCGCGGCGATGGAGAAGTATCGCGAGGCCGGGTGGGTGAAGACCAGGGCCGCCACCGAAGCGGCCGGCCACATTGCACAGGAGTCCGTCAGGGTCACTCCGGTGCGAGCCGCGGCGTCGAGCGCGGAAAAGAGCGTGCGCTTTTCGGTGTGATCGGGGCAGGCGGGATAGCCGGGCGCGGGACGGATGCCCTGGTACTCCTCGCGCAGGAGTTGCTTGATCGTGAGGTTCTCGCGGCGGCCAAATCCAAAGGCCTCGCGGATTCGCAGGTGCGCCACCTCCGCAAACGCCTCCGCGAGGCGATCGGCCAGAGCTTTGGCCATGATGGAGAGGTACGGATCGCCGGCCTCATCGAGCCCTCGGGTGATCGCTTCGAGTTCGAGTCCGGAAGTGACCACGAACGCACCCACCCAGTCCGGGCGATCCGGAGCCACCAAGTCCGCGAGCGAAGGACAGACACCCGCCTCGGTCCGACCACTGCGGGGCTTCTCTTGGCGACGGAGCATGAAGAAGCGCCGGTCGGTCGGCAGGCGCGATGAGATGTCCATTACCTGGATGTCGTCGCCATCCCTGCGCACAGGAAGAATCGCGTGCACGCCACGGGGCCGCAGTCTCTGGCGCTGCACCCATTCGGCGAGCATCTGGTCGGCATCGGCCTTCAGGCTCGTCACGCGCGGGTCGACGTGCGCGCCTCCGAGCAGTTGATCCGCGGTGCCCCGGATCTCCCAAGTCTGGAAGAACGGAGTCCAGTCGATGTAAGGCACGAGGTCCGCGAGTCCCACCTCGAGATCGCGCACGCCTTCCCACTCGGGCCGAGCGGGAGGAACGTCCCCGTAGGGAATCCCCCAACCGCGGGCTTCGTCGAGAGTGAAGAACTGGTCCGGACGCGCCACCGCCGCACGCTCGCGAGCCTCCGCTTGCGCCGCCCGCACGCTGGCGACGTACCGGGGAGCATCGGTCTGGCTCAGGAGTCCCTCGACGGCTTGGGGGGTGCGCGAAGCGTCCAGCACGTGCACCACCGGCCCGGAATAGGCCGGTGCGACCTTGATGGCGGTGTGTTTCGCGCTGGTGGTCGCCCCGCCGATGAGGAGGGGAAGCCGGAGGCCCCGCCGTTCCATTTCCGCCGCCACATCGACCATTTCGTCGAGCGAGGGGGTGATCAAACCCGAAAGCCCCACCACCTTGGCACTACGGGCCAACGCCTCGTCCAGGATGCGCTGAGCCGGCACCATCACTCCGAGATCGACGACGTCGTAACCGTTGCACGCCAGCACGACGCCCACGATGTTCTTGCCGATGTCGTGCACATCGCCCTTCACCGTCGCCAAGACGATGCGGCCCCGTCCCATCCCCTCCTCTTTGCTCATGTGCGGTTCCAGCACCGCCACGGCCCGCTTCATGACCCGCGCACTCTTCACGACCTGGGGCAGGAACATCTTGCCGGCCCCGAACAACTCGCCGACCACGTTCATGCCCGCCATCAGCGGACCTTCGATGATGGAGAGGGGCGATGGGTAAGTGGCGAGGGCCTCTTCCATGTCCGCTTCGATGTGATCGGTCACGCCGTGCAGGAGGGCATGCTTGACGCGCCCGGGCAGGTCTTGGCCGCGCCACTCGAGCGCCGCGGTCGTCTGGCTCAGTTCCTCCCGGTTCGCCGATCCCCAGGTCACCAGCCGCTCGGTCGCATCCGGGCGCCGAGCGAACAGAGCATCCAACACCAGTTCGAGCAAGTCCTTCGGGATGTCCTCGTAGACATCGAGCTGACCGGCATTCACGATCGCCATGTCGAGCCCGGCCCGAATGGCGTGGTAGAGGAAGGCGGCGTGCATCGCCCGGCGGATCCGTTCTTGGCCCCGGAACGAGAAGCTGAGGTTGCTCACTCCTCCCGAAAGGCGCATCCGGGGAAACCGGCGCTTGAGCTCGCGGGTCGCCTCCAAAAAGGAGAGGGCGTAACCGTCGTGCTCCTCGATGCCCGTCGCGATCGCCAGGATGTTGGAGTCGAAAACGATGTCCTCGGGTGGGAAACCGACCGACTCTGTCAGCAATCGGTACGCCCGCTCGGCGATCGCGACCCGATGTTCGACGGTGGTCGCCTGCCCGGTTTCGTCGAAAGCCATCACCACCACCGCCGCGCCGAAGCGACGAATCAGCTTCGCTTGCCGCAAGAACTCGGCCTCGCCTTCCTTCAGGCTGATGGAATTGACGAGTGCCTTCCCCTGCACACAACGCAGACCGGCCTCGAGCACGCTCCACTTCGAACTGTCGATCATGATCGGGAGGCGCGCGACGTCGGGTTCGGCCCCGACTTGGTTCAAGAAGCGCGTCATCGCCGCGACGCCGTCGAGCAGGCCCTCATCCATGTTGACGTCCAGGATGTTGGCGCCTCCTTCGACCTGTTGACGAGCGACCTTGACCGCCTCTTCGAAGTTCCCTTCCACGATCAGCCGCTTGAAGGCCCGGCTGCCGGTGATGTTCGTGCGCTCGCCGATGATCGTGAAGTTGGTGTTCGCAGTGATCGCGTAGGGCTCGAGCCCGGAGTACGCGGTGCGCGGCGCGACCGCCGGGACTGAGCGGGGCGCGACCCCGCGCATCGCCGTGGCGAGCGCCCGGGTGTGTTCCGGCGTCGTCCCGCAGCAACCGCCCACCAGATTCAGATGTCCCTCCTGCGCGAGTCCCCGCAGAACACTCGCCATCGCGGCGGGGGTTTCGTCGTACCCGCCGAGTTCGTTGGGCAATCCGGCATTGGGGACACAGCTCGTGAAGTAAGGAGCGAGCCGGGCCAGGTCCCGAACATAGGGTCGCATTTCCGCCGCGCCCAGCGCGCAGTTGATCCCCACACTGAAGAGGGGCGCGTGTTCGATCGAGAGCCAAAACGCCTCGAGGGTTTGGCCCGAGAGCGTCCGGCCGCTCCGATCGGTGATCGTGACGGAGGCCATCACCGGCACCACGCGGCCCCGCTCCTCGAACAGTTCCTGGATCGCGAACAGCGCCGCCTTCAAGTTCAGCGTGTCGAAGGTGGTCTCCGGCATCAGGATGTCGACGCCACCATCGAGCAGCCCAGCCGCCGCGTCCTTGTAGGCGCGGCGGAGGTCTTCGAAGGTGACGGCGCGGTACGCCGGGTCGTTCACATCCGGGGAGAGGCTGGCGGTGCGGGTCGTCGGTCCGAGAGAGCCGGCCGCGAACACTCGGCGCCCGGGGTTGGCAGCCATGAAGTGGTCGCAGGCCGCTTTGGCCAGCGCCCCGGCCGCCCGATTGATGGCGTAGGCCTCCCGCTCCAAGCCGTAGTCGGCGAGCGAAATCGCGGTGGCGTTGAAGGTGTTGGTCTCGATGATGTCCGCCCCGGCCTCGAGATAGGCGCGGTGAATCTCGCTCACCACCGCGGGCCGCGTGATCGAGATCAGGTCGTTACATCCCTTGAGCGGGCGCGGATGATCACGGAACGCCTCACCTCGGAACTGCTCCTCGGAGAGTCGATACGACTGGACCATCGAGCCCATGGCCCCGTCGATCACGAGGATGCGCGACGCCAAGGCCGCCCGCAGTTCCGTAAAGACATCCGGCATGGGAGCAGGATGGCGGGGGGCCGCCGGGTTCTCAAGGCGAGGATCGGGCGACTACGATGCCGCCATGCGCCGCTGGACAGTCGGAATCACGATCCTTGGCCTCGGAATCGCCATCTCGGGGTGTGCTCACGAACCCGCGAAACCGGAGTCGTCACCTCCCACCCGACCCTGGACTTTGGTCAGCGGAGGCCAGGGCTCCGACCGGGCCCCGACCCTTCTGATCTTCGAGATGGACCCGGCATCGGGCCGATTGACCCGCAAGTCGGCCTACGTCGGAATCCAAAACCCCCACTCGATCGTGGCCCTGACCACCTCTCCTTCGGAGATTCTCGCGGTCAGCGAGCGGTACGGCTCCGGTTCCGGGAGCCTGTGGCGATTCCAAGTCACCGAGAGAGGCCTAATCCTCAACCGCACGTGGAACTCCGGCGGTGAGGGCGCATGCCACGTCGCCGTGGATCCGACTTCCACGGTTGCCCTCGTCGCTCACTACGGGGACGGCGTGGTGGCCAGCTTCGATCTCCAGGGCGAAGACTCGGGGCCACGCCAGGTTTTCCGGCGTGAGGGTCGTGGTCCCCACCAGAAACGCCAGACCGGCCCGCATGCCCACGGCACCTTCGTCGCGCCGGGCGGGCGAACCGCGGTCTTCACCGATCTCGGCACCGATCAACTCGGGATCCTCCATCGCCAGTCCGACGCCTCGCCATGGGTCGAAGGCCCTTCGATTGCATGCCCACCCGGTAGCGGTCCGCGCCACGCGGCCTGGTCCCCGGACGGAGATGCCCTGGTGGTGCTGCACGAACTCGACAACACCCTCACGCACTATGCCTGGGATGAGACCTCCCGAACGCTCACGAAGGTAGCGACTCATCCGACGGTGAGCCCAGGCCGAACCGAACCTGCGTTTGCCGGCGCCATCCGTTTTTCGCCCGATGGTCAACACTTGGCCGTGACAAGCCGCGGCGCCAACGAGCTCCTCCTCTACCGTCGTGATCCGGCCACCGGTTTGTTCGGAGTGCCGCACCGGGCCGCCACCGAGGCCTTTCCGTGGGACGTGGTGTTTGCCCCCGACCCGCGGTTCCTACTCGTCGCTGAGAGCCAAGCTGGGCAAATCGCGGTGTACGAGCAGACGGAGTCGGGCGTCCTCCGGAAGTCGTCCGCACCCCACTCGGGAGTCCGAACCTTGGCCTTCTTGCTCGTGTCGCCCGAATCTCCCGCGAAACCCTGATAGGCTCGCCGCATGGACATGCCCAAACTCACCGCCCAGCATAAGAAGCTCGCCAAGTTCGTCGGAAACTGGAAGGGGGACGAGTCGATCCACCCGATGCCGTGGGACCCAAAAGGTGGACCCGCCACCGGCGTCTCCAAGTGCAAACTGGTCGGCGGAGACTTCCACCTCCTCATGGAGTACCAGCAGAAGCGTGGCAAGACGGTGACTCACATCGGCCATGGGGTCATCGGCTACCACCCGGAGAAGAAGCAGTACTCCATGAACTGGTTCGACAACATGGGTTCGGGTGCCGAGCCCGCCTACGGCACCTGGAACGGCGCCAAACTCGTGTTCCAGGCCGCAGGCCCCATGGGACACTCGCGCTACACCTTCTCGATCACGAAGCCGGACTCCTACCGATTCATGATGGAGATGTCGGAGGACGGGACCAACTGGGCTTTGGTCATGGCCGGCCACTACAAGAAACAAGTGAAGGCCTGATGCCCGACCACCCGAGGGATTCCCGCGCCGTCGACCTCTTGGTGATCGGCGGAGGAATCTTCGGGGCGGGAGTGGCGCGCGAGGCCGCGCTCCTCGGAAACCGCGTGGCCCTGCTCGAGAAGGGGGACCTCGCTCAGGGCACCTCGAGCCAGTCGACGAAACTCCTCCACGGCGGCCTTCGCTATCTCGAGCACGGGCAATTCTCGCTGGTTCGCGAATCGCTGCGCGAACGGGCCGTGCAGGCGGAGCTGGCACCCCACTTGGCTTCGCCTCTCCCCTTCTTGGTGCCGCTCGGGGAAGGGTCGCGACTGCGACCCTGGAAGCTCAAGCTCGGTCTTTGGCTCTACGACTGGTTGGCCGGTCGACCGGCCGGCTTCCGCCCGGGATTCCTCAGTCCGGAGGAACTCGCCTCCGCCGCGCCCGCACTGGTGCAGACAGGCAGCCGCGGCGCCGGGCGGTACTTCGACTGGCAAACTTACGACAGCCGGCTCGTGGTCGAATGTGCGCTGCAGGCAGCGCAACATGGGGCGCAAGTGGCCCCCCGTACGGAGGTCGTGGATATCCAGGGAGGGCCGCCCGATCTCTTCCGGGTGCGGGCTCAGACCACGGGTGCACGGGGAACCGAGGTGCAGGAGTGGACGGCGCGGTGCATCGTGGCCACTACCGGACCGTGGACCGACCGCTTTCGTAGCCGGACCTGGCCCGAAGCGGCGCCACGATCCCGACTCACTTCGGGCGTGCACATCGTGGTTCCCAAGATCGATCCCAAACAGGCCTGGCTGATCACGGCCCCGAGTGACGGCCGCGTGTTCTTCGTCATCCCGTTTTTTGGGCAGACCCTCATCGGAACCACCGATCGCGATTTTGAGGGCGATCCCGACCGAGCCCAGGTGGAGTCCGCGGACGTCGCGTACCTCCTGAGCGCGACCAATGCCTATCTCCAGGATCGACGACTCACCGAGTCCGACGTCATCAGCTCGTTCATCGGTCTTCGGGCGTTGGTCCGCAGCGGCAAGGGCCATCCCTCGCACGCCTCCCGGGAGAAGTGCATTTTCGAATCTCCCGCCGGGGTGTGGCACATCGTCGGTGGAAAGCTGACGACCTGGCGGCTGATTGCCCACGCAATCCTGCGGCGCGCCGCCGCGGGCGGAGGTCTGCGCGTGGACGACGGCGAACGGAGTCGGCGCACTCCGCTTCCCGGAGGGTGCTTTGGCCTATCGAGTGACCGCGGACTCGCCGCGCGTGAACTGGCCCGCCACGGGCGCCTGGAGATGGAGGTCGCAACCCATCTCGAATGCCGGTACGGATCGCGAGCCGCGGAGGTGGCGGAGATCGCTCGCGATCATCCCCAACTGGGGACTCCCCTCCTGCCTGGCTGGCTGGAGACGCCGGCGGAGATGCTCTACACACGCCGCTTCGAGTTTGCGGAGACTCTCGAGGACTTTCTGCGTCGACGAACGCCATTGGCGTTGACAACCAAGATCAGCGCCGCGGAGCGAAGTCGGCTTGAGCGAATCTGGGCCGAGCTTCGCGTCTGACCCGCGCTACCGGATCAAACGTCCTCGGCGTTTTCGAGCTCGCGCTTCCAGCCCCCGACGTCGAAGCCGTGCAGTTTGCCGGTGATTCGCCGGAGCGCCACCGCAGCCGCATCGCGCACCGCCGGGGAATCGGCCGCTGCCAAGGCGGCCACCAATCCCTTGAAGGCCCGACGATCTTCATAGACCCCGAGCACCGTGACGGTGCGCAGGTGCACACGTTCGTCGCGACAGTCGAGCAAGGACAGAGTCGGTGAAAAGAGATTCTCCGGCTTGAGGATCTCAACTGCCGCGAGCGCTCCCCACTTGGCATCGTCGTTGGAGGACTCGAGCCCGGCCTTGATGAGCGGGACGCTGGCCTCCCCCCAAGTTTGGGCGAGTTGAAGATAGAGCTTCTCCGCGGTCCCCGCGCGCAGACGCAGGAGTTGTCCACGCAGTTTGCGGGTCAGCGCTTCCACCGCGCCTGGCCGCTTCGAGTCCTGTTGGCTCAGGAGTTCGAGCACCCGCTGTTCGATCCAAAAATCCCGAGACAAAAGACCGGCCGCGATAATCTCGGCCGCCGCCGGAGTGTGCGGGGCATACTCGCAGAGCCCGTCCAAGGCCCGCCTCTGCACCATCACGTCCACGTCCCCGAAGGCCTTCTCGAGCAGCGGCGCCGCTTTTTCCTGATGGACCATGGAGAGCGACACCACGGCGTCCGCTCGAACTGCGGCGGCGCGGTGCCCAAGCAGCGCCTCGAGGCCGCAGTCGAAGCTGCGATCGATCGCCCGTAGGCAGCGAAGCGCGAGGCAGATTTCTGCCTCGGTGCCGGTCTTGGTCAGAAGGGACAAAGCCTCCTTCGCCGCCCCCCCCAAGCCGGTGATCGCATCCGACGCCGTCTGGAGTTTTTCGTCATTCTGCGCGGCACAGGCACTCCGCAGGTCGGCGATGGCGCGCGACACCGCGGAGTCTTCCTGTGCGAGGCTGTTCGCCGGGGCGCCCAGAACGGCGACCACGGCGACCCATGAACACATCCACCCGATCTTCGTCATGGATATCGTCCCTTACTCCATTGCCGCCCGTTGCCAGGACAGAATTCGAACACTCTGCGTCGCACTCGACGAGGGGAGCCCGCTCAAGGCCGACGAACTGAAGCGCACGATCGCGTTTCCATTGCCGTAGGCGTTTCCGATGGACTTGTCACCGAAGGACATGAACCCGCCGGCCACGAAGAAGTCCCCGTTGATGTGCTGCACGAAGTCCGCGAGGATGATGCCGCGGAAGTTGCCGTGCACGTTTTTCATCAGGGCGTTCGCGGTGGAATTGTGGTGGACCACGATCGAGGACGGAGCATTCATGTCCGCGCCGAGATTGGCGGGCTGCCACAAACTGAAGTCGAGAAAGTAGATCTGCCCCCCGGGGAGGATGCCCCCGTTGGCGGCACGGTAGGACTCGTAGGCGGTCTGGGTCGAGAAGTAAGTTCCACGAGCAATCGCGATGTCCTTCAAGGTGCCGTTGGGCAGCTTGAACATGATGTCCGGAGTGTCGGGGTAATCGTTGGTGTCTTCGTCGATCCTACCGTCGCCATCGTTGTCGATGCCGTCGAAGGCCTCTTCGTCGATGGTGAAGTCGCCGTCGTTGTCAGTCAGGTCGCGCCACGTGGCCAAAGGCTCGTTCGCTCCGATGGGCGCCGGCCGGGCGGGCGGCCGACCGTTGCCGCCGACCGTCGAGGATCCGCCGTTGGAAATCGCGCCGCGGGAGGAAATGCCGAAGGTGCCGGGACCGACCAGCGTCGTCCCGTTGGCGCTCCAGTCACGGCCGTCGACGCTGATGTTTCCCAGCGTCGAAACCGGGCCTTCCGCAGTGATCGCCGCCCGCAGGGTCGCGGTCAGCGGGTCCGAGGGAATCACCTCGGCCAAGACATCGGCGGCGGAGCGAGCTCGCGGGACAACCCCCTCGCCGTGAATGCGGAAGAGGTTGCCGCCAAGGGCCGTGGCCGCCGCGCTCAGCTCACGATCGTCGTCGCCGGAGAAGGTGATGGTCCCAAGACCATCGCCGCCCGAGTCGACGCCCGATTTGAGTTCGGCGACCGCGAGCGCGATGGCCTCATCGGCCCCGAGCCGGGCGCGCACCGCGGCCTCGGCTCGTCGTTCGGACTCGCGTCCGTCCCAGGACAAAGAAAGGTAGAGGGCCGAAACCCCCACCAGAACAGTGATGGTGAAGATGGCGGTCACCAGGGCGACGCCACGTTCGGAACAACGGGAACGGGGACTCATGGCATACCTCCAACGTGGGGGGTTCTGAGAGAGTGGACCAGGCGGCTCGCCGTGGCGAGCCACGGATCCGGTTCTGCAAGAATGCGCGGGGAATCTTCCACGGGGACCGTCGACAACTCCGCGGCCTCGGGGACATCCAGTTCACTGATGGCATCGGCCAATTCTTGGGCCGGTTCCTCGAAGGACGCGCGCTGGATCACCGCGCTTTGTGCCTCCTTGGCAGCGGCGCGGAACGACTCGAGGCTCAGTCCGCGGGCGGCCAGGGCTCGGGTCAGGACTTCGTGCGAACTCGAACCCAACAGCACGTCCGCCGCGAGTTGTTCCTCCAGTTCCAACACCACCGCCTCCCATTCTTCGGGAGGGAGGGCGGCTGCCGCCGGAGGCGCGACCGCGTCGGGTTTACAAGCCGTGAGCAAAATGGCGAGGGCGATTCCTCCGCAGGGTCGCCCGATCATCGATTTCATGGGAGCCTCAGTTCTTGGGAGTCACCGTCACGACGTCGACGGAGTGTTTCCAGGTCTTTTCGCCCTGATCGAAGTTCGGCTGGGAGGTCCCAACCACGAGGCGTACGACACTCGACTCTTGGACGCCATCGGGATTGGTGGCGCTCCACGGGTTCGAGACTTGGGTCGAGGCGGCAAACTCGGTGAGGTTGGGAACGAGAGTCTTCGGCTCGCGCACGAAGGTGCGCTGAGCGTTCCAATTCACGAGCAAGGACTCGATGTGCCGGACCTGCCAGTTGGTCTCGCCGTTGTCGAGATAAATCGTGAGGTGGAACAGGCGCTGCGGATAGCCCCCGTTCGGCCCGTACAGGCTCTTGTAGAAGGTGACGGTGCGGCGGCCCCCACTCGTTCCGGTGTAGAAGGCCTCGATCGAGGCGTCCGAGATGGTGGGAGAAGCCGGGACCTTGTTGTCCCGCACTCCGTTGATCGTTCCGTCGGTGCCGAAGTCCAGAAGATGGACCATCGTCGGGGAGGTGGCGGGAAAGTGGTTGTAGCCCTGCGAGTAGGTGACCGTCCCCTCCATCAAGTCGGAGGCATAGATCCGGTACTCCCGCAGCTCGGGAAGGCCGTCGGCCCCGGGGCCGGGCGCCAAAAAGACAAGGCCGCCCCATCTCGGGCCGGCGCTCGCCCCGCTCGAGGTGACAAAGTCCCCCGTGGCGTCCCGCGCGGTCATGAACTTCACGACGTCCATGGTCGTGGTGGTCGTGGTGTAGGCGCCGTCGAGGGGGCAAGTCTCCGCTTCTTCCGGCCATATCTTCCCGCGCATCACCGTCGGGAAGAGCGGGGAGCGGAATTCGGATCCGCACCAGTAGTGATCACGTTTGATCGAGAGATCTTCGCGAGTGTGGAAGCGACAAAGCGGAGAGGTGCATTGGCGGAGCTGGCCGCCCGAGATCTGGAATCGATCGGAGCGGTAGCTCGAGCTCACGCCGTACTGGAACACCCTCGAGGTCGTGTCCACGCTACTCATCGCGGTCTCGTTGAGGGAATCGAACACTCCCACGAGCGAGCGGTGCGCGGCCTTTTGGCTCTCGACGGAGGTGGCGGACTCGCCGGCCAGCTTGGTGCCGGTCGACGCGAGCACGAAAAAGCCACCCATCATGATGGTCAACACCGAAACGCTGACCGTCATCTCGAGGATGGTGAAGCCTCGGTTCATGGGGGTTCGGCGGATCATGGGTTGATCCCCGTGAAGGTCATGGGCAGCACAATGCGCTCGTTGCCCTTCTGACCCTTCCAGCTCACTTCCACGTTGACCCGAGTGCGGAGCGGGTCGGAGGTGTCGATGGCAATGGAACCGCCGCGACGGCTGGTCGTGGTTCCATAGCTCGTAGTCCCACCTTGGGTATAGCCCTGGGTCCCGGTCTGGGAACCGGCGGTGGTACCACCGTAGCTGGACTCGGGCTCGGGCGCCTCCAGACCATCGATGTCGAAGCCGGAGTTGGCCGGATTGCTCCAGTGATCGATGAAGTCTTGGAAGTCCGCACCGTAGTCGTAGGCCCGCACCCGCTCGATCACTCCGACCGCGGCGCGCAGCGCGATGGCGCGTTCAGAGTTGGATTTGTCCAGATGGAGCGTGGTCTCCATGGAACCCAGAGTCGCGAAGGCGGCGAATGAAAGCACGCCGAAGGCGATGGTGATTTCGAGAAGAGACATCCCGCCCTCGCCCCTGCGTGCGTGAGCACCGGGCGGTGGCGAAAGAGCTCGACTTGGGGACGGATTCGACATGGTTGGGGGTCCGAGAGGGAGAACGGGGCTCGGAAGACGGACTCGGGGGACGAGTCCTCAGCCTCCTTTCTCGGTTCGTCCTTCTTCCGACTTGCTAGAGGGGGGATCCAGTAGCCCCGAGTTTTCCGATTAGAAGTCGAAGACCGACGGAGAGCTCGGCTTTTCGTGAAGAAAGCCGCGCCACCCGCGCCGGTTTGCAAAAGTGGCTTCCGATTCCTCATTGCCGCCGTGGGAGCGGGCTTTGATAGCGTCCGCGCCCCGCTCGGCCTGGGCCGAGACCCTCGGGGAATCACCGCGCTCCGGGTGGGGTTCTTGCACCGAAGGCGGACTCTGCCTGAAAGGAAAAAATGTCTCACTCGCATCTCGCCCTAGCGGCTCTGATCTCGCTCTCCGGTTCGTTGCTCGCTCAAGACACGGCCAAGGCCGACGTTTGGTTCGCCGATTTCGACAAGGCCGTCCTCGCCGCTAAGGAAGCGAAGAAGGACCTTTTGGTCGACTTCACCGGCTCCGACTGGTGCGGCTGGTGCATCAAGTTGCACGAAGAGGTCTTCCAGCACGTCTCTTTCCTCGAGGGTGCGCAGAAGCAGTACGTGCTGGTGGCTCTCGACTTTCCTCAGGACGACGCCATCAAGGCCAAGGTGCCGAACCCCGCTCGCAACGAAGAGCTGCAGCAGAAGTACGGGATCCAGGGATTCCCGACCATCCTGCTCATGAACCCCGAGGGCGAGGTCTACGCGAAAGCCAGCTACCAGCCGGGTGGCCCCGAGAAGTACCTCACCTACATCGAGGCTGAGGCCAAGAAGGGCAAGGACGCATTGGCGAGTGTCTCCACGTTTTCGGGGGAACTGGCCAAAGCCGCCGATGCTGCCGCCAAGAAGGTGGTGATCGAAAAGGCGATCGAGGCCCTCGGCAAGGCAGGCGGCGATTCCGTCGCGGCGCCGGCGTTGGCCAAGGTCGTGAAGGAAGCCCTCACTCTCGATGCCGACAACAAGATGGGTCTGAAGGCTCAAGCCCTGAAGGCGATCCTCGCCGCCGGGCAGGGTGACGACGCCGTCGTGGGCATGGCGAAGGAACTCGACCCCAAGAATGAAAACGGGCTCTTCGAGCGGTACGTCGAATCGGTGTTCGGCCGCGTGAACGACGAAGACACCTGCAAGGCCGCGATCAAGGCGCTTGAGGAACTCGACGGTTTGGGCGGTGCGAAGGACAAAGAACTGGGCGTCCGCCTCCTCTCCAACGCGGCAATGTGGTGCCAAGGTCCGCTCCAGGACTCGGCGAACGCGAAGAAATGGGCACAGAAGGCCAAGGATCTGAAGCCTGAAAACGAGCGCATGCTCAAGATGCTCGAAGAGATCCTCGGGAGCTGACCTAAGCCCACGCGCGCGGCTCGCTATCTTCGCGGGCACTTTCGGAGGCCTCCCTTGACCCGACGCGCGCTCCTCCTCGGCGGATCCCGATTCTTGGGGATCGATCTCAGCTACCGCCTACTGGCCGCGGGCTACGAGGTCTGGCACTTGAACCGCGGCCAATCGCCCGATCCCTTCGGAGATTTGATCCGGCGCATTCGCCAGGATCGTCGCCAGCCAGAATTCGGGGAGGCGCTGCGCGGGTACCACTTCGACGCGACCATTGACCTGTGCGCGTACTCGGCCACCGACGTCGCGGCCGCAGTGGCGGCCCTGCGCGGCCGTACCGGGCACTACTTCCTGATCAGCACCGGCCAGGTTTACTTGGTCCGGGAGGGCTATCGCCCCGGCATGCGAGAGTCCGAGTATGACGGTGCCCTCATGGCACGCCCTGAATATGCGGACGATCTTGCCCAGTGGGAGTACGGCGTCGGCAAACGCCACGCCGAGTCGGTCCTCCTAGCCAACGCCGATTTCCCCTCGACCCGGCTCCGCCTCCCGATGGTGCACGGGGCGCGCGACTACTTTCGCCGCCTGGAGAGCTATGTGCGCCGACTCTTGGACGGGGGCCCGATCCTCCTGCCTCCTGGCCACGAGCGCATCGCCCGCCACGTGTTCAGTCCCGCCGTCGCGCGTGCGGTCGTACTCGCCATCCAGAACCCCGCCTCGATCGGCAAGGCTTTCAATTTGTCGATCCAGGAGAGTCCGTCGGTCGCGGACCTGGTGCGCCACCTGGGCGAACTGCTCGGGGCAAGGCCCGAGCTCCGGGAGGTCGCGGCGGAAACGCTGGTCGACGCCGGCCTGGTTCCGAAAGAGGTCTCCCCGCTGAGTTCGCGGTGGATGTCGTGTCTCGACCCCACGCTGGCCGAAAGGGAAATCGGGTTTGTCCACGAGCCGTTGAGGGAGAGCCTGAGCGGGGCTCTGCAAGGGCTTTTGGCCTCACCGCCGCGCGAGCCCCTGCCAGGATACGACCGACGCTCGATCGAGCTTCGGCTGGCCGAGGCTGCGCCGACCATCGAACTGTCCAAATAAATTCCTCGCTTTCGCACCTTTTTTTGCGGTTACGGTGATCCGCGGCGTCATTTTTGACGCCAGGATGCCGCTTGCCTTAGGGTGCGTGGCGAAGTTTCCCATCCTGCACCCCAGTCAGCCGCCATGAAAACCGTCGTCTACCTCGCGGACCTTCGCCACAACTACCGCGGCGTCTTGGCCACCGACTGCATGCCGCTCAGCGTCGGGTACATGAAGGCCGTCATCGGCCGCGACCTCGCTGGCGAGGACGTGCAGACCCGCATCTTTGCATACCCGAACAAGCTCCAAGAGGCGATCGACGCCCAGGTTCCAGACGTGCTCATGGTGAGCAACTACGTTTGGAACGAGGCCTTGAGCCTCCATTTCGCCCGCGAGGTCAAGCGCAGGAACCCGCGCGCCCTCACCGTGATGGGCGGCCCCAACATTCCCGTCGACGACGACCGCCGCATCGAGTTCATGGAGAAGCGGCCCGAGCTCGACTGGTATGTCTTGGGCGAGGGCGACTTCTTGGCGTCCACGCTGGTTTCCGAGTTCCGCAACTCCGCCCACTCCGTGGCCGCGCTCCAGGACAAGGACATCCCTTCTTCTCTCTACCGACGCGGCGATCGGTTCGTCCAGCAAGCGGTCCCCGGGCGCCCTCATGAGCTCGACGAGATCCCCTCGCCGTGGCTCACCGGCATCATGGACGAGTTCTTCGACGGCAAGCTCGCCCCGATCATCGAAACCAACCGCGGCTGCCCGTTCAAATGTTCCTTCTGCGTGCAGGGGACCGAGTACTACACGAAGGTCAACTACTTCTCGATGGATCGCCTGCGGGCCGAGATCGCCTACATCGCCCGGATGATCCACGAGCGTTCGCCCCAAGTCGGCACCCTGCGCATCGCGGACCCCAACTACGGGATGTTCGAACGGGACATCGAAATCTCGGCGATGATCGGTGAGGCCCAGAAGCAGTATGGCTGGCCGACGTTCATCGACGCCACGACCGGCAAAAACCGCCCGGACCGCATCATCGCTTCGATGGAGAAGGTGAACGGGGCCTTGGTGCTGTACCAAGCGGTGCAGTCGCTGGACGAAGAGGTGCTGCGCAACATCTCGCGCTCGAACATCAAACTCGAGGCCTACGAGAAGTTGATGGTGCACGTCCGCGGGCGGGGCCTGCGGTCCACTTCCGACCTGATTTTGGGCCTTCCCGGCGAGACTTTGCGCTCGCACTTGATCGGCATGCACCAGCTCATCGACGCCGGCACCGATCAGGCCCATTGCTTCCAGGCCATGATGCTCAAGGGAGCCGACCTCGAAGCCCAGAGCACGCGGGAGAAGTACCAGTTCACCACCCGGTTCCGCATTCTCCCCAAGAACTTCGGGATCTACTCCGGCGAAAAGGTCTTCGACATCGAGGAGATCATCGTCGCCACCGACACCCTCCCCTTCGACGACTACGTGCAGGCCCGCAAGCACCATTTGACTTTCAGCATTTTTTGGAACGACTCCTGGTTCCAAGACTTGGTGGCCTTCGCCGGCAACCTCGGAATTCGTCGCTCCGAATGGCTCACCGCCATGCTCGAAGCGATGGAGGCCGACACCGGGGCGGCCCGCGCCCTGCTCGACGAGTTCGTGAGCGAAACCGTCGGCGAACTGTTCCCGACCTACGAAGCCTGCGCGGAGTTTTACGGCCGCCCCGAAAACTTCGACAAGCTGCTCGCGGGCCGGATCGGCGACAACCTCATGTACAAGTACCGGGCCCGCGCCTCCTTCTTTGACTGGAAGGAAGTCTGCCGCCTGGCGTCTGCCGCCACGAAGCGCCTCCTCCTCTCGCGCCAACTCGTGACCGAAGGGCCGGCCTTCGAGTCGTTTTGGACGGACCTTCACGGCTGGATCGAAGCCCGCCACGCCGCCGGCGGGACTGCCGCTGAGATCGTGAAACCGGTTTCCCTGACGCTGTCCCACGACCTCCCGGCCTGGGTGGCGGACGGCCGGCCGGCGGATTTCCGCCCCTACGCGCTCGCTACGGCCCGCGCCTGCCACTTCCAGCTCAGCGATGAAGGAGCCAAAGAATTGTCCTCGGCGTTCCAGGTTTGGTCGTCCGAGCTCATCGGACTCTCCAAGCTGGTGACCCGAATCCGGGTGCAGTCCCAGGTTCGCACCGCGATGCTCGCGCCCTGATCGTTCGCGAATCGGCGCGCCCGCCGACCTCCCCCGGAACGAGGCTCGCAACCCTCCGTGCCTGAACGACCGGCCCGGTTCGGCACAACTTTGGAGATCGGTACGTCCGCGTACTTTTTCTCCCCACCTTTTGCCGAAGAATCCAAAGAGCGCTCTCAGCCATGAAGACCATCATTCTCTGCGGCGGAAAAGGAACTCGGGCTTACCCCTTCACGGAGTACCTGCCCAAGCCCATGGTGCCGGTCGACGGATCCCCGATCCTCGTCCAGGTGATGCGCCTCTACGTCGCCCAGGGTTATCCCTCCTTCGTGTTGTCGGTCGGTCACAAAAAGGGAGTGATCGTCGACTACTTCGAAGGCAAGTCGCGGGACTGGCAGGTGGAGATCGTCGACACCGGTGACGAAACCGACACCGGGGGGCGCATTCTCGGATGCCGCGACTCCGTCGGGGACACCTTCTTTGCCACCTACGCGGACGGTCTTTGCGACGTCGATCTCAAGCAGCTTCTCGCCTTCCACCGGTCCCACGGCGGCCTGGTCACGATCACGAGCGTGCCCCTGATTTCGCAGTACGGGACTCTGGTCACCGACGAGCGCGGCTGCGTGCGTCAGTTCCGCGAGAAGCCCGTGATGCGGGAGCACTGGATCAACGCCGGCTTCTTCGTGTTCGAAAAGCGCGTGTTCCAGAACTGGCAGGGCGCCAATCTCGAACGGGACGTCCTGCCTCGCTTGGCCGAAGCCGGCCAAGTGTTCGCCTACCGCCACGACGGGTTCTTCAAGTCGATGGACAGCTACAAAGACCAGCAGGAATTCGAAGCCCTGATCGCCCGCGGCCAGCGGCCCTGGCGTCGCGATGGGGGCAGCGCATGAGCTTCTGGCAGAACCGTCGGGCCTTTGTCACCGGGGGGACCGGGTTTTTGGGCTCGAGCTTAGTGCGCGAACTCTTGCGCCGTGGCGCCGAGGTCACCGCGCTCGTGCGGGACATTGTCCCGAGGTCGCCGTTTTTCCAGGATTGTGCGAGTCGGGTGAACCTCGTCTACGGCTGCCTCGAGGACCAGGCGGTGCTCGAGCGAGCGTTGGGCGAGTACGAGATCGACACCGTCCTCCACCTCGGCGCTCAGGCCATCGTCCAAGTCGCCAACCGCAATCCGGTGGCCACCTTTGAAACGAATATCCGCGGCACTTGGTTGCTGATGGAAGCCGCCCGCCGCTCGCCCTTGGTCACTCGCATCGTGGTCGCGTCGAGCGACAAGGCCTACGGCATCCACAAGGTGCTCCCTTACGACGAGGACTGCGCGCTCCAGGGCAGTCATCCCTACGACGTCTCGAAGAGCTGCGCCGACCTGATCGCCGCCACCTACTTCAAGACCTACGGCACGCCGGTGTGCATCACCCGCTGCGGGAATCTCTTCGGGCCCGGCGATCTCAACTGGAGTCGGATCGTGCCCGGCACCATCCGCTCGACGCTCCTGGGCGAATCGCCGATCATCCGCAGCGATGGCAGCCCGATTCGCGACTACGTTCACGTGCAGGACATCGCCGAGGCCTACCTCCTCCTCGCCGAGAAAATGGAGGACCGCTCCCTCCACGGCCTGGCCTTCAACTTCGGCACCGGGGAGCCCCTCTCGGTCTTGGATCTCACCAAGCTGATCCTGAAGGCGGCCGGACGCAGCGATCTGTCACCGCGAGTGCTCAACGAGGCCAAGGGCGAGATCAACCATCAGTATCTCTCGTCCGAGCGCGCGCGGCTCCGTTTGGGATGGAAGCCTGGTGCACCCGTGGCCAATCGGCTCGCCGAATCCGTCGCCTGGTATCGCACTCACCTGGGTTTGGCGCGCCATGGTGGCTGAGGCGTCCTCCCCCACGGTTTTTGTGGGCGTGCCCACGCTGCGCCGCCCCGGACTCGTCCGCCAGACGTTGGAGAGTCTGGTGCATCAGACTCGAGCCCCGGACCGGGTCTTGGTGAGCGACGACGGATCGAGCGAACCGGTGAGAGACGAAGTCTCAGCGTTCGTGCGGTCCTTGTCTCTCGCCCATTGCCATTTCCACGCTCAGCCGAAGCCGGCGTTCGAGTACGGCCAGGGGAGATTCCTCTTCGAAGCTTCGAAAGGCTCCGACTACTTCGTGATCCTGCACGACGACGACCTGCTTGCGCCGAGCTATCTCCAAGTCGCGGTCGCCACCCTTCAGGCCGACCCCTCTCTCGCGTGTTTCATCACCCAAGCCGGGATCATCGATGCCGAGGGAAAAGACTCGGACTCGATGAGTGCCCGGTACGACCTCGAGCACGGTCGCCAGCGCTTCCCTGCGGGGAAGCTCCCGATCTTGGGTCCCTTGATGGAGTCGGGGCTGTTTCCGATCTCCGGCACGGTGTTTCGCCGACGCTGCCTCGAAGAAGTCGGATTCGTGTCGCCGGACATCGAGGGCAATTTCCCGTTCGAACTCGATTTGCTCATGCGGCTCGGCGCGGCCGGCCATTCCGGCTACCTGCACTCGGAGCGCCTGATCCGATTTCGCTACCACGACGAGTCCCTGCGGAATCGGCTCTGGTTCAACCGCAGCATCATCGAAAACCTCATTCGGCTGCTGCGGAAGTTCCGATTCGAGGGAAAGTTCGAGCGGAGACGCAAGAAGCTCCTCGGATTCAATCACCGTCGCCTCGCGGCGATCCAGTTGACGGACGGGGAAAACGCGGCCGCCCGCCGGGAGATCACGAGCGCCGTCCGCACCAACGCGATCTCCTGGAAAAACCTCGCGCTCTGGCCTTGCATCACGCTGGCGCCCGGGTTGACCCGCCCGTTTTTGTCGCGGCGAGTCTTGGCGGAACGCGCGCGAGGCCGCCCGGCGGAGTCTCCCGCCCGGGAGAACGCGCTGCGTAGCATCCGCCCCGGCACCACCCTTTGACCCTCGATCGAAAGAACCTGCCTTGAAGATTGCCCTGATCGGTACCCGTGGAGTTCCCGCCAACTACGGAGGTTTCGAGACCTGCGCGGAGGAGATTGCGGTCGGCCTCGTGGAAAAGGGGCACGACGTGACCGCCTATTGCCGATTCGGGAACGCCCCCGGAAACCCGAGCGAGTACAAAGGCGTCAAGCTCCGCTATTGCAAACACTGGGATTCCAAGGTCACCGGCACTTTTTCCCACACCTTCAACTGCCTCCGGGACGCGCGCAAACAGAAGTTCGACGTGCTCATGATCTTCAACGCCGCGAACGCCCCCCTGCTGCTCATCCCGAGACTGCGCGGCGAGAAGATCGCCCTCAACGTGGACGGCCTCGAGTGGCGGCGCAAGAAGTGGGGCTGGTTCGCCAAGAAGTACTACAAGTTCGCGGAGTGGGTCTCGACCAAGGTCGCTCATCGCATCATCTCCGACTCCCGGGCGATCCAGGCCTACTACGAAACGAAGTTCAAGACTCCCACCACCTTCATCGCGTACGGCGGCAACATCGAAGGCAGCGTCAAGCCGGAGATCTTGAAGGAGTACGGGCTCGAGTCCGGCGAGTTTTTCCTCCAGGCATCACGCCTCGAGCCCGAAAACCACGCCGACTACACCGTCCGCGCCTTCGAGAAGGTGAAGACGAACAAGAAGCTGGTCATCGCGGGCGGCGCGAACTGGGACAGTCCGTTCATCAAGAAGATCAAGGAAACCAAGGATCCGCGCATCCAGTTCCTCGGACCCGTCTACACCCCGGGCCACATCCGCGAGCTGCATTGCCACTGCTACGCCTACGTGCACGGCAACGAGGTCGGCGGCACGAATCCGGCGCTGCTCAAGGCGATGGGTTACGGCAACTGCGTGCTCAGCCTAAACGTCGACTTCAACGCCGAGGTCTTGGCCGGCGCCGGCGTGCTTTGGGACAAAAACGACGACGCCTTGGCCGAGCAAATGCGCTGGGTCCTGGACCACCCCGAGGAGGTCGCAAAGAAGCGGAAGATGGCGGTCGAGCGGATTCGGCAGGCCTACCGCTGGGACATGATCACCAACGACCACGAGCGCCTCTTCAAGAACATCGTGAGTGGCCATTACAAGTCGCATCCGGAGAACGACTGATGCAGAAGTGTCTCGTCACCGGCGGCGCCGGCTTCATCGGCGCGCACGTCGCCAAGTCACTCCTCGACCAGGGCCACTCGGTGGTCGTCTTGGATGATCTCTCCGGCGGCTTTGTGGAAAACGTCGACCCGCGGGCGAAGTTCGTCCAAGGCTCCGTGGTCGACCACGAACTCGTGCTGCGGCTCTGTGCGGCCGAGCGGTTCGACCGGATCTATCACCTCGCAGCCTACGCGGCCGAAGGCCTGAGCCACTTCATCAAGCGCTTCAACACCACGAACAACGTCATCGGCAGCGTGAACCTGATCAACGCCGCGGTGCTGAACAAGGTGAAGTGCTTTGTCTTCACCTCGTCGATCGCGGTCTACGGGCCTGGCCAAGTGCCGATGCGGGAAGATGTCCAGCCCCTTCCCGAGGACAGCTACGGCATCGCCAAGTACTCGGTGGAGCTCGAACTCGCCGCCTCGCAGCGGATTTTCGGCCTCGACTACGTGATTTTCCGCCCGCACAACGTCTACGGCGAATTGCAGAACATCGGGGACCGCTACCGCAACGTCGTCGGCATCTTCATGAACCAGGTGATGCAGGGTAAGCCGCTCTCGATCTTCGGAGACGGCCGCCAGACCCGGGCGTTCAGCTACATCGGCGACTTGGCTCCCCTCATCGCCTCCGCGCCGCAAGTGCCGGGAGCTCGCAACCAGATCTTCAACATCGGGGCGGACACTCCGGTCAGCGTTCTCGACCTCGCCCGCGAGGTCGGGGCGGCGATGGGGTCGCCGGGCCATCCGGTGATCCACCACGAAGAGCGCCACGAGGTCAAACACGCCTTCGCCGATCACGAGAAGATCCGCGCCGTGTTCGGCGATCATCCGACGACCTCGCTCGAGGAGGGACTCCGGAAGATGGCGGCGTGGGCCCGGCGCGTCGGTGCTCGTGAAACCCCGAAATTCCAGGCGATCGAGATCTACGAGAACCTGCCGGCATCGTGGCGTTGAGCCCGGATCTCAGGCGCGCAGAGCGGCGCGATAGACCTCGAGATAGGGGTGCTTGAGAGCGGACCAGTCGTAACGGGATGTGGCCTGCGCTTGGAGCTTCCGACCGAGGTCGCTCCGCCGGTCTCCGTCATCGCGGAGCGAGCGAAGCGCTGCGGTCAAAGCCCCTGGCTCGTTCATGGGCACCAAGTTCTCGGTCCCTCCCGATAGCCACTCGAAGTGCGGGGAGCGGTGCAAGAGCACCGGCAAGCCCGCACACATCGCTTCGACGGCAGAGAGCCCGAAGGACTCTTGGAGCGAGCCGAGCACAAACACATCGGCCAGTCGGTAGAGCTCCGCCACCTGCACGGACGGAACCTGCGTGATGCGCACCCGAGCTCCCAAGCGAGCCAGGGCCAGATCGCGGAGATCCGCCTCTTCGGCCTGGCCATCCAGCCAGAGAAAACTCTGATCGGAGAGCCCCGCCACCTCTTCGATCACGTGGTCGATTCGCTTCTGAACCCGATTCAGCGCCGCGACCGAAAGGACCACGAAGGTGTCCTCGGGAATGCCGTGTTTTTTCCGCAGGTCCGCCCGACTCGCCCCTTCGGAAAACCGCTGGGAGTGCACGCCACACGGAACCATCCGCATGGTCGATTCCGCGTATCCCGCGCGAACCGCATCGTCGTGCAGCGTTTGGGCTACCTGATGGATGTAGTCGGCGCGGGGGTAGTAGCGGGGATCGATCACGACGCCTTGGGTGTACAAGAGCTTGAAGCGGGCGCGAAACAGGGAGCGGAGACGCGCCAGCGCCTGTCCAACCGGGATGTCGATGTAGTGCACCAAGTCGTACCGGCCCGCCACGAGTTTCGGGAACAGGGCTACCGCATAGGTCCAGCACTCAGTCCAATAGGAAGGCCGCCCGAACAGTCGGTGGACCGGCAAGACCTTGGCGAGTCGGCCGTGCCGCCCCGCATTCCAGACCACCCTCTCCCCCGGTCGCTCCTCGCCTCCGCCCTTGAACAACGTGATATCCAAGTCCGCCCGCACGAGGTCCAGGATGTCGAGCATCAACCGTTCGAAGCCTCGTTGCACCCGCCCGACCCCGCTGCAGGCGAGGGCGATTTTGGCCGGCGACTCCTGGGCCTCAGCCGGCCGCTCCGCAATGCTCGGTTCGCTCCGCTTCGACTCGGTGGACACGGGGCCGAGGATGCAACGCCCACCCCCTCCCCACAAGCGACCCTTGTCCACGCGCCGCTGCCGTACCATCCTCGGGAGTGCGCTTTTGGTTGGTGCCGAACCTCGAAGGAGTGCGACGTGAAACCCAAGTGGGCGGCTGAGCCGTGGAAGTCCGTGGAAGGCAAGCTCTTCATCAAAAAGGAGGAGGGCTGGGGATCGATCGTGAACGCCCAGGACTGGTTCATCGCCAAGCTCGAGGACACCCTCGACCCCGAGGCCAACGCCGAGCGCATCGTTGCCTGCGTGAACGGGTGCACCGGATTGGACCCAGCGGCCCTTCCGGAGGCGGTGGCGGCGATGGGTCAAGCCCAGGCCGTCCTCGCCCGCGGGGCCCTCGGTCAGAAGGAGGCCTCCGACCTGGCAAGCCAGCTCGGACGAGCCCTCGACGCACTTCGGAATTTCTCGAAATAGGCGCAGCTTCAGTCATCTTAGGGATTAGGTCGACGCTCTCCTGATAGATTGCGTGCTCAGCCACCGTCCGGGGAAACCCGGCGGTCGATTCTCTCGTAACGAGACCCCGAGTGCTCACTTCCACTGCCACCGGTCACGTCGTTCTCCTTCACCCGCACCCGGGGCCGAAGGACAAAGACTGCCACATCCTGCCTCTGGGCATCCTCTACGTCGCGGCCCCGCTGGTCGCTCGCGGCTACGAGGTCTCGGCCTTGGACCAGCGCAAGGATTCGGACTGGCGGTCGACCCTGCGGGCCATGGTGCAGCGGCCCGGCACCATCTGCGTCGGCATCTCCACGATGACCGGCCCACAGATCGCCCACGGCATCGACATGGCGAAGGTGGTGCGCGAAGCCGCTCCTGATTTGAAAATCATTTGGGGTGGAGTGCACCCGAGTCTCTTGCCCGAGCAGACCGCCGAACACCCTCTCGTCGACATCGCCTGTTTTGGCGAGGGTGAAGCGGTGTTCCCGGCCCTCGTGGAAGCTCTGGCGGAAGGCAAGCCCTGGCACGATCTGCCCGGCCTCTGCTACCGCGGTGAAGACGGGAAGATCCGGAAAACCTCCGAGCCCGACGCTCCCGATCTCGATCAGATCCCGCCGCTGCCCTACAAGATCTTCGACCTCGATCACTACAAGGTCAGCGCCCTCCGCAGCGGACCGAGTCTGCCGATGGTGACCAGCCGAGGCTGCCGCTTCCGCTGCGCCTACTGCTACATCCAAGAGTTCTTCAAGCGGACGTGGCGCGGCCTCTCGCCGGACAAAGTGATCGCCGAGTTCCTGCGGCTGCGCGACGAGTTCGGCGCCGAGGGAGTCTTCCTCCTCGACGACTTCTTCTTCCAGAACCGCAAACGTGCCGCCGACATCCTCCAGGGTTTGATCGACCACAACATCAAACTCAATCTCTACAACGCCAACTGCCGCGCCGACTTCCTGTACCGCAGCGACGACGCCTACCTGAAGCTGATGCACGACGCCGGCATCAAGACTTTGTTCGTGGGCACCGAGGCGGGCAGCGATCTCACCCTGAAGGAGATGCTCAAAGACATCACCACCGAGCAGGTCTTGGATGTGAACCGACGCCTCGCCGCAATCGGTATCAAGGCGGTCTACAGCTTCATGGCCGGGATGCCGGGTGAGAGCGAAGAGCAGGTCATGGAGACCCTCGCCTTCATGCTCCGGCTGAAGCGCGAAAACCCCGGCGCCATGCTCTACAAGGTGTGTTTGTTCGTGCCCTTCCCCGGGACCGAATACTTCAATCGGGCCAAGGAAATGGGCTGTGTTTTCCCCGAGACCTTCGAAGGCTGGGGCAATCACGACTACAACCGAGTGAACCTGAGCTACCTCACTCCCTCGTTCAAGAAGTTCCTCCATCGCGCGGAAGAAATCAGCGCCTTCATCGATGTCGACGGCAAAGCAACCGGCCTCATGAAGCCGGTGGCCCGAGCCTACTCGCGGGTGGCCCAGTACCGCATCGACAAGAAGTCGTACCACTTCATGCCCGAACTCGGCCTGATCAAGGCCGCGCGCGCCCTCCAGCGCGCCTGATCCGCGCGGCGCCACCGTGCCAGATCCCTCGCTCCCGCCGCGCCCGGCTGACCCGAGTTCGACTCCCGACGTCTCCGTCGTCATCGTCAACTGGAACACCTGCAAGCTGCTTGCGGACTGCCTGCGGAGTCTTGAGGCCCACACTCGCGGATGCACCATCGAGGTCATCGTCGTCGACAACGCTTCGACCGATGGCAGTGCCGCGATGGTGGCGGAGGAACATCCGGCGGTACGCTGGATTGCCAGTCCCACCAACGTCGGGTTCGCCGCGGGCTGCAACCTCGGGATGGCGGTTGCCCGAGGCCCGAACATCCTCCTGCTCAACAGTGACACCGTGCTCCGGGAGGACGCAGTCTCCGCGCTGCTCGCGTCGCTCCGAGCCAATCCGGATACGAGCCTCGTGAGCTGCCGGTTGGTCTACGCGGATGGGAGTGCCCAGCCTTCCTGCGGCGACTTCCCGACCGTCATGGGCAACATCCGCGCCAAGTTCGCCCGCCGACCGAAGGAGCGGGACGCCACCGGCCAGCGCTTCCAATATCCCTTCCATTCGCTCGCCCGGCACCAAGAACTCCATGCGGTCGACTGGGTCGCGGGAGCCGTCATGCTCTTCTCGCGCCACGCGTGGGAAAAGGTCGGCAACCTCGACGAGAAAATTTTCCTCTTCGCCGAGGAGTGGGAGTGGTGCCTGCGCTTCCAGCGCCTCGGCCTCAAGATCCTCCACGACCCGGGCCCCGAGGTCGTGCACATCGGATCGGGAAGCTGGACCCTGGGCCCCATCGAACTTGCGCGGGCTCGTCGCGCCGGTATCCATGCGTTCTTCCGCAGCCAGTACGGACGAGCCTCGGCCGCCGGATTTGTTCTCCTCTGTGCGGCCGCCGCCCTCCTTCGGACTCTGGCCGGCCTCTTGCAGATGCTAATTCCGTCGCGGCACGCCCGCGGCCTCGATGCTCTGGAGTTCGGCCTCGAGGGCCTCCGCTGGGCGTTCTCCCGAAGCGCCCGCCGACCCCTTGCGAGCACCGATCTTGAGCGAAGCTCCTCCTCCGGCCGAACTCCCGTCACTTCCCCCCGCTCCTGAGTCGTGCGGATCTCCCTTGCGGGTCTTGCTCGTCGACTCGATCGGCCATCTTTTGGATCGTCACGACGTCGCCATCGCCACCGCTTTAGTGGAGAGGGGGGTCGCGGTGACCCTCGCCACCAATGATCTCGCTCCGCCCCTTCCCGGGGCCGCCCCGTTCCCCCGCGAGATCGTGTTCCGGAGAATCGTCGGGGATGTGGGTCGCCTCCGCAAGACTTGGAACTACCTGCGGGCCGGCCGTGCCCTGGTCGACTTGGCGCGCCGCCACGATGTCGTCTGCTGGTACTACATCCTCCAGCCGGAGTTCGATCGCTGGCTCATCCGCCGGCTCGAGCGCGCGGGCATTCCGGTCTTGCTCGTGGCCCACGATGTCTTGCCGCTGCACTGGGATGCCGACCGCCGCCAGGCCTACGCGCGGATCTACCGCAGCGCGAGCCGCCTCATGGTGATGAGCCACTTCGCGAAGCAACGATTGGCGAACCAGTTTCGGATCCCGGAGGAGCGGATCGGTGTCGCGCACCTCGGAGCCGCCCCCCTGGAGCCGCAGGAGCGCGTGGGCAAAGCCGCCGCCCGCGAACACTTGGGGATCCCAGCGCAGGAGCAGACCCTGCTCTGCTTCGGTCAGATCAAGCGCAACAAGGACCTTCCGACCCTGATCCGAGCCTTTGCCGAGATCGCGGCCCGTTTCCCCTCCGCCCATCTGCGCATCGTCGGGCGGCCCTGGCACCGGACGCTCGACCTGGAGCGTCGGCTCGTCGACCAACTCGCACTCGGCCCGCGCGTCACGTTCTTCGATCAGTGGGTCGACGCCGCGGTCGTTCCCAAGTGGTTCGAAGCCGCCGACCTGGTCGTCATCGCTTACTCACACCTCTACCAGAGCGACGTCCTGGTGCGAGCGGCCACCCACCGTTGCGCGGTGGTGGCCACCGCCGTCGGCAGCAACCCCGAGGTGATCGCCCCGGGTCGGACCGGGTGGTTGGTTCCCCCGAGCGACGATGCCGCCATGGCCAGCACCTTGGCGGAAGTCCTCGGGAATCCGACTCAAGGAGAACGCCGTGGCCGGGCCTTGGAATCCTTCATTTTGGAATCGGCTTCCTGGGGCCGCTTTGCCGATAAGGCGCGGGTGGACCTCGAGTTAACCCGTCATCGCTCCCGATAACGGAAAAATCCGCGTAGGATCCTGCCCGTGAACTCTCCCATGCGCCAACCCTTTGCGGGTTTTATTCTTTTGCTCCTGGTCGGCCTCGGGGCCTGCACCGCTCCGGTCACCTACGAAGAGATCGAGGCCCGCCCCGAGGTCATCGACTCCACCGTCCGCTGGCGGAAGGAGTACGTCGTGGTCGCCGGGGACGTCATCGACCTGTTCGTTCGCCTCCACCCCGAGCTCAACCGCAGCTACGGGGTGCGGCCTGACGGCATGATCTCGCTGCCGTACTTGGACGACTTCCCGGTCGCCGGCAAGACCTTCCCCGAGATCGACGCGGGCATCACCGCGGCGCTCGCTTCCAAGATCAAAGATCCGGAAGTCACCGTGATCGCCTCCGAGATCCGGCCCGCTTCCGTGTTCATCGCCGGTGAAGTGGGATCGGTGGGACCCAAGCCCCTGCGTGAGGCCCCCACCGCCGCGCAGGCCATCGTGCTTTCGGGCGGCCTCAAGGACAGCGCCAACGACGAGGAAATCTCCGTCATCCGCCTCGGAGCGGACGGATTCCTCCGGGCCATCATCATCCCCTTCCGCGGAGAAGGCCAACCGGCCGCACTGCTCTCCCTCCAGAATTTCCCGCTCGAAGCGGGTGACATCGTCTTCGTTCCGAAGTCGGGCATTGGGCAGTTCAACTTCTACATGAAACAGTTCGTGAACGAGCCTCTGTCGGGCGTGAACGCGATTCTCGGCACCTATGTCAACTACAAGCTCATCCAAGAGTTGAGCGACGACTCCTGAGGATTCACCGTGTATCCAGAATCCACCGGTCCTCGAGAGACCTTCGATTTTCTTTCGCCCGTGAAGCGACTCCTGGCGGTCGTGCGCCGCCATCCGCTGCTCATCTTGGCGGTCGTCATCATGAGCGTTGGCTTGGTCGTCGGTTACTCGAAACTCCGTCCTCCCATCTACGAATCGGAAGCGGTGTTGCTCGCCGAGCCAAAGGACGACCTGACCCGCGACCGCTTCTATGACCAGTGGAATCTCTTCCGCAAAGACGAGGCGGAGAGTGAAGTCGAACTCCTGACTGGGGGCGCGGTGCTCGAAGCGGTCCAGCGCGAGCTCGATCTCAAGTGGGACGATGTCCACCATCCGCTCGGCAGTTTGGTCCGCCGTTGGTGGCAATTCTCCGACCTCGGCAACTGGTACCGCTCGGTCAAGCACCAGTGGTTCCCGCCGGAAAAATCGCCCTGGGACCTCACGCCCGAGGAAAAAGAGAAGATCGATGTTCTCCTCGAGATGAAAAAGGGCATCCGCTTCGAAGTGGCGGAAGGCACCCACGTCGGAAAGCTGATCGTGCAGGGTCCGAGCCCGCGGGTGGCCGAAATCGCCAACCGGGTGGCGCAGACGTACATCAAGCAGCGCGCTGATCGCCACCAAGCGGAAGCCGCCAATGCGGTGAAAGCCCTCGAGGCCTCCGTCAACGATGCCCACGGCCGCATGATGGACATCGAGAACCAGCTCAAGGAGTACCGCGAGAAGCACGGGGTCTACTTCGATTTCGAGCGCGAACAGGCGATGGTCACGCACTGGTCCAAGATCGAGGCGGATCTCGTGGCCCGCCGCGCCGAGCTCGCCCGCCAGGAAGAAGAAACCCGCCAGCTTGAATCGTTGATGCAGGCGGAAGAAAAAGAACAGGTGACGCAGCGGGTCGAAGAACTCAACACCCTGCGCCAGGCCATGGAAGGCCAAGTCCTCGGCGTCAAGCTCGACCGCGAAACCAAGCTCCAACGTTTCCCGGCCGACGCCCCCGAGATCAAGGAAGTCGAGGTCGTGATCGCGACTCTGGAGCGGAACATTGCCGCTGCCTCGCAGATGGTGCTCAGTTCGGAAGCGACCGCCCTCAATCAGATGAGGGAAGCGCTGCGCAAACGGGTCGGCGAACTCTCGGCCCAGTCGAGCGGCCTTCGGGCCGAAATCGCCAAGCTCGCGGAGTCCGAATCCGTCTTCAAAACGCGCCTGGAAGGCCTCTCCGAGAAGCAGTCCACCGTCCAGACGCTGATCCGAAGGCTCTCCGAGGTCCGCGCGGAATACGGGGTTCTGCTCGATCGCAAGGCTCAGGCGACCGTGTCGCAGGCCACTGCCGGACTGACCCAGCCGAGCCTCCGCCAAGTCGACGTCGCGCGCCCGCCCCAGGATCCGAAGTGGCCGAACACCAAATTGATGGTGGCGGCGGCCCTCATCGTGGGGCTGATCTTCGGGACGCTTGCCGCGTTCCTGGTCGAGGCCATCCAGGGCCGCGTTCGCCGCGAGGGATGGAAGGACTTCGCCGAGTTCGGGGGAAGCACCGCAACCCTCGTCCTGAGCTCCGGCCACGCTCGCGCGGCCCTTCGTGAACTCGGAGACGCTGCGCGCGTCGAGAGGGGGTCGCCATGAGAGACGTCGTCGAAAATCGTTCGGCCTCCCTGGAGGCAGTGTTGAACCGCGCGACCCGCCGGGCCTCCGGCGAAGCCAACTGGCAACAGCTCGCTCGAGAATTGACCCTCTCGGCGAACCCGCGCTCCGGCTGCCGGGTGGTGGTGGGAAGCCCTCGCCGCTCCGCCCACGCCGCGGCAACCACCGTTCTGCTCGCCCGCCTCCTCGCCGATGACCACGGCCGCGAGGTGATCCTGGTTGAAGGCACGCTACCTGGGGTCATGCCACTGCTCGAAGGCAAGGCCTCGAGCGGTGGTCTCTTGGACAGTCTGAGCGACCGGAATTCGCCTCGCCGCCATCTGCAATCGGTGGCGCCTGGTCTCCAACTGCTCACGATCGGCAATCGAGTCTCGGGGCAGAGTGGCCTGCTCTCCCCCGACCGGCTCCGGGCGTTTTTTGCCCAAGAAGAATTGCAGGGCGTCGACCTCTTGGTCTCCGCCGGCGGCTTCCTGCAGGACGACACCGCATTGGCATGGGCGCTCGCCGCCGATCGCTGCCTCCTTCTCGCCGAAGAGAACACGACGAGGAGCCGCGAAATGCATCGGGCCCTGGACGTGGTCCGGGCGGTTCCCAAGGATCGGCTCGGCCTCATTCTGGCGACCGGGAGCTGATCCGTGGGAGCGGTCTTGCGCACGGTGTGGTCCGCGCTCGGCATCGTGATGGTGGCGGCGTTGGCCGCCGCAATCTCGATCTCGTTCATCGGGCAGCGGCCCATCATCGTCGCGGCCCTCGTGGTCACGCTCCTGCTTCCGCTCCTGGTCACGATGTCGGGCAATCCGAGGCTCCTGTTCCTGTGGGGACTCGGCTTTGCGCTCCCGCTCGAATTCAGCAAGTTCTTCGGCACCCTCCCTCACATGGGTGGCGAGTACGCGTTCCGCGTCGAGCTGTCGGACGCGTTCATGGTGGCGCTGGCCTTCGTGTTTTGGATCGACCGACTGCGGGGTCAGGCGCCGCGCCTGTGGATCCCCAAGGTGGTGTGGCCCTGGGTATTCCTGATCGCGCTCACCGTCGTGGACGTCGGCATTCGGGAATGGAAACGCGCCGCCGCCATGGAAGTGATCCGCATGGGCAAGGCCTTGGTCTTGTTCGTGCTCGTCGTCAACACCCTGCGCACCCGGGGCGACTTCCGGCATTTCTTCCTCGCCTTCGCGGGCAGCCTGTTTTTGCAGGGCTTCTACGGGATCCTCCAGTACTTCTTCGACTTGGATCTCGGCCTCCAGCGCCTCGGGGAAAACACGGCCATGATGGAGAGCGTGGGCGGCCGGGCACTCAGCCGAGTGTCGGCGCTGCTCGGGCATCCGAATCTCTTGTCTGGGTTTTTGGCCATGGCGATGCCGATCCCCTTGGCTTTCCTGTTCATGCGGGATCGGCTTTACCCGAAGCTCTTTGCGCTCATCGCACTCACCGCCAGCGCCGTCACCCTCATCCTGACCCTCTCCCGCAACGGCTGGTTGGCGTTTGCCGCGGCCGCCGGAATCGTGGTGGTCGGAACGACCCTGCACCGCCCCCTGCGGATGCGCACCGCCATGCTCCGAGGACTGCTCATCGCGTTCGGGTTTGTCATCCTCCTCGGCGCTTCGAAGGTCATCATCGATCGATTTCTGCGCAGCGATCCCACCAACGTGCGGACCCGCTTCCAGATGTACACCAATGCACTCGAAATGGTGCAGGCGAAACCGGCCTTCGGGTTCGGCAAGAACAGTTACGCCTACGTCATGGCCTCGGAACGGGAGTTTCGGCCGGGCCGCGCCTCGGTCTACCGCGAAGAGGTGTACGGTGATCCTCGGAGCGTTCCCCCGATCCACAACATCTACCTGCAGCAATGGGTCGAGCAGGGCACGGTCGGGTTCATCGCGTTTCTCTATCTGCTGACGCTGATTCTCGGACGCGCCTGGCGCAACCGGAAGATCCAGGACGACACCCTCTTTTTGGCCAACCTCGGCGCGGCCGCCGGAGTGCTCGCGATCCTCATCCACGGACTCGCCGACTGGGTCTTTTGGTGGAACGGGATCATGCGGGTGTTCTGGTCGCTCGCGGCGGTTGTCTACGCCGCCGCCGCACTCGCGCCTCGTCTCGATCGGGCGGCGCTCCCGCGGCCCGCGACCGCGCCAGCGCTCACGAATCCAAGAGCGACTTGAGCTTCGAGAGGTAGGGCAAGCCGAAGTGGGCGGAGAGCACTCTCCCCTCCCGATCAAGCACGAGGGACGACGGCAACTGGTCGACGTTCAATCGCTCGAGCAGGGCGGCCCGCAATCGCTCGAGGAACGCGGCACTCGGAGCCCCCATGGTCGTCCACCCCGGGCGCTTTGCACTCTCAAAGGCGAGGAGCTTCGCACCTTGGTCGGCAGGGTCGACCGGGACCCCGATCCACGCCACGCCCTGGTCCAGAAGAGCCTGGGCCAGTCGCTTCTGTCTCGGTAGCTCTTTCTTGCAGCTCTCGCACCACGTCGCGAAGGTTGTGAGAACGACCAACCGGGTCTTCTCCGGAAGCGAGACTTCGGACAGGTCGAAGCGCGCCCCGCCGGCCGATGCCGGTGGCACGGGCAGCGGCACCGGAGGTGAATAGGGGGAAGCCACGCTGCCGTCGGCGGAGTTCACGTCCGCCGGATCCTCGTGAATGCGGACCAGTGTTCCCGCACGGATCGCGGAAAGCGCGGTGACCTTTCCCGAGGGCCAGAGGACGCGGAGCGAATCGACGCCGGTCGCGCCTCCGATCCCGATGCAGAGAGTGCCGGAGTTTTGGGCCGCGAAGCCCTCTCCCCCGTGCAGGAACCGCACGATTTTTCGTCCGGAGAACTCGATCTCGATTCGAGCGCCAAACGGGTCGCGAGCACTCCACTGCGTAGACGGAGCGCCGGACTTCTGGCCACCCACGAGCTTGACTCCGATCACGTTTGCGGGTCCGGAGACTTCGTTCTTCCGATTGCGGAACATCTGGATCGTCGGGTTGTTCGCGTTCACGAGCACCAGGTCTTGCGCCCCGTCCTTGTCCCAGTCGAGCACCGCAAAGGTCCGTCCATCCGCTTCGCTGTCGACCAGCGCCACGCCGGCGACGTCGACGTAGTTCTTCCGGGTCTCGTCCCGCAGGAAGAGGTGATTGCGTTCATGCCCGCTGAGCGAGTTCTTGTTGCCGACTTCGCCGCCGAAGCGGCCTTGCGAAAGGTCCCGTCCACGAAGATCGAGCCCTTGGTCATGGCACACGACCGTGCGCCAAAAGTCACTTCACCGGTCCACCGGACCTTCGACTCCGAGCGGGGCGGTTTCGTAGCCGCTGACCGCGTAGAGGTCGAGATCGCCGTCGGCATCGAAGTCCTGGAACTGGCCACCCCACGCCCAACCCGACTTTTCGACGAGTTGCGCCGGTTCGGACATTCCGGAGACCTTGGCGAAGGTCTGGCCGTTGTTTTGAAAGAGCGAGTTCCCTCCGGCCATCGCGGTGAAGCGCGGGTCGATGCCGGGGACCTGCACGGTCATGCGCCGGCCCGCCTTCGAAAACATGTTCGAGACGTAGAGATCGGGGTCGCCGTCGTCGTCGTAGTCGCCGAAGCTCGCGCCCATGCCGAATCCCAAATCCTCGGTGCCACTATCGCGGCTCACGTCCCGGAATTGTCCCTTGCCGTCGTTCAGGAAGAGGTTGTTCGGGGCGAAGTCGTTGGCGCAGTAGACATCCTGGTCGCCGTCTCCGTCCAAATCGACGAAGGTGGATTGGTAGGTGTTGCGTCCCACATCGAGCCCGGAGGCGCCGCCGTCGTCCGAGAAACGTCCCCCTCCCCGATTGACGAGAAGCACGTTGCGCGGCCCCGGGCAGTCCAAAATGATGTTGGTCGACGCGGCGAGCAGCCGCTGCGTCAACGCCTTCGCTTCGCTCTCCGGCAAGAATTCGGCCAATACCGGCTGATCCGGATCGAGTCGCTTCTGCTCGTAGGCGGCCGAGACTTTGTCACGTGCGTAGGTCGAGAAATACAGATCGAGGAGACCGTCCCGATTCACATCCGCGGCCACCACGGAACTGACGAGGGCGGGCAGCGGGCGATCCGAGACTTCCACCGAACGATCCACGAAACGATCGCCCTCGCGCGTCAGGATGAGGCTCGGGCGAAGGCCGCGGGCGAGCACGAGATCCGCGTCGCCGTCGTTGTCCAAGTCCGCGAACAAGGCCGCGTTGCCGTGTCCTTCGAGGTCCAGGCCGTACTTCTCCGCGCACTCCTCGAAGCTCCCGTCGCCCCGGTTACGGAGGAGTAGATGCTTGCCCGCACGATCGACGATGTAGAGGTCGTCGAATCCGTCCTGATCGATGTCGGTAGCCGCGATTCCCGGATGGTCGTCGTAGGCCGGACGCGACCAGTACGGGTAGGGCGGTTCGAAATCGGGGTCGAGATAGGAGGCCAGCACCTGCTCTTGATGCGGCGAAGAGATCGCTCGGCGTCGGGTCTTCTCCTCAAGCAGGACTCGGGACGTGACATCGCTGAACAGGGAGGAGGGGCTTTCGATCATCGTGCACTTCGTCGTGCGCCACTTCACGATGCTCCAGTCCGGGGCGTGATCTTCGCGCTCCCCGGCCACCCCTTCGCGGCTGAAGGTCACCATCGCGACCAGCGAAAGTTGGCAGAGGTTGCCACCCCCTGTGCGGGCGACTCCATCGAAGGTCGCCTCGCACTCCCAACGGCGGTGATCCGCATCGACGTAGTCGCCGCGCACGATTCCGAACCCGCCGTGTCGGAAGTAGCGCAGGTTGCGCCACAGGGGTGCCCACAGGCGCAGATCCTCTCGCGGCCGGAGATGGGGCGCCGCGGCCAGTGGGAAGGTGAGTTTCTCGATCGCACTAGCCTCCAACGCGGTGGCCCGGGCGGGCGGCGAAGCATCGTCCAGGTCCCAGATCTCCACTTCCGCCGCAAACAAGGGTTGCGATTCCGGACCACTGAGATCCAGATCGAGGGCCGCCTTGGACAGACTCTTCAAGCGCAGCTTGAGGTCGAGGAGCAGGTTCTCGGAGGCGATCATGGTCCGAACTGCCTTCGCGACTTCCGGCTTGGGTTCCACGATCCGAAACGCGACCAAGTTCGCGGCGACTCCGAGGGCCAGCCCCAGCGCCATCGAGGCCCCAAGGAGGCGACGCGTCGTCACGGACCGGGGCGGCCAACGGAGTAACCAAAGCCCCACCAGCACGAGCCCGACCTGAATGGCGTACACGCCCATGACTGGCGCGGAACTCTGAAACACTTCGTCGGGCGCGACAAAGCGCTCCACAGCGCGACGATTGAAGAGGGCGGCGAGGCCAAAGGCTCCGAGACTCAAGAGCCTGGCGCGCGATCGCGTCGGAGTGGTGGGTTCCCTCATGGCGCAATTTCCTCCGAGAGATGGTCAGGCGAACCGGGAAGGCTGATCTTAGGGCGTCGGCCGGACACGAGCACCGCCCCCGCGTCGAGATTCTTCGTGAGGACGCCACGGAAGCCGATGGTGGCCCCGTCGCCGACGTCCACCGCTCCCATCACGACCGAATGCACTCCGAGGGTCACGCCCCGACCAAGGCGCGGCCGTCCGGAGGCGTCGTTCGGCCCACAAACCACCTGAGAGTAGAGCGTGAGGGCAGGTCCGGCATCGGCATCGAACGAGACTCCCACCGGATGGGGCAGAAATGTCCCGCCTCCGAGGCAGCTTCGGGGAGTAAAGTCCACGCGCCACATCCAGCGGTTGAACGCGGAGAGCAGCGCGGCCAACCACCCAAGCCCGAGACAACCGGCCGCGTGCGCCAACCTATGTCCGAGAAGCGCGAGCAGCGACGGAGCGAACGCCACCGAGAGCCGCCCTCGCCACCGTCCGCGTCGAGCCGAGTAGGGGGAAGTCGCCTCGAGGTGCCGATCGAGATCGGCACACCAGTCTCGCCATGCCTCTCGCAGGTCGCGGTGCGGACAGGCTTGCGATGAGGCCGTCATGTCCGCCCCCCGGGTGCCCTCAGCACACGAGGCGCGGAGGGTTCGACGACACCATCCGCGGGCACATCCTCGGTCACGATCGCCCCCGACCGAATCCGCACGCGGTCGCCGATCCGCACCGCCCCCAGCACCCCCGCGTGGGGTTCGAGGGTGACGTCATCCCCCAGCCAGGGCATACCAGGACCGGCTCCCACGTCCGCCGCTCCCAGTTCGCCGCCCAAGCCCGACAAAGCGTGCACGGTCAAATTGCGCCCGGCCCGACCGCAGAGGGAAATGGCCGCGGGCGCGGTGAGCAGCAGACCCGGCCCGAGATCGACGCCCGCAGGAAGATCCGCGCCGGTAAGCCAAAGACCGAGGTGCGCCCACAGTCGCCCCCGGAGCCCGCGGCCCCGCAGGTGGTGATGGCGAGCCCACCGGTAGCACCACACTGCGAGCCACGAAGGGACCACCCAGCGAGTGACCGGCGTCGGAAGGCCGATCTGCGATCGATACGCCTCGATGCGCTCCCAATCGCAGCGCAGCCGAGCCCGGGTCTCGCGCCGCGTCAGCATCAGGCGAGTCTCGACACCGCTTCGTTCGAAGGCCGCGGTTCTCGCCGCTCCGCCTCGTACCGCCGCAGCGCGGGGGAACCCCCGGCACATTGGCGGCGCAGCCGACGACTGAGCCAGGCGAGGGGTCGGCTCAAGAGGTACGTCAAAGAGCCGCGGGAAAGCAGTCGGGCCACCGCCGCCCCGCGCTGGCCGGGAGTCCGAAACTGCTCGACACTCATCAGCGTCTGCCACACTCGCTGGCGGCGACGCGCGAGCGCCGCCGGCAGAGCGTCCGCGAACTCCTCCACGATGGCGTGGGCTTCTTCGTAGGCTCGAAAGCCGAACGACCACGTCATGTTCGCTTCGTGCTGGCGGTACCACGCACAGGCGTCTTGCACCGCCAAGGCCTGCCAAGACTTGGAAACGGCCGCCGCCAACCAGTAGTCGACGGCCACCTGATAACGGTCGGGAATGTTGCCGACCTGCATCCAGGCCGCTTTGCGCACGAGCAGGGAGCTCATCGAAATGAAGCAACCGAGTTCGAGCAGGGGGCGGTGGATCGAGCCGGTCGGCAAATCTTCGTACTCGCACTGCGATGCGACATCCGGCCCGGACTTGTTCCCACGGAGATAGAGGGTGCGGCCGAACACCAGGCCGAGGTCAGGCCCGCCGTGTTGGTCGATGAGCTCCATCTGGCGGCTCAGTTTGTCGGGCATCCACAAATCGTCTTGATCGATCCACGCGATCCACTCGCCGCGTGCGGCCTCCACTCCGTGGTTGCGGGCAGCTCCGAGCGGCACCCGCTCGGGAAGGCGAACCACGCGGACACGAGGATCGGTGAGCCGACCCAAGATGGCCGAGCTCCCGTCCGTCGACGCATCGTCGATGATCAGAAACTCGAAGTCGCGATAGGTCTGGTTCAGGACGCTGTCGATGGCCAGCTCGAGAAACCGCTCGCCATTCCAGACATTCATGACCACGCTCAAACGCGGCGAGGAAGAGCGAGGAGAGCTGGTCATGGGTGAGGAGATGGGGGGATCAGACCGGACTGCCGGGCTGCGAGACCGTGGCGGTTCGGTAGGCGTCGAGCCCGAGGAAAGTCAGAAGTTCATCGATCGAGCGGGGCCGCATCAAGCCCACGCAGCGCAGGACCGTGAAGACCAGGATCTTCAGATCCAAGATCGGCGAGTAGTTTTCCATCACCCGCCGCGAGTACGCGATTTCGAGGCGCAGCCGCTCGCCGTCGCTGACCCGATCGCGCCCCGCGAGTTGGACGGGACCGGTCATGCCGGTGCGGGAGGCAAATCGCTCCTCGACCTCGGGATGGCGGGTTTTGAGCGCCGCGATCACGTTTTCCGGCAAGGGTCGGTTTCCGACCAACGTCATCTTGCCCGAGAGAACGTGGAAGAGCTGCGGCAGTTCGGTCAAGGAAGCCCGTTCGAGCAGGCGCCCGACTCCGGTGTAGACCGGGGAATCGAGGGTCACGTTCAGGAAGGCTTGATCGGAGACCGGCACGGTGTCGCGGTTCACGAGGCGCTCGGCGTTGCGCACCATCGCTCGAAACTTGGCGATCCGCCGATTTTCGTGGCGAGCCACACGGCGCTTCGAGATGTAGAGCACCGGCCAGCCGGTCAGGATCAAAACCAGGAGGGAACAGAAGAGCAAGGTGGGGATCCAGATCGGGGCCACGAGCGCGACCACGGCCAAGTCGAAGACTCGCTTGCCGAGGGGAATTCCGGCCTCCCGGGGCCGTACGGAAGCAGGTGTGACACCGTTAGCGGCGGGGAGGGTCCGGGGATTCATGGTGGGCAGGAGCGAATCGGAACGAGGAGCGCATAACCCCTCATTATCGGGAGCGGCAGCGCTGGCGTTCTGGTGACGGGAAAATGCCGACAAGGCAGGAGCGGAGACCGGGGCTGAATCCGGCGGCGTTCCCGACCCACGGTACGCAGCTTCGAGCGGTCTTGTCCACTCCAATCGGTCCCGGGCGGTAATCTCGGCGGCTGGTTTCGCCGGAGTCTGACTCCCCGTCGTAACCCGCGCCACCGCACCGCTTTGTCCATGATGGTCCACGAAATCCCCTCTCCCCTCGCGCAGGCCTTCTGGCAAGGTGCCCAAACGGGTCGGGATCGCCTCGCCATCCGGTCTATCGACCAGGAATGGACCCATACCGAGTTCCGAATCGCGACCGAATCGTTGGCGGCGGCTCTGGCGGCCGGAGGGCTTTGCCCGGGGCAACGCGTCGTGATCGTGGGAGGCCACGGTCTCCCCTTCATCCTCGCCCACACCGCCGTTCTCCTGGTCGGGGGCGTCGCGGCCCCGGTTCCGGATTCTTCCGAAATCGAGGCCAACGCCGGGCTCCTGGAAACCCTGCGGCCGCACTGGATCCTTCGCGCCTCGGAGGGTCTTCCCTCAAGCGAGGGGTCAAGGGTCGCGGTGAGCCCTGGCTCCCTCCCCGGGCCCCGTTGCCACTGGCGCTGGCACCCGGTTGCGGACGGGTCGACGGCCGCCCCCGACCTTGGTCGCCCGGCCGTCATTCTCTGCTCCTCCGGGACCACCGGTCGTCCGAAGGCCATCGGCCTCACGGCCGCCCAAGTCCTCCGCGGGGTCGAATTGTGGATGGACGCCTGGGGATTCAGCCCGACGACGGCAGCGCTGATGTTCGCCCCGCTCCACCACGTCGTGTACCACCCGTTAGTGATGGGGACCCTGTGGCGTGGCGCCTGCGTGGTGTTGCCGCCGGACCTGCAGGTGCGGAGCGCGGCGCGGGCTTGGCAGGAACTTCACCCCAACGCGGTCATGGGCACACCGGGGTTCTTTCAATCGCTACTGCACGGGAGACGTCCGCCTCCGAGTTCGCCCGGACTCACCCTCATCCACGGCGCCGCGCCGATGCCGGAGGCCCAAAGGCAGGCACTCCACCAGGCCTTTCCGGGGGCCCGCGTGTTCGACTGTTACGGGCTCACCGAAACGGCCTCGGCGGTCAGCGTGCGCGGGCCCAACCCGACCGAACGCCCGGCGGGGTGCGTGGGCAGCCCGCATCCCGAAGTCCAGGTGCGCATCGTCGACGATGCGGGGCAGCCGGTAAGCGCGGGCGCAACCGGAGAAATCCAGTGCCGGGGCCCCAATGTCATCACCGCATACTGGAGTGGCGGGAATGGCCCGGTCGCGCCCTTGACTTCTGGCTGGCTCGCGACGGGCGACATGGGTTTCCTGACCGAACACAACGAAATTGTCCTCGTCGGACGGAAGGACGATCGGATCAACGTCTCCGGCGACAAGATCTACCCGTCGGCGATCGAAGATCTCCTGCGCAGCCTGCCCGGGGTCGCTGACGCCGCGGTCGCAGGTGTTCCCGACCCGGTGCGGGGTCAGTGTGTCATCGCGTGGATCGTCGCGAAGAACGAAAGCCCTCCGAGTGCCGTCTTGCTGCGCGCGCAGCTCGCCAAGAAGCTGCCCCCTCATTTTGTGCCCCGTGAGATCCACTTCCGGCCGAACCTGCCCCGCTCCGCATCCGGGAAGCTCCTGCGCCGCGAGCTCATAGAATCGCGCGCTTCCGGTGTCCCAAGGCCCAAACCCCATGAATGAACTGAAGGACCGTCGCATCTTGATCGTGGGCGCCACCGGAGACATCGGTCAAGCGATCGCGAAGGAGTTGCACGAAGCCGGAAGCCGCGTCTATCTCGCTGGGAGGAACGCGGACAAGCTCGCCGCCCTCACTCGGGAACTCGGAGGAGACACGTCCCCCATTCCCGTCTGGGCCGGAGACTTGACCGGCCCGGGCAGCGCGAAATCCCTCCTGCAAAGTGTCCCCGAAGCCTGGGGCGGACTCGATGCTGTGGTCAGTGCGTTCGGCGTCGCCGAGGCCGATCTCGCGGTGCGCCCCAAGTGGGACGTGTGGCAGCGAGCGTTCGACATCAACGTTCGCGCGCTGGCCGAACTGTGCTCTGCTGGCATAGCCGTGCTCAGAAAGTCGCCCGGGTCGTCGCTGATCAGCATCGTGTCCACGGCCGGGAAGGAGGGAGTGGCGGGTCGAGCCTCCTACTCCGCATCCAAGGGGGCGCAGCGGGCCTACCTCGATTCCCTCCGCCACGAGGCGCAGCGCCACGGAGTGCGCGTCGTGAGCATTTGCCCAGCTCGGGTCGATTCGCGACTCCAACCCGAGGCGGACCGCCCCTCTCTCATTCCTCCGAAGGACATTGCCGCCGCCGTGCTCTTTGCGCTCCGCTTGGGCCGCAACACCGGCCTCTCCGAAATCACTCTCGACAACACCCCTTCCGATGCCACCGGAAGCTGAGGGTCAACGCGCCCCCCTGCGCAAGAACCAAGCGCTCCTGCTCGGCGCCTACGCGGCGCGGATCCTGACTGCGCTGGTCGTCACGATGATCGTCGGGAGTTCCCTCTGCCCCGAGGACTTCGGCTTCTTCCTCCTCGTCGGGACGATCTTCGCCCTCGCCACGATCGTGCTTGATCTCGGCACGGAAGGGCTCGCGGTGCGCGCGGTCGCCCAAGCCCCGGACCGTGAACGTGCCTGCCTCGAGGCCCTCATGGCGTGGCGCCTCTTCGCGGGCCTGGCCTGTGGCGCCGCCACCGTCGTCTTGGCGATCTTCGAGACCGACTCGCTGCGGCGCCAAGTTCTGCTCGCCACCGCGGTGGTCCTCTCGCTCATGGCCCCGAGCGCCCTCGGGGCGGTGTTCTCAATGCGCCAGCGGCAGACCGCGCCCGCCCTGGTCGGGATGGTCAATCAACTCCTCACCATCATCGCCACGCTCTGGCTGTTGAAAGTCGAGGCCCCCGGGGCGGCGTTTGGGCTCGTGGTGGTGGGGCGCGAATTGCTGAGCCTGCTCTGCATCTGGTGGCTCGCCACCCGACTCACGCGTTATTCGACCTTCCCCCGCTGGTCGAGGTCCGCATCGTCCTTGGGATTTCGCACCGCGGGAATCATGGGCGCGGCGGTGCTCGCGAAGGCGCTCTACTTCCACGCGGACGTGTTCTTGGTCCGCTTTTTCCGCGGCGAAGCGGAGCTCGGCGCCTACGCGGCGGCGCTCCGTCCGGTCAACACGCTGCTGGTCTTGCCGAGCATCTTCACGATCCCCTTGCTTCCGATTCTGTCGTCGCTCGCCGCGAAGGACCGCGCCGGGCTCGGTCGCCTCATGTTGAAAGCCACGGCGGCACTCACCGCCCTTGGAGCCGTGGGTCTGGTCATCGGCGCGGGGCTCGCGCCGACCCTGCTCGGGTTTTTGTATGGCGGTCGTTACACCGACGGAACCCTCTCCGCGGTTCCCGCCCTGCGCTGGTTGTGCGGGGCGTTCTTTTCCGTGTGCGCAACCTCGGCGCTCACGATGACGCTGGTGGCAGAGGGGAGGGTTTCCGTCCTCTTGCGACTCGGCCTCCTCGGCTTGGTGCTGAACGTCGGCCTCAATGCGCTGCTCCTCCCCCGCCTTGGATTCACCGCCGCCGGCCTCGTGACCGCCCTGACCGAAACCGCCGTCCTCCTCGGCGCCGCCGTCGCGTGCTGGCCTCTCGCGAGAGCCGCACTGGACGTTCGGCGGAAGGCAAAATCAGACCCGAAGCTCGCGCTCACCTCGGAATCGATGCATGCCGGAAATCACCACCATCGAGGATGAACTCGGAGACGGCCGCCATGCGCCCCGGTTCATCTTGACGAGCGACCGCGGCCTGCGCGCCGAAGTCAGCGCCTACGGGGCGACGCTCCTCCACCTTCAGTTGCAGGAAGCCTCCGGCCCGACCGAAAACCTCGTGCTCGGTCTCGACACGATTGCCGCCTACCGCGCTCCCCACCCCTACCTCGGCTCCTTCGTCGGCCGCTACGCCAACCGCATCGCCGACGCGGCGTTCGAATTGGATGGAATTCGGTACGCGATCGATCGCAACCACGGGCGACACCACCTCCACGGCGGCAGCGGCGGCTTCCATCAGCACCTCTTCGCCAGTCAGACGTTCCGCTCCGAGGGTCGGGTCGGCGTGGAATTCTCGATGACCAGCCTCGCTGGCGATCAGGGCTTTCCGGGAGAGGTGTCGGTCCGCGCGCGCTACTGGGTCGGCTTCGAGTCCGACTTGCACTTCGAGGTCGAAGCCACCACCGATCGTCCGACGATTTTTGCGACGACGCAGCATGCATACTTCAACCTCGCGGGCGCGGGCTCGATTCGCGATCACACCCTGAGAGTGCCGGCCGAGCAGTACGTCCCCGTCGATCACGAGCTCATTCCCGCAGGTCATCTCGCGTCGGTAGCCGGAACAGCTTTCGACCTGCGCAGCCCCCGCCGCCTTCACGAGGTCATTGATCACATCGTGGGGGGACTCGATCACACCTTCCAGCTCGCCGATGCCGTTTCGCATCCTCGACTCGCCGCGGAACTCGTTCACCCACCGACCGGTCGTCGGCTCCGAGTCTTCTCCGACGCTCCGGCAATTCAGGTCTACAGCGGCAATTTCTTAGACGGCACCCTGGGCAATCGGAATCGCCGATTCGAACCGCACTCCGGCCTCTGTCTCGAACCCGGGGTCCCGCCGGATGCGCCCCATCAGCCATGGTCGCGGCTTGCTACGCTCCTGCCCGGAACGCGCTACTCCCAAACGATTGGTTGGCGCTTCGATACCGTCGGCCCCGCTGGAGATCGCTCGTGAACCACGCTCTCGACCCGCGTGCGCTTGCCGCCGCCCACGCTCAGCACCTTCGAAGCCTCCAAGCCGCCTACGAGCGAGCCATGGACGAGGAACAGTTCGATGCGGTGGTGGTCCATTCCGGGGCCCCGCTCAAGAAGAGCCTCTTCGACGATCAGTACCACCCGCTGCGCGCCACCCCGCACTTTCAGCACTGGATTCCCTTGGTCACTCCCCGCTCGGCGCTCCTGATTCGCAAGGGGCATCCGGCCAAACTCCTTTGGAACAACCACGTCGATTTCTGGGAAGGGCCCGCTGAGCCGGAGAGCCCCCATTTCTGGGCCCTGATCGAGGTGGCCGAGGGAGTGCTCCCGGAACAAGTCCCGGACCACATGCGAGGCCTCGGTCGCGTCGCCTACATCGGTGACTCCGAGGCCGATGCGGCGACCTTCGGACTCGGCGCCTCGCGAAACCCCGTGGGCTTGCTCGCGAAGCTCGACGAGTTGCGGGTCTTCAAGAGTGAGTACGAGCGGATTTGCCTGGCCGAGGCAAATCGTCGGGCGTGCCTTGGTCACGCGGCGGTGCTGGCCGCGTTTCGCACCGGGGAACACTCCGAGCTCGACCTGCATCTCATCTACCTGCGGGCCACCGAACAGGACGATGCGGACACTCCCTACAAGAATATCGTCGCGTTGGACCGCCACGCCGCGACCTTGCATCACGTGAGCTACGGCCGTTCGCGAGAACGAGCCCAATCCCTCCTGCTCGACGCGGGGGCCCGCTTCCTCGGCTACGACAGCGACATCACCCGGACGGCCGTAAAAGGCACCGGCGAAGCCGCCACCGTCTTCCGCGCGTTGATCGCGAAGATGGAGACTCTCCAAACCACGCTCTGCGCCGAGGCTCGCACCCACGTGATGTTCGAGGATCTCCACGACCGCACTCACGCGCTCCTCGCCGAGGTGCTGCGCGAGGTCGGAATCGCCCGCGGCTCCGCCTCCGAATTGGTGGCGCAAGGCGTGACCCGCAAGTTTCTCCCGCACGGGCTCGGACACTCTCTCGGGCTCCAAACCCACGATGTCGGTTGCGCTCGGATCAAACCCCGCCCCGAGAATCCGTTCCTCCGGAACACCCGCCGCATCGAGCCCGGCCAAGTCTTCACGATCGAGCCCGGCTGCTACTTCATCGAGCCACTCCTGGACGAACTGCGCAGCTCTAGCGCCAGTCCGCTCGTGGACTGGAAACTCGTCGACTCACTCCGCAGTTTTGGCGGAGTTCGGATCGAGGACGATCTCGCCGTGAGCGAGACCTCCGTCCACAACCTCACTCGCCGATTCCTTCAAAACTGAACGAAATCAGGCCCCTCTCGACATCTCGCGATCGAGATTGCGGGCCCGGTCCTTCGGAAAAAACCAAGATCACTCAAGTCCGGCTGGACTGTCCGACGCCACCTCCGCTATCCTCGCACCATCCATTGGCTTCTGAATCGTCGTACTGGATTGGCCTCGGCCCACCGAGGCCGAACCTTGGAGTGATCATGGACCACCGATTTGCCCTCCCCCTTCGAACAATCGCCGCCGCCAGCCTCCTGGCTTTGACCCTCGCGGCCCAATCGCAGACCCTGCCCCCCGGACTCGAGAATCTGGACGGCAACAGTTCCACCAACTCTCCCTTCTCGGTAGCCACGGCTACCAGTGTGATCTGGCAGTGGTGCTACGACTCGACCCTCTTTGCTCACCGGGGGCCGATGACCATCACCGAGATGCGCATTCGGGGCAACGTGGGTGGGGCCGTACCCGCCTTCGACTTCCCGAGCGTCGAGATCGTCATGTCGACGAGCCCAACCGGGGTCGGCGCCCTGAGCACGACCTTCGCCACGAACCTCGGCGGCGACGCGACCGTCGTGCGTGGAGCAACTCCGCTCACCGGACCAGGCACGCCGGCGAATCCGCTCGGACCATCGCCGTTCATCGCGGTCGGACTCACCACGCCCTTCAACTACAACCCGTGCATGGGTGACCTCATCGTGCAGGTGAGGAAGTGCGGGCTGGTCACTCAGTGGGGTGCCACCAATCTTGACGGCGTTACCGGCGTCACCGCGCTCCTCCACCGCATCGGACACACCACGAATTGTCTGAACCTGACTTCCAATTCGACCGGTGCCGGCTTTGCGCCCGTGTTGCAAATCGACTACACCCCGACTGGTCCCGCCTCCGAGCCCTACGAAACCAACGACCCCTTCGCCTCGATCGTGTTGGATGGTCAGCAGGGCACGGCAATCGCGCCGCTCATCGTGCGCAAGTGCACCGGCAACTTCACCCGCATCTGTATCGACACGCAAATCACCGCATTCCCCGTCGCGTGGGATCTGGCACTCACCACGGCTCCACCCGTAGCCGCGCCGACCTGCCTTTCGGCGGGTACCGGTGTCGTCACTCCCAATGGTCAGAAGATCAACCTCGATCTCGCCGCGATGGATCTCGGGTTCGTCAATGGACTGGAGTTCACGAACATCTGGTCGGGCAAGATTTTCATTCCCTTCCAGTCCTTCGTGCCGCTCGCCTACACGGGCCAGTTCTTCGTGGTCGACCCCACTCACCCGGACGGAGTGAGGCTGTCGGCGCCGGCGCGCATCGAATACACCGCACCTGCGCCACTGCCGATGGCCATTGGCGGGCCTCTGAGCGACGACAGCTTTACCACGGTCTCGGTGGGCTGTGTGCGGTTCTACGGCCGCACCTTCACCCAGATCTTCCCCACCTCGAACGGCCGAGTCATGCTTGCGGGTGGTGACTCCAATTCCGGCCCGGAAACCGCCGGCGAGATATTGTTCGACAATCCCTTCTTCGGCTTCTGGTGTGACCTGGACCCGGCTGCGGTCGGCAGCGGCCTGATCACCGTCTCGAGCCCCACTCCGGACACCTTCCGCGTGAGCTACGGCGGCATCCCCTACTTCGGGGAGAGCACGGCGATCACGAACACCTTCGCCTGCGAGATCAACTCCGCAACCGGCGAAGTCATCCTCGACGGCATTCTCGGCATCCAACCCCACCCGGCCGCGCTCCCCGACGCCGGTGACAACGGGCTCGTGGGCGTGAGCGCGGGCGTCGGCAATGTCGTCGACGCCGGCGTCACCGCCTTCAGCCTCGGCGGCCCCAATGCCCCCCTCGGCCCGGCGACGGCCATCTACAATCACGGCCTCACCAACCCGAGCCTCGCGGGCGCCGGAGTCAACACCCTCCGCTTCATCCCCATCGAAAGCGGCCCCAACGCCGGCAACTACACCTGGATCGGCCTCTGATCCCCCTCTCCCGCGAGTCCTGGAGCCACAGGCCCAGGACCCGCGGCAAACACCAAGCGCCCCCCTCGCCTCTGCCCGGCGCCAGCAGAAATTAGATTTCGATCCTGCCGCCCTTTCCTCGTCAGGGCGTAGACCGCCCGCCAGATTTATCCTCAGGCACCTGGAAGAAGCCAATCGGATTGGCAGGTCTGGCGACTCGCTGAACCATGCGGCCCTTGAGGCCCTCGGATTATCTGGGCTTGAGGAAAAGCACCTTCGCCCCCTGGCCAGGATTTTGCGCCTCGCTCCCTCACCGAGGAGCTGGACCCCAGGGTGATCGCTACGCAATCCCCCTGGCGTCATGGCCTCCGAGGAGCAAGCTGCAACTATCGTGGCACAGCGCGGCTGCACCATTTGAGCCCGCCGCGCTAACGAAATCGGCCGCTGTCGCGCAGCCTACGGTGGCCCGAATAACTCCACGCGGCGACTGCAGCAGCGATCTCTTAGGCCTCATTGTCCAGCACGATTCGGACATAACTCTCGGCAGTACGAAGAACCAGGTGATTCAGGCCCCACTCCTCTTGCTCTCGCACAAGCCAATCTGTCATGGCTCGCAGTTCGTCTGAACTGTACCGGCTTGAGTCCTTGGTTGCTTGAACGGCTTCCTGAAGGCCTTCTCCCAGAACCAGACCATACGAGAATGGCACGTCGCCGTCTTGCCGAGGCCAGACTGCGGGCCGACTTGATGAACGAAGGGCGGTCAATGTCAGGTGAACATTGCTGTGCCGCAGGAGTCGGACAACATGGATTCGTGGGTCACGAACGTCGCGCATACGTGGGGCACTCCGCGCAAGCCCGGTGCGGTCCAGCCGCACCGCCGCGTCTTCGAGAGACGCGAACTCCGCCAACGCCGCACGAAGAAATTTCCTTCCGGCCCTCATGGCCTCGTGCTTCTGATCACCCTCCTCCTGCTCGCTGACGCGACCGAGTTGGTGACAGAAGTACACCACTCCTTCGAGCCGCTCCGTGAGCTCTTCGAATGGTGTCACCCTGCGCTCGACGTCGCGCGCAACCCGGGTAAAGACTCCAGGTGGATCGAAGCCCTGTAGCAGGCTCAGGTCTAGTGCCATTTCGAAGCATTCATTGAGTGTTACGGAGTGAGAAATTGCCATGGTAAGGGTGATGCACCGACTCTCAAGGGATCGCCAGGGAAGGCAATCAACGGCCGTCGCTCCCGGGGGGTACACTCGCTTGAAGGTGCCATTGGGCAAGCGCTGCCGTCAGTGCCGCGGTAGGCTTCGCCGGGCATCAAAGCCTCCTCCCCTCCGCGCACTCCTGGTGTCGCCCCAGGTCGGCCGACCAAACTTTATCGGCACCCTGGGTGGGGACCGGGCCCATCGACGTCTGAACTTTGGGACCGGTCATAGGGAAAGCGTGACCGGCACCGAGCCAATCGACTTGCCGCACCTGCGCAGCCCGTGGAGACGAGTTGTCCAGGTCTCCCTCCACGGCCGCCTTGAGATGTCGCGAGTGCTCTTTGGGGGCTTGGGCCGCGCCGTGGGGGTGCCAATTTGGGGGAATGATCGAAGATCTTTGTGCTTGGCAAGCCCTCTTCGATCCGGAGCGGGAATCGCTCAGGGGTGCGGTCTTGGCGCTCAGGGACCCGGCCGCGCCTTCGCCTTCCGAAGTGGCGAGCCTGCGGAAGTCTTGGTCGGCTGCAGAAATTGCCGTCGCTTTCGAGTGGGTCGTGGCGCGGGCACGAGCCGAGACCAAGTTCTCGTGGTGGGAACGCATCATCGCCGATCGGGACGCGGTGGAACAGGCGAGCGATGAGCGGGTGGCGCACTACAAGGCCTCGCGAATCGCGGCCGTGGCAAACCGGGCTCCGATTCTCGACCTGTGCTCCGGCCTCGGAGGCGACACCCTCGAGTTGAAGAAGGTCCTCGGGGTTGAACGTGTGTCCGCCGTCGACTCCTCGCCCACTCGGGCGTGGATGACCGAACGCAACACCGGGGTCCGCGTGTCGACCGACGATGCAGCCGCCCTCTTGTCCGATCCCAAACTCACGGCAAGTCTCGTCCATATCGATCCCGGTCGCCGCGAGAACCGCGTCCACGGTGTGGCCGGTCGGCGGCAGCGGGAGTCCGATCAGTTCGCGCCACCGCTGTCGACCTGCCTCGCTCTGTGGTCCAAGGCAGCAGGCGGCGTGCTCAAGCTTCCGCCCAGCCAGGATTTCTCCGAGCTCCCCGCGGACGCCGAAATCGAGGTGCTCGCCCACCCCGGAGGGCTGCTGCAAGCCCTCGCGTGGGGCGGGCAACTGCGAACGGGTCACGGTCAGCGCCGCGCCACGCTTTGGACGAGCTCGCGTCGGCACGGCGACCTCGCCCCACCCCTCGCGTTCGCGGGAATTCCGGACGAACTCCCGACGGTGGACTCCTGCTCGGGAGCGTGGTTGGTCCTGCCCCACCCCGCGCTGGAACGACTCGAACTCGTCGGATCGCTGTTCGCTTCCTTGAACCACCCGGTCGAAGTGATCGCCCCGGGTCTCGGCTGGTATCTGAGCGAGGAGCCGCCCCCGTCGCCGTGGCTACGGGCCTATCGCGTCTTGGCCCGCTGCTCGTTCCACGAGCGCCGCGTCCGCGAGGCCATCATGGGACTCGAAGGCGGCGAGGTCACGATCAAAACACGAGGCGGCGCCATCGACCCTGCCCAGTGGACGCCCCGGCTCCAAGGCACGGGCACTCGTCCGCTCGTCCTGTTTGTGCTGCGCCTCGGCAAAAGCCTCGCGGCTATCATCACCGATCAGCCTCGGCCTTAAGCTACTCCCGGACTCGGGCCCCCTCTCCCCATGACAGACGCCACGCCCCTGGTTCGCCTCGACTCGTTTTTGGCGCAGGCCATTCCCTGCACCCGCTCCGAGGCCAAGGGTTTTGTGCGTCGGGGTCGCGTCCAAGTCGGTGGCAAGGTCACCAAAGACCCGGGAGCCAAGGTCGCGCCCGCCGAGATCACCTTCGACGGCGAGAAGCTCTGGGCCCCACCCCCGCGATGGACTCGGTTGATTCACAAACCTCTCGGAGTGGCCTGCAGCCATGATCCTCGCGAGGCCCCTCTCCTCTACGACCTCTTGAACTCGCAAGAGCTGGCGGCCCACCTCGAGGCGGTGGGTCGGCTCGACCGGGAGACCTCCGGACTGCTCGTGATCACCAACGACGGGGATCTCCTGCAGCGCTTGACCCATCCCCGCCGCCACGTGTGGAAAGTCTACGAGGTGAGCTTCGCCGGGAGACTCCATCCGGCCACCGAAGCCACCTTCCGCGCGGGAGTCGTGCTACCGCCGGATCCGGAGCCGACGTTGCCCGCCTTTCTCACCGTCGGCACGCGCAATCCACAGGGTGGAACCGCCCGCATTGGCATCCGCGAGGGGCGCTACCACCAAGTCCGTCGGATGTTCGAATTGCAGGGTGCGACGGTGACGGCCCTGCACCGCGTCTCGATCGGCGCGCTGCTCCTCCCCTCCGACCTCGTGCCCGGCGAGACGCGCGACGCGACCCCGAATGAACTCGCCCTCATGATCGAGCCCGGTCCGCCCGTCGGTCCGGACGGCCATCCTCTCGTTCCCGTGCCAGCCCCATGAACCTCCTCCTCTGCACCCTCTTGGTGGTGGCCTCCGCGGAAAGCCATCCCTTGGTCATCCTCGCTCCGAAGGAGGACCTCCCCGCGCTCGCCGCCTACGTCGAACATCGACGGGCCACCTGGTCGCCCCGCCTGGTGAGTGTCGAAGAGGTGATCACTACCTCCCTTGGCCTCGATGCCGCCGAATCGGTCAAGCTCTTTCTGTACGAAGCTTGGAAAAACGGCACGACGCATGTGCTCTTGGTCGGCGATTCGACCCGCTTCCCCGTTCGCTACATGGCATTGGACCGGAAGCACGCGCCCGCCCGGGATCTGGCGTTCTATCCGAGCGATCTCTACTACGCGGATGTCGCCAAACCCGACGGCAGCTTCGACGATTGGAACGCTTACCAAGACGGACCGAGCCAACGGCTCTACGGCGAGGTGTGGGGAGAGGCCCACAAACACGGACCCATCAATCGGGACGGCGTGAGCTACCGCCCCGAGCTGTGCGTCGGAAGGTGGCCCAGTCGTTCGACCGAGGACACGCGTGCCTTGGTGGAGAAGACGCTGCACTTCGAAGCGGCATCCGCCGTCGACGAGCGTCCCCGCGCGCACTTCGTTCACGTCGACGGCTGGGTCGATGCCCGCAGCCATCAGGCCGCGATGGCGCAACGCCTGAGTGCCCGCTACTCCGCCCGCTGCCTGCACCAGCCCGAGAAGGCGGCCAATGTGCTGACGCCACTTTTGTCCGAAGACGATGCGGCGAGGACCATCCTCTTCCACTCCGGGCACGGCAACGAGAAGGGATGGGACCACTCCCTCTCGACGAAGTCCCTGACCTCCCGGAACTTCGAAAAACCGCATCGTCTCGGATTTTCGGTGGGTTGTTCGACGGCGGTGATCGCGGTGCAACCGCCCTACGATCCCTATGTGGACTCGGCCGGTCAGCGCCACCCGGGCACCAACGAGGGCCAGGTCTTCTCCGACCTTCCTCCGCCGCCTCGCTGCTTGCAACCCACGGATCTGGCGCGCACGAGCTTCGGCGCCGAAGCGGTGCTGGGCCCGGGCGGGTTCATGGCCTACGTCGGCTGCACCACGGGCGCCCAACCCTGCGGGCTCTCGCTCGCCAACGGTTTCGCCGAGCACCTTGCCCAAGGACCCTGCACCGTCGGGGAAGCCTGGCGAGCCGCGCTCGTGAGCTACGTCGATCGCGAGCGGCTCTTCGAACTCCAGCCGACCGAGAGCTGGTATCCCCCGAGCATCTTCTTCCAGGGCATGAAATTCGTGCTCTTGGGTGATCCCACTTTGAGGCTCCCATGAACGCGGCCCGTGCCCTCCTCGCGCTCTTTGCGTTGATTTACATCGGCCTCGGCATTTGGTGCGCCGTGGCCGCCGAGACCACCGCGACCGCGCTCGGATACGAACTCAGGACGAGCTCCGGACGCTCGGAGTACTTCACGGTCTACGTCGGGCTCGACCTCGCGCTCGGGATCTGTTTCCTCCTCGGTGCCCTGAATCCCCGCCGCACCGAACCCGCAGCCGGCCTGGCCTTCGTCTCGAGCCTTTTGCTCGCGAGTTGTCGAGGGTGGACCTTCCTCCAGGGCTGGATCACTACCAATACCGTCATCGCGCTCTTTGCCACCGAAATCACGTTGACGGTAGTGGGCTTCGTCGCCTGGAGACTGTCTCGGGGCGCGGCCAAGGTTGCCTGAGGCTTCCGTCCGCCCAGTGAGGCGCGCTTCTCCGCCCAATCCGAAAGTTTCGCAATTCGCCGGGATTCGATCAGAGAGTCGGCCATCTCGTGCATCCAGGATGCGAAGCTTTGCCCATGCCCGAGCGCCTGACGATCCAAGATCTCCTGACCCACGCCGACTGGGTCCGCCTTTTGGCCCAGCGCCTCGTGCGCGATGCCAACACGGCCGACGACCTCGTGCAGGAAACCTGGCTGGCCGCCCTGAAGCACCCTGGAACCGCCGTCCACGCGCCCCGAGGTTGGCTCCACGAAGTCACGCGACGCTTCGCCTGGCAGTCGGCACGGCGCAAGCAGCCGTTGCCGATGGAGCCGGGTGAGCTGGTGACCAGGGATGCCGCCCTCGAACCGGATGTCATCGCGGAACGTCTCGAGCTCCAGCAGGAACTCACTCAAGCGGTATTGAGCCTGGAGTCTTCGTATCGCCGCCTCGTCTTCCTGCGTTTCTACGAGGGACTGACGCCCAAGGAGATCGCGGCCAAGGAGGGGCTGCCGGTGACGACCGTGAGCAACCGGCTCTCCCGCGCTCTCGATCAACTCCGGGCCGCTCTCGATGAGAAGCATCAAGGAAGATCGCAGTGGAAGGCCCTCTACGCGGGTGTCTATGGCCTTGGCGGGGCCAAAGCCTCGCTGGTCACGGTGGGTGCCGTCGCCGCCCTGCTGCTGCTCGGGCTGGCGGCCGGCGTCTTCGTCGCGACGCGGCCGACGGAATCCGAGCTCGAAAATCTCCATCCGCGTGAGCAGCCCGCGCCGCGCGTGGACGCGGCGCCCGACCCAGCCACCGCCGAACCCGAACTGTCGGTCCGGGGGTTCTCTCCGCTCGATGCCTCCCCGACTTCGCGGCAAGGTGTGGTCCGCGACGAAACAGGTCAGCCCATCGAAGGGGCCCGAATTCTGATTCACGACGAAGGGGCGTCAGCCACCCTCGAGACACGGTGGCACGAAGACGAGCCTTCGACGAACTCCCCCGAAGTCGCAACCACCGACGCCGCTGGTCGATTTCAGATCCGCTCCAATCCCGGTTCTGCACTTCGACTGTTCGTCCGCGCTCCGGGCTTCGGACTGGGCCGCATCACGGCGACTTCGGAGGAGCCGATGCAGTGTGTGCTGCCGAAGGTCGCGCGGACCTGCCTTCGAATCCTCGACCAAGCGGGACGCCCGGTCGCCCAGGCCAGAGTCTGGGTAAGGCCGCCATTGTGGTTGTCGACCACCGCTCTGCATCCCTGGTTGGACATCCTCGAGAGCGACGCGCGCGGCGAAGCCCTGATCGACCACTTGGGAGGTGACCTGTCGGATTCGGTGATGGCGACCGCCGTCCGCTGGGTCGATGCGCAGGAACTGCCGCAATCCCTCGTGCGAGTGGCGGCACCGGGATTCGCCCCCAGTCGGCCATTCCGACTCGCGGACCTCGAAGCGAGTGCGGATGGCGCACGAGTCCTGATCCTGGAGGAGGCGGCCCGAGGCCTGGTCACCTTCGATGCGTCCGATGCGCCCCCGGAGGCCGGCAAACCGCGGTTATGGCTGCGAGAGCAAGGCCTCGTGCGCTCGTTGGTTGCGCCGCTGGCCGGGCCACTCCCGTTTTCCGTGGGCCCGGAGAGTGGCCGCGTCGAAATCGCGAGCCTCTCCGGGGCCCTCGCGCTCGCGGTGACGACTCCCGGCGCCCGGCGGTTGCCCTCGGGGGCATATGAACTTCGGGGACTCGCGGGGGACCAACTCGTGGCTCACGCCCGCTGGGTCCGGGCGGCCCCGCGCCGAGGTCGTTTGCTGGAGGCCGGCTCCTCAACGCCGCTCGCGGGCGTCGACATCGGATGGAGATCCGTAGCCGAAGGCGCCTCTTCGATCGCCGGGGTCTCCACGAGCGATGCACGCGGCGAGTTCGTCATCGCGGACCACGGAGGTCACGGCCTGCGACTCTGGATTCAGGGCGGGGCGGTCGCCGCGGACACGCTCGTGGGCTCCCTGGAAGATCGGCCCCTGACGACCGGTGCGACCGGAGTCGTACTTCTGCCCGCGACCGATGCCGAGGAGGACGCCGGTTTCGAGCTCAGGGCGGCCTCGAGTGCCGAAGTGGTGTGCCACCTTCGCCTCCCCACTGGCGACGCCGTGTCGGGGGTGACCATGCGCGCCTCCCTCGTTCGTCAGGGCCTCGAGGCGTTCACCCTTGAGTCGATTTCCGACCAAGAAGGCGCGGTTCGATTGGCCCTCCCGGCCCGCCGCGTCCCCGTGATCCTCCGCGCGGAAGACTCGCGCGGATTCTCGTTCGAACACTCGCTCCCCCCCGGTGAGGAGACCCGCGACCTGGGCACCTTCGAACTCACGCGCGACCCTCCCGTCGATTTCCTGATGGTCGATGACCGGAATCAGCCCCTTTCCGGCGTCACGATCCGAGTGCTCGACGCGCTGGCGATTCGTGCCGCCTTGGAGGCGACGGACCGGACCCTCGTGTCCGATGCCAACGGACGCGCACGGATCCCCTTCCGAGGCCGCGGTCCCGCGCGCATTCTCGCCGAGTCGCGACTGCCGAACGGACTCTCACTCTCCCGCCGCTCGGCCTCGGCGTTGCCGCTCGAGGTCTCAAACCCCATCGTGATCCGCTACGAAACTCCCCAGTTCATCGAAGCCGATCTGCGCTGGGAAGACGGATCCCCCGCCGCCGCGCTGTCGGTTTGGCTCGTTCCCGAGTCGCCTCATTCTGCGGATGCGGAACTCCTGGCCGACTTGGCGGCAGCCGGCGGACGCGAACTCGCCACCTTCACAGAGGACGAGAAACAAATGCTCATCGGCGCCCACGCACGCACCGACGCCGAGGGCCGCCTCCGCGTGCGCGTCGACGACCTGCGGACCTATCGCCCTCTGCGCATCCTCCGCAGAGACGCCGCCACTTCGACCGCCCAACCGGTGAGCTGGCCTAAAGGCGCCCGCCTGCGGGCCGGCGAACGACCGACCATCCTCCCTGTGTTCCCCTCTCGATCCGGAGTACCCCGATGACTCGCCTTTGTCTCGTCCTTTGCGTCCTCGGTTGGTGGATGTCAGCCCAGGATCCCTTTGGACTCGGGTCGCCCGCCTCGAGCGGTGTGTATCCGAGACTCGGCAGCAACCAGCCCTACATGGGCAACCTTGGCTTCGGGTTCAGGCTCGACCGCGGGGTGGGCAGCGGGGCCGGACTCGTGGCGCTGTCTTTCGGCGCGACCGCCCCCCTGCCGGGTCCGTTCCCGGTGTGTATCGATCTGGGAGCACCCAACTTCTTGTTTCTGTTGTCGACGACGCTCGATGGCACTCCCGGAGCGCCTGGCGCAGGCTCGGCGTTTCTGCCGCTGCCGCTTCCGTTCGCTCCCGATCCGTTGGTCGCGGGTCTCCAAGTTTATGCCCAGGGGGCGGTGAGCAATCCGTCCATCCCCGGCGGCGACCTGGCGATCACCAACTGCCTTGAACTCGAACTCGGCTACGCGCCGCTCCTGTTCGTCGGCTCGTCGGTTTCCGGCAGCAACGATTTGTACGCGACGGTCGACCCGCAGACCGGCGCCTTGGTCGGGCCGCAGAGTGGGATGGGCTTCACCAACAACGTCGACGGCGCCACCTTCGCAAACGGAGGTCTCGACCTTTTTGTGGCCGGCAGCCTCGGCCCCCGCGTCAGCCGCTTCGACTTTCGCACTTCGCCGCCCACCCCCTCGACCCTGTACCAAGCCCCAAGCGGCTCCCTGCTCTTCGAGGTGGGATTCGACCGACGGTTCGACCGGATTTACACCCTCGTCGGGAGCGGTAGCTCGAATCGTCAGCTCGTCGCTATCGACGGGAATCCGAACGGCGGCACGCCCGGCATCGTGCTCGGCACGACCATCGGTCTCACCGGCGGCGCCATTGCGGAGCGGTGGGCGTTCTCGCGCACCGGTAATTTCGCGGCAGTTCCCCTCTTCGTCATCAGCGCCGGTCCACTTCTCCTCGTCGACACCAATCCCACCAGCGCCGGTTATTTGCAAGCGACCGCGACCACCACCATTCCGGGCATCGCGGGCGCCCTCGGGGCCGCCGTGGGCGCCGCCTTCGGATGGGACGACGAAGTTTGCGTCGTCGGGCTCTCCGGAGTCGGCCTCTCGTCCCTCGCGCGCTACCATTTGCCCACTCAAAGCTGGATCGACCACGACCTCCTGACGCCGGCCATCGACAACATTCCGCTTCCGGGGACCATCCCCACGCGGATCGCCCTCTCCCGCGACGGGAGCTTCGCCTACGCCTGCGGGAGCGGTTGGCTCGCCCGCATCGATTTCGACCGCTTCAACTTGACGACCGCAACCGTCACCCCGTACCCGATCGCCGCCGGCCTGCTCACTTCCGCCGACGGGCTCTCGATTTCGCCGGATGGCTCCCAGGTGGCGGTCACTTCGCTTTCGCCCCCGAAGGTGTTGATCCTGGATGCCACGCCGAATTCGACGCCGCTCCAAAACGTCGCCCTTCCCGGAATGAACAACCTGACCGTCACCGCCTGGCGCTGACGCTCGCCGGACGCCGCACCGCCACCCCCTCGTCCTCCGCCGCGCGCGTTTCTGTTAGGAGGACGACATGGACACTCACCACCTCTCCCCCGGGTCGTGGGCAAAGCCAATGCGCGGAAGCCTTGGATTCTTGCTCGCGGCGTTATTGCTCTTCACCGCCTGTCAGTCCGCGGAAAACCAATCGGTCAATTCCCTCCGGGATCCCGGTACGGGCATTCACCACCGCCCGATAGCCACGCAGAGCGCGGCCGCGCAAGCCGCGTTCGACGAGGGATTGGTCTGGCTGTACGCCTTCAATCACGACGAAGCGATTCGCTGCTTCGAGCGGGCAGCGGCCGGCGACCCCCAAAGTCCGATGCCCTACTGGGGAATTGCCTACGCCCACGGCCCGCACATCAATAATCCGGCCATGAGTCCCGAGCGATCACGCCTCGCGTACGCCGCGCTGACCGAAGCGCAGGCGAGAGTGGCTCAGGGCTCGAACCCCGAGCGCGAATTGGTCGACGCGCTGTCGGCCCGATACGCCGCGACGCCGCCGCAGGACCGCGGGCCGCTCGACCAAGCCTATGCCGCGCGCATGACGGCGTTGGCCGAACGCTACCCTCAGGATCCGGACATCGTGACGCTCGCGGCCGAAGCGCTCATGGACTTGCATCCTTGGGATCTCTGGACCAAAGACTTCCAGCCCAAGACCGACACGCTGCGCATCGTCGCGCTCCTCGAACAAGCCATCGCGCTCGATCCGGGGCATCCCGGCGCGCACCATCTTTATATCCACGCGATCGAGGCCTCGAGCCAACCCGAACGGGCGTTGCCATCGGCCGACCGCCTGCGGGACTTGGTCCCTGCCTCCGGCCATCTTCTGCACATGCCGGCTCACATCGACCTGAGGGTCGGCAATTACGCCGCTGCCGCGGAAGCCAACGAAGTAGCGATGCGCGCCGATCAGTCGCGCGAGGGGCGTTATCCGAAGGACGGCTTCTATCGGTTGTACATGGCGCACAATCCCCACTTCCTGTCGTTTGTCGCCATGATGCAGGGGCGGTCCTCCCGCGCGCTCTCCGCAGCGCAGCAGTTGGTGGCCGCGATGCCAGAGGCCTTCGTGAAAGCGAGCCCCGGCCTCGCCGACGCATTCCTCCCGATCGTCCCCCACGTCCTCGTGCGCTTCGGACGCTTCGAAGAAATCCTCGCGCTTCCGCCCTACGCGCCGGAATTGATCGGCGCCAATATCACGCGCCACTACGCGCGGGGCGTGGCGTGGGCGGCCCGCGGCGAGGTAGACGCGGCGAGCCAGGAACTCCGAAGTCTGCACGCGCTGTATGTCACGCTCGACGAGCGCACCATCGGCAACAATCCGGCCAAACTGGTGCTGCGAATTCCCGCCCTCGTCCTCGAGGGCGAGATTCTCTTCCGCGCCGGCCAGCGCCAAGACGGGCTTGCGAAGTTGCGGGAGGCGGTCGCCATCGAGGACCAACTCGCCTATGACGAGCCGCCGGACTGGATGATGCCGGTCCGGCATCCTTTGGGGGCGGCCTTGCTCGTCGCCGGGGAGTTCGCGGAAGCGGCCCGTTGCTTCGAAGAGGATCTGCGCCGCTTCCCGAGCAATGGCTGGGCTCTGTTCGGACTCATGCAGGCGGAACGCGGACTCGGTCGGGACGCGGACGCCGAACGCACCGGCGCGCGACTTGAAGCGGCGTGGTCCTCGGCCGACGTCGCCCTCACTTCACCCTGTTTCTGTCAGGCCACCACGCCGTAGGCGAGCGCGATGGTTCGGGCCGAAACCGCGACTGCTATGTTCGCGCGCTATGAGTCTGGCTACGAACATCCTGTCGATCGCGGTCGCACTTTTGGGCCTCGTGATCCCCACGGTCGGGCCTTACCTTTGGAGCGCGGGGATCTTCGCGTTTTCGGGGGCCATTACGAATTGGCTCGCGATCCATATGCTCTTCGAGAAGGTGCCGTACCTGAAGGGCTCCGGAGTGATCCAGCTCCGCTTCGCGGACTTCAAACGCGGCATCCACGGCCTCATCATGCGCCAGTTCTTCACCAAGGAGAACGTGGCGCGCCTGCTCGCGCAGGCCGGCGGGAACGGCGGTCCCGACCTCTCCAAAGTCAAAGACGCCATCAATTACGACCAGGTGTGGTCGAAGATCTCGAAGGCCGCGCTCGACAGCCCGATCGGGGGCATGCTCGGGATGTTCGGGGGCGAGCGGGTCTTGCAGGGAATGCGTCCGAAAATCGAGGCCGTCCTCAAAGACTCGGTGGACGACATCCTCGCTTCCGACGCGGTGAAGAATGCCCTCGGGGCCGGATTGTCGTCCGAGGCGGTGGCCGAAGGCATCGTCACCAAGGTTGATCGCATCGTGCAGGCTCGCCTCGACGAACTGACTCCCGATGACGTGAAACGGATTGTGCAGGACATGATCCGCGAGCACTTGGGCTGGCTCGTGGTGTGGGGCGGCGTGTTCGGAGGGATCATCGGCCTCGCGTCCGCCGTCATCGATCGACACCTGCTCTGAATCTCGAATCAGAGCCGGCGGATTTCCGCCAGCACTTCGGTGGGATCCGGACGCTCCTGGATGAGGCCGGCCCGATGGCGCCACCGGACGAGGCCTCCCTTCTCGAGGAGCAGCATCGCGGGCACCGCGATGTCGCCTCCGTCGGGAGCCCCGCCGGGATGCACGAGGCCGAGCGCCCGAATCAAACTGCGGTCAAGGTCGCTCAGCACCGGAAAGCGCAGACCCTCGCTCGCTACCAGCGCCCGGGCTTCCTCCACCGAATCGACCGACACCGCGATCACACTGCCGCCCTTGGCCTGCAATTCCGCCTGAACCTCTCCGAGACCTCGGAGTTCCGAGCGGCAAACCGTTCACCAGCGGCCACGGAAAAAGACCCACAGGGTGGGTCCGCCCTCGGTGAGGCCCTGCAGTTCCTGCGGGGCGCCCGCCTGATCGGCGAGGGTGAGGGAAGGGAGCCGGGCGACCGACGTCCATTCCGCGGTGGCGGCAGGAGTTCGTGCCCCGAAGCGCACGAACCAGACGGACCCTCCGGCCAAGAGCAGGGTCAGGAGCACAGGAAGGAAGTGCCTCAGCCGCGGTTTTGGCCACAAACCGCTCAGGGCGAGCGGCACCGCGATCGCCGCACCCGCGTAGATCGGCCACGCGGAAGACCGCATTCCGGGATGATCGAGGCCATACAGCCAGATTCCGGGGCCAATCAGACATAGGATCACCGCCACCCAAGGACGTAACATTCGGGACCTCCGCATCGGTTCGAGTTCGAAAGATCATTCCATATGAAGGCCTCTCTCCCCCACCTTCTTTTGGTCTTGGCAGCCGCTTCGTCGCTACTTGCCCAAGACAGTCCTCCCCTCTCCCTGGAATCTCCCGCCGGGCGCAAGCTCGAGGCCACGGTGCTCGGTTCTCCCGAACCGGACCCAGAACTCGGGGCTCGCATCAGTCTCCTCTTCGATCCGGCCTCGGGGATCGACACCGAAACCAGGAAGGGACTCGGGGAGGCGTTTGCGGTCGCCGGGCTCCAGTTGATCGCGCCCAAGGTCACGGATGAGAGCGGCCTCCTCGACGCCGTCGATGCCCTCCGGAGCTCGCAGCGCCTCCGCCACCATCAATTGACCCTGGTCACCACTCCTGGCACTTACGAACGCTCGCCCACGCTCTTTGGGCCGCGGCGCTTCGAATTCGCGCACGTGGTGCTCACGGGCCCCGTACCCGCCACTCCCCCGACCCTCTGGCCATGGGCAAGGCGGCATCCGATTTCCACTCCCGAGGATCGGGCGGCCCTAGCGGTCGATCTTGCGAGTCGCGCCCAGGGCAAGCGGGACCACGAAGCGGTGGCGCGGGCACTCGATTCCCTGCACGAAGCCGCGGCCCGTGCCGACGAGGACGCCTACTTCTCCCTGTTCTCGCCGGAGTCGGTGTTCTTGGGCACGGATGCCAGCGAGCGCTGGGAACTCGAGGCCTTCAAGAAGTTCGCGCTCCCCTATTTCCAGCGGCGCAGCGCGTGGATTTTTGTGCCCACCGAACGCCACATCACCCTCGATTCGACCGGCCAAGTGGCGTGGTTCGACGAACGGGTGCACAGCGCGAGCTACGGGGAATGCCGCGGCACCGGGGTGCTCCGGCAAATCGAGGGGCAGTGGCGCATTGCTCTCTACGACCTCTCCGTGCCCGTGCCGAACGAGTTGCTCGACGACGTGGTGCAGGGCATCCGAAGCCGCCAAGACTCTCCGAGCCCTCGCAAGTCCACGGTCGCGATCTGGATCGTGCGGCACGCCGAGAAGGACACCGCCGCGAGTGAAAGCAATCCTCCCCTTTCGATCCTCGGCCGAGCCCGCGCCCAAGCGCTCCTCGAAACTCTCCGCTCCCTGCCGGTGACCGAAATCTACGCCACCGAGTTCCTTCGTACTCAGGAGACCGTGAAGCCGCTCGCCGAAGCCCTGGGCAAGTCCGTGACCCAAGTCGACGCCGGGGCCAGTTCCGCGCTCGTCTCCGACCTGCGGAACAAGGCCGAAGGGCACTTCGTGATCGCCAGCCATTCCAACGTGATTCCCAAATTGGTCGCGGAGCTGGGGGGGCCGACCGACCTCTCGCTCGAAGAAGCCGACTACGACAATCTTTTCCTCATCACCCTCGACACCTTCGGTCGAACGACCTACCACCGCCTCCACTATGGCCAGAAGGCTCCTTGATCCATGTTGATCCCTCTCGACGGCTGCGAAATCCGGACTTTCCGGCCTTACGACGCGAATGCGCTCACCAAGTACGCCAACAATCCCCGGGTCGCCATGAATTTGCGGGATGGATTTCCCCATCCCTACACCAAGTCCGACGCCGTCACCTTTCTCGATGGGCTGCGGGACCGCGTGCCCGAGCTGACATTCGCGATCGCCTCCGGTGGGGAAGCGATCGGCTGCATCAGCCTCACCCTCCAAGGTGACGTCTGGCGGGCCTCCGCTGAGATCGGCTTTTGGATCGGCGAGCCCTTCTGGGGCCGTGGCTACACCACGCAGGCGGTGCGAGCCCTGTCCACCTTCGGGTTCCAAAACTTCGCGCTCCGGCGCCTCTATGCCCTGGTCTTCGGGTGGAATCCGGCGTCCGCGCGCGTGCTCGAAAAATGCGGCTACCTCCGCGAAGGCTGCATGCGCGAGGCCGTCATCAAGGAAGGCCAAGTCACGGACATGTGGCATTATGGCCTGCCCCGCCGGGATTGGGACTCCCCCGCCAAGACATCCGGGGGATAGGAGCCTCGTCGATGTGCTGCTTCAGTGGTTCCGTGGATCGTGTGTCCGCCACCAAGATCTTCGCCCGTCTCCTGGCCCCCGGCCGCCAAGGGCTCGTCTACCAGATGAGCCTGAAGTCACGACAAGACGTCGCGATGATCCTCCCCCTTCCCGTCGTTCCTGGAACCCAGGGCGAGGCCATCCACTGGGTCGACCTGAGCCAGTACCCGCAATTTTTCTCCGACTTGGATCGGGGCTTCCCCGTCTCCAAGTCCGACTCCCGCAAGGATTGGGGAGTTCCGCCGGCCGGGGCGGCTCTGCCGGTGGTGGAGGTCGGCAATTTCGAAGCGAGCTTCGTTCCCTCGCTCGCCGACTTCCATCGCCTGGACGAACGCTTCCGCCTCTCGGACGTCGCCCAGGACGACCTGCCCGAATATCTCGGCTGGGCCTTCGCGGTCTTCAAGCTGAAGGCGGGTGACCGCAAGATCCATCCGATGGCGTTCAGTTTCCCGACCGCGTCGCCCCGTCGCCTCTTCTTCCCCACGCTCCATGTTCACGACGGCAAGGTGCACGACTTCGCCGAATTCGATCACGCCCTCTACGCCCAACCCCACCCCACCCAAGAATTGAGTTTCCTGGCCTGGACCGAGAGCGATCTCCTCCCGCCCTCCTTCATGGACCAAGCTCTCTCCAAAGAACTCCTCTCCCTCGATCACCACGTCTACCGCCGCTCCCTCCACGGCCGCCTCGAAAACGAAGACACCTGGGTCCGCTCCGCGTAATTCTCGGTGCCCACGATCCCGCCGGGGCCTCCCGCGTCTCGCCTCCGTAACCCTAGTCGCAAAGCCTGGTCAATCGCGAGCAGTTGCAAGGTGACTGGCGGTGCGGCTCCCCTCCAATCTCCACCGACCCGGTCTCGCCGTGACAGTGCTGGCGCTCAGAGCCCCTCAGGGCCAGGAGACATGCAGCAACAAGACGAGATGCGCCTCAGGAATGCAATCTGCATTCCGAGAGCTACCGGTCCACATCGGACAGGGAGGCGATCCCCCCGTTGCGCACTGCTGGTTCGTGCGCACCGGAAGCTGCTGACACCGATTCCCGGGCCCCCGTTGGCACTCAATATCCCAAGCGGAGCTTCAGGCTGTTGGAGATGTCGAAGCCGCGGGGGGCGGCGGTAGGCCAGATCGCACCCTGGAGAGCAATCTCCAGGCCGGCCGAGAGTGGAATCTGAGGCAACGCATACAAATAAGAATGCTGACCAGTAGCCGGGGCAAGAAATGTCCCCAACGGAAGGATGGTGGCAGGGTCCAAACCCAGCATGCAGCCCCCACCGAGATCCGTTGGCCCAGGCGGAAAGAGACTCGCCCACACTCCTCCGGAGAGCCCCGCCGGAATCCCTGACATTCGCACTCCAACCAACGTTCCCATCAGCGGCGGATCAGCGGTCAGATTAACGCCTCCAATAACCCCGCATCCCGAGCACAGCACTGAGACATGAGCGAGTAGGACAGATCGAGTCGAGTAGAAACTAATCGAGGGAGATATGGCTGAACCACCCAACTGGTTACTCGTCGCAAAATCCGCAACCCCGTCGCCAGTGATATCTGCAACCGAACACGAGGCGCAATCTGAAAATCCCGGAACGACTTGGATGAGGGAACCGTCGGCACCCGATATTATTTTTGCCGCATCCGGGCCGCTCGCAATCGCAATGATATCTCGGTAACCGTCCTGGTTCATGTCTACTACAGATGCAATGCTACGGCCCAATGATTCAGACGGGGCACCCACTCGGGTCCACAGAGTAACCCCTGTTTCAAGGGAAATGCAGTTGATGGTCCCGCAGAAGCTCCCAGGAACAAGGCAAGGCGCAAACCGGTTGTAAGCAAGCACTATATCCCTCATACCCAATCCATCTATATCGTCGACAAAATCAATAATCGAAGCAGGCGTACTCGGGGGCAAGAGGAACGAGCGCAGAGCGATGCCGTCGAAACCGGAAAACACCACGCCTGTCAGAGACGACAATTGCAAGTTCCCGAACCACGCCAAGTAGTCTCGATAGCCGTCCTGGTTCACATCCTCGACGCCCACGGGAGTGTGGTCCGCAAACGAGTTGAACCACTGCGAAACATGTCTCCTGAGTCTCACTCCAGTAAGGCCGTCGTGGATATCCAAATAGTTAGGATAGTCGTAGCCTCCGCCGCTCAAAGGCTCCACGGCAAAAACCACGTAGGCATAGTCACCTCGACCGTCGTTGTTGATGTCGCCGACGTTTCCCATCGCCGTTGGCTGTGCGAGTGCGATGCCACCCGTGGGAAAGGTCACGGTTTGCCAATGGAGCCAAAGCCCGGTGGCTCCGGAAATTACCCCGTAATGGAACTCCTCCGTGGGAGGAAAAAAGGGGCTCAGGAGGGGCCTGTCACCGACTGCGTAGTCCCGAATCCCGTCTCCATCCGCATCCTCGATTTGGCTGGCAACTCGGCCAAGCCTGTCGTACTGCTGGCCCGACACAGTCCAAAGGAGTCTGCCATCCCGTCCCGAGTAGGCACGGACGCTTCCGGCGTCGGATCCACAAAGTCCGAGCGCCGGCGCTGGGCAAGAGTCCAAGTCGGAAATACTGACGACATCTCCCACTCCATCCTGATTCAAGTCCCCGGCGTCGAAGAGTCGAAGCCCGAGGTAGCTCGAAGGATGCCCATTGATGCGAAGGACCTCCGTCTGCGCGACGGCCAAGACTCCAACCACCAGCACTGCCAGAGCCACGCGTGGCCAAGTCATGAGGTGCCTCAAAGCGCAGAGTGACACTGCCGTCCTCGCGGGGATGTCATTTCCACAGAGAGTTTCCGGATTGCAGGAGGGGACTCAGGCGCGGCCTCGGGTGCCTCGGAGGATGCCGAGAGACTCCGGAGTGTTGTGGATGGATGCATGTTCGGCGATCCGCCGCGCTCGGGAATTTTCATAGAACTTCGCGGCACGCTCCACCGCGGAGGAAGCCGTTGCGTAGAAATCCCTGCGTGGGTTGGAAGCGTACCATGGAGTGAGCGGCCCGGACTACCCCGTCGGGAGGAAGAACCGTCCACCGTGGTACGTCACGAATCGAAGCGACCGGACTCGGACAAGCGATAGCTCGTGCTGCGACCGCCGCTCCCGTTGCGGACGAGGATGCCGGAGTCAAGCAAGTCGGAGACGTCGCGCAGGGCAGTGTCCGTCGAGGATTTTGCGAGCTTCGCGTACTTCGAAGTCGTCAGCAGTCCCTCGAAGCCGTCGAGCAAACGGTTGAGGACCAGGCGCCGCCGATCGTTCACCGGATGGCGCCCTATCTGCGCCCCAATCCGCGCTTTGTGGAGGACGCCTGCGAGCGTCGATTCCGCCCCGACGATGGCGCGCTCGAGGCAACCCAGGAACCACGACAGCCATGGCGTGAAATCCAGATCGCGGCGCTGCGCAGCTTCCAACTCGGTGTAGTAGGCCCTTCGGTCGGCGGCAATTTGCGCGGACATGCTATACCTTGGTGCCATCGGCACGAGCGAGCACCATGTCGGCGACCGCCCGCGCGATCCGCCCGTTCCCGTCCTCGAAAGGGTGAATCGTCACCAACCAGAAGTGGGCGATGCCAGAGCGAAGAACGACGTCGGTCGTATCGTTCGTGTTGAACCACGAGAGGAAGTTGTCCATCTCCGCGTCGATACGGGAAGCCTCAGGTGCCTCGAAATGGACCCTTTCGCGACCCAGCGGGCCCGAGACAACCTGCATGGGTCCGGACTGGGCCTTCCGCCAGTCCCCGACCACAATGCGAAGCAGCCCGCTTCTCCCCGTAGCAAACAGTGCCGCATGCCAGTCGAACAGGCGTTGCTTGGACATTGGCGCGTGGAAGTTCTGGGTCGCGTCCAGCATCAACGCGACGATGCCCAGGGCATCGCGCCCGGCCCGCGGAAGCCCGGCGACGTCGATGCCGAGTTGGCGAGCGATCGCAGAGCGGACTTCCTCTGCGTTCAGGTGCTCACCTTCGATGGCGGAAGACCTGACCACGTCGGTCGTCAGCGTCGTCAGGCTCGCCTCGGACCTCAGCCCGAACCCCAACGAGTCCATCCGGCCCAACCACCGCCCCTGCTTGTGTCGGACGGTCGCCAAGGGGCCAGCGAGGGCTGTCGCGTCCCACGTGAAATGGGGCCAGGCGGGCAGTTCGTGAACGAAAGTCATAATCACCGCCTTTCTTGCGGCGATCATAGGGTGTATTCACCGCAAAATCTGGCCGCTTCCGTGGGCCAATGATCGTCGAGGGGGGTTTTCTGTACAAGCCGTCGCAAACCGGGGGACTGGGTCAGGGAAGCATCAAGCCGAGTAGTCCGACGTGCCCCGCCTCGCGATGTCCCCACGACTCTCGCTCGTGATCCCGAAGCCCGCCCGGCTATCAAGTCTACAAGTCGCGCCGCGGCCGTGTCAGTAGGTACCGATCTTGATCGCTCTACGGCAGGGGCCCAACGCCGTCGTCAGAACCAAGGTCCCGCTGAGACTCGGGAGGTTGGGGAGAACGACTTTCCAGTCGGAGGCACCGCTCGCGACCACTTCGAGCGGAATGGGAGTTCCATTGTAAGTGGGGATGGATCCGTTCATCACGACCCGGGGCTCAATGAATGCGGAGGCATCATCCTCGCCCGTGGCCAGATTCCCTCCCTGCACATGGATCGTACTACCCGGCGCGTGTTGCCCGAGGGCGTCGGCCCCGGACAGATCATGGATAATCGGTGCCGCCGGCAGCACCATCACCGGAGGTCCGGGTCCTACCGACACCTCCATGATTCGAATCCACTCTCCGGATGCGATCGGAGAGTCGAGAGAAAACAAAGTCACCCCGACTCCGTTGGGAATCGTGACACTCGTGATTGGCACGTAAGTCCCGCTGGCACTAGCCGACTTTTCGATTCGATAACTCCGACCCACGCCACCAACCGTCGCGATATGGCCGACTCCCGCGTAGATGTAGGGGGAAACCGGGACGGCCTCCGCCAGCGCACCGGGAGCGATCGGCTCGCGAGAGATCCGCATGTTCATAGTCAATAAGACCTGCCAATTGGATGCGTAGTCCAGTCCGCCCCGCAAGGCGATCCGCTCGGCATCCACCGGATCGAATCGCAGAAGGGGGTGCCGAAGGTGACTCGGGATGACGACCGAGAAGCCGGGATCCCGGAGATCGAATCGACTACTCCCGGTCGAGCACGTGAATCTCAAGACCGTGGCCCTGGCCCCATCCAGCACATAGAGCCGGTCCCCGAGGAGGCTCACCACCGTCCAAACCTCGCCAGGCAGGCTCGTGGCATCGATAGCCGTGACATGCGCGGCACTTGGCCGCGACCCAGCGACAACGGGGAGGCAGCCGATTCGCGAAATTCCGTTGACGTCCCGCCCGCACCACAGCAACAGCCGTGGCCCGCCAAGTTGGGGAAGCGCGTTTTCGGCCACGCCGTCCAGAAACAACACTTCCTGGAGGCCGGTGTCGAGTCCGCCAACCGGGGCGATAGTCTGACTGTTATTATCCCACCTGGATACGGCGATGATGCCAGTGGTACTATTGTGGCGAAATTCGAAATCCTCCAAGTTGACGGTGTGAGTTTCCCTCCAGAGCTTGTAGCAATCCACAAGGCTCGCGTTGACCGGGTGGGAAGGCTCGATATCCAAAGATCGAAATTCGACCGGTGAGTTGCCCCAGGACGGAAATGGGGTCAATTGCGCCATCGCTTGGCCCTGAGCGACAAGCCACACGAAGCAGACGAAGTGGATTCCGGTCAGACCCTTGTTCATGGAACTATTCACTCCGTCGTCGCTCGCCGACTGTCCTGAATCGATGCGGTCATGCAGGCTCTGCACGACTCCACGGTAACCGCGCCAAGAACCCGGAACGTACGATTCCCGCGCTGCCTTCGACGCGATTCTCCGGGACCTCTGGAGGATAGCTCGGAAGGAACGCGCCCGGCAACCCGTCCGATCCCCTGTCCCCCCAACGCGGGGCTAGGCGCTCCAAGGCCACGGCAGAATTGGGGAGTCGCCCGATGCGGGGAGGGTCAGCTCGCGGTGATTTGGAGGCGGGAGGTGCCGGGGGCGGTGCGGAGGAGTTGGATCTTCACGGGGAGGCGTTCGGCGATGGCGGGGACGTGGGAGATCAGGCCGACTTGGCAACCATGATCCGGAAGGCGTTCGAGTACCTGGAGAGCTTGATCGAGCGAGTCGGCATCGAGAGTGCCGAAGCCTTCGTCGATGAACAAGGATTCGACCCGAACGTGCTTCGAGGCCAACGAGGAAAGCCCCAAGGCTAGGGCGAGGGAAACCAGGAAAGTCTCGCCTCCGGACAGGCTCTGCACATTGCGAACCTCACCGCCGAGATCGTGATCGAGGATCAGAAGATCGAGTTCGTCGCCCGGGGCCGGACTCAGGGAATAACGGGGAGACAACGCTCCGAGGTGAAAATTGCTCGCCAGGACGAGTTCGTGGAGGGTCAGTTTTTGGGCGACCCGTCGGAACGAACGCCCGTCTTTGGACCCGATCAGGTCATTCAATTGATCCAGGAGCGCATAACGCCCCTCGAGGCCCAGGAGCTCGGCCTGCTTCGTGATCCGCAGGCGGCGCTGGTGATCGTCTTGACCTACTTGGATCGAAAGGGCACGAAGCCGTTCCTCGGCCGCAGACCGTTCGGCGCGAGCCCGACCCAGCGCCTCCGCCGCGAGTCTTGGCGTGGATTCCGGACGTGCACTGGCGCGATGTGCCGAGAGCGCGGACACGGCGGCCTGGAGTTGTCCCTTGGCCTCCCGCCAGCCGGCCTCGGCGTGGGCGAGTCGCGCTTCGGTGGCGAGCTTCCACTCCGACGTGCAATCGAGGAGACGGAGGACCTCGGATTCGGGCTTACCGAGTTTTTCTATGGCCGTGCCCCACTGCTGTCGCGCCGCCTCGAGGCGATGGTCTGCCTCGAGTGACGCGGCGCGCGCGGCATCCTCGTGGGCTTGGGCGGCGGACCGCTGCTTGTCCGCGTCGGAGAGCTCCCGAGCCCTTCGTTCACGTTCGGCCTCGGCGGCGAGTCGACGCTCCTCCAGTCGGGATTCGAGGCTTGTCACCGTGTCGTCACCGACCAATTCTCGCAGAGTGTCACTCAGCTCCGTGAGCCTCGCCTGAGCGCCTTGCACTTCCTTGTCGCACTCGACGAGTTGCACTTCCTCCCTGGCCAGGCTCGATTGCACGTTGGCGAGCGATGCCCGAACCGAGACCAGCTCACCCTCGGCGGCCTGACCTCGCTTCTTATGTTCATCCCACTCCTCTCGCGCGGATTCCGCGGCCGCCAGCAGGGTCGCGATGCCCGGAGAATTCAGAGCAGGCTCGACACCGAGGGCGAGGTGCGCCGGTCCGAGTTCGTCGAGAAGCACGCGCATGGCCGCCTCCGCGGCTGCCAGGGACTCGCGGAGCTGGTCACCCTGCGCCTCGGCGGCCCCCAGTTCTCGGGTGGCAAGATGCTCGAGGTCACGTTCCACTCGAAGCGTCTGGTCGGCCTCGCGGAGGGCTGCATTTTTTGCATCGATCGACCGACGGAGAGCCATCAGCCGCTCCACCTGGGCCACGAGGATCAACTCATGGTCCTTCTCGGCATCGATGGCCGATCCGGGGGAATCGAGGTCGGCGGCGTCGACACCCAGAGTGGTCGAGTCTCGGGGTTCCTCGATTGCCGATCTCCAGGCCTCTTCTTCGCGAAGCAATCGGGAGGCGACCTCGTCGACCGCCGCCGTGGAGCGATCCAAGGCCGCCCGCAGGTGAGTCAGCGATTCTTGAGCCTTCCCCCGCTCGATTTCGGCGGCCTGAAGAGACCGTCGATGGTCTTCGAGCAATTCCCTGGCAGCAGTGAGCTTCGACGCCAGTTCCGGGTCGTCGGCCACCGGAGCCGGGTGCTCGTCGGATCCACACAGGGGGCAGGGCTCCGAAGCGCGGAGGTCCTGCCGAAACGCCTGGAGCGCCGAAGCCTTGCCGAGTTGTTCGACCAGGGCCTCGACCGAGTGCAGCGCCTCGCGACGAAGAGGCACGCTCTCGCTAGCGATTCGGACGCGGGCTTCGGCTTCGCTGGCCCGGAGGCGATCCTGATCGGCGGCGCCTCGAGCCGCCTCAACGTGGCGTCGAGACTCCTTGAGACTCCTCGCCAGGCCCGCGAGTTCCGCGAGTGCGGATCGCCGCGTCCGCAACGAGGCCAGCGCGGTTTCCGGGTCGGCCGCGATGAGAGACTGGATCGCTGCCTGCTCCGCGTCGAGTTCCGATCGGAGCAGTTCGGACCGACGATGGGCGCTTTGCGACGCACCCTGCCGGAGACTCAGTGCCGCGGAGCGCTGCTGCCGAAGCACCTCGACCTTCGACAAGGCCTGCAGGTGACCGGCAATCTCCGATTCCAAAGCGGCGGCTCGATCGAAACGATGCTGCCAGGTGGGCCATTGCTCGATCAGGGGGGCAACGGCGGCCCGAAGCGAACACCACGACCGAACCGCCAAGGCGGTCGCCTGCAACTCCGCCTCGCGATCCACCAGCCGCTGGTATTCCTGGCGCGCGCGATCGCAGGCCTGCGCTTGGCGAACCTCTCGACCTCGGGCGGATGCCAAGGTCTCGGCCTGACCTTGGCATTGAACTTCCAGTTCCCGGGCGGTCTTGAGCTTTGGCTGCCAGGCGCGGCGCTGTTCCTGGATTTGGTCCTGTTCCTTGACTGAAGCATCGAAGAGGGCGGCGGCCTTCTTGAACACGGTCTCGGCTTCCGAGCCTGCCTGCGCAGCCGCCGTACGACGTGCCTCGGCGTCTTCGCGGGCTACCGTCGCCGCAGCGCGCTCGCGAAGCAGCGGTGAGATTGGCTCGACCTCCCGGACGCGCCGCAGTTCCTCCCGAGCCGGTTCGAGAGCCTCGACCGCGGACCGTTCCTGCGACTCCAACGAGAGGGCTGCTTGCTGGCGCGTGGCGAGCACGTGATCCTGGTCGTGCCAGCTCACTTGGTCGCGAGCCGCTTCTTCGACTTCGCGCGCCACTTCCAGCGAACGCTGTTCTTGTGCGAAACGAGCGTCCAACTCGGACCGCCGCTCCTCCGGCAGGATCTCAAGGTTTGCGACCGCGCTGCGGAGCGCTTGCCGTTCGTCACGGCCGACACGCGCGCGCTCGAACACAAGCATGGAGACTTGGGAGTAGATCTCGGTGCCGGTCATGGCCTCGAGAAGGCTCGCCCGCTCCTCGGACTTGACTCGAAGGAAGGACGCGAAGTCGCCCTGGGCCAACAAGACGCTGCGGCCGAATTGTTCGAAGGTGAGCCCGAGGTGGCGCTCGATCTCCGCGAGCGTTGCGGTCTTTTTGTAGCCGAGGACTCGGCCGGTCGTTTTGTCCTCGAGGTGGATTTCCTGGTCGCGGAAATCGCCCTCGCGCCCGCGCTTGGATTGGACTTCCCAGCGCGCGCAGTAAGTGTGCGCATCGACTCCGACAAATTCGACTTCGGCGAAGGCCTCGCTCGCGCCTCGGCGCACCCATTGCTTCACGTCGTTCTTGGCGGAGCCGGCGGACTCGGATCGGGATTTGGAGCGGGCTCCCCCGAATCGCGGAACTTGGTCGAACAGCGCCAAGCACATGGCATCGAGCAGACTGCTCTTGCCGGAGCCGGTCGGCCCGGTGATGGCGTAGAGCCCGGCCTGTCGGAGAGGAGCGAGGCGAAAGTCGACCTCGAAGTCGCCTTCGAGACTCGTGATGTTGCGGCCCCTGATCGCCAAGATCTTCATGGATGGCGATCCTCGGCCGGCCCTGACAGGGAGCGACCGGCTTCGTCGAACAACTCCGCAAAGAGGCTTTGGAGCGGCAGCGGCAGATCACCTTCGTAGCCCTGCTCTCGCCACGCCTCTTGCAGGACATGGAGGGGCTGGACGTCGGCAAGTCTCGGGGTCGATAGCGCCGGCGCGGAATCGGCGCCGGTGCCATGGACGATTTGCACTCGAACCAGCCGGACGGCTCGATCGCGCAGGGCTTCGTGAATTTCCTCCTTGAGGCGGGGCCGGGGTTCGGCCAACTGAACGCAGATCTCGAGGAATGGGCGCTCAGCGACCGGGATCCCCTGCCCCGGGGGCAAATCACGGCACAAGGAGAGGACGGAGTCGGGATCGGACGCGCCTCGGTCAGGCCACCGGATCAGCGGTACCGATCGAGGCACGAGAACGGGCCGCGTCGCCACAAAACGACCCGCCTCGAAGTCGACGATTCGGACCTGATGAGGGTAGTCGATTTCGGCCATCGAGAGCGGGATCGGCGACCCCGAGTAACGGATGTGCTCGTGTCCGCCCACACTCTGCGGACGATGGAGATGCCCCAAGGCGACGTAGTTCCACTCCGCGGAGAACAGCGAGACGGGCAGGGCGTGTTCGTGGCCGAGCCAGATGCGTCGCTCGCTCAGTTCGGAGGATTCTCCGCCGACCATGTACGCATGACCGATCGCAATCAGTGCTTGTCCCAGATGGCGCCGACTCAGGGCGGTGGATAGGGCGCGTTCGTAGATCCCGGCCACCGCGCCCACCAGGGCTCCCCCGCCCTCGGTCGTGGCGCTCGCCGGTAAATCGGACGGGCGGAGGAACGGGATGGCCGCAATCCAGGCGCGCACGGAGTCAGAGCCGCCGCGCAGCGGCACCACCAGTCGAGCTTGGTCGCCTTCGCCGATCGGCAGGCCCCCAACGAGGTGGATTCCGCTGCCTTCGAGGAGAGGCGTCAACGCATCGAGCCGCGCTGCCGAGTCGTGATTACCGGCGACCAACACGATTTCCAGATGAGGAAGGCGAGACCTGGCCTGGCGGAGAAACGCATGGAGCTGGTGCGAAGCCGAAGCCGGAGGATGCGCCGAATCGAACAGATCGCCCGCGACCACGAGAGCGTGGACACGCTCGGCCTCGAGCACCGCCAACAGCCACGCCATAAACGCGGCGTGTTCCGACTCGCGCTCGAACACGTCGAGGCGGTGCCCGAGGTGCCAGTCCGACGTGTGCAGAATTCGAAACGTGCTGCGATCGCCCATCCGGGGATGAAGTTACCAGGTCGGGAGGACATCGGCCTCCACGTGAAGTCACCCTTCCCCACTCCCCTGCTTGAGAGTCTCCTCCCCCGCGGCTCGATCCGCGTCGATCAGCTCGGTTGCGGCTGACCCCCACCGCCCGGCTGAACGGGAGTGGTGTCGTCACCCGCGGAAGTGACGTACTGACCGGGGAGGTACTTGGCAATCCACATCTGGGCCAGCTGCGAAGCCGTGATGGGCTTCATGTAGTAGGTGATCGGGGCCCCGGCGTTGCCCGCCAGCACCTTCTCGATGTAGTCTTCAAAGGCCGTCATGAGGGAGCTGATGTCCAACATCTTGTCCTGGCCATCGTCGATGTCCGCCAGGCCGGTCAGCACACTCTGGATCTTCGAAGACTGCAGGGACAACATCTGCTGGCCGGTTCGGGCCGCCGTCGCACCCTGCTGCACCGACTCCTGGTCGGTCGCGGTCGCATTTTGCAAACTCGCGAGTTGCTGGCCCATCTTGGCCGCATCGAAGTCGGCAAACTCCTTGACTCCCACTTTGACGGAGTTGGATTTGATCGAGGGGATCGCACCAATGACCACGAGGCTCACGTGCGAAGAAATCTGCTGAGTGCTGAGGAGGCGCTTGGCGTCGTTCGCGAACGAGGAGTTGACCCCGAATCCGCCCTCTTGACTTGCCCACCAAGACCCGACTTTCATTTGGGCCTGGAGACTCGCGGCGACCGACATCATCCTTTGGCTCGACTGCGTCTCGGAGGAACGCAATACGTGCACCATCCCGATGAAACTCGAGCCGTAGGTGGCGCCGGAGAGAATCGTCAGAGTCTTCGCGGCCTCGGTTTCTTGTTCGGCGGCGATCTTCGCCATGGTCGCGGCGTCGTTGGTCTTGATCATGTCGCTGCCACCAAAGCTCCGGTTCCAGACGCGGATCGCCTTGTCCACGTCCAAGACGAACGGAGCCAGAAGCACCGCATCTTTGTGGGTGCAGGTCGCGGTGATGATCAGGGTCCCTTCGATGTCATGGTGCTGCCGCGACGTCGAGACCTGGCCACTCACGGCGGCGGTCGCTTCCGCACTTCGGCTCGTGCCCAGGACTTTGGTGGCCGCGCTCACATAGGCCTTGATTGCCGCCATCTGGGTCGAGGCACTCTCGTCGTTTTCGTCGAAGGAGAAGTACTGCGCATCCATGGTCAGCGAATCCGCCGACAACGGCATCTTCTTGATCTCGGTCTTCACGTAGTCCACCGGGCTTTCGATGGAATCGGTAACGGCTTCGAGGTCGGATCGCAGTTTCGCCACCTGCGGAAGCGCTTTGATGCGGGCAGCCACGAGCTTGGCCGCGGCGTCCCCGACCAGTTTCTGGGCGCCGGTACGGGATTCCACGAGTGGCGTGATGTCCACCCCCATGTTGGCAACTTCGGACATGGTCATGTCCAGGCTACGCAGAGTGAGGATCGCGGAGTTCAGCTCGTCCTGAGCGCCGTCGACCGGAGCCTGCACCTTCGCGATTGCCTCCAAGACTGCCAATTTCTTGGCCGGAACGATATTGGCAAGCGCCAACGATGGATCGTAGGGAATTGTGGAAGCCATGATCGATGATTCCTTGACTGCAATGGTAAAACCAGAAACAACTATCGATGCCGTGGACGCACCACAGCATGGTTCGCTTCGCTCACGCCGTCTCGACGATCCACCCGGTATCGCCCGAGCGCCGGCACATACCAGGCTCGACGAGAATTCCCGTTATTCGCTGGAATTTCCCGGCCAGCGTTACTCGCACCCGCGACGAAGCGGAAGCGCCGCCGAACCGGCATTTCCATTTCCGGACATCGACTCCCGGAATCAGCCCCCCGCGCCGCGTCCGGATCCACTCGGCACTGGTGGGGACTGATTCCACGGAGACGGAATCTCGGTCGAAATCCCGGTCGCATGGACGTGGAACCGATCCGGCGCCGACGGTTTCTTCAGCTTCGCGAGGGCGGCGTGGACGGCAGTGGCGAAGGTCCCGGGACTTCCCGTCGACAAGAACGCCTTGGCGATTTCGTCTTGAAGCCCGAATCGCACTTGCTTGGGCAGAGCCAGAGTACGAAATGCCACTCCATCGTAGGTTCGGGTGTCCGCCGAAGTCGCTTTTTGGACCGCCTCGACATAGGGGGCGTAATAGCCCCGGAAAAAGTCGTCGGCTTGTTTCGGAGACAGCTTGAAAGGGGGTTGGCCGGGGCCATCCGGGTCGATTGTCTGCACGCGGAAGTTCCCTCCGACTCCCGTCAGATCCACCTGGGAGGCGACGTGGCAGTCCGGCACCCAAGCGGGACACGGTGTCCCGCCCACCACTCCCAAAGCCGGATTCCCGGGAATGGAGGTCATGTTCACGAGCGACTGGGCTTGCAGTAGCGCCGGACCGATCGCGGCCAAACCTCCGAAGTTCACGCAGTGTCCTTTGTTTTCCCAGACCACGAAATTCTGCACGATGTTCACCGGCCCGGGAGTCACGGCGTAAGTCACGATGTCGGGCCTTTGGGGGGTTGCGAATCCGAACACTCCACCATTGGCGATGGCTCGACTGAGATGGTAAGGAAACCAGAGTGTACCTGGGCCAGCCCCGGGAGCCGGCGCCAAGTATTCGCCCAACGAACCCCCGATCCCGGTGCCCATGTGGTACCCGAGTTGCCCACGCTCCGTGGCGTCGACGCCGACGGCGACCGGGCTCGCCGGAACACCACCTCCACCGCCGAGGACGGCGCCGCCGGGCACGACTCCGGGAGCTGGTGGTGCCACCGGAACTCCACCGGCAACCGCGATATTGGCGAAAGAAATTACGAAAGAAACCGTCCTCCAGGTCAGTTCATCGACTACCCAACCGACGGGATAGACTCCTAGTCGTAGCTGTGCATTGATCAGCTGGGGCCAAGTGAGCAGCACGGGCGTCGGTATGGCGACGAGAGGTGCACCCGGGCCTGCATTGCAGGCGCCGCCGACACCTCCGCCGGCCCCAAGAAAACCGTAGGTGAAGTTGGGCATATCAATCTCCTGATATCGAAAATGAACATTACATTCCGCAAATATCGGATAACCGCGGCCATGACAATCGCTATCGACACAGCGCCCACACGATTGCATCGCCATGATCCGCAACCGCAGCGACTCGGAGTCGCAGAGACCCGCTGAGCAGCCGCTGCCGGAGCCTCGCCCGTTTCACGGGGCTACGCCAGCCGATCGTCAGCAGCGGCTTCGTCTAGCCTTTTCAGATCGGTAGGTAACTGAAGCCGCGACTCCTCTCCTTGAAACGGGCTTTCCCACGCACGCTTCGACTGGTGGCATCGTGAATCTCCTGGGCTCGTTCGAGGCAAAATCGATCCCCGAGGGGCTGACCTCGTAACGGGATCGGTTCCGCACATCGACGAAGAGAACACCTGTAGAGCGGACACTCGCCCGGAGGGATGACAAAATTCGGATGAGCGCCTCGACCGCATAGGAGAGCGTGACCTCTCCGCGCCGGCCCGAGGAAGGGTCGCGATGGGTCGCCTTGGAATGGGCCGTCGAACTCCAAGAGTCTCCGAGGACGCGGGGTAGTTCGAGATCCCGATGCTCTCGGGGACTTGCGCTCCGATGTCTCCAGGAGTGAAGATGACGGCCATGAGAACCCCAGTGTATTGCCTCCTCGGCTTCGTGGTCGTGATCGCGGGAATACCAGGCCTTCTCTTCCCCCCGTCGCCTCCGAGTGCTCAAGACCTGCCGACTTCGTTGGTGGGTGCTCGTGAGACTTCAGGGGTGCTCGTCGACCACGGCGTTCTGAAGGCGGCGCGCGCTTTCGTGACCAGCTTGTGCGCCGAGCAGAAGGCGAAGGCCTGTCGGCCCTTCGATCCCGCTCGCGAAGAGTGGGGATTCCTGCCGGGGCCGCGGGCCGGGATTGCGCTCGCGGATCTCTCCTGGGAAGGGAGGCAGGCCGCGCACCAACTCCTGTCGAGCGTACTCTCCGAACAGGGCTACCTGAAGACCACCGCGATCATGGAGCTCGAAAACGTGCTGCGTCTGGTCGAGAGTGGGCCCGGCCGCGATGTGAGCCACCGCAATCCGGAGGCGTACTTCGTAGCCGTGTTCGGAGAGGTGAGTGAAACCGCGCCCTTCTCTTTTCGGCTCGAGGGCCACCACTTGTCGTGGAACATCACCTTCGATCAAGGACGCGTGGTAGCGGCTCAGCCGAGCTTCCTCGGCGCGAATCCCGCCGAAGTCCGCAGTGGCACGAGCCGAGGACTCCGGGTGCTACGCGCCGAAGAGGACGAGGCCCGCCAGTTCATGGCGGCACTCACGGAGGAACAGAGGGCCCAGGCGATCTTCAGCGCCGAAGCGCCGAGCGACATCTTCCTCGTCCCCGGCCGGAAGGAAGCGCTCCCGCGAGTGGGATTGTCGAGCCGCCGTCTCACCGACGATCAACGCCAACGGATTTGGAAGCTCGTCGAAGTCTACGCCCACAATCTGCGCGGTGACCTCGCCGATGCCGAGCTCGCGACGATTCGACCTCAAGAGCTGTCCTTCGGGTGGGCCGGGAGCCTCGAACGCGGCCAAGGCCATTATTATCGCATCCAAGGCGAGAGTTTCGCCATCGAGTACGACAACACTCAGAGCGGTGCCAACCACATCCACACCGTGTGGCACGACCTCATGGACAACTTCGGCAACCACTCCCTCCGGCGCCACCACAAAGAAGCACACGGAGGGAAGTGAAGATCGACGGCCTCGCGATCACGGAGTCCAGAAGTCGATGGCGGAGCTGACCTCGTTCTGAGACCAATCGAAGCGGGGCAACGCCGGATTGACGACCCCCGGCTCGATTGGACCTCCGCCGATCGACACCCCCATCGGGACGTCGAACTGCACCGAATCTCCGGCGGATTGACCCGTGACTTGGATCACGAGTGTCGTCGAGCCATTCGCAAGCGTGGGGCCGGAAGCAATTGCGGTTTGGGTTCCGACACCATTGATGAAAACCGTAAACAGTCCATTGACCGTAGCTCCGATCTGGGGTGCGTAGTGGTTGTCCACGACGACGACGGTAGCCGAGTAGGTCGTGACCGATCCGCTCGTCACGTGACTCAAATCGATGCTCGACACCCTGGTCGAGGGCCCGCGCTGATCAGCGGTGGTGGACGGAGACGGCAGCACCGTCGCGCCACCCTGTAGGCCGGTCTGCCCCTGCGTCACGATGCGCACAAAATGGGCCCGCTCGTCCTCGGTGACCCGGACGAAACCCGAGTGCTTGCGTTTCCACAGATTGCTGGTGGTGGCTCCGCCGGTCGGCAGCGGGAATGGGTCTCCAGTGGCTTGAGTGAACCCCGTGAGCCCCCACTCGAGTCGGGACGGCGAGAGCCGGTCGGTTTCCCAGGTGATCTTGATCGAATTGGTCGTGGCGTAGACCACCCGAATCGAGCCGGGCACCACCGCGGGTGGTGTCATAGGCAGCGCATTGGGACCACCGAGCGGGGAGAAATCTTCACCGTCCCACAACCCGTCGTCATCGGAATCAGGGTCCGTCGGAACGGCCCCGACCGCCAGTTCGTCTCGATCGAACAATCCGTCCCGATCACGATCGACGCCAATCCTCTCCCCCGACCAAACCGGGGTGCCGAGAAAGAGGAGCTCAGCACGACCGAAAGCGGCCTCACTCAAGAGCAAAGGCAGGTCGATCGGGCCGAACGAGGCGACAACGGCCGCCTCCACCGCGCTGTCATCGAGATCGAACGTACCCGTGGCCGGGCGGTAGACCATCCCCAGACTTTCGGTGGTTCCGTTGATCTGCCACCGGGCCTTCACCGCGAGATCGCAGTGCGCGTTTTGCGCCTGGTCGACCAGGAATCCGGCCCGGTTATTGAGGGCATTGGGAGCGGTGACCCACTCCGACCACTGCGTCGCCGGGGCCAGCCCGGAATCGTACGACTGCATCATGTGGAAAAGCGGGACTAGGTCGGCCCCCAGACCGCTGAAGAAGAACGGGAGGAAGGTGCTCAGGTCGGGATGAACTCCGCTGTGGAAGAGCCCGGCGCCTACCGAGTTTTGTATCGAAACCGGGCCGGAGTCATTCACATTGGCCTGGCTCGCATCTTTGGTCCAAAGCCCCCTAAGCTGCGTCGTCTTCACGAAACGGGTGGAGTTTTGGAGACCGACCAACGGATCGGTTCCGCTACAATCCGTGCCGGTCGGAAACGCATGGCACTGGACACACTTCTCAAGCGTGTTCGTGGTGTAGACATTCACGCCTTGGGCGGCCTCTGTCGTGAAGCCCCGATTCATGGGTTGGAACGGATTCGGGGGATAGACGCAACTGAATACGTAGTCCTGCAGCAATCCGAAGTCGGCCTCCTGCATCCTGCGACCGTGAAGTAGATTCTTGAATGCGTCATTGAACTCATCCAAGTCCTTCTGCTCCCCTCGCCAGTGGTACGGGGGAACCTCGCCTAGGCCGCGCAGATCCTGGGTGGTCATGACCCCCTTGCGATCCGTCCACAGAGTCGGAGGATTCGCGAGCGTGAAGCCCGTGCCGGGGTCGGCGAATTTCGATAGATCCCAAGCGAGGAGGTCCTTGCGAACATCCGGATGGCAGGACCCGCAAAAGGTCGTGAGTTTGGCGGAGTTTGCGCGATTGAACCGGTCGCGCCCTTGCTTGACGCGGTCAAAGGTTGGATCGGAAAGCGCCACACTTCCCGATGGGGTGGCGGGAATCCCTGCTGCCAAGTCGTACCAGGTGATCGAATTCGCAATACGATTGAAGCTGTAGATCCGATTGCCGCCGGCGAAGTACGCGAGCCCGCGCGGCCCGGCCTGCGAGGTCATCAGGCCTTGGAACGCGCCGGTCGTGGCGTTGAAGACCCCAATGTTGGCGGAGGCATATCCCGCCACAAAGACGCGTCCCGCGCCGTCCTGCACCATGTCAGTGGGCATCACGATGCTTTTGGGAGGAAAGCTGCCCGGAGTGAGGTCTTCCAGGTTGACCAGCACCGGTGGGTTGCTCCCCGCGACATCGACAATGCTCATCCGATTGAAGACGACCTTCCCGTCTTGGAACGATCGTTCGCCGATGAACTCTCCGTTGCGAGAGTGGTAGCCGGTGAGCATGACGGTGCCACTGGCGCTGCCAGCCCGAATCCCGAAGCTCATTGAGGTGAGGCCGCGGCGATCCCCGATGACCGCATTCGTAGCCGAATCCACCAGCACGAGGTCGAGGTCGGGAAGCGACCGATTGGGATCTTGATCGAGGTCCTTCACCTCGACCTTGGGCCCCGGCAATGCCGAACCAGGGTTCTCCTCCGGAAGCGTTTGGTTGCCCGAGGCGAGGGAAGCCACCACGATCGTCGATCCCACGCGAGTCACGGAGAACGGCTCGTTCATCGCCACGGTCTGGCCGTTGTGGACCCGCGTCAGCGGAATCGAGGCCGCCCACACCTTGTTCACGGTGTCGTAGACGGTGAGGGAGTCAGTATTGGCCTGAGCCACGAACGCCTTCGTGCCATTCGCGTTGAAGACGATGCCCCCCGGACTATCGGCTTCTCGAGCCCCCACATCCGCCGAGGCCACCTGAGGTCTGAGGAGATTGACGACTTTCCAGGGCGAACTGGCAGTGGACACCACCATGACCGCGGCCTGGTGACGCAGAGTCACCCAAATTTCTCGCGGATTGGGTTGACCAGCCATCGGTGGACGCTCCGCAATGGCACAGATTCCCTGGCCCAACGGAACCTCTTCCACCAATTGGTGAGACGAGGTGCTGTAGGCCACGAGGCGATTGTCGGCCTCGTTGGCCGCCACTACGTAGAGCCCGGCTCGAGTGACCAGAATGGGAGTGGCCATCTGGGTCTCGAAGTTGACGATCTCACCACGAACATCGTCGAAGATCATCCCGGTGGGAGGTGAAGACGCAGGAGAAAACTGGTCGAAGGCCTGGGCAACGAGGGCCGTCCCCACAACCCAGGAGAGACAAAACGAGCGCAGGAGCATGGGCATCCCCTTTCGTAGGTGCACCAACAGATCGGGTTCCCCTCTACAAGAGCGATGGCCTTGACCTCGTGTCACCAAAAAAGGCGGCCTCGACTTGGCCTCGTAGAGTCCGCCCCCATGACGGAGCGGAAATCCGACCGAAAAGTCACGCTTTCGCCAGCGGCGCTGTTCGCCGCCTGGCGTCGATCCTTCGCGGGTCTTCCCCGCTCCGCCTATGTGCTCGCCTTGGCCGCCTTCGTCGACCGCGCGGGATCGATGGTCTTGCCCTTCATGAACTTGTACCTGACGACTCAAAAGGGCTATTCCCCGGAGTCGGCGGCCAACTTTCTCAGCATTTACGGCGTGGTCGCGATCGGCGCTTCGCTACTCGGTGGATGGATGGTCGACCGCTGGCCAGCCTCGCGCATCCAGGTGCTGAGCCTCCTCGCTTCGGCGGGGCTCTACCAGTGGGTCGGGCATGCCGAAGGCGATGTCTCCCTCGGGCTGTCTTTGGGCGTCTTGTCCCTTTCGGCCCAGGTGTTCCGCCCCGCCAATGCGATGGCGTTCACCAACGTCGTGCCTCCCGAACTGCGCACCCGTGCCCTGGCCCTGAATCGCTTGGCAATCAACCTCGGGATGAGCATGGGCCCTCTCCTCGGAGGCTTTTTGGCCGAGCGCAGCTATCGGTCGATCTTCGTGGTCGACGGATTGACGTGCGTGGTCGCGGCCACGATCCTGCTCCTGCATTTTTCCCCGTTTCGCAAGCTGCCCGTCGCGGCCGTCAAGCGAGCCGTGGTCCCGTTTCGGACCGTCCTCACCGATCGGGTCTTGGTGTTCACCTACCTGTCGGTGCTCCTGTCCGCGATCGTCTTCTTCCAGTGGGAAACCACCCTGCTCTACTTCATGAAGACCCGAGGGGGATATCGGGAGAGCACGCTCGGTTCGTTCACGACTATCAACACCGTGATCATCGTCCTCGGCGAGATGGCAATCGTCCGCGCGTGCGAGCGACGCTCTTTGTTGCGGGTGGCCGGCTTCGGCATCCTTGCCATCGCGGTGGCCTTCCCATTTCTCTCGTTTGGGCCCTACTACGTCGCCGGCCTCGCCACCCTGCTTTTCCTCACGATCGGGGAGATTCTCACCGCCCCGATGCTCTGGGGGTTCGTGACGAGCCGAGCCCCCGACGCCGCCCGCGGGCGAGCCATGGGGCTCTACGTACTCTGCTGGTCGGTGGCCTACGCCATCGCCCCGCAAATCGGCATGCGTCTCTATTCCAAACAGGGACCGGATGCCGTGTGGTGGACCTGCTTTGGTCTGGGGCTCGCCTCCTCGGGAATGCTCTGGCTCGCCCGCCGGGCCCACGAACGGGAGCGCGCAGCGCCAGCGCCTCCGTCCTAAGCTCGCGCGAAGAGTTCGATCAAGCCCGACGGATTGTCGACGTGCAGCCAGTGCCCGGAAGCAGGAAGGACGTGCAGGTGAATGCGGCCATCTGCTGCCAAGGCTTCGTGCCGCTGCCGATCCACCGAGGCAAATCGCAAACTGCGTTCTCCCACCACCGCGTGGACTTCCATCCCGGCCGGTCGCTTCTCCATGACCTCGTAGAGATCCCGCCGCCAGTAGTCGGCGAGGAGTTCCGAGAGCGCGTCGAGATCGAAGTCGAAGCGGTATCCGTCCGCACCGAGGCGAAGACTCGACGCCATCCAGGTTGCCACCGCCGCCGGCACTCCCGCAGTCACAAACTCCTGGACGGCCTCGGATCGTTTGGCGACCGGCCGCAAGCGTTTCATCACCGAGAGAACGAGCCCGACCACGGAATCGGGCGGTTCGTTTCCGCCCGGTCCCGCTCCCGGCGGGCTATCGAGAATCCACAGCGATCTCGCTGGGCAGGTACCGAGCCGGGCCCACTCGAGGGCGACTTTGCCGCCGAATGAGTGGGCCATCACGGCGTCGGGGCGAATGCCCAGCTCCTGGACCAAGCGAGCCAGATCGTTCGCACACTCCTCGAGGGTGTTGGGCGGTGGCGCCCCCCGCGACTCGCCGTGATGGCGCAAATCGACCGCCACCGCCCGCCAATCGGGCGCCGCCTGCATCCACTGCGTCAAAAACCCCTTCCAATTGCGCACCGAGCCGAAGATCCCGTGCAGGACGAGCGCCACCCGCGAGTGGGCCCCCCCGCCCGCTTCGACCACCACCGACCTCGGGACAAAACTCATGGGCCGGATGGTAGCCTCCGCCTCCCCACGGAGCCCGTATGCGCCGAGCCCCCCTCTGGTTACTTCTCGTCTTCTTTCTGTCCGGTGCATCGGCCCTCATCTACCAGGTGACCTGGCAGCGGGTGTTGTTCACGATCATCGGGATCGACACCGCGTCCGTCACCATCGTCGTCACCGCATTCCTCCTCGGCCTCGGCCTCGGTAACTGGGTCGGCGGGCGACTGGCGCGTCGCTTCCATCCCCTCGTCTTGTTCGGCCTCTTCGAACTGGGGATCGGCGCCTTCGGCTTCTTCTCGCTGAAGCTGTTTCGAGGCATGGAACACCTCACCCTGCACCTCGACCGCGTTGCGACCGGAGCGCTCGTGCTCGGCCTCGTCCTCATCCCCACGTTGCTGATGGGAGCGACCCTCCCGCTCCTGGCCACTTGGCTGGCGCGGGCGAGCGGCAACATCGGGCAGAGCCTCGGTCTCCTCGCCTTTGTCAACACCCTTGGTGCCGCGTTTTCTTCGCTCATCACGGCGCACTACGGTCTGGCCACGTTGGGCCTGACGAACACCGTGCGCCTCGCCGCGGGCATCAACACCGCTCTCGCGGTCATCGTCGTCGTGGCGACGATGAAGGAACGCCGGGTCGAGGAGGCGCAAACGAAGATGCCAGCGGCGATCGAGCCACTCCCCTTCCCGTGGCGTGCGTCCCTCCTCGCGTTCTTGTCGGGCTTTGTTTCGCTCAGCTTCGAAATCGTGTGGGCCCGCGCCCACGGATTCTGCACGGCCGCGGTCTCGCACGCATTTGGCGAGTTACTGGGGGCCTACTTGGTCGGCATCGCGCTCGGCAGCCTCCTCGCGCGTCGTTGGTGTTCCAGCACAAGGACCGGGAACGACCGCACTCGGGCCGTCTCCGCACTCGGCATCGCATTCATCGTCTCCGGTTTGCTGGGCCTCGTTCTGCTCCCGCTCGTCGGGCTTACCCTCGCATCCCTAGGACGCACCCACATCGTCTGGCTCTACGCGCTGGCCGCGATCGGACTTGGAACCGGATTCCCGCTCGTCGCCCACGCCGGGGCCGCGCTCGATCGCAATCTCGGGCGGCGCCTCGGCTGGCTCGGGCTCATCAACATCCTCGGCTGCACTGCCGGCAGCTTGAGCACCGGGTTTCTCCTCCTCGATCACTGTTCGCTCGGTACCGCGGCGTCCATCACCGCGGCGCTGACCCTCGCGGCGGCGGGGCTCGTTTTCGGATTTCAGAAACAGTGGGGCCGTGCGGGCGCCGGACTCGCTCTCGCCGCCATCGCTCTCCTCGCCGGCCCCCGGCTCCACCGTGGACTCCTCGAGCGGCTCCAAATGGATCACCCCCCGGGGGAGAGGTTTGCCGAGACTCTGGAAGGCAAAAGCGGAATCATCACCGTCACCGACGATGGTCGCGTGTTCGGCGGCGGAGCTTACGACGGCGGGTTCTTCATCGATCCGATTGCCGACAAAAACGGCATCGCGCGGGCTTACGCCCTCACCACCCTCCATCCGTCGGCCAGGACCGCGCTCATGATCGGACTCGGTTCGGGGGCCTGGGCGGAGGTGGTGGCCCACTTCGAAGGCCTCGAAGAACTCGTCGTGGTCGAGATCAATCCCGGCTATCTCGATCTGATCGCTCGCCATGAGGTCGTCGCTGGTCTACTCACCAACCCCAAGGTGAAACTGCTCGTCGACGATGGTCGCCGCTATCTGAAACGGCACGATCAAAGATTCGACCTCATCGTCCAGAACACGACCCACCACTGGCGGGCGCACGCGACCAACCTCATCTCGAGAGAGCACCTGGAGCTTGTGAAGAGCCGGCTCGCCCCGGGCGGGATCTTCTGCCAAAACAGCACCTCCAGCGACGATGTCCTGCGAACGATGCTCGAGGCCTTCCCCGCGGTGCTGCGGTTCCGCAGCTTCGTGTACGGCAGCGAGCGCATGATGGATCCCAAAGTCGGGTCCGCAGGTCGCCTGTTCGATTTCCGGCTGGGGACAAACGTTCCCCTTCCGAAGGGGGATCCGGCAGCCGAGGCACGGGTCCGAGAAATTCTGGGCGGCGGAGATTGGGAATCCACCGCGGCTTTGCAGCAGCGACTGTGGGATCGGGTGGTCATCACCGACGACAACATGGCCACGGAGTGGTGGCACACGCGGCGGCCGAGTCGACCTCTCCGATAGCCGCTCGGCGGATCGCTACTCCGATCAGAGGACGTGGATCCAAACCGCGTTCGAGACCTCGAGGGGCCCGCCGAAGAGCGCGGCGAAGCTGAGGGTAGTACCGGGGGGAACTACGCCAGCGCCGATCGGCACGATCGCGCGACCGCGGCCCTGGGCGTCGAGGAGCCCCGTCCAGTCGGCATAACCGGGAGTGCCCGCCAGAGTGAGGCTGTAGAGGAACTGCGTGATCGGGTCGATGATCAGGGGCAGATTGACCGCGGCCCCGACCGGGCTTCCGGCCCCCGCTCCCGAGACGCCCATGAGCAGCAAGTAGACATCATTGGCGTGGGTGACTCCACCTTGCAGTTTGATGTCCGCAGATCCTCCCTCCGCGCTCGACGCGGTGATCATTTGGCTTGAGAGGGTCGGTTCGAGGCGAAGGAGGTTGCCGACGAACTGATCGAGGATGAGTAGGGACCCGTCCGCGGCAGGTTCGATGCTGGCGCCCGAAAGCCCACTCAAGAAGGGAGTGAACACGTTGCCGGGGTTTAAGTATCCGATTTGCGTGCTCTGTTCGAAGATGCGGGCTCCGCGGTAGTCGACCGCCAACGGGCGCAGCGTGGTCGGAAAAATGCTGGTCACCGAACCGGTCAGGTTCGGGAACTGTCCACCAAGGGTGATTTCGACCGATCGGTAGACCGAGGGGGCGCCGACGCCGGTTCCGAGCAGCGTGCGGGTGTTGGCGTCATAGAGGATCGATCCCCAGTTTCCGAGCAGCGACAAACCGAGCGCACTCAGATCAACCGAGATCGTGGCGATGCCAAACGGGTTCGTGCTGAGGTCAATGACATGCAGCGCATCTTGGGCGGCCACGTAGAGCGCCGGCGTCGCGGTGCCGGGGAGGTAGCCGAAAGCGACCGAGTCCGGGTCGTTGAAAGACGATCCCGAGCTCGCCAACTGGGGAACCCCGTTCCCCGCGATGTTGTAGACCGAATTGGTCTGAGCGCAGGTCCCGGTCGCAAAGATGCGCTGGGACACCGGATCGTAGTCGAGTTCGAAGGCGGGAATCGCCTGCGTCGTGAACTGGGTGGCCACCGCCGGAATCACCGGTGTCCCGTTCTGCATGGCGATGCGAGTGATGTGGACGCTGGCGGGCGCGCCGCAGGGGGTCCCCGCCGTCCGGGATACAAACAGGTCGCCATCCACGCCCACCACAAAGTCCGCGGCGCTGCCGACCAGCCCGTTCAGGGACAACAGGTGGTTCAAACGATAACCGTTCGCGACCTGGTAAGACGCGCCCCCCGGCACCACCACGTTCGTGCCGAGCGGACCCGGGTCACCCGCGCGGGGAAAGGGATTTTGAGCCGTCAAGAACGACGCGTTGAGGAGCACCAGTGCTCCGAGGGAACGGAGGGAGAACTGCATAGTCAGCCTATAGAAAGGGGAAGCCTCGCCATCACACGAGGATGTTCGATTCTATCCCGCGAATCGGCCGTGGCCGCCGCGATCAAAGCCAACCGGCGTGGCAGATTCGTGGCGCAAGGCCACTACCACCCGTCGCGCCGGGATTTCGTTTCTCCCTCGACCGCTTTGTCGGCTGGCGCGTGACAGGGAAAGCCGGTACTCTGAAGCTGGCGCACCATCATGTTCTCCAACGTCGCAGAACTTCCCCGCTGGGCTCGCTGGCTCAACTCCTCATTGGGAGTCGGCCGCCTGTGCGGGATTCCGATTCGGATCCACATCTTCACGATTCTGGTTCCGCTGATGGTCGTCTCGAACCTGTCCGGTTTACCCATCGCCGAGCGGTGGGGCTACGGACTCGGAATGACGATGGGGCTCTACCTCATCGTGCTCACGCACGAACTCGGTCACGCCCTGGCGGGTCGCCGGTATCACATCCGTACCGAGAGCATCGTCCTTCATCCGCTCGGGGGCTTCGCCCATCTCCAATCCTCGCCACCTCACCCGAACGCGGACATGTTCGTGGCGCTGGCCGGGCCGGCGGTGCATCTTCCCTGGCTCGCGGTGATCTACGTCGCGGAGCAACTTCTCCCCGAGGCACCCGCGGTGATTCGCACCAGTCTCGCCTGGGCGTGGACGACCAACCTCTACCTCCTCGGGTTCAACCTCCTCCCTTTCTATCCGCTCGATGGTGGCCGCGCCCTCCGCGGTCTGATTTCGAAACGCTGGCATCCCAATCTCGCGTCACGGGTATCCGCACAGATCGGAATCCTGGGGGCCATCGGAATCCTGCTCTACGGCTTTGCGACCGCCGGCGCGGTGAGCTCGATCTTGGTGCTGATCTCCATCAGCATGATCTTCGCCTGTCTCCAGGAAATCTCCGCCGCCCGCTACGGACCGGGGCCTTACGGCGAACCCCGTGAGCCTTGGGAGCAAGATCCCGATGCCTGGAAGCACGGAGCGGTCACCGAAGAACGAGAGGAGCGCCGCGAACGCCGCCGCGCCCACCGCAGTCCGCCTTCCGATCCCCCACGCCCTCGCGCCGTGACGCCCGACCCTGACCTGGACCGCCTCCTCGCCCGAGTTGGCGAGGTCGGCATGGCCGGCCTCACCTCCGCCGAACGCACCGCCCTCGAAGAAGCCTCCCGCCGCCTGCGCTCCGACCGCCCGCCCCGCTCTTAAGATAGGCCCGTCTCCCCAAGGTGGCGGACTGGCGGCCCCCCCACATCCTCAATCACTCCGAGGCAGTCTGGAATTTGATCCAAAGCGCGCGCCAGGCGGCCTGAGCTTCGGCTTCGTAGGTAGCGATAGTGGCGTCGGAGCGGAGCGTAGCGAAGGGTGAGCCGTCGAGGTAAGGCGAGGTGGCTCGAGCGGCAGCGTTGGCGTCGCCGGCCTCCCGGATGCGCTCGATGCGCTGGGCCTCGAATTCGAGCCACTCAAGCATGAGCTGGCGGATCGCCGGAGCATCCGCGTCGGTAGCCGGGAGGGAGACGGCGGCGAGCAAGGCGCGGTAGAGCGGACCCCGGAAGAGATCCGAGAGCGACCGGAGATCCGGGTCTTCGGTAAACGCGTCGCGACTGAGTTCGAAGGCGCGACGAGAATCCCCGCGTGCCAACCGGACTTCCGCCCACTCGAGCCGCATCTCCGGGCGCACGTCCGATTCGGGTTCCCCCTCCCCTCCGTCCAGGCGATCGGCAATCGCGGCCAGTCGTCGGGTTTCTTCGAGCGCTCGCGCGGTGGGCCGATTCCAATTGGTTTCGCTCCGACCCAACTCCTCAGCCCGCAGCAGGGACTCGATCGACTCCCGGTAGCGCCCGACGCGGCGCAGTGCCTGACCCCGGCCGTAGTGGGCGCTGGCAAAGTCCGGTTTGTTGGCAAGAGCTTGGTCGAAACGCTCGATCGCAGCGCGCAGGTCATGAAGGTCGTAGAGGGCGAATCCGAGATTGCTCAGCGCTCGAAAATGATCGGGGCGGGCGGCGAGGAATTCGTAATAAAGACGGATCGCTCGGCTCACCTGACCCATGCGAGTCGCCAGAAACCCGCCCTGGAGTTTGGCCTCCGGCTCGCGTCCGCCGGCCGTCTCATAGGCGTCCAACAAAGCCTGGGCCTCGGCGATGCGTCCCTGACCGGCCAAGTCGTTGGTGAGAGCCACCGTAGGTTCCCACCGTTTCGCATCCAGGGCGATGGCGGCGCGAAACTCGGAGTTCGCCCGCTCCCCTTGCCCGAGCATCCGCAGGACGAGACCCAAGTTGGAGTGCGCCTCCGCGGAGTCTGGTCGGAGTTGGACGCCGCGCTCCGCCATCGCTGCCGCGGCTTGCGCTTTGCCACTCTGGGCCAGTGCGGCGGTCAACTGGATCACCGCGGGAAAAAACTCGGGGTCTATTTCGAGAGCACGTTCGAAATGGGCAATCGCCTCCTCGGGCTTGCGAAGCGCGGACGCGGCCCTCCCTCGTGCTTCCATGAACTCCGCGATCCCGGGATGCAGCGTGGCCGCCCTGGCCCCCGCCGCTTCCAATTCCTGGTGACGGCCCAAAAGCCAAAGGACACGCAGGAGAAACTCGTGGCTCTTGGGGTCGCGAGGATCGAGTCGAATCGACTCCGTCCAGGCATCCACCGCCCGTGCCAAGTCACCCATGCCCTCGCGCGCCATTCCGAGATTGCGGTGAAGGACGGCATCACCGGGATTGTTCGCGAGGAGCCGCTCGTAAATCGGGATCGCCACCTGCGCCTCCGACTCTTTGACCAAGAGGTTCGCGAGGTTGAGCTGCACGCTGGTCGAATCCGGATCGAGCGCGAGGGCGCGGTCGTAACACGTCCGCGCCTCCTTCGCCTGGGTCATCAAATGGTACGCCGCCCCGAGCGCGTTCCACGCTGCCGCGGCGTTGGGCCAACGCGCCTCGATGGCGCCGCGCACCTCCTCCACCGCCACGGAGTCGCCGCTATGACCACCCGCCCAGGCCAAAGTCAAGAAGTGGTGCAAGCGCGGTGAATCCGACAGGAGGATGGCGCGCCTCGCGTGGCTCAGCGCTTCGCGCGGGGCGACAATTGCCTGCACTTCTGCCGCCAACCAATGATCCGTCGCGGACCGCAGGGTGGTCAGAGGAAGCGGAGCGAATCCGGAGTGGCCGCCCTGCATCGCGACGGCGCGAGCCCGCAGTTCGGGCAAGATCCCTAGGCCATCCAGACCGGCGTCCGCGGCTTCGTCGAGCAGCCTCAAGACTGATTCGGCGTCGCCGGCATTGCCGTGGATCCACACCAAGAGTCCCAAGGACTCCGCGGATCCCCCGGGCAGCCTGCGCGCCTTTGAGAGCGCTGCCTGGGCGGGTTCCAACCGGCCGGCAGTCCAGTGCGTGATGGCCTCGGCGATCAAGCCGTCTTGGATCTCGCGAATCCGGAGTTGCTCGGCGCGGGCCAACGCCGGGCGACTTTGAAAATGTTGCGTCAGCAGTCCGGCGGCCAACGGGAACAAAAGGAGGAGGAGCCCCACCGCCAATGAGAGTTTCGGATCGCGCCGGACGAAGCGGCGCACCCGGCCCGCGAGACTGAGTGGCCGCGCGGCAATCGGCCGACCTTCCAGGAAAGCGCGAAGGTCGTCCGCCATCGCACCCGCAGACACATAGCGCCGAAAAATGTCTTTCTCGAGCGCGGTCGCCAGAATGATTTTCAAGTCTGTCGGCAGGCCCACCCCGTAGCGTTCGGGATTAGGAACATCTTCCCCCAAGATCGCGGCGAAAATGGCCTCCCGGGAAGGGCCCTCGAACGGGCGTCTCAGCATCAACGCTTCGTACAGAGTGACTCCGAGGGCCCACACGTCCACGCGTCGATCGATAGGCCCTCCGCCGGCGCGCAATTGCTCTGGAGCCATGTAGGCCGGGGTGCCCATCACTTCCCCGGTCTGAGTCAACGATGCGTCGACACTCTCGAGCTCGCGGGCGAGCCCAAAATCGACGAGCACGGGTTCGCGATGTTCGTCGACCAAGATGTTGGCGGGCTTGACATCGCGGTGGATCACCCCCGCCTCGTGGGCGGCGTGGAGGGCCCGCGCCACCTTCTCGATCAATTCTATGGTCGGGCGAATCGTCTCCGCCCGAGTTCGGGGGTCCGCGGAGCCCACGATGGTCGAATCGCGGTCGCCGCTTCCAATGTCGACGAGCATCGTCGACTCCACGCTCGATTCATCGCGGCGCAACCGAATTTCCTGCGCGAGGCTCACCCCCGACACCCGTCGCATCGCGATGAATGCGACCCCGTCGTCGACCCCGGTCTCGTAGACGTCGCAGATTCCCGGATGCCGGAGGCTGGCCAGGAGGCGCGCCTCACGCTGAAACCGCTCCAGGGCATCGGGAACGAGCCCAGCGCCGGTCTTCAGAATCTTCACCGCCGCCGGCCGCGCGAGTTCCTCGTCGATGCCCAGGAAGACCTCGCCAAATCCGCCGCTGCCGAGGCGGCTCGCCAGCCGATAACGACCGATCCGATCTTTGCCCTGGATGAGTATCGGCTCGGGAGGCGGGGGTGACTTATCCACGCATCATCCTACCAGCGAGCCCCTCGAGCGCGCTCCGCGACTCCGTCACTTGGCGAGAGCGGCGAGGGAGACTTGGATCATGGGAATGAGCTTGTCGGTGCCGGCCCGCCCCAAGTGGTTGCTATCCAGGAAATGTTCGTGGTCGAAACTGCCGTCGTTGAGGTCGACCCATTCCGCACCGAGGGACGTCACGAAGGCGGACACCGGTTCCCGGTATTGCTCGCGGTAGCGCCGTCGCCCGTCCTCTCCGTAGAAAGTGTAGTGCTCTTCCGAGATCGGCATGTTGAGGAAAACCAACCGGATACCCCGTTCGGCGCAGAGCTCCGCCATGCGCCGCAACTCGGCTCGACCCTGCGGCCCGAATTCGAGGTCGCGCTCGGCTTCGTGGTTCTGGGGGGAATCGGCAATCGTCCACGGGCGAGGAGGTCCGGACACGGGCTCGCGGGACTTGCGCACCGGGAACGGCGACCGCCAGGGACGCTGCAAAAACGTCCTGAGCTTGAATTGATGCCGATAGACCGGCACGTGGTCGTAGGCCCACCACACCGACCACCATCGCCCGCGATCCTCCGCCAAGAACTTCATGGTGCCGACCACGATGCTCTGCTCGCGGCGTCGCAACCCGTTTTCGTTGATCGCCTGACTGTCGATCGCGTAAAGGAGCCACTTCGGCCGAGTTCTGGGCAATACCACCTTCTCGATCGCGTACAGCACCGCCCCGGCGTTGGCGCCAAAATTCGAGACCTCGAGCACCGGACCCATCCGGATCGCGTCCAGACTGAGACTCAGATCCTCGACCGGAATTCGGGCGGCGAGTGACGACCCCACCAAGACGGTGGGCGCATCGGGATAGATCCGCAGGCGTTCGTCGATCGGACGGAGGTGGGCGATCACGGCCCACTCCTTGCCCATGCCTTCGCCGGAGCGCGCAGCCAGGGCGCCGACCATCCAGTTGGCAATCACCACGAGGCCGAGAGCGAGCGCCCAATCCCAAGGGATCCTCGGCTTCACTTGCCAGCTTCGCGACTCAGAATTGGAAGTAGATGAAGACGGAATCACCCCAACTCCAGGCAGTGATGAAGAGAATCATGATGGCGTAGAGGGCCCCCCGCACGGGCCACGGCCAACGGGTCGGCGTGACGTGCGATTGTGTGGACTCCTGCAACAAATCGAAGGCGACAATGATGGCCGCGTAATAAGCGACCAAATAGAGCGACCCTCGCCCGGTCATCGTCTGAACTCCGGGCCAGAGACCCCGGAAGACATCCATCGCCGCCGACAACGAGGGGGCTCGAAACAGCACAAAAGCCAATGCGAGCCAGTGAAAGACCAGCACCGTCGCGAGGATGCGGCGAAGCGTCCACGGCGCCCCGCCGAGCCTCGTAGCCGGTGATACCTCGGGCGATCGAAAGCACCTCTCCACCACGAGCAGGACGCCGTGCCAGAGGCCCCACAGGACGTAGTTCCACTGGGCGCCGTGCCAAAGGCCGGAGAGGGTGAAGGTGATCAGCAAATTGCGCGCAGCCAACCAGGCACCGCCGCGGCTTCCCCCCAAGGGAACGTACACGTAGTCGCGCAGCCAGCTCGAGAGGGAGACGTGCCAGCGTCGCCACAGATCTTGCAGACTCGAAGCCAAGAACGGCTGGCGGAAATTCACCATCAGATCGAAGCCGAGGAGCTTGGCGCTCCCTCTCGCGATGTCGCTGTACCCAGAAAAGTCACAGTAGATCTGGAATGTGAAGAGGTACACCGCTCGCCAGAGTTCCACCGTGGTGGCCCCGGACAGATCCCCGAAGGTCAGATTGACTTCGCGGGCCATCGCGTCCGCCAACGCCACCTTCTTGAAGAGACCGAAGAGGATCAGCCACGCCCCCTCCCCGAGGTGACGGTTGGTGACCACTCTCGGGTTTTGAATCTGCGGAATGAGACGGGAAGCGCGCTCGATCGGACCCGCCACGAGTTGCGGGAAAAAACTGACGTAGAGGGAAAAGTCGAGGAGGCTTCGGCACGCCGGCATCTGTTGCCGGTACACATCCAGCGTGTAGCTCATCGTCTGGAAGGTGTAGAAGGAGATTCCGACCGGCAGCACGATGCGCAGACTCGGCATCGCCCCTTCGAGTCCGAATCGGGCGAGCGCCTCGCCGAGCGACTCAAGGAAGAAGTCGGCGTACTTGAAGAATCCGAGGATCGACAGATTGCCGAGTACACTCAGGGTGACGTAGCGCCGCCGGACTTTGGGGGACTCGCCGCCCTCGATTCGCAATGCACACCCCCAGTCAAGGAGGCTCGACGCGACGAGGAGGCCGAGAAACCGCCAGTCCCAATACCCGTAGAAGAGCCAACTCGACAGCAAGAGCAGGCGGTTTTGTGCGCGATGCCCGAGGCCCACGTAAAGGAGCCAGACGGTGGGCAGAAAGAGGGCGTAGATCCAAGAGTCGAAGGACATGCGGGCTAAGCCGCGGGAGTATAGCCTTGGGAGCGCCCGGAGCCGAAAACTCCCGCCCGCGGCTTTCGCCGGGGCGCCGAGCTTGGGCGAACCCCTGACCGCAACGAAGGAAACCTCCATGGCCATACTGCTTTTCGGGCTTCTCCCGACGCTTGCCCTCCTCAGTGATCCCCCATCCGAGCTTCATCCTCACTTCGAGAAAAAAGTCTCCTGCGTGGTGGGCCGAGGCGCGGAGGCAATCTCTCTCGAGCTCTCCCACCTGACCGTCACCTTCGATGCCGATGGGTTCGCGAAGATGCCCGAGGGCCAGGGCTGGCACCTCGCCAATGCGCATCTCGAACTCAGCCGCGACTGCAAGGTAGGCGGCAAAGCGGTCCCGAAGGGGCGCTACCGCCTGCTCGCCCGCCGCGTGAAGGACTCGAAGTGGGAACTCGTCCTGGATGAACCGGCGCGCTTCTCGGCCCAGTTCAGTGAGAAGGCCATCGCCCTCGAGACCGAGTTCCTCACCGAGCAGCCGAGGCACGAACACTTGCGCGTCGACATCAACCCGACCGGGGACAAATCCAACACCTCCCTTTGGCTGGAGGTGCACTTCGACCGCCATCTGGCTCGCTCCGCCATCAGCCTGGCCAAGTGACCAGGCCACAGGCCGCACTTTTTCTCCGGAGGCCAGTTGGCGGCGACCGAGGGAAGGAGGGAGCATGTCCGCCACGATGACCGAGAGCCGAGTGTCCATCGACCTCCAAAAGGGACGCTTCTTTGTCCCTTTGGACGGAGGCGTCGCCGATTTGCGCCTCGCGCGCCTGGAGACTCCCTCAGCGACGGCCGGTGCCTCGGACACCGCGGCCGACTCCCCCGTCGCGATGGAGGCGCCCGAAGTGGTGAAGCTCGTGCGCGCCGTCCTCGCCGCCGGCCACGCCCTCGACTTCGAGGCCCGGGGTCAAAGCATGCGCCCAACCCTACCGGATGGATCCGTGCTCCGAGTCGAGCCGCGTTCCTTGGACACCATCCGCCGCGGGGACGTGCTGTTTTTCACTCCCGACGAATCGCACCTGGTCGCCCACCGGGTGATCGGCCAGCGCGAAGATGCCTGGTTGGTACGCGGCGACACTTCTGAGCGAATCGACCAGGTCACCCAGAGCCAATTCCTCGGGGTGGTGGTCGGGCGAGTCTCGAGCCACGGAAATGCCGCTCCGGTCGTTGTCTCCATCCACGGCGGAACCTCGAGGGCCAAGGGGAGATTGACTTCGTTTCTCTACCGCCCCTTACTCGGAGCGGTCCGGCTGTTTTGGGTTCGCCCCCTGCGCGCGAGCCCGCTCCTGCGTCGCACCCTGGGAGCGGGTTTGGCCATCGCCTCGAGCCTGCTGCGCAAAATCGAGATTGCCGGGTTCCTCTGGCGCCAGCCCCTCGATCGGTGGCGGGCCGGCCTGTTGACCACCGCGCAGAAAGACGAAGGCCGCCGCCGGCTGTACGCCGGTAAGGCCATCCAGGACTTCACTGCGCTCGACGAGAACATCGAAGCGGGCCTCACGCTCATCGAGGAGGTCTTGCTCCGGCGCCATCCGCTTCCCTCCGGTCCCGTCCTCGTGATCGGCTGCGGCCCCGGACGGGAGTGTGTGGCATTGGCCAAACTCGGTCATACGGTGGTCGGGATCGACCGGGAGCCTCGCATGCTGGACTTGGCGCGGAGCCTCTCCGAGCGCCACGGAGTCTCGGTCGAATACCGGGTCGGCGAGGCGGTGGGCTTCGATCTCGATGACGCCCGATTTGGCAGCGTTCTCATCCTCTCCGGCCTGTACAACATGATTTTGCCCGCCTCCGCGCGGATTCGGATGCTCGAGGATTCACGTCGCCACCTGTTGCCGGGAGGCGCCATATACTTGACCTTCCTCTCCGACTATTTGCAGCCGGGGACGCTCCCTCCCATTTCGAAGAAGACGGTTCTCAAGGCCGTCAACCCCGATCATGAGATCGGCGATCTCTACCTCTACAACGAGGCCGTCCACATTCACCCCCACCCGAATTGCCTGCGGAATGAGGCGGAAGCGGCGGGCTTGGAGACCTCCGCCCTGTGGCGCGACCAACGAGCCTACGACCGATTGCGCGGGCAAATCCGGGGTTACGCCGTGCTGAAGCCGCGCTGAGCGCCGCGAGGCGAAGTCGGCTCAGGCCTTGGTGTTGGTGGTGCGCAGGAGCTTCCAGATTTCGCCGAGTTTGGGCGGCTTCCCGGTCATGAGCACTCCCAACTGGAAGAGCCGCGCCGCCATCCGGAACGCGAGCAGGGTGGCTCCCACCATGATGATCGTGCTGACGACGTACTCCCACACTTCGGGTGGCCCGGCGGCCCGGTTCATCATCACGAACGGGGTGTAGATCGGGATCATCGACAGGATCTTGGCCAGAGTGCTGTTCGGATCTTTGCCGATCGCCGCCATGGTCATGAGCGGGACCACCAACACCATCGTGAGCGGCATGTAGAGACCCTGGGCCTCTTTCGCGGTCGAGCACAGGCTCCCGATCCCGGCGGTGATCGCGGCGATCATCGAGTAGCCGCAGACGAAATAGAACAAAAACGAGGTGAGATAGAGCGGGTCGGCGACCAGACCCCCGAAGTCCACGGGCAGGCTCTTCCCGAGAATCAGGGGGAGCGCCTTCAGGGCGATGAAGAAGTAGAGGACCCAGGCCCCGAGCACGGTCAAACCCGTGAGCGCGATGCCCAGGATCTTGCCCTTCATGATTTGCCGCGGCGAGATGGAAGCGAGCAGCACCTCCATGAGCCGATTCGACTTCTCTTCGATAGTGCTGTTGAGCAGCATCTGAGAGGTGAGGAACACCGCAAACCAGAGGATGTAGACAAAGGCGACTGGCAGCCACTGCCGCGCGGTGTCCTTCTTTTCGACCTTGGCGATGGTGCCATCGCTGGTCACCCGATCCGAACCCAGTTGCACCGGGGCCAAGAGCTTGCGGACGTTGGTCGGATCCAATCCCGCCCCGGAGAGACGCCGTTCGTGAACCTCGGCCTCGAGGTGCCGACGCAGCCAATCGAGCAGATCGCGATCGGTCAAGTTCTTGGAGACGTATCGGGCGGTGCCGGTCGTGAGTAGGTCGGCGGGGAGGGTCACGAAAGCGAACAGCCGATCCGCCGCGACGTCGGCTTGCGCCACCTGAATCAGCGATCCCGCGTCCCCGCCTTCGACCAAGACTTCCCGGTAGCGCGGGTCGGGAGCGAACTCCAGCCGGGCGCGCAGCGCGGGTGCGAGGCCGCTCCCGTCGTCCACGATCACGAATTTGCGTTCGCTTTCGGATCGGCCGAGCCACACCGAAAAGAACCCCGACGCCGTGATGAGGATCGGGAACGCCAGGAGAGAAATCCAAAACGTCTTGGTGCGGGCGTTTTCCATGTACTCCCGCGTCGCCACCAACCAGACCTTATTCATGGGTCTTCCCTCCTACTTCGCGTACGAAGATCTCGTGCAGCGACGGCTCCCTCAAATCGAACTTGCGGATGGCGATACGCCCCACCAGGGCGGACAAAATCGCCTGCGGGTCAGCTCCATCCAAGAGGGCGAGCTCGGCGGTTTTGCCGGCGTCATTCAGACGAGCCACGCCGGGCAGTCCCTGCAAGACGCGGCTGTCGCCGTCGTAATCGAGATGAACGGAGAGCCCCCGGCTCTGGCGCACGGACGCCAAAGACCCATCCAAGACCTTCTTGCCGCGGTTGATCAAGACGACGTGATCGCAGAGCTGCTCGGCGTGCTCCATCACGTGGGTCGAGAACATGACCGTCTTCCGCTTGGCCTTCAGGTCGCGGATGACTCCCCGCAAGAGCTCGGCGTTGACGGGATCGAGGCCCGAAAACGGTTCGTCCAGAATCACGAACTCGGGGTCGTGGACCAAGGTGGCCGCCACTTGGACCTTCTGCTGCATGCCCTTGCTCAAAGCCTCGCACTTTTTCTCGAGGACGTGGCCGAGTTCGAGGCGCTCGAGCAGCGCTTTGGCCGCGGCCTTGGCGGCGGGCGCGGTCATTCCCTTCAGGCGCCCGAAGTAGGCGACCACTTCGACCGCCCGCATCTTGCGATAGAGCCCTTTTTCTTCCGGCAGGTAGCCGAGGCGGTCCTTGACGAGGAGAGCATTGGGTTCGCCGAGCACGGAGAGAGTCCCCGAGTCCGGCGTGTAGATGCTCATGATCATCCGGATCGTGGTGGTTTTCCCGGCGCCATTTGGGCCAAGGAACCCCACCACGATGCCGGAGGGAATTTCGAGATCGAGGCGATCCACCGCGAGATGATCAGCAAAGCGCTTGCTGACACCCTCCAGGCGCAAACTCAGGCTCATGCAGGTACCTTCCGAAGGAACGAAGTGCGCGCACCCTGCCACCGCCGGGGGTGGACCGCCAACCTGTTCGCGGCCGGAACGGAAGGTTCAGGGACAGCGAGAAAAAAGTCTCGGGTCCCCGGGCCTACTTGCAGGTCAAGCAAGACCTCCGTCTGGTCGATCCCTAGTTTGGACAGGGTCGGTCCTACCATGATGCCATCCAGAAATCGTGGCTTCGCCGCCCCCCTTGCGACGATCCTTCTCCCTACCGTCCTGTTTGCTCAACCCTCGACCCTCGGGCTCAGGTGGGACCCCGCAATCCCCCTGGGATCGCGGTCCTTCGGCGTCCTTGGGCCGACCACACCCCTCGCGGCGTACGGGTTCGACCTCTCCACGCTGGGCACCAGTCCCGGCTTTACGCTCGGCCCGGGGAACGGCGTGTTCCCGCTCAATCGCCCCCTCGTCTACCTCGACCTCTTCGGCGCTTCGCCGACCGTCGCCACTGTGTTCAGCGACTTCTACGGCCTCGCGGATGTGAGTGGCTGGGCCTATCCCTCGGTCCTGCTTCCGGACGACCCCAATTTGGTCGGCCTCGGACTCGATGCGGCCGGCCTCGCCGCCCTGCCTGGACCGGGGTTCGTGGTTTCCGGGATCTCACCCGCACGCCACAGCGTGCTGGTCGGATCCGCGGCCGTACCCTCGGGCCTTCTCGCCCCCTTCCGCCCCGCCGCGCCGACCCGCCCTGCCACACGCTACGTGTCCCCGACCGGGAACAACGCGAACAATGGTCTTTCGCCCCAGACCGCGTGGCGGGAGATTCGCCACGCCGCGACCCTGGTCGGCCCCGGAGATGTGGTCGAAATCGCCGACGGCAACTACCTGGGTCCAGTGCTGATCCGCAACGCGGCCGGCACCGCGAACCAACCGCTGATTTTCCGCGCGACGGGCAGCGGTGCGATCCTCACCGGCTCCGCCAACACCAACAACGACGACCGCAATTCGATCTTCATCGGCAGCTCGAGCCACGTGTGGATTCACGGCCTTCGGGTGTTCTCCTCGCGGCGATCGGGGGTGAGAATTTCCCTCTCCGACCATGTAACCATCCAGGCCTGTGTGTTCGGCAATCACCAAAAGTGGGGGATCTTCACGGACTACGCCGATGACCTGCGGCTCCTCGGCAACGAGTGTTACGGCTCCATCGATGAGCACGGGATCTACCATTCGAACTCAGGTGACCGCGCGGTGATCGTCGGGAACCACTGCCACGACAATCGGGCCAGCGGCATTCAAATCAACGCCGACCCGCTGTTCCTTGCGCCCATCGGCGGCTACGTCCCGGATGGCATCAGCTCCGAGTGTGTGGTCGCCCGCAACCTGTGTGTCAATAACGGGGAGTTGGGTGGGGCCGCCATCAACCTCGCCTCGGTCCGCCGTTCGGTCATTCGCAACAATCTGATCCTCAACGATGCCTGGCTCAACTCGACGGGCATTGCTCTGTGGGACGACGGCGCCGGCCCGATCTGGGGTTGCCGCGACAATATCGTGGAGCACAACACCGTGGCTTACAGCTCGGGCCGAGGTCGTTATGCCGTCAGCCTGCTCAACGGGTCGACCGGAAACCAGATTCGGAACAACGTCCTGCGGGGCGGTCGGCGGGGCGCCCTCGCGTTCACCGCGGACTGCCTCCCCGGCCTGGTCACCGAAGCCAACGTGTACTTCAGCGTCGACAACTGGCCGGTGGTGGTGCAGGACGACACCAATTTCTTGACCTACACGCTTTCCGCGTGGCAGGCCTTGGGGCGAGATCCGGGCACGGTCCAAGCCAACCCGGCATTCATCAGTCCGACCGGGCTCGACTACGGCCTCCTCCCGGGGACGCCGGGAGCAGGGACGGCCCTTCCCTCCCCGTCCCGCGAGGACCACGGAGGCCAGCCGCGACCGCAATCCGGGGGGCCGGACCGCGGCGCGTTCGAGCGGTAGCGCACGATTTCCCCGTCCGGCCTGGGACGAACTGGCAGACAATTTCGTTACGGAACTTTCCGCCCGCGGATCCGTCCCTCACAATGCACGAGGAGACTCCGCTGATGCCACGCGCACTCACCTGGACTTTGATCATCGCCTTGACCGCAGGAGGCGCCTATTTGTGGTGGCCCGAAGGGGCCGCCGGGGCGGGTTCCGGCGCGGAGGCGAAGCGGACCGGCCCCGAGCGCTTGAGTGCCCCGGCTCGGGAGCTGCAAGTTGGGAGCGCCGATCCCCTGCCCACCGTCGAGTTCGGCAGCCGCCCGGAAACCGAGTTGGCGCCGGGCCAGGTCGCAAAGCTCACGGGCCGGGTCTTGGGCCCCGACCAAAAGCCGGTGGCCCAAGCCCAGGTGCGCGTGGTTCCCGTCGACGAGGAGAACAATGCCACCGACTCGGTGATCCACGGCACAGCGACCAAGGACGGCCGCTTCGTATTCGCCGACCTCAAGCCCGGTCGATGGATGGTCGAGGCCTTCGATTCCCACCACGCGCTCGCGGAGCCTCTCGCGTTCCAAGTGCCCGAGGTCGGCCTGACCAATCTCGAATTGGAACTCTCGGCGGGGGCTACCTTGAAGATCCGGCTCCAGGATCTCGAAGGTCGGTCTCTGCCCGGCGCGGACATCGCCCTGACGTTCAAGGAGGGCACCGCCCTCCCGATCACGGCCTACCTGGCCAAGGCCGATCAGTCCGGGCTCGTGACCATCGTCGGCCCCCGCATCGGGTCGCATTGGTCGGTGGACTTGCGGCTCGAGACGCACTTCCGCACTGAATCGAGCGCCATCGAAGCCACCGCGGCCCCTCTCGAGAAAATCGTGATCTGCGCGCCGAAGCGCACGTTGGCCGGCACCGTCGTCGACCTCGATGGGACCCCCCAGCCGCAGCGCATCGTCTCCCTCCAAGGTCAACGCATCACCACCGACGACGCCGGTCGCTTCCGCTACACCAACCTGACGATCCCTCCCTCCACCGTGGTCCTGTTCGCCGCGGATCAGGACCTGAAGCGCTTTGGCCGATTGGACGTCGTGCTGGAGGGTTCCCCCGTACTTGAGAATGTGAGCATCGTCCTTCGGCCCCAAAGCCGCATCACCGGCCGCGTGGTGGATCGGGAACAGCGCCCGGTCGAAGGGGTCACGGTCGAGGCCAGACCGGCCAAGCGTCGCTCTTCCGATAGGGGACCGATGATCAATAGGGTAGGTCAATCCGGCCACCAAAACGCCTCAGAGCTCCTCATTAACGTTTCCGGGTTGCACAACGACGGCTTTCGGATCCGTCATAGCTGGAGCTTCGGAGAGACCACCGTCGCGAAGACGAGCGGTGCCAGCGCTCTCGCCAACGAGGTTCCCATTACCGACCACGTCGAAGAGGCCGTGCCATTCTCAATCACGAGTCTGGTTTCGGGAGAAGTCCGGGTCAAGGACTTCGATGTAGAACTTGCGCAGGGCCAGGTCGTCTTCGACGATCTGTCCAGAGTGCTGAACTACACTGGTGAGAAATTGGCCCTGACCCACAACTACCACCGGAGACTCGTAAGCTTCGATCCGACGGCCACCGACATCGAAAACAGCACCCGATCGGCGGTCACGGACGCCGACGGACGATTCGAAATCCTGGGTGTCCTGCCGGGGTCGTACCGAGTCACACCGAGCAAGTCCGAGTACTTCTTCTTGGATCCTTCGCCGATCGTGACGCTGCAAGTGGAAGGCGAAGAGCAAAGCGCGGACTTGGTGCTCGCTCGGGGGGCGGTCATCGAATTGAGTCTCCCGCCTCTTCCCGCCTCTCCCCCATCCGAGGCGATCGGGGTCACGGTGAAGCTGCGGGACAGCAATGGCAACGTCCAAGAGCACGGACTCAACGCGGAGGACTTGGTGTCGGTCGGTGGACTCACGGCTGGGACCTATCAGATCTCCGTCGAACGCACCGGCGGCGAACTGGCTTACTTAGGCCCCCTCACTCTGGACTACGGTCAACGAGAGCGCATCCCCGTGCAGTTCCACGCGGCCTCGAGCATCCAAGCCAAGGTGCTTGGACCCGACGGCGCAGCGCTCCCCGCCGCCACGGTGCGCATCCGAGGCCGGGGCTCCGAGTTCATCGATGGGCCGCCTTCGACCAACGAGGAGGGTCAGGTCACGTTCGTGAATCTTCCGGGTGGAAAATACGAGCTGCTTGCCAGTGCCGACGGGCTCCCCGAACGGAGTTCCGGCGAGTTCTGGGTGAGCGCGGGCACCGAAGAGCGGATCACGATTCCTCTTAAGAAGGGCGGTTCGGTTCGGGGCAAAGTCGTCGATCCGCGAGGTCATCCGCTCCCCGGCATGAGCGTGTTCCTACGCACTCCGGCGGATCGTCTCGACGCCACCAGCGACGAAAATGGCGAGTTCTCGATCCACGGCCTCCCCGACGGCGTTCACCCACTTCATGTTCGCAGTGAAGACATGGAACAGAGCGCCGCGACCGAGGTCACCATCCAGCAGGGCTCCGACGTGGTCGCGAGCGTAACCTTGCGACCGAGCCTCGTAATTCACGGCCGTCTCCTCCGCAAGGATGGCCGGCCCGCCGGTGGTGTCGAAATGAGCGCTCGCGGCACCGGGCCCACCGACATTCGGCGAACCGCCACGACCCGAGCCGACGGCACCTTCACGCTCGGCAAGCTCTACCCGGGGAGTTACACCCTCCGCGCGAACGGAGTCAGCCATCCGGCAGTCCCCTTCTCGGTGCAGTACGGTGAGGCTCCGCCGACGCTCGAAGTCGTCGAGCAGCCCTGATCGCGCGCCGAGGCGTCCACGATCACGCGGTCGGCTGGAGCTTCGGGATCAGCGACGCGATCGTCGCGGCCGAGAGTTTCTCCAACACCGAGTTCTGTTGGAGGCGCAGATTGAGGTGACGGAAGTCGACGTGGTCGAGCGGCTGGTCCTGATTGAAGCAGGAGAAGATGAAGGACTCCTCGCCGGTGGTCGGATCGACATGGCGTTGGAGGCACTGGGCGCAGACCTCCTTCATCATGCACTGCATCGGTGAGTTGATGGAGCCAATCGCGGTGTGCGGCCCGAGGTAGGGCGCGAGCAGATTGGGATCGTGGCGAGCCGCCTTCACGGCCGCCATCATGCGGTCGCTGCCGATGGCAATGAGGCGCGTCGCGCTCGAGAGCGGGAATACCGCCGGCCCGAAGTCACCCTTCGCGTAGGCGATCATCGCCTGCACGATGTTGCCCCGGAAGTGGCGATCGAGCGGCCGGGTCGCAGCGATCTCGACGCCGGTGTCGCTCGACCAGATCACCTGGTCGGTGGCGGCCTCGATCTCCTCCCGTTTGAACAGATCCTGGCCGTTCTTGTAGCCCGCGAAGTAGAGCACTTTCGAACCCGCGGCTCGCAGCGCCTTCGCGATGCTGAACAAAACCGCGTTGCCGAGGCCGCCTCCGAGCAGGACGACGTTTTCCTTGGCGGGAATATCGGTCGGTTCGCCAGTCGGGCCCATGCACACGACCTTCTGGCCGGGCTTCAAATACGCGCAGAGGCTCGAGGATCCGCCCATCTCGAGGATGATGAGCGAGAGCAGACCGCGCGCCCGATCGACCCACGCGCCGGTCAGGGCGAGCCCTTCCATCGCGAGGTTGATGCCGTCGATCCGGCGCGCCTGGCTCTCGAAGTCTTGGAGCCGGTAGAACTGGCCGGGTTCGAATTTGCGTGCCTGCAGGGGCGCCTTGAGGACGACTTCCACGATCGTGGGCGTGAGCCGGGTGACCCGCTCGACGCGGGCGACCAGGTCTTCGTCCAAGCGACGCAATAGGTCGGCGAAGCTGCGGTCGCGCACCCCTTGGTCGCGCGGATCGAGATTGGCCGGCTTGAGCAAACGCACAATGTGCGGATACCCGTTGCGGGCTGAGGCCATCGCCTTCACGACGTTGCCAGCATAGGCGGGGTGATTGTCGCCGAAGTAGGAGACGGTCAATCCGTCCTTCGCGTAGGAGGTGAAAAAGGCCTGGCGTGCGTCGGTGGCGGGTTCGAGTTTGAGCGCCCCACCCTCGCGTTTGGCTTCGAACGGCTTGAAGAACTTGCCCTCGAGCACGAACGAGCCTTCGTGTTCGCGCTCGTAGATGGTGTTGGGGCTCGTGCCGGCCGCGATCATCAGGGATCGGCACGGCAACTCCCCCGCCGGGGCGCCGCCGCCCCGCTTCATCTTGAGGCCGACGATGCGACCCGTGGCATCCGCGACCGCTTCGGTCGGAGACACGTTTTCGAGAAAGTCGATGCCCTCCTCCAGCGCCTTGATCACTTCTTCGTGGTTCAGACGATAGGCCGGCGAATCCTGGAGCGACTTGCGGTACGCCAAGGTCACGCCGCCGAAGCTGCGCACCAAGGGAACGAAGTTGGGCGCTTCGCCCGCCAGCGCGGCCCGTTCCCGCTCCGCTCTCACCAGGCGACCATGGGCGAGGAAGGTGTCGTAGGTCTCCCGCTCCTCCGCGCTGTACCGCGCGAGTAAGGCATCGAGTCGGCCTTCCTTCGCGAGCCGCTCGCTGCGCACGAGCACCCGCTCGACCTGGATCGGGTAATAGGCGAGGAGTTCGGTGGCGGTGTCGATCGCGGTGAGCCCGCCGCCGATGACCACGGCCGGCAGACTGACCTGGAGATTCGTGAGACTGTCGTCCTTCGAGGCCCCAGTGAGCTGGAGGGCCATCAGGAAGTCACTCGCCTGGCGCACGCCGCGGATGAGATTGTTCTTCATCTCCACCACGGTCGGTTTGCCGGCGCCGGTGGCGATCGCGACGTGGTCGAATCCCAACTCGCGCACATCGTCGAGTTCGAGGGTCCCGCCGAACCGCACGCCCCCGAAGGCCGCGAAGCCCTGCTTGCGCGAGAGCGTGAGGTAGATCAGCCGCAGGAAGTTCTTGTCCCACCGAACGGTGATGCCGTACTCGGAGACTCCTCCGAAACCGTCGAGGGTGCGGCGGTTCAAGGGCTGTTCGAAGGCGGACCAGTCCCGTACCGGCTGCGCCTCGGTCCCGACCAATTCGGAGGGCAAAGGCTCGAGCTTGAGGCCGTCGATCGCGACCACTCCGAAGCCTTCGTTGGTCAAGTAATGCGCGAGGGTGTAACCCGCGGGCCCGAGCCCGACGACCAAGACCTTCTTGCCGTTGAGCGGGAGCTGGTACGGCCGGCGGATGTTGAGCGGATTCCATCGGGTCAAGAGTCCGTAGATCTCCGGCCCGTACGGCAAACGCAGCACATCCGTGAGGATGCCGGTTTCGATCTCCGGAATATTGACCGGGTCCTGCTTCTGATAGATGCAGGCCTTCATGCAGTCATTGCAGATCCGATGTCCCGTTCCCGGGCACATCGGATTGTTGATCATGACCGTCGCCAAGGCCGCGATCGAGTCGCCCTTTTGACGCAGCTCGTGCGCCTCGGAAATGTGCTCGTCCAAGGGGCAGCCGTCGAGGGCGATGCCGAGCGGGTTTTTCTTTACCGCGCCGTTCTTCTCGAGGTGCCCCTTCGAGCAGGTGTCGCGCCCTTGATGGTGGCAGAAAATGCAGGTGTCGACTTGGCTCAGCACTTCCTTCAGGTCCATGCGACGATCGGTCAACTCGAAGCCGTCGCGGCGGCGCCAACTCTCCACCGGTCCATGGAAGAGCTCGGGCAGATCCGAGCGGGGACGGACCCGCGGAACCAACTCCTCGAAGTGCATCGGGTGCTGTTCTCGGAAGAGCACCCAGGTGGCGCGGTCCGGCGTCCGATTCGGCGCGTGCACGGTGACGGCGCAGTAGAGCTGCGCGATGTCGAGCGCCTTCGCGACGCGGCCGGCGTCGTCGGCGGCCGCAACGACGGCACAACGAGCGAGCCGACGGCAAGTCTCGGCCTGGGCTTCGTCCAACGACGCACCCGCCTTTTGGGCCGACTCCACCAGAAGCAGCCGCTCGATCGCCTGCGCGAGCCGCACCTCGGGGTGCACCCCGACTTCGGCGGGAGCCAATTGGTCGAGCAGGCTGGCCATCGCCAGGTCCGCAGCCGCCACGTCGGCAGTCAGACACTCGTCGCGCTTGAGCCGTTTGGCGGCGCGGCGTTTCACAAACTCGCGGCGGACCCGGAAAATCGGGCCGAGCGCTTCCGTCTTCGCGACGATCCCGCCTTGGGCTGCCTCGGCTCCGAATAGCGAACCGAGGAATCGCGCGACGTGCGGACCGACCTCGGTCGCGATTTGGCTCTCCTCTTCGCGGGTCGGGTCGCCCCGCTCCAACACCTCGCGGTACTTGAGACCGAGAGTCGGATCGCGGTGTTCGAGGTCGTCCATGAACACCCGCAGCAGGGCGGCCAGCCGCTCCGGCAGGAACAGGTCTCGCCAAGTGAATCCGGGAAGCGCCAACTGAAGCGGGTGGGTGGCGCGAGGAGCGGTCCTGGTGGGCTCGGTCATATCCAAACTTCGGCAAAAATGCGGGCTGATCGGGATCGATCGGCGCGGCACCTTACGAGGGGGGGGCAGGAGCGACCAGACACCGGTTGGCCTCCGCAAAGCCGGCGGCAACATCCGCCATGCCGTCCAAACGCATCGCCGACCACGTGGGGAGTCGCCCGGACAAACCCTTCAAGAGCACCCTCTTTGAGAGCTCCCGACTCCTCTTGGGGCTGAATTGCCTTGAGATCGGCCAAATACAGGCGGTTCATGACCATGCCCACGCCGACAAGTTCTACGCCGTTCAATCCGGCACCGGGACCTTCACCGTGGGCTCGGAGCAGTTCCACGCCTCCGCGGGGGATGTCATTTGGGCGCCCGCGGGGATCCCCCATGGGGTTTCGAATCCCGGCCCGGATCGCCTGGTCCTCCTGGTGGGCATCACGCAGTGATTCCGGGGCCAGCCGACTCGTCCCGGTCGGGAGTGAACCGGTAAGAACTGGAGCTCGGACCGGTCTTGAGCCGTCCGGGAATCCGCCACGGACGGCCCGATCCTCGGGAAATTGGCCCAGTGGAACCGAGGAACGCCGATTGCTTACTTCGGCCTCCCATGCCGACTAAACTGCGTTCGGGATCATCCTGGCTGCCCCTCGTGCTCGGCGTTCTCTGCACCAGAGCCCCTCTCTGCGCCCAGGGCAACCAAATCTGGGGGCAGTTTGTGGCGTTCTTGGGTGGCACGACCACCAGCCAGATCGTGGGAAACCCCGCTTCCGACTTCGAAGCGGCGGACGACTTCCACCTCACGGGCACCGTGAACGCCGTCACGATCAGCGGCAACGTCTGTTACCAGTGCACGCCCCTGCCTCCGAGCTTCGGGGCGTGGGTGAGGTTCTACACCGACCAGCTCGGGCGTCCCGGAAACCTCCAGTACGAAGCCTTCGTTCCGAGCGTCCTGAACCTCCAGAGCCTCCAAATCCAAGCGACGCTCCCGACTCCGTTCGCCGCCACCGGGAGGCACTGGGTGTCGTTCCAGATCGCGACCCTGGGACCGCACGGGTTTGGTTGGGGGGTCTCCAACCCCGGCAACGTGGTCAACAATCCCGCCCAGCGCCGGTCGCGAACCCCGTCGGGTCCTTGGCAGTCCTTGGCCTCTACTCCCGGCGGCAGCACTCCCGTGGACTTGGCCTTCACCCTGCACGGAACCCTCGTCACGAGTCCAATCCCGGTAGGACTGGACCCCTGCGGCGCTTGGACGTTCCAGGACCTGCCGTTGCCACCGGGGGCAACCGCGGCCGCGATCAGCGACATCGTGATCCGCGATTCCTTTGATGCGTGGGCGGTCGGGAACTGGCAGGGGGGCAGCCTCTTTGCCCCCGTCGGTGGACCCGCAACCTGGCATTGGGACGGTTCGAGTTGGCAGTGGGTGCCGTTCCCGAATCCGATGCTCTCGAATGCGCCGGTCCTCTTGACCTCGGTGGCGATCACACCGAGCGGCCTCGTCCTCGCCGCCGGGAGTCGCGAAGCCCAAAGCGCCTCCCTCTTCCTCGGCCGCCAACCCCTCATCGCCTCGTGGGATGGAACCTCGTGGATCATCGATCCCACGACTCCGGTTTCCGCCAATAACGGATCCGAAATTTGCGACATCGCGGTGGTCAGCAGCAACGACGTCTGGTTCGTCGGAAGTTGGATCGAACCTGGTTGCACCGGCGGGCTCGCCTGGCGCTGGAACGGGTCGAGTTACTCCGCCTATCCACTGCCCTGCACCGGATTGCCGGGAGCGGGAGGCGACTTCGAAATCGTGGCCGCCGATGCTCTCCCGGATGGCCGCGTCTATGCCCTCCGAGGCGGCGAAGGCGCCGATCCGTCGTCCACTCCCCAATTGCTCCGGTTCGACGGGACCACCTGGAACTTCATCCCATCTCCGACCTTCGGCTACACGGGGTTTTCGTTGGGAGGTCTCGATGTCCTCCCCGATGGCACGGTTTGGATCGGAGGCTCCGCCACCTCGCCCGTGGCGCTCGGAGGCACGACGCTGCGACCGTTCGCGATGCGTTTCGACGGATCGAATTTTGTCGAATGGCCAGTCCCGGCCGGCTCCGGCATGCCCGCGGCCTCCACCCCGGATCTCGTGCACTTCGCCTCGGGTTCGGTGGCCGTCTACAACGGAATCACCGGGTTCCGACTCACCGACTTTGCCGCCTTCGGCGAACTCGGCCTCGGCACGATCCACGCGCTCGGTCCCTGTCATTTGGTCGCAGCCGGTGGCCGCCGCGCCACCTCGACCTCTCCCACCACTCCCGTCGTGGCGTGGCGCCGCGACGGCTGTTCGGCCGTGACTTACGGTCCGGCGCAGCCCGGCGCTCTCGACCTCTCGTGGATACCCGGAACTCCATCAACGAGCGGCAATATCACCCTCTCCGGCGGCCCACCCTCCTCACCAGCCCTCCTCGGAGTGAGTGTGGCGCCCTCCAGTCTGCCGCTCCCTTCCGGCGACCTTCTCATCGATCTCAGCCCCGGCGCCTGGTTCGGAGTCCCCCTCACCCTCGACGCCTTGGGCACAGCCTCCCTCCCCGTCTCCCTCCAAAGCCCCGCCCTCGCCGGCACCACCTTCTTCCTCCAGGCGGCCCTCGGCCCCGGCGTCCCCCTCCTCCAATCCCGCGCCCTCCTCCTCCGCCTCTGCGGGTGAGCCCAAGGCCGGCGATTGGAAAACCGTTCACCAGCCACCGGATCCACATTCGCCACTCTGGCGGCAACCCAGTGAGTCGCCCTGGGCCGTCCTCACCGCACTCAATAGTGTGAGGCCACACTATGCAACTCGCGGACAAGATCTTGGCCATGCGCGCGGCTGCAATCGAGCGCGGAGAGCTGCCCGTTCCGGCAGTCTTGCAAGGCGTCTCCAAGCAGAGGATCGCGGAGGTTCTTCAGGCTTTGGACTTGGAGACCCCGGATCAAATCGATGCGGTCTTTGCGCTACTCGACAACACACGACGATCCTGGTTCACCGCGCTCCCGGAAGGCCGCGCATTCTCCGAGGAGGCTACCGTCGCCCACATCGGCTGCCATGTCGGAATTCTCCAAAGGGGCAGGTCCAAGTTGGATCGGGAAGGTCGAGATTACTGGATCAAGCCCCTACGCCAAATCGGAGCGATCGAACCGATTTATCTGGACAGCAAGCTGAAAGAGTTCCAGCCCGGGCATCCAAAACCGAAGTCCTGTAATTCCGCCTATCGGCTGGACGAGGCGTTCTTGGAAATTCTCCAAGCGCCGGAACCCGACTGGCGTCTCCGACTCGATGCGTGGAGCAACGAGGATGTCAAGCGGATGAGGCTTCGCTTTCAATCGCAACAGGCCGAGGCTACACGGATCGTCACCGACAACGCTCACGGCGATTTGATTCGAGCATGCTGCAACGATTACGCTCCGCGCTTCCTGCCTGGGTACGAAGTGCTGTTCATCGACGACTCCGACGGGGAGCGCATTTCGGAGCGCGAACACAGGAGACTCTACGGTTCGGGCATCGAGATCTCGATCGACGATGCGATGCCCGATGTCCTGCTTTGGCATCGCGGATCTGATGCACTCTGGGTCATCGAGGCCGTAACGAGCGATGGCGAAGTGGACCAGCACAAAGTCGATCAAGTGCGCGCTTTTGCCAGGCGCAATGGCAAGTCCACCGTCGGATTTACCACCGCTTACCCAACCTGGAAAATCGCGGCCCAGCGCCAGGGTCGGTTCAAGAACATCGCCCCCGGGACCTACATCTGGATCAGAGAGGACGCGGCCAAGCACTTCCTTGCCGAGTCATTCCCCCTCTGAGGGAGGCACCATCCGGAGTCAGTACAGGACTCTTGAGTGCGTCGCAGGGTCGTAGTGCCGAGTCCAAGTCGATCTCGCGTTCCCACTCCTGGCATCAGGAGTATCGGGACTCACTCAACTAAGCCTTGGCCGCTATCGCGTTATCGACTATGGCGTCAATGGCACTCTGATCGGGGAATGAGTCGCCTATCACTTTCCCCATGGCTCTAAGCGTTCCCGCATCGGGGTATCGCAGGCTCCTCAAATCTGTCGCGTTGACTTGAGTGTGCCCGTTGAACTGTCGGAAGTACCGATCGACGAGCGAACTGTTGAGGTAAGCCGCGATTCCCCGGGCAAGGGCTCCGGACAACCCCTTTCCAGCCGCATGGAAGTAGTTGACGTGGTTTTCGATGCCGAGTCGAGCCACACCAACCGGCAACCGCGAGGGTTCGCATACCGCCGCGACCACCCTGCGTTTCTCCTCTTTTGAGGTGAAACGCTTGGTCAAGACATAGGTCTCGTTCGGCACCATCAGGGGCCGGGTCATTTCCTCGTCTGCAATCGCATTCGCCTTGCGTCCTCCTGGCTTTGGCCACGAAACGAAGCCGCGGTGGAAATGTGTCGGATAAATCAGGGGGGCCGTGTCCACCCCAGGCTCTCCCCTGAGGAACTCGCGGGCGCGGAAATCCACGACTCGGCCGGTTGAGACATTGATGCCCAACTCCTCGAGCCGACAGGGAAGTGATTCCATGCGCACTGCCACATCCGCGTCTTCGTTCGAGGTTGCAAGGTGGATAAACGCGTTCGGATCCTTCGGGTCGACGACCACCGAGTGGGGGACGGATCTTCCCGCGACCGGCTCTCCAGGGGCCGCATTTATGGTCAGCACGACCTTGCCACGCGGCGCGCCCTTGCGCAGGTGAAAGATGATGTTCTCCTGGAGCACTGAGTTGTCTCGGAAGGCCCGGTCGCGACTCTCGAACACGTGCACTCGGAGAATCGATGTCTCCTCCAGAAGAAGGCGTCGGAATGATCGGAAATAAGGACCGTTGCAAAAACTCCTCGGGGTGATCGCGACCAGTTCTCCACCGTGCTCCAACATCCGAATCGCCAAGCCGACAAATGCCGTGTAGAGATTGCTCGTCTCGAGCCCGACACCTCGGAGCTGGAGACGCTCTCGAGAATCTCCAGCGATTTTCCGATATGGCGGATTGAGGATGGCCGCGTTGAATCTCGGCGTGGGGGCTTCCTCGAACATCCCCGGATCCAAGAGCAACGTGCCCGCCTCGACAAAATCGCGGCTGATAATCCGGCCTGTGAATCGAGTGTTCTTTGCACGGGCGGCGCTTTCGCACGACCCGAAAACCGCCCGAAGCCCCGCGAGCATCACCCGGTCCACTTCGTACGCGGTGACTTCAATCGACCGGGGATTCGCAGGTCTCGATATCGCCTCGTTGACAAAGGCGGCCGTCAGGGAGCCGACGCCTGCGCCCGCATCCATGAGCCTGATTTCCGGTCCGAGGTCTCCGAACATCGACGCCATGAAGGACGCCACGACTTCCGGGGTCATGAACTGGCCAAGTGACGACCGATTCGCCTGATCGAGCTCGAGGTCGGCTCTTTCCCTCGTCGCTTCCACGTCGACCAGTAGTGCGTTCGAACGAAGTGGCATGACCGACATGCTAACAAAAACCTAACGTACCGAGTCCAAGAACTTTTGGGAATTGGTCCGGTCGCGGACGGCCCGCGACGTGGGCGCGCCAGCCGCGCCCTAGGCCCGCAAGGAGATCAGCCCAACCGGTGCGGGTTCCAAGCGCCAGCCGCCCATGATTTGCCTGCAAGGGTAGAGGTCGGGGCATGCCTCGCGCCGCCCTCATTTCGAACGGGCGGCGGCGCCGACGGCGGCGAGGGGGAAGCTCGCGAGCCAAAGCCAGTAGCCGAGGCCGAGTTCGGAGGTGGGGAAGTCGGCGCCGTAGAGCCAATAGGCGGCGGAACCGGCACCGAGCAAATGGAAGAGGGCTGCGGGCCGATGGAGGCCCAGGATTCCCACGAGGAAGGCAATCACGAACAGCGGATTCGCAAGGATGATCCAGAGGGAAGTGGCCTTGCGCGCCAACGGCTTCGAGGATCGCAGGGTTTTCCAGCTTTCCTCGAACACCAATCGCGCCGCTTCGTAGCCGGGGAATTGGTCGGAGTGGAGCGACCGTGGTCGCCCGAGTCCGAAAGTCTCATCCCCAATCTTGACGGACCCCTTGGCCGAGTCCTTACCCAGTTCAGGCACCCAGCGGCTGAATTCTCGCTCGACGTCTTCGGCCCAATTCGTAGCCGTGCCGATCGCCCACGCGGTCTCGCGGGACTTCACAGCCGGCAGAAAAAAGGAGGCGACAAACGCGAGGACTCCGAGGGCGTACAAAAGCCTCATGCCTTCAGGCTACCAGGGCGGCGGGCCGCTTTCTTAGGCCCAGGGTCCCGGGGCTCAGCGCAGCCGTGCCCACCGGAAGGTCATGCGCCGGTCGAACTCCACGTCGACCGGCTCCAAGATCGCGAGGAGATCCTCACGCTCTTTGAACCCGCGAGGCAAGACGCGGATCAGGTAGATGTGGCCGACCTCCGGCGCAAACGAGCGGATTCCCTCGTTGGGCAACTCCGAGATCAGCGCATCCGCTTCCGGAATGAAGGTCCGACGCTTTCGGGGCCCCTCGGTAATCAAGCGACCCCGGTGCAGGCGCATGGTGTTGAAGGCGTTCAGGGGCACCGCGGGAGATCGGTCGCCCGGATCGGGCTGCCCCTCAATCGCGCGCTCACCGAGGTCGATCACGGCGACGCGGGAATCCCGACCGAAACCCAGCGTCACGCGGCCGGCTTCGAAAACCCCGTAGGCGAGATGGGCGTCGTCCAGCTTGAGTTCGCCCTCCACCACGTCGCTGGCGTACCCACCCGTGCTCAAGCTGAAGGTGTTCCGCCGATCGTCCTTGGCCCAGAGGGTCACGAGGGCATCCGGTTGGTCGTCGGGACTCACCATGCCCATCGGCGCTTGTTCGACGGGCGGATCGGGAGTCACCGGCATCTCCATCGTCGCTTCGGGCTCCTCCTGCATCCACGCCGTCGCGACCACGAGACCCACTAAGACCGCGCTTTTCCCGAACAACTTCAGCATGACCAGCTCCGAATTCCGAGTCCGCTCCGACTCGGACGTCGCGGGTCATCCTATTCTTCCCGAGCGCCTCCGGGCACGAATCGTCACGAACTTGTAATGCCGCGCCGCCGCGGCCGCCGCCGTGCGAGAATCAGCGCACCATGCGCAGCGCTCTCACTGGCCTACTCCTTCTCCTCGCGATCCTTCCGGCCCAGGACGAACATCCCCCGAAACTCGACCCCAAGAAAGACGCGAAGCCCCTCACCGGCCACGCGTGGACCTCGGAGGGTGGACTGCGATTCGTCTGGTGGACTCCGAAGGGCTTCGATCGCAAAACCCCGCGCAACCTGACGGTCATTCTGCATGGGACCGGCGGCGACTACCGATGGGGGTTTTGGAACAACAAGCCCGGGATCTTCCGCCCTGACGACATCGTGATCTCGGTCGATGGCACCTCGCCCGGTCAGGGCACGAGTCGACTCTTCTTGGACACCAAGAAAGACCTCGATGCGTTCCGCGACTTTCTTGCCGAACTCCGCAAGCACTTCCTGGTCGATCGCATTTTCCTCTACGGCCACAGCCAAGGCGGATTCTTCGTCGTGCACTACGCCGGCGAACATCCGACCACGGTGGCGGGAGTCGTCGCCCACGACTCGGGCTCGTGGGCGGCCTCGAAAACCGGCGGCGACGTGAAAAAAGTCGCCATTGTGTTCCAGCACGGCACGCGGGATCCGGTCGTTCCTTATCGCCAAAGCGTGGGCAGCCGCGACCACTATCTCGACCTCAAGTTCCCGAAGGTCCATCTCCGTCGCCTGATTTCCTACAACCACTGGCCGAACGCGGTGCGCACGAACGAGTCCCTCGCGTGGGCGCAGGGCATGACCACTGAACGCCCTGAGGAAGCTCTCGCCTGTGCGGAGGCGATTCTCGAGCCGAAGGACAAGGACGAGTACCAATGGGAGACCGTCGTGGACTTCGCCGCCGCGAATGCCGTGCTCGGCCAATTCGAAGGCAACGGGCCCTTCGCGAAGGCGAAGGCCGACGTTCTCGGCAAGGCCAAAGCCCTCCGTGCGAAGATCGAGGCCGAAGGTGCCAAACACGTCGCCCAACTGAAAAAGCAGGTCGCCAAGCCGGCCGATTTGACCCTCGACAAAGCCACCTGGCTCGGGCACCTCGTGTCGCTACGCGAAGATTTCCGCGGCGTGACCTCGGTCGAGGATTACATCAAATCGATCGGCTTCGACGCGGCCGCAGACAAACACGGGAAGGCCACGGCCCCGCTCTTCCAGGCCTGGTACAACGAAAAGTCGGACGCCGCCATCGTGCGCGCCGTCCTTGCCGCTCTCCCCCAGTGTTTCCTGTTCGAAGGCCTTCCTGCGGAATTGGGCGAGCGCATGAATGCGTGGAAAAAGGACGCCTCGAAGCTCGGGCTCACCAAGAAGGAACAGGAATCCTTCAGCAAGTTCACAGCCTGGGAAAAAGGCTGGAAGGAAGGCCTCGAGAGCTACAAGAAGCTCTGGAGCCAATGGAAGCCGTAATCGAGGCGGCGCGACAAAAACGCCCACGAGCGCTCCCCTGCGCACCAGAGCTCCGCGACGTGACACTGTCAATCGACCACAATCCGGCGTCAGGGAACAGTCAAGACTAGCCACCCGCGGCCTCCTCAAACGCCCCTTCGAAGGCTGGTGCAAGAGCTGACCCGCAGCTCTCGGGGGCCGCCGCCATCGGAGATACTTTCAAGAGTTGTGTTCTGGCCGAGGACTTCAGGCGGCGTTCCTTGC
>CADEGH010000009.1 GCA_902826835.1 uncultured bacterium | reverse complement strand
CGATGGGGGGCGAGACGAAGCTCGGGAGCGGAAGTTCCGATGCGGGCCAAAGAGAGGCTCGTTCCTTACCGGGAGAGGAGTCGGAAGCGGAGAGGGGATCACAAGGCCGTCGATGGCGCTCCGCGCCACCACCCCCGGTCGAATTGACAGACCTGCCGGGCCTCCCGATGATGCGCCCCCATGCGCGGTCAAAATCGTCTGTTTGTCGGGTGCATCTTCAGCCTGGTCGCCACTTCGTTCGGATTCATCTCCCGCGGGTTTCTGCTCAACACCCTCGGAGTCGAGTTCGATCTGACCGAACAACAGAAAGGCGCGCTCAACGGGGCCGGCCTCTTCCCGTTTGCCCTGAGCATCATCATCTTCAGCCTGATCGTGGACCGGGTCGGCTACGGCAAGTGCATGATCTTCGCGTGGCTCGGGCACGCGATCTCCGGCGTGATGATGATCACCGCCAAGGACTTCAACACGCTCTACCTCGGGACCCTCCTCTTCGCTCTCGCGAACGGCACCGTCGAAGCGGTAGTCAACCCCGTGACCGCCTCCCTCTACCCGAAGGCCAAGACCCACTACCTGAATATCCTGCACGCCGGGTGGCCCGGCGGACTCGTGCTCGGGGGCCTACTCTTCATCCTGCTCGGCAACGAGGTGAGCTGGCAGATCAAGATGGCCCTCTATCTCGTGCCCACCGCGATCTACGGCGTTCTCATGCTGGGTCAGAAGTTCCCGGTTTCGGAGCGAGTCAGTGCCGGTGTCTCCTACCGGGACATGCTGAAGGAGTTTGGGTACGCGGGAGCGTTCATCGTTTCCTTCTTCATCGTGCTGGCGTTCGACAGTGTGTTCAAGTCCCTCGAGATCTACAGCACCGGCATCGACCCGACAATCGCCGCGGCGATCGCCCTGATCCCGACCGCTCTGTTCGCGGTGCTCTTCCAAAGCTTCGGCCGCCCGCTGTTCGTATGCCTCCTCCTCGTGATGGTGCTTCTGGCCACGACCGAACTCGGCGTCGACGGCTGGGTGACCGCGCTCATGGAGCCGGTGTTCAAGAGCGATCACGCGGCCAAATACGTGCTCATCTACACGTCGGTGATCATGTTCATCCTGCGATTTTTCGCCGGACCGATCGTGCACCGTCTGTCTCCGCTCGGCCTTCTCGCCACCTCGGCAGCGTTGGCCACGATTGGCATCTACGCGATCTCCCAAGCGGGTGCGAGCGTCCTGCTCGTGTTCCTCGCCGCGACCCTCTACGGCATCGGCAAGTCGTTCTTCTGGCCCACCACCCTGGGTGTCGTGTCGGAGCAGTTCCCCCGGGGCGGCGCCATGACCCTCAACGCAATCGGCGGCATCGGCATGATTTCGGTGGGGGTCCTCGGCGGTCCCTTCCTCGGCGCCCTCCAGGATCGCTCCTTGGATCAACGCCTCCTCACCGAAGCTCCGGCCCTCCACGAACAGGTCGCCGGCCAGACCGAGACCGCCTACTTCATGACCTACCGGTCGGTGGATCGCACCAAGGAAACAACCTTGACGGAAGCCGCCCAGACCCAACTCCAAGATCTGCGCGCGAAGAACAACCAGTCCACGCTGGCCGAGGTCGCAGTCCTGCCGATTCTCATGTTCGCTTGTTACGTGCTCATGATTCTCTGGTTCCGCGGGCGAGGTGGGTACCGGCCCGTGGTTCTCGACCAGGCGTCGACCGATCCCTCGTTATGATGGGAGAATGCCGATCGAGGCGCGACCCGAGATCATTCCCGAACCTCGGGTCCCCCGCCGCCTGGTGCCCGGCCCCCGCGTGCGCGTGATCGAACTCACGCTCCTCGCCCACATCGTGGTGCTCTTTTTGAGCGGCGTCTTGGCTTGGCAGTGGAAGGACCGAGCCCACTGGTTGGTCCTCGCGCTCTTGCCCACCCTCGCCGCATTCCTCCTGCTCGTCGATCTCCTCCGCCTGCGCGGGCTTTCCCCGATTCGCAACTTGGCACTCCGCGGCGGCATCGCGGTCGGCGAAGTCTCCTCCATCTCTACGACGCGTTGGTCGCGCGCCACCCGCGCCGACAGCGCGTTTCCCCGCGGCTGGCTGCCCTTCGAACGGCGCTTGCTCGTGACTTTTCGGTTCGAAGACCTGGAGGGAGTCTCGCGGGTCGGCCGCTTCCTGAGCACCCGCCGGGATCTACGCCTGTATCGCCCGGGCTCGCCGATCGAGGTGTTCTTCCTTCCCGCCGACCCGATCGTGCACGCTCCATCGCTCGTGCTGCGGTGGTACTTCAAGTTTGCCGGCAGCGAAAAGTCGCTGGCCGATGAAACGCCGCCGGCCGACTTCCCGGGCGATGAAGGCGTCGAGGTCGAGTGGACGGAACCAGACTCCGCCGAGGACGCCCGCCCCTCCGAGCGCAATCAGGAGTCGAACTGAAGCACCTTCGTCCAGTGGACGAAGTTTAGATTGGCATCCTGGAGCAGGAAGATGTCGTCGGTCTGAAGCCCCGGGGGCACCGACCCGCCCGGAACATCCAGTCGCGCCGAGCCGTCCGCATCCAACACGCCGAACCACGGCGGAGTGACACTGGTGATCAGCCAGTTGTTCACGGCATCGGGTCCGAGCCCGAGAATCGGACCAGTTCCATCGAGATGGCCGCCACTGAACGCGAAGGTCCAAGTCTTCCCGGCGTGCTCCGGCCCGCCATTGATGATCATGGTGAGCCCGCCACCCGCCCGCGTGGAATTCAGGCGCACATCGAGCTGGGGCAACGTGCTCGGATACCAGAAGGGATTGGCGGTCGCCTGGGTGTTGGAAGCACCCATAGACCTGATCAGCGAGGGACGCCAGTCCAGGCCGGAGTCGTTGTCGATCGACTGGTGGTTGCGGCCCGTTGATCCGTCGCCAAGCAACCCCTGGATGGCGGCGCCTTTGAAGTCGAGCGGCGACGCTGGAGCCCGGGGATGATTATGGACGACCTCCGCCCCCGCGCGGGTGACCCGTGCGAGGTCGACGAGGCGACCGAAGTGGTCGTACAGCGCGCAATCAAACTCCTGGGTCGTCCACGGAATTCCGGCACCGCCGACATTGAAGTAGGAGACATTGTTCGATGGCATCTCCGACGGCTCCACCGCAGTGTCTCCGACCACCATGTATTGACCAGCCGGGAAAATCACCTCGAATCCCGAAATCGACCAGGGAGGGGTAACCACGGTGTGCGCGACGTTTTGGTTCGCGCTCGTGAGCAAGTACCAGTTGACCATGCTCACCGACGTGCCCGTGGCGTTGTAGAGCTCGACGTAGTCGGGCGACGTGTCGAACTCGTTCAGCACCACCCGATAGGGCCCCTTCGTATCGAACCCTCGCAAACCGGAGCAGCGATTTTCGAGTCCGAAGCTGCGCACGAGGCTCGAATACCAGTCCCCGCCGGAGTTCGAATCGAGTCCACCCGGAGCTCGTTCGCAGTGAATGCTCGGAAAAAAGATCTGACCCGGAATCGCAAACTGCTCATTCTTGGCGAAGCCGCGAAATTTGCCACCAATGCTGGGCTCGCCATAGGTGCCACTAGACCCGGCCACTCGCACCTCGTCCACCACCAAGCCTTTGGGATTGATCAACGCCACACAGAAGTCCGAAGTGGTCGTTCCGATGGAAGCAAATGCGTTCACGACTTGGATGCCGGGAGGCACTTCGCTGGCGACTCCGCCGGTTTCGAGGATGACCGCGATCTCCTGCGGTTGGAGTGTGATGTTCAGGGGTGCGCTCACGATGTTGCTCGACCCGTCCCGCCAGTGCAGGCGCCAGTTGGTCAGGCCGATCGGCACGGTTCCGAAGTTGCAGATCTCCACGCCATCCGGACTGCCAGCCGAGACTTCGGTGATCAGCACTCGACCGCGCGCGGGTGGCACCTTGGCGGCGAAGGTCTGGAATCCGCCGGTGTTGGAGCAAGGCACGCTCGCGTCAGGCTCACCTGCGAGGTAATCGAGATGGCCGTCGCCGTTCTTGTCGCCGATCCACGCGACGGAGTAGCCGAGGCTGCCTCCGGTCGGGGGTGAGTTGAACACGTAGAGATGCTGCTCTTTCGCCATCAGCGACCAGTCGATGCCCGACCGGACTTCGGCGAATCCGTGGCCAACTGGCGAGTTCGGGCCGCTGTCATCCTGTTCGGCTCCGATCAAGACGTCGGCGGCGCCATCGTCATTCGCATCGCCGGCGTAGGCAATGGAGGACCCGTAACAATCTCCCACCGCCGCCCCCGACCACGTCGCGAGCGCGCTGTAATTGAAGGTCGGAAGCGTGCTCGATCCGGAGAAAATGCGCACGTACCCCGCCCCGATCGACTGCCCCGTATTGCGACCGCGTTCGGGAGCGCCCACCACGAGATGGGCCTTTCCGCTGGGGGTTTGCGTGTTGGGCATCATCGCCAAGCCGGTGCCGAAGTAGTCGTACTCGCCGTCACCATCGCGGGTGGTTTCGATCACCCCGCTTGCACCGTTGTAAATGCGGATTCGTCCACGATTGGGATTGAGTCCGCTGTAGAAGGGGGATCCAATCGCATAGTCAGGGACCCCATCTCCCGTCATGTCGTAGCCGCCAGCCAAACTGAAGCCGATGGCCTCGTTCACGATGGTGCCTTCGTGGAATCGCAGCAGGGTGCCACTGGCCGAGCGCAGCTCCACGCGGCCGCGGCTGCTGTTGTAGGTCGGAGCGCTCACCAAGTACTCTTGGTCTCCGTCTCCGTCGATGTCACCCACGACCTGCACTCGCTCGCCGAAGTAGCCCCCCGAGAACCCGGGGTTGGTGGCATTGAGGAGGCCTCCCGTCGCCCCGCTTCGGAGTTCGATCCGGCCGGTCGTCGAGTTGTAGTAAGGAAGCCCGACGACGCAGTCGTCTTTGCCGTCGCCGTTCACATCGCCGACGTTGGTGACGGATTGTCCCATTCCGGAGTTGGTACCAGGCCCGAGCACGGCCCAGATCACGGCGCCAGACTTTCCGGAATAACAGGCCAGGCGGCCCGTTTGCGAATTTTCGCCCGGAGAGCCGACCACGTAGTCGTCGCAACCGTCGTTGTTGACGTCACCCATGCCGGCCGCGGATTGACCAAGGCTGGCGCTCAGGCTCCCACAAGTGGTGACAAAGGTGGCGTTCGTCGTGGAAGTCCCGCCTGCTTCGGCGTGGTTGCGCACCCGAATCTGATGCGAGCCCGGATTCTGCAGAAGATTGGAAGGGATGGTCGCCCGCAGCGTGTGGTTGTCCACGTAGCTGGTGGGGATCGCCGTTCCGTTGAAAAGCACGACGGAACCCGGTTCGTCGGCCGTCACGATCGGGCCTTCGTAGAACCAGGAACCGGACACCTCGATTTCGATCGAGCCCGTACCCGCCTGCACGGAGAACGGAACGCAGGTCGAGGCAATCGGTACCGAGGGTGCGCCGTAGTAGGCCTGCAGGGAGTTGCAGTCGCCCTGGGAGATGAAGACGCGATTTCCGATCTGGTCCTGAAAATCGCTGTAGGCCGGTTTGCACGTGATCGTATTGAGGTTTTCGTTCACGGCGAAGTTACGCGGACCGTAGTGCATGATGCTGAGGAAGTCGTAAGGACCGATGGGAGCCGCCGAGGAGTCCAAATCGAAGTTGTGCTCTCGACCGGACTGGATGTTGTTTTCATTGATCGTGACGTAGGCGTCTCGATCGGGGCGGGCCTGTTCGTGTCGAAAGCCGAGGGCATGCATGGTCTCGTGCATCAGGACTATCCGGCGAGTCCAGTGATCGGACCAAACCCGTAGGTATTGCGAACCCCCCTGACGCCCGACTTCAGAACTGCTGACCCCCGAATCGGTGCTCCGCACCACGTGAATGTAGTCGCCGGAGGGATTGGAGGCCATTTCAATGAAGCTGATTCCGCACACCGCTTCCAACTCGTGGAAGGCGGTGCGCATCAAGCGCCGCTCTTCGCTGTTCAGGACGGGATCCAGATGGAAGCGAACATCGGCGTTGGTCCAGAGGGACCCGGTCCAGTTCCCCTCCTGTACCATCGCATCGGCCGGCATCCAAATGTCGTCCACCAATACGTAGCCGGCGCGCGCCGGCCACGGATTCGGACAGCAGGGCTCCCCCTGAGCTTGGGTTTCGGCCTGGAAGCCGACCAAAAGCAGGACGGCAAGAATCACGAGGAGGCGGGGGGTTCGAAGAGCATTGGACATAGGAGGTTCGATCTGGCACTTGGCCGTTGACCTCCGTTTTCCGCCCGGATGGCCCTTTCGCAGAATTCGCCCGCCCTCGAATTCCGAAAGATCCCCCCCAGCGGCGACGGTTTTTCCCCGCCGCCGCGGCTCGGACTGCCTACCCCATCAGGAGTCGAACTGGAGCACCTTCGTCCAGTGGACGAAGTTCAGAGTGGCGTCCTGGAGCAGGAAGATGTCGTCGGTCTGCAGCCCCGGGGGTACCGACCCGCCCGGAACATCCAGGCGCGCCGAGCCGTCGGCATCCAGCACCCCGAACCAGGGCGGAGTGACGCTGGTGACCAGCCAGTTGTTCACGGCATCCGGGCCGAGGCCAAGGATCGGACCGGTGCCATTCAGGTGCCCTCCGCTGAACGCGAAGGTCCACATCCGCCCGGCGTGGGCGGAGCCGCCATTGATGATCATGGTGAGGCCGCCTCCGGTTCGCGTCGAATTCAGCCGGACGTCGAGTTGGGGAGCGGTGGAGGGGAACCAGGGGATCTGGAAGATCGCGGAGTTGGAGGATCCCATGGTGCGGGTCGACACCGCGCGCCAGTCCTGACCGGAATTGTTGTCCGTAGCGAGAGCGTTGCGTCCGGTCGCAGCATCACCGGTGTCACCCTGGATGCCGGCACCCTTGAAGTCGAGCGGGGATGACGGAGCCCGGGGATGATTGTGAACCACTTCGGCTCCCGCGCGGGTAGCTCGGACGTAGTCGACCAGGCGGCCGTAGGAGTCGTAGAGCCCACAATCGAACTCTTCCGAGACCCACGGGAACCCTGGCGATCCGACGTTGTAGTACGAGACTCCGCTTGCCGGCAATTCCGTCGGCTCCGTCGCGGTGTCGCCGAGCACCATGTACTGACCGGCTGTGAAGACGAGGCTGATTCCGAAGATCGACCACGGCGGTCGGACTACGGTGTGAGGGACGCCCTGGTTGGAACTGGCAAGCAGGTACCAGTTCGCCATCGACTGCGTCGCCCCACTCGCGTTGTAGAGCTCGACGAAGTCCGGGGAGGTGTCGATCTCGTTCAACTTGACTCGGGGGATCACGATGGGGTCGTATCCACGAAGCCCGGAGCATCGATTCTCGAGCCCGAAACTCCGCACGTAGGACTGGTACCAATCCCCGCCACTGTTGGAGTCCAGCCCATCCCAGGCCCGCTCGGGGTGAATCGTCGCGGCGAACTGACCGGGCATGAGGGCTTGTTCATTGCGGGCGTAGCCACGGAATTTTCCGCCGAGTCCAGGCTCGTTCTGGTCGCCATTCGAACCGGCGACCCTAACTTCGTCGACCACGTGTCCGCTCGGAGTTCGGAGCGACACGACGTAATCGCCGGTCGTAGTGCCGATGCTCGGGAAGCGGTTGGCGACTTGAATCCCCGGTGGAACTTCCGCGGCCACCCCGGCGGTCTCGAGAATCACGGCGATTTCATTGGGTTGGAGCGTGATGTTGAGCGGCGTCGACGTCCACAGACTCGCGCCATCGCGCCATTGCATCGTCCAGCCCGAGAGGTTGATCGCGGCGGTGCCGAAGTTGCAGATCTCGGCTCCGTCGGGATTACCGCTCGAAACCTCGGTGATCAGGACGCGTCCGAGCGCGGGGGGTACCGCAGCCGTGAAGGTCTGGAACGAGCCCGTGCCAAGGCAGGGGACATCCGTGGATGGTTCTCCGGTCACGTAATCGAGGCGCGTGTCACCATCGCGGTCGCCGATGAGCGCGACCGAGTGGCCCAGACGACCGCCCGGGGCGGGCGCATTGAAGACGTAGAAGTGGAGCTCGCGGGCCAACTCAGCCCAATCAACGCCGGAGCGCAGTTCGGCAAATCCGTGGCCGGTGGGCCCACCCGCGCCGTTGGGGTATTGCGGCGATCCAATCAAAACATCGGAGCGTCCGTCGTCGTTGGCATCTCCACCAAACGCCACGGAGTACCCGAAGCAGTCACCAGTAGTGGCGCCCAGGTGGGTGGCGAGGGTGTTGTAGCTGAAGGTCGGGAGGACTCCGCTGGCTCCCGTGAAGATCCGAACATATCCGGCTCCCATGCTCTGCCCGAGGTTGCCCCCCGGTTCCGGCGCTCCGACCACGAGGTGGGCATTGCCACTCACTCCGCTGGTCGAGGGCATCATCGCCATCGCGAACCCGAAGTGGTCGTATTCACCATCACCGTCGCGGGTCGCCACCACGCTGCCAGTGGCTCCGTTGTAGATCCGGATGCGGCCCTGGTTGATCCCCAGCCCTCCGTAGAACGGCGAACCGAGGGCGTAGTCGGGGACTCCGTCCCCGGTCATGTCGAATCCGCCCGCGAGTCCGAAGCCCATGCCTTCAAAGTTCAGAGTCCCTTCGTGGAACCGGATCAGTCCGCCGTTGACAGACCAAAGTTCGACGCGTCCACGCGAGGAGTTGTAGCCGGGAGCCGCGACGAGGAACTCGACATCGCCGTCGCCATCGACATCCCCCACATGCTGCACCCTCTCTCCGAAGTAGGCGTCCGTAAAGGATCCGAACACGGCGGCAAGAATTGCCCCGTTCGAGCCGCTACGGATTTCGAACTTGCCGTTGGTGCTGTTCGTGAAGGGCAATCCGACGACAAAATCGTGACGCCCGTCGCCGTTGATGTCTCCCAAGTCGGAGAGCGACTGGCCGAGGCCGGTGTTGGTGCTCGTGCCTATGACCGACCAGATCTGAGCGCCAGTCGCCCCGGAGAAACAACGCACCCGACCGGTTTGGGTGGTTTCGCCCGGGGAACCGACGAGGTAGTCGTCCTTACCGTCGCCGTTCACATCGCCGATCCCGGAGACCGACTGTCCGATCTTCGCACTGACCGACCCGCAGACGGCGATGAAGGTCTCGGCAGTGGTCGACGTACCCCCCGCCTCGGCGTGGTTTTTCACGCGAATCGTATACCCGCCGGCATTGGCGATGGTCGAAGCCGGGATCGTCGCCTGCAGCGTCGTGTGGTTGATGTAGGTTGTCGGGAGTTCCGCCCCGTTGATAGTAATGACCGATCCTGGCTCCTCGGCGTTGACGATCGGCCCTTCATAGAAGTTGGTCCCGGTGACCGTGATGATGACCGATCCCGAACCCGCCAACACCGAGGACGGACTGCAAGTCGTCGTCGTCGGAGCCGATGGTTGTCCGTAGATGAATTGAAGCGCGTTGCAGTCGCCCTGCGAAACGAAGGCCCGATTCCCCATTTGATCTTGGAATTGGGAGTACGCCGGCTTGCAGACTATGGTGGGAATGTTCTCGTTGATCGCGAACGCGAACGGACGATAGTGCATGATGCTCAGGAAGTCATAGGATCCGAGTGCACTTGCTCCGCTGTCGAGAGTGAAGTTGTGTTGCCGATCATTCGGAATGTTGAACCAGTTGATCGTCACATAAGTGTCCCGATCCGGCCGCGACTGTTCGTGCTTGAAGCCGAGCGCGTGCATCGTCTCGTGCATCAAGATGATCTTGCTGTCCCAGTGCGAGGACCAGATGCGCAGGAACTGCTGCCCGCCCTGGCGTCCGACCGCCGAGCTGCTCACGCCGGAATCGGTGCTCCGGACGACGTGGATGTAGTCGATTCCCGGAGGCGAGCTGTACTCGAAGAAGTTGAGTCCGCTGACTGCTTCGAGATCCCGCAGGGCCGTGCGGTAGGCGGTGCGCTCGCTGCTCGTGATGACCGGATCGAAGTAAAAGGCGACCGCACCAGAGGGCCAAACCGACCCGGTATACGTCCCCTCGCCGTGGACTGCCTCCGCCGGCAACCACATATCGTCCACCAGGATGTGCCCCGCGGGGGCCGGCCAGGGGTTGTTGCAGCAGGGCGGCTCCTGGGCGAACAGAGGGGTGGTGCAAAGACCGAGCACGAGGACGAAGCCACGAATCAAACCTCCCGATGCGGGGAGGGGGGTGCGAGCAAACATGCGGTACTCCTCAGAGCCGGACGTCCCGGCCGCCTCTCTTTCCGCGTTCTGTGCGATTTCGCCGAAATCCGGTGACCCCCAGCTCCTTTCGCCGGCGATTCGTCCCTAAGTTGTTCTATGGGTACAACTTGAAGTGAGTTCATTTGTCCGGCGGGGCCGCCCTGCGGCCGACGGAATCCGGAAGAGTCGGTAGGCTTGACCCGAGGAAATCACGATGGGCATCGCGAATGTTCGAAACCGGGCCCGCCTGGCTCAGGCGCGCAAGCTGCACTCTCGTCAGAAGGTCGGGGCGGGAGGCACCAAAGTCACGCCGAGGTCGAGTGCCAAGCAGACCCTGATCAACGTGTTCCTCGTCCCGCTGGGCTGGCTCCAAAGCGGGCTGCAGGAGCTGATCGGTTGGCTGGATCGCCGGACCACCCCCAAGGTGCGGGTGCGCGTTCCCTGGCCGGAGGGGAAGCCCTTCTTGGTGATCGGGCATCGGGGTTCCCCCGCCAAGAAGGTCGAAAACACCTTGGACTCCCTGCGCGAAGCGGTCGACATCGACAATGCCAATGCCGTCGAGATCGACCTCGTCTGGACCAAAGACGGCGAGGTCGCCGTTTATCACGACTGGGATCCGGACGAATTCGTGGCGTTCGCCAGGCAGCACGGGGCCGAGCCGATCCAGCGCTACCGACCGATCACCCCCCCGGCCGGGGATCCGTGGCGACGCCCCACTCCCGAGCTGACATTGGCCGAACTCCGTGCCCACTACGGTTTTGCGACGATGAACGGAAAGCGACCGGTCGTGGCCCACATTCCCTCCATTGGCGAGGTCTTCGAGTGGGCCCACCGGGAACCGAGGTTGCGAGCGATCTTCCTCGACATGAAGGTCCCGAAAGACCGCGTGGATTTGGTGGAGCCGATGGTGGCTCGCATTCGCACTGCCCTCCGACGCCATCCTGTGGCTTGCCGTCTGATCGTGCTCTCCCCCTATCCGGAAATTCTCGGGGCGTTCCGCGCGCAAGCCCCGGAATGGGCGCTCTCCCTCGACATCGCCCTCCCCCCCGGCGCCGTTCCGGACCCGAGCCAGTTCAGCGCGCTGGCGCCCGCCAAGGCCCTCGCCAATCCCTGCGCGTCGATCGGCCGACCTCCCATGACCTTCGGCGGCTGGAAGGCCTTCCGCAAGATCGTCGAAGACGACATGGAATCCCTGAGCCGGGATCCCGGCCCCCCCCGCGATTACATCGCCTGGACCCTCAACGTCCCTTCCGAGCTCCGCCAAGTCCTCGACATCGGCGTCCACGGCATCCTCACCGACAAACCCGCCCGCCTCCACCGCCTGGCCCTCCGCGCCGGCCGTCCGCTCTGAGCTTTCTCCCAAGTCCTCAGCGAGGAAGCCTTCCAAAAACTCAAGTCCCGGTTTACACTGCAGGTCTATGGGGTCGTTGGTTCCCAAGCATATGCTGAGAAGAGCGCTCGGCGTTTCTCTCGATCCTGATTCCGACCGGAGACGAAGCATGCTCGGCATCATCCGACGAACGGTTCTCTCCGCGATCGCGGTCTGGTCGGCCATGCTCTCCTTGGCTCTTGGTCAAACCTCCCCGCTCGCTGTCTTCACCGGGACCGTGGATCCGGCACCGCTCGCCATCGCCGACTTTCGTCCCGCCGGTCTTTGGAATTCCGATAGTGTCGTGGATTTCGTCGCAATTCGACAAAGGGAGAACATCGGCTATCCGCCAATTCTCTATGAAGGTATCGAAGTCATCGACGGTAGCAGCCTAGGGAGCTTGTATTACTTTCCGCTGTCGGCCGTCTCATCTCGCCGCCTCGTATCCGCGGGTGATTGGAATGGCGATGGACGGCACGAACTCTTGATAGACGAGTACCTGAGTCTGCGCGTCCAGGATCCCGTCTCCGGGCAAGTCTTCGCCAATTTCAACATGCCCATGACGAGCTGGGGGCCCGGGCTGTTCGGAATCGAGGAGTGCTGCTTCGCGGAGGTCACGGGCGACCTGATTCCCGACCTTTGTGCGCTCGCTTGGGACGGTTCTTTCGATCGCCGCCTCGTTATTCTTTCTGGGGTTGACGGCAGTCTCATTCGTTTCGAACCGCTGCTGTCGGACCACTACCGGTCCATCAGATCACTCCCCGACCGAAACAACGACGGGCGTAACGAGCTCGGTGTGCTTTGTTCTTGCACAGTGCCGACCTGGTACGATCGCCTTCGTGTCCTCGACGGTGCGACCCTCTCCGTCTTGGTCGATGGACCACCACTCAGCAGCTTCCCTGTTTCCCTCCCGACGTACATCATGTCGGAATTCAACCTGGACTTGACGGGGGACGGAGTACCAGACTTCGCGTTCCTTCACGGGGACAACTCGTGGTTCACACTCTCCCTGGTCTCCGGGGCAACCGGCACGGAAGTCTGGGCTGTGCCGACTATTCCCTTTCCCTTGTGGGATGTCCCCTTTCACCCGGTTGATGCCGCATGTGTCGTGACGGATGATATCGACAACGACGGGCGACGCGATATTCTCGTGTCGTCCGCGGACATGATCGGCACGAGCGGATTTCCGGTTCCGCCGTACTCCCAAGTCCATTCGAGCGCCACTGGACAGACTATCCGCGCCACGACTCACCCTCTCGGCACCGGTTTGAGTGCGTCCGCTCATTCCATCGGTGATCACGATGGCGACGGAAAGGTCGACACGATCTGCGCGAAGCCCCAAGAAGTGGCCATTCATTCCTCACGTACTGGGGAGACCATCACCAGAAGGCTCCGTAGAGTCGGCAGCGATCGACTGGGCTCTTTCACGTACCTGGCGGATTGGAATCGTGATGGAATTTCCGATCTCTTTGTCTCCACCCCCGGCAGTGCGGAAGGCGGCTCTATCGACGTTTACAGCGGCGTCGACCGTGGCCTTCTGGCCACGATTCACGCCCCGGAACCCTCGTTTAGTTTTGGTTCCTCTGTTTTGCAGATTCCGGATCAGGATGCCGATGGCATTGCCGATTACGCGGTGTCCGCCCCGGCTGACCATGTCGACGGCCTCTACGAGGCGGGGCGTGTGTATTTTCTCAGCGGTACTACCGGGCAAGTCGTATGGAAAATGGAAGGGACCGAATCCAAAGCGAATTTCGGCCATGCGCTCCTACTCCTTCCCGACATCGATGGGGATGGGAGCGCGGATCTGGCAGTGTCCGCGCCTTCACAGATCATTCCAATTGGTTATTTCTCCTCGGCTCCGCTCGGATGTTCCACGCTGTATTTCGTGAGCTCGGGAACCCGCCAGATCATTCGCAGCGTTTGTCTACCCGGGAACATTGCCGGCAAAGAGCTGCGCCTGTCGGGCGACCTGGACATGGACGGTCTCGCCGATATTTTCGCGCTCATCGATTACGCCCCGCATATGGTGTGGCCATGTATCATGGGCTCGGGTTTATGGCCTCCTCTCCCATGCTCGTGGACTCCAATCTTCGAGATCATTAGCACTGGCACCGGCATCTCGCTTAGGAACTCCTCGGTAGTCGCCATGTGGTCGGATTCTTCCACTGCGGGTTTCGTCGACCTCGACGCCGACGGATATGACGAAGTCATCACCTTCAGCGCCTGTGGCCCGATTTCCTGTGGAGTCGGGATCTCGTGCCATTCGACGTTCGACGGGTTGCTCCGATGGACCTTACCCGTTCATCCCTCACCGGCCGAGCATCAACAAGTCATGGGCTTTCCCGACTTCTCCAATGACGGAAGGCCCGATTGGGCGGTCGTCGGGGATTCCGGCGCCACCACGATGTTCGTCGGGTCTCCACCTTCCCTTCATTCCATCCGCCCCGCGAATTTGCCGCGGATCGCCAAGCGCCATCAAAAGACCTGGACCGATCAGGACAATGACGGCATCCCCGAGATCGTGGTACCGAGCCTGGGACCGGCGCCCTCCGAGCAAGTCGGTCCCGGCGAAGTTCGCATCCTATCCGGCGCGGATTATTCGCCCGCTTCGTCGATTTTCGGTTCGGGGTCGCCAGGTGGCGGTGGATTGGAGCCGAAGCTCCGTGTCCTCGGGCACCCGCCGGCCGTCGGCGAAGCCACGTTCGCGATCGGACTCAGTCATGCGGCGGCCAATGCGGCGGTAGTCCTCGGTATCTCCTCGGCGCTCGACTCGAGCCCGACGAGCCTTCTCGGTGCTTCCTTCTACCTGGACTTCACCGCCTCCTCCCTGCTCTTGGACTCGGTCTTTCGAGTACCCATGCCCACCGCGGTCAACCCCACGGGCGTCCTGCGCATCCCGCTTCCTATTCCCAACTCCGCCGCTTGGCACGGGCTGACCCTCCATTTCCAGGCGGCCGTCGTCGATCCCAACGCGGCCAACGGAATCTTCTCCACCACCCCGGTTCTCAGCGTCTCCATCCCCTGAGCTCCGCGGAATCGGGTGGCCGCCGAAATTGCTCGGCAGATCGCAGGCCCGCTCGACCGGGCGAACCTGCCTCGCCGCTGGCGAATTTCCGGGTCGGTGGTCGGCGATTCGGGCTCGGGATTAGGATTCAGTCATGCCTTCACCGTCATCACGCCGTTCGCGCGCCGCGGGGTCCCACCCCGAGCCCGGCAAGAGCCGTCGGCCCAAACGAACCTCGGCGGACACCGCTGCGTCCTCGTCCCCGAAGCTCCTGTCCGGAGGTAATCCCCAGATCCCGAAGGGTGATGGCAATGGGCCGGTGCAGGCCTACCTCGCGGCGATGCCGGGCTGGAAACACGAGGCCGGCCGTCGACTCGATGCCCTGATCACGCGAACCATCCCCCATGTTCGCAAGGCCGTTCGCTGGAATACGCCCTTCTACGGCATTGAAGGGAACGGTTGGTTCGTCGCCTTCCACTGCATCACCAAGTCCATCAAAGTCAGTTTCTTCCGCGGCACCTCCCTCGATCCCGTTCCTCCCGTCGCCTCCAAACAAAAAGAAGTCCGCTACTTCCACCTCAACGAATCCGACGTGCTCGACGAGGTCCTCTTCACCCGCTGGCTCCGCCAAGCCTCCACTCTCCCCGGCGAAACCTGCTTCTGACCCCCGCCGCTTCACTTCGACTTACCCTCGACAATTCTTCGGGGTTGGAAGAACGACGTGGGCCCAATGCCCAAGAGGAGCGCAGCCGTAGGCCACTTCGATCGCCACAACCAGGCCCCAAGACTCTCTCCAGTGTCGTATCCCCTCGCTCCCACCTGCGTAGGCACGCTTCGCACTTGGCTTTCGATGCGACTTCCAAATCCTGCTCTGGCTTAGGTGTGGGCATGCCCTGTCTCGGTCATCGAGAGCCTTTCAGTCTCCAGGTGGCGCCATAGGCACGCATACCGAACTCCGTAGAGTCTTGTGGGGGAGACACCCGCGTGAGCGCCGTCCCTGGTGCATGCGGTCGCAGCGGAACGGTCTCCGGATTCTGCGGATTCAGACACTCGGCCTCCGTGCAAAAGGTGACCGCGCTCCTGAAGATCGGAAGGCGCCGGGCCCGTCAGAACCGCTCCACAGGTAGGAGGCAGCAGGGAAGGAAGGACCTTCGAGGGGGTCGGGCGGCATCCCGGTTTCTTGTCACTGCCTGATGGGTCTGGCCGACCCTAGACGGCGGGCGGTCCGAAAGGTCCATGAAATCGAACCGACGGGCGGGTTCCATCGCGTGTACGATGGGACGCGGTGATCCGGGGCCCGCCTCCGCAGTTCGGTGCCTCGCGCAGGCTGCGGCGGAGCGAGAGTACCGGACACGGACGGTGCGCAGTGGACCCAGCGTCGGGTGGAATCGAAGACTCATGATGAACACCAAAAGCCCCCAGAGCTTGTTGAGCGCCTTGGCGTTCAGTTTTCTTCTCGGCAGTGGTCTCTCGGCTCAGTTCGTGGAAAACTTCGAGAACCTCAATGCTGGGTCGTCTGGGATGCCTTTGGTCGGCCAGGGGGGATGGACGGCGATCCCGAGTAACGCAAGTCTCTCCGTCGTTCCGCAGCAAGGAACCTCCTGGGTTCCTCCACATCCCGGCGGAGGTGGCCTCCAACTGGTCAGCGGCATCGGCCCACCCCTAGGAGCGTCTCACCCCGTCACTTTCGGGTTGGATGCATGGAGCATCACCTGGGACGCTTTCATCGGTTCTCCTTCTCCAGCGCTGGACGCCCAGATAGTTCTCAGGCTGGATCCCAATTCGATCAGTCGCGATTGTCAAATCACTCTGGGGTCACGGGTTGTCATTGGTAGTTTCCCCAGGGCACGAGTGTCTCTGCTGTGTCGGTCGGCAACCAATCAGTCTGTCTCAGTTATTGTTCCTGGCACCGAAATGCTGCTTCTGAATCGTTGGTATCGCATCAGCGTGAATCTAGATTTTGTGTCGAATCAAATATTCGAGTGCAGAGTCACCGACCTTGTGACCGGAGCAATTATAGTCCACTATCCACAGAACTGCTATTTGGGTGGAGGTGCCAGCCCTGCCCCGTACTTACTGCTGCCGTCGGTCGTGAGTATTAGGGCCGCTTCCCAGTTCTCAGGCCTTGCCTTTGGCTTGGATAACCTCCGTATTGAGCCGGTCGTGCAATGGCAAATCAACCAGAGCGATTCCACTTTCCTGTTCGACGGCCGCACGGGAACAGCCACGAGCATCGCCAACGTGACCCGGTGCGTTGGTTCATTCGGCGCCTTGATGGTCGCCAGCACAGAATTAGGACTACCGTGGGACTTGGGCATCAGCGCACTCCCGTCAGTTCCTCGGAACGGCGGAGGGCTCATGACCAGTGGCGGTCAGATCGTGAACCTCGACATCGCGGATCCCGCATTCACTTGGCTACTGGGTCTGTCCGGATCGGTTCCGTTCGCGAGCTTCACTTCATCGGTTCCCCTCACTATCCCCGGGCGAATCACCGCCCAAATGTTCGTGGCTTCACCGACGCGGCCGGAAGGGTATGCATTGAGTGGGGCGTCCGAGGTGGAAATTGTCGCTTCGTCGGCGACGGTCCACTGCCAGGCTGGCCCGACGACCGATAACGGCAGCGTGTCCCTCACGATCCCGCCCGGGTGGCCGGCCATTCGGTTCTGCGGCCAAGCGTGGACGTCGGTCTTCATCAATGCGAATGGCACCCTCTCGTTCGGGGCCCCCCAGACCGCGCCGACGCCTACGGTCGCGTCGTTCCTTTCCGGCCCGCCTTCCCTGGCCCTCCTCTGGACCGATCTCAATCCCGCGGCGGGAGGAGCCATCACCTCCGTGCTCGAGTTCGATGGATTCAGCCCCAGCTACCAGTTCAAGTTCTTTGGGCTTCCGGCGGGAGTAGGTGGCGCTCCGGTCCAGCACAGTGTGTCCGTGGAGTTCAGTGGTGACAGTTCGATCGGCGCAACTCCGACGACCCAGTCGGCTTCGCTCCGATTCCAAGTTGCTCCTGGACACACCCTCGACAGCCTCATTGGGATTTCGCCCGGGAATGGGGCCAGTCCGTTCCCGGTTCAATTCGACATGACCGCCTCGGGGGCCAACCCGCCTACGGATGCAGTCTTGGATTTCCGCCAGGGCGCGGTGCCGATCGGGTTTGGCGGTATTACGATACCATTTGCCGACCCAACGCAGTGGTTCGTCAATTGAGCACGCGCCGCGCTGGCCGTACCCCTTGCAAATCCCCGTACCAGCTCGGGCGATTGTTGGCTCGGCAAGCACTCCTCGCCCGGTCGAGCCGGTCTCCATATCCTCCGCCTCTCGAAACTCGGAATTCCACTCCGGGCTCTTCGCGTAGACCATCTCCCGCTCCCCCGATGATTCGATACGAGGAGTAGGTGTCCGCACACCATTCCCAGACATTGCCGAGCATGCCGTGGAGGCCGAATCGATTGGGGGCGAGCAAATCGATGGCACCGGTGATTCCGATTCCATCATCGTAAGTGGTCTCGTGCTTGCCGTCGGCCAGCGGCCCCCAGAATCTGCGAAAGGCGAGATCGGCGACGTTGGCCTCGGGTGGACTGGGAAAGGCGCCGCCTCCCCACGGCCAGGGGTCGGATGACCCGGCTCGACACGCATACTCCCACTGGGCTTCCGTTGGAAGTGAGAATCCGAGCCGCCGGAGCGTTCGTTCACACTCCTCCCAAGAAACCGTCTCGACCGGATGGAGGGGAGTCACGTGTTCGGCGTGATTGGCCGCAAACCAGCTCGGATCTCGGCCAGTTGCACGGCGCCACTGCGCTCGGGAGACTTCATGCTTGCCAAGGAAGAACGGCGCTAAGGCAATGCGCTGCAGGGGTGCTTCGTCGTCGCGAGCCGCGGGGTCGTACTGATCGCTGCTGGGATCGGCTCGCTGCGCGCCCATGACGAAGGATCCGCCAGGGAGCAACGCCAACACGATCGCGCTCGCTTCCGTGATTCGAAGACGTCGGGTCTCTGAATCCCGGACGACCACTTGGCCGGTCGCCGTTTCGCAGAACTCCTCCAACCCGCTCTGGGGATCCGGGCCCAACGGGACCAACCCGAGTTGTGGCGAGATGAGGGTTCCCTGCGGGTAGCGGGGGTTATCGGTGATCCTGCGAAGGCAGTCCGCCCACTCCTCGCTCCGCGTCGTGACCGTTCGCGCATCGAGCGTCCGCGAGAATTCGAGTCGCTCCTCCACGGCCCGAATCCCGGTTTCGGGGCCTGCCGCGGTGACAAAACCGCGCAACTCCTTCACCAACTCCGCGAGTTTCTCCCGTCGCCATGTCCGACCGGGATCGGTTTCGGATTCCGGACTCAGCGCATGGTCCATCTCGAGAAGAGCGTCCTCGTGCTCCGGAAGGCGGGACGCCAATGCCCGGGCTCGGAGGAGCCACTGCTCCATCGCCGGGACCCGATCCGGAGTGGCTGGCCAGAGGCTCTCCTCCTCTTCGCGGCGCAGGTCATCGAGGACGCGGGCGTCCGCCAGGCGTTCATAAGCGAGTAGATTGCGGCCGGCCCGCCGAGCATGGACGTCTGCCTGGTCGCGCTCGGCACCGACACGGCTGAGCAGGAAGAGCGCGCCAACCAGTCCGCCCGATAGCAGCACGAAGACGAGAGCGAGCAGAGACGCCGCCATGGGATTGCGACGGCCCCAACGCAGGAGTCGCTCGGCCCATCCGATCTGACGAGCGAGAATCGGCTCGCGCATACGGACACGTCGCAAGTCTTCCGCTAGGGCTAGTGCCGACTGGTAGCGGCGATCGCGGTCCTTCTCCAAGGCGGTTGCCACCACGACAGCGATGTCGGTCGACAAACTGGAGTTCCAACCCCGCGGGTCCGGTGCGGGTCTCGTCATGATCGCCTGATATAGCCCTTCTCGCGTGGGCGCCTCGAAGGGGCGGCGCAGGGTCAAGCATTCAAAGAGCGTCACCCCGAGCGAGTAGACATCGGTCCGGGCATCAATACGCAGTCGATTGGCCAGAAGCTGCTCTGGTGACATGTAGGCAGGGGTGCCGAACAGTTCGCCGGTCTTTGTCAGCGTGTCCTGGTTGGTCCCCAAGTCTCGGGCAAGTCCAAAATCGACCACGACCGGTTGTCCGCTACGAGCGATCAGGATGTTCCCGGGTTTGATGTCCCGGTGAACGACTCCTGCTTCGTGGGCAGCATGCAGGGCACGTGCGACCCCTTCGATCATCTCGAGTACGGTGTGAATCTCCCGTTCCGTGGACGGACCGGTGGCATGATCCCCGCCTTCATTCGTGAAGGCGGGTTCAGGCTCCGTGGTGGGTGTAAGGTGGATAGTGGAGTCCGAGCCGCGGTCCGCCTCGCGGGCGGTAGTGATTTTTCTCGCGAGACTCTCGCCCTCCACGAATCGCATCGCGATGTAGGGATGTCCTTGATGAATCCCGGTTTCGTAGACCGCACAGATGCCCGGATGGTCGAGTTTCGAAGTCACCTCGGCCTCTCTCCGGAATCGCACAACTGCGTCTTTCGCCCCACCGTTCGCATCCAAGAGCAGTTTGACCGCGACTTGCCGTTGAAGGCGTGTATCCATCGCCGCATAGACGACGCCCTGCCCGCCCCGGCCCAGTTCGCGGAGAATCCGGTAGTGTCCTATGACCTGCTCGCCTTCGAGTTGCGGAGTTTCGACGCTGACTCCGTCTGCGATTCGAAGGAACTCTCTTGCGATCCCGATGTCATCGCCGGGATAGGCCATCAAGTACTCCTCCAGCCGACGAGGCTGGCCCTCGGCGAAGTCGCGCGCCAGTTGGGCCGCGAAGGCTTGTCGCAACGGAACTTGATCCGGTCGCGGTTGGGAAGAGTCGGCGTCATCCTGGTGCATGATCTTGCTTCTGTAGCGACAAGTACGGCCGCAGGTTCGACTCGAGCATCATGCACCTAGGTCCCGTCGATTGGAAGAGAGGATAAAGACGCACCCGGTTCCATCGAGATTATTTACCGTCCCTCGATCGCCTGGGCGACCTCCGCTTCGTCGATGCGACCTCGCCGCAGGCCGGTCAGCAGGCCGTTCGCAACCTCGACCAGCCAGATCGCGGGCACGACGGATCCGTGATTCAACACCGCATCCAGGACTCGATTCGCATAGGCAGAGCGCTCGGATTTAAAACACCGGTCCAAGGCCACCGAGGCCTCGACCACGGTGTCTACCGGCGTCGTCCGTCCAGAATCCAATCGCGGGTGGACTCGTCGTCCCTGGGATGCGCCTCCTGGAACGCACGAAACAAAGCGGCGATCTCGTGGGCTGGACGATTCGATTCCAGCTCGTCCAGGCGTGCGAGCCGGGCCACCGGAATGCCGTTCCTGGCGATCGTGATCGTCTCGCCATCCTGAACGCGATCCAGGAGCTCTGAGAAGTGGGTCTTCGCGTCAAAGTCGCCAATCTTGGTGTCCTTGCGCGCCCGCTGGCTGCGAGACGCCCGCGGCTGGCGTTTGGTCATTCGCTCACCGTATCCCATGCCGAGCCGAACTACCAACCAGTCGTCACCCAGTTGGTGTCGGTGATCCGTCGTTTTTCGAGGCGATCGCGAATCGGGGGTTCCCCCGGTTCATGTCGGCGTGGTGATCTTCTCGAATCGCGATGCCGCAATAGCCCACGAAAGAAATGGGACGATGCGGAAGGAGATCCTTGGCAGTTGGGAGCACCGACACGGCTCGGTTCAGCCGGCGGGGAGAACGGGAAACTCGCTCAGAAGAGGACGTGGGCTGCCTCGGGTCGCACGGTCCCGATTATCTCGAGGACCGGGGAACTTCGGGGGGCGACGAGGCTGGTGGGGGCGGCAACAAAAAAACCCGCCGGAGGGGCGGGTCTTTCGGGGATGCCCGGGGGGGGACTTGAACCCCCACACCCTTTTACGGGTTTTAGCACCTCAAGCTAACGCGTCTGCCAATTTCGCCACCCGGGCGGATGGGAGGCGGGGATTCTAAGGAGGCTCCTGGGCTTTTCAAAGGCGAGGAGTGGGATCGAGATCCGGCCCGTCCAGGCGATCGCCGAGAGCGGGTCTTGGCGAGCGGGAGGTTCAGGGCGACTTCGGAGGCGGAGTGAGCTCGAGTCGGAGGTCGAACGAGGCGGCCTGGCGCGTGTTTTCGAGGAAGAGTGCGAAGCCTTTGAGGAGGCCGTCGACGTAGCGGATGTGGGAGCGGATGTCGCGAAGGACGTCTTCGCGTCGGCCGGTTTGCATCTGGTTGCCGCGCTCGTCCACGTAGAGCTCCTCGGCCTCGGCGTACTCCCGAGTCCCAGGGCGAAGCCCCCGCTTGGGAGCGATCTCCGCCGCGAAGATCTGGCGGAAGCGGACCCAATCGGAAGTCTGGACCAGCGTGCGGCGCGTGGCCCAGCCTTCCGCCGACTGCTCGAGGTACGGCTGCAGCGCCGGCCCATCCCAAAGCCCCGCTGCCATCATCATCTTCGGGGCAAGCCCCACTGCGCTCGTGATCCCCGCGTGGCGATCGAGGGAGGGCATCTTCTGGTCCAAGACCTCGCCCATCTGCTCGGCAAACGGCAAGAAATTGGTGATCACGAGATGCCCGCTCACGAGCGCCAGGCCGGGGCGGGTCACACGGGCGTCGTCCGCCACTCCAGCCGCCAGTTCGAGGTCGAAGATCTCGACCGCGCCCTCTTTGCGCGCCACGAAGTTCTTGAGCACCCCGCGCCCCGCGGAACGGACGACCTCCGCCCGCAGGGAGTCGAGCATCGACCGAAGCCCGGCCTCGTCTTTGACGGGAAAAACCAGCGCGAGCCCAGGCGCGGCTTTGTCCGGATAGGCCTCCCTCGGCTGTCGGAAGAAGATGCAGGATAGGGACGGCTCGAGCAGGTCGTCGAGCTTCTGGGTCAAGCCGGCCCGACCGCGAAACGCCGGATGCTCTGCGCACCAGGCGTCGATCTCCTTGACCTCGTTCGCCCCCAGGATCTCCGGGCGGGCAAAAACCCACTCCAACAGTTGCCCGGGTGGGGCCTCGGCGTAGACCAATCCAAAGGCCAGATCGGGAACGAAGCGCGCCAGGGCTTCGACCCGATCTTTGAGGCGGAGACTGCTGAACGGGGTTAGCCGAGAATTGAGATCGTGCGGCTGATCGAGGCCCCGATCCGTACGCAGACGGAGGGAGAGCGCCCGACCGATTTCGGACCGGAGGATCAGATCCTCACCCCCGATTCGCGGGATGCACGACTCCGCGAGATTGAGGGTCTGGCCACCCCACAGCGCGGAGAGGGTGCCGTCGAGATCGAGAAAGGTGTCGACCGTCGTGCGGCGCGCGAGCAACATCGCTTCGGGCGACGAAGTCTGACCTCCCCCCGCGAGGTGGGTGTAGCGCGCCGGCGCCACCGTCGGCAGGCCTTCGAGGGCCACTTCCTTGTAGATGCGATTGAGTTGGTCGCCTTCGGTTCCCACCAAGACGGTGTCCGCAATGCGGGTGAAGTAGAGGTTCCGCCCGCCCCGCGGCTTGACCCGAACCGAATCCCGGAAGTGCTCGATCTCGACGCCGCGCGCCGACAATTGATCGCGCAGAAACCAACGGGTGAGGGTCGGATCGAGAAGCACGTTGGCCGCGGCCACCGCCATCCAGCTCTTGGGCTGGATCGCCGCCATGAACCGAAGATCGTCCGGGCTAACCGCCGGTTCCGGATCATCCTGCCGCGGGCGCTTTCGCAGGTCACTGGGGAGGTAGCCGGCGACGACCACCGACTCGCCGGAGACATCTCCCAAGAGCTGTAGGCCGAAGGGCAGGCTGGCTGAGACCTTGTTCAGCTCCCGAAACGAGTCGCGGAGGGTCTCGACGATCCCGGTGCGGCGGGCAAACGGGGTGAGGAGCAATTCCTGAAACCCGGAATGCTGGTCGAGGGTTTCGACAAAGTCCTGGTTGGGAAGCTCGGAGATGAACTTTGGGAAGTCCGGCAGGACCAGGACAAAATCCATGTCGTCCGGAATCAGAACGAGGGGACTCGTCACCGTGCGGCCGAAGGGGTTGTAGATGGTCCGGAAAAACCAGGTCGTCGCGACCCCGAGCAGCAACCCTAGGACGATGAGAATCCACCGGCGGCGCCGCGGCCGCCGCTTCTTTACTGAGTCTTCGGCCACGCTGATCCCTCGCGATGCGTACCTTGGAATACGATGCTAACCCCTGACCCAGTAGGGACATAGTGACTGGACCGCGGAGACTTCCGATTGGCCGCAGCCTCGTCGGTCTGGTACCTTTCCCAGCCCGAAGACGATGGTCGTGGCCCATCTCTTCCCGCGGCAGCACCGTCGCCGCCGCGATTTTTCCTCCGCCAGCACTTCTCCGCGGTCGGGATCTTCCGTGAATCACAGCTCTCCCTCGCCCATCAGCCGCCGTGCTGCGGCCATCGCCTCCTCCGCCACGCTCGAGATCACCGCGGTCGCCGCCGCGATGAAAGCGGCGGGCAAAGACGTCATCGCCTTTGCGGCCGGCGAACCCGACCTTCCCGTGCCCGACGACATCATCGAGCGCGCGGTGCAGGTCACGAAGGAAGGCCGCGGGCGCTACACCTCCGCCGCCGGTCTGCCCGAGGTTCGAGCCGCGATTCGCGAGAAGTTCGCCAAGGACGGCTACCAGTTCGGGGCCGACCAAGTGATGGCCACCGCGGGCGCAAAACCGGCGATTTACTTGGCGCTGTACGCGCTCGTGAACGACGGCGACGAAGTGCTCTATCCCTCGCCGTTCTGGGGGTCCTACTCCGAGATCGCCCGATCGGTCGGCGCCGTGCCGGTGGCCGTTCCGACGCTGCCCGAGGAGGACTTCCAACCCGACGCTCGCCGGCTCGAAGCGGCGATCACTCCGAAGTCGCGGGTCTTGCTTCTCAATAGCCCGAACAATCCGACCGGCACCGTCTACTCGCGGGAAACCCTCGAAGCGATCGCGGCGGTGGTCCGCAAGCACGATCTGTGGGTCCTCTCGGACGACATCTACGACTGCCTCGTCTACACGCAGGACAAGTTCCTCAATTTGCTGCACGTCGCTCCCGACCTGGCCCCACGGGTCATCGTCATCAACAGCCTCTCGAAGTCACACAGCATGACCGGTTGGCGGTTCGGCATCGTGGGCGGCCCCGCGGTGGTCATCGAAGCCATGGGGCGCGTCGCCAGCCAAGTGAGCGGCAATCCGAACACCATCTCCCAACTCGCCGCCATCACCGCGCTGCGCGGAAAAGTCGACCCGACGCGCGTCGCTTCGCTCAATCACCGCCGCCAAGTGCTCATCCGCGAGTTGCAGTCCATTCCCGGACTCTATTGCCCGGTGCCCCGCGGTGCGTTCTACGCGTTTCCCTCGATCAAGTCATTTTTGGGCAAGAGCTACCGCGGCCACACGGTCGCCACCTCGACCGACTTCTCGAAACTCCTGCTCCAAGATCAGTTGGTCGCCACGGTCCCCGGAGACGCGTTCGGCGCGCCCGACCATGTGCGCCTGACCTACACCACGCCCGAAAAAGACATCCTCGAAGGCGTCCGCCGCTTCAAGGCGTTCCTCGCCGAGTTCCGGTAGACCCGGGCCCCTCCTTCTGGGCGTTCGCGATGCGTTGGCTGGTGGAAAAAATGAGCCACGGCACGCCAATCAGGGCCATGAAGAGGATGGCCAAGAAGGAGTAGGGGAAGATCGAGTCGGCTTGGCCGGTGGCGACTCTTTGCATGTCGACCATCGACCACGCCAAGACCGCGAGGACCACCGCGTTCATGAGGACCAGGAACAGTCGTACTGGGCGCATCACCGCCAGGCGCGCCTCGGGACTCAGAGTCAAGAAGGCCTCTTTGTCTGGAACGTTCACGATGCGGGGGTGGCGGCCACTCGTGTAGCCGACCAGCCAATTCGCTCCGAGCAAGACGAGGCTCACCATCGTCGCCACTGCCGGGAGTATCCAGAAACTCGAGCGGTCGTCAAACCGGTCCGGCATGCCTTCCAAATTGAAATGCACGGGAATACGTTCCGGCAAGGTGGGGAACAGAAACGCCGCGAGCCCCCACAGGCCCAAGACTGGCACGATCGAAACCGCGACCCATTTCATGGTAGGAGCTCCCGATTGAATTTCGCGCCCTCCATCACTTCGTGGGCGGTTGCTGCAATTCCGCGATTCGCTGCATGATGGTCTGGGCGAAGGTGCGGGGATCAATGGCGGGATCCTCCAGACGAATGGGCGCCCCGAAGCGAATCGTGACCGGACCGCGGCGCGGCCAGCGGCGATGGCGCGGTAAGACTTCGAAGGTGCCGAGGATCGCGACCGGAATCACCGGCACTTTTCCCTTGAGCATCAACATCCCAACTCCCCCTCGCCCGGCTTTGAGATGGCCGTCGGTGGAGATTCCGCCCTCGGGAAAAATGACCACCGGACGCCCCGAGCGCATGGCCCTCAATGCCACCTTGAGCGCCGCCGCGGCCGCGCCGCTCTCCGGCACCGGAATCGCATTCCAGAAGCGGAAGAACCACTTCATCAGGGGCTGCTTGAAGATCGTCGCCGTCATCAAAAAGGTCAGATGATGACCGGTGGCCAATTGGAGGATCGGCGGATCCAGAAAAGAAATGTGATTGGGAGCCAGGACCACCGGCCCCATCGTCGCGAAATCCGGACGCCCTTCCACGCGCAGTTTCACGAACATGCGGAGGATGGGTCCGAACCCCGCCGCAAAGACCCGCTGGCCGATGCCTCGGGCAGTCCATTCGTACTTCGGGAGTCGCCGAGGGGCCGACTCGACCACGCCACTTTCGTCGGGCTCAGGACTCAGCGGAGGCCCAGGTCCTTGGCGGCCCGCTCGCCCCCGATGGTGCCTTGGAAATCCTTGGCGGCCTTGGACATGAGGCGCTTCGAACGGCGGATCAGAATGTCTTTGGCGGCGGCGTCCGCTTCTTTGCCGGCCTGGAAGCTGAACGATCGCCCACCGAAGTAAAGCGCGTGAGCCGTGCGCTCCCGCAGGTAGGACTCGTTCAGGCAAAACACGTAGGTGCGCGAGTAGGTGAGTCCGGCGTCCGAGTATTTCTCTTGGGCGAACAGCGCATCGCCAAGGCCGTTCCAGGCGCCCGCCAAAACATCGAGCCCGCTGCTCGATCCGTCCTTCACGATCATGTTGAATGCGGTTTCGGCGCGATCGAAATTCTTCATCGCGATGTGGGCGTTGCCGATTTCGAGACGAACGCGATTGACCACGTCCTTCTGCTCTCCGGCTTTGGCCAACAGGGTTTCCAGTTGGGTCAGGGCCTTCGGCGCTTCGCCGCCCCCGCGCAGTTCGATGCGAGCCGTCGCCAGTTCGGCGAGCACTCCGTAGCGCTCGGTGAGGGCCTTGTTCCCACTCACGAGCTTCGTCAGGCCGTCCACCATCTTCTTCGCGTCGGCCGCGCCAGCCGCCCCCTTCCGTAGGTGAAGGTCAACCAGCGCGAGGTAACAATCCGGCACGAACCTCGGCTTGGGATCGAGGCTGATCACCTTCGTGTAGGCGTCGAGAGCCCCCTGAGAGTCCCCGATCCGGCTCAGACTCTCCGCGAGATAGAAGGCCGCATAGCCCGGCAACCAGGTGTAGGAACCTGGGGTCCCTACCGCCTCGGCAAAGCGCTCTGCAGATTCGGCATAGTCGCCGTCGCGGAACGCGCTCATCCCCTTCTTCCAGGCCTCCGGGGCCTGCTTGTAGTCGATGGAGACGATGTCGGCGATGCCGAAGGTGAGCTTGCCGGCCCCCTGGCGGGCCTCCACCCCCCGGATGTCGTCCTGGGAGATGCGGAGGTCCTCGTACTCTTTCGTGCGGGTCTTCAGGGTGGCGGCTTGGGCCGAGAGGTTGGCAGCCGTCCCGAGGACGAGGAGGAGCGCGCAGGCAGCGGAGACTCGCATAGGCGTCGTTTCGTTCTCTTGAGAGGAAAGGGGCGGACGATATCCAGGGCGCCTTCGGACCATCAAGTCGAAGGGGCCAGGAAAGAAGAATGGCGCAGAGACACTTGCGTGCCCCGGCGCCATTCACGAGCCCACACATCTTTTTTCCCAAGACGCATAGGCCGCCGGATCCTCAGGAACGGCGAAATTTCCCGGCTGGTTCAAGAACAGCCAGCAAGATTCCTACGCACGCTCGTCCACAAACCCTTTTCGGGATTGAGCTTAGAGGTGAATCCCTCGACGGAGCCGCGACTCCGCGCTACCTTCCAAAGTGGGAATCACCTTGTCATTTCGGGGCCAGGAAGCCCGGCGCGACCTCCGCGCCCAGGCGCTGACCTGGGCACGCGCCTGGGCGAAGGACCAGGATTGGGGGGCGCGGGAGGTCCACCTGACCCCCCGGTTGGGGTTCCTGCGCGACGAACTGCTGGAACGCCCAGTGGTGTCGGGAGTCGAGTTCCTCCCGCACTTCGCGTCGGAGCCGGTGCCGTTGGTGTTCGCGGAGCCCCGCGGGATCCTCGTCGACTCCTACGTCGAGGACCGGGGGGACTTAGACATCGGCCTGAACGGAGACGTGCTGGTCAAGACCCAGTTCGCGGGTGCCGACACCCATCGGGAAGTCTGCGAGTTCCTGCGCGAACTCCGCTCCCGGTTTCTGCCGGGGCTCGAAGTGGATGACGAGGCCGGTTTCTTCGAGCATGGAGAGGGCACTCCCACCTTGGAGGCTCGATTTGCGGCGTCGCTTGCCGAGATCGTCGGTTCGGGAATCGCCGACGCGGGCCCGGGCACCGACTCGGTGGAGATCGGCGGATTTGAGGTCGAGCTCAATCCCGAGGCCATCCCAGCCGAGGGCGATCCGGAGGCCAAGCTCGATCAGGAGGCAAAGAATTTCCTGCGCGCCCAAGAACTGCAGCTCAAGACCCTCTGGTCGAGCGGCATTTACCGCTTCGGGCCGGACTTGGACGGGCTCCAGGATCTCGAGCTTCTGGCCTCCGACCTTGACGGATCCAGGGAATTGGCTCTCCCTCGCGACCAGTGGGACGACAGTATTCGTGACCTCGTCGGAGGTCTCGGTTCGGCTTTTGGCACTTGCGTTGCCAAACAAGTCGGCGGGCGCTGGTTCGAAGACCCGTCGGGCGAACTGATTCTCCAAAACGTCGGCTCGCTCGGACTTATGGTCCGGCCCCTCGAAATCGCGATCCAACGCCTCGAGCGCGGACCCGCCTTCGGTTTCGAACTGCACTTCAGCACTTTCACTCGTCTCCTCGACGCTCTCCGCGCCTCGCGGCGAGGCTGATCCAAGCCCACGGCCGAGCGCCCTCGTCAACCCCGCAGCCCCCCGCGAGTTTGGGACCGTGACAATTCGTACCGGGCCCGCTCAACTCCGCCGACTTGGAATTCCGATGCTCCGTGAGTCAGGGCCCACCCCCTAGACCTCCTACCCCACCCTCCGCCCAAGTCGCCGCCCCGGTCGCACTCTCGAGCGAAGCCCTAGCTCGAGCGGCAATGGCTCATGTCGATCCATCGCAAAGTCACCGCCCTCCTTCTCCTCATGATGCTGGTGGTTGGCCTGGCCCACACCATCGTCGAGAAGCTCATCATCATGCCGAGCTTCTACGAGCTCGAGCGAGAGCATGCCCAAGACAGCATCCGGCGCGCCCAGGAAGCGCTTCAGGGCGAGATCGACCACTTGGGAGTCGCCTGCCGCGACTGGGCTTCTTGGGACGACACCTACGACTACGTCGTTTCCCGGGATCGTTCGTACGAGGTCGCCAACCTCCAACCGACGAGCTGTCTCAATCTCGAGATCAACGCGCAGTTTCTGTTTGATGCCGAAGGTCGCCAGATTCACGGACTGCTCATCGACACCGCTTCCGGGGCCCCGCTCACCGCCGAACCCCTTTCGAACGGCGCGATCTTGGGCCCCCACCCACTCCTCGTGCATCGCACGCTGGAGTCCATGCATGCCGGAATCCTGATGACCTCAGCCGGGCCGATGATCCTCTGCAGCCGGCCCATCCTGACCAGCGAGCGTCAAGGTCCCGCGCGGGGGACCCTTCTCTTCGGGAGGATGCTGGATGCCAGGCTCTGGGAACGCATCCGCAACCAACTGCGGCTGGATCTCCAGATCTTCGCGCTTCAAGGTGCCGCCGGGCTTCCTGCCAGCGAGGCGGCCTTCGTCCCTCTTCTGAAGACCGGCTCGCGAGACCACCTCGACGGCTCGCACTCGGACACGCTCCATGCGCGCACATTGGTTTCCGATCTGGATGGGCATCCCGCTTTGGTGCTCCGCATCGGGCTACCCAGATCGATCGTTCTGCGGGGTGAGGCGACGGCGCGCTACGCCACCCTCCTCCTCGCCTTGATCGGGGTGACCGCGGGAGTGGCGCTTCGCATCCTGCTCCAACGCATCGTCGTGTCGCCGCTGGTTCGACTGCGGGCGCACGCCCACGAGATCGGCTCCCACGCCAACTTGGGCGCCCGCCTCGCCACCCGCCGTCGCGATGAAATCGGGGCCCTCGCCGCGGAGTTCAATCTCATGATCGAGCGGTTGTCGGCATCACAGTCGCGACTGCTCGAGACCTCGCACCGCGCGGGGATGGCCGAGCTCGCGCGCGGGGTCCTGCACAACGTCGGCAATGTTCTCAATTCTTCGCTCGTCTCGGCGAGTTGGCTCAAAGACCGCGTCGACGGAAACCGCCTCGACGCCCTCGAGCGGCTGGCGGTCATCCTCGACGAACAAGGCAAGAACCTCGGCCAGTTCATGATGGAGGACCCTCGTGGCAAGAAGGTCCCCGAGCTCGTGGCGGCGCTCAGCAAGTACTGGTCGACGGAGCGGGTCCGACTCTCCGAGGAGCTCACTCGCCTACGAAGCTCGCTCGTTCACGTTTCGGACATCGTGGCGGGCCAGCAGACCTACGCAAATTCCGCGTCGGTGATCGAGGAAATCTCGGTCGACAGCCTCGTTTCCGAGGCATTGAGTCTGATGGACTCGAGCCTGCGTCGGCACGACGTACGCCCGGTGGTTCGCCTCGAGCCCGACCTTCGGGTCTTGGGTGAACGCCGCAAACTCCTCCAAGTCCTCGTCAATCTGCTCGTCAACGCCAAAGAGGCGATGCACGAAATGCCGGCGACCGTTCGAATCATCGAGATCCACGCCGGACGAGGCACGAAAGACCGCATCGAAATCAAAGTGGTCGATCACGGCAACGGGATCGCCGCGGATGTACTCCCGCGCCTTTTCACGATGGGCTTCACGACGAAGGCAAAAGGCAACGGGATCGGGCTCCATTTCAGCGCGTTGGCGCTGAAAGATATGGGTGGAGCACTGCGTGCGGAGAGCGATGGAGCGGGTAGAGGAGCGACCTTCGCCCTCGACTTGCCCCGGGCTCTCGCGCAGAAAGTGACGCAATCATGAATGATGGGTCGAAAGTCCGAGTGCTCGCGATTGACGACAACGTGGCAATCCACGACGACTATCGCAAAGTCCTCTGCGGATGGTCGGAACCTCCGAGCGCGCTCGACGGTCTCGAGTCATTGGTGTTCGGAGCGCAAGCCCGCGAACCCAAGTCGAATAGCCGTCTCCTCTTCGAATTGGAGACGGCGGACCAAGGGCAGGAAGGACTGGCCAAGGTTCGCGCCGCCCTAGCGGAGGATCGGCCGTTTTCGATCGCCTTCGTGGACATGCAGATGCCGCCGGGATGGGATGGTCTTCGGACCATCCAGGAAATCTGGAAGCTCGCGCCCGAGTTGCACATCGTGATCTGCACCGCGTACAGCGACCGTTCGTGGGACGAAATCGTCGCCACTCTCGGAACGACGGATCGGTTGCTGCTCCTTCGGAAACCCTTCGACCCGAACGAAGTGTTGCAGATCGCCAGTTCGCTCTCGGAAAAGGTCCGCCTCCAGAGGATCTCCGACCGGCGGATGCACGAACTCACGAATCTTGCGGCCGAGCTGCAGTGCGTCAACGACCGACTGCAAGATGAAATCGAGGGCAAAGAGATCATTGCCGGTCATCTCCGGGAATCGGCCACCAAGGATTCTCTGACCGGGTTGCGCAACCGAGGCAGCCTCATGCAACGCTTGGAGGGACTGCCCGAGGTCGGACCTGGCTGCCCCGACCGCATTGCCGCCATCTACGTCGATGTCGACAACTTCAAGACCATCAACGACAGCCTGGGCCACGAAATTGGTGATCGTTACCTGATGGGCGTGGCGGGCCGCCTGAGAGAGGCCCAAGATGAATTGCGGGGAATGGAGTCATTCCGCATCGTCGAGACGTACCGGCTCGGCGGCGACGAATTCGTGGTCCTCCTCGTTGGCCCGATTTCGGTCGAGGAGCTCGAGCAGGCCATGGAAAACCTCCGGACCAGCACCGCGGAGCCGCTGAAGATCGGCCAGAAAATGATGCCGATCTCGCTCAGCCTCGGAGCTTCCGGAAGCGGCGGTCGCAAGGTCCAACCGGAGGCCCTGCTCCGCGAAGCGGACACCGCCATGTACCGGGCCAAGGCGGCCGGAAAGGGCCGGTCGGCGATCTTCGACGAGGCAATGAACCGGGAATTGTCCAAACGCATCGAAATCGAACGGGATCTGCACATCGCCGCTGCCGAGAGTTCGTTCGAAGTCGTTTACCAACCCATCGTGGACCTGAAATTGGGCGAGGTAGTGAGTCTCGAGGCTCTCGTTCGCTGGCCGAAGCGTTTCGGAACCATGGTGACGCCGGACCAGTTCATCCCGTTGGCCGAACAAAACGGGACGATTCTCTCACTCGGTCGTTGCGTCCTGCGCCGCGCCTGCTTCATGGCCCGCGCCTGGAATTCTTCGGGTCGCGAAGGCTCGCCAGTTTCCATCAACGTGAACGTGTCGCGGCGCCAGCTCCAGGACTCCGACTTTTTGTCCGACTTGGATCGGATCCTCGAAGAAACCGCGGTGCCGCCCGCGCTGCTCAACGTCGAAGTCACGGAATCGGCGATGATCGAGTCACCCGAGATCTTCCTGCGGAGGCTGCAAGAAATCCGTCGGCGGGGAGTGCGCGTCCACATGGACGACTTCGGCACCGGTTATTCGAGCCTGTCCTTTCTTCACCAAATGCCGTTGGATGCGGTCAAAATTGACCGCAGCTTCACCACGCATCTCGCGACCCGCACCACTTCCAATGCGGTGATGAGCTGCATTGTCATGCTGGCCCATCAGTTGGGAATGAAGGTCACGGTCGAGGGAGTGGAGACCCGCGAGCAGGCTCGACGCATCGCCGACTTCGGTTGCGATTCGGGTCAGGGCTATTACTACGCCAAGCCGATGCCCGAGACCGACGTCCTCCGGAGTCTGGAGGAGATCCGTCGCCGCCTCCGGGTGGTGCGGGACTCCGAATTGACGCTCGTCGGGCCGGGAGAGAGAGTCCGCTGATCGCGACCATGTCGACCCCGCACCCGCCGGATTCCAGCCTCGTCGGCAACGGATTCGCCGATGCCCACCCCACCCGGCGGTGGTGCCCCGGCTTTGTCAGCGCATTCGCGAGTCGTAGCGTCCGGACATGGCGAACCCCGGTCCTATCCCCCGTCCCCGCTGGCCGCACCATTGGCTCGCGTTTGCCGTCAGTCTCCCGGAACGCGTGATGCGTCAGCTCTCGGCGATTCTCGGGCGGATCGCCCTCTCGGTGTCTCATTGGTTTCCGAAGCCGCTGAGGCAAAGCAAGTTCTTCCAGTTGGTCGTCCAGCGACAGATCAAACTCCTGACCGACGATGTGGGAGGCGCCAACCTCTTCCCGGGCGAGAGCAAAATCGAAGGTCGCGATGCCGCCCGGCTCGGCGTGGGCGGAGCCATCGACAATCTTTTCCTGCTCACCTTGCACGCGTCCCCGGTGTGGATCCTGCTCGCGGCCACCGATCTCTGTCAGGGAGCCCGGTCCTACGTGGGCGAGCTCGGCAAAGAACTGAAGGCGGCCGGGCTGATCCCCGAGGGTGGTGCCATCGACCGGGTCGAGGATGTGCTCGCGGGTCTAGGACGGCTCTCGGATCGCGCCTCGGATTCCTTCGACAAACCGCCGCTCTCCCTCGCCGAAATGAAGGCCACCGTCGAAGCGCTGCGGGGCGGACTCGGGGAAGTCGCGGACTCGACCTGGAGCCTGGCCGATGTGGAAGGCCTGGCCCGTCAACTCCAGGAGGTTTCGGAGGCTTCGAAACGCTCGTTGCTCGAAGTGACCACCGCGGCGGCGGTCGGCGCCGTCAAAAGCACGGGGCAACTCGTGGCCTCGGCCGCGGTGGGGACCTACACCACCGTGCGGTTTGTCGGGCGAGGCCTCGGGGACACGCTCAAGGACTACGCGGCATCGCTTGGGCGCTTGCATCGGCTGGGCTTTCACCGCGCGCTCAGCTCCTTCATGGTGCCGCTCGTACGGTCGCGCCGACGCAATTTCGACTATCGATTCCTCACCTTCACCGAGATCGGCCTCTCGTTCGGCGCGTGGCGCAAGGCCCCGTGGCGGCGGGGTGCCGCGCGGCCTCAATCGGAAGTCGCGGTCAGCACGAGCAAGTAGGGAACGTCTCCGAGTGCCCCGACCACCAGGTACTCGCCGGGGCGAATCGTCACTCGGGTGCTGAGTTCCAGAGCGACCGCGCGCTTCGGGGGAGTTTTCCCTTCTTCGGGAGGCGGGGGCTGCCGGTGCAATTTGAAGTTGAGACGACCGACTTGGATGGACTGACCGTCCTCGGAATTTTGCACGTCAATCAGGGTGAGTTCGCCGAAGTCGTGCTTCTCGGTCTCCATGTTGAGGCCGAGTTGCTCGGTCGGCAGAGAGACGCTGATGAGGCCCGAGGCAACCTCCTGGAAGTACTCGTGAGGGAGCAAACTGCGGAGTCGTTGCCGCAATTCCGGTTCGACGGGCTTGGCGGGTTCGGTCGCCTCGGCTCGGATCAACCGACAGCGGATCGTGAAGTTCAGAGCTTTAGGGAGTGCCTTCACCACCTGCAGCTTTTCGATCAGGCGCTGCATCTCCGCTACCCGTTCGGGGGTGTCCCGCAGAATAAGCTGGCGAGACGCCTCGAGGATGGTCACATTCGAATAATCCTGGCCGTGTTCTCCGCCGGGGTAAGTGCGGACATAGGCTCGTAGCGCATCGAACACCTCCGGTGACCGCAGATTTTCAAGTGGCATCAGGACCTCGGCGCCTGGCCCCTTCGTGGATGCGGCCACGGCCTGTCTACGCTTTTCTTCCCGCATTTCCCGCTCGGTGGCGATTCGAATCATCGCTTGTTCGGCGCGTTCGAGTCTCCCCGCGTCCGTGTGCACGATCACGATCATCTCGCCGAGGCGGTACGCCTCGATGTCGAAAAGGTGTTTGGACAGGGAGACCACCTCTTCGAGGGCTTGCGGTCCTCCGGGGATTCCAAACATCCGGATTTGGCGTTCCTGCGAATAGGGCGAATCGCCCGATTTTGAGCCTTGCCCCGGCAGAGCCGCAATTACCCAGAGAAGGAAGAAGCCCGTCTGAATCCAGTGCGCGATTTTCATTTGCTCTCCTCGGGACCTCGGTCCCGTCATTCCGCGTTTGATTCCGCGGTCACCAGCACCAAGCGCAGACCCGGCTGCGCCAGTTCGAGGCGATCGCGTTCCGCTCGCACCACGGACGCGCGTGGTCGCGAGATTGCTGGGACTTCGGGGAGGGAATTTGCGCTGATGGCGACCTCCGGGTAGACTCTCTCCGGCAAGGAAGCGGGTGGCGTGGCCCAATTCGTCATGAGCGCCAGACCGCTCACCACGAGGAGGATCGCGGCCGCCGCCGCAACGCGGAGACGCCGCCGATTGCGGTGGCGCGCCAGGCTCGGACGGCGCAGCGCCGGCGTCGGAAGCTGCGCGTAGACCGACTGTGTCCAGGCGATGACCCGGAGGGTCTCTCCAGTTGGAGTCCCCTCCGATGGGAGGCCCGGGGTCGTGGCTCGCCACAGCGCTCCGAGGCTCTCGAATCCCTCGTCGTTCGGTTGCGTCATGCGGTTCCTCCGAGCGTTGGACTCAACTTCGGGCCGAGGAGGGCCCGCAGGCGCTCCCGGCCGGTAGACAGAAGGGCGCGTACCGTGCTTTCGGGGGACCCGAGCGCGGCCGCGATATCGACAAACTCCTGACCCTCGAGGTCGCGCAGGACAAAGACTTCGCGTTCCCGGGGCGGCAGGATCCTCAGAGCCTCGATCAGGATGCGTTGGACTTCCTTGGCGGCGGCCGAGTCGGATGGATCCGGGAGCGGGGTCGGGAGAGACGCTCCAATCTCGGCGGCGGTCGCGAGGGCACGGTTCCGCGCCCCTCGGCGCCGGAGGCGGTCCCGACACAGATTGGCCACGACGGTGGTGCTCCAACGCCGGTAAGACACCTCGGGGGACCACTCCGGGAGGGCGTCGAGCAGGTGAGCCAGGCACTCCTGGGCCATTTCCTGAGCGTCCAGGGCCGAAGTCAGGAACCCCAGGCAAATCCTAAAAATCCGCGGAGCCTCGGCTTCGAACCACGGGCCGATGGCGGACTCCGAGCCCGCCCTCACCTGGAGGGCCAACCCGTAAGTCAGGTCATTTTCAGCCATCGCAGGCTCAGACGCAGGACGACTCCCGTTTGCTGGGAGAATTTTGCGCTCTGGGGCGCACCTTGTGACCAAGTGCCCTTGATCCGATGAACACTCTATGGTGGAATCACCCCACCTGAGCCGCCCCAACACTGGCCAGCTCCTAAGGTTGGAGATTTTGTCGATGAATCTCGTGAAGCGTTCGAGTGCTCTGTTCACGGTGGGCCTCATCGCGGTGGCCCTCACCGCCCCGGCCCAGGGTCAGTGCTGAGGAGCCCGTGGGCGCGGCGGTGCCGCGCCTTCGACCTCGCGAGCCTCGACGGGAGCCGGGAAGACCCGCTCCGTCGAAGTGGCGAGACTGCTCACCATCGATTGGAACACGATGATCCTGCCGACGACCACGTCGGACGGGTACGACGCGAAGCAGCTCCCCCTGACGGCCTTCGTCAAGGATGTAGCCGGCGGCGCTGATCGACCGGTCTGGATCTACGTGCACGGCAGTGCCGAGGATCCCGTCGCCTTCGAGAAGCAGGAGCAGAAGCTCTTCGGGAAAGACGAACTCGCGATCTCGAGCCTCTTCTTCGAGTGCTACCGCATCGAAGCGTCGTCGCTTTCCCAGACGGAGCGCGAGGAGGTCGGCAAGGCACTCCCCGCCTTCCTTTTGTTCTCGCCCTCCGGCAAGCTGATTGCGAAGACGAGTGGCGGCGCCTCCAGCGCACCCACCCTCGTGAGCTTCCTCGGCAAGTCGTGGCGTGAGGTCTACGGCGATTCGCTGCAGTCCCGCATCTCGAAGTTCGAGGACTTCCTCAACCGTCTCGAGAAGGCCGAAGACAAGGCCGAGCTCGCCGCGAAGAAGGTGAAGGACCTCGAGGCCAAGGCCGACAAGAAGTCGGACCAGGTCAAGGTCGCGGAAGCCAAGACCGATCTCGAAGCCGCCCAGAAGGAACTCGCCGCCGCCAAGGCCGAGCGCGACACGCTTCTGGCGCCTCCGGCCGCCAAAGCCGACAACTGATCGTTGCCCGCCCTTCGGGGCATCGGCCCCCGCGCTCTCCCACCTGGGATCGAGCGCCCATACGCTTGAATGAGTGACCAGGAGATCCGGGTCCAAGCGAGTCGGGGTAGGCCCCTGCCCTCGCTGGACTGACTTTGACCCACGCCGGCGTCGTGTTCGCGACCCCGCTCTATCCAACAAATTCCGTCAATACCGCACGGATGCCGTAGTTAGCCCCGCAAATTCGCCGGTCGACGGGCAGTTTTTCCAGGCGAAAGCGGACCACGAGCAGAAGGGAGCGCAAATCATGCCTGACCCGATCCCGGGTCGGCCGGAGTTGCGCGCATGAACTTCACGTCGTGGACACTCGCTTTGGTCGCAAGCCTCAGTCTCCTCGCTTCCCTCGGGGCCCAAGTCGTCCCGCCCCCTGACGGGGGCCCGCCTGGGTGGATTCAGGTCGACGACATGTGGCTCAATCCCGAGACCGCCTTTCAGGAAGGCAACTTCGCCGGCAACCTGTGGTCGAACGACACGGTCTACTACCTCTTCGACAGCGGAATCACGACCGAAGAACGCAACCTATTCCGCAAGGCCCTGCGCGAAGTCGAAGCAATCTCCAGCCTTAATTTCATCGAGGGGGGATCCAGCTTCGATTTCATCTTCGTCAGGCGGAACACAGACAGTGACAATGTGAGCAGCTCCGCCGTCGGAAGAGTCGGGGGACCGCAAAATCTGAGAGTGGGCGCGAATCACTGGGATGACAAGTACGTGTTGGCGCACGAGGTTTTCCACGCCCTCGGGTTCATGCACGAACAGTCGCGCTTAGATCGGAACACCTACGTTTCGATTGTCTACCCGCTCATCTCCCTGACCGCGTGCAGTGGCTCCTGCTGGCACAATTTCGATATCAACTCGATCGCTCCGGTCGGCCCGTACGACTTCGAGTCGATCATGCACTACAACGACACGGCGTTCACGGTTCAGCCGGGAGTGCCGACCATCGTCGCGAAGCCCGCATACGAACACATGCAGGACGTGATGGGCAATCGCGCCCACTTCTCGTTGGGGGACGCCAATCTCGTTCAGACTTTCTACGGCCAGCCGGCTCGTCCCACGATCACCGGAATTCTCCCAAGCCTGGTGCAGGAAGACGGAGGTGAGATCACCATTCGGATCGGTGGCACCAACTTCTTCGAGGGCTCCCTGGACGGTGAGGGGGTCACGGGCACCGTCGTCACGTGGAACGGGACGCCGCTCGAAACCACTTGGGAGAGCGAGACCGTCGTGGAGGCCCGCGTGCCCGGGTCGTTTGTCGATAGCCCCGGCACCTTCGTGGTTCGGGTATCGAATCACGCTGAGGCCGGAGGTGCGAGCACCACGAGCGTCAACTTCTCGGTCTTGGCAGCTCCCTGCGGCACGAGCAATCAGAAGCGCGGGACCTCCGTAGTCGGCACCGGTGACTTCGACCTCGACGGTGTGCCCGATTTTGCGGTAGGCGTCCCCGGGTTCGACGGAGGCACCAACGAACAGGGGCGCGTCGAACTGGTGTCCGGTCGAACCGGCGCGATCACCAACCTCGACTTCCCGTTCGCCGCCAGTGAGTTCGGAACCGCAATGGCCTCTCTCCCCGACGTCAATGGCGACGGGCGGCGCGATCTTCTCGTCGGAGCTCCGGAATTCGGTTCTTCCGCTGGCGGCTTCCGAGTCTTGGCCCTCCCCTCCGGCACGGTTTTGGCCTCGTGGCTGCCTTCCGCGTCCGCTGAAGACGTCGGGGCGGCGGTTTCCGCCCTCGGCGACATCGACAACGACGGCGATCAGGAGTTCATCATCGCCGCCCCGGCCGCCAACTCGCTCCGAGGTCGGGTGGAAATCTGGTCCATGAACGGAGGCATCATCCGCACCCACACCGGCGCCAATACGGGTGACCGCTTCGGAAGATCCGTGCATGGCGGTCACGATGTCAGTGGCGACGGGATTCCCGACTATGCGATCGGCGCACCGACTTCCGACGGCAACGGGGAGAGCTCGGGTCGAGTTTACGTCTACAGCGGCGCGACCGGGAACTTGCTCTTTTCGCGCGACGGTGACGCCACCGGTGACAACTTGGGTCACAGTGTCGCCATCGTTCCCAGCACCACCAGCCGATCGGGAACCGCCCACACCGTCGTCGGAGCTCCCTACGGAAACACCGGCGGTACGGATGTCGGTTATGTCCGCATCTTCGCCGGCTCCCAGACCATAGCCCCCTATAGCACCATCGATACGTTCAGCGGAACCACCGCGGGTGAGCGTTTCGGTTGGTCGGTCGGGACCGCCGGCGACATCGACGACGACGGGCGCACCGAGATCTTAGTGGGTGCCACGATGGAGGGTGCCAACAGTTCCGGAGTGATCGGCGCAGGCCGAGTCCAGGTCATCTCGCCCAGCCTTGACGAGGTCTTCCACATCGAAGATCGCGCGATCTTTCTCGGTCCGAGCGAAAGCGGCAGCGAGTTCGGACACTCCGTCGCCCTCATCGGCGACGTCGACGGGGACACACACTTGGATTATGTGGTTGGCCAGCCCGATTACGACGGAGCGTGCAACTCCATCGGACGCTACCGCACGTTCGAAGTGCGGATTCCTCCGGCGAGGGGCCGCGTCTTGATCTCGGAAGTGTACGCGGGGTCACCGGTGTCGGTGGAACTCACCAATTACGGCACCGGATCCATGGGAACCACCGGTTGGAGGGTCGTCTACAGCGACGCCACCATCGCGTACTCGTCGACCGCCTTGGACACCAGTATCCCGGCCGGGCATCGGATCATAGTGAAGGAGCCGGGCGGGACGATCAGCGAAGCCCCTCCGGGAACGATCACCCTCAATCACTTCCCGAGCCTTGCCAGCACCACCGGGGACATCACGGTCTCCCTGGTCTCCGGAACCGGCCAGATCATCGACGAAGTTCGAATCGCGGGAAGTAACGGCCTCTACAACGACCCCGGCCTCGGCGGCAAGTTCCGCGGCTATGTACGCAACATTCAAACGGGGACCTTCGTCTCGGTCACGGCCGCGGAGCGCATCGAAGGTCTGGACAGCAACTCCGGTTCGGACTGGACGGCCAATAATGGTCGCTCGCTCGGCCTGGAGAATCGCAACTCCGGCCAGCGCGGCATCGACACGATCCCGGCCTACGCAGTCAAGATCAATGAAATTGACGATAGCCCCGACTACATCGAAATGGTCAACCGCGGCCAAGCCTCGGTGAATCTGAACGGGTGGTATCTGCTCGCAAGCGCGGTCCAGGGCGGTGCCCATGCCCACATCCGCCCCAACTGGGATTCCGGGCTGAACACCGGAATCATCGGATCCCAGACCTACGTCGTGCTCGGTGACACCTCCACCGCCCCGGCGGAGAAACCCTCGGGTGTCCGCTACATCGATGTGACAACCGAGGGATACCCAGGCCTTCCTTTCACCACCAGCGAGTACGACTGCGCCCTCTACGATCACTACGGTCGCCTGGTGGACATCGTGCGTTCCACGGGCCATGACGATGCCGTCGCGCACAATCATCCCCGCGCTCCTTCCGGCACCACCGATTTTATCGGGGCCGGCCAGCGGGGCACCGCCGGGGACCAAGCTTTCGGTCGTCGCATCGCTATCGACAACGATCTCGGCACCGACTGGAGATCCATGAGTACGCGCACGATGGGCAGCGCCAACTCGGTGACGTTCATCTCCCAATCGCCGCTCTCGCCCCTGGATGTGCGCTTCCATGACACCGCCCAGGGCGGCGGTCTCACGATGATCCTGAATGCCGAAGCCACCAACGCCGGCGCACTTTGGACCTTCACATTTTCCTACGGGCACTTGAGCGGCACCGGCCCCTTGCTCGGGCTGGGATCCGAAGCCCTTTCGATCTACCAGACCCTAAGCACGACTCCGCCATTCTTCGGGACTCTCGACTCCCGTGGTCACGCGAGACTCGACGTTGATCCGGGCTCGATTCCCCTCGGAGTCGATCTCGACGCCATCTTCTTCCTCCAAGATCCGACGAGCCTCGCCTACACCGCGATCTCCTACATCCTCGAGTTCGACACCTGATCAGAACCGGGTGCGCCTGAAATCGGCCGGGGAACCTCACCATGTCCCTGGCCGATTCTGTTTCCTCACGCCATGATTTCGCGCACGACCCGACCGTGGACATCGGTGAGACGGAAGTCGCGCCCGGCATAGCGGTAGGTCAGTCGTTCGTGATTGAGCCCGAGCAAATGCAGGATGCTCGCGTGCCAATCGTGGACATGGACCTTGTCGACGGTGGCGTAGAAACCGTAGTCGTCGGTCGCGCCGTAGCTGAAGCCCGGCTTCGTGCCACCACCGGCCATCCAGATCGTAAAGCCGTGGGGATTGTGGTCGCGACCGTCTTTGCCCTGCGCGGTCGGCGTGCGGCCGAATTCGCCCGCCCAGACCACGAGCGTGTCGGCGAGCAGGCCCCTAGCGTCGAGGTCCTGCAGCAACCCCGCAATCGGACGATCCACTTCCTTCGCGTTCTGGGAGTGCCCGCCCTTCAGGTTCTCATGCTGGTCCCACTTGTAGCTGTGCGACACTTGGATGAAGCGGACGCCGGCTTCGGCGAATCGGCGGGCCAGCAGACACTGCCGTCCGAAATTGTCGGTCGCGCCATCGTCGATGCCGTAGAGCGCCTTGGTCGCCGCAGTCTCTACCGAAAGATCGAGGACTTTGGGGGCTTCCGCTTGGAGTCGGAAGGCAAGATCGAAAGACCGAAGCCTCGCCTCCAGCGCGTCGTCGGTAGCCCTCGGAACCTGGTGCTCCGCATTGAGTTCTCCGAGGAGCTTCAGGCCGCGCACTTGTCGCTCGGGGGACAGGTCGGGATTTGCGAGGTAACTCATGGTCACCTCCGCGGCCTTGACGCTGGCATTGCCAAGGGGCGTTCCCTGATACACCCCGGGCAGAAACGCCGCGGACCAGTTGTTGACTCCGCCGTGGCCGAGCGTCGGACAAATGGTGAGGAATCCCGGCAGGTTCTGATTCTCGCTGCCGAGCCCGTAGAGGACCCAGGATCCGAGCGAGGGCCGCACGAAGGTGTCGGATCCGGTGTGCAGTTTGAGCAGAGCTCCTCCGTGGGCCTCGTTGGTCCCGTGCATCGATTTGATGAAACACAGCTTGTCGACGTGTTTCGCTACTTCCGGAAACAACTCGCTCACCCACGCCCCGGATTGCCCGTGCTGGGCGAACTTCCACGGCGAACGCAGGAGATTTCCGGTCTGCGCGAACTGGATTCGCGGCTTGTCAAACGGCAGGGGCTTCCCGTCGTCCCGATCGAGGGCCGGCTTCCAGTCGAAGGTGTCGATCTGGGACGGTCCCCCGTGCATGAACAGGAATATCACTCGCTTGGCCCGCGGCGGATGATGGGGTGGCCTCGGAGCCAAGGGACGCGTCGGGTCATCGATCAACCCGCTTGGGTCGAAGAGCCCGGACAGGGGAATCAAACCCGCGCAGGCGCAAAGCTGGCGCAAGAGTTCTCGGCGGGATGGACTCGATTCAATCGACATAGATGAACTCGTTCGTGGCGAGAAGAGTGTGGCACAGATCCACCCAGGCCGACTCGGCGATCGGCGCGGCGTTCGCCGTCGGCACCTCGGGCTCCAGGAACTGCATGACCTGCATCCGTTCCCGCTCGGACGGAGACCGCCCGAGTATGAGGGCATAGGCCCGGTCGATTCGCTCGGTCTGAGAGCCCGCCCCGAGCTTCGTGGCGACGGCCTGCGCCGCCTGCCTCACCAGCGCCGAGTTCATGAAGAACAGGGCCTGGTGAGCCACCGTCGTGGAAGGCCGCGCTTCGAGGTGCGTGCTCGGGTCGGCAAAGTCGAAGGCCGCAAAGAAGTCGTACATGGCATTGCGGATGATCGGCAAGTAGATCGCCCGGCGATGGGATTCGTAGCGGCCCTGATTGCCCGATTGATCGTTGGTTACGTAGTCCCGATTCTTAGTGGAAAGCAGGCTGCCTCCCGTGTTCCGTTCCAAGAGACCACTCACGGCGAGAATGGCATCCCGAATCGCCTCCGCCTCGAGGCGCCGTCGCGGCATCCTCGAGTAATAGCGATTGGTGGGATCGCGGCTCTCGATTTCCGCCCCGGCGATCGACGACTGTCCGTAGGTGGCGGACAACACGATTTCCCGATGGAGACTCTTGATCGAATAACCTCCTTCGATGAATCGCCGCGCCAGCCAATCCAGGAGCGCAGGGTGGGTCGGCAGCTCCCCTCGCAACCCGAAGTTGGAGCTCGACGCGACCAATCCCCGTCCGAAGTGGCCCTGCCAAATGCGATTGACCATGACGCGCGCGGTCAACGGATGTTCCGGATTGGTCAGCCACTCGGCGAGCTCGAGCCTCCCGCTCTTGCCTTCTGATATCGGGGGCATGGGCACGTGCTTCGCCAACACCTCGGGGGATCCCCGCGGGATCGGATCTCCCGACAAATTCAGGTGACTGCCTCGAACGTGCAGTTTCAGATCCTGGATTTCTCCCTCCGACACGCCGAGAGCGCGTGGCAATTCCGGGGGTTTTCGAGCGACAATCTCGTCGAGCGCACCACGCGTCGTTCTCAGGTCGGCGAGGGCGGAAGCACCGAGGAATGCGCCGGCCCTGGCCACAATGAGCTGATCCAAGTGAGGAAAGTGGGGAGGTCCGTCGATGCGAAGCACATTGCGACCCGGGTTGAGAGCAAACTCGATGGCGAAGTCCCACTGGAGATCGTCGACCTTCCAGCCACCGGTCGTCGCAGCCAAGGCGTTTTCCGTAACCTTCTTGCCATTGACGCTGATGCGCACCGGCCGGGACTCTTGCGCGGCGTAGCGAATCCAAAGCTCGTACGCTCCGCTCGTGGCGGTAGTGATGTCGAACTCCACCGACTGCTCCCCCGGATTGCCAGTGCGGGCCAGGGTCGTCTGCGTGGAGCCGTAGTGGGTCGAGTCCCGGATGAGGGTTCCCCGGCTCCAATCTTCGGCTTCGAGAATGAAGGCGTCGCGTCCGGCGGCGGTCGCCGCGAGCGTCATGGCGGACGCCCGCGCGTTCAGTTCAGGCACGACCTTCGAAACACTGTCTTTGCGCGCCGCCGCCAATTTCTCCTCGGCGGCCGCGAGCTCTGCGGCGTAGGCAGCCCGACTGGCAATTTCTTCGGGCGTCGCGAGCTCGCGCTCCTTCCACCTCGAAACGAAGCCGAGTTCATCGAAGCTGGCCGTGCTGCGGAGGATTCCCGCCATGCGGGTGTAGTCGGCCTGGGAGATGGGGTCGAACTTGTGGTCGTGGCAGCGGGCGCAACTGATCGTCAGCCCGAGGAAGGTGCGGCTCAGGACGTCGATCTGCTCGTCCACGGTGTCGATTTGGAGTTTGGGCTTGTCCTGTTCGGCCAGCATCTTCGGCCCGAGGACGTAGAAGCCAGTGGCAGTGAGCCGGTCGATCGCGCTCCGCGGTTCCTGCTCCGGCGGCAGAAGATCGCCGGCAATCTGCGCTCTCAAGAACGCGTCGTAGGGGAGGTCCGTGTTGAAGGCCGCGACGACCCAATCCCGGTACCGCCACGCCTCGCCCATCGCGTGGTTTTCGTCCAGTCCATTGCTGTCGGCGTAGCGCGCGAGGTCGAGCCAGTGCCTGCCCCAACGCTCGCCGTAGTGGGGGCTCGAGAGGAGGCGATCGACGACGCGCTCCTTCGCGCCGGGCAATTCGTCAGCCAGGAACTGCGCGCACTCTGCCTCGGAGGGGGGCAGGCCGATCAGGTCGAAGGTCACCCGCCGCAGCCAAGTTCGCCGATCGGCCTCCCCCGCTGGCCCGAGATTCCTGGCTTCGAGTTCCGCGAGAATGAACTGGTCGAGTTCGGATCGGCACCAATCGCGACGGCCGACATTGGGCGGGGCGGGGTGGGCCATGGGCTGGAAGGCCCAGTGGTCCGCACCGGCCGCTGGCTGGGGTTCCCTTTCCCCGATCGCTTCGCCCACGCGGGGGTCAAACGCCCCTTGCCGAATCCAGTCCTCGATCGCCTGAATTTCGGCGGAGTCGAGCTTGCCCTTCGGAGGCATTTTCAGTTCGGGATGAGAGTGGCGCACCGCCTGCAGGAGCAGACTCTGGTTGGGCTGATGCGGAACGATGGCGGGGCCTGAGTCTCCGCCCTTCATCCATCCGGCTTTGGAGGACAGATCGAGCCCTCCCTTGATCTTCTTGCCCTCTCCCCCGTGGCAGTTCAGGCACTGATCGATCAAGAGCGGCCGGATGTGGCGCTCGAAGTGATCTCCCTCGCCCTGCCCCACCACCAGGCCGGTGACCAGGACAAGCATCCAAGCGCAGCGAAGTGGCGTCATGCAGGGTGCAGTGTAGTCCTCCCCCCCCTGATCTGACCAGCCTGGATTCAGCGATCGAGGCCGCGGATTTCGATCTCGAGGCGCGCCCAACGATCCTGGTAGCAGGCGCGATACCGCCGCGGCCATTGGGTCTTCGCGTCGGCTCCGGTCAGCACCGCCTTCAGCATGTCTTTGGCTTCTCGCATCAGCCGCTGCGCTTCCGCCCTCCCGACGCGCCCGACCTGCATGATCGCGGCCTGCACGATCGATGTTCGTTCCGGACGCAGGAATACGGAACGACAAATCACGCGATAGGGATCGGGGAGATCGCTCGCGGCCCGCTCGGCGATTTCGTCGACCGATCGCACGTCCCCACCCATGTCCATCACCGAATCGAAGTTGATGGACCTCGCCTTCGGACCCCCTCGCTGAGCCTCGTGCCTCAGATTGTTGAGAATTCCGCCCACCCAGGCTCCGAGCGGCGTGGCCCCTGGCGGGGGAGAGGATCGCGGCCCCAGAGTTCTCCAGGCGATCTCCGACACGATTTCGTCGGTGCTCAAGGCAATCGCTCGGCGGGCACGCAGACGGACCACCTCCAGTCGAAGCAAAGACAAAGCCGGAATTGGCTCACGGTGCAGGCTCTCGATCCAAGCTCCCACACTCACGACCGATCCGTTCTGTTCTATGGCGCCAGAGTGATGACTCGGAGAATCTTCGAACAGGCTCTCGTTGTGACCACGCGCTACCGGGCCCATGACTCACTCCTGACGGCGGGGTACTCAATCATACACCCCGGCCACTGGGATCCGCCAGGGTCGGTTCAGTTCCCCAGGATGGAGATTCGGTGGCGAGCGCTCAGGGAACCTGCCCGGAGAACAAGGTGGCCTTTCATGGATTGAGCCGGGAGTGTGACTTCCATCCAGGTCGGGCCCCGAGCTCCAATGGTGAGCGGCGTCGCGCCACTGACGGGGACCTGGGAGACCTCTGCGGTGACGACCTGGTCGAGGTTTTCGCCTTCAATACGAACCACCTGGCCCGCCGGGATGGGCTTCGGCAGGGGATCGTGAACGTAGTGAATCATTGGCTGCTGAGCGAGCACTGGCGCTTCTTCCGAGGTGCGGTTCGCCGTGTCGTCCCGAAACCGAATCCGGTCCCCGGATGCGAGAGGGCCCAACAGCTGCACCATCGTGCTCGAAGGGGCCTTCGCCAATCGAAGGGGCTGACTCCATTTCTTCCAGCTCGCGCTCGAAGGCACCCATAGCTCCACCACTACCAAGTGGTCGTAGGGGCCCGTGAGGCATAGTCGAGTCGCTCCGGCCGCAATCGAGCTGACGGGCCGTACGATCGAAAGAGGCGAGTAAGCGCTCGGAACGAGTTCTATGACGTAGGGGGAACTACCCTCCGCGACATCAGCCTGATCGTTCAGCACGAGGGTTTCTCCTCGCGGCCCATTGCCTCCGTAGGGATCCATCATGAGTCGAGCAAGGTGATCGGGGTGTGGGAGGATTTGGTAAATCGGGGTGAGTTTTCGGTCCTCGATCAGGTCCACGCGGAAGCCGGAGTCGATCACCCAACCACTTGCACCCAAGATATATCTGATCAGTTGCTTCTGCGTGGCCTCGACGACATACAGGGCATCGTTGACCACTCCCGCCGCCAACCAAATCTCTCCCTGCGCACTGACGTGTGGGAACGTCCAAATCGAGCCGATTTCGAGTGTTCCTTGAGCGTTGAGGGCCAGTCCCTGCAGTCCATAACACCCGTCTGCCCGTTTCCCCGTCCACAAGACCGCTTGTCGGTTACCCCACGTGGCATGCGGTGCCGATGTGGACATCCAGAGGACCTCTCCGAACTCGGTGGGAACACCCCGATGAGGGAGGCTTCCGTGGGCGGATGAGTAACGCCATACTGCCAGGGTTCCGCTCGTCGACTGCGATGCAAATGCGTAATTGCCGAGGTCCGTATCGCACTTCCAGGCCACGTAAGGCCGGAGGCGTTCCGGAACTCTCTGCCACTCCGCGCTGGTCCGGCTGGCGATTTCGGCATTGGAGAAATGAGGAAACGGCGCATTGGCCCACGCAGGCCAATCCGGGACTTGAGCTGAGATTCGATCCGCCGAGGATAGGATCCAGAGCGCGCAGGCAAGGATTCCGCGGAGACAATGCTTGGTGGTAATCAGAGGTTTGCTCAGCATGACCCGGCTACCTCCTCGGCAACCGAATTGAAAATTTGCTGTTTGATTTCCATGTCAGACAGCATTTCCTGGGCATGGCCCAAGATAGCCTGCGCCGCGAGATCACCACTGGACGACAGGGGCGTGAGTGCACTCGCCAAATTGTCGAGCGCTTGGCTTCCTCGTTGTGCGTCTGCATCAGAGACCCCCTTCAAAAAATCCAGCGCGTTCAGAGTCGCCGCGGAGTCGTTGAAGGGCACCGACTGCTGGAGACAACCATTGAGGAGAATGCCCAGCGACGCGAGGTTGGACTCCATCTGATCGCAGGCGATCCACAACGCAACCAGTTCTTGCTCGACGTCAGGGGGAATACTCGGAGGGAGGCCGCCCCACAGTTCGGGCGGAAGGCTCGCCGAAGCGCAAAGAACATCGGATGCACTCCCCTCGGCAAGGTGCCACCCCTCGTTGACGAGCACTGCCAAACCCGCAGGTTGTCGGCGGCAGAACATCTCGGGCGTGGGTCCGAACATCTCCATGCTGGGAATTCCCAGACTCTTGAGAGCTCGAGGGCCCAAAGTCACACAACCCATCGTGCCTCCGGATGAGAAGCCAACCTCCCCCCAGAGGGTATCCGGATCGCTCCCGTTGGTTCTGGTCGTACGCCAATCCAACATTCCCGGCGCCTTGCCTGCGGCCAGCGCCTCGACTGCGACCGCCGCGGCGGCGATCGCGTGGGCCCCCTGGGGAGATGCGGCTGGATGAGGTTCCTTCAGGCCTTCCAGCAGGGTGATCCAGGTGCAAATCGTCGCCAGTGTGGATGGGTTCGACAAAGGGGGGCGTTCTCCATTGGAGAGAGTGGCCATGGGCGCGGATGGCACTCCCAATTCAATGAACCCCACCAAGAAGCAAGAAATTAGCCACTTCACACTCATTCGCGGTGCCTCCTCATTCAACCGAAGACCTCGACGTCGAATCCGCGGCAACAACGCCAGCGAGACCCACACCGAATCCTCACTTATTTGTGCGAGATGGAGTGGCAAGTTGAGACTATGACTCAGAAACAATTTTGCAAATTTTGGTTTTTGTGGGAATCAGAGGCTGCACTGCGTGACTCTTAGGTCGGCCGTGCCTGATTCGCTACAACCCGGCCAGCCACTATCGGCCCGCCCCCCCGAGTATCGGAGCGGCTCAGAAGGATTCGTTGGATTGGAGGTAGCGCCAGGTGCCGGGTTCGAGGCGGCCGAGGGCGATTTGGCCGATGAAGGTGCGTTTGAGGCCAACGACTTGGAGGCCGACAGCTACGCACATGCGGCGGATTTGGCGCTTCTTGCCTTCCCACAGGGTGAAGTGCAGTTGGTCTTCGTTTTGCCAACGGACTTGGGCCGGGCGGAGTTTTTCGCCATCGAGGGAAAGCCCGTGACAGAGGAGTTGGAGACCACGAGGATCCAAACGACCGGTCACGCGGACGAGGTATTGCTTCGGAACTTTGGTGCCTTCGCCAGTCAGGAGTTTGGCAATGCGCCCGTCTTGGGTGAAGACCAACAGTCCGGTGGAGTCGATATCGAGGCGTCCGGCCGGTGCGATCCCCCGCAAGAACTCCGGGCGGAACGGCTCCCCCGGAAACAGCCGACTGCGGTTGGCCTCGGTCACGAGTTCGATGGCCGGGGGGTATCCGTCCTCGGGCTGACCGGACACCCACCCCACGGGTTTATGAAGGATGATCGTCTTGAGCGAGGCCTGCTGCTTTTGGGCCTCCTCCTTCAGAGTGATCGTTTGGTGGGGCAACACCTTCGTGCCGAGCACGTCGATCTTTTTTCCATCCACATAGACCAAGCCACGGCTGATGTACTCGTCGGCTTCCCGGCGCGAGCACAAGCCGCGTAGCGCCATGAGTTTCGAGAGTCGCAGGGGTTCGTCGCTCACCGGCCCAACTTACTTCCTCAGAACCCAAAATCTCGTGGACTCCTCGGGCCGGATGGCCCGATCGGGAGTTCGTTCCGAGCTTGTGGGGCACGGGAGACGATAGACTCCCCCTACGCATGACTTTGCCCGCCGAGGTCCAGCAGAAAATCGCTCCCTACTTGCGCCTTTTGGGGTCAGGATGGCTCCCGATTGCTCAGGTCCAAGACCGCTTCGCAGCCCCAGCGATGGCTCACGCCATGATCAGGCTGCCCGCCGGCACGCGCTCCCTCTTTCTGCGCCTGGGGCCGGTTCGAGGCTCCGAGCAGACGGTCCGAGTGCTGGCCAATGGTCGAGTCGTTCAATCGCTGGTGGTCAAGTCGCCGGATACCTGGGCGCTCGTTCCCGTCAGAGGTTGGTCCGAGTTGACCCTGGAAACCCCGGAGGCGGGTGCGACGGAACCATGCCTCCACCTGTTCGACATCGAAGCGTTCGCCCACGATATTTCCGCCACTTACGACCTGACCTCGGCCCGGACGCGCGAAGATCGATTTCTGACCGTGCGCATGGACCTGACCAACAAGTGCAACCTGCGCTGCCGCATGTGCTGCCTGTCTTTCGACGAGGTTTTTTACCAGCCGAAGGACTACATGAGCGCCGACACTTTTGCGAAGTTCGGCTCGCAAGTGTTGCCGGTGACCTCCCACATTTCGCTCTCCGCCGGATTCGAGCCCTTACTCCATCCCGAGTTTGCCAAGGTGCTCGAAGTCGTCGCCAGCCATCGGGTCCCCTACGTCGATTTCACCACGAACGGCACGCTGATCACCCGCGCCATCATGGATGCGCTCATCGATGCCCGCGTGAGCACGGTCACCTTTTCGGTGGACGGGGCGGAGGCCGAAACCTACGAACACATCCGACGGGGCTCGCAGTTCGCCCGCTTCAAGAAGGGCCTTGAGTTGTTCGCCGCCGTGAAACGCGAGCGTGGGGTCAACCATCCCGCGCTGAGCTTCAACATGGTGCTCATGCGGCGCAACATCGACGAACTCGCGGCGGTGATGCGGCTGGGAGCCGAGTACGGTCTCGAGCTCATGCACACCGCCCTCCTTGTTCCCCACAAGGGCCTAAGGATGGAGCCCGAGGCCCTCCAGCACGATCGGGAACGCGCCAATCGCGCCTTTGCCGAGGCTCGCAAGACCGCCGCGGAGCTCAGCATCTTCGCGCTGATCCCGGCCGACTTCGACCTGACGCTCCCCGTAGGCGAGCTCGAAACGCTCGAAGAATTCTCGGGGATGACCCTGTGCGAGGAGTGGATGGGCGAAAAGAGCGGCGCCGACTTCGGGGACGATTCGACCCCCCCCGCGCCGAGCCGCTCCGTCGGGGCAGAACCAGCGCCAGAGCTGCTGCCGTCGGTGGGACAAGAGCACACCCTTTCTCGACTCGACGCAGCCGCCGAGTCGCCCGCACCTCGAGAATCGATGTCCGCCGCTTCGACAGGCCCCAGTGCCTTCGTGAGCACGGAGCAGGACGACGCACCTTCGATGGTTCCTCGTGGCTCAGCTACCCGGGACTCGGTAGCTCACGACGGGACTGGCGCTCCCGTTCGAGCCGCCTGCCCCTACCCCTGGACGATGGCAGTGCTGCGTCCGGACGGAGCGGTGGTTCCCTGCTGCCATTGGATCGATCCCACGGTCATGGGCAAGCTGCCGGAGCAGAGCTTCGAGGAAGTTTGGAACGGACCCGAGTATCGGCAACTGCGTCTCGAACTTCAAACCGAGCGATTCCGGCCGGCCTGCGCGCTCTGCCCCGAGCGCCGTCGCATCTGACGAGACGATTCAGTCGGCCCGCGGCGCGACGTCCAAAGCGGCGCGCAAGGCCTCGTGGTCCTTGCGCGCCCGACTCCACACCGCGTGAATGGGAAACGCGGCTTGCGGACTTCGCAGGGGCCACACTCGCAGTCGCTTGCCCCGCGGACCCTTGACATCGAAGCTCGGGACCATGGCAAAGCCGACTCCCGACTCGACCAGACCCAGCATCGCGTCGGCCGTGGATGCACTGATCGTCCGCTTTGGCATGAAACCCTGATCGCGCAGGAAGTCCCGCTGGATTTGTCCGCGCTCGGTGTTTGCCGGATACCCGATGAAGGTCGTTTCCGAAAGCAGTTGCAGCGGAAGCCGGGCCCGAGCGGCATGTTCGTGATCCCGAGGCAGAACCAAAAACACCAGCGTCCGGCCGATCTTCATGGACTCCATGTCGCTCGGATGCCTCGGAAAGTGGTCGATGAACAGATCGATCGCACCGCGGCGTAGGAGATCAAAATCGCGATCTTCCAACACCCCGAGATCGAGCTCGATTTCTGGATGGAGGGAGGAGAGGCGCATGACCCAGTCCGGCATGACATGGCGGAGGACGAGACCGGCGGCTCGGATGCGGAGAACTCCGCCGAGTCGTCCGCTGCGCAAGCTGGAAACCAGCTCTGGTAGCGCCTCCAAGAATGGCGCGACCTTCGCAAAGAAGTGCTCACCCTCGGCGGTCAGTCGCATGATGTCCTTGCCCTCTCGACGAAAGAGCCGCACCCCGAGTTCGGTTTCGAGCTTGCGAACTTGTTGGTGCACCCCCGGCTGCGAAATCGGATACGGAAACGCGCGGGCCGCCTTGGCGTAACCCTGGGACTTCGCCACCCAGTAGAAGCCTTCCAGTCGATCGAGTCGAATCATGGTGGGTCGTATCGTAAACCAGTGGTTATCGATTAAACAAGTATTAATTCCGTGGGCCTATTGCCAAACGGGCGAAGATAGGAACGCCGACGCCCCGGATCACCCATCACCGGACGGAGCTGTCCATGGTCGAAACGACGCGAGATCGAAACCCGGATTCGCCCCGAGCCTCGAGCCTTCGTCGCGTCCGCGAGCCGGGAAGATCCTGGTTGATCGGAGTTGCGGCGGGCCTACTCCATAGCGGCTTGAGCCTCGGTTACGCCTACTACCTGGGCCTGCATGCATGGAGCGGGCCGATACCGGTCCAAACCCTGGCCGCCGCGCTCTTCACCGCCGGGTACTTAATTGCGCTCTACGCCCTCGCGACGCGATTGACTCGTCACGGCCTCCTGATCCCGAAGGCGTACCTCGGCGCCATCGTCGTCATCGGGGTCGGTACGTACCTCGCGATCTCCTTGGCGATCCCCGAAAGCCCGTTTCAAGCCGTGCGTGCCGCCGTGCTGGCCCTCTTCGCTGTCGCGACCGGGGCGACCGCCGGTCAAACCTTGCGGACCACTCCGAAGGACAGGCCCAGTGTCCTCGTCTTGACCGCCATCACCCTCGGGTGCGCACTCGTGTGCGCGCTCGAAGCCCTGGGACGAATGGACTGACATCGATTCTCCGACCGAAGAGAGCCTCTCATGTTCTTCATCGCCAGCATCGAAATTCTGATCGGCATCAGCGCCTTCTTGGTGCCGATCGGGTTCTTCGTCCTCCTGTCGGTGTCCAAACGGCTGGGGCGTCTGGAGTCTCTTGTCCAGTCGTTGCCGGCGCGACTCGGTCCACGGCAGTCCTCCGGGCCGCAACCGTCCCCCCGGGTGACTACACCCGAAGTGGTCACTCCTGGGCTCGTGGCCCCTCCTCCCTCGGTGGAGTTGCCTCCGGTGTGGACGGCGCGACCACCGAAGCCTCCAAGCTCCGCGGCCACAGCGCGCGAGGAGACGGTTCCCGCGACGGCGGAGAACGAGACCGAGCCACACGCGGAAACGCTCGAAGCGGCCTTGGGTCTCCGTTGGATGGTGCGGGCGGGCGCCGTCCTCCTGTTGTTCGGAATGGCCTTTTTCTACCGCTATGCCGTCAATCAGGGCTGGCTTCCGCCCACCGCGCGCGCTGCCCTCGGCGCCCTGCTCGGTGTAACCCTCATGGCACTCGCCGAGCACTTCCATCGGCGGAACTACCGGGCTCTCTGCCACGGCTTCCTCGCAGGAGGCCTGGCCATCGTCGCGTTGACGACGCGCGTGAGTCAATCCGTCTACGGACTGTTCGGGCCGGGGATCGCCTTGACCATTTTAGTCGGCCTCTGCGCCCTAGGGGCCTACGCTTCCGTGCGCTATCGAGCGCTGCCACTAGCCATCCTCAATGGGCTCTTCGCGTTTTCGATTCCGTGGCTGGCCTGGCCCTTCGAGCAGACGATTCCCTTCTTCGTCTACCACGGTGCGCTGGTCTTCGCCTTCTTGGTGGTGGCTGATCGGCAAGCCTGGTCGCCCCTTCCCCCATTGCTCGCGCTTGGAACCGTGATCCAAGTGGGGGCCAGTTACGTGTTTTCGGATTTGGTCCGGAGCGAATGCTCCTTGGAGATGTCCTGGGTTCTCGGGTCGACGGTGCTCGTTGCACTCTTCATCGGGGTCCTCCTGGTCTGGCCGTGGTTCAAGAAGTCCGCTATTTCACCGGTGGGTCTCTTGGTTTCGCTCGGACTCACTCCGGTTTGGCTCTGGTTCGTCAACGGGTGCTTGGCGGGAGCGTATCCACTGTGGTCGCGGGTTTTCTGTGCGGGAGCCGCTTCCGCTCTCTACCTCGGCCTTGGCCTCGCGCCCCGGACCGCGGGGTTGATCTCCTCAAGCGGGCGGGAGCTCCTTCGTAGTCTCGGGGCCGCGCTTCTGGTTGTAGCTATCGAACAGTCGATTCCGGCGGGCCAGGCTCCCCTGCAACTCGTTCTTCTCACGGTGGCCGCCATCGCTCTCGCTTATGGTGCCAAACGTTGGAAGTCGTCGGGTCTCACCTTCGGCGTCCTGCTAGCCGTGGTGGCCGGTGCGCTCTCGGCAACCATCGTGTTCGGTGATCTCCAACGCACTCCGCGCCCCTTCCTCTGGAACTTCGAGCTGGGTTCGCTGGTCTTGTTCGCGGCCGCACTCCTGCGCTTGTCCGGCGATCTCGGCACTCGCAAGTCGACGACGATGCGCGATTCCATGCGGCTGGGAGCAAAGACTCTATTGCTCGCCGCCGCGAGCCGCGAGGCCGGCCGCTACTTCTCGAGCCCGCTGGCCCCGGATGCGGGAACCACTGCGGTCACCATCGTGTGGATCGTGATGGCGTCCGCGCTGCTCGCCCTGGGTTTCGTCCGCTCCGAACGCCTCATGCGCCTCGCGGGAGTGGCGCTACTCGGGGCGACCGGGATCAAAGTGGTCGTGTTCGATCTCGCCGGCAGTACGTTGCTTGCGCGGATCATCTCGTTTGTAGCGCTGGGCCTCGTGCTCATGGCGTTCGCCTGGCTTTACCACCGACTCTCCACCCGGCTGTTCGATTCGCCTCGCAAGTCGGCATCACACGATTCCGCCCCGCGGGTGTCCGAGGCATGAGTTTCCTCGGGCACCGAGCGAGGCGACCCGGGGTCTCAGAGGAAGATCCAGTTCGCAGGATTCCCCATCGGATCGAGGGTGATCAAGATTTGGCGGGTCTGGACATCCGCGAGGTTGCCGGTGTTCCACGACTCGAACGGAGCCACCGTGCTCATGAAGCTGCCCGGGCCCAACGACCAATCGACGGCCATACCCAGGGCCAAGCCGTTTCCCGGGGTGAGCCCGGTGATGATCTGACTGAACGCTGATCCGTCGCTATCGAGAACCGTGCCGTACTCGAAGGTGATGACACCCGTCGAGTCGATCCGCGCCAGGAAGGTATTACTGTTGATCGTACCGCTCTGAGGCGCACGGACCCAACAAGCCTCGAACGTGGTGGCGTCGCTGTAGTAGAACAAACAACCGCCGGCATTGAAGTTGAAGTCGAGGGAGTAGGGCGCGATTTCCGGGCCGGGGGCGTTCACGAACGACGGCGGATCGAACTCGAAGCCGGGTCCCGCGCCAAAGCCCAGGATGCCGTTGGAGCCGATGTCGATCTGGTTGTAGGTCTGGCCGTAGAACTGGAAGGGGAAGAGCAACGGCTGGTTGTAGGAGCAGTCGTCACAGGGGCTCAGACGGACGGAATTCGCATTGCAGTTGACGCTCACCGGGGGCGCGACGATGTAGTTGAGCTGATGGGTCTGGGAGACGTGGAAGCCATCCGGCGAGGCGGGAGCGAGGTGGGCCATCGCCAAAAAGATGGTCGTTCCCAGGGGCAGGATCGGGGCGTTGTTGATGAACAGCCCGAAGGATCCAAAGCCGTCAGTGCGGGCGAGGAGCCCGAGCAGCGGAGGAGAGACGTTGATGCCGTCCAGAATAAACTGGAGGCCGCCGGGACCGATGTCCACCGAATTGGCGCTCAGGCCTCCCACCCAGTTGACGGTGCCCTGCGAAGCCAGCGCCCAGAGGATGGGCTGGTTAGGAGCCGAGGTGATGTAAGTCTGAGTGAAGCCGATGTTTCCATTGGAGAAGCAGGTTCCTGCGACCTCGTAGTTGGTCGTGACGTAGGAGCTCTGGAAGGACCCGTTGAAGTTGACCATGTAGTTACGATTGAAGTCGCCCGATTGCTGCGCGGTCACCGCAGCCGCCAGCAGGAGGCAAAAGGCAGAAGTTCTCATCGATTTCTCCGAACGAGCTCGCCACTCGCAGCAAGGAATGCGCCCCTGAGGCGAACGTCATCGCAAGCCGCAGGGATCGCTGGGTTGATGCTTAGCGTAGCGGCAGCGCGGCGACTGGGGGAAGGGTTGGGCGATCGGTCTTGGGTTCTACGGTTTCCTGAGACGCTCGACCGGAACATCCCGCAGGAGACGCTCGGCTTCTTCCCGAACCTTGGCCACGTCCAAGGAGATCGTCGAAAGCCCTTGTTTGTCAACGGCAGCGCCCCCTCGCCGGTACAGGAGTAAGGAGTCGCCGATCGAGATCGCATCTCCGTGAACCAGGGTCTGCCCCCCGGCACCGGCTACCTTTCCACCATTGACCAAGACCCCGTTCGTGGAGCCCAGGTCGCGAATCAGGTGACTCCCCGCCCGGGGCTCGACCACGGCGTGGTGCTTGCTGACGGACGGAGAGGCCAAGACGAGTTCGTTTTCGGGCAGCCGCCCAATTCGCACCACGGTCGATCCGAGATCGATGATGCTTCCCCTCGACGGCCCTTCGATCACGACCAACTGGCAGCCACCCTCCGGCCCTCGCGCCCCAGGCTGATCTTTACGCACCACGGTCTCATCATGCGGGATCAAGCTCAAGATTCTACCAGCCCCCGGATCTCATGCCCGAACCGGGAGCGAGCGCTCGCTCGTCAAAAGGACTGAAGGAAGCGGAAGATCCTCCCGGGGCGCGGCTTTTGGGCACGGTCGCCACTCCGCGGCTGGACTCTCGGCCTCGACACGACCCCTTCGGGGAGACTGCGCGCTCAGGCCGCCTTGAGACTCTAGTTGTGTCTCACCTCCCGGCTAGGCCGATACAGCACACGTAGACTCGTCGCGTATGGCCCTCCCAAGATATAGCTTCCAAATCCTTCTGCTAGCTGCCTTGGTGTCGATCACCGTGATCCGGACGCTTTGGGTCGGACACATGAGCGATGACTGGGCCATCATCTCGCATGTGAGTCGCCACGGGAATGCGGCCGCGTGGACAGGTCCGATGCTCCCCGTTCCCGCTCCCCGTTTTCATCGCCCTCTGTTCACGGGCATGTACGACCTCGAGTACCGCTGGTTTGGGACCGACCCGCTGCCCGGACATCTCTTGCAGGTCGGTTTTCACATCCTGGCGGTAGGCCTCCTCCACTCGCTCGTCCGGCGGTTGTCCGGGCAAATCGTCGCGGCGTGGATCGCGTCCGTCCTCTTCGCTCTCCACCCCATGTTGCCGGGAGCCACCGGTTGGCTCGCGAGTCGTGGCGCGACCGTCTCCGCAACCTTCTGCATTCTCTCCGCCTGGGCTTACCTGCGGTCACAGGATGGCCCCAGAGCGGACCTTCGGTGGCGCATGGTCTCGTGGATCGCGGCCGTAGCAGCCTGCCTCTGCCGGGAAAACGGCTACCTCGCGCTCATGACTCCCCTCTTGATCGACTGGATGCGCTCGCCACGACCGACCTGGGGCACGCTCGTTCGGCATCATGCCCCGTTCGCCACCTTCGGAGTCGCGCTTCTCGCCCTTCGTCACCATGCGCTGGGAACGACCTTCGGCGGGGGTTACCAACAAGCCGAGGGACTTCTCGCCGGTTCCGCTGGAATCCGGGCCACCCTGCGGGAGCTCGGGATGGCCATCTTGGATCTGCTGGGAGCGGTACCCCGCATGATCTTGCAGGACGGGTGGATGGTACCGGCCGTGGTTGGAGTCGCGACCGTGGCGATGGTCGGATTCGGCGCGGTCTCACTCCGGAGATCGGACTCGAAAGCCCGGCAGGCTTTGCTGATTCTCAGCGTCCTATTCTTGGGCCAGTTCGCGTTTCTCGCCCTGTCCGGTCCAACCCTTCATCCGTCGACGGGCCAAAGGTGGTATGCCGCGATCGCTTGGTGGTGTGCCGCATTGGCGATTCCCCTCGCCACACTCTGGAATCGTCACCGCCTCTTCGCCCCGCTCTGGCTGCTGCCCGCCTACCTATTCGGTCACTTCACGGTGCAGGATCACCTCATCCGCGCCGACCGCGGCGTGAAGAGTCTCCTCGCGAAGACTTGGCGCATGGCGCACGAGGAGGACGCACAACGCAAGAGCTTCGACACCCCCGTCCCCCTCGGACCGATCTTCGTGACCTGCCTACCTCCGTCTTGGCGAGGCCTACCGACCCTCCAATGGGGGTTCTCCGAGGCCCTCCGACCGCCGTTTCAGTCGGCTGATCCACCCGCCCCGATCTACCCGGTTCACACCTACATGTACCTCGGGAACGATTGTGCCTACCCCCTGCACCCTCCGATCGAGGCCCTGCTCCACGTGCAGGGCAAATTCCCCCACACCCTCGGCAGCACCAACCCCTTCGTCGACTTCACCGACGAATTCGGCGTGGTACACGTAGGACCGCTCATCGAGGCCTTGGGCAATCTCCCACAAAAGTGGCCGTTCTTCGGGGGGGAGATTCTGCCGATCGTGACCCCTCGGAATCCCACGGTAGAGGAGCAGCCGCTCCGAGGCGGCGATATCCAATGTCGGATCGTCGTGGAGTCGCTCGGTTGCGAGTGGATCGAATTCTTCGCGTTCCTGCCGACGATCGACTTTCGCAAGAAGCTCCGGTGCGAAGGGGCAACCTTGGAGTACGACCTCGGCCCGGAACTCGCGGATTACATTCGCTATCGGGGAATCCCGACCAAGCTCTATGTCGTGGCGGTCGGATGGAAATCCACCCACCCAGGGCGCCCGTTCCTCTCGCACGCCGTCACTTGGTCGTGGACGCCCTGAACGGCGGATCAGTTGCCGATGTACGAAGCTCCGGGGAAGCCCGGTCCTACCGCCAAGAAGTTGAGCGTGGTCGCGGTGAGGTCGAAAACATTGCCCGGATTGGTACCCGAAGGGAGGGTGTAAAGTTCGTAGAAATTTTCGTTGGCCATGCCAAAGACAGGCGAGAGCGGCAATTGGCTCAGATTTTTTTGCGGCTGGTTACCCAATCCGCCTCCCGGCCCGATACCGACAACCGTCGCAGTGAAGAGAGAGGGCCCGTTTTGTGGAGAATTGATGATTTGGATGTCGCCAATCGGGGCCGCATTCAGACGAATCGTGAATGTGTGTGTACTACCCACGCCGAACTCGGCCACGTCTTGGTAGCGAATGTCGATTGTGGGGACTTGCAGGCTTTGGTCGATTTGCACGGAAATAGTTCCGCCAATGCCGGGATTGAGGCCACTCCAAAATCCGGCAACGCGGGGCGCACCCGTAAGGAAGTCCGCCGGGGTCGGATTGTAATTGGTATCGCCGACTGGCCCAAAATTCACGAATCCGTTGGAGCAAACATGAAGAGTCGTGTAGGTCTGGGAGTAGAAGGGGAACGTGAGCCCGAACGGAACCAGCGAAAACGCGGAAGTCGTGTCGTCGCCCATCGCCAGATTTTGCGTGACCAGACCGGGAACTATCGTGACCCGGACCGCAGCGGTGAATGAAAGACCTCCGGCGGCGGCGGGATTCTCGACCGCCGACTGGTACGCCGAAGTGCTGTTGAGGGCGACGGTCTGCCCGACCGGAAAGCTGGCAGAAAAGCCACCGGTATTGTCGGTAAGCAAACCCGGGGTCTCGAATCCATTCAAGACCGTGAAAAGGCCCGCGAGATTCAGGTCCACGAACTGGCCCTGAAAAGGGAAGGTCACTCCCGAGAGAGAGCTCGACCCGAAGGTAACGAAGCGAGCGCTGGGCAACCCACCGATGCGGAAGTCGACACTGGTGCCTCGCCCGATGGTCTGCAGGATCGGGAAGGGCGGTCCATCCACGCTGTTGAGGTTCATCGACCCAAGCGGGCCGTTGGGCTGCTGAGCACCCAGTTCGACACCGCACAAGATCGTGAGCAAGCAACCCAATAACCACCGGCGCATAGAATCCGATCTTCAGACCTGGCCACCTCGTGGAGCGCGTTGGTTCGACCGAGTTCATCCGCGATCACCACTTGCGGCGAGGAACGCGAAGTCTAAGCTCTGGCCGTTTGGAACTTCAATGGCTCCGAGTCGAGATCTTCCCTATTCCCTACGCTGACGGGCGCATCATGCGAGATCCGGGACCCCGAACGGCCGGCTTCTTTCGGTCGGTTGCACCCTTCGCAACCGCCCTGGTCGGGGCGTGCCTTCTGATCACTGTCCTCGCTGTAACTCTTGATTCGATCGGAGTTTCCGAGCCCAATCGCCTCGCTCGCCGCGCCTTGGTACCCCTGGTGATCGGGCTTTCGCTTTTTCTGTTGGCCCGCACCAGAGCTCCCTGGCGAGAGTGGCTGTGGGGTCCCTCCCGTCCGCCCCGTGTCCGGACCTACGTTCGGGGTTTTGGAATTGGCTTCGCCTCACTCGCTCTTCTCAACCTGAGTCTTTGGGCCACCGGGTACCGAGAGGTGGAACTCGAGGGCTCGGTCGGGAAACTGACTCTGAAGCTTCTGGGCTACCTCGGAAGCACCTTCCTCCTGGCGCTGATGGAGGAGGCGTTCTTCCGCGGGCTTTGGCAGGGAGCTCTCCTTCGTTGCTTGCCCCCCGTTCTCGCGATCGGCTTCGGCTCCTTCGCATTTGCGGTCGCCCACTTCCTCCGCCCCCCCAAGTCTATCGAAGGAGATCCAGTGGCACTCCGGGCGGCGTGGGACTGTTGTCTCGGCGTACCCGAGGCCTTCGGACCACGATGGCGAGAGCTGGTCGGCCTCACCCTCGTCGGCATCGTCCTAGCCGTCGTTGCCTGGCGATCCCGGAGTATTTGGCTCGGCATGGGCATCCACGCCGGGTGGGTGTTTGTCCGCCAGGCTGCCGACAAGCTCATCGACGACGTAGAATGGAAAGCCGAGCAGAATTTGACCCTCGTGGGCACTATGCGCAACTACGACGGCTGGCTCGGATGGGGCGCGCTGCTCTTGGCCCTCCTGTTGGCCGAATGGTCCTTGCGCCGTGGCACCGCGAGTACGATGCCCCGCACATGAACACACTGCCCCTGGTGGTGCCACTGGCAACCGGCTTCGAGGAAATCGAAGCGGTCACGATCGTGGATGTGCTGCGCCGCGCCGGACTCGAAGTCGTCACCGCAAGTCTCGACGAGCTCGAAGTCCGCGGTTCCCACGGCATCACTCTCATCGCCGACCGAAAGTTGGCGGATCTTTCGCCGGAGGATTGTGGCGGCATGGTGCTGCCGGGCGGCATGCCCGGCTCGCTCAGTCTAGCTCGACACGAGCTCGTTCAATCCTGGTTGCGAATCCTGGCTCGACGCGGTGTCATGACCGCGGCCATCTGCGCGGCCCCGCTCGCGCTCGCCGCCGCCGGCATCACCCGCGAACGCCGGATCACGAGCTATCCCGCCGTCCAATCCCAATTGGAATTCGGCGAATATTTGCAGGAGTCCGTCGTGATCGACGGATCCGTCATTACCAGCCGGGGAGTTGGCACCGCCCTCGAATTTGCGCTGGCGATCGTGCGCCACTTCCGAGGCGAGGCCACTGAAGTGGAACAGCGCGCCAAAATGTTGGTGTCTTCCCCTCCATCGTCGAGTAGGGGATCCCGCTGAATGTCGGATCCGGCGCCGATCTCGATTCCCGTCAAAGGTGGCGGGCTCCGCTCGTTCGCACAACTGTCGCTGTTGGTCACCCTCGTGGTGACGACGGCCCTCGTGATCGCGACCACTTGGTTCGTCTCGCGCGATCTCTTGCGCAAAGACCGGGAGCTAGCTCGTCAGGCCGCCAACTTCCTGCGGGATCAAATCCGGGAGCACACTTCGGATCTCGGGGCGGAACCGCTCGACAGCAAACTGGGACGCGGCCAGGTCGACTACGTCGTGCAACGCTTTCGCCGCGAACACGGGGCGGAGGAGATCAACCTCATCGACAGCCGCGGTCGTGCGTTTTACAGCACGGATGCGAGTCGGACCGGACGCATCATCGCGAGCCCGGAGCTCCTCGCGGAAGTGTCGGAGCGGGGACTCGTATCGAGGTTGATTCCCGCGGACTCCGTGACGGATTCCGGGCAAAAAGCGGGACGACCCCTCTTCGAAACTCACGTACACGCGGGCGAAGAAGTGCTCTACGGCGACACCAAAGAGGCTCTCGTGGTCGAGCTCTATCAGCCCGCCGACGCCTACCTCTCGGAGCTCGAGCGATCGCGGCGACTCGTTCTCCTCGTGGCCAGCATTTCGTTCGCTGCCATGTTTCTTGCACAGTTGGGTTTGTTCCGGCGCAACCAACGTGCCCTCGCCCAGCGCACCCGCGAACTCGAGCTCCTCTCCGCGTCACTCGAAGAGCGGGTCCAAACCAAGAGTCGGCAACTCGTGGAAGCGCAGCGCTTGGCGGATCTCGGGCGGCTCGCCGCGAGTGTGGCGCACGAAGTCAACACCCCGCTCGCCTCGATCGCGGCGTGCGCGGAGGGCTTGCAGAGGCACGACGATCCCGAGCTTCGAACCCGCTACCTCGAAATCATCAAAAAAGAGGCTTACCGGGCCAAGGGCATCACTCGCGATCTTTTGGACGTGAGCCGCCCTGATTCCGAGTCCGTCACTGACTCCGTGCGGATCCGTGAGATGTTCGAGGAGATTCGATCCGCCCAAGGCGCGGTCCAGCGCGGGATCACCATCGCGTGGAGCATCGACGTCACTCCTGCCGACCTCGAGGTCGCGACGCACCCCGGATTCCTGCGGCGGATTCTCGTCAATTTCGTCTCCAATTCCATGGACGCCTTCATCCACGACGGGGCCATCACCCTATTCGCCTTCGAGAAGGACGGACGAGTCGTTCTCGGCTGCCGTGACACGGGGGCGGGAATTGCGCCCGACCTCCTGCCGAGAATCAAAGAGGCCTACGTCACCACCAAGGCTCCAGGCCGCGGCACCGGACTCGGGTTGGCACTCGCCGACCTCCTTGCCCATCAACTGGGAGGAGACCTCGCGATCGAGAGCGCGGGGGTGGGGCAAGGTGCCGAGGCGCGAGTCTCGCTACCGAAGCGGCGCGGAGCGGGGTGAAGGTGTGAGCGGGATCGTCACCGGCCCGAGCTCATCGGTGCCAATTCACGGGCCGACGCCGCGCATCCCCGCTCACTCGGGAGCTTTGCCACTCGGCGGATCCTGCGCGTGGAGCCGGTTGTAGAGAGTTTTTAGACTGATTCCGAGCCGGCGGGCCGCCTCGGTTCGATTCCCATCCACCGCTTCGAGCACTCTGCGGATGTGTGCCAATTCCACGTCCTCCAACCGCTCCGATTGCACCGGAAGCGCCACCGAGGTCACGGCTTGCAGGATCAGCTCACGCTCGGCGCGACCCGGGCCACAGAGTATGTCCAGCCGCTCGAGCAAATTGAACAACTCGCGAACATTGCCCGGCCATCGGTATCGCTGGAGCGCTCGGGTGATTTCGGTCGTGCGTAATTCGGGTGGGACGGTCCGACTCCGCCGCGCGTACCAATGGTCGATCAGCTCGATGACATCGTTGCCCCGTTCGCGGAGCGGCGGCACCGCGATCTCGACGACCGCCAGCCGAAAATAGAGATCACGACGGAATCGTCCGGCTTCGATGGCCGGAGGCAACGGAACATTCGTGGCGGCCAGCACCCGGACATCGGCGCGCCGCTCCTGAGTCGAACCGAGCCTCCGGAAAGTGCCCTCTTGGAGAAATCGCAGGAGCTTGGCTTGGGAGAGGATCGGCATTTCCGCCAGCTCGTCCAAGAAAATGGTGCCGCCCCGCGCGGCATCGAGAAGCCCGGGGCTCGCTCGATCAGCACCGGTGAAGGCCCCTTTTTCATGCCCGAACAACTCCGACTCGAGGAGATTTTCGGGCAGCGCCGCGGTGTTGAACGCGACAAAGGGTGAGTCCCGGCGCGGGCTCGTCTCGTGCACGGCCCGCGCCACCACTTCTTTTCCGACCCCACTCTCGCCGGTCACCAGAACCGGCGCGGAGGCGGCGGCGACGCGCGGAATCAAACTTCGCAACTGTTGGATCGCCGGGCTCGAGCCGACGATCCCGTTCACCGGCAGCGCGCTGAGGGTCAGCCGCGGCACCGACCTCGCCTGCAGCGAAAGCGCACGATGCTCCACTGCCCGTCGGAGCGTTGCCGCCAGAACGTCGAGTCGACAGGGTTTCGTCAAAAAGTGGAACGCCCCGGCTTGGAGGGCGGTCACCGCGAGTTCGATGTCTCCGTGGCCGGTCAGGAGAATCACCGGGGTCTCATCCCCGGTCGCTCTCAGCTCCTTCAAGAACTCGGTGCCGCGCTGACCCGGTAGCCGTTCGTCCAGCAGCAGCGCATCAAAGGCGCTCTTCTCAAGCTGCGCTTTCGCTTCGGCACTGGAGCGGACGGAAACCACAAAAAAACCGTCTCGACCCAATTCGCCCGCGAGCACTCCTCGCAGCACTTCATCGTCTTCGACCCACAGCACGCGTGGGACGGCGGAGGTTGGTTCTGATTTGGCCATGCAATTCTTGCCGGGGGAGCGGTCATTCTTACCTGATTCTCCGCCGCCGTCGCCGGGAGCTTCCGCGGATTTCCCGCGATTTTTTGGGCTGCCCGGGTTGGCATCGGGCGTGCAATACGTCGATCATGCCTCCTCCTTCGAGCGGCGAGTCCGTGCTTCTGCGTGGGCTCCCGCTCGTTTCCTTCTTCTTGGCCTTCGCCACGCTCGGTTTCCGTCCTCTCTTCGAACCGGACGAGGGCCGGTACGCCGAAGTCGCTCGGACGATGATCACGAGCGGTGACTGGTTGATTCCGCGGTTTTTCGGCCACGAACACTTGACCAAGCCGCCCTTTGCCTACTGGGCGTCCGCCGCCGGGCAGCTCGTCTTCGGTCAGAACGAGTTCGGGGCGAGATTTTTTGTGGCCCTAGCGTTTGCCCTGAGCTCGCTCTTCTTGGCGAGCGCCGTGGGGGCGCTCTTGCAGAATCCGGAGACCGGACGAGCGTCTGGCCTGATCTTTGCAACCAGTCCCTTGACCTTTGCGCTCGGCCGGTTTCTGAGTGCCGACGTGTTCGCAGTCTTCTGGCAGATCGTCGCCTTTTGGGCGGTGGTTCGCCTCTGGACTCGGCCGGAGCTGGCAGCGCGCTATCGGTTGGTTTTCGCGGCGGCCCTCGGGGCCGCCTTTCTGACAAAAGGCCCGCCCGCCCTCCTCGTCTTGCTGTTCGTCCTGCCGGGGGAGTTTTTGCGTCGAAGACGAGGGGTGCGGGCGACCTACTTTGCTCCGGGTGCGCTCCTGGTTTTTGTCGTGACCGGCTTCTCTTGGTACGTGTACGTCGTCCTCCGTGATCCCGAACGCCTCTCTTATTTTCTCGTCGAAGAGACTTGGAATCGGGTGGCTACGGGAGTCCACAAACGCGAGACCACCCGGTGGATTTACCTCGCGGCGTTCACGGCCGGGGCGTTCCCGTGGTGCATCGTGGGGAGAAGATCCATCGCTCGAACCTGGTCCGCGATCCGCCGACGCCAATGCCACTTCGAGCCCGAGCGCGTCGCTCTGGCCACTTGGCTCTGCGCCGGGGTCTCGATCTTCCTGCTCTCTCGATCTCGGCTGGTTCTCTATGTTGCGCCTCTGTTCGCGCCGATGGCGGCCCTGTTGGCGGGCGAGGCGGCCCGCTGGCTCAGGGTGCGCGGTACGCACGGGTTACTCATCGTCGCCTGGAGCGCGGTGCTCCTCGCTGGCGACTCTGCCGCTCCCCGCTGGGTCGATCGCCTCGAGGCCAAGCCGATCGGACAGTATCTGCGGCGCCACGCTTCGGACGGAATTCCCGTCGCGGACCTCACTTCGAAGAGGATTGGCAGCCTTCGGCTGTACGCCGATTTCCAGGGGTCGTGGATCAACCTCGAGCGCGACGCCGCTTTGAGCTCCCGCAACGTGGAAGAACTCGAATGCGCTGGCCTGCCGGATCAGGCTTATCTCGTGGTCCGAGCGAAGGACGAACCGGCCATTCGGGCCTTGGATCAAAATCTCCATGTCGTCATCGCGACACGAGGACTCTGCCTGCTTCGGCGAGGGGCCTCGGTGTCGTCCATGCGCTGAGAGCTCGACCGACGGCGGCTCGGCTCTCGCGAGGGCGGGAACCACAATCCGTGGGGCATTGTCTCGCGATGACCAGATTGCACCGAGCAAAATCGCTCGGCAATATTGCAGATTCGCACACTGCCAATCATGAGCCGACTTATTACACTGTGACTCATTGAAAGTTCGGCGGTTTTTCAGCCAAATTGGAACGCGGCACGCGTAGATTGACATAATTCACCCTCAACTCTTCGCGATGGAGCTCATGGCCGTGTTGATCTCTCTCACTCGCTGCGTCCGAGTCGGTTTGTTGGCCGGGCTGGTCCTTCTTGCCGCCTGTGGCGGCGGGGGGTCCGGAAGCGGTGCCTCCGGTGGCGAACCCATCCTCCTTGGAATCACGGTCGACGGGGTAGCCGACCCGCTGTGGCCGCCGCAGGCAGGAACAGCCTGCCTCGCCGCTGTCCCACACAATGCACGAATCTTCTTCCAGTTTGGGGGAGCGCTGGATCCGGCAAACGTCACTGCCTTCGCCGCCACTAGCGTTCTCGTCACGGAGGAAAATCAGGGCGCCCCGCTCGTGGTTCGAGGCTTTTTCAACGCTCAAGATGATCCGACCTTGCCAGCCGGCAATTTGCGACACCTCGTCTTTCAGCCCGACCTGACCATGGTCTCCGCTCCGTCACTTCAAGCCGGGTATCGAGCGAACACCGCCCACTCCATCCAAGTGCTCGCGGCCGGCCAGCCCGGGGCGGGCCTGATCGTTGGGCCGGGAATCTTGCGCACCCCCGCCCAGGCGTGTTTCACTTCCTGCAACGGCGGACCCGGTTCCTCCACCTGTTCCGTCGACCCCATTCCCGGCCCCCCGTTCATCGAAGCGACCACTCCCGAGACCGGTAACCCGAGCCCGAACCTACTCGTGACGCCCGGGAGCACCGGTCGCATTTCGCTGTTTTGCAGCGAGCCGATCCGGGGTTCCCTACTCGGCCCCACGTCCTTCGTCCTTTCCCGCGGGGCCGGCGTTCCGGTGGCCTATCAAGTCGAGGTCTTCGGTCCCGGGACTCCCGAAGCTGGGCCCCGCGGCTCTCGCATTGATCTCGTGCTGCCCTCCGGCCTCGCGCCGGAAACGGAGTACGCGCTCGAGGTCACCGGTTCGGTGCAAGACTACGGCCAAAACGTCCTGCTCCTCTACCCGCCGGGAGTCTCCAACGCCTCGCGCCGCACGTTCCGCACGGGAGCCGCGACCTATTGCGAGGCGCCTCCCATCGTGGAGGACTTTGGGAGCACCGCCAATTTGGCCGCCGGTACGGGAGTGGCGCAATGGACGGGAGACGGCGCGGCCAGAGTGATCTACGACGAGAGCATCTTTGGAAACGGTGCCTTCGGTCCTCTCGCAATCGCTTCCTCGACGATCCTGGATACCGGTCTACCGCCGATGGTGACTCCGGCCGGGCAAGTCGCGTTCGCAGACGGGGCGTGGAATCTCACCACCTTCACGGTTGCTCCCGGTGTGACCGCCCGCATCGTCGGCGCCACCCGCACCGCACACTTCCGCTGTCTAGGCGGCATCTCGATCCAGGGCACGATCCAAGCGAGTGCGGGCACGAATCCACAAGCGGAATTGGGATCGCCGGAACAGGGCGCGCGGCCAGGGAACCTCAACAACGGTGGAGGTCTGACCCCCTTCGTGGTGGCCGGAGGTGTGGGTGGGCCTGGCGGTGGAGGCGGTGGGCGAGCCTCACAGGCTGATGAGGGAACACTGCAAATCAGAACGCCACGCGGGGAAACCGGGGCTGGCCCCGCGGTAGGTGGCGCCCCCAACGCGCCGAATCTCCAGTTTTTTGGCGGCGGTCAGGGTGGAGTCGGGGGGTTTCGCTTTCCTCAAGGAGGCCTTCAAGGCGAGCTCGGCGGCTTGGGCGGAGCGGGTGGTTCCGCGCGGCTTTCGGGAGAATTGGGAGCGCCGCGGGGCCCGCTCTCGGGAGGGTGCAACATCTTCCCGGCCCCGTTCATCGTTCAGGAAGTGAGTCTTCCCACCGGCGCGGTGGCGGCGTTTCAACCTCCCATCTCCACCGTCTCCGCCGGTTCCGGAGGTGGTGGAGGCGGGGACAGTTTCTCACCGGCCCCGTTGGGCGGCCCAATACTTCAGGATGATCAAGGTGGCGGAGGTGGTGGTGGCGGCGGCGGCGTGCGTATGAGCGCGGGCGGAGGGATTTTCATCAGCGGAAACGTGTTTTGTAACGGAGCCCCCGGGGCCAACGGAAATGTCAACTTTGCCGGCGGAGGTGGGGGTGGATCGGGAGGCCAGATTTGGATCCAGAGTTCGACCACACTCACGGTGAGTGCGTTGGCCTCTCTGACGGTGTCGCCAGGCGCCGGCGCCCTAATATGCTCTTCTCATTCGGGGGGGAGCGGCGGCGCAGGCATCATCCAATTCGAGGATGCCGACGGAGTCGTTCCCCTCTCGCCGAATCTGCTCAGCTCGTTCGTTGCTCCGATTTCATTCGCCAACGGGCTGGGCGGAACTCTCTCGAGTCAATTCCTCGACACCGGATACGTCGCCCCCAACTACCTCGAGGCGAGCGCCCTTATCGTGCCTGGCAATCTCGCAAGTGCCACCACCACGCTGCGCTTCCAAGGCGCGGGGGAGACCGTTCTCGGACTCCCCGACCTGGGCAATCTGAGCCCTGCGGTGCCGGGTTCTCAAATCAGCCAATTGAACGGCTATCGGTTCATCCGTTTTCTGATCGAATTCACCTATCCTCCTCCGCCCGTGTCGACGCCCACGTCGGTCTTGCCATCCATCGATGAGATCCGCATCCGCTACGCGATCCCCAATTGCCCCGCGATGCCGGGCTGATCACAATGATCTGAAAACTCTGGCCCGATGGGATCGTGGATCACCAGATCCGCCCGCCACCAACAAGACATGAAGTCGATCGCCCCAAATTCAACGCGCGACGGAAACGACCCGCTCCGAGTTTGTCCTTCGCGAGATTGAACCGGCAGCTCGATCCCACCACGCACCTCCTAGTCGCCATCGTTGTGTATCCCTCCCCCGCTCCGCGGGCTCGTCCAGGGCATTGTGAACCCGGTTTAGCACCGCAAGCCCTCCAAGTCCCCGAGCGTAGCGCCGACCTCCGACCAGATTCCTCATCGATGATACTCTCGGTAGTTCGCCGTCCCGCGGCCCCCTGACGAGTGCGGGAGAGGAAAATCGGATTGTCCTGCCGAATCGGCACCCTCCTGCTGTACGCTAGCGAGCACTTGCCAAGTCCTCTGGTGGTCCCCGTTCGGGGGATCGGAGACTCTCACCGACGCAGCGTGCTTCCATCCGGCTGGTGCTTGCAACCCATGTGCACTGGGTCACCACTCCTCCGGGGCGCTGCGGCTCGTGACTCGCATCGAACTCGAACAATTTCCGGACTGAGATCCGAGAGCGCACGCCCTGCATCTGGCGTTCATGAGGGCCTTGGTCCGGTCTGGCCGGATGGATCCCCAACGGGTTGACATCCGACCACCCTGCTCCGTCGCGAAAGGTCTGTCATGAACTCATCACCCCCCCGGTTTGCGCTGCGTATTGGCGTCCTGGTCTCGCTTTTCCTCCTGGCGGCTTGCGGAGGCGGCGGAGGTGGTTCGGAGTTGGGGAACGGCGAGCCGGTCCTCCTCCGCATCACTGCCGACGGCTTGGACGAACCGCTTTGGCCACCGTCCGGGGCCGAAGGCTGTGCCGATAACATCGCGCACAACGCCCGCCTGGTCTTCCATTTCGGCGGCAGCCTCGATCCGGCCAACGCTGCCGCCACCGCGGCTTCGTCGGTCCGCATCACCTCCGATGATCAGGGGAGCGCCGCCCCCCAATCGGGAGTGTTCGAAGTGCAAGACGATCCGACTCTCCCGGCCGGCAATCGTCGCATCCTCGTATTTCAGCCTGACTTGACCCCGACGGGAGCGCCCGTCGCACAGGCCGGCTATCGCCCCGGTTCGCTCTATGCCATCGATGTCTTGGCGGCGGGCCAAGCCGGAGCCGGCTTGATCGTCGGACCAGGCTTGTTGCGCACACCCGCTCAGACCTGCTTCGTCAGTTGCAGCGCCGCTGCGGGATCGACTGAATGCAGCGTAGATCCGATCCCGGGTGCCCCCTTCATCGAAGCGACCACTCCCGCGAGCTCCGATCCGAGCCCCGATCCGGCGGTCGATCCGGCTTCCATTCAGCGAATCTCGCTATTCTGCAACGAGCCCCTTCGGACTGAAACGATCACCAACTCGTCCTTCGTCGTCACTCGGAATGGTGGTCTCGCGCTAGCCCACACCGTCCAGCTTTTTGCGGCGGGCTCGCCGGAAGTGGGAGCCAGCGGCACTCGCATCGACCTCATTCTGCCATCGGGGGCCGCACCGAGCACCGAGTACGTGGTCACCTTGGGAACGCCGATTCTGGATTTCGGTCAAAACCCGCTCGTGCTGTATGACCCGGCCACCACCTCCGCGACCCGGCGGGTCTTCCAGACCGGAGCCGGAACATTTTGCGAGCAAGCACCGATCGTCGAGGACTTCGGAAGCACGGCCAACCTTGGCAATGCGACCGGCGTCGCCCGATGGACTGGTGACGGCTTCGGGCGCGCGATCTACGACGAATCTCTGTTTGGGAACGGAGCCTTCGGCCCGATGGTGGTCAATACTCCGACCATTCTCGACACTGGCCTGCCACCGGTGATCACTCCCGGCGGGCAAGTCGCCTTTGCGGACGGAGCTTGGAATCTCACCACCCTGACGGTGCTTCCGGGCGGCACCTTGCGAGTGGTGGGTGCCTCTCGTCCCGCTCACTTTCGCTGCCTCGGCACGGCGACGGTATCGGGCTCCATCAACGCGAATGCGGGCATTAGTGCGACTGAACCTGTCGGGTCTCCCGAGCAGGGGCCGCGGTCAGGGGCTCTCAATAACGGCATGGTCTCCCCATCAGGCTCGGTGGTTCCTGGCGGAATCGGCGGGCCCGGAGCTGGCAAGGGCGGGGACGCCTCCCAAGCGGACCCGGTTCCACCCCAGGCCCGAACCCTGCGAGGCGAGACAGGACATGGCCCCGCCGTGGCGGGGGTTCTCAATTCCCAAGACCCTTCGTTCTTTGGTGGTGGCGAAGGCGGAGTGGGCGGCTTCCGTTACCCTCAAGGCGGCGTCCAGGGTGAACTGGGTGGAATCGGCGGCGCCGGAGGATCGGCTCGGTTGCCTGGCGGTGTGGGCGCCGCGCGAACGCCAGCAGTCCTGGGATGCGTCGTCACTGCATCGACGGTGCAGGACATCAGTGATCCCACGGGACCTACCGTCGTGTTGCTTCCTCCTCTCTCGGTGGCATCTGCGGGCTCGGGAGGTGGCGGTGGTGGCGACCGGCTCGAGTTGGTCCCCATCATCAACTCGCAGCTCCAGGATGACCAAGGGGGAGGCGGCGGTGGTGGTGGTGGCGGGGTTCGCATCAGCGCTTCCGGAGCCATCACCATCACGGGTTCGATTCAGTGCAACGGAGCAACCGGTGCTGCTGGCAACACGAGTTTTGCTGGCGCAGGTGGAGGGGGTTCCGGCGGCCAGATTTGGATTCAGAGCGGCATGACCATCGATCTCGGAACGACCGGCATGCTGTTCGTGCAGCCCGGTGCAAGCGCCCAAGCCTGCAGCTCCTTCTCATCGGGAGCCGGAGGGCCAGGGACCATTCAACTTGAGGATTCCGATGGGCAGGTCACGAACGCTGGGGCATTGGCCAACACCTTCGTCCTGCCAGTCCCGTTCGCGAACGGCCTTACCGGCACCCTTACCAGCCAGTTCCGCGATACCGGTTACGTGGCGGCCCAATTCCTTGAGGCGAGTGCGGTGCAGAGCCTGGGCAATCTCGCTGGGTCCAGCCTGGAGATTCGTTTCCAGGGCGCACACGAATCCGCGACCGGACAGCCGGACTTGGCTACGGTGAGCCCGCCGGTCCTGGCATCGGAAATCGGGCAATTGAACGGTTTCCGGTTCATTCGGTTTGTCATCGAGTTCCGCTACCCACTTCCCCCACTCTCGACGCCGAACTCGATTCTGCCCTCCGTCGACGAGATCCGGATCCGGTTCTCCACGACGAGCTGTTTGCCGCTGCCGGATTGATGCGGGCGAACACCCGAGCGGGGTCCGAATGAACTCAGGCGCGAGGGCCCCGGGATCGGACTTCAGAGTACCGTGGCAGAGAGCGTGGAATGGCTCGGCTGATGCACAGGTGGATTAGCATCAGGACGATAGAGAGGGCCACGAGCGAACCCCCACGACAGGCTCGATGCGCCAAGGGAAGCACCGGGGAGACGGAGGATCTGGAGTGCGAGGGGAATTGCGAAGGGTCGATCCTAACCCGCGCTTTCGAGAACTCTGGTCAGTAACGCCGCCTACGACGTTCGCGGTGGTCGCTGATTCCATGTTCGGTTTGTCGATCCTGATGGTGGATCGAGCCCCTTTCTCCGGCACACCGGCACTCGGAGGAGGGTGCCTGGTGTCGAGAATCCCAACCCAGGGTTACACCCGCCCACCTCGCATCGGAAGTATCGAGCGGGAGGGCTGCCAAATTTCTTGACGAAAGACATCGGTGGCAGGGGCGTAAGTCATGACCAACTTGCCAAGCTTTCTCACCGCCCTCGACTCCGAAGGGCAGGAGGTGTTGTCAACGGCAGTTTTCTGTCATTGCGGATGACCAGCCAGGCTCCGTCCATGGAGCAAGGTGATCGTGCGAGTGCTGCCTCACCGGTCTTGTGGCGCCGACATTGTTCATTGGATACGGAACTCGGTTCCAGGAACACCGAGCTCCGAGTCGGTCACATCCCGTGACCTTATTTCCGATGAGCCTGCTCACTCGGCATTGCCGTGGTCGCAGGCAATCCTATTTCGTTTCGAAAGGAACTGCACGATCATGAACTCATCACCCTCGAAGCTTGCAATTGGTGCGTGTGCCTTCTCCATCCTTGTCATGCTGTCCGCCTGCGGTGGAGGCGGCGGATCCGGGCCGGGTATCGGAGATCCCATTCTCCTCGGGATCTCGGCGGACGGGCTCTCCGATCCACTCTGGCCACCCCCTTCGGCGGAAGGGTGTCCGAGCAACATCCCGCACAACGCTCGGCTGAGGTTCGTCTTCGGCGGCGTACTCGATCCGATGAATGTCGCCGCTACCGCGAGTAGCTCTATCCGCATCATGTCGAACGTTCAGGGCAGCGTGGTGATCCAGCCCGGCATGTTCGAAGTTCAAGACGACCCGACCCTGCCTTCGGGAAACCGGCGCATTCTTGTTTTTCAACCCGACCTTACTCCCCTCGGCACTCCAGCCGAACAAGCGGGGTATCGGCCCGGGACTGCCTATACCATCGAAGTGCTTGCCGCGGGTCAGCCGGGAGCTGGCTTGATCGTCGGACCCGGAGTCCTGCGCTCGCCGGCTCAAGCCTGTTTTGTCAGTTGTGATGGTGCACCCGGCTCAGCCGGTTGTTCGGTCGATCCGGTGCCGGGTGCCGCATTCATCGAAGTGACAACCCCCGAGACTGCCGATTTCAGCCCCGATCCGGCCATTGACCCTTCCATGATCGAGAGGATTTCCCTGTTTTGCAGTGAGCCCCTTCAAACCTCCACGATTACCAGCTCCACTTTTGTCATCACGAGGAACGGCGGGCTTCCGGTAACTCACCAGACACAGGTATTCGCCGCCGGTTCCCCGGAAGCCGGGGCTTCGGGCACACGCATCGACTTGGTCCTTTCCTCCGGATTCGCTCCCGGCACGGAATACGTCGTCACACTCGGAACTCCAATCTTGGATTTTGGACAACATCCGCTCGAGCTGTACGATCCATCGCAAAGCTCGTCCCAAAGAAGGGTCTTCCGAACGGGATCCGGAGCTTTTTGCGAGAGTCCGCCCCTCGTCGAGGATTTCTCCGACACGATCAACCGTGCCGGAACCACCGGCGTCGCTCGCTGGGATGGCGACGGTTTGGCCCGCACCGTCTACGACGAGACCTATTTCGGAAATGCCGCATTCGGTCCATTGATTCTCTCGAGTGCGACGACTCTGGACACCGGCATGCCGATGATGACCGCCCCGAATGGTCAAGTGGCATATGCCGATGGAACTTGGAATCTCACCATCCTAGTGGTCAATCTAGGGGTCGCGGTGCGAGTGGTGGGCGCCACGCGACCAGCCCACTTCCGATGCACAGGATTCGCCAATATTCAAGGGACCATCAATGCGAGCGCCGGGCTCGACAGCCTGGCAGCCCCGGGATCGTTCAACCAAGGCCCCCGGCCGGGAGCCTTTAATAACGGAGGATCGGCGGGTCCTTTTATTGTGGCGGGGGGTATAGGAGGTCCCGGTGCAGGTCGAGGTGGAAATGCTTCTCAGGCGGATCAGGGAAGCACACAGATTCGCACGATTCGAGCGGAGTCCGGCCACGGCGCGTCGCAGGGCGGGTTCATCAATTCCCAAGATGCAAATTTCTTCGGTGGCGGGGAAGGAGGAGCCGGTGGCCAGTTTCCCCCGAGTGGTGTCCCGGGTCAACTGGGTGGGGTGGGGGGAGCCGGAGGTTCGGCCCGTTTGGGAGGTGACGTGGGTGCAGCGCGAACTGCCATGTTTGCCGGTTGCCTCCTCAACGCATCATCTGTGCAAGATGTCAGCGATGCGACCGGGCCACTGGCGTCCTTTCTTCCTCCCATATCCATCGCGTCCGCAGGGTCGGGGGGTGGAGGCGGTGGGGACCGATTCGAACCGAATCCCTTTGTTGGCTCTCAGCTTCAAGATGAGCAAGGTGGAGGCGGCGGCGGAGGCGGTGGGGGCGTTCGCATCAGCTCCATAGGGCCGATATCCGTGAGCGGTGGGATACTCTGCAATGGCGCCCCTGGTGCGGCAGGAAATGCACTATGTGCAGGCGGAGGGGGCGGCGGTTCGGGGGGACAGATTTGGCTGCAGACTCCAACGTCCATCGAAATGGCACCCACAACGCTGGTGGCGGTCCAACCGGGGCTTGGAGCTCAACTCTGCTCTAATTATCAAAGTGGTTCAGGGGGCGCCGGTACTATTCAACTTGAGGACTCCGACGGCATGATCTTCGGCCTGTCAGGCCTTCCAAACACATTCAGTCTGCCATTTCCGTTTGCTGGGGGCTTCACGGGGACGCTCACGAGCCAATTCCGCGATACCGGTTACGTGGCGCCCGAATTCATCGAGGCAAGTGCAGTGCAAAGCCTGGGCAATCTTGTCGGCGCCAGCCTGGAGATTCGCTTCCAAGGAGCTCACGAATCCGCGACGGGTCAACCGGATCTGACTACGGTCAGCACGCTGGTGCTCGCCTCGGAAATCGGGCAATTGAACGGCTTCCGCTTCATCCGATTTGTCGTCGAAATCAGCTACCCACTTCCCCCCCTCTCGACGCCGACCTCGATTCTGCCGTCCGTCGACGAGATCCGGATCCGATATTCCACGACGCGCTGCTCGGCGCTGCCGGGTTGATGCGGTTCAAGCCCGAGTCGAGCTCGGCCTGAAATTCAGTCCGGGATCTTCACTCGGCCCAGATCGGGGAGCGGCGGGGGGAACCGCGGATCCATGTCGCGGAGCATCGCGGCGACGAGGTGGGCCACCATCGCGTTGCGCAACCACTTCTTGTCGGCGGGGATCACGTACCACGGCGCCGCTTCGGTCGAGCACTCCCCGAGCGCGCCTTCGTAGGCCTCCTCGTAGCGATCCCAAAGCGCGCGTTCGACCAAATCGCCCGGCGACCATTTCCAGCGATCGTTTTCATCCGCGAGCCGGGATTCGAAGCGTTTCTTCTGCTCCTTCTTGGATATGTGCAGGAAGAACTTGAGGACACGCGTCCCGCTGGTCGCTAAGAGTCGCTCGAAATCGTTGATGAGGGCGTAACGGGGGCGCCACACCGACTCCGGAACGATGTTCTTCACCCGCACCACCAAGACGTCCTCGTAGTGTGATCGGTTGAAGATCGTGATTTGCCCCTTGCCGGGAGCCTGCGCGTGGACCCTCCACAGGAAGTCGTGCGCCAATTCCTCGGCGGTCGGAACTTTGAAGCTCGAGACCCGGCAGCCCTGGGGATTCACTCCCCTAAACACATCCTCGATGGTTCCGTCTTTGCCGCCGGCATCCATCGCCTGGAGGACGATCAGGAGGCTCTGTTTACCCTCGGCGTAGAGCTTCTCTTGGCTGGCGATGATGGAGGCGCGCTCCTCTTCGAACAGCGCCTTGGCATCGTCTTTGTCCAGTTTGCCGTCACCCTCCTGGTCGATTTTCGAAAGGTCGAGTTTGGCCCCGGGCAGGACGCGGTAATGGTCGAAGCGCGCAGCGGTCTTCATGGTCGAAGCTTTCCAGGAGAGTGGAGATCATCAAGAGATCTTGCTTGGGGAGTCGCCAAGGAGCGCCGAGAATCCCACCGCATGCTCCTTCGCCTCGGCATTCTGGCCACGATACTGCTGAGCCTCGGGCTCGGAATCCGCGATCACTGGGATTCCTCCGAAGTTCGCGGTCCTCTGGTTGCCGAAGACATGCTCTCGACTGGCCGGGTTCGGCCCCCCTACCTTCTGGGCGAGCCCTACTGGAACAAACCTCCACTCTTTCATGGGCTGGTGGCCCTCTTCGTAGGAGCAACGGGCTCACGCGCGGAGTGGGTAGCGCGGGTCCCGGCGCTCGTGGCGGCCACGCTCACGCTGCTGCTCATGGCGGCGATCGCGCGGCGAATCGTCGGAGAGCGAGGTGGCCATTGGACCGGGATCTTCCTTCTCTCGTCAATGCTGTTTGTCGGCTTGGCCCGATCGTGCGAAATGGAGATGCAGCTCGCGGCCGCCGCAGCGCTCGCGGCCTACACGCTGGTGCGGGAAGTCACGGGGGATCGGCGGAAGACCCGGTTGTTCTTTCTCGCGGCCAGTGCCGGAGTGATAGCGACCTGGACCAAAGGCCCGGCCCTCGCCCTGCTCTTTCCCGCCCTGCTGCTCGTCGCGTTCGCCTGGCAGTACCGATCGCTGCGTCTCTTGGTCGGGCCGACCGCGATCGGGACGATCTCGGGTACCGTGATCGCGACCCTCCTCTACTACGGGCCTGCGTATCTCGATCCGAACACGCGCTCTGAACTTCTCGCGCGACTTTCGTTCGGCAACGTCCTGCACCTGCGTCCTTGGTACTACTACCTCTATCAGTGGCCCGCCGCGCTCATGCCGGCGGCACTGCTCCTTCCGTGGATGATTCGTGACTTTCGCCTCGCCCCTGCGCCGATCAAGAGCCTCGTGACCGCCTCCCTGCTCGGAGTCGGCGTCTTTTCGCTGAGTTCGAGCAAACAGAGCCACTACCTCCTGCCGTTCATTCCTTGGATTGCCCCGTGGGGTGGATACACGATCAGTCGACTGCGACCGGGCAAGTGGCTTCTTCCCGCAACCGTCTTGGCCATGGGGGGGCTCGTCGCCCTCGATATCGGGCTCGCCCTCGCCCGGAACGAACGCGAATCCCCCAAAGCGGCTCTCCAGTCGTTCGAATCGAAAACGACCGGTTCTCCGTTGGCCACCCTCGACCTGTCACCTTCGTTGGTGCATTACGTGGGGCGCCGGGATCTCGTCCTGATCCGAACGGGGTACGAAACCGCTCTCCAGTGGCTGGCGGAGCATCCGACGGGTCATCTCTTGGTGGGCATCGACCGCAAGACGCCGTTCCCGGAGCAACTCGCGTCTGCGCCGGTGGCCGCTCGCTGGGATTTCCCGAACGGCCGCAACGCGTTGGTGCTCCTCGGGCCGGGGAATCCGCGCTGAGGGGGATCCCTCACTCCGCGGGGCCGAGACGGCCCTGCTTGCCCACGACTTTGTGCTGCGGAATGCGCACCACCCCGTCCTCGTCGGTCACTCGTCCGAGCCGCCACGCCGAAAATCCGTGCTTCTTAGCGAGATCCAAATAGGCCTGGGCTTCGCTCGGCGGCCCGATCAAGCAGAGGCCGATTCCCATGTTGAAGACTTCGTAGAGCTCGTGCTTGGGAAGGCGGCCCCGCTCCTCCAGGAGTTTGAAAACCGCGGGTGAGTCGGGGAAGCCGTCCAAGACGAAGCCGACTTTGGCCTCGACCCGAGTCAGGTTCATGTAGCCATCGCCAGTGATGTGGCAAACCGCATGGATCGGACGCTTCGAGTGGAAGAGCTCGACCGCCAGACTGACGTAAAGCGCGGTGGGCTCGAGCATCTCTTCGCCGACCGTCCGACCGAGAGCCGGCTCGAAGCGGTGGTAGTCCTCGATGCGGGGCGCGAGGATGCGCCGGGCGAGGGTATACCCGTTGCTGTGCAGTCCCGATGACGCCACTCCGATGACGACATCGCCCGGACGCACGTCCTGGCCGAAGAGCATGCGATCGGTCGGAACCGTGCCGACCGCCGTCCCCACGATGTCGAAGCCGCGGGTCGGCCCATGGCCTTGGATCATCTCCCCGATTTGCGCGATTTCACCGCCTGGGATCGTGATCCCCGAACGACGGCAGCCTTCGAGGAGCCCTCGTCCGACTTGATCAAACACTTCGGAGTCGATCTTGCCCACACCGAGGTAGTCGAGCATCGCGATCGGTTCGGCCCCGACGCAGATGAGGTCGTTGACGTTCATCGCGATGCAGTCGATGCCGATGGTGTCGTAGCGACCCATGGCCTCGGCCACCATCAGCTTGGTACCGACTCCATCGCAACTCACCGCGAGGCCCATCCCCCCGCCCAAGTCCAAGACGTTGGCGTAGTAGCCGAGGCCGCGCAGCGGGCGGCCGACCGCCTTTCCGTCCCGGAGCTTGAGGGTCTCTTTGATCGAAACGCCCAGACGGCCGAGGGCAGAATGAGCGGCGCGGGTGTCCACTCCCGTTTTTCCGTAGTCGATGGCGTCGGGTCCGCTCTTGGTCATGGATGGGCTCCGGGTCGGCCGAACTTAGCAGCCGAATTCAGGCGCGGGGAGCGGTCACAGCCTGATGGGCCGCGCGGAGGATGGCTTCCCCATGGGTCGCAAACCGGCCCCACTCCGAGGAACCCACGCAGGGAAAGCCGCGGGGCGTGGATTTGTGGAACGAGGCCATGCGCTTGACCGCGGGGTCGGCGGCGCTGTTGGTCATGAGGAAGCAGCCTCGCGCTTCCAGGGCCAAGACGAGGCGGCCGAGGTCGTTCCAGTTGCGCACGGGGTCGAACCCGCCTGAGCCCGGAAAGAGCTCCTTCTTCACTTCGTCGATCATGCGGCTCAAATCATCGGGCATCACAGACCCTCCTTGCGGGAGTCTCCGGAAAACCCTAGTCTCTCCCAAGCGGCGAATCTCATCCCCGCGATTCTCTTTCCCGGAGCCTACCTTGGACAAGCCCAACATCCCCTGCAAACGCCCGATCATCGTCGACGAGACCCCGGGCCCCAAATCCTGGTGCACCTGCGGCAATAGCCAAAAGCAACCGTACTGCGACGGCTCCCATCGCGGCAGCACCTTCTCGCCCCTCCGCGTCGAAATCCCCGCCGCCAAGAAAGTCGCCTGGTGCGGCTGCAAGCACTCCAAACAACCCCCCTTCTGCGACGGCTCCCACTCCTCCCTGCCGTGAATCCGGGCTCACTGCTTCCTCGGTTGGGGCCCTCCGGAGGGCTATTGCGCCTTCGGGGGGCCGTTCCGGGCACCGGCCCTCGCCGAGGGCCGACGATCCGAAGCCGCGGTCAGGCCGAGCCGGGAGTCGGCCGCCCGAAACCCCTTCTGGACCGGATCATCGCTTCGCGCCACGCCGCGAATGTCGATTGCGGCTCCTCTGCTTTGTCCTCGTGTCCGGCCGCTCAGTGATGCACCAGTCCTCGTAAACTGAGCAGCCTCGTGCCGGTGGCAGGGCCAGGCTGTCAGGAGACGCCGTCAGGCGTACCTCGGCGACAACGGTGGTCGGGATTTCGGGGCGCGTCTCGCGAGGACGATTTTTTTTCGATTGATTGACTCATTTCCACCTGAAACAGCTCGGATCGTTCGCGCCCCCACTTCGGAGGTCGTGAGTGCGATCGTGTTCCAGAGGAGAAATGAGACCATGAAGTCTCCATCGACGCTCGCGTTGTCGCTATCGGTATTGGTCGGCTCCAGTCTTCTCGTGCAGGCACAGACGGGTTCCGGTGTCCACCCGGGATGGAATGCCGAAGTCGTCCAACCCTCGACTCCGTTCAATCGCATGTGCTCGCTCGTGGTCGAGCCCAACGGACGAAGGCACATTCTGTACTATTCCTACGCGACCGGAGTGGTCGGCGGAATCGAGCAATACAAAACCTGGATGCCGGGCACGAATCCGGGCTCGGTGAGCCCGGAACTCGTGGGAGCTTCCGGATCCAATGTCGCCTCGCTGGCAGTGGGACCGAACGGTGAAGCCTTCGCAGCCTTCTCCGACCCGGTCGCGGAAGACGAATACGTGCGGACTCGTACCAGTGCGAATTCCTGGGTGGTCGCGGGAGCCTCATTGACCAATGGAGACTACTGGAAGGGCTCCCATGGAGGTGCGATTGCCTTCTCGCCGTCCGGCAATCTGGGCATGGCTTACTTCTACGGTCCGACCGAGGACGCCCGTTACGCCGAACTCCTGCCGAACGGTACATGGTCGGTCACCACCATCGAGTCGATTCTCCGCGTCGGTAAGTCGAGTCAGCTCGCCTTCGATTCGGCCGGTGGCGCTCATGTGGTCTACCAAAACCAGGATCTGGGTCAGCTCGTCTACGCCCACCGCGACCCCGGCGGAGTCTGGGCCACGCCGGAAATCGTAGGGCCATGGGCTCCGAGCACCGCACCTTCAGGGCTCGCCGTCCAGGCACCGGGCTTGGTCGTTGCCCTGCGCGATCTCCAGCCGCCCGGCGAGACCGACACCCTCGATCGCCGTACCGGGAGTGGATGGCTGAATGTTGCGAACTTCCCGCCGGGGTACGATCGGGGCAGCATCACTCTACATCAGGGCAAGGTGCATGCGGCGATGGAGCGGATCGACGGGCGGATCGACTACGTGTTCGATAATTGCGGGACCTGGGTGGTGGTGCCGTTGACAACCTCGGGTCGACTTCCCGACATCGCGATCACGCCGACCTCCGAGGTCCTCATCGCCTTCACGGACACGAGCGGCGTTCCAGCGTTGACTCTGTCATCCCGGCGCGCCGGGCAGGTAGGTCTCGGGCAAGCCAATTCCGCGAATGCGGGCTTGTTGATCAACGGCACGGGCCACGGCATGCACGCGTATTCCCGGTCCTTGTCCCTGGGCCAGCCTCTGGAATTCGGATTTCAGGGCCCGCCGGGGGCGGGATATGTCTTGTTCTCCGCGCCACTCGATCTCGGAAACACCCTGATTCCCTGCCTTGGATCCCTCGACATCGGGACTCCTCCCGGTCACCAGGACCTCGTAGTGGTCATGAATGGTCTCCAATCTCCGCTCTTCGGTATTCCCCCGAGCGGTGTCGCCACCTGGTCGACCATCTGGCCATTCGCGTACCCGCAGACGATTCACTTCCAGGCTCTGATTCTGGCGAGCCCCTGTTCAGGATCGCCGGGTAGCCTGACCGCGGCGGTTTCCCTGGTCGGCCAATAGGCGGCCGCACGATGTCTGAAACTCCTGCTTCCACCGTCAAGTCCTCCGGATCCCTGATCGACCTCGCCCGCGCCGGTGACGCCGCGGCGCTGTCCGAGCTGAAACTTCACTGGTGCGGTCGACTCGCGGCGATCATCGGCACCATGGACAGGCTCGGTAGGATTCCGCGTCGAGTCGGTACCGATGACCTGCTGAACGAGACTTTTTGGCGCGTCATCAGTCCTCGATTTCTCGCGAAAGCGGCGGATTCCGATCGCGCCACCCGCCGCAAGCTCTACGAAGGAGCCGTGATCTTCTCGATCAAAGAACTCGGATATCGACAGTCGTTCACTCGAGGAGAGAGCCTAGATGTCGACCGTCACGATCCTGCGGATCCGTGGACACCCGCGAAGGCCTCGATGCTCGCCGAGAACTACTCGATCATTGAAGGCATCCTGAGCGCGCGCGAGCGACTGGTCCTCGAAGAACTCGCTCGAGGCGGCACTGTGCGCGAAGTCGCGGCGATTCTGGACAAGTCTCGCATCGCGGCTCAGTCCGTCGTTCAGCGTTTGCGAAACAAGCTCCGGCGATCCTGGCAGGGGAAAACCGATGAATGAGCGACACTCGAAGCGGGAAGAGCAATTGGTCGACGAGATCCTGGCGTTCATAGAGGCCGCGGATGATCCTCGTGCGATCGAAGTCTTGATCGAAAAGGCGAAGTCCGGGGTCGACAAAGCGGCCTACGCGGTATTGTCGAGCCTGCGCGAGGAGGTCGAAGCGATTGCCAAATTGCGATCCGACACGAGATCACGAAGCCTCGGCTTTACGCCCGGGCTTCGTCTGCCGGGTCATGTTCTGGTCGGGCTTCTCGGAAGTGGGGGTCTCGGCATCGTGTATTTGGCGGTCTCCCTTGATCCGCCCAGAAAGGTCGCGCTCAAGGTCGTGGACAGCAAGCATCGGCCGCGCGACGCGGAAGAGCTTTTTCGTCGCGAGGTCGAGGCCATGTCGGCACTTCCTCCCCACCGCTATATCGCCGCCCTTTACGGCTGCGGGGAACACGAAGTTCGATTCTTCTTTACGATGGAGAGAATCGTCGGTTCCACCATCGACGAACTCCTGGTCCGAAGAGAATTCCTCGGCTTAGACAGTTCGCGGCACCTCGCCGAAGTGGTTCGAATCGGCCTTCAGTGCGCCCAGGCCCTCGCGTCCGCCCATGCCATCGGGATTCACCACAACGACATCAGTAGTCACAACATGGCGATCACCCGCGAAAAGGACCGTCCCGGCGATGCACTCGGCAGTGTTCGCATTTTCGACTTCGGAATCGCCCGCTTGTTCGGAGACCACGGAACAGACCGCTTCCTCAACCCCAAATACGCGGCGCCCGAGCGACACCTGGGCCGTCCCGGAGTGGCTTCCGCGGACATTTATTCGCTCGGGCTGGTCTTGATCGAGGTCTTGGCCGGGCGTACCTGTGTGTTTGGCAACGAGTGGGGCCCTTGCGATTCGCCGTTGTCGTTGCTCGATTCACGAAACGGGCACCGACGGCGCCGAGGAATCCGATACCGCTACCTTCGAAGTGTCCTCGCCAGAATGACCCGTCTCAATCCGGAGGGCCGCTACCAGAGCGCGAACGACCTGATTGACGACCTCCGACTACTGGAATCGAACGACCGCCCGAGGTCGATGCCCCCGAGTCGGATCATGGGTGCGTTTCACTTTGCCAGAAGAAATGCCGCGGCTCTTCTTTTGGCGGTCGGACTCGGATTGGCGCTCGTCTCCTCCGTATGGCTGTTTCCACGCGTCCTGCACATCGTGCGAACGCGGAACCTGGCTCAAGATCTCCATCGGAGCGGGGATCTCCGTGCTCTCGCGAACCTGCGATGGGAGCTCCAGTCCTTTCCGTTGCACCTCCTGCTGCCGCGGACGCTCCAAGACGATCTGGCCAAGATGCGAGCCGGTTCCGGTCATCCTCTCGAACCCGTCGCGACCGCGCTCCTCCAAGGTCGCCACGAGAGCGCGAGCATCTCCACCGCCGTGACCATCAGGGATAAAGGCCTCCATTTCGATCCGCTGCTCGGGCGGTGGATCCGGCGAGAACTGGAGTCACTGGGGGGTCCGGTTCTAGAGCCTGACTCGCCGTCGACTTTCTTGCGACGTGATTTGACACGCGGCTGGTGGGAGCGGCCGCTGACCCAGATCGCGTCCCAAGACATCGCTGCGTCGGCCTCCCCTCGCGCCTTGCTCGAATCCCGGAATAGCAGGCTGTCCGTTCTCGAGCGCACCACTTGGATCTGCTTTCTGGGTGCCGTGGGATCCCCGAAGGACGCCGTGGACCTCATGGAATCGCTCTGCGACCATTCCGCGGACGCCGAGATCGAGCGCGCTTCCATCGAAGCCGCCAGCCACATCGTGCGCAGGTGGCATTGCGCCGGGCGTGTCGCGGACGTTCCAGTCGTCGCGCTTTGGGATCTGCTGCGGCGCTCGTCTTGGTGGTTCAATCCCGGCTTGAGGATGGTCAGTGATGCTCGGGTGCCGGCCTATGAGCGAATGACCATCACTCTCCTCAGTGCCGGACGCGCGGGCGGCGGAGCTGCGGCCCCTCCGTGGCTGTTCGACCGACTCCCGGCCCCCGCAAACGAGGTCTCTCGTGAGGACCGACTGATGAAGGACCTCTACTATCGCTGCTTGGCCGCCGAAGACGGGGCCGCCGAGTCGCTGAGAACTCAGTGGACGTTCGAGGGAAACTTCGAACGCCGGCGCACTTTGGCTCGTTGCGTGGGGGTGCTGGACGATCCGACTATCGACGAGCAATGGCGGCTCCGGATCGAAGACTACCCCGAGGAGCGTGACGCGCTGGACCATTTCCGATTCGTGGAGCGGGAGCTACTGCGTGGAATTGCCCTCGCGCTGTCCGTTGATCCGGAGTCCTGGATGGGACAAACGACAGCCGAGCGGCGGTTCCTTCTTCATCACGAGGGATCGATTAATGATGAAAGCGCAATCATGCACCTGGATTTTCGCGGCAGGACTCCCTTCGCCTCCGGTGTCTCGTTCGTTTCTCATATCTTGCAGGCCTCCATTTCCGACCGGGAATCCGACCATTACTATTTGCGGCTGGGTGCTCCGGGCCTGTCGGAAATCCGGATATCGATCGAGTTACCGTCCCGCGCTCCTTACGAAACTTACAAGCTCGACTTGAGAGCGCTCAAGGCCGCACGCGCCGGATTCCCTTTCGAAGGGTCGGCGGATTTGGAGTGTATTTGCGACCCGGAGCTCCGCGAGAATCTGGTGCTGACCAGCACCTCCGATGAATTCCGAGAATTCGGATTGCCGGTAGGCGGTACCGCGGCCTCCAAACAGGAAGTCCGACTGCGCCTCGGTTCGGGGAGCACCACCGAAGTGTGGATCAAGTCGATCGCAATTCGTCGAAGTGGCCCGCGCTGAAGGCCTGCAGAGCCCCTCCCTTCAGACTTCCCGGAGGAGTTTTTCGAGGGTGCGGACGGTTTCGGGGGCGAAGCCGGCGTAGTGGTTGTTGGCGAAGATCATGGCCGCGGTGGTGCGGCCGAGAAGCGATTGGATCAAGGTGGCCCAGCGGCGCAGTGAGGCGGTTTGGTCGAGGACCGTATGGTCGAAACGATCGGTCAGAGCGTCGACGGCTTTGCGATCCCCGATGAGGCGCCCGTAGAGAAAGTCGGTGGTGAGGATGTCGAACTTGGCGGCGAATTCGTCCGGGTGTGGCATGTAGGCGAGGTCGACCAAGACCAATGCCGTTCGGTGCCGTCGGAGAACGTCCAGGAGTTTGGGGGTGACCCAAGACTTGTTGCGAACCTCGACCGCGTAGCGAAATTCGGGAGGCAAACCGGTCAGAAATCGATCGAGAGTCTCCAGGAACGGGGCGGCGCTGGTGTAAGCGGTGCGGTTGAAGTACGGAAACTGGAGCACGAGGGGGCCGCACTTTTTGCCGAGGAGCGCCATAGCGTCGAGAAACCGGTCGACGTCTTCTCCGATCACTTCCCGGTTCAAGACTTTGCCCGCGTCCGGGGTCGCCGCGTCGCCTCCGTGTACGATCGTGCGTGGAAATTTTGCCGACAGGATGAAATCGTCCGGGGTCTTGTCGGCCCACCCCTGAACCATGGCGCGCGAGGGGATGCGGTAGTAGGTGACATCCGCCTCCACTGCGGGAAATTGGGTCGCGTAGTGCCGGAGTTGTTCGCCGGCCGGAAGTCCCTGGGGATAGAAGACACCCGCCCAGCCCGCCTCCGACCAACTCGAAGTCCCGAGAATCACCTTGCTCATACTCGATTCACTTCGGAATCGTCACCGGTGAAGTGGCGCCGGTCTTCAGGCCTTCGCGGACCGCGAGCTGAGCCGGCGTCGGCTCGGAGATCGCGGACAATCTCCCAGTCTGGATGACGCGGCGCGGCGCCGCTTTGACCGCGATCTTCTTGGTCTCTTCCCCGCGCCGGACCTCGAAGGTGACGGTCTCGCCAATGGGCATCGTGGCGAGTTTGGCTTCGAACTCGGGCAGCTTGGTTCCCGTCGGAACGACCACGATGTCGTCGTCGCGCAGACCCGCGGCGTGCATGGCGGTTCCGCAAGGAACGCCCACGATTCGAATGCGGCCTTCTTCCTCCCGGAGCACGAGGCCGTCGAACTCATTGGCCGCCAGAATTTGGCCTTTGATTTTCTCGAGTCTGTCTCCCCGCTTCACTTCCGCCTCGAAGCTCCCCCCGACCGTGAGCGTCCGCCAACTCGTGGAGAGCTGGCGAGGAGCGGTCGTTTTCGTTCCGTTGAAGCTCGCCACGATGTCGCCGTTCTTGAAGCCGCTTCGATCCAAGGGGTCCCCGGGTTCGACAACCAGAATGACGCCCTGTTCGTGGCGTTCCATGCGCCGCGCGGTCGCGAGCAGCGGCTGCGGTCCGTCCTGAATGTCCAGCTTCCAGCCAGCAGCTTCGAAATAGCGATTCCAGTCGATAGGCTCGCTGCCTCGCACGTGCGCGTTCCAGAACGGCTCCAGATCCACGCCCGTTTCCGCGATCGCTTCCGCGAGGAACTCCTCGGATTTGAATCCCGGGAGAGCCGGTCCGTGGCGGTAGTAGCCACCGAACTTCCGGTAGGTCCGACGCATGACGTCGTCGAAGCTCTTGCGGTTACCGGTGCTGCCGCGAACGAGGAGGTCGATCATCAACCCCAGCACTTCGCCCTGGGTGTAGTAGCTGATGGCTCCCCCTCCCCGATCCCAGACTGTCCACGACGACTCTTCCGGGGGCACGAACAAACTCGCCGGGTTGCGGACAAAGCCGTTGATGGTGCCCGCGTAGTCGTCCAGGAACTGCTGGTCGGTGCGAAGCCCGGCCCGCCAAAGTCCGATGTTCGTGTAGTAATTGGTGATGCCCTCGCTGATCCACAGATCTTTCGAACGCACCGGCTGGGTGTAATCGAAGGGTCCGAGCATGACGGGCCGCAGGCGCTTGACATTCCAGGTGTGGAAAAACTCGTGGGCGGTGACTCCGAGCGAAGAATCGCCAAGGGCATCGGCGCGGCCAGCACTGATCGTCGTCGAGGTCAAGTGTTCGAGCCCCCCTCCGCCCCCATCGGTGTAGATGAAGGTGTAATGCTGGTGGGGAACGTCGTTGAACATCCGGACGTAGGCCTCGACGATGCGACGCACCTTGTCCGTGAAAGCGTCGAAATTGCGCCCCGGGTCTTTGCCCCCCGTCACCGCCACCACGCGGTGGGCGATCCCCCGCACGTGAAAAATCCGCTCGTGAAACAAGCCCACCGCAGTCGGGCAGTCCGCGAGACGGTCGTAATCATCAGCGTGGAAGACCATCGGATCGAAGGTCGGATCCAGCCCCGACGCGACTCGCCAGTCCTTCGGCAGCTCGAAGCGGATCGAACAGGGGAGGTGTTTGAACCCGTCCAGATACACCCAGTTACGCGGGCCGTCGATCAATCCCGACTGCTCCGCGAGGTACGACCGATTGTTGGCACGGCGACCCGGCCCGGTGTTGCGATAGCTCAGCTTGACGCGTCGCGCCCCGGCGGCTTCGACCTTCCAGGCCCGGTCGCCATCAGGCGTGACGGTGAGAGGTTTTTCATCCTGATCCACCGCCGCAAAATCGACCAGAGACTTCCAGGCCGGTCCGCCGCTGCGGACTTCGCCCGTGATCTCGCGATAGGCTCCCGGCGCCCAGTGGGGAATCACGAATCGCAGCTCTTGGGCGGCGGGATTCAGGACTTCCAGGGAGAGGTGGTAGGCGTCCCGATCCCCCTCCGCGACGCGCACCCCGTAGACGAGATGCGGATCGACTTGGTCGGGATGACCGGTCAACGCCGCCTGGCCGGGCAGGCTGGAAATCAAGAGACCGAACCCAACGAACAAGCTGAAAAGTCGCAGCATGGGATCCTCGGGACGCGGATCGTAGCCGACGCGGTCACTTTCGGACTACATGCTGTTCCAGTCGCCACCCTTCCGCGACCGGAGGCCGATTCCGCGGGTCCGGCTGGTCGGCCCAACTGCGCTCATCGTGGATGCCGGCACGATCCAATCCGCCCTCCTCCTTCGGGACCTCGGGCCAAGGCCCAGGTGAGCAAAATCCTGAGGCATGAACCCGCGGCGCCGCCTTCACCGCCGGAGCCAAGCCAACCCTCCCGAAAGCTCAAGGCTTATCCGAGATCAGACACCCGACGAGCGCCCCCCGGCAGGATCGGCCGTCGTGCCGAAGGCAGCGGCTCGTCTCCGATCCGGGTCGGCCGTGGAGGTGATCCCCCCCGGCGACCGATGCCCCCTCTGCGCCACAACGGTGTACCACCGGTCCGGCGGACATGGTTCCGCGAACGGATTCCCTGCCTCCGCAGCCCCGTCCGCGGCGGGAGCGATTGAAGAAGGAGCGGAAGATCCCCGAATGCGGGCTCAGTTCGTGAGAAACGGGGAAAGTGCACGCTCAACGGACTCGGCTTGGTGCCAGACCATCCAGTGTTCGGCGCTGGGAACCACGGCCAATTTCGCTCCGCGAATTCCCGCTTGGAGTCGGGTTGCATGTTCGAGACCAAAGTGCCGATCCCGTTCCGCCCAAAGGGCGAGGGTCGGACAGCGGATGTCAGGTAGCAACTCCGGCAAGCGAGGAAGATAGCCCTGATAGGCGGCGCACATTCGAGTGATGAAACGTCTGATTGACGGTTGCGAAAAGGCGCGCCAAAAATCCTCCCGCAATTCGCGATGCAGCCGCAGGCCCCTCGGAAGAAAGGTCCGTTCCGCCCGTCGAAACACGAGCGAGGGGAGCTTCCCGATCACGAAGCGGTTCCATCCGAACCGGCGCAGTACGCGGATCTCCCAGGAGGTCGCCGCATTCCAAAATACCAGCGAGTTGGAGACCACGAGTCTTCGAACGCGATCCGGGAACTTGGCCGCGGCGACAATCGCCGCCTGGCCTCCCATATCCATGCTGAACACGTTGGCCGAATCGACCTTCCACGCATCCAGGAGTCTGATCAAGCGTTCCGCCAGGTGCACCGGGCTCGCTCCCCCCGGCCACTCTTCGCTGTATCCCATGCCCGGCCAGTCGAACGCGATGATTCGGAATCGAGTCGCGAGCCGCGGAGCCAATGCGCTGAAGACTTGGAGATTATCGGGATAGCCGTGCAAGAGGACCAAGGGAGGGCCGGAGCCGAGGTGGGCCACCCGCAGTGATCGACCGTCATGTCGCTCGATGGTCGTCGCCAGCATCAGCGATGGTCCTCGTGCAGGGCTTCCGCGGCGTGGATGCCGGAAATCGCGCAAAAACTCACCCATTGGCCAGGGTGAGTCGAACTTCCCGCGAAGTAGAGGCCGCGAACGTACGGGCTGCGATGAGCAATGCGTCCCGCGCGCATGAACCGCGCCGTCATGACCGGGTTCATGCTGTCGCGATAGAGGTGGTGGCAGCGACCCCACTCGGCCGGGACCCGGGTTGCCACGACTTCGTACTCTGCAAGCCCGCGCTTCCACCAAGGCTCTTCCAACAGTCTCGCCAAGTACTCACGCTGACCGGATTCGCCTTCCCGCTCCGCGATGTGGTGGCTCATGGGCGCAACCAGCCGCGCCGGGCTCCAGCCGTCTCGCTCGCAAGCCGGATCGACCTCAGCCGTGGCCACGAACAAGCGACAGGACTCTCGTTCGCTCGGAACGTGGAACCTCAAGTAGGGTGGCTCAGCCGACCTTCGGACTCGGAGATAGGCCCCGACGCCCGGAGACTGCAGGGGCAATTTTTCGAGGCGCGTCCTGGCTTTGGCCTGAATTCCGCCCACGAGATCGAGGTACGTGCCCACGCCGTGGGAGTTCGATAGGACGGCCAGCGCCCGGATCCGCGTGCCATCGGCGAGCTCGACTCCGGTCACCCGACCGCCCTCGCATCGGACGGCCTTGACACGCGCTCGCGTCTTGAACTCGATACCTCGGGTATGGCCCAAGGTAGCCAGCACTTCGGGAATGGCCCGAATTCCGCCACTTGGGTACCAGGCTCCAACTTGGTGCATGAGCGCGGGCACGAGGGCCATCGGAGCGGGAGCCTCGGACAGGTCTTGACCGGCTACCTGAGTCCAGATGGAAAGCGCTCTCGCGACAGCGGATGGCAAGCGAGCTCTGGTCAGGACCGAGCCGAGCGAGCGCATGAGGAACGGCAGACTCGACCAAGCCTGCCACGGCCGCGGCCTCGGGATGTACAGCAAAGGAGAGGTTCGGACGTAAATCTTCTCCATCTCGGTGACGAATCGTCGATAGCGCAGTCCGGCTCCCGGCCACCGCGTGTCGAGCTCTGACGCGGTCAGATCCCGGTCGTGATGAATCCGAACCGGGGCTTCCTCGCCGAAGGACACCTGATAAGGCTCGAGGATCCGGCGCATGGTGAGAGGGCCTTCAACGGGAACCTCAAGTCGGCGACATGCCCATTCCAATCCCGGACGATCCAAGAGAATGTACGGACCCCCATCAAAGGTCATGCCGCCCGCCACCAGGCCAGCCGCCAATCCGCCCAAAGACTCCCCCGCCTCGCAAACCACCACTTCGTGGCCGAGGCTTCGAAGGCGCAGGGCGGCGGCCAAACCACCGACGCCGGAGCCGATCACCACGACGGGAGCCTTCATCGCGGACCGTCCATACCGACCAAGCGTCGGATCACGGCGCGGCGGAATCGAAGCCCCCAGTTCTCGGCTCGGAATGGCGGAAACGCAACGGGGTCCATCCAGGGCACAAACAACGCTCCCCGTCGACTACCCCACTGCCACATCGGCCAGGCCAATGAGCTCAGAAGTGCCGTATACCCGTTGCCGACCGGCGAGCGCCAGCCCGGCACCGGAACGTCGATTCCGATGACCTCCGTTTGTCGGGTCGGATCACCGAACCAGTGACACGCGGAGTCGAGGATCATCGATCGGCGGGGATCACGAACCCCGAGGTGTCGGGTGGCCACCATGTCGACCGCCAGCGCGTCGGCGCCAGCGTAGAGCCGCCGGGGGCGAGGATGGCGGGGACACGCGAGGATTCCGATGAGGCCATCGGCGGCCGCGTCATATCCGTCGATGAGAGCATAGTGGGGCGGAAATTCTGAGAGCGGCGCCAAGAGTGCGGTGTCGCGGTGCGCCTGGCGCTCGGGAAAGAGGGAATTCTCGAATCCCGCCGCAATGCCCTGCAAGCCCGGTATCGAAAGATGGGTCAAATCGACGGGATGGCTGCGCATCTTCCCGAAACTGATGCGTAAGTCGGCGTCACGCCAGGTGCGCGATAGCCGGTATTGTGCCATCCCCCTCGCATATTGGTGATCGACCTGGTCCTCATCCATATCGACGAGTCGAAAATGGGGCGATGCAATTCCCAAGTACTCGGCCACTTCGCGAACCGAGCGATTTCGAAAGAACCGGCTGTAGATCATCGACCCCTCGGCTACCACCACATCGGAGCATCCGAGTTCGCGCAGATACCCGGCAAGTTCGTCGATGAGTTCCGGATCCGTGAAGACTGATGGATCCCGTCGATCGTACCCGAACATGAACGTCGGCTTGATCACGACTCGGAGCGAGGACACCGGCCTTCCGCAGGCGGTAGCGCGATCGCGGACGAGCGCGGCAAGGCCGGAACGCTCGAGCAAATCGTGAAACAGGCCTCGTTTGTCGTCCCTCGGGCGACCTTCGACGGACCACACTCTCCCGCCACTTCCGAGGGGGTTGTCGCCCAGTGCCCCGGTTCGAAATTCGCGCGGCACGAAGAACTCGCCGACGGCGCGGATCTGGTCCGAAAGCACCTCTGCGTCCGGGGATGGTTGATCGATTGCGAGGGACCGAGCCAAAATTGCGAACACTTCCCCGTGCCGTTGTTCGTCATCCCACATCCGACGGAATTCGGCCTGGGCCTCCGGCTCCAGGCGGTCGACCGCGGCTCCGAGCTCCGCCACTCGTTCCCAGCACGCGGATGCCGTTCGTTCGGCGTCGACTTGCAATTCGCAGAAGCGCGCGAAGGACAGGAGCTCGAGTTCGCGCCTCAAGGCTCGGGGAACCTTGCCGATCAGTTTGCCGAGGTGAGTGACGATCGCAGCAATCCCGGAGGACACCGGGGCCTGACGCCATCCGAGGTGCTGTCGCACCGAGCTAGCCCACCCCGCGATCGCTCCCCCGAGCTGCTGAAACCGCGCGCGGCTGCGCACCGCAAAACCGCCGAAACTCAGAAGGACTCCCCGCGTGTAGATGGCGTGCATCTGCTCGTCCTTCCATGCCCACGCCAGAGCCTGACCCGCGATTCCCCGGACGGTGGGATCAAGCCCGAGCTCAGCCAATCGTCGCCACATCAAGTCGTGACGGTAGGCCACCGACACCAGTTGCTCCCGCTCAAGCGCGATCAGCAGGAGGTCTTCGAGTTCACGCCACGGCCGCCCCCGACGACGCTCACGAAGTGCGTCGAGTTGTTCCTGGAATTCATCGAGGATTGCCCCCAAGTCTGATGAGTCTACGTGCTCCGCTTCCCCTGCCGCGGTCAAGATCCCGAATCGCGCTCTGAACAGTGTTTCGACCAGCCCCCCCGATCGGGGCCTCGGAGGATGGCGCCTGCGGCCCCGAGTGCGGTGGTTTCTCCGGATAGAATCACTAATTGGTGTTCTGGCCCGGAGCCCCGATCGTCTGACCAGCCCCTGGATAGACTCGCGGTCATGCGCACCTGCTTGGCAGCCCTGATCTTGGTCGGATGCGCGCTTTCCCAAGATCTGACATCGTCGCGAGAACCGGAGGTTTCCGTCTGCACCCGGGCCGGGGCACCGATCACGGCGATGGTGATCGCGGTGCGGTCCGGGTTCGGTTCCCAGGCGGGGTTTCCGGCAGGTACGGCGCACGCATTCGAGCATTTGGCCTGCACCCAAACTCTCCCTGGACTAGATCGGCCGTTGGTCCGCATGACGGAGCTCCGGCACAACAACGCCGAGACCATGACCGACCTGGTCTACTTTCACTGCGCAGTCGGGAAGGCGGACGCCCTTCGGCGAGTACGCGCGTTTCTCGAATTGCTGGCGGCGGGGGTCGTCGACGAGGCTCGGCTGGCGACGGAGATCCCGCGGATCCTGGATGAACGGGCCCAAGTGGAGAGGCTCGAGGAGGCCCTCTTCCGCAACCGCCTCGCCGAACGCCTGTTCGGACCGGAGGCGCATCGCGTCTCCAAGGCGGATCTGGGTCTCACCACCGCGGGAGGATTGACCGGACCCACGATCACCCGTTGGTGGAGTCTCCACGTCTCCTCGGACCGAATTTCAATCCTCGTCGACGGCGATCACACCCCAGAGGAGGTTCGCGCCGCCACGACTGGGCTGGCCTGGCGCAAGGTGACGGGTCGCAATCCGCTGCCCGACCTTCCCTTGGCCGACACTCCACCGTCCGTGATCGAGGGAGAGCGGAGCCGGGCGCGGATCGGCATGGCGTTTCGAGTTCTCCGGGACGATCCCGTCCACCGCGAGGCGGCGGAGCTTCTGCTCCGCCGTTTTCGTAGTCGGTCGCCGATCATTCGAGTTCCCGAGGCTCACTGGGAGACGGGCGGAACGACCGCTTCGCTGGCGACCCTGAGCTGGAAGTCCCCGCCCGCGGAGACCCCGGTCTCCGATTGGCCGGTGGAGTTTCTCAAGGTGATGCGGGCCGCCGCCGAGCCGGAGGTTCGTCGGCTTGAGCGGTGGGGGGCTCGACCGCGCTCGGGTCCGCAACTGGAATCCGTGGCCATTGGCGATGCCTCCCTCGAGAATCGACTCCAATCGCTGATCGACTTCGCGATCACGCTCGGAGCCCCGCCCCTTCCCGATGAGCCGCCGACTGCTCAAGCCATCCGCGACCAGATGCGGAGTTGGTTGGAGCCATCGAACCATCGATTCTTGACCTGGACCAATCGCTGAAGCGGGGAGCGCCCGCGCACCCTCGGTCCGATTGAACAGGAGAGCAGTTCCGCTCGAATGTGCGGAAACCCTACCCGGGGAGCGACTTAGGCGCGGACCCGAGAATTTCTTCGGGTTGGTACGGGGTGCGCTTAAGTCGGTCACCCGCCGGGGCGGGGACGTGCGATGAGCGCGGCGATGACCAGGGGGGTGTACGCCGCGCGGCTGTCCGACTATCGCGCTCCGATCCCATCGTCGCACCCTCCGCCCCGGCGGGCACTTTGTCGGGCGACCATTCGAGGTCGCTCAAAAAGGGGACGCCCGCAAGACCTTTCCTGATCCTGCGGGCGTCACTCGTTCCCTGGAGTGTTCGGTGTTCAGCGTCGGTAGACCCGGACCGGTACGACGGCCGGTTGAGGCCGTTTCACAAGTCCGCGCCACAGGCGCTGAAGAGTCTCAAAGATGCGTTCCATGAAGTTTTGTCCCGCTTCGGGATCTCTCAGCTCTACCATCGTCGGAGATCAGCCTCGGGTTGAGAAATGATCTCGTTTTTTCCGAAGCCGGGTTGAGAGGACCGTCAGCTCGTCCCTCTATACGAACGTCCGGGATGGTCGTGTGCTTCCCCACAAATTGCGGTGAAGAATTCGTCCTGCCGGAGTTCGACCTGGACGAGGCGACCATTCGGCAGTTTTCCGGCCAATCTCCGGTAGATCTCCGCGGCCAGGAGCTCCGCGGTGGGCACTTTTCCTCGAAGAGATGGAACGTCGACGTTCAGGTTGCGGTGGTCGAAGGGTTCGAGGATTTCCGTATTGACGAGGCGATCGAGGGCGTCGAGGTCCACGAGTCTCTCCGTCAAGGGGTCGCGTCCCCCCTCGACCAGCAGGGTGAGACGATAGTTGTGGCCATGGCCGCTCGGGTGGGCGGCTGGTCCAAAGACCCGCAGATTCTCAGCTTCGCTCCACTCGGCGCGGGCCAGGTGATGGGAGGAACAGAATCGGTAGGTCCGTCGGATCTGCTGGATCACGAGCCGTTTCCCTCCACCATCAGCCAAAGAGGTCGGTGCGGGCGCTGTCGCAGATCGCAACCACCGCCGGATGTTTGATCCGCCGCTCTCCCGATATGGCGTAGAAGCGTTCGACGACCTCCGGGGTGCGGCCGATGATCTCGGCCCCGAATTGCACGGAGATCGTCTTTTCAATCACGCTCGGGGCCGGAAACGCCCCGAACCCTCCTTCGCCGTAGACCTTCAGGAGCGCGCTGTCATCGAACTCGGCCACCACGCGAGGGCGAATGTTCTCTCGCTCGAACCACGAGTCGATGGAGCGCCGCAGCGCGCTTTCGGTCGAAGGCAAGAGGATTGGCGCTCCGTTCAGCGTGCGAGGAAAGCCGTCCTTCAGGGCTGTCAGCTTCTTGCCCACCGCGAACCACGTGACTCCACACTCCCCTAGGAGATGCGAGAACGCCTTCACGCGGGCGCCGGGACCGACGGGCCCGTCGGAAATGACGACGTCGAGCTCGTGCATGGAAAGCGAGGACAAGAGTCGCTCGTGCCGATCCTCGATCGCACTCAATCGCAGATCCGGCACCGCCCGGTGGGCGGGCATCAGCAGACGACAGGCCACCATCTTGGGCACGGCGTCGCTGATTCCGACCGCAAGATGCTGAGCTCCGCCGCTGCTTCGGCCCTTGATCGTGTCGACTAGCTCTCGCCCGAGGGAGAAGATGTCCTCGGCGTACTTGAAGGCTGTCTTGCCGACTTCCGTCAGAACGAGGCCCCGACCCTGACGAAGGAACAGCTTCTCGCCCAGGGCCCGCTCCAGTTCTTTGATTTGGCCGCTGATCGTGGGCACCGCCAGATGGAGTTTCTTCGAAGCGGGAGCAATTCCCCCCTCCTTGGCGACCATCCAGAAGTAGAGCAGATGGTGGTAATTGAGCCAGCTCATGCCCGATTCTACGCTCGGCTTTTCCGAACACTCCCACTTTTTCTACGGTCAGACCTAACTTTCGGGCATCCCGCCCTCATTGCCCCGAGAGCTTCGCGAGCTCGTCGGTGGCGAACCAGTCGTAGAGGCGGTTGGGTCCCATCTTCGAGAGGATTGGCCCGAAGCGCGACTCTGCTTCCGCGACATTTTGGGCGTCCAAGAGGGCCAGGGTTCGGCGACCGTCCACCTCCGCCAGGAGAAAGACGCCTCCCGATCCGAGCAGGGGCGTGAGGGTCCGATGCGCCGCCTCGGCCTCGTCCGCCACCATCACGACGTACGGACGGGCGCCATCGCCGGGCTTCGTTGGTATGCCCTCGGCCTTGGCCTTCGCCTCCTTCGCGAGCGCTCGTTCCAGCGCGTCGCGCAAGGGCGCCCCGGTGCGAATTCGGTGGTACTCAAGCTGAAAGATCCCCGCCTGGGTCGTAGGGTCGGTCTCCGCCCATGACTGCGCTTCCAGGGGATCGGCAGTATCGAGGACAAAGATGCCTCGCAGGGCGGGGTCGCTGCGTTTTTCCCCGAAGGGTCCGGCGACCAGGAGTTGGCGAGCCTCCGCGAGCCGACTCATGTTCGCGAAGTGTCCCTGAAAAGCCACCGTGTTGGCTTCCTTCGAGAGCTGGCCACTCATCGCGCCGGTCTTCAGAAGCACCAAGGTGTACTCGGGTTGGGCCGCCGGATCGAGTGAGGATCCGCAGGCTCCCAAACTGACGATGAGCATCCCAATCCACACGGTGTGCAGGCTTCGCATGGCGCGGAGTGTACTCGCGCGCGATCCGCGGGTGCAGTAGGCCGGTGGGAAATGGCGTCGCGGCCAGGGGCGCACGCAGATTCCGGAAAGAGACTTCTCCCCCAATTGTGGGCCCTCCCAAGAGACATTGGGGGTCAAGTCAGCTCCCATCAGAGTGAATGCACCCGGGGGTTGGCCGACTGCCCGGGTGGCGCAATGGGACAGACGCGCCAATCGGAGGCTCGAGCGGGATTCAGGCGCTGAATGACCGAGGGCGCCCATTGCCGGCGTGGACGGCATTGGGCGCCCTCAGAAGCGCATAGTCAGGCGGAAATCAGGCCTTCTTCGTGCGGCGGGCAGTCTTTTTGCCAGCCTTTTTGGCGGCCTTCTTGCCTGCCTTGCGGCCGGCCTTCTTCATGACCTTCTTGGCCGCCTTCTTGGCGGCCTTCTTCTTGCCGCGCTTCTTCGCGGCTTTCTTGGGGGCGGCAGCTTCGGGGGCAGCCTCTTCCGCGCTGGTCTGGCGCAGGTCGGCCGCGTGAGCGCGCTGGAAAGTCTGGATGTCTTTGAAGCTGCCGTCGGCGGCGCGAACGGCATAGAGCTTCTTGCCGGCCGAGCTTCGGTGAGTGGTTCTACGAGCCATGGATGAGAATCTCCGAGAGAGCGGAACCGAAAGCACCGTGCTCGCGGACCCACCCCAACCTTGATGGCGCAAACTTTGTCGCTCGCGCCTCAATTCGTCAAGGAATCTTCGGAAAAAATGCGCAGAGTGAACGCACCCTCCGAGGCTCTCCTCCGGCTTGAGCGCCGAGCGCGCGCGAACCGAAAGGGGAGTCCAGCTCGGCGCTTTTGGGATCGCGCCTCGGAGACGTCTTCACCCTCGGAGGTGCGCCAGAGATGCTGAAGAGCATCGGTTCGAATTGGGCTCGGATGTTCACGAGCATCGTGGTGGCCTTCGTGCTCACCCCCTTTCTCGTGAAGCGCCTAGGATTCGCGGCCAACGACGCGTGGCTGCAGATCCACTCGTGGTTGCAATTCCTCTCGCTGCTCGCACTCGGCGTTCCCATGACTTCGGTCAAACACTTTGCCGAGCACGTCGCGAAGAAAGACCTCCCGGGCCTGAATCGAGCGCTTGCCACGACCATCGGGCTCTACGTTCGGCTCGGCCTCGCGGCTGGTGCGCTCGGACTCGTGTTCTTTTGGGCGTTTGTCCACTCGTTCGAACTGAAGCCCGAACTCCGAACCGAGAGCTACATCGCATTCGGTTTGATGATCCTCCACGTCGCGTTGGGCTTTGTCCTCCAAGTGCCGTACGGGCTGATGGTGGCTCGCCAGGACTTCGGGCTTTCCAACCTCTGCATGATCGGCGGAATGGTGTTCCGACTGGGTCTCTCGATCGCCGTGGTGAGCACCAAGGCGTCGCTGATCCTCCTCGCCGTCGTCCACCTCGTGCATCTCGTCGCCGAGGGCGCCGTAGCGTTCGTCTTGGCCAAACGTCGCTACCCGGAGGTTCGGTTCGGGTTCGCGGGGTTCGACCGTGGCCTCGTGAGGAAAATGATCGGGTTCAGCATTTTTGTGCTGATCCTCCAACTCGGCAATCGCCTCGCTTTCCAGGTCGGAACCGTCATTGTCGGAAGCCGAATGCCTGGCGAAGGCCCGAGCACGATCTACAGCAACGGCAACCAGTTCATGTTGTACTTGACCGAGATGATCATTGGCATCGGGCAGGTCGTCATGCCAATGGCGGTCCGGATGAAAGCCCTGAATCAGATTCACGGCCTGAAGGATGTCTTCCTCAAGTGGTCCAGGATCGCCCTCGGACTCAGCCTGATGGTCTGTGTGTGGCTCTTCGCCTTCGGACCGGCGTTCATCCGTTGGTGGATCGGCAAGCCCGAATTCGATGCCGACGCGGCCGGCCAAGTCCTCAGGATCAACTGCCTGGGATTCATCCTCTTTCTCCCCGTTCGCGGCGTGGCGCTGCCGACGCTGCTCGGCCTCGGCAAGACCAAGCTCGCCTCTTTGTCACTCTTCGGGATGGGAGTGCTGTGTGTCGCGCTCTCGCTTTTGTTGGTGGATCGCCTGGGTTTGGACGGGGTCGCTCTGGGCACCGCCGTTCCGATTGTCCTCTTCGCCGCGGCCATCGCGATGATCGCTTGTCGAGAGCTCGAAGTGCCGTTCCTCCACTGGCTCCGCTACGTCTACCTGAAGCCGGCGATCGGTCTCATTCCGGTCGCGGGATTGGTCTACGTCCTGTGGCGCTGGCTGGAAGTCGAAGGGTTTTGGAAGTTGCTGCTCTCCGGAGTCCTCACGGTCGGTGTTTTTGTCGCGGTGTGGGTCCTCTTCGTTCACCGTGGGGATCCGCATGTCGATCTCTACGCTCGCGTCAAAGCGCGTCTCGCGCGCACTCCTCCCCCTTCGGGAGCCTCCTCATGATTGGGCTTTGGATTGCACTCGGCGCGCTAGCCCTCTTCGCGGCGGCCGAACTGATCGCTCGGATGATCATTCGTCGCGGCGCCTCGTACGTCTGGGCTCCCGGAACGCGCATTCTGCTCGAAACCGATCTCGAGACGCTGCCGACGCTCGAGCCTCGCATTCGCCTCGAAATCAACCGCGATGGGGAACGCGGGCCCACTCCGCCCGAGAATCCCGAGACCTGGCGGGTGTTGGTGGCCGGGGGAAGTGCCGCGGAGTGTTACTTCCTCGACCAAGACACGCAGTGGGCGGCAGTCGTAGCCCAGAGACTGAGCGAACCCGCCAGTCTCTCGCGCCTTGGGGCGCCCAGCCTGCACCTGGGCAACATCGGACGCAGCCTGTTCGGGGCCGAGTACCTCGATCTCGTCTTCGAGAAGATCCTGCCGCGTTATCCGAGACTCGATCTCGCCATCATCATGGTGGGGGCCACCGACGTCGTGCAGTGGCTGAAATTCGCCACCCCGGCCGTGCTCGAGGATCGGCCACCCCCGCTCACCCACGTGTTCAACGAGGGCCCCACGATTCCGGTCGGTTGGCACCCTCGGAAGCTCGCCTTGCGGGCGTTGGCGCAGCGTTGGAATCGGCGCTTGCGACATCCGGTCGAAGTCAAAGCCAAGGCCGGAAAGAAGCTGGGCGAGGCCCGGCGCATGCGGGCTGCGGCCCAGGTCGTGCACGAAACAGTGCCCAACCCGACGGTCATGCTCGATCGCTTCGAGCGTTACTTCCGGAAGCTCCTCTGGCGCCTCAAGGGAGCGAAGATCCGCACGCTCATCGTTCACCAGCCGTGGATGAATCCGCCTTGGACGCCCGAAGAAGAGGCCCTCTTTTGGGGCGGTGGTATTGGCGACCCCTACGTCACTCAGGTCACGGACTACTACCGCTTCGAGACGATTGCCGAGCTCATGGCGGCGATGAACGCGCGCGCCGCGAAGGTCGCGGACGAGCTCGGGGTACCCCGCCTCGACCTCATGCCGCACCTCGAGCGCTCGACCAAGACCTATTACGACTTCTGGCATTTCACTCCCGAGGGTTGTCGCCAAGTGGGCGAACTCGTCTCGGAGTCCGTGCTCGAACACTTCGGCACCCGAGTCCCTACCGCCGCGGGGTCACCAAGCGCTACCCAGCCCGTGTGAACTCGCGAATCTGCCGACGGCCGGCCTCGTTACTCTCGGATGGCCAATCCAAGTCGGCGGTTTGTTTGAACCGCATCGCCGCCCCGACTCGGTGGACTCCGAGCGCGCGTATCCTGCTCCCATGCTGCGTGCGCGAACTGTCGTCTGCCTTGCCATTCTCGTCGCCCTGGTTCTCGCCTTGTCGTGGTTCCACGTGCTGCCCGGCGGCTACCGGCTGCGCGGCCTCCTGCGGAACCAGGCTGAGCAACAGGCTGCGGATCACGAAGCCCACCGCCAATCCCGCCTCGCCCAATTCCGGACGGAACCTCCGCCCCCGGCGAGCGGGTGCGTGGTCTTTTTCGGCTCCTCCACGATCGAGTATTGGCCACTCTCAGTGTCTTTTCCGAAGGTGCCGTGCCTGAACCGGGGCATCGGCGCCGAGACCGTCTCCGAAATGCTGTCCCGATTGGCCGAGTCTCTGCCTGCGGTTCCCGTGCTCGGGTTCGTGCTCTACGCCGGCAGTCGGGAACTCCGAACGAGTTCGGCATCACCACTTATGATCGCGGATTCGGTCTTGGGTCTGATCGAAGCCGTGCGTCGGGTCGCTCCTCGCGCCCCCGTCGTGTTGATCGGGGTTCTTCCGGATCGTCTTCTCACCGCCGCGGATCGGTCGCGCCTCGAAGCCCTCAATGCCCAGTTAGCCGGAGCGGCCACGACTCAGGGATTCACCTTCGTTCCAACCGACGTTCCGCCCCTCCGAGACCCCGAGACCGGGCGCCTCCCCGAGGCACTCTCGCGGGACAATTTTCATCTCAATGAGTCGGGATATTACGTCCTTAATCACATCGTCCAAACCTCGCCCTCCCCCCTCTCGAAACTACTTCGATAGACATCTTGCGGTTACTGGTCGAGTCCCAAAGCCCCGCTCGCTCGACGTCCAGTTTGATGTCATTCGAGCGAACGCAATCATCGACTCAGGGAGCGTTATTGGCCTCGGACCGGCCCTCCGATCCTGGAGACCCCGTGGCTGCCCGGGACCTTCCCTCACGTTAATCCTCGGAGCGCCACCACCCCCGAATCGTGCCAGAGAATTCAAGTAGCGGACTGCCATGGAGGGAAACGCGCAAGAACGAGAATCGAGGTAGGCTCACCACCACATGAGGGCGGTTTCGCCGGCGGAGAAGGAGTAGTAGAGGCGGAGTCGAAGGACGTAGGTGCGTCCGGCGTGGAGGCGGCGACGAATGTAGGCGTTGCGGGCTTCGCCGCTGTCGTCGTCGCCGGTCAGATAGAGATCCTCGGAGGGCGTGCGTTCGTAGAGGACAAGCACGGTATCGGAGAGTCCGAAAGTGCGGATCTCGTAGTAGCGGGTGGTCGTCGGCTGGAGGAGGAAATTGAGTTGCTGGCCAGGAATCAAGGAAAGGGGGCGCGAGGTGAGGAGAGGGAGATTCTCGTGATCGGCGGCGGCCAGCGGCGGGTAAAAGGTCTTGATCCACTGTTGGTCGCGCGCGGACAGCCCTCCGGGAGGATGGACGCCCTGAGCGTCGTACGGTGCGGGTGATTTGATGAGGCCGGGCCTAAATTCGTAGTGCATCACGGAATCGGGATCCCAAGACGAGCCCTGCACGGTGTCAGGGGAGATTTTTCGAATGATGTTGTGGAAGGTCGTGCTGCGATCCCAATTGTTGGGGGGACCGCCGAGCTCAGCGTAGACCGCCTCTTCGTTCCAGACGATCCCGGCATGGGGATTTTGGTGTTCGTGGGGGAAGCCGAGCGTGTGCCCGATTTCATGGGCTGCGACGTCGACTCCGTAGTTGCCGCTGGAGATCGCGTCCGACGGATCCAAGTTCATCGTGCGGTCGTCGGGCTCCTGCTCGAGGATTTGGCGGCCCACGTAGGACCAGTGTCCGTCGGCCATTTGAAAGCCGATACGAATTTGTGCGTTGCTGCGATCGCTGACCTCTTCGAATTTGAGGCCGATTCCGACATCCGCCCACTTCTTGAACGCCTTGCGGACTTGAGATTTGAGCGCGTCGCTCCCCGCCCAACTACCGAAGGTACCCCCGGCCCCGAAGAACGCGTATCGCAGTACTGTTCCATTGACCCATTTGTCACGGTTGACAACAATGAGGCGGGCTCGTTCCCCTCCGACCTCGGGGGAGAACTCGCGCACCGGGCCCTGACGGATTGAGCATCGCACCAGACCTTTCGAAGACGGGCCAGGTGAAGCGTCCGGGGACCCGGGGACGGAAGTACGGGACTTGGTCGGCTTGGGACTCATGGAATTTCCTTCAGCGGGGAGATTTCGACCCCGGCACCCGCGGGCATCGGCCCTCGGATTCCCCGGAGTCACTCCCTGGCATTCCATGAGAACGATATAGATTCCCCGACCCCGTCAAGAAATCCCCACCGTAGCGGGCTACTGATCCTTCGCGGCCGCCTTTTCCGCGGCACTGAGCCAGGTGGCCGAAGGGTACTGCCATCCTTCGGTCTTCGCTCCGAGCTCGTGGCCGAGGCGAAAGTGGGGCACCGCGTCGCCGGCTCGGCCTTGCCGCATCAGAGCATGCCCGAGATTGCAGTGTGCCTCCGGCCACGATGGTCGTAGCCGCACTGCTTCCCGCAGGGCGACTTCCGCGTCTTCCCAATGGCCGAGAGCCAAATGAAGACAGCCGAGGCCGAAGTGGGACCACGCGTCTTCGGGGTTTTGGCGGATGGATTCCTCGAGGGCCAGGCGCGCCTTCTCGTGGTCGCCTTGCGCCAACCAATGGGAGGAGATCATCCCATGCGCATCGGCGTTCTTGGGATCTCGCTTCACCGCCTCCTGCGCGGCCGCCAACGCCTCCTCCGGTTGCTGTTGCTCCATAAGGACATTGTGGAGGTGGAGGTAGGGCAGGGCGCTTTGGGGCGCCAGACGAGCCGCCTCTTCGAGGGATCGCCGGGCTTCTTCGTACTGCTTCAAGTGGAGCAAGGTGATACCGAGGTTCATGTGGGAATCCCCGGAGAGCGGATTGAGCCGAATCGCCTCTTTCAGAAGTGTCCGCGCCTCCGCGTGCTCGCCGGCGTTGCTGAGGATACTCCCGAGGCTGTGGTGTCCGATGGAGTCCTCCGGATGCGCCCGGGTGTACTCGCGATAGACCGGGATCGCTTCTTTGATGCGGCCGGAGGCTTCTAGCGCTCCGGCGAGACACAACTGACGGGCATCCACGCCCGGATGGAGCTTGATCGATTCTTCGAGTATTGCGCTCGCTTCGTCGTGGCGCCCCTGGGCAACCAGTGCGTCACCCAGCCCCGCACCCATTGCGACCTCAGTCGGCTTGATGGCGTGGGCCTTGCGGAATTGTTCCTCTGCCTCTGCGGCACGCCCCGCTGCCAACAGGGCCAAGGCGAGATTCCCCCGCGCTCCGGGATCTCCGGGCTGGAGTCGCTCGAACGTCTCGATGTGCGGCATGGCCTCGGAGTATCGGCCACTCCTCACCAAGAGAAGGACGATGTTGAAATGACTTCCCGGCTGGTTCGGATGGCGTTCGACTTCGAGTCGCGCCCACTGCACCGCCTCCTCCGCTTTGCCGGTGGCTTCGAGGGCTCGACAGAGATGGGTGCGGGTCTCCGGGATGTCGGGTTCCAACGCGAGGGCCGAGCGCAGCGTCGTCACCGCTTCTTCGAAGCGTCCGGTTTCGATATGCAAGACGCCCATTCCGCGCAATGCCGGCGCATTCCTCGGCAGCACGTCCAACGCCCGTTGCAACCAAGTCCGCGCTTCTTCCGGCTGACCGAGCGTCAGCAATACCGTCCCCAGGTTGGTGAGTGCCACTTCGTTAGCTGGATCGAGGCGGGCCGCTTCCCGGAAGGCCGACTCCGCCTCGCGGTGTTTGCCCAGCTCTCCCAGGGTGATGCCCAGATTCGCGTGGGCGGTGGAGAGTTCGGGGCGAACACGAACCGCGGCCTCCGCTGCCTGGTGCGCCTCCTCGAACCGCTTCAGCTTGGTCAAAGCCGCGCCCAAGCTGCCGTAGGCGTTGAAGTGGCTCGGGTCCAGACGCACCGCTTCTTTCCCCGCGAGGACCGCCTTTTCGAGAAGTTCCGGCTGGTCACTCTCTCCGAGTCCGAAGGAGGACCAGAGGTAGCTCGCCATGCGCTTCGGATAGTGGTGCTGCATGGCGTCCGCACATTCCTGCACGGTGCGCAGGTCGGCCAAATGTCCCGCCGCGTGACAGCGCAGAACGAGAAGGTCGAGGCGCGGCGTCGCGTGCAACAGCAGAGCTCGGGTCGCATAGTCGCGCGCGCGTTCGAAGGCCGACAAGTCGATTTCTCGGTCCTTCAGGGTGCGATCGCCCTCCATCAGGGCGCGTTGCCCCAAAATTGCGTGGTCGAGCGCCGAAGACGGAGCCGGTAGGGAACGGGTGAGCGCCTCCGCTTCGGCGGTCCTTTCCAGGGCGCGCAGCGCGTCGGCGCGGATCAAGATCGCGGCGCTACTGCCCGCGAGCAATGCGGCGTTCTGATCCAGCGCGGCCATGGCGGACTCAGGCTGTTTCTGACGGAGTCGAGAGAGGGCTACTCCGGCGACCGCCTCCGGAGACCCGCCTTCCATCGCGGCGACCTGCGAGAACAACGCCAGGGCGCGCTCGGCACTTCCCTCCGAAAGCTCGAAGGAAGCATCCGCCAAGAGGACTTCCTTTTCCTCCTGCAAGACGCGGGTCCGAGCGAGTTCCGCGAGCGGCCGACCCTTTGCCCAAATCGTGATCAGGGTCGCAATGGTCGGCAGAGTCAAAAGCAGCGTGCAGAGAAGGATCGCCTTGGCCGGTTCACGTCGACTCCACCTGACGAAGCGCCCGAGGGGCCCGACTTGGCGCGCCAGAATCGGCTCGTTCTGGCGAACGCGACGAAGGTCCTCCGCAAAATCCCAGGCCGTGGCGTAGCGGCGATCCCGGTCCTTTTCGAGCGCCTTCGCCACGACGACCGCGAGGTCGCGTGGCACGTTGCGGTTCCTGACGGTCAGGGGCTGCGGGTTGGTTGCGATGATGCTCTGGTATAGGCCCTCTCGGGTGGGCGCTGCGAACGGTCGGGTCATCGCGAGACATTCGTACAGGGTCACGCCCAGGGACCAGACGTCACTGCGTGCGTCCAGACGGATCGCCGAGCGGGTGAGCTGTTCCGGCGACATGTAGGCGGGCGTGCCGAAGAGATCGCCGGCCCGGGTCAGGGTTTCCGCCTGCGGATCGTCCTGGTGAGCAAGCCCGAAGTCCATGATGACCGGCTGCCCGGCCGGGGTGATCATGATGTTGCCGGGCTTGATGTCCCGGTGGATCACCCCCGCTTCGTGCGCGGCGTGTAACGCCAACGCCGCCTCCTCGATGATCTTCGCGAATTCGAGCACCAAGGGGCGCTCCGGAGGCACCAGATCCGCAGCTTGGACGGGCTCGTCGACAGACTCCCGGTTGGTGCTCAGATCGACGATGTCCTCCGAGTCTTTGGGCGCCTCGGTTCGCTGGGAGTTTGCCCGCATCCGGCGCACCGCGGCAATCCTTTGCGCCAGGGTTTCTCCGGCGATGAATTGCATCGCGATGTACGGGAGCGCCGCATCCACGCGCGCCTCGTAGACGGCACAGATTCCCGGATGCTGGAGCGCGGACGCCGCCATCGCTTCGCGTCGGAAGCGAGCCAAGACTTCGGAATTGGTGGCGCCGTAGCCGTTCAAGACCTTGATGGCGACGTCGCGCCCGAGCACTTGATCGTGGGCGAGGTAGACCCGGCCCTGGCCACCCCGCCCCAATTCGGAAACCAGTCGGTAGTTTCCGAGCTGCGTGCCCACCTCGGGAACGCCGCCGGCTTCGGCCATCGTCAACGAAAAGTACTCCCGGACCACCCCCGGCTCGTCGCCGGGAAAGAGCAAGAGGTAATCGGCCAGAGTCCGGGGCTTTCCCTGGGCGCGATCTTGTTCCCGCTGCTCGCGGAAGGCGTGAACCGGTCGACTCGGCTGATCAGTCATTGGTGCGTCAACTGAGACTTGGAAGCTGTGATGGCGAGGGCCCGATTGTACGCTGGATGATCGCGCTCGCTCGTTCGAGTCGGAGCCGCCCCACAGCATCGGCGGAGGAGTCGCCAGGCATTCCGAAGCACTGTCTCCGAACGCGCGTTCAGAACTGCTCCCCCGCGTAGGATGAGCAGGAATGAGCGAGTCGCCGCCGGATCCCAGAGAACCCTTCACCCGGGCACGGTTTCCGGTCCGCCTCGAGTCCGGGCCCGGGGATCCCCATCTTTTGGACCAGGCCACCAAAGCCCTGGGCCGTGAGTACCGGGACTCGATCCGACCCAAGCTGCTTCACTGCTGGTCGCTTCGGCAGGTCGCAGAGTTGGAGGCTGGCACGCTCTTCGAACTCACCGTCGGCCACACCATCGAGTTCGACTGGACCTGGGAAGGATCGACGGCTCGGGCTTACGAAGCCCCGAACCACTGGGACACCCAGCCGAGTTCCCTGTCACCGACGGATAGCGACGACGGTTCCGAACGGTGGATGGGTGAGCTCGTGGAGGTGGACGAGGCGGCCGGTCTGCTGTTCGTGGTGGTCGCCAATCCGGAGTCGCCTCCGACGCGTGGCCCGTTCTGGGTGCGTCCTTTCGAGTTCTTGGCCTCGTTGCACGAGTTTTACTCGAAGGACGATTCTCCCGCGCTTCACACTTCTTTGTCCCGAAGACTCGCCCTCTCGGCCGGCCAGCCGACCATCGACGCTTCGATCGACGATCGAAGAATGGATCAAGAGCAAGCGGGTTTTCCGACCTCTCCATGGGGCATCCTCTGGGGTCCACCGGGCACCGGAAAGACCCATGCGATTGGCGAAGAACTGTCCAAGCACCCTCCGGGGGCGCGTGAACGAGTTCTCGTCATCTCCACGACCAACAAAGCCACCGACACCGTGGCGCTCTCGATCGGTCGAGGGCTCCTGGCGAGACAGCCCGGGCTACTCGAACGGCGGCAAGTCGCGCGCATCGGCAAGGGTGCATCGCTGTCTGAGTTCCAGGCAGCAGGTCTCGAGTCCCTCCTCCACGACACCGAGACCTCCGTGCTCGGCGAAATCGAGCAGCTTGCGGCGGAACTTCGACGCACTCCGGCGGCCGATCAGCGGGCTCGCCTCCGGCAGCAGATCCGGGCCCTGCGCTTGGCGCTTCGTGATGCGGCGCGGGAGAGATTCCTGGATCCGCGCACGAAGATCGTGGTCGCCACGGCCTTTCGAGCGACGACCTTTCTCAAGGACGCCGAGATTCGAGCCGATCTCGAGGCTGGGGTGGCGCCGTTCACGACTCTCATCGTCGATGAGGCCGGGCTGATCTCGAGAATCGCGCTGGCGGGCTTGTCCCACTTCGCGAGCCGGCGCGTCGTGCTCGCGGGCGATTCCCGCCAATTAGCCCCGATTAGCCGGGCCAGCCGGATTCTCCCCTCCGATCAGATGCGCTGGCTTTCGCGCAGCGGACTCAGCCACCTCGGGATGGAAAGCGTCGGTTCGCGTGGAGTCGTGCTCCTGCGGGAGCAACACCGCATGCACCCGGACATCGGGAAACTGGTATCGCGCTATCAGTACGAAGGGAGTCTCACGCACGCACCGGGCACCGCGAAACGTGGATTCTCCGTACCACCCGTGTGGGGCGATGTTCCGCGAGCGGTGTGGTGCGTGCTGGACGAAGAAACCACCGATGTCGCTCGAATCCGCGCCGACCGGGGGCCCGGCCATCGCAGTTGGATCCGGGAAATCACCATCTCCGTTCTGGATCGACTCTTCGCGGATTCCGAATTTGCCCGGGCGCGCGGGCTGTTTCTCTCCCCATTCCGCGCCCAAGCTCAAATGGTCGCCGATTATCTCGCCAACCGCCGCCTGGACTCGTGGCGAGCTTCGACGGTTCACAGCCAGCAGGGCGCCGAAGCCGACATCGTGATTTTCGACACGGTCAATGCTGGGAGTTACGCCTGGGCTCATGACGATTGGAAACGACTCCTGAATGTCGGGATCAGCCGCGCTCGGGAAGCCGTCATGCTCCTTTGCAGTCGCGCCGAGATGGAGGAGCCTTACCTCGCTCCGCTGCGATCCGATCTTGCGCCCTGCGCGCTCGGAAGGTCGGGGCGGGGCTACCGACTGAAGTCGATCGTCGAGGCGCCCTTGACCCCGACCGTCGCGGATACGGCTGGCTCCTTGGGCGTCTCGTTGGGTCTTCAGTTGATGCAGCGGCGCGCCCTTCGGCCGGTGCTCTCTTCCGAGCAGGAACGGCTGTGCCGACTTGAGCTCGACGGAAAACCTCGCCTGGTCCGCGGGGTCGCGGGAAGCGGAAAGACCGTCGTCATGGCGCATTGGGTGGTGCAGACCCTGAACCGCCGCATCCTCGTGGACGAACATAGAGTTTGGATCGTCTTCGGCAATCGGGCCCTCCAAGGCCTGATCGAACAGACTCTGCTTTACGCGTGGTCCAAGCAGCGAGACATTGCCGACTTCCCGTGGGGACGACTGAACCTGTGGCACATCCAGGATCTTCTGCACTCTTTGCAATCGGACCTGCGAGTCTCCGCGACCGGCGGCGAGTTCGACTATGAAGCCATGGCGAGCTCGTGTTTGGAGCGGATGGCGGTGGTCGGCATGGAACCGCGGTGTGACGCGATCTTCCTCGACGAGGCCCAGGATTTTGGCCCGACGTCGCTCCAACTGCTCCATCGCCTCGTTCGTCGAAGCTCGGAAGAGTCCGAGCAATCCCGGTCGGTCAACATCTTCTACGACAACGCCCAGAACATCTACGCACGGGGGACGCCACGCTGGACGGATTTGGGCCTCGATCTTCGGGGTCGGTCTTCGGTCATGAAAGAGAGCTTCCGAAGCACTCGTCCGATCGCCGAGTTCGCGCTCAACGTGCTCTATCGACTCGAGCCGCAGGCTCAGGGCCCGGACCACCGCGAGCTCGTGAGCCGCGGGCTTCTGGAAGAAGCCTCCGACGATCGTCGCACTTGGTGGCGCGTGAGATTCAATCAGATCGGCGGCCCCGCTCCGATCCTCCGCCAGTTTTCGACCCCCACCGAGGAAATGTCGGCCATCGCATTGCAGTGTCTCCATCTCGTCGAAGAGGAGCAGGTCCTGCCTGCGGACATCGTGATTATCTACAACGGGAGAGAGAGCCGGACCGGACTCGAGACCATCGTCGCGCCGATGCTCGAGTCCCGGGGGATTGAACTTTCGATTCAACAAAGCCGCAAATTTCGTCGCGGCCCGCGCACGCTGATTGCGACCACCGCGCATTCGTTCAAAGGCTACGACGCCGAGATCGTCCTCTTGGCGGGCGCGACGGGCTTCGTGACTCACGCCGGGGCCATCCTGGCTTCGGCGTTGTATGTCGCCATGACCCGCGCGCGCTCCCTGCTCGAAGTGTATGCGCACCGCCGGCCCACGGAGATCCATCGTAGGCTCCTCCAAACCCTCGAGGAGTGCCTCGAAGACCTCGAGCGATCACCCACCACCCCCGCTTCGGAGTGTGGAGAAGACGACCTGGCCGATTTGTCCGGACTGATCCCGGCTCCTCATCGCGATTGGTTCCATTCACTGACTCGGGCCTACCGGCTGCGGAAGGACCCGATCACCGCCCCGAGCGGGGAGATCGTGGCGGACCCTCTGTTTTGGTTCGAGGGGAAAGAAGGCACCTACGCGTGTTTTGGATCCGACACGCCGACGGCCCGCGTCCTGCAAAACCTCGAGGAGCACGGAGTCCGCCTGTTGGGATTGGGAGAGGCGCGCAAGATCGGCTGATTGGATCCCGTCCAAAGTCGAGCCCGAGGTAGGCCGCGATCAGTAAACCGTGAGCTTCAAAGCATTGGAGAGCACGAAGCCAGCGGGTGCCAGGGAATCCTGGGCCGCCGATTGGAGGCTGATCGTGAATCCGGCGAGGAGAGGGTCGCTCGGAATGGGAACCGGAATCACGACGCTCCCCATCGCGGAGAGAAGATGGGGGCCGTGGGGCGATGCTCCTGAAGCCACGAGGGAGAGCGCCGAGGTGAGGTCGAGCCAAATCGCGCAGTTGGGTGAAAGCAGTGTCGGTGCTGCACTGACGTCCGCCGCCAGGAACGAAAACGCGAGCTGATTCGGCGGACCTTGAGACAAATCGATGCTGAAGCCGCTGTTGCCGAGGCTGGGCAGGCCGTTGGCGAGCATCGAGTAAGGAAGCGGACTCGTTCCGGTGCAGCCGACTCCCGTGGACTGGACGGAGGCTGCCGGAATCGAGAACGTGACGATGAGCGTCGGCCGCGATGAAGGAGTGGGATGTTCTTTGGTGGCGAAACGTTTGGCAGTGGGAGAAGTCGTTTCGTCGGTGCGCAGGAGCCAGCCGAAGTTTTGGGTCGGATTAGCGAGGAAGGATTGGACATCCGCCACGAGGGCCGACGTGGTACCAAAGAGATACCCGCCGGAGTCGTCGACCATGATCGTCGCGGAGGCCGCCGGATCGTAGTCGCCGCCTGGCGTCGACCACGGTGCGGCAGGGAAACTGCGATGGATCCAGGTGGCATCCATCGCCGTCGCCGGGGCGCCTCCGCCCTGGCCGTCGCTGGCGTAGGAACTTCCTTCTCCCCAGCTTTCGAGAACACGGTGCATCGAGACCGCCACCGGCCCCGCGATCGTCTGGCTCATGTGCAGTTGGAGCTCTGCGCTCGTGATGGTGGCGTTCGAAGGCACGGCACTCGCGATGTCGAAGGCGAGCAAAGCCCGCCTCGCTTGACCAACCAAGTTCGTGCCCGCGAAGCAGTAAATCCCCGCCCCGTTGCTGAGACCACCGTTGGGATCGAAGTAGAGCGTGTTGTCGCGGAGCGCGCCCACACTCACGGTAGTGCCCTGGGCAGAGAGGACGCCCGCCAGCGTCAACCAAAAGGCCAGAGTCCATCCTGTCCAGGTCTTCAGAGCGAGTTTCATAGCTGCATTCTGCCGATTCCGACGCCGACTCACCGGTTCGAGTCGGGTCAAGAAAGACGAAATTCCCGTCTCCCCGCTTCTACGAACTCGCTCCCAGCTCCTTTCTCCGCCCTCCCCACGACCCCAAGGCGCGTTGACGCGGCGGAGCAGTGGAGCGATGGGAACGCGGATCACCAGATCCGCACGCCACCGACACCAGTGGACCACTGGTGCCTAGAGCAGACGTCCCGATACCAGCGCGGCTTTCGCTCACCCATCGGTCATGTCTCGCGCTCCCGCGACGAAGGACCAAACTGCCTGAAGCCCACCGCCTTCTGGTCATGAGCGAAACTTCGCACCCCGGATTATTCCGGAGTCACTGTCAGATCGGGCTTGGTTCCGAGTAAGAGGGGGGCTGGGATGCGACGGTCGATCTCCTCGACGTCCAACCCGGATCCCGTTGCCCTGCGAGAACGCGAAGGAGCCAGACCTATGAGGTGGAGTGCGCGAATCACCACCAGCAGTTGTGCCCTGCTGATCTCTCTCCTGCTTGGACTTCCCGCCGAAGGGCAGGTGGTCCAGGAGTCGGTGTTCCAAGCTGGCGTCAGCGGTGGAGTGGCCGGCACGACCTGGATGTGCAGCGTCCAGGACGACGGAGCGGGCGGCCAGACCACGCGCGCGGCGAGTCTCACCCTCGGTTCCGCCCGAGCATTTCTCGCCTGGCCCGAACTGGTGGGGGCAGGCGCGGACCAACTTCCGCCCGGAGCCACCATCGTCGAAGCGCGGATCGAGCTTTCGGTCTTGGCGGTGCCGGGGGCCGCGGCCAGCCGCGTGTTGCGGGCTGAGCCCGTCACCGACTTTGGTCTCCAGGGCCCCTGGGTGCAGCCCGCGTCTCTCATCACTAATGGCACGCGGGCCGGAGTGTCGTGGCTCGCCCGGGACGCTCGGCCGGTGCGCGACCCCGCCCCCTGGTCGACGGCGGGTGGAGAAGTGCTGAGCGGGCTTCCCCCTTTCTCTACCGAAGTGGTCGTCACGAACGCCGCTGCGGGATCGACCGTCGCAATCGATGCCACCACGGTCGTCCTCGCCTTCGTGCAGGGTTACTCCAACCAAGGTTGGAGACTGTCCAGCGACCAAGCCGGACTGGATCTTGAACTCGCTTCCCCCGACCATGCCTCCAGCGCCCTCCGGCCTCGCCTCTGGGTGCGGTGGTCAGCCCCGGTCGCTCCGCCCCTGAATCGCCTGCCGGAGCTCGCAGATCAGACCTTCACGACGACCCAGGGAGCTTCGACGTTCATTGCCCTTCCGCCGGTCGACGCCGACGGCAGCAGCCTCACCTATCGGGTTCGCGAACAGCCGCAGAACGGCGTGCTCTCCGGCTTCGGATCCGCCTATTGGTCCTACCGGCCCAATACCGGGTTTGTCGGTAGCGACTCCTTCACGACCTTCGCCATCGACACCCTCGGGTGTTCTCGTTTGGCCCGGATCACGATCCAAGTCGATCCGGATCCTTCTTCCCAGATCTTGGTCCTCCAAGAAGTGGGGGTCAACAATTCGAGTCGATCCACGACGGTGGCCATCGCCAACAACGCCGCGAATCAGAGCACGATTGAAAACACCCTGCTCCTCGTTTCCCCCACCCGGGCCGCGTTCGCCGATTTTCCGGGACTGTTTACGACCAACGGTGGTCCGAACTCGATCCCGCTCGGAGCTCAAATCGTCTCGGCATCCCTGCGCTTCTCGGTGGTGAGTCTCGGCGCCACTGACGAGGGGCGAGTCCTTCAAGCCTCACGCATCATCGATCCCCTCGGGCTCGGATCATGGTTCGAGCCCACGGGAGTGGTGAGTGCCATCAACTCGGGGGTGACTTGGGGTCACCGCGACTCGCGCCTCCTCGCCAACTTGCCGTGGCTCGTGCCGGGTGGAGATCGCGCCCTCGAAGGCACGGCTTCGACCCCGATCAGCGGATCCGCCGCCGGCACCTCCGTGAGTTTGGACGTGACCGGTGCGGTCGCCGCGTGGTCGGCCGGCGCTCCGAACCAAGGTTGGGTGGTGACGAGCGCCCAAGGCTCCGTCATTCGCCTCGCCGCCGATTCGCACGCAACCGCCGCGCTCCGACCCCGCCTCGAAGTCGTTTGGCGTCCTGCGTCAGGAATGGGATCCAATCTGCCTCCGGCTGCGGTTGCTGGCGGCAATCTGATCGCTCGCGAGCATCAACAGATCGTCCTCGACGCCAGCGCGTCCTACGACCCCGAGGGTCAGCCGCTGCTCCTGGCTTGGTTGCAAACGGGAGGGCCCTCCACGGGCGTCATTCCCGCCCTCAATCAGACGGTCATTTCCTTCCAGACTCCCGATGTGAGCATCGCCACGGAGATTCGTTATCTCCTCGCCGTCTACGACGGAGTCCATGTCGATCTCGATGAAATCGTCATCACCGTCCTCCCCGCCATCGGCGCCGCAAACGGTCCTCCGGTGGCGCAAGCCGGACCGGACCAGGCGGTCAACGAAGGCGCTCTGACTACGCTCTCCGCCGCCGGGAGCTTCGATCCGGAAGGGAATCTCCTCACCCTCGCGTGGTCGCAGATCGCCGGGCCGCCGGTGATCCTCAGTGGCAGCACGACGGTGGCTCCGACCTTTGTGGCACCGCTTCTGCCGGCCGGGACTTCGGCCACGCTGGCATTCCGGCTCCAGGTTGGCGACGGCCTCTTTACAACCTTTGACGCCGTGATCATCGGCGTCATGGATCAAGGCACACCGGTTCCGGTTGCGAATGCCGGGCCCAGTCAATCCGTCCTTTCCGACTGGATGGTGGGTCTCGACGCGCGCGGGAGCCAAGGACAGGGCCCGGGCCAAGTCCTCACTTGGTCATGGCAACAGTTGAGCGGCCCCGCGGTCGTGATCCAAGGCGGGAGTACTCCCGTGCCATGGTTCCGGGCTCCAATCGTGGCCCAGTCCACCGCGTTGACCTTCGAGGTCACCGTCTCGGCCGCGGGGTTGTCCGACACCGATGTGACCACGGTCACCGTCAACCCTGAACTTCCGTCGTTTGTGGGGGCGCAGGATCTCCTGCCCTACCGCGACACGTTGACGCTCGCGGAGGCCCAACATCTCGCGCGCCGGGCCGGCTTCGATCCGTCCGCGGCCGAGACCGCCACCATCCTCGCAACCGGACTCGCTGCCACCGTCGCTGAATTTCTCACCATTGACGCCGAACCGACGCTCGAGGTGGACGCACGCTCCCATCTCCCGGCGCCTTTGGCCGGCGATGCTTATCCCCAAGCGACCGTCGTCGCCGCCCAGCAGTGGTGGCTCTGGCTGATGATGAATACCTCCGAGCCCTTCCGGGAGCGGATGGCGTACTGCTGGAATAACTGGACGTGCGCAGCGGGGGATGTCGCTGGCCAACTCGAACGTCACTGGACCATGATGTTCACGGATCTCTTCCGCCAAACGCCGCTCCCGAGCTTCCGCGACCACATGATCGCGGTAACCCGCGCTCCCCTCATGCTCGACTTCCTCGACGGCTTCCGCAACCGCGCCAACGCCATCAACGAAAACTACGCTCGCGAATTCATGGAGCTGCACGCGCTCGGAATCTTCGATGCCCTCGGCAATCCCAACTACACCGAAAACGACGTCCAGGAGGCGGCCCGGGCGTTCACCGGCTGGCGACGGGTCTTGCAGGGCTCCAGTTTCGGCGCCGCGTTCAGCCCCGCCGAATTTGATGCTGGGTCCAAGACCATTTTCGGAGTCACGGGGAACTTCAACGACATCGGCATGATCGACCTCACCTTGGGTCGGCCGCAAGCGCGCGCGTTTGTCGCCCGCAAGCTCTTCACCTATTTCGTTCACACGAATCCCTCGCCCGCGATTCTCGCTGAACTCGAGGCCGACCTGCTCGCGAACAATTGGCAGATTGCCCCGATCATCGAGAAGCTCCTGAAGAGCAATGCCATGTTTTCGAGTCTCGCGGCCAAGTCGCAGGTCAAGACGCCCATGGACTTGATCGTCGGAGCGGTCCGAGCGACCGGGCTTCTCATTTCGCGCCAGGACGCCCAGATGTGGCTGAGTGCTCTTGATCACGACGTCATGAACGTCCCGAGTCCGAAGGGCTTCCCGGAGGGCACCGACTGGCTCTCGGCGGGTGGCGCTCTGTTCCGCGCTCAGGCCATGAACGACATCGCGACCGACCGGGTGTTCCAGGGCAGCTTCGACTTTTCGGCCCTTCTTCCGACCACGGGCCTGCGCTCCGGCGCCGGCACGGTGGCCCACCTGGCCCGGCTTCTCGGCGTGAACCTGGGTGACCCCGAATTCACCCACCTCGTTGGATACATGGATCAAACGAGTGACGGCACGACCCTCACTACGGCCCTCTTCGACGGCGATTCACCCAACGACTTGGACGAAAAACTGCGTGGCTTGATTTACCTGTTGACCCAGCACCCCGACTTCCAACGCAAATGAGCCGGAGAAATCCCATGAACTACGATCGCAGAAGGTTCTTGCTCTCGAGCCTGGGTGGACTGGTTTCTCCCTGGCTCCTTTCGAAAGGCCGTCGCGTCACCGCCTTCGGTGGCGGGGGCGGCAACGGTAAGTCCATCGTCTTCGTCAATCTGCTCGGAGGGGTCGATGGTCTGTCCATGGTCGTGAACTACGGGCAGAGCGCCTACTACTCGCGACGCCCGGCGATCACCGTGCCGGCCCCCGGCCAGCCGGGAGGAGCCTTGGATCTCGACCCGACCCTCCAGATCGGACTCTCGCCGCTGTGGCCGGAGCTGCATGCGCTCTACCAAGCGGGTGACATGGCAATCGTGCAGAAGGTGGGCTATCCGACTCCCAACCTCTCCCATTTCGAGAGCCAAGACATCTGGTCCAGGTGGCGGCGCACGGTCACCACCGACTCTCGGGGTGGGCTCGGGCGGCTCTCCGACACCTATTTCACCCAGGAGATCGACCTCGTCGGCATCAACACCGGCAGCAAGCTCGACTTCGTCGGGAATGCCAACCGAAAGTTCGTGATCGCAAGTCTGGACAGTTTTGTCGTTCCGAGCGACACCGCGCATGCCACGGATTCGGAATTCCGCAACGACACGGCGGAGGCGATGAACCTGTCGGTGGCCGGCGGTGATCCCCTGCTGCTTCAAGTGAAGAGCACGACGCAATCCGCCCTGAGCCTCGTCAATCAGGTGCAAGGAGGCATCGCGGGCTACACGAGCTCCGTGATTTATCCGAGCACCAAACTCGGGTCGTCCCTCCGCGATGTCGCGAGAATGATGAGTGCCAACCTCGGGACGCAGGTCTATTACGTGCAGACGGGGGGATTCGATTCCCATGCGAACCAGACGACTCTCCTCACGAATCTCGCGCCGGACGTGTCGGCTTCGGTGGGTGCGCTCGCGAGCGACCTTCAAGCCATGAATCGCTGGAACGATGTCGTGGTGGTGATCTTCAGCGAGTTCGGGCGCCGCAACTTCCAGAACGGATCCACGGGAACTGATCACGGCCACGGGAACTACGTCTGGCTCGTGGGCGGTGCGGTCCAGGGTGGCCTCAAGGGCAGCCCGGTCACCAACGCCGACATCAACCAGGACTATCTCCCGAGCGCGATCGACTTCCGGCAGATCTACTGGGATCTGGTGGGCGAGCATTTGGCGTACGACCCCGCGCCGATCCTCTCCGACTTCACACCGTTGCCGGGTGGCCTGAACCTGGTCTGATTCCCGGGCCGGGGCGATCCGCGCCCTCGGCGCCACCGTGCCGTTCCCCAGTTTCCGGGAACGCGGGCTTGCCACCTACTACAACCGTCGTAAGATCTGCGACATGTGTAGTAAGTCGGTCGTTCCCAAGCTCAGCGACGCCGAGTGGACGGTGATGGAGGCGCTCTGGGAAAAGGCGCCCGCGAGCGGTCGCGAGGTCTCGGATCGCACGCATCCCACGACCGCCTGGGCCTACACCACGGTCAAGACCCTGCTCTCGCGCCTGGTGGAGAAGGGCGCCGTGGCCGAGGAGAAACGCGGGAACCAGAGTTTCTTCTCCCCTCTCGTCACGCGGAAGGAAGCACGGCGATCGGCGGTCCGAGCCCTTCTGGATCGTGCCTTCGGGGGCACTTTCGGCTCCTTGCTCCAGCACATGGTGGAGGACGAAAGACTCAGCGCCAAGGACCGGGCTCGCTTGACGGCAATGCTCCGCGAAGAGGGGATCTCGGAGCCGTGAGCCTCCTTGCTACCTGGATCAGTCATCTCTTGACCGCCGCGATTCCGTCCGCGGCGATTGCAGGGTTGGCGCTGGTCGCCGAGCCGCTGCTCGCTCGTTGCTCCTCCCCGCGGTTGCGCGCCGCGCTCTGGTGGGCCGTTCTTCTGCGTTTGGTGTTGCCGGCGCAGTGGGGCCTCCTCTCGGTATCAGGCGCGACGGAATCGGCGGCAGCCAGGGAGACCGGGAGTGGCGGCACCATTGTGGCTCTGCTTTGGTTCCTGGGCAGTCTGGTCATGATGGCGCTGGCACTGGGGCAGCATCGCCTGCTCATCAAACGCTGGGGCCGTGCGAATCCGGGCCCGCTCCCCGACTCCCTGCGGACGGCGGCGCACTCCGCGGCTCGGACCATCGGGCTTCGGTCGTCGCCCCACCTCGAAGTCCTCTCCGGAGCCACCGGTCCGGCAGTTCTCGGTTTTCTGCGGCCTCGGGTCATTCTGCCCGGCCCCTGGCTACCGCGGGCGAGCGCGGAGGAACTTCGTCATGTCCTCCTCCACGAGTTGACCCATATTCGTCGCCGGGATCCCTGGGCGCATATGGTGGTCCTCGTGATCCGGTCCCTCTGGTGGTTCAATCCCGTGGCCTGGATCGCCACCAAACGGCTCGCCACGCTGCGAGAGCTCGCCTGCGATGCGGCGGTCGCACGGGTGCTGGGTGAGCAGAGTCCGGCGTACCGGCGCACCCTGCTCGCGCTATCGCAACGCTTGGTCATGGCTCCGATCGGCTTCTTGGGGCGCCCGAGCCCCCTGATCGAACGGCTCGAAGCTCTGCGGAATCCGCGCGATCGGCGCGGCCAGACCTGGCTCGCGAGCCTATCTCTGGTCGGGCTCCTCGCGTGCTCCGGAGGGGGTCCCGCCGAACCCTCCCCCGGTTCGCCACCGCCGCTGCCGTTTCTGGACGCAGATCCCCAAGGCTGCTTCCAAAAGCGCATGCTCGTCTTCCACCTCCTCGCCGAGGAGGCCTTGCAGGCTCGCCGATAGTCCATTCATTGGAGCTTTTCGATGACATCACCACTGCTTCCGGCATTCTTGATTGGTGCCCTGTGTGCCACCGCGGCGATTCTCCCCTCCCCACAGGAGGAGCCGCCGAAGATGCCGTCCCCTCAGGACATGGCCGCGATGATGGAAAAGGCCAAGAAGTTCACCCAGCCCGGGGATGCCCACAAATTGCTCGAAAAGATGCTCGGCAAGTGGGACTACGAGATGCGCATGTTCATGGGCGGACAATCCACGCCGCCGGAGAAGGGCACCTCCGAAACCACGTGGCTCATGGACGGCCGTTGGATTCGCACCTCGTGGTCCGGAACCATGATGCGGATGCCCACCCAAGGATTCATGCTGATGGGGTACGACAACTTCAAAATGAGCTACGTCGTCACCATGGTGTCGAGCATGGACACGGCGATGAACCACGCCGAGGGCGACCTCACTCAGGACGGGAAGACGTTGATCGTTTACGGCACGCTGGACGAGTACTTGACCGGCGAACACGACAAGATGGTCAAATATGTCTGGCGGTTCGAAAGTGCGGACCGCGTCGTTTTCGAAGTGCACGACCTGCCGATCGGGGAGGCCGGCACGAAGGTGGTCGAGGTCGCCTATACTCGCGCCAAGTGAGCCTGAAGTCGCTTGGCGAGCCGGATCACTTCTGGAGGAAAAGCCAGACGTAACCGGTGCTCTCCTCCGTGACGAACTTGGCTTTCTCGGCGGTCAAGACCTCGATCTCCGCTTGCATCTTCTTCATCGCCTCCTCGCTCGGCGGTTCTTCCGAGTTGCCCATCGATTCGTAGGCCTTGCTGAACTTCTCGCCGAACTCCTTGATCTTGGCGAGCGCTTCCTGGTCGCTCACCCCTTTGGCAGGGAAGACCAAGCTGACGCTGTCACCGAGAAGGAGGTCGGGTTTGCCGTCGCCATTGACGTCGTCGGCCCAGATTCGCGTGGAGCTCTGCGGCCCGGTGATGTGCGCATCCCCGATCACTTCCTCGGCAGCCTGCTTGGGCGCCGCGATGAGCGTCGTTCGCACGCCGAACTTGGGGGCAGTCTTGGTTCCCTCGTTGACGAACAAGAAAGCTCCGCCCTCCGCGGATCCGCTCAAGAGATCAAAATCGCCGTCCTTGTCCCAGTCGACGAGGAAGGGATCGCTGTGGTGCTCCACCGAGATCTTCCGAGTATCGCTTTCGATCCAGGTGCTCTTGGGCGCGAATTTCCCGTTGCCCTCACCCTTGAAGAACGCGAAGGTGCCGCCGAAGTTCCCGGAGACGATGTCGAGCTTGCCGTCTCCGTCCAGATCCACGGCGATGGGGCGAGTGCAGATCTTGTCGACCAAGGCTTCCTCACTGTCCTCGGTCAGGATGATCAGCGGCTCCCCATCGGTGCCCTTCAGCGCCTCGGGCGCCGCGAAGCTGCCGTCCTTTTGGCCCCACAGGACTTGGAACAGCCCCGCCATATCCCCATCGTGACGCGAGTACGAACCGGAGAGAATGTCGATCAAGCCGTCACCATTCAGCTCCACGAACTGTGGAGTCGAGGAGGTGCATCACCATACGCCCGGGACTTCGGCGACCTTGCCGGCCGCCATGAGCCACTCGCCTTTGGCGAGTTTGCCGTTGCCGGTGTTCTTGTAGACCATCATCTTGCCGCCGTTGAACTGGCCGACGATCAGGTCTTTCTGCCCGTCCTTGTCGACATCGAACCAAGCCGGCGCCGCGTACCCTGGCGCTTCGACCTTCACGATCTTGCCCTCGGCTTCCATCCTCACCGGGGGGGCAAACTCCGGCGCTTGCGGCATCGCCGCAGCACCGAGCACGACCAGCAACCAATTCATCAACATAGTGATCCTCCGAGTCCGGAGTCTATCTGAACAAAATCCAACTCGGGCACGCGGTGACGACTCGAAGATCACCAGGGACGGTTCGTCCCAGGAACCCGGCGATCCTCTCGTCAGAACCCTCTCAACAGGCCATCGGTGGCGCTTCGTGAGGGTGACCTGGGCTACCGGCTCTGGTCGCAGGCGGATCTGGTGATCCGCGCTCCCATGGATAGTGGCACGCACGTTGGGGGGTGGCTCGCCACAGAAGTTCGGGGCAATTCACTCCCCCGCTTGGACGAGGCGGAGTGAGGCGACAGGAATCGAAATGGACCTTCCATTGCGGCAGTGGCTTTGATCGGCCTGTTTCCGCAGTGCTGCTGACTGGTTGAGGAATTGACCAGAAGGCGTTCGATTCACTCGGGAGTCGGTTCGGGGTCCGCAGGAGGGGATTCCTCGTCTGTCGGGCCTTCCGCCACGATCGGAGCGTCGGGTGGGGGCGACTTGGGGAGAGGGCGATCGCCTTCGCCCTCTTCTTCCTCGGCACTGACCACGACACCGGAGACGACGCGGTCGCCGTCTTTCAGGCGCATGACCCGGACGCCCTGACCACCACGGCCGATGGCGCGGATTTCTTGGACGGGCATCCGCACGATCATGCCTTGCTCGGAAATCAGGATGACGTCGTCGGTCGTGTGTGCGACACGCACCATGACGACATCGCCGTTGCGTTCGAGGCCGCGGACATTGACGACCCCAAGCCCGCCGCGGCCCTTGACCGGGTAGTCCTGGATGGTCGCTCGCACGCCGAATCCCTTGGCGCAAATGGAAAGCAAATCGAGCGAGTCGTCGGCGATCGCCATGTCGACGACATGGTCACCCTCGTTGCCGTCCTTGAATTTGACGGCAATGACCCCCGCGGCGGAACGACCCATCGGGCGGACTTCCTCCTCGTGGAAGCGGATGGTCTGCCCTTGGGAGGTGGAGATCAGAATTTCGCGCTTGCCGTCGGTGAGGATGGCGCGCACGAGTTGGTCGTTTTCCTTGAGCCCGACTCCGATGATGCCGCCGCTCTTGGGGCGACCGTATTCCACGAGCGACGTCTTCTTGATGATTCCGTTGCGCGAAAGGGTGATCAGGAAGCGCTCGTCGAAAGTGCGGACAGGGATGATCGCGACGATGCGCTCTTTGCCCCGACCCCCTTCGTGCTTCTCTTCACGGAGCGGCAGGAAGTTCTCGATGAAGCGGCCCTGGCTCGTGCGCGAGAGCTCGGGGATTTTCCAAACCTTGAGCCAGTGCACCCATCCCCAATTGGTGAACAACAGGAAGTAGTCGTGATTGTCGGCGAGGATGATGCGCTCGACGAAGTCGCCGTCCTTGGTTTCCGCCCCGGTCACTCCCACTCCGCCGCGGCCCTGCGAACGGTAGATCTCCGGCGACATGCGCTTCACGTAGCCACTGTGGCTGAACGTGACGAGCATACGCCCTTCGGGGATGAGCGCCTCGTCTTCGATTTCGATGTCTTCGCCGGAAATCTCGGTGCGACGGGCATCGCCGTAACGAGCGCGAATATCGACCAAGTCCTCGACGATGAGTTTGTGCACTTCGCGCACATCGCCAAGAATCTCTTCGTAGCGACGGATGGCGACCAAGAGCTCGAGTTTTTCCTGCTCGAGCTTCTCGACTTCGAGCCCGGTCAATCGCGCCAGGCGCATCGCCAGGATGGCGTCCGCTTGCCGTTCCGTGAGAATGAAGCGCTGCACCAGGCCAGTGCGGGCAGTCTCCGGGGAGGACGAGGTGCGAATGATGCGCACCACTTCGTCGATGTCGGCGATCGCGATGAGCAGCCCCTCCACGATATGGAGGCGCTCTTCGGCCTTGCGCTTGAGGTAACGGGTTCGCCGTTGGATGACGTCGATCCGGTGATCCCGAAAACTCGCGAGCATTTCCTTCAGACCGAAGGTCACGGGCCGCCCATTCGAGAGGGCGAGCATGATCATCGAGAAACTGCTCTGCAGGGGCGTGTAGCGATAGAGCTGATTGAGGACGACGTCGGCTTGGTGCCCCTTCTTGATTTCGAAGATCAAGCGCAGGCCGGCCTTGCGGTCGGTTTCGTCGTTCGCGTAGGAAATCCCCTCGATGATCTTCTCGGCGATGAGGTTTTTCACCTTCTCGAAGACATTCAGGGGATTGACCTGGTAGGGCAATTCCGTGATGACGATCTGCTCGCGGTCTTTGCCCAGGGTTTCGATCGAAGCCCTGGCGCGGATGACAAGGTGACCCCGCCCGGTGGCGTACGCCCGGACCAATCCCTCTTTGCCGCAGATCGTGCCCCCGGTCGGGAAATCGGGGCCCTTGACGTGCTCCATCAGCCCCGCGAGGGTGATGTCCGGTTGTTTGATGAGCGCGATGAGCGCGTCACAAACTTCCGTCACGTTGTGAGGCGGAATCGAGGTCGCCATTCCGACCGCGATGCCTTGCGAGCCGTTGCAGATGAGATTGGGAAACCGCGAGGGCAGGACGGTGGGCTCGTCGCGGGTGTCGTCGTAATTGCGGACAAACTCGACGGTGTCTTTGTCGAGGTCGTCCATGAGGTCGGAGGCGGTGGCCGCCATCCGGGCCTCGGTGTAACGCATGGCCGCCGGAGGCGACCCGTCGATCGCGCCGAAGTTCCCCTGTTTGTCGATCAGGGGGTAGCGCATGTTGAAGTCCTGCGCGAGTCGGACCAGGGTGGGGTAGACGACCGCCTCACCGTGGGGGTGGTAATTCCCCGAGGTATCGCCGGCGATCTTGGCGCACTTCCTCGGCTTCGACCGGGGCCCGAGGTTCAGGTCGTTCATCGCGACCAGGATGCGGCGCTGCGAGGGTTTCAGACCATCCCGCACGTCCGGTAGGGCGCGCTGGATGATCACGCTCATCGCGTAGGTGAGGTACGAAGAGCGCATCTCTTCGTCCAACAAGTGATCGCGGATCAGGCCGCCCGGCGGGGTCTCTGACTCGGTCGGAACGTCGTCGCTCATGAAAAAGACTCAGGCGAAGGGAGCGGCGGAAGAGAGCGCGCCAAAGGGGACGGCGCCACCTCCAATCGGAGGCGCGCAATTTAGCTTGAAACCCTGTAGTCCCAAGGGTTTAACGGCGATGCCGAGAGGAAAAAAGCGGGCCACTTCGTCGCCTACTCCCCCCCTCCCCGAGCCTGCTACGATCGACCAGCAAGAGGCTCGGGAGTCCCTTGCTCCGGCGCGGCCAAGGTCAGTGCGCACCGGTGACCCGAGGAGCACCATGTCAGAACGTCCAGGATCCGGGGGGCAAGGGACCCCGCAACGCCGCAACCCCTTCAGTCGCAGCTCCTTCTTGCTGATCTTCTTGGTGGTGGCGGCGATCCTCCTCCTCAACATGACCAACCGGGCAGGGGAGGTGGCGGTCGAGTACAGCGTCTTCCGCAGCTACCTCGATCGGATGGCGATCGTCCATCCTGAGGTTTACAGCCAAGAATCCGGGCTGCCCTCCAACCCCAACACCGCCAATCCGCTCGCCCGCGACGAGAAGAGCCCCGGGGTCATCACCGCGGTCGTCAGGCCGACCGAAATCACTGGTTTCCTGCGTCCGGACCCGGCGGATCCCAAATTTGCCAACTGGAAAGAGTACTTCATCCGCGACCAGCACGGCGACAAGCTGCCGTTCCGGACGGAGCGCTTCGGCGGCATCGACGAAGAGCTGGTGAAGGACCTCCGCGCCCGGGGCGTCGCCTTTTCGACCAACATTCCCACCGACTGGAGCAGCGTCTGGCTTTGGGTTCTCCCGGTCGTGTTCGTCGTGGCGGTCATGATGATGATGTTCCGCTCAAGCCGAATGGCCGGCGAAAACGTCCTCTCGTTCGGGCGATCGCGAGCGAAGATCGTCGGAGAAGAAAAGACCGGCGTCACCTTCGAGGACGTGGCGGGGGCCGACGAGGCCAAGGAAGAGCTCCAAGAAATCGTGGAGTTCCTGAAACTGCCCGACCGCTTCACCGCGCTGGGCGGGAAGATCCCGAAGGGCGCCCTCCTCATGGGATCGCCGGGCTGCGGCAAGACTCTGCTCGCCCGCGCGGTCGCCGGTGAAGCCGGGGTGCCGTTCTTCTCGATCAGCGGCTCCGACTTCGTGGAGATGTTTGTCGGCGTCGGGGCCGCCCGCGTCCGCGACCTCTTCAACACCGCCAAGCAGAAGGCACCCTGCATCATCTTCGTCGACGAAATCGACGCCGTCGGGCGCCACCGCGGTACCGGCCTCGGAGGCGGCCACGACGAGCGCGAACAGACGCTCAATCAACTCCTCGTCGAGATGGACGGTTTCGACGGCCGCAAGGGCGTGATTGTCATCGCCGCCACCAACCGCCCGGACGTGCTGGACCCGGCGCTGCTCCGCCCTGGCCGCTTCGACCGACACGTGGTGCTCGACGCCCCCGATCTGCGCGGCCGCGAGGCCATCCTGAGAATTCATTCCCGCGGCAAACCGTTGCAATCGAACATCGATCTGAACCTCGTGGCGCAGCGGACCCCCGGCTTCAGCGGCGCCGACCTCTCGAACGTCATGAACGAAGCGGCCCTCCTGGCGGCCAGGCGCGACCGCAAGGACATCAGCGCCAAGGAAGTCGAAGAGGCGGTGGAGCGCGTGATGGCAGGCCCCGAGCGCCGGAGCCGCATCATCGGCCCGCACGAGAAGCGCGTCCTCGCCTACCACGAGCTCGGGCACGCCATGGTCGCCCGCTTCACCGAAGGATCCGACCCCGTTCACAAAGTCAGCATCATCCCGCGTGGGAAGGGCGCCCTCGGGTACACCCTCACCCTCCCTGAGGAAGATCGCTACATCGTCACGAAGTACGAGCTGCTCGCCCGCCTGCGGGTCACCCTCGGTGGTCGCAGCGCCGAGGAGGTGGTGTTCGGTCACCAAAGCACCGGGGCCGAAGACGACCTGCAGAAAGTCACCGCGCTTGCCCGTTCGATCGTGTGCCGCTGGGGCATGACGGACGAGCTCGGCCCGGTCGCCTACCAGGCGCCCCCCGGCAACCCCTTCCTCGGTCGCGACATGAATGCGACCAACACCGTCTCCGAGCGCATCGCCTCGGAGATCGACGCGGCGGTCCGTAAGATCATCGACACCGCGCACTCCGAGGCGCTGGATATCGTCATCAAGAATCGCGACCTTCTCGACCGACTGGCCGTCCACCTGATCGAACACGAGGTCCTCAACCTCGAAGACTTCGAGGCTGCGGTGCAGCGATTTGCCACCACGCCGCCCCCGCCCTTGCGGGTCACGGCGCGGCCCAAGTCGGTCGCGGTGGCACCTCCCCCGCCCACGACCCCGCCGCCTCCCCCAAGCCTGACGCCACCCCCGCTCCCGCCCTCGGCCGGGCCCAAGCCGGCGTAGGCGGGTTCGATTCCTGCGGTCTTTCGGACCGTCAGAAGCCAAAATCCGGGCAACAAATGCGGCGCTGATCCCTACGATGATCCCGCGCAACCTCGCGCGAGGATCTCCACCGCATGTTTCTTGCACGTCTTGCCGGGCAGCCGGCTGCCCTCACGGTCCTGATTTCCGTTTTGGGCGCATCCGCCGCGGCCCAGGGCTACCGGTATCAGGAACAGGTCGGTCTCCTCCCCGGCCCGGTGGTCCGCACCGAGGGATCGGTGCTCGTCGATGTCGATCTCGACGGCGCCTTGGATCTTTTTTTCGCCAACGGATTTGTCCTCAACATCGGGGGCCAGCTCATTGCTCCCGACTTGATCATGAATCGTTTGGCGCAGGGGATGGGCTTCGTCAATCAGAGCGCCACTCGCCTCCCCCAGCCCATCACCACGCTGCGTGGAACCCAGGTCCTGGCGATGGACATCGAGCAGGACGGAGATCCCGATTTGATCATCACCTGCAACGGGCCGAGCCAGCAGCGTCTGTGGGTGAATGACGGCACTGGACATTTCACCGACCAAAGTGTCGCCCGTCTCGGCACCCTCGTGATGTCCGCCACCTGCGCGGCGCCCGGGGATGTCGATCACGACGGTGACTTGGATCTCTTCATCAACGACGAAGCCACGAATGGGCAGCTTCGCCTGCTCCTGAACAACGGGCTCGGGTTCTTCACCAACGTCACCGCTTCCCACCTCCCGGTCGCTCCCAAGACCAATCAGCAAGACATCAACGTCGTCGATTTGGACTTGGACTGGGATCTCGACGTGATCAATTGCGGCAAATCCGCGGGGCAGCAGATCTTCTTGAACGACGGGACTGGACACTTCACGGTGACCACCGCCCTGCTTCCCGCCGGGACGGCATCCACTTACGAAACTGAGGTCGCGGACCTGGACCAGGATGGCGACATGGATATCGCCATGCTGGCGACGAGTGGCCTCACCGACAGCATGATCCGCAACAACATCATTCCGAGCGGGACCCTCAGCTTCACCGCCATGACCAGTTTCTTCGTGGGCGGAAACGGCGACGACGACAACGAATTTGCCTTTGTGGACGCAAACGACGACGGTCTGCTCGACGTGGTCATCGGATCCCTGCAAGCCGGCGCGGAGAAGCTCTACCTGAACAGTGGCACTTTCTTGTTCGGTCGCCAGGTCGGTGTGCTGGGCTTCAGTCCCGTCGTCGACTCCACGCTCGACGTCGCGGTTGGCGACCTCAATGGGGATGGCCGCCTCGATTTTGTGACCGCGCAGGGGGAGTCAGGGAATTACACCAACCGCGTCTATTACGGCCAGACGCTCGACACGCAGGGACCCCGCTTCGTCCGCATCGAGTCGCTTCCCGCCCAGGTCAACTCGTTTGGCCCCTGGCGCCCGCGCGTCGTCCTCCACGATTCTGGGGTCGACGACATGGAAACCACGGTGGATTCCGTCACTCTCAATTGGGCAGTGAACCACCGCGCTGGCTCCGTGGTGGGCAGCCAGGTGATGAAAACCCTGGGCGGCTTTCAATGGGAAGGGACGATTGCGCCCCCACCCGGGATTCTCCTCATGGGTTCGACCGTCGTCTGGTCGGTCACCGCGATCGATCACGCCGGCAATTCAACGACCACGCCGCAGCAAGAATTTCGAGTCTGCGGGGCGGAGAACTACGGGGTGGCGGGCGGGCCCGCCAACGTCATGAATCTCCAGATCAGCGGCCCGCTCGCAGTCGGGGGGAACGCGACGTTGCTCTACTCCGGCGCGCCGGCGTTCGGGTCGGGTTGGCTCGGTGCTTCTCTCGAACGGGCGGCGCTCCCGGTGCCGAATGGCACGATTTGGATCGACCCCGATTTCCTGCTGGCTCTCCTACCTCTCGCCGCCGATGCGGTGGGGAGCGGCAGCTTTCCGGTCGCGATCCCCATGGACCCGGCGTTCGCCGGGGTGCGGCTCGACTTGCAGACGGCGTTCGACCCTCCGTTCCGACTGAGCCAGGGCCTCGAAATCGTGATCTGCCCGTAGAATCCCGTGACCGACGCCGGTCAGCACACTCGAAGCGCGACCAGAGTCAGATCATCCACCGGTGTGGCGTGTCCCTGGAAAGCCGTCAGCGCTTGCATGATGCTCTCGACTCCGACGGCCGCGGAGGTCGCGGATTCCTGAAAGACGGTGTCGAGTCTGGCTTCTCCGAACATCACTCCCGCCGGACTCCGGGCCTCGGTGAGCCCGTCGGAATGCAGGATTACCAGATCACCGGTGGCCAAAGTCTCGACGGCTTCTTCGAAGTGAGCTGATTCGAGAATCCCGAGCGGCATCGACTGTGCAGCCTCCAATCGCACAGGCTCCACCCCGCTGCGAAAACGTCGCGGCGGCGGCATGCCCGCCGAACTCCAGCGCAATCGGCGGGACTCCGGCTCGTAGATCGCCGCCACTGCCCCGACAAAATTGCCCGTATCGCCGGCGTACTCCCGCGCGAAACGCCGGTTGATCGCCGCGAGAAAGAGCCGGGGTTCGGCCCGCAGTTCCGGGAAGGAACGCGCCAAACATTGCGTGATCGCCATGTAAACGGCCGCCGGCGTGCCGTGGCCGCACACATCAGCCACAAGAATCGAGACTCGTCCGTCCTCGAGTGGGAAGAACTCGTAGTAGTCGCCACCGGCTCGACGCGAGCTCCGATAGTGGACGGCCAATTCGAGGTTCGAAAAGGCCGGAACTTGGGCGGGCAAGAGCGAGGTCTGAATCTGCGCGATCGCCGCGAACTCTCGATCGAGTTGCGCGTAGGCCTGTGCCAGTTCGTTCTTGAGCACCAGGTTGTTCGTGGCACGTCCGAAGAGATTGGCCATCCACACCCATTCCGGGAGTTCTCTCGGATCGAATCCGTGCTGGACTTCCCGAAGCCAAAATACGAAGTTGAGTGCCTCGCCCTGGTCGAAGACGGGAATCGCCACGAGCGACTTGAAGGGGCTCAACAATTCGTAGGCGGGATCGTCGGCTTCCACCACCAGGTCGTCGATCAGAGTCGGGCGTCCCGCTTCGAGCACGCGGCCGATCAGGCCCCCCGCAACGACTGGCAACCGGCCTCGCTCCCGCCAGGGGTCGATCTCTTCCTTCCACAGGCTGGACCGCGCGATGCGATACGCGGGTGGCACCACGCCGCGCCGAGAGACCGAAATGAGCCCATCCCATGCCACCAACTCGCGCATTCGGGCGGCAAACGCCTTGACCAGCGAAGCGGGATCGTCGCCCCGACTCGCTTCCTTCATCGCCTGGACCACCATTTCGAGGCGCTGATTCGGTTCGACTTCGCTCATCCCGTGGACATGTTACGAGGTCGGCGGCCAGGCTTCCGGATGATCGTGCCGCCGCCCTATGCGCCCTTCCGGCTCGGACCGCGCTGACTGAGGGGTGCGATCCTTCCAGCCGAGGTCGTTACCTCGGGGCAGAGGCGCTCGGTGGGAATGGGCCTATCAGGCGTTAGCAATGTGCTGCCGGTTCGGATCGACTTCTGATGCAAGTCTCGATCAGAGTTTGAGATCGAAGGAAGCGGTGTGCGTCTTGCCATCGCCGCCGTCGACTTCGACATGCAGGCGGGAGTCGGCCGGGATCGGGTTCGGGATTTCCACGTGGAAGTGCCGGTGAGCCGGGCGGTCCGCGTGTTCCACTTCGCCGAGAGCCTTGCGCGAGCCTTTGGCATCGGGGGTGCCGACCCAAGCTCGGATCGAGGTGAAGGTCGCACCCGAGGCTTCGATGTCGAGGTGCAATTCCGCGCCCGCCTTCAGAGCGCCCTCATCGCGGGCAGCCTTGACCATGAAGGGACCGGACTGGCTTTCCCCGATACTGACCGACTGGTGGGTGTGCCCGCCTGGACCGTGGTCATGGTCGCCCTGCGCCTTAGGTGTGCCCGTTCCGGAGGTAGAGCCCGCGGAGGGCTGAGTCGGGTTGGACGGTGACTTGTCGGGAGCCTTGGAGCAAGCAACGACCAGGAGGGAGACCAGACCAATTGCCAGGGTGCGATGCTTCATGACTGAACTCCTTGAGTGAATGGATGATTTCGGAGCGGGTGTATCAAGAGATAGCCAGCCGGGATCACGAAGAGATTGAGGAATGTGGCAGAGACCAGGCCGCCCAAAACTACGACCGACAGCGGGGCCAACAGCTCACTGCCGGGTTTTCCGGCGGCCATGGCTAGCGGGATCAATCCGAGCGCAGCCGAGAGGGCGGTCATGAGAATGGGTACGAGTCGTTCGAGCGATCCTTGGACCACCGCCTCCGACATCGGTTTTTTCTCGACCTCCATCACGTGGGTGTAGTGATTGACGAGCAGGATGCCGTTCCTGACCGCGATTCCGAACAGCGTGATGAACCCCACCAGACTCGAAAGCGACAGCACCGGAGCGACGTAGCCGCCGTCGCCCCCACCGAACAGGGCGACGAAGTTCTGGACCGGGTGTTTCGATTCGGCCAAAAACACGGCCACGATCCCGCCGATCAGGGCCAGGGGGAGGTTCAGCATCACGAGACCGGCGACTCGCAGTGATCCTGCGGAGATCTGAAGCAGAATGAGCATGATGATCAACACCGCCGCGCCATAAATCGAAAGCGTGCGCGTCGCCGCCTCCTGGGCTTCGAATTGACCGCCGAGGCTAAAGGTGCAGCCCATTCTCGCAACGACGGGCGCAATCTCGGTCCGAATGCGCTTTACCAGGTCTCCGAGATTCGCGCCTTCGGCGACGTTGCAAGACACCACGGATTTGCGTCGGGCGTTCTCGCGCGCGATCAAATTCGAAGTGCGTGCCAATCCGACATCCGCGACCTCTTGCAACCGAACGATGGCGCCACCATTCCCGTGGAGTCGATACAGTTTAAGATCCTCGATCGACTCCCGTTCGTCGGGGTGGAGTCGCACCGCCAAATCGAATCGTCGAATGCCCTGGTTGATTTCGGCGACCTTGGCACCGTACCAAGCCTGTTGGACTTGGCGCGCGGCCTCGGCGGGGGTCAGTCCCGCCACGGCGAGGTCGTCGGCGCGATACTGAACTGGCACGGTTTCGCTTTCGATTTCTCGACCCGCCAGGACATCCCGCGTCCCGGGAATCGTCTTCAGGGTTTTTTCGACGGCGCTGGCGGCTTGACGCAGGGTCACCAGGTCATTGCCGAAGATGTTGATCGCCACCGCAGCCGGAGTGCCGGAGAGAATGTGCGAGAGGCGATGTTCGATGGGTTGTCCGATCGTGGTCGTGAGACCCGGGACTTCCGCGAGGATGACATCGATTTGCCGACGGACTTCGGCGGGATCCGCTCCGTCTTCCACCGTGACTTCGACTTCGGAATTGCTCGGGGGTTCCGCGTGTTCGTCCCGCTCGGCCCGGCCGGTCCGACGCGTGACGCTCCGCACTCCGGGAATAACCACGAGCCGCTGTTCGATGCCCTTGGCGACCCGATCGCTCTCCGCGAGCGAGGTCCCGGGTGGCGCGAAGAAAAAGACGGTGAGCGTCCCCTCGTTGAAGGTCGGGAGAAATGAAGTCCCGAAAGTTGATCCCAGGGCGAACGCCAGAATTGTCAGGCCGAGCGCCCCCGCCAAGACCGACTTACGATGGTGGATTGACCACCGGAGGGCGGGTTCGTATCCACGCTTGAGCCATCGCACCAAGGGACTGTCGTGGTTGCCGTGCTCTCGCCCTAATTTGCCTCGCAGCAAGAATTTGCAGAGAGCCGGAGTGACGGTGAGTGCGACCAAGAGCGAGGCCAGGATCGAAACGACGTAGGTGATGCCGAGCGGGCGGAAGAACCGACCCTCGATGCCCTCCAGGAACATCATCGGAGTGAACACGATGATGATGAGGATGGTCGCAAACACCACCGCGGAACGAACCTCGTTACTCGCCGCGAAGATCACTTGCGTGTGGCTTCGCCGCTGATCCGGAGGCAGTTGGGCGTTCTCCTTCAACCTTCGAAACACATTTTCGACGTCGATGATGGCGTCATCCACGAGTTCGCCGATGGCCACCGCCAAACCACCCAAGGTCATGACATTGATCGACAGCCCGAGCCATTCCAGGATGACCAAGGCGGCCGCGAAGGAGAGGGGCAAGGCGGTCAGGGTGATGATCGTCGTCCGAATATTGAGCAAGAAGAGGATCAGAATAATGGCCACGATGATCGCGGCATCGCGCATCACGACGACGACATTGTCGACCGCGCGCTTGATGAAGTCGGCCTGGCGGAACACGAGCCGATTGAGCTTCATGCCTGGTCCGAGCGTCGAGACCAGGTCGTCGAGGGCTCGGTCAATCTCACTGGTCAACGTCAGAGTGTTGGCGCCCGGGGTCTTTTGGACGCTGAGTACGACCGCGGAGACCCCCCGATCGGCGGCGGTGCCACGACGCGGAGCGCCCGCCAGTCGCACCTCGGCGACGTCGCCAATTTTGAGCGGAGACCCCTCCCTGAGTTCTACGAGAGTGGATCGGATGTCCTCGATACTTTGGACCTTGGCCATCTGCCGGATTGGCAATTCCCTCCGGTCGACATCTTCGAGATAACCACCTCCGGCGGTGGCGTGGGCACCCCGCGCCGCCTCCGCGATCTGGTCGAATCGTAATCCCTGGGCCGCCAACTCGTCGCTGCGAACGCGCACCTGGTATTCCGGCAGTTCTCCGCCCAACGCCACGACTTGCGCGACTCCCGACACGGAGAGGAGCCGGTTGCGCAACTCGAATTCCGCGTAGGCCCGCAGGTCCAGTCCCGAGACCGAGCCGTCCGGAGAGGAGAGCGCGAGCAGCATGACCTCGCCCATGATCGATGAAATCGGAGTGATTTCGGCGTGCGCGTTCTCCGGCAGGGTTTCCTTCGCGGCTTGGAGTCGCTCGGCGACCAATTGGCGGGCGCGGTACAGATCCGCTCCCCAATCGAATTCGACCCATGCGATCGAAAGACCGGTGGTGCTGGAGGTGCGGACGCGGCGCACCCCAGGCAGCCCATTGACGGAATTTTCGATGGGGAAGGTCACATACTGTTCGACCTCGTCCGCCGCGAAGCCAGGGGACTCGGTCATGATCACCACGGTTGGGGCGTTCAGCTCGGGAAAAACGTCGAGCGGAAGTCTGGGCAAGAGCCAGCCGGCTCCTCCCAGAAGCAGGGCCGCGAGCAAGAGCACGACGCCTGGCCGCTGAAGTGAGGCATGGATGAGCCAGCGCAGCATCAGTCCTTACCTTTCTCGGCTTCGTCGGCGTGGAACGTGCCGTCGGCGTGGAAATGACCTCCCGCTTGCAGTGTGGAGGAAGTCGCAAGAAGAAGCTGGTACGCCCCCTCGACGATGACTTCGTCCGAATCCACGAGCCCCGATCTCACTTCCACGTATTTGCCGTCGTCAGCGCCCAAGTCGGCTTCCATGCGGATGGCCTGGTCGGGAGCGCGGTGGTCGCGCCGGAAGAAGATGAGCTTGGCCCCGTCGCGGAGCACACTGCGTTTCGGAATCGCCAGCACACTCAGAGCATCAGCGGCGGAGGCCTCGAGATACCCCACCATCCCGGGTTGGGTCCAGAGTCGCGTCTCGGTGGGCACGGCCAGAGCATCGATCGTCCGCGTAGTCGCCTGAGCCTCCGGTAGGAATCTCAGGGTCGCCATGAGCGGGGCGGCCGCCGCGCCCGACTCTTGAAGGGGTGTCAACCGAGCCACGCGATAGTTGGCGACCACTCCCCAGTCGCCCTGAGGAATCGCGGCGCGGAACCTGACCTTGCCGGGCTCAACGATCTGGAGGATGTGCGCTCCCTCTTCGACCCAAGCTCCGTCTGCGGCCTCCAAGACGGCGATGCGGCCTCGGGACTCGGCTCGCACGAGAATCTCGCTGGTCGGCGTGACTTCCGCACTCGTCTCTTTGTTTCTTTCGAACGCACTCTGGAGGTCGGCAATCTCGCGCTTGAGGAGCGACGACTTCTCCTCCGCTCCTTGCAGGCGGGACCGCAGTTCCCGTTCGCGGGATCCCAACTCGGCGTCTTTTTCTTGAGTCTCCGCAAGGGCGACTCGGGCGGCCATCAAGGAAGCACGAGCTTCGGCGCGGTCGTTGGCACGGCCTCCACCAGCCTCCGCCAGGGCTTCGAGTTCTTGCACGCGGGATGTCCAGAGTTCAACCGATTGCTGGAGCACCGATTCGTGACTCTTGTGGGCTTCGCGGAACGCGGGAAGCCCGTCGATTTGGGCCTTCGCTTCGCGTGCTTCGGCCGACGCTTCGGAAAGGAGGCGCGCGAGGTCGCGGAGCCTCGGCGCTTCGAGTTGGAACAAGACTTGGCCCGGTTCCACGTCCTGCAGTTCCTTGACTTGCAAACGCAGACGGCCGGGCGTGGGAGCGTGGTAGTCCTTGCGTGCCTCGGGAAGGACCTCGAACCGACCCGGGTAGCGCCGTGTGGACGCCACCGGACGGGACTCGACTTTGGAGAAGGTGATGCCGAGATTGCGTCGCACAGCATCCGGAATAGCGATGCGACCGGCCCCGGCGTTCGTCTCCTCATGGGCTTCTGGGGCGGGTGTCTGGACTTGGACGTCCTTCTTGCATCCCGCGGTGAGAGTAAGGCCGGCCAACAGAGCGTTGATTGCGAAGCGCCTCATGGGGAATTCACCTCGATTTTTTCCGCCGGCCAATCGTCCGCGATATCGATGGGACCTTGGAGTTCCACGAGCGAAAGCGCCGCCTGCGCGCGGGCCAAGACCGCGAGGATCCAGCGTTCACGGGCATCTTGAAGGCGCGCCAAACTGTCCAGGGTCAAGATGGCGTCGAATTGACCGAGTCGGGCAGCGCGGCGGGCGTCTTCGAATTGCCGATCGGTGAGCGGAATCAGATTCTGTTCCAAGTCGGAGACGGCGGCTTCGGCATTCTGATGTGCGAGTTCCGCCGCGGCGAGATTGGCGTGCACCTCTTCCAGCGTCGCGGCGAAGTGGGTGCGCAGTGCCTCTCGCGTCGCATGGGCCGAGGCGAGAGCTTGCCGATTGCCGTTCCACACCGGTAGGGGTAGCGAGAATCCGAGAAGTGCGCGCCAAACTCCCTCGTCCGAACTCGCTCCCGGTGCCAGGGAGAGATCCGGATACTGCTTCCTGACTTCGAGGTGGAGGGCCTCCTCAGCGACCGCGTAGGAAGCGCGAGCCAGTCGAAGGCTCGTGTTTTTTTGTTCGGCGAGCCGCAGCCGTTCGGCAGCGTCTCCGACCAGGGCGGGGGTATCGAGGCTCGGAAGGAATTGCACCGGCGCCCGTCCTGACAGTCCGAGCCAAGAGCGGAGTCTCAGCGCGGAACGCTCGCGGCGTTGCTCACCGAGAAGCAGTTCGTTGCGTCGGGAGGCTCTCTCCAGTGCGAAGAGCCGCGTTTCGACAAGGGGCAGCTCTCCCGCCGCTTCGAGCCTCGCGACGATGACCGAGATCTCGTCGAGGCGCCCGAGGTGGGTTCGCAGCGCCTGAGTGCGGAGTTCCTCGGCCGTCCACTCCAGCCAAGCCGCACGAAGGGCGAAGCGGGTCTGCCACTCCCGGCTTTGAATCTGAGTCCACTCCGAGGCGACCTCGCGAGTCGCGAGGGACCTTTCGACCTCGAGCCGACCGGAGAGAGGAAGAACCAGACCCAAGGTCCCCCCCACGATCCAAGGTTCTTCGATGCTCTCCACGATGCGCTCGGCATCGAGGCCGAACACCGGGTCGGCTACCTGGCCGGCCTCGCGGAGGCCCGCGATTTTGGCTTGTTTTTCGGCCCGAATTCGCCGCAGGTCAGGATTGAAGAACAGCGCCACGACCTCGGCTTCGTCGGCGGTGAGCCCGTCCGATGGGTCGAAGGTGGGGCTCGTCTGACCCAGGGATTCCTTGCGTTCGGCGATCCACTTCCGGAGGGACTCGGAATCGAGATTTCGACTCAAATAGTCGTCCCGAACTGCGGTCTCATCCAGCGGAAGGGGTTCGTACTCTTGACAGCCCAACAGGCTGAGCCCTGCCGCCATGGCAAGCGCCCAGCGACGCACCTCGCACAACTGCATGTCCACTCTCCCGAGCGATCGTCCGGCCGCGGAGCTTCGAACTCAGCGGGCGCGGCAAGCCACGAAGGACCTCCGAACGGACGGAATGGAACCGGGGAGCCTGGTTGGAGACGTCCGGTCACTCCTCCGCACTCAGCGGAGCGTGGGGCTCAAATACGCCAGGAGACTGTGGAGAGGGGAGGATCCGGCGGTTGCTCGGACGCTCGCACCAAATCGCAAGCGCGCGAGAACAGTGCCGGCGGCGGAGCCAGCGTTTCCCGGCGCGGCGGCCAAGGAGCTGGCGCGGGGGCCGCGATCGCAACGTCGCGCGAGCTGCGCGTAGCGGCATCCACCCCGCTCAGGTGGACGTGTTCGCAGCCATTTTCGTGGTGGTTTCCGTGGTTGCTGCCCACCGGGAGCGCCACGGGCAGGAAGTGCAACCAACCCACGTGGTGGTCGTGACTATGCTCCGTGGCGTCGGCACAAACGTGTTGGTCGTTGCCGACTTCTTCGTGGTGCTCAGTCGATGCGCACCCGTGGCCGGCGTGCCCACCCCCGAAGTAGAGGATTCGCTCGCCGAATCCGGCGCCCACCACCGCGCAGTGCAGCGCGGTGAGGCCCAGGATCAGCTTTTGAGCGAAAATCTTCGTCATCGGAGAGGAGGAGCTTACAGGAGGTCACGAAAATCCGCAACTTCCTGGACTTACGGGTCCAGGCCTTGGAAACTCCTCGCCAAAAAGTCGGCGCGAGCTGAAACGTGCCCGCGTTTTCTCCGCCTCCCCCCATGACGCCTGCCGTTGCCAGTACGCTCGCCAGGGGTCGCGCGGCTCTGCCCGGCCGCCAGCCAGGTAAGGAACCCTTCATGTACAAAACGTTGATCTTGACGCTCCTTGGACTTTCGCTCACGTACCCCCTTGGTTCCATCGACCCACCTACTATCGAAACCGAGCCAGCTTCGGGTGAACTGCACCTGTTCCTCGGTCACCAAGTCGAGGCCGAGCTGGTGTGGGAGTACGAGGCGCTGGTCCAGTCCCCTGACACCACTGATCAGCTGATGATCAAGCTGGCCACCCACCAGGAGGACCTGGGACTGTGGGCGACGCTGATGATGCAAGCGCGCCTGCAGGTCGAGGACGAGACCTTTCTGGCGGAGGTTCCTTGGTTGAGCCGCCCTGCCACCGTGCCGTTCACCGTCCCGCCGCCGTTCACGTCGCCCCATCAGTGCGTCGTCGATCCCGTTCAGCTCGCCAACTCCTACGTCGCCGGGATCTATCCGGAAACTCCCGATCAGCCCAAGAACGACTTCATGCCTCTCCTGCTGGATGGCAACAGCTTCCCACGCAGCAATTGGCGCGTCGGCGCTCCCGGCACGCTCTGGGCGGGTTCCTTCGAAAATTGGTGGCTCGAGACCCTGGCTCGCGACAACTTGACCGACGACACGGACCCAAACGGATCCAAGGCGACCTTCAGCAGCCAAGCCCTGGCCAAGAAGGTGATGGCGCATCAAGCCTTGACTCATGGCTGGACTGAACAGGCGCTCGCCGATTGGTTCGATGCCGGGGGATTCGAGTCAGCCTTGAATTTCGGCCTGATCATTGACGTCCAGGCTCTCGCCGCTCGTAGCCCCGCGATCAATCCCGCGGCTTGGCCGCCCGCTCCGCCCTATCCCGGCTTTCCCAACTGGGGATCTGGCGGGTCGACCCCGGGTTGGCGCCTCAGCAATCCCGTACCGATTTACATCACTCCTCGCCCCTTCGAAGTCGGCATCGCCCCGTGGTGGACCCTGCCGATGCCCGCCTCCCTGCCGAATGCCGGCAACGTGAAACTCGGCCGCAATCTCATTCTCCGCGCTTCCGGATTCACGGGCCAATCCACGGCGACTGTCGAGTACTCGAACTCCAGCACTGCCGTGCTGCCGGTTCGGTATCACAACGCAGCTTCGATCCGGATCAACATTCCGACCACGGCCCCGCTAGGGGCCGCGCGAATTCTCTCCCTGACGAACGACTTTGGGACCTCAACGTTCGGCTTCGAGAATTGGAACCAATTCACGATCATCCCTTGACCATGCATCTTCGAGAAGCAACGCGGACTGAGTGATCGCGATGGCCTGAGCGTGTTCGGCCAGTTTGTCCATCCGCGAGTCCGAGGAAGAAATTCCCTCGCCGAGCGCCGCGACGGCCTCGATCAGGCTTGCATCGGGAATCGACTGATGCGCGAGGGCCGCGGACACCTGGCCGAGAAGCTCGAGTTGTGAGGGGGCGAGGCTCCACCGCCGATCTTGGTGGCCCGTGATCGTGCCCCGGGCGACCGATCTCGCCTCGGCCACCATGAGCACGTAGGACGACCAACCGCCGCTGGCCGCCAGCCGCGCATCGAGATCCGAAAAGTAGTTTCGCCATTCCGTCCGCTGGTCGGATTGCGCGATCGCGTCGTGCACCAACGCCAGGAGTTCCAGACGTGCCTCGACCAAATCAGGGGAGTTCGCGATCGCGGTCCGCAGAGTGGCAAACGCCCGGGCCGGCTTTCCGAGGCGTACGAGCGAGCGCGCGAACATCCAGAGGGCACGACCGCGGAGGTCCGCAAATCGACTTTCTCGTGCCAAACGCTGGGCCTCGGCACAAATTCCCAGGTCCAAAAGTGGATTCAGCCCTTGGCCGGGGGCTGCGGGCAACTGGGGAGGCGGCAGCGACCGATCGGTCAACTTGAGTTCCACGATGGTGAGTAAGTCCGCCACTCCCTTGGAAGGGCCTTCGGCCCGAGCTTGGGCGATGAGCGCTCGAACTTCCGATTCGGGCAGCTTCCCAACGCCGGATTCGGCGAGCACGCGCAGGACTGCGGGGTCCTCTCTCAGAATAGGGTTGCCAGATATTTGGGCTACCCGGTCCGGCACCAGGGTCGCAGCGTCCAAGTGGCTCCCGATGTCGAACCACAGGGCTACTTCCGATGCGGTCCAAGTATCCCGGTGCAGGGAAACGAGGATGTGATGGGCTTCTCGGTAGTGCCCCAAGCGGGCGTTCACTTTGGCGAGATTGCGAACGATTTCTCTCGGAGTGCCCTCGGGCCGCATCAGCCCTTGCAGCAGCGCCCGGGCTTCCCCGTAATTGCCCCGCTCGGCCGCGTTGATCGCGCGCAGGCGAGCGATCATGGGCCATTGGCTCTGACGCGCCGGGCTTAGGATCTCGGAAACACGATGGGCCGGGGCATTGGCGCGCTTGAGGGCAACCGCCGCGATTACCAGTTCATCCTCCGGAGTCGGGGAATCGCCAATTGCCGCGGCCTCCACGAGTCCATCGGTCAGCAATTCGTTCAGGCATTCGCTCATGATTCCAGGGTGCCGGTCCTGCAATTCCCGGAGAATCGATTGAGCGTCTTCGAATCGTTCTTCGTGCCAAGCGAGGAGAACGAGTACCCCGCGTGCCGGCCACGGGTACCACCGCTGGACCCCCTCGCTGTTCATCAATTCGGGCACACGCTTCAACTCGCTTCGGCTCGTCCCTTCTCGAGGCTGGGCGATGTAGTCGATCGCGGTATCCAGGTAATTTCTGGCTTCCACACGTTGGGCAACTTCGCCATCGCGACGCTCGGGGAAGTTTCCGAGTGCATCCATGGCATCAGCACCGTCACCGGCTTCGACCGCACGAATCGCCCTCGCCTCCCGCTGCTGCTGCTCCTCCGTATTGAGCCTGATCGTCCAAATGACGAATCCGAGTGCAGATACCAGAAACAACCCCAACGCGGCTTGCATTGCCGCCAATTTGGGCCGCCGACGCGCGCGCGCCAGGAGACGACGCAGCACCCCCAGCCGCCGGGATCGAATTGGCCGGCCTTCGAGGTAGCGCCGAAGGTCCGCGCCGAAGTCGGTCATCGAAACGAAGCGGCGCCCCCGATCGCGGGCGGTGGCGCGCAGGATGATGGTCTCGAGGTCGCGGTGGCGCGCTGGCAGTCCGAGTGTCGGCGCATCCAACAGCAGAGCCTTGCGAGCCAATTCCACGGCGTCGTCGGAGGGAAACGGCAATCGTCCCGCTGCCAATTGGTAGAGCGTCACCCCGAGAGCGTAGATATCCGTGCCTTGGTCAAACGTCTTTGTTTCGCCGCCGAGTAGCTCGGGCGCCATGTAGGCAAGCGTGCCCGGAAGCGCCCCGGCCGCGGTCAAGGTGGCGTCGGTTCTCGACTTGGCGAGGCCGAAGTCGATGACACAGGGTCGCCCCTGGTCCAGGAGGATATTGCCGGGTTTGATGTCGCGATGAATGACCCCGGCGCAATGCGCCGCCTCCATGGCTTCCGCGATCGCCACGCCGTATTCGGCGACCACGGAGGGTGCGAGTGGCAACTCCAACCGATCCAGGCTCGGCCCCGACAAGAGCTTCATGGCGAGCCAGGCGAAACCGGCCTCCTCGCCTACCGCGTGGACCGGCACGATCGAAGGATGTTCCAAGGAAGCGGTCAGCTCAGCTTCGCGCCGGAAACGCAGACGCGACACGTGGTCCCCGATCGTCCGTAAATCCACGAGTTTGAGCGCGACGTCGCGTTGTAGCGATGTTTGCCGCGCGCGGTAGACCGTCCCCATGCCCCCCGCCCCGAGCAAGTCGCCCAGAATAAACCCGGCAAGGGCTGCGGGGGCTGGGCGATCCTGGCTCGACGTCTGGCCATCCGGCTGCTTCGAGAGTCTCTGGGCTTCGCGGGATTTCGGATAATCGAGGGAGGGATTACGCGTTGCGAACAAAGCCCCCACCAGCCCATCGTTGTGACTCAAGACCGCCTGGGCCTTGGCAACCAGCTCGGGTTGATTCGGGGCCAACGCACTCCAGTCGACCGTGGGTTGAGTCGCCAGGACTTCCAGCGCCTGCGCTACGAGATTCTCGAGCGCTTCGTCTTCGTTGGAAAGGGAATCCGGGGTATTCACGAATCGACCACCCTTATGCGAGTTCGTCGCTGAAAACGCGAAATCCCGTGGCTCCGCAGATCAATCATTCCCGCCTCTTCGGATCAGAGTCCGCGTCCGCACGGCTCAGCAGTGTTCGACATGCCGTCGGGATCGCCCCCGCGCTGGGGAGCTTCGTCACTGATCCTCATCCCGATTGCGGAGTTTTTCCATCTCCACGAGCAGCGCCGCCCGCGCGCGAAACAAGAGTACCCGGGCGGCGGAAGTTTCTTTTTGACGGGGATCGGCCCCCTCGGGTTCGGGGTGGTGTTCGTTTTCCAGCTTCGAGAGCAGCGCTTGGCGATAGCGCTCCGGGATTTTCGACATGGCCCGACTGACCAGCACGATTTCGTCCGCGAACTTGGCGTCGCCACTCGGCGATTGCTGGTTCGGCTTGGGTAGGTCCTCGGGCAAGCTCGACTCGCCGGAGTGACCCTCGACTTTGCGCTTCTTGGCGCCCTGGTAGCGAGCCAAGTCGCGGACGTTGTTCTCCAAGATGCGGGCCATCCACGAGACAAACTCCTCGTCGGTGTTGCCTCGGAATTGCGGCAGCGCCTGCAAGACATCCAAGAACGTCGCCTGAACGAGGTCCGACGCGCGCATCTTCGGACGCGCGAGCGCGCCGAGCCGGGCCTTCGCCACCGATTCGATGCGCTCGTGATTTCGAACCAAGAGCGCCTCGAGCGCGTCTCGATCCCCGTTCCGGGCTCGGATGATGTGGTCCATCGTTCGGGTTCCAGGCTGCCTCTGCCCGAGTGTAGCCGCGAGCCGGGCAGCGCTGGCACTTCAGACGGATTCTCCGATCTCCCGTTACACCCGCTTCTCCCCTGGCGGACCGAGCCTTTTCACCTCTCCGCGTCAGTCGATTCTCAGGCTGTCCAGGTGCAACTTTTGACGTTTTCTACGGTTCCCCGCACGTCAGCGCCGACCAGCCTGTCCGATTTCATCCGCGTCATTCACCGGGAGATCAGGACGCGCTCTCCGGTGACCAAGTCGACGTGGTAAACGCCGGTCGCCTCGCGTATTCCTAGGACATAGGCGGTCTCGCCCGAGGCGTCGACGTCTAGCGAACTCGGTTTAGTCAACGCTGGCCCGCGGCCGACTCGGGGGGGATCAGTCAAGCCTCTCGCGATGTACGGTGATGCCGAGTGCACCGTGACGTCGCCGGAAGCCAGATCCACCGAAGTCACCGCCGGTAAGATCTGCCCGGCGAAGTAGAGCCGGTTCCCTTGTCGGTCGTAGGTCAGATTGACGGTGTCGTTGTACTGGGCGGCGTTGGACACAGGTGTCGTTTCATAGTTCCACGCTGGGTAACTCACCGTCTCGCTATAAGCGCCGCTCACGGCATCGATGGTGCCAATCGAGAACTGCGCCAGGCGATACCCACTTGCGACGAGTCGATTCTCGACCGCATCGAATTCAAAGGCTCGAATCGCGAGGGTGGGAGGTACCAAGGATATCGTGCCGAGATTCGTGATCATGCCCGTCAGGAGATCCACCTGCCGAATCTCGTTGTTCGAGAGCACACCCAAGCCGGTCGTGCTCCCTGGAGGAAAAGCCACGTCCAGCCACGGACTCGGATTCGAGGTTTGGAAGTCGACCAATCGCGTGGCCGTTCGCTGCACGAGATCGATCTCGAAAATGCCATTACTGGGCGACGTGGCGTCTCTGCCCATGATCCGGAGCTTTGTCCCGGCCTCATTGAGACTGGATTCGTCGATTCTGATGGGGTAAACGAGATCCGATGGGACGGTGAACAGAAAGTCGTAGAGGAACTCTCGCTCTCCAGTTGCCAGGTCGATACTCAGAATCCTCAGATAGGCGGAGGAGCTGGGCCCACACTGGAGGATCCGGTTCCGAGCGGCATCCAAGATGAGCTTGGTGCTTTGGGGCAGTGCACCGATGCCGGTCGCTCCGTTGGAGATCGGGGGTCCTGATCCACGAACCTGGGTGAAGAGCCGCTCTACTTGCCCGGTGGACGGATCAACTTCTATCAATCCAAGATTGCACTGGCAGTAGAGTCTCCCAGTGCGCGGATCCGTCGTGAGGTGGTTTCCCGACGCGAAGGAATCTGGAAATACTGGGTGCTCGAAACTGAGTGGTACCCCGGTGATTGTGCCCGCGGTCAAGTCTGTTCGATGAATACCGCCAAAGGGTCCGTCGAACGAAAAAATGGTCGTCGGAACTTGGCCCTCAACCAAGCCTAGAGTGTTGGCTTGGATCGGGAACGATGGTCCCATGACCGTAAGCGAAAGTTCGGCGCGATCGCCGGTCAAAGGCTCGATCCGGAGAGTGGTCTGAGTCGTGTTGTTGCCCAACAGTCCGGCTGGCTTTCGAGACGCGACGATGATGTTTCCACTGGTGGGCTGCACGATCAGGTTGGTCGGGGCGAGAAGGTCGATTCCATTTCCGACGCCTTGACCGCTGACAATCGTCCGATCCCCCGTCGATGGATGAACCGCGATCAAGGCGGCGGCAGGGGCCGAATCCGTCAAGAGGAGAACATCCCGGATATCGTCGTAAACCATGGCCTCCGGAGAGGCAAACATGGCTCCCATCCCTCGTTGCGCGCTGGAGAGTAATTCCCGGTTGCCGGTTCGAAGGTCGATGGCAATCACCGAGTTCGTGATCCGATCGATGACAAATGCCAACTCCGTCGAGGCATCTAGCGCGAGTCCCCGAAGGTCCATGCCAAGTGGTCCCGAGCCGAGATCGGGCCCCGAGAGAGTCCTTCGCCGGCGCGTGGAGACGTCGATCGCGATGATTCGCTGGGTGGCGGCGTCATTGATGAGCAGCCGATTGCGCGCCTCGTCGAACGCTAGGCCAGAGGGCCGGAGCGGCCAGGGATCCGATTGCTCAATTTCAATTTCGAGATCCCGAGTCGAGGTGACGTGACCACGGCGAACCGCCGCCACCAATGTGTTGGTTCCGCTTTGCAGCGGGACCTCCGCAGTCCAAGTGGCGAAACCGTCCGTGGAACTCACCGCGACGCCGTTGATGGTGACTGCATGGACACCGGCGGGATCGAGAGTCTTTCCACGAACCAACACTGTCGCTTCGTCCGTAGCGCCTCCGTTCCGCGGGAACACGACCTCAATTCCCACCTCTCCGGGTTCGCCGCCAGAGCCGCCTCCGCAGGCCGCGAGGCCCAGAAGACACACAAGGAGGGCCGTTGGCATCGCACTCAGCGTGCGCGTGCGGCTTCCCGGATATCCGGCGAGCACTTCAAGGGCTGTCGAAGGGACAACATCGAACCGGCTGGTCATGGCTGGACTCCAACTGTGGCGCTCGCGGCAGCGACGCTCCAATCTACGATCGCCTATCCGCAGTTTGAAAGGAAAAAGAAACCACCTCATGCCCTGGTGATTTCACCGACCCCCCGAGCCCGGCCTACACTGCCAAACCAAATTTATACTGTAAATTGCGATTTACATTTTGCTTTTGTGCGCGGAGTTCCGCTGAATCGAGAATCGGGTCCCCTCTCATTGAGGGCGCCAGGCCGTCGGTGGCGCTTCGTGATGGTGATCTGAACTACGACATCGTGTCCATTGCGGATCTGGTGATCCGCGTTCCCATGGGTGGTGGCACACTGGTCGGGATGTTGTGCGTAAGTCGGGATGGCGCGAGCGGGAGGTGGCACGCACTTCGTGCTGGTGCGGTGGGAACGCGGATCACCAGTTCCGCCCGCTACCGATGTTCGGTCGAGGCGAAGCTCCGGAGCGGAAGTGCCGATGAGGGCGACTGGGCTGGTTGTCGCTCCATTGCGAAGGGGCGGGAGCGGAGAGGGAATTGATAGGCCGTCGGTGGCGCTTCGTGATGGTGATCTGGACTACGGCATCGTGTCGCAGGCGGATCTGGTGATCCGCGTTCCCATGGGCCGTGGCACACTGGTCGGGATGTTGTGCGTAAGTCGGGGTGGCGCGATCGGGAGGTGGCACGCACTTCGTGCTGGTGCGGTGGGAACGCGGATCACCAGATCCGCCCGCTACCGATGTAGGGGCGGGGCGCGGCTCCGGAGCGGAAGTGCCGATGGAGGCGGCCGGACTCGCTGTCGCTCCGTGACGAGGAGTCGGGAGCGGAGAGGTCATCGAAAGGCCGTCGGTGGCGCTTCGTGATGGTGATCTGGACTACGGCATCGTGTCGCAGGCGGATCTGGTGATCCGCGTTCCCATGGGCGGTGGCACACTGGTCGGGATGTTGTGCGTACGTAGGGGTGGCGCGAGCGGGGGGTGGCACGCAGGTCGAGGGTGGAGGACCTACCATGGCGACTGGGGATGCGTATTGGGCTCCGGGGGGCGTAGCCAGAGAATCGAAGCCCCACGACCAAGAGGATTGCCGCTCATGCAGAAAACGAATCTCCGGCTCGTGGGTGGTGGTTTGGCGATTGCAGCGCTTGCCATGGGCCAGAACCCGGTCTCGGTGCCTAGCGAGCTAGATTTGCGAGCGCGGTTGATGGTCTCCCAGGCTCAGGCGGAATCCGAGGCGTACCCCGAGCGAGCGATGCTCTTGGCGGTGGCCGGTCTTCGGAAGGCCGAAGAAACCGCGGATGTCGAAGCCAAGCAGCTCGCGATCGGCCTGCTGGAGACCTTTCTTGCGGACACGAGCGGGCCCCCCCTCAGCCTAGATCCTCCGGAACTCCTGCTCTCCAACGATCATTGGGTGCTGGCGGGCGATCGGCTTTTCGAGGTGGACTCGACCGAGTTGAAGGAGCGCCGCATCCCGCGGGATCTTCTCAACCAGGATTCGAGTCCCCTCCTATCTCCGGCCGGCCGGTTCGTCGTCTTCAAAGGCAAGGATGGAGGACTCTTGCTTTGGGAGCCCCGCGCCAACACGCGGACTCCGGTGCCGCCGCCCGCCCCCGGCCTGCGCCTCAACGTGGAGGTGCACGCGTTCCGCCACGAAGACACGTTTTTCATCGCCAAGGCGGAGGTGGCCGAGCGCAACCTGGCCGACCCCGGAAATCCCTGCTTTCCGATTGGATCGTTCACCCCGGTTCTCCACCGAGTCGACGGTGCGGCCGCGTTTTTGGTGCGCATTCTCGACGAGTACATGGCACCCTCGAAGGTGGGTCAAGTCCTGATCGCACCCGACGGCCACCACGCAGTCTTGAAGTACGATTCCGCCTCCGGGCTCGGATGGGTGGACCTCGATGATGAATCCATCGAAGCACCCGTGATCAAGCTGCGCACTCGTCTCGGTGCCGTCCTGTTCGCCGGATTCACGAATCAGGGGCGGCAGGCCTTTGCCCAGGATGTCGACGGTCGCGTCGCTCGTTGGTCGGTGACTGACGGAATCCCCACTCCCCTGCCGGAAATCGGCGACCAATTCGCGATCCTCGCTACCGATCCCGAGGCTGAAATTCTCGTTGCTGCCATCGGCAATAGCTTTCAAGTCCGCTCCGTACGGTCTGATGCTTGGCCAGTGCTGGCGCAAGAGTCCGTCGGCTCCACGATCCAGCGTGCAATCCTGGCGAGCCACGCCGCTCGGTTTGTCCTCGAGACCGAATTACGCCTCGAAATTTGGGAGTGGACCGAGGTCGCCAAACTGAAGCGGCTTCATTCGATGCCCAAGCCGGGCGAACTCCGGCAAATCAGTCCGTTCGGAAGTATCATCCTCGCCGGTAGCACCGTGGCACGCTGCAAAGGCGGCGGGGTCATCCTCGAAGACTTGCCGCCTACCGAGTCCGTCAGAGAAGTGATCTGCGCCTCGCAGCGGGACGTGGTCGTCATTGGGGCGGGTGTTTACGATCAGCGGGGATTGCATGTCTTCGTGGATGGACTGCCAATCAAGACGCTCGAATGCCCGCTTGGGTCATGGGAGCACCAACAAATCAGCCCCTGCGGCCGCTGGCTCGTGATCGCGAGTCGAGATGCAGTCGTGCTGTGGGACCTCCTCGCCGAATCGACGTCCGGGATCCTGCGAGTCTTCACGTCGCCTGACGGCCCCGCTTGCGTGAGCGGGTTGGCCTTTCAATCCGACGAGCTGGCGATCATCCTCGAGAACGACCAACAACTCTCGCTTCCGCTCGAGCAAGCGGTCTTGGACGGCTGGGTCTTAGAGACCAGTTTGCCGGTCAGCCGGACTTGGTCGTCCCTCTCCGGCGGCACCCAAATCGTCGACCACGGTGGCACGGTTCCCTTTGCCACCGTCATGAAGTCGCGGCGCGAAGATCAGCGCGTTGCCAAGATCCCCCCGGAATTGACCGTCATCGCACTCTCCGAGAACGGACTCTGGGATCTCCTGTGGGACGGCAATACGAGCTTGATCCTCCGGGGCCATACGGGGTCCTCGGAGGTCTCCATCCCCTTCGACGCTCGCGTTCGCGAGCCGATCGGAAGGTTCTCTCCCTCAGGCGATCGCTTCCTGCTGATCGGCGCGGACTACGTGGAGGTTCGGGATTGTTGCGAGCCCGCTCGGGTTCTCGCCAGGCGTCCCCATTCCCCGGAATTTCACGATGATTGGAGATTCTCGCAAGACGGCTCGGTCGTCTGGAGAGTGACAAGTCGGCTCGAGAAATGGACGATTGAGAGCAATTTCTTCGAGGAAGTGCCTCTGACCGCCGACGGTGTCCGGCTCTTCCCGAAGCGATTCTTCTCTCCGAATGGTGAGTGGTTGGTGGCCGGGGATCACCAGGGCCACGATTTTCTCGTTTCCCTTGCTCCTTTGAGCCCACCGCGACTCACGCCACTCGGAGTGGACGTATTTCAAGTTCACTTCACTCCGGACTCGCGGTGGCTGATCTGCGACCATAGCGCGCAATCCCAGGATGTCTGGCGCCTCCTTGATCGGCCAATCCAAGTCGCCCGGGTCTCGGAGTCTCCTTGCTTCCAGCCCGCTGGTGATTTTGTCTCCGTGATTTCACCCTGGAGCCGGGCGACGGACGAGGACCGATCCTGGGTGGCAGTGGACGACTGGCTGCGGTTCTTGGAGGCTCGGCGGTTGGAGCGATCCCCGGCGTTGGCTCAGAAGCACCCACCCTCGCTGCCTTTTTCCTCGCTCCCCGTGTCCAACTCCTATTTCCAGGTTTTCCATTCCGAGGCGGGGACCTACCGCGTCGTCTCGCAAGATCACTACCGGAAATGGCGAGCTCCCTCTGGGCTCGGCGCAATCCCGGAGCGTCGCTCAAATGTGCCAACCGGCCGACTCATGCGTGGTGTGTTCACGGCAGGCAAGACACCCGCCATCCTCACGGAGTCAGGAATCGCTCGATTCTCCGACGCAAACACGAGCGCCCCGAAGTTCTTCCGGACCGGACGCGATCTCGTCGGCTGGGAAGTCACGCACGACGGCGACTCCGTGGTCCTGGCTCGGGGCGACGGTCGATTGGAGCGCTTGAGCGGCGTGACTCGCGACCAACTTCGATCCATCTGCAAGCGCCCTTTGTCGCTCGATGCTCTGTACGGGGTCGAATTCGACATTCCGCACGCGTCGGTCGTGTTGGAAGGTTCGGCGGGCCGCGCTGGCGTCTGGCGATGGACCGACGACCGCATTCTCCATTTCGAGGGGAGTGAGTCCGACTTTTTGGGCACCGAGTTCGGGAGAGGTGCCCTCCATCTCCTGCCTGGTTCCCGCCCCTGGCGATGCCTCAGTAAGTCCGGGTTGATGGTGGTCGGATGGAATTCGGAATCCCTGGATATCACGCTCCTCAACGTCAGGTCCGGCACTCGAACCCGAGTGCCAACTCCGCTCAGGGATCTCGAGGACTGGGCTTGGGATGACCACGGATCGGACCTCTACTTGCGCGGAAAGGGCCAGACGGTGCGATTGCGATCCGCTGCCGGATACACCGCTGCCGAAGTTTCGATTCCCTCCGAGGCCTCGCTCCATTGGAATCGCGATGGCCATTGGGTCGGACTCACCTGGCTGGGCATGGGCATGGGCGGAGTCATCGGCGGTCAAACGGTGCTCGGCCCGGCCTCCTCCGCATCGAACGCTGAGAAAGTGGTGATGATGAGTCGTGGGCATTCCGGGCGCCTGCTCATGACGGACCCGTCCGGCACGGTGAGGAGTTTCCATCCCGAGGATCGCTTCGAGATGGTTCACCGCGGATTCGATTCCACTCCCTCGTTCGTCGCGACGATCGCGAATGACCGCTATGTGGTGGCCGCCGAGGGCGGTCGCCTGCGCATCTGGCCCACGGACCAGACCGCCTCCTGCCACCCCTCTGCGTCGCGCAACGGATCCTGGCGCAAGGACCGTCGCTATCACGAGCAGAAGCCGGTGGATGTCAGGGCCGATCTAGGTTGTGTGTATGGGCCTCCGGAGCGCAGATTTTTTTCGTCGGAGGGTGATGGTTGCGTGATCGCGGCAGTGAACGGGACCGGAAACGGCTGGAGACTCACCGTCGGGACCTCGCGCTTATTCGACTTCACTCCATTGGGAACCATCAACCTTCACGACGAGGGGCTCGACTGGGTCTTGGTGGCCCCGGACGGAAAATCACTCGTCATTTGCTGTCCCGCCCGACTGCGCTTTCTACGCTTCGAATCGGGAGACCACGGGTCGGGCCAGTTCGCGGACCTGGCGCCTACCAAGTCCGCAGAGCGAGCAGCCTGGGATCTGCCTCGAAAGTCGGTCGAGTTCGATGTATGGGATCCGGAATTCGGCAGAGTTGCCTGGACCGGGGAGAATCGCATTCACTTGCTCGAGTGGCGAGAGGGCCGCTTTCATTTGCGCCGAATTCCGACGCCGGTCGGCCGACCGGTGACGGGGCTCGAATTCGTTCCCGGCGGAGCCTCCCTCTTGGTCCATTCCCACGACGGTTATTTCGCCCCGTTCGAACTCCGCCCGGAGGACCTCGCAACCATGGCCGAAGCCACCGCGGGCCGCCCTCTCTCCGACCGCGAATTGTCCGCCTTTGCAATTCGTTGAATCTCTCGCGCGCAGTTTGATGCGGGTTGGTTCCACAGGATCAAGACTTATCCGATGCGCTGATTTCAAACCGAAGGCGCGGTGCGGACATGACTTGAAGTGCTAGGCCGAGTCCCCCATCGGGACGGTGGGGCGGTCGCAGGGGGGGCAGTGGGCGGGAGAGATTTGGAAGGGTTCGAGGCAGCGGGGGCAGTAGCTCTGAGTGGAGGGCGGAAGGTCCTTCACCGCGCAGGTGAGGAGTTGGTCGGGGTCGAACCCTTGATCCGAGAGAAATTCACGGACGGCGAGTCGCTCGGTTTCGCGGAGGGCGGCAAATTGGGAAGCCGGAGGGGAACTCCCGAGCGGGTCTGGGTACCGTGGGTAGTGCAATTCCCGAAGCAGGGCGGCCAGGGAGGCGCCCGCGGATTGACCCTCCAGGAGTAGGGCGATGGTTGCGGGATGAAATCGCGCCAAAGAGTCGCTGAAGATGCGGTCGGTGGCCCGCGCCGCCGACAGGGGGCTCAAGGTCAAGAGGAACAACTCGGCGAGGCGATCGGCTCGGGGTATGCCCAGACGAGTTCGGGCTCGGAACATGGTCGCCGCGATGGCCGACGACAGGGCGAAGGCTGCGCCCACGAGCCACCCCCAGCTCGACGAGAAGCCGAAGCGGATCATGACCAGCGGAGTCGCCACGAAAAGGACTCCCCAGAGAGCACTCGACAGAACTCGGACCGGCGCGGATAGGGAACGCGTTTCTTCCCACACCTCCGCCGCCGCATCAAGATCGAGCGAATGGCGCCGGTTCGTGGCGATGCGCTCGCGCCGCTCGGAAGGTGTGAGCGAACGCAGCTCATTCCACTGTTCCGCGGTCAGAGCGGCGGCGCGCGCCGAGGCGAAGCGGATACCGCCCTTGGGGAATCTCGCATCCACCGGCAACCGGCCAGACTCCGCCAACTTGCGGCGGGGCGTATCTGCCACCAACCGCGCATTTTCGGAGAGGACCGGGGGTAGTCCGGTCCAACGAAAAAACGTACCGGCGCTCGCAGTGGTGTGCGCCATCGGCAAGTGGACCGTCGGCGATAGAAACACGCCCTCCTCGGAGAAGCTGAGCGGGGAAACTCCCACATTCACCACCCACCCAAGCGGCGGTAGTGGATTCAGGCCGCAGGGAGACCCCAGAATGGTGTCCGGGCGACTCCGCAGGGGGACCCGTCGGAGTCGCGGTCGCCAAGCGGCGCGGAACACCCAAGCCGCGGACGGCGCCCAGTGGATGCACTCGAGGAGATAGACCGCCGCGAGGACGAGGAGGAGCGCGAGATCGTCGTCGGACATGGCAGTCGGGACGTTCTCAGGAGGGAATGGGGCGCGACATTTTGGTCTTCACAAGGAGCGGCGGAGTGCTGACGCTTATTGGCGCTCGCCTCCGGCGAGGCCCTCGCGCGTCACTCTCAACCCTGCCTCGCGCCCTTGCCACGCTTGAAGAGCTTGCCGATCGCCCCGCCGATCGCGAGCACGCCAAACACGAGGAACTTCCAGAACTTCTTGAGAAAGCCCGCCTTCGCCGCAATGGCCAGCGCGCCGCCGCCGACAATGGCACCCAAGGTGTAATCAGCGACATTGTCCCCTTGTTTGTAGGAAGCGTAAGCCTCTTCCTCCAAGAATGAAAACCCGCTCATGACCGCGCGGAAGGGCGGCAAGGTGGCATCCAGTTTGTCTGGGTCACAAACCAAGACGACGCGCATCATGCCTTTGCGGCCCAAACGGCGCGTCTGCAGGTTGACCACTTCCCCCGGCGTGCCCTCGAAGCGGGCCACGAGCGCCCACTCGAGGTTCTTCGTGGCCTCGTCGTAGCGCGGGCGGATTGCCCAACGCAGCAGCTCCTGGGTCTGCAATCCCTGTTTGCGGCGGGATTCATTGGTCCCGACCTCGGAGTCCTTCATGTTCTTGAAGATGGCATCCGCGTCCAGGTCGGCCTTGTCGTCGTCTTTGACGTAGCCACAGTCGTCCCATTCGAAGACGACGAACCAGTCGTTATTCGCGGTGGGCATCACGAGCGCGACCTCGGAGCCATCGACGACATTCCCGAACATCTTCATGAGCTTCTGGGTGTCGGCCATACCCAGGGCGCGGTACTCCTCGCTGAGCTTGATGCGGGCCATCTTGCCGACGGTGGCCTCGGTCGGACCGGTCTTCCACCCGAGGGCGGCGATCGGGTCTTGTTCGGCTTCCGGCGCCTTTTCGCCCTCCTGGGCGAAGAAACTCGCGCTCAGCGCGAGGGACAGGCTCCCAATCAATCGCAGTCCAAAGCCCCAAGTCTTCATGGTCAACTCTCCGGAGGCTGCCCGGAAGTCCCGCCGGGGAGCGTCGCGCGGGGTCTTAGCACTGGCGGTTCCGCGTTCCATGAACCCCCGGTCTGTGGGATCATCCGCCATGCATCGGCTCGATCGTGCCAAGCTGGTCTTAGAGATGGAGGCCAAGGCCCTCCTCGCCCTGCGGGAGTCCCTGGGGGCCGGGTTCGAAGCCGCGGTCGAGCTCCTGCTCCGCTGCCGCGGGCGCGCGGTGCTCTCCGGCATCGGGAAATCGGGTCTTATCGGCGAAAAAATCAGCTCGACCCTGGCTTCGACCGGCACCCCGAGCTTCTTCCTGCACCCAGCCGAAGCCATCCATGGCGATCTCGGACGCGTCCGGGAGGAGGATGTCGTCCTCCTCCTCAGCAACAGCGGCGAAACTGCGGAGGTGATTCGCCTGGTCGACCCTCTGCGCCGGATCGGCACGAAGCTCATTGCCCTGACCGGTAACCCGGACAGCACCCTCGGACGCGCGGTCGATCTGGTCCTCGATTGTGGCCGCGCCCCGGAGGCCTGTCCGTTCGGCCTCGCGCCGACCACCAGCACCGCCGCCCTGCTCGGGCTCGGGGACGCGTTGGCCATGACTCTGATCGAGGAACGCCGCTTCACCACCGTGGACTACGCCTTATTCCACCCGGGCGGAGCCCTCGGCCGCAAGCTCCTGAAGGTCGACGAGATCATGCGCCGCGGCGACGCGATGACCGTGGTCGCGACCGGCACCAGCGCGCGGGACACCCTCCTCAGCATGAACGCCACCAAGGGCCGGCCGGGCGCCGCTATGGTCATTGATGCCGCGGGGCGCTTGCAGGGCCTGTTCACCGACGGCGATCTCGCGCGCCACCTCCAAAACGGCGTCGCCTTCCTCGAACAACCCGTCGATCAGGTCATGACCCAACGCCCGACCACCATCGCGGCCGGGCGGCTCGCCTCCGAAGCGTGGCACATCCTGAACGAGCGGCGCATCGACCAGCTTCCGGTGGTGGATCCCGAAAATCGGCCGGTCGGACTGCTCGACATCCAAGACCTTTTGGCGGCGCGGGTGATCTGATGACCGACTTCCACCGCCTCCAGCTCCTCGTTCTCGACGTCGACGGGATCCTCACCGACGGGCGGCTCTACGTCGGCGCGGACGGCCAGGATTGGAAGGCCTTTTCCATCTTGGACGGAGCCGGCATCAAACTTTGGATGCAGGCCGGGTTCGGGGTGGCGGTGATCTCCGGCCACGCATCGGAAGCGGTGAAGCGCCGCTTCGAGCGCCTCGGGGTGACCGACGTCCACGTCGGAGTGGCGGAAAAACGGCCGGTTTTGGACCAAATCCTCGCCAAGGCCGGGCTCTCCCCCGCGTCCATCGCGGTCATGGGCGACGACCTGGTCGACTTGCCCCTGTTCCGCGGAGCCGGGTTCACCGCCACCGTGCCGGGGGCCCATCTGGAGGTTCGGGCGCGGGCGCAGTTCGTGACCGAGCGGCCGGGCGGGAGTGGCGCGGTGCGGGAGGTGATCGATCTGGTCCTGAAGGAAAAGGGTCTCTACGCGGCCCTCGTGCAGAGCTACCTCCGGTGAGACTCGCGTTCGGACTCACGCTGCTGTTGGGCGTCCTCATGACGTCCCTCTTCTTCATTTTCCCGACGCACGATTCCCCGCCCGCTCCCCCCGTCGTCGAACACCCGACGCCGAAGGACCCGAAGAACAACCTCTCGTCGAGCCTGATCGACCTGCGTTCCTCTTCGGGCCGCCACCTCTTCGCCCCGAGCTTCGGGGAGGCGGTCATTGACGGCAAAACCGAGACCTACCAAGCGCTGCTCCTGTGGTGCGACGGCCTCGGGCCCAAGGGCGAGGCTCGGTTCGAAGTCTCCGATGTCCGCGCGCTGGTGGTCACTCCGCCCAAGACCCGCGAAGAGTTGGCCGCCCTGCCCTCGATCCCCCTCGAAACTCCCCCGAGCCAAATCGGCGATGAAGTGACCCGGCTGATCGATCTGCACGGCTCCGGGTTTTTGGCCACGCGCGCGGTGTTTTCGGGGGGCCGCGATCTCGCCAGCGCCAGTCAAGCCGAGCTCCTCGACGGGTTCGAGGTGCGCTTCCGCGAGCGGGACGGCGAGAAGCGGCACGCACGATTTTTGGGCCAGCGCGCGCGCGTGGTGGTCGAAAACGGACGATTGCTCAGCGCCAGTTCCGATCAGCCGGTCGTCATCGAAACGAGCGCTGGCATCTTCAAGGGCGTCGGATTCAGTGTCGACGCAAAGACCGGCACCTACGAGCTGAAGCGGGATTTGGAGGGCGAGCTCCGCGACTTGTCCTTGCTCGGGCGCACCGGTGATCCGCTCCAGTTCCGCGCGCAGGGCCCGCTCCGATTCACGGCGGCGCGGCCCCCTCGGGAAGGCGAGCTGTTCGTGCGGGAGGGTCGGCTCCTTCTCGACGGCAACGTTGTCCTCGAGCAGGCTCGCAGTCGGCTCCGCGGCTCGCGCTTCGAAGGTGATTTGAGCGGCGCGAAGACCGAGTTGCGCGTCGCGTCCCTCGAGGGGCCGGTCGCCCTGGAAATCACGGAAGGAACGCTCTTCGGGAGTCGCGCTACTTGGAACGCCACTGGCGCGCCCGGGGGGCGCCTCATCGTGTTTGGCGCTCCGCTGCGGGCGACGCTGAAAGACGGGGCTCGGCTGCTTCCGACCGCGCTGGCCACCGGCGATCTCGAGCTCGAATCCAGCAGCCAGGCGGTGGTGGATGGTCTGGCCGGCGACGAGCTGATTCCGAAGAAAATCGAGGTCGGAAACGACATCGTCCTGCGGGCCCCTGACACCCTCGTGACCGGACGCCAGCTCCGCGTGTTCTTGGAGCGGATCTCCGTTCTCGACGCCGAAGCCGGGGCGAGCGCGGGCCGCGACTTTCCGACCCGCATCGAGCTCGAAGGCCCGCTCGAGGGCAAGGGGCCGCTCGGTCGCTTCGCCGGCAAGCTCCTGACGTTCAATCGTCAGTTCAGCCCGGATGGCCTGCCTCTCCAGGACACGATCGATCTGTCGGGCACTCCGTTCGTTTCCTATCTGCTGCCGGCCGTGGTCAAGCCGGCGGCGCCGGAGGAAAAGGGTCGCGTCGAAGCGCTCGGCCTCTTTGATGGGGCGGGTCGGGTCGAGGTCACGGCCTCTGAGCACCTTCGGGTCGAGCGCGACCCGCTCCGTGTCAAACCCCTGCTCGCCCAGGCGGTGGGCAAGGTGGTGACCCGCCGGTTCGGGGAAGACCCGAAGGCCGACGCGATCGGGACATTCCGGGCCGAGCGCGGCGAAATCGTGCTCGAGGAAGAGTGGACGGCGCTCGACGGCGGGGCCCGCTTCGAGGTGAAGCGGCGTCTCGCCCGCGGCGCGGCGGAAGGTTCGCTCGAGGCCGAGGTGCCGGGTGTGTTCCGAGGCTCCGGGCACCGCCTGGAGTTCGACGCGCGCGCGCTAAGTGCCGCCCTCGATCCGGAGACCGGCGGGCGGGTGCAACTCCGCTTCCAAGACGAGGATCAGCGCTGGCACGACCTTACGGCCGGCGGGCTGAAACTCCTCGAGAGTGGCACGGAACTGCGCGGTTTCGGCGGCGTGCTGGCGCAGACTTGGATCACTCCGGTGCGCATCCAGGAGAGTGCGCCGGCGGTTTTGCCGGCCGTTCTCGTCGAGACGCGGCTGGAGGGGCAAGAGGCCCGCCTGATCTTCGATGTCGAGGCCGGCACCAACGCGCGCAAGCGTTCGATCCATCAGCTCCACGCCGATGGGCAGGTCAAGATCCGCCAACCGGGACGGCTGGAAGGGGCGTGCGATCACGTGGAGATCGACCGCCTCCTGCGCAGCGTGCACATGGTCGGCGCGCCGGTGGCCTTTAGCTTGGTGGAGCTGATCGAGGGGCGGTCCGGAACCACTAGGTTGGAAGCCCCGGCAGTGACGGCGCTGTCCGATCAACTCCTGGTTCGGGGTCCCTTCACCGCGGATTTCCCGGTCGAAGCGGGGACGATCGCGATCGACCTCGGCGCCCCGGCCCCCCGCGCGGCTTCCCCCGCTCCGCTGTCGAATCTCCGGGTGGCCGCGACCGGCGATCTGGTGGCGGCGCCGGAGACTTGGATCCTCAAAGGCCCGGCCACGATTACCCTCGGCGACCCGACGCGGGATGGTTTCCAGGTCGTCGGCAATCGGGTCGTGCTGTTCCCGACAGTACTTGCGGACACTCCGCCCAAGCTGAGTGCCAAGTTTGCGCGGGGGCTAGTCGAGGGGCTCGTGAGTTATCAGAGCACCGACTTTTCCGGTCAGGGGGACGTGATGGAGTTCGATCGCGATCGCAAGCAAATCGAGCTGTGGTCGCTCGAGAATTCCGCCACCCTGAGCCTCCCCAAGATCGGCATCCGCGATTACCGTCGTCCCGCGTTCCGGATCAACTTCTCCGATCCGAACCGTCCGTATTTCGATTCCATCGCTCGACCCGAACGGAGCGCTCCGCGGTGATGCGACCCTTGCCTTCGTTCCTCTGCCTGTTGCTCCTCGCGGCCTTCCTTTCCGCGCAGGATCCCCCGGTCATCCCGACCCCCAGCCCGGACGATGTCGCGCTGCTGATCGCGGATTTTCAGCCGTCGATCATCCGCTTCGAGCCCAAGGAGCGGTTGCTCTTCCTCATCGGCAACGTGGACGTCCGCATCCGCGACCTCCACCTTCGCTGCGACAACCTGCTCGCCTGGCTGGCGGACGGCGAAACTCCTCCCTCCACCCTTCCGGCCGAGGGGGCGCCTGACGATTCCGTGCCGGCCGCTTTGGGTCAGATCAGCCAGCGCGTCCGCGAGATCTACGCCGACGGGATGGTGATTTTCAGCCAGGGCGAGGAGTGGGCGCGCGCCGAACGCCTCTACATGGACTTTGTCCATCGCCGGGGGTTGGTGATCGACGCCACGATCTCGTTCCCGATTACGTCCCGCGAAGGGCAGACTCAGCTCACTGTCCGGGCCGACGAATTGCGTTTCTTGGCTGAAAATCGGCTGCAGGCTCTGGGGGCGACCGCCACCACCTGCACCTTCGGTCACCCGCACTTCCACGTCGGGGCGGGGGTTTTGGACATCATTCGCGAGAAGCCGCCCGCTTCCGCGGTGAACGACCCCCAAAATCCCATCAATTACCACATTGCCGCCAGTGATCCGCACCTGCGGGTCGGCGGCCTTCCCACGCTCTGGGTCCCGGACTTCGTCACCGATACCAATCGCCAAAACGGCATCCTCGGCTACATCGAAGATGTGCGGTTCACGAACACCAATCGTTTCGGCCGCAATATCGGGCTCACCATCGGGGACGACCTGCACGATTCCGACGGTAAGCTCTGGGGGCACTGGAGTGTTCCCCTCGATTGGTACAGCAAGCGTGGGTTCGGGGGTGGCTTCGATCTGCTCTATGGCGATCCTTCGCGGGATTACCGGGGGCGTCTGATCACGCGTTACCAGCGCGACCACGGGGAAGACGAGTTTTTCGGCGAGCCGCCCACCAAGAATCGCGGCCGGGTGAATCTCCAGCACCGTCATCAGCTTCCGTGGGAGCTCCAGCTCGATCTCGAAGTTTCGCTCCTGAGCGACCGCGGCTATTACCCGACGTTTTTCGAGGATCAGGACAAGAACGAGAAGCCGCTCGAAAACCTCCTCTATTTGAAGCGCGCCTTCTTCAACAGTTACTTGACCGCGCTCTACACCATCCGTTTCAACGATTGGGAGACGGTCCGGGAGTATCAGCCCGAGGTCCGCTACGACCTTTTGACCGAACCCCTCTTCGAGATCGGCGAGCGTCCCCTCTACTTCTCGACCACGGCTCGAGTCTCCAAGAATCGGCTTGAGATCGATGAGGACTTGGACATCTCGCCCCGCGGCACCTGGCGTGCCGATGTCGACAGTCTCTTCGAATATCCGTTCGGGCTCGGGCCGTTCACGGTGACGCCGTTCGCCGGTCTTCGCTACACCTTCTACGAGGAAGATCTCTTCGAGCGCCGCGACCGCAGTCGCCTCGGGTTCCAGCACGGTGCCACCCTGACTCTTCAGGCGTGGAAGACCTTCGATGCCGAGGGTGGCATCTTCGGCCTGGACGGCCTCCGTCACGTGATCTATCCCGAGGTCACTTTCCGCAACATCGTGGGGGTCGATCCCGGTCGGGACGAGCTCATTCCTTTCGACGAGGTCGACGACTACGACAATCTCCAAGTCTTCGAGTTCAGTGTCCGCAACCTGCTCCAGACCATCCGTCATCGCAAGACCGGCCCGGCGGTCGAGAACATCGTCGATTTCGAGGCCGAAATCGACTATTTCCCCCATCCCTCCCGCGACCACGCCGGCGATCCCTTCGGCAACCTCGAGCTCGATCTCATCGTCCGTTTCTCCGACGCCCTCCAACTCGCCGCCGATGCCGAGTACGACTGGTATGGCGATGCCTTTGAAGTCGCGAACATTGCCGCCGGCTACATCCCCTCCCGCGATCTCCAGACTTACGTCGGCTTCCGTCACTTCGCCGACACCTACGACGCCGCCTTCGTCCAACAGAACTGGCGCGTCGACGAAAAGTGGATGTTCACCCTCGAATCCTCCTACGATTTCGAAGAGGACCGTGGTCTCGACCATCGCCTGACCCTCACCCGCATCGACCACGACTGGGTCTTCGAGCTCGGCCTCCGCGCCGACGTCGGCGAAGACGACTACGGCATCACCTTCTCCCTCCAACCCCGCTTCCTCTTCGACCCCATCCTCCGCCCCGGCCTCCTCTCCACCGAACCCCGCCTCCTCTACCTCTCCTCCGGCCTCAACCACTGACCCCCCTCATACTTGCCGCCGCGCGCCTACCCCCAAAATCACGCGCTTTCCCGCTGGTGCCAACGATGGCGCACTCAGCTGCTGCCGAAGCGATCGATCAGGTGCCTTCCTTCCAGGATGCAATCCTTCATGTCTCCGAAGTCCGATGCGATACCGAAGACGGAGAACAGCGCAATGCTGTTCACGAGGCTCTGATGCAGCATCTCTTCGCCGTCGAGCTGATCAAAGACCTTTGCCACTGAACGCAGGAATCGGTAAGTGAAGAAGGCGTTAAGCGAGCTGTTCACACCGACGGCAGCAAGAGTGCCTGGCCCGGGGATGAGGTGGAATATGGTGGATGCAAACTTTGAGCCACCGAGGAACAACGCGGTTCCGGAGAGCGATGACGTCATAAACGCCCTCACCGCACCCTTGCACGATGAGTTGCCCGACTCGTCCGCGATCATGCACGCACCGACACCCCAGATCGATAGCAGGAACGGGACATCGGACCCAAACGCCAGCGAGCCGGGGACACCCAGCGCGCCGGCAGCCGCTGAACCACCTCCAACGATCGAACGAAATCGTGAAGGAACTGACATAGAAGTCTCCAGGTGAGAGGGACAGGGGCTGCATGGCGTCGTAGCATGTTAAGGAAAATAGGGGGATTAGCGGATGATACGAGCCACGAATCAGTGCGTCTGCATGATTCGGCTCTCACGAATTCGAGCCTCGAGAATTTCAAGATCCAGCAGAAGAGCCCGGTGCTCGTCTCCACTTTCGCTCAGTGATGTGACGCGTTGCGGACCCGCGGATCTATGCAAGTTGACAACGTCGCGAGCCAGCATATCGAGTTCACTATGTAGTTCATTGATGCGTTCAAGGGCCGCCTCTGCTGCAAGATTCTCCTTGATCAGCAACTTTTGGATGGGTTCGTACTCCTGACCATGAGTAATCTGATGACGCTCCAATACGACTAACTTCTCCCGCTTCATCTGGTCGATCTCCTCTTGTTGTTTCAGTACACGATTCTTCGTGTCGAATGGAAGAGAGGATTCCAAGCTCTCAAGCTCGGCCCGAAGAGGGCCGCTTACGCGCTCATAAACTGAGTGCGTACAGAGTTCAATAACAGCCCACGTCAGTCGAGGCACATCATTCTGGCGCTTACTCATCGTGGCAATCCTTAGCAAGGCTATAATGTCGTGGTCGTAGCTCGTATCGCCGCGTCGCCAGAACTCAAAAAAGCAGCGCATTGCCATGTCGTATGAGCCGGAATGATACAGCTCGTCAGCACGATGATAAATAAAGCTAGGCTCTCCTCCAGGAGTGGAGTTTAGTCCCGGAGGCGGCGCCCAGATGAGCGATAGGTGGGATTCCCGAGTAATAATTGCGGCCTGCAAAGCATCTGATCGATCTGCGAGGGTGTTTAGCTCGATTGTAAGGCTGGCTTGTTGCTGCAACAATGCATGCGAGCGATGACGGATCTCCTGATATTCCCCTAGTGACTTGTGAAACGCCGCAATTTTGCGCTCGGCGGACCGTCCGATATCCTGCACTTGAAAGCGAATTCGTTCCAGGCTGGGTGCCGAGGAGCATCCTGTCGCGAGAACGACAATCCATGATATTATAACAGCTCGCCCGTCGTGCATGGTTTTCATCTGATTATGGCTCGCTGCTGCCCAATCCAAGCCCAAACACTGGCCGAGGGTATGGCAATCGTTTTACGGACCGCATAGGCGGACAATCCCTCACCCTCCACAATCATGCCGATCCATCTGCCTTGCTTGGTTAGGACAGGGCCGCCGGAAAAGCCCTTTCGCGTCGCGGCCTCGACGATCAAGGACTTATCGAGGAGCCGCGTGTACCCAGCCACCAGACTTGGTTCATTACGCTTCGGATATTCATCCGCTGGGAAGCCTACGCAGAATGCAACGTCTTGTGATTCTGGAGTGGTAAATTCAGGAATAAGGTGGTCTTGGGCTGGCATTCGACACGCGATTATCGCCAAGTCAAGATCAGAGCTCCGAGCAAGGATATCCGCGTGCCATTCAGCAGGTTCACCAATACCCGAATAGCTGCCGACAGTTATGGCTTCAGTCGCACCGATCGAAGGCAGCGCATGGTTGCAGGTGACCAGAATTTGCTTTCCGTCAGTAGTCTCTCCGATCGGAACCGCTGTTGCAATCTCAAACACCTGAAATATGCTGCCATTCTGGTAATAGTCATTCCTCAACCACTTCACCCTGCGAACAGCGTTAGCCGCACGCATCAACTCTGGTGCAACGTCACCTCCAGCATAGGCTGACCCCTCAACAGGCTCGATACGTGTGCAGTTCGCACAAATCGCTGTCAGCAGAATAGACGTCAAGAACAGTAACCACGCGGTCAATCGCGATCGCCCTTGCGAACTCGAAGTCCAAGGAGTACGCCGGTGCCACACTTCAGACACCGAATATGCGATCCGCTCCGCACATCGACAGCCACAAATGAGGCGTTGCAATAAAAGCATGAGAGTGATACTCTGTGAAGCACAATATCTTCGACTCGTAACTCAGTTGGGTCAGGGAATTCGCTTCGTATTACGCCGACAACTATTTCCTTGATCACCTCACCGAGTATCTCTTTAACAACTGTGCGCATCGCCATCGCCACGGTAATGTTCCCGGAGAACAGAGCCGCGACTTCGGCGGCTGTCATCACCAGACTGATGCCTTCGATGACTTGTATAGTGTCATGGGCCAACTGATCAAGTGATAGCTGTCGGTTTAGTTCATCAATAGCGGGCTGCAGTCCATCTATAATAAGGGCTTGGCCCGCCTCACGCAAGGCGATTCGAGCGAGCTCGGCCTCAAGGGATATACTTGGATTCACTATGGCATAGCGGACTCCGATTGTGTAGCCATTGGTGAGGCTTACACGAACCACCTGGACTTGGAACTCATATTCCCCGGCCAGCATAGGCACGCGGAAGATTCCGTGGCACTGCTCGGCACCGTCACGGTACTCGAGCTGTCCGTGGGCAAGCACGGTATCTTCATCGACGTGGACTGGCGATCGCGTCACTGTGTAGTGAATGAGGTCCGGCTGAAAAGAGGTGTTGAACTTGAAATGCCCAAGCTCTGCGCATGGAGACGTTGGTACGCAGACTCTTTGATCGGCAGGGAGGGCTGTTTTAGAACGGTTGGTAGCATCGAAGACTCGTAATTGATCCCCTATAGCAAGTGGTTGCATGTCTGCATAGCTCAAGAATTCCGTAGCGGGAGCGATGCTATCAAGCGAGACTGTCTGTCTTGGCCTGGGGAATCTGACGTTCTGCACGGAATCGTGGTGCTGACCAACAGTGCGTTTGTAGGCCGAGTCCTCGGAGATTCGAATCTGGTCAGATCCAGAAGAGGATGATGCGCAGCCGGTCAGGGCCAGGGCTAAGGCAGGCCAGAGGATATGAGGTTTCATTGATCTACTGGTTCAGGCCATTCAAGAATACTGCGTAATCCTCCAGCGCGCGCTTGAGTCCGGTAAGACTCTCTTCTTGACTTCGGAGGCCGGCCATCAGCCGCTGCATCTGTTCGACAAGGTCTACAAGTTGCCGTCGCGCTGACACTCCCGCAGCTGCATCTAGAGATACCTTAGAAAGTTGTGTTCTGTCCCTGGAAAAGAAAACGGCGTACCCTT